>NZ_BAAIFW010000006.1:0-1315537 GCF_054653615.1 Phocaeicola sartorii JCM 17136 = DSM 21941
ATGATCAGATCATATACGGCAGCAACCGTAGCGCGCGGATTGCTGGCAGCCTGTTCACCAGTCGTTTCTTCTGTTACAATAGGCACAGCCGGAGCATTCTCGTGTCCTTTATAAGTAAACTGATAAATTTGCACCAAATTTAAATAACTCCAGGCACGAGTAGCCAAGGCCTGTCCACGGTATTGCTTCAAAGCCTTATCCTCCACATCAGCTGTTGCTACTTTTAGAATGTCATTCGCCATTTTTATTTCACTGTAGAACAAATTCCAGAAGTAATAAGTATTGGTACCTGTTTCCGTTCTGTCAGTCATGCGCAGCTGAGAACGGTACCAGTTATAACCCGTATCTTCAGAAGGCATATCCATTCCGCTCGTATCATACATCATGCAGGCTGACGCAAAACCAAAATCGAAGTGAGCCGTACCACCATACCATTCTCCGATAGAATTATATTTAATCAGGTTTGAGGACAATCCTATTACATCCGCTTTCAGCTTCGAAGGGTCTTTTGACTGTATTTCATCTTTTTGATCAGAGGTGATCGTGCCTCCTTCAGGTATTTCATCCAGATCGCAGGATGTTACCATAAATGCAAAAGATGGAAGGAGATATAAATATTTATATAGTTTCATATTTCTAACTTTTAATTAAAATGTTAATTTAATACCACCAGACAATGTTCGTACAGGTGAATAAGTCATAGCATTAGCGCTGGTATATGACTGACGAGGGTCAAGTCCTTTACGTTTTGACAGCAGAGCCACATTGTCGGCTGCAAAATAAATGCGTAAATTAGACAACTGTAATTTGGTCACCCACGCCTTGGGGAATGTATAACCCAATGTAATATTAGTAAGATCCAGATAATTCGAACTGATCAAGAATCTGTCTGAAGCAGAGTTAGCATAAGTATCATTTCCATTCAAACGGGGTATATTGCTACCTTTATTGCTCTCCGACCATGAGTTCAAGATATCTTTGTGCCAGTTCTGACCGGCAGAAGCCGCACTTCCGTTGTGCATCAATGACTGGTAACCGCTATCAAACAATTTACCGCCCAACTGATAAGCACAAGAAATAGAAAAATCAAAACCGTATGCTGAAACAGTCGTACCGAAGCCACCATACACATCCGGCAACAAGTCACCTGTCTCATATCGGGTTGCTTTATTCCATTCGGTAGTGGTTTCCCGTCCTGTAACATTACCTTTTTCATCTTTCACATCCATATAATACAATGCCACACCTTCATCATTTACTCCTGCATACTTGCGATAGTAACGTTGATACATGGATTTTCCCTCTTTATAGATAGTAGAGCCGGATATCAGCTCTCCATTCAGTTCCGGAGCAAGCTCTAAGATCTTGTTTTTAACCGAAGTCGCATTCAAAAATACATTCCATTGCACGTTTTTAGTCTTGATGATGTCTGAATTCAAGTCTATTTCAATTCCGCTATTACGAATAGAACCCACATTCTTCGGATATACCGCATAGCCATTGGAAGGAGAAACCGGCATGTAATACAACATATCCGTTGTTTTACGGCTGAAATATTCTATACTACCATTCAGCAAACCCTTAAACAAGTTAAAATCAAAACCGGCATTAAAAGAATATGAAGTTTCCCATGTAATATCCGGATTTCCTTTATAGGACATATTTACCGCAAAATCTCCATTATTCTCTACCACATTATATTGATCCTGGTATGGATAATAGTTCTTGCTGCCATATACATCATTGAAAAGCAAATCATCATTACCTTGAATACCGTAGCTGACTTTAAATTTAATGAAATCAGCCCATTTCTGATTTTCCATAAATGCTTCTTTAGTCAATACCCATGCTCCACCAACAGATCCGAAGTTACCCCAGCGATTATCTTTAGCGAATCGGGAAGAAGCATCGCGACGATAAGAGGCACTAAAAATGTATCTGCCGTCATAATCGTATTGTGCACGTGCCAACCATCCTTCTGTAGAATAATTATCAGTAAAAGAACTAATAGAAGGATTTTTTATTGCATTGTCTATTTCAACAATATTCGGGTTGAATAATTTTTCTTTGCTTCCGTTTAAGTATTTATACTCATAAGTATAATTTTCATGTCCTACCAGAACGTCAATGTTATGCTTGCCAAATTCTTTAGTGTAAGACAGTAATTCCTGCTGGTTGATACCTGAGGTACGAGTCGAGCCGGCATAAACGATACCACCCACTTTTGAATATTGTCCATAGTAGGCGTTATACAAGCAGCTGTAGCGAGTATTATCCAGATCAACACCTATATTATATGTAAATTTCAATCCGTCCCAGATATTAACAGCGGCATACCAACGTCCACTGAACACATCTGCCAGGTATTGACGTTTGTCCAGTTCCATCATGGCAGCAGGATTGGAACCACTCATAAACGTACGTTTATAATTTCCTCCCACGCTTCTGTCTCCAAAGTCATATACTGTAAATCCGTTGCTGTCCACCATAATTGACTTGTCGGCATTGCGAGCGTACATGGGATAGATTGGAGCGATGTAATTAGCCACATAGAAAAGATTGGCAGAAGAAGTTCCTGCATAACTGTCCTGACTGGCCGGAGATTGCATATCATAATTTGTGTATGACATGTTCGCTCCCACCTTCAACCAACTTTTGGCTTGATAATCGGCCTTCACACGAGCTGAATAACGGGTAAATCCGGATCCGGCGATCAATCCGCTATCATCCAGATAACCAGCGGACATGTAATAATTTAATTTGTCAGTAGCACCAGATATATTAAGATTATATTCTTGACGTAAGTTTCCACTATTGAATAATTCATCATACCAATTATCCGGCTGATAGTAATATGTACCGTCCGAATATCCCAAGGTGGCTTTCGGATTCAGTTTTCCGTCCATTCCAATCATAGACTCCCCTTGAGGTACTGTATAAATTTGATAACCTACACCACCATTGTTATTAGTCGGCAGTGACTGATTGGCAAAAGCATTCGCTTCCGCAGGAGTCTTTCCATTGTATATCTGACCATTATACATAGAAAGATAAGCCTGTTCCAAATAAGTGGCCGGATTTGTCAGGACATCATAATTAGGTACAGCACGTGAATTGGATCCCCATTTTGCATCCACGTTTATCACTGCCTTCCCCATCGATCCTTTTTTGGTTGTAATCAATACAACTCCATTGGCTCCACGAGCACCATAAAGTGCATTGGATGCGGCATCTTTCAAGACTGTTGTAGATTCAATATCGGAAGTATTAATAGAAGAAAGATCTCCATCATAGGGTACCCCATCCACTACATACAACGGAGCATTTCCGGCGGCCATAGAACCAGTACCGCGCACCCGGATTTTTGCAGTAGATCCCGGTTGTCCGCCATTACTACTAGACATGACCTGCACTCCGGCTACAGCACCAGACAATGCATTGGTAATATTCGACACTTGTCTTTTCTCTATTTTTTTACTATCGACAACTGCCGCCGAACCTGTAAAAGATGATTTTTTCGCAGTACCGTATGCTACAACCATCACTTCGTCAAGTACTTCTGTATCAGACTTTAAGATTATCTGTAAATTGGATTTTATACCCACTTCCTGGGTCGCCATACCAATAAACGAAACCACCAAAGTCTTTGCGGAACTAATGTATTGTCTATTTCGTTCATTATCAATATGATAAAATTTGCACCTAATTGATTCCCCCACTGCTTAAAACCGTATTATAATGATTTTGGAAATTATTTATACCATTATTCTACCATCCCGGCCCTTCATCTTGATTAAATTTTCACCTGTCGTAACCTTTCTTTAATAGATATCGCATTCATGGATTTTTCTTCTTTGTTACCGGAATTTATAATGACGGGATGTGAAATCCAGTTGTCGGTTGGCTGTTTTGGATTCTTTAACAATTCAAAAAAATGCAGTGGCCCTTGGTACTGATTTTCTACCTGGTTGTGCAAGGAGGGGATTTTTGTTGTGTTTTATTTCCTTCAGTTTATTGCCCGGCAACCACGGCGAAGAAACGCTGTGCTTACAAGGCAATAAACTTTATCAAGGAGATGATGCGCTATTTCTTTTGGCATTTTTTCAAATCCCGTACGATTGTACTTCCCATCACCTCTCCATATATCTGTGTCGTAGCAAGATTTTTATGTCCTAACAGCTTTTGCACAGTTGTTATATTGGCGCCTTTGTATATCAATAAAGTCGCATTGGTGTGGCGGGCAGAATGGAATGAAAAGTGTTTGTTTATTCTGGCCAATTTGCCTATTCGTATCAGTTCTTTATTTACGCTTGAATTATTCTTTATTGAAAAAAACGAACTCCATTTCCCTCGGTATTTCTGCAACAGGGTTAGTGCCTTACCTTCAAACAACAGGCTTAAAGGCAATTTTACTTCCGCACCGGTTTTGACAGAGTCAAAAATCAGCCACAATTTTCCGCCCATTTTCACGACATTCTTTTCTTTCAGACTCACAAAGTCAGAATAACGTAATCCTGTATAACAGCAAAATAAAAAAGCATCAAGTGTATGTTCCAACCCCCTGTTTCTTCCTGTCAGAGAGACTTCCTCTAATTTTTTCATTTCTTCCGGCAATAAAAAAACATGTTTTCCTTCTTTCATTTTGATTTTATATCTTCTGAAGGCATAATTGTTAGGATCAATATATCCTTTATTAATTGCGGCATTAACAAAAGATTTCAAATGTTTCATGTGTTTGGCTATTGTGTTTGTTTGATATCCGGATTCATAAAGGAATTTTTCAAAATCTGTAACGAAATTATAGGTCAAGTCTTCAAACTCAATTGTCGGCTTGAACGATTGTAAAAGGGTTATTGTTGTCAAATGATTGCGCTTGGTACTGTCTTTTAACTGGGAAGAAATAATTTCTTTGCGTGCAAACCCTAAAAAAGAAGCGTCTGTATTCGATTTGAACTCTTCCTTGATGAGGCTCAAGGTTATAGTCTTTCCCTGTCTCCACAAACTTAATTCTTTTTTCTCCAATTCAATAATAAACTCATTGAGCATGCCGTTCAGTGCATCTTGATTGGGATGATCCTTGACCACCTTTCTTTTTACATCCCATTGTTCCGGCCGTAAATAAACATGCGTGGAGAAATACACTTTCTTTTTATTCAAGTAAGCCTCAACTTGAACTAAAGCTGTCCCTCTGTCATTTAAACTTTTTTTTCGATTGTAAACGAAACGATAACTGATTTTCCTCATAATTTAATTCTTTAATTGAAATACTACAATACTATAATAAGACGCAATAAAGAAAAGTAGAAAAGCGTTATCCTGCTATTTTGTTTCCATCTTTATATTAATTAGACGATTGATTAACATTTGTAGGTTAATGTATGTTTATATAATAAGTTATAATTTGAAAGTCATTTCTCTTCACGACTTAGAAAAAAGAATAAATATGAGGTTTATTTTCGTTTTTTGTGAGTTTTAAATGCCCAAAAGCATAAAAATATAGCGGTTTAGTATGTTTTTTACAATAATTTGTTTGAGATTACAATTTTATTCATACCTTTGTAATTTGTTAGAGTGAATGAATTTATATTAATGCAAAGTTAAACTTTAAGAGAGAATTTTATGAAAAGAAAATTAATGCTGTTATTGACCTGCCTTTTTGTAGGTATAGGTCTGGTAACCGCTCAGATCACGAAGGTGACAGGTACTGTTATCTCGGAGGAAGACGGATTACCCGTAGTTGGCGCCTCTATTTTGGTAAAAGGTACTACTGTAGGTACAGTTACTGACATGGATGGTAAATTTACATTATCAAACGTTCCAAGTTCCGCAAAGACTTTGGTGGTTTCGTTTATTGGGATGGCTACTCAGGAAGTGGGTATTAAACAGACTGTTCATATCGTTTTGAAATCTGATGCAGAGATGCTTGACGATGTAGTGGTTGTGGCATACGGTACTGCGAAAAAATCATCTTTTACAGGTTCAGCAGCTGCCGTTAGTGGAGAAAAAATAGCAAAAATGCAAGTTTCTTCAGTTTCTAAAGCTTTGGAAGGTGCAGCAGCTGGTGTACAAGTAATCAATACCAGCGGACAGCCTGGAGAAAATGCAAAAATAAGAATCCGTGGTATTGGATCTTTTAGTGCCTCGTCGGCTCCTTTGTATGTCGTTGATGGTATGCCTTATGATGAAGAGTCTGTTAATGCATTGAATCCTGCCGATATTGAAAGCATGTCTATATTAAAAGATGCTGCGTCTGCAGCCCTTTATGGTTCACGTGCTGCAAACGGTGTTGTGATGATTACTACCAAAAAAGGTATGGTAGACAAGTCCAAAGTTACTCTTGATGCACGCTGGGGAGTAAATACTCGTGGTGTCCCTGAATATGATATCATGAAAGATCAAAAAGAATACGTACTGACAGCTTGGAATACGTTGAAAAATCAATCTACAGGCGCGGAAGCTTCTGAAGGATTGATCGGCAGCATTGGTTACAATCCTTTTATCGGTGTAGCTAATAATGCTATGGTTTCAGCTGATGGTGTAGTTAGTTCTGCTGCTCTCCGTCATAATGACGATTGGGCTGATGCCGCATTGCATAATGGTATGCGCCAGGAATATAATTTGAGTTTGCAAGGTGGTAATGCCAAGACAACTCATTTTTTATCATTGGGATATTTGAAGGATGAAGGAATTTTAAGGCATACTGACTTCGAACGTATTTCAGCACGTGCCAACATTAATCATACTGTAAACAAATTTATTGACGTCAATGGTAATTTGGCTTATGCAAGAGCAGAAAAAAATGCAGGCCAGTCGCAAAATGCCAGTCTGACTAATTATTCTAATGCTTTTATGTTTACTCAGCAGATCGCTCCCATCTATCCTGTATATGCGTATGACGAAAACGGAAGTCGCATATATGACGAAGATGGCAACACTGTTTATGATTTTGGTGATGGTACATACAGTACACGTATGGGTGGTTTCAGCAATCAGAATATTGCAGCCAACTCTGGATTGGATGTACATCAGACATTGAATGACAACTTTAATGGTCGTGGTACTATCAATATTAATATTATTGATGGTTTAAAGGCGACCGCTAATATTGGTTATGATTTGATGAACCAGATCCGTACAGACCACATGAATCAATTGTATGGAGATGCTGCTAAAGTGAATGGTCGTACTTACAAATACAATCAACGTATTGAATCATTTACAGCAAATCAACTTTTAACCTATAACAAATCGTTCGGCCATCATAATATTGACATAATGGCGGGTCACGAATCTTATTCATATACACTGAAGTATCAGTATACTCATAAATATAATTTTTATACTATTGGGAATCCTGAGTTCAACAATGCTATAACTATGAGTGATATGGAATCATACACGCAAGAACATAGCATGGAAAGTTTCTTCGGACGTGTAAACTATGATTTTGATAACAAATATTATCTGTCTGCAAGTATTCGTTCGGATGAATCCTCCAAATTCCATCCTGACCATCGCCGTGGTACTTTTTGGTCTGTCGGAGGGTCTTGGAGATTGACCCAGGAAGAGTTTTTGAAAGATGTGGAATGGTTATCCAATCTTAAACTGAAAGCAAGTTATGGAACACAAGGTAATGATGGAATTCTTGATATAAATGGTTATGTAGTCTATCAGCCATATTTGAAACAATATTCTGTAACCAATAATAACGGAGATTTCTCTGTAGTCGAAACTTATCGTGGAAATAAAGACCTGACTTGGGAAAAAAGCAAAAACTTGAATATTGGTTTGGAAGCTGGCTTTTTTAATAACCGTTTGAAACTAGAAACTGAATACTTCTTGAAGAAGAGTTCGGACATGTTGTACAATATGCCTTATCCTATTTCTTCTGGTATTTCTTACGTTCCGATGAACTTGTTGGATATGCAGAATAAGGGTATTGAATTTACTATTTCTGCCACTCCGATTCAAACAAAAGATTTTACATGGAATCTTTCTTTTAACGGTACACACTATAGCAATAAGATATTGAATCTTCCGGAAGACAAAAGAGAGAACGGAATCATTCATGGTACCGCTTCTTTATTCCGCTTGATGGAAGGAGGCTCCATCTATGATCTTTATACCTATGAATATGCAGGTGTTAATCCGGAGACAGGTGCGGCACAATGGTATATGGATGAGAAAGATGCTAATGGCAAAGTGATCGGAAAAACTGTGACAGAAGATTATACTCAGGCAAGTAAATATGAACTGGGTTCTACTTTGCCCGACTTCCAAGGAGGTATCTCAACTGATTTTGTATACAAAGGAATCGATCTGTCTATAGCTGCAAACTTTCAAATAGGTGGAAAGATATATGACAGCATGTATTCTTCTTTCATGCATGCGGGAAGCAATATGGGCAACAACTGGCACAAGGATATCTTGGATGCCTGGACTCCGGAAAACAAAAATACAAATGTACCTATAATGGACGGTGCGCAAAATAGCAACAGTCAGTCTTCACGTTTCTTGACGAATGCATCATTCTTCAATATCCGTAATATTTCATTAGGATATACTTTCCCGAAAGAATGGATGAAAGCAATATCAGCAAGCAGTGCACGTATTTACGTATCTGCCGATAATGTAGCTTTATTCTCTAAACGTAAAGGTATGGATCCACGCCAATATGCTTATGGATATTCGGCTGCCAACTATTCTGCGATTCGTACTTTATCATTCGGCATTAATTTGAACTTTTAAAAGAATAGAATTATGAAATATACAAAATATTTAGCAATATTGGCTGCAGCACTTATGATGGGGTCTTGTAGCGATGACTTTTTGGACAAGGAGCCTTCAGAAAATGCATCAGAAGACCAAATTAAGGATTTGCTTGACAAAGATCCTACAGCTATTCAAGCATACATTACAGGATATTACAAAAATATGTTTGCTCCGGAAGCACAGCAAAGTCATGATGACTTCGGATTAAAAGCGTTTGAATTGGCTACGGACTTGATGGGGGGTGATATGGCGTATATGACTTCACACTTCTTCGTATATGATTATCTGCTTGACAACCGTGCCTCAAGTTATCGTCGTACTACCACTTACTGGCAAGAACTGTATGCTGTAATCAGTGGTGCGAATGAAGTAATCGGCGGTCTGAAAGAACAAGAGGGCAGCGGTGATGAGAGTGTTGAGAAGATGTTGGGACAAAGTTACGCCATACGTGCTTACTGCTATTTTTGGTTAATAAACATGTACCAACAACCTTATGAATGGAATAAAGATAAATTAGGTATTCCTATTTATACCGAATCTGAAACCAAATTGAATCGTATTCCTGTAGGTGAGGTCTATGAACAGATACTGAGCGATATAGACAAAGGATATAATTATTTGAAAGGAAAAGGTATATCCAAGAAAGATGAATTGAATGAATATGCAGCAGCTGCCATTTATGCAAACATCCTTTCATTTGTCAATGATTATCCCGATCAATGGAATGAAGTTGCCAAATACGCAAAATTGGCTATTGAAGGTGGGTCACTGATGAGTGAAAAAGAATTACTTTCCGGCTTTAATGACCTTTCTTTGAGCGAAGTGTTATGGGGGGCTGATATTAATGGTGAAACGAATACATTTTACGCTTCATTCATGAGTCAAGTTGATCCTTACGGTCCGGGCTATGGTGGTAGTTTAGGAAATTACAAAATGATTTCCAGTGATTTGTATGAAAAGATTTCAGACAAAGACATTCGTAAGAAATGGTTTGGAGTTGATTTTGGAGAAACAAATACTCATTATAAAGTAAGACAATATGTGCAGCGCAAATTTATTGATGTAGGTTCTACCGCACCTGGTTTTACTCCTACAGGTGATACTTTCTGCTCTGATTATATTTATTTGCGTACCGGTGAAATGTATTTTGTCGCAGCAGAAGCATTATATAGGGCAGGAAAAGAAAGTGAAGCAAAAACAATGCTGACTACGATTATGAAAACTCGTAATCCGGAATACGAAACATCCGCAACAAGTGATGCGCTTTTACAAGAAATTGAACTTCAAAAGCGTATTGAAATGTGGGGTGAAGGTCGTCGTTTGTTTGACATGAAACGTCGTCATGAAAGTTTGGATAGAACACATGCGATTAATCATAGTGCGATTGCTCCAAAGGAAGTCCCTGCCGGTAGCAAATTGTTCATTTATCAAATTCCTGATAAAGAGTTGAATGCCAATAGTGAGATTACTGATAAAAATGAATAATTACTGATAAATCTATAATAAAAAGATGTCTGGTAATAAAGGGCACTGAAATAGTTCATACTTTTCAAGCGCCCTCGGCTGAAACCTTAAAATCAAAAGTTCGCCAAGTCCATATTCACGGATTTGGCGATTTTTTTTCCGAGGGTTGAAAAGTCGATATATAGCAGTAGTGGCTTTAACGTGGCCAAAATCACTTTTTATGAAGTTTAATCAATTGGATTACAGCCAAATCGGAAGACCCTCCATTAAGATGGTCCTCTATATTATGATTTGAAGTGCCGTATCGATAATAAATTAGAGTTCAATACATTGACAATCCTCTGTTCATTAGCATGTAGGGATGCTGAGATTATCTTCATATTAAATGACTCAGCGATAAAAGCCGGTTGTTCCTTTTCTCCTTTCATCTACAGCTGAAACGCCCTGTCCATAGGCGTTCCGGCTATGAAGGGGCTCCTGTCATTGCCCTGTCAGCCTCCTTTCAGCCTGCTCTTTCACATTTTTTGTGAAGGGACAAAACGATACGGGCTGAAATGGAAGTGAGGGGAAGTGGTTTCAGCTTTAACCGGCTGATTTTCTGTGCATATTACATAAGATGACAGGATGAGGGGAAAAGGGAGCGTATCGGATTAGTGGGGGAGTAATACACGGAACAGACCAGGTCTGTAAGCTGAACAGGCTAAGTCTGTACGTTGAACAGGCTAAGTCTGTACGTTGAACAGGCTAAGTCTGTGCACTGAACAAGCTGGCGTGTTTTAAAAACGTATAGTTGTTTTTTAAAAGCCTGAAGATGTTTTCTTAAAAGTTGAAGGCGTATTTTTTAAAGCTCAAGGTGTATTTTAAAAACATAAAGGCGTATTCAACAATAACATTAGTAACGTATAAGCCCCGACATTAGTAACGTGTCAGCCCACACGTACATAAGCATCGGGGCACACATACGCAAGCATCGGCTTACACATACGTATGTATTGCGCCCTGCATCCATTGAATTTTGCCCCAAGTTGACTTATACTGAAAATGGTTGTTACTTTTCGAGGCTGGTTACTAAATACGTTGTTATTTTTAGTTACTCCTTACTAAACAGGTTGTCTATTTTCGCTTTTTCCAACTAACGAAGTTGTTATACACGAAAACAATGGACAATCCTAATTGTTTTCAGTTCTCGGTAAAAGTCAATAGGGTTCGATACCCTATTGACTTTTGTGGGACAATGGCATAAACCGTCATGTCTCCAGTTCTCGGTGTTACAAATATACCATTTATTTGTCATCTGCCCTCTTTTTCCCTTCTTTTTTCCACATGCACTTTCCCGGCACCTCTCCATAGTATACATCCATCGGTTTCTTCATTCCGATACTCATATGCGGTCGTCCGTTGTTATAGAAGTCTATCATCTGGGCAATCTGCTGTCTTGCGTCATCCTCATCCTTGAACAGGGACATGCCATATATCCATTCACATTTCAATATCCCGTTCATCCGTTCGGCTACCGCATTGTCGGTCGGTTTGTAGCTTTCAGTCATGCTTATGCGTATGTGATGTCCGGTTAGGACATTGACATACGCATCACAGGCGTACTGGGAACCACGGTCAGAGTGGTGGATTGTACCGCAGAGGTTGCCGCCGCCGCTTTCCGATATTGCCTGTTCAAGTGCCTGTATCGTATAATCGGCCTGGAGTCCGGGGGCGAGCACCCATCCCAGGACGGCATGCGAATATGTGTCCGTAATGAGATGTAGGTAACATACCCCTCCTTCAATCCAGATATAAGTGATATCGCTCACCCAAATATGGTTCGGGTATTGTGCCGTTATGCCTTTGGTCAGATTCGGATATTTCTTGTACAGATGGTTGGAATCCGTCGTATGCCGCGGCTTTTTGGGAGGCAGCATGAGATGACGGGAACGAAGCAGGTTGAGAAAGGTATCCCGACCGCCAATCAACCCACTGCCATAAACAGAACGGAGTTCGTTATAGAGCTTCAGACCACCGATTCCGGGGGCCTTGGAACGGTAATATTGGACAAAGGAAAGCATGGTGTCTTGTATCTGTCTGCGTGAAACAAGCGTCTTCTTTTTTTTGTAATAGGCCTGGGGAGTCATGCCAAACAGTCCGCAAAGAGTTTTCACGCTAATGCGGGGAAACTCTTTGCGAAGCCCTGTCACTGCCTGGCACCATCTTTTTTTAAGATGGAAATACCCTCTTCTTTTTCTGTCAGCTCAATCAATTTCTGAAAGGCGCGGGAACGCAATTTCTCCGTTTCCAAAGCCTTCTTAAGACGCAAATTCTCTTCCTCCAGAATTTGTTCTCTTGATTTAGAATCATTCTTCATTTGACCTTGTGATATTGGTTCGGAAGACAAAGATAGTAATTCCGAATCAATTGGATAGCACTTCTGCCAACGGCTAATATAAGTATTACTCGTTAGCCCCCATTTTTTCGCAGTAGAATTCTTTGACAAACCACTTGCATAATAATCTCTGAGAACTTCTAATTTGAAACTCTCAGAATAATTCTTACGATGAAATTTAGACATAATATTTCTTTTTTTATGCCTCTTTTTAAGTGTCAACCTATACCAGTGTAAGACAAATCTTGCAGCAAGCTCCATTGAATCATGCACCAAGTCCCATCGGATCTTGCCCCAAGTTTCATCGAATCCTGCACCAAGTTCCATACCCTATTACCCGCCCCTCTTGACAAACGCCTTTTTATGTTGTATATTTGTAGTTTGCCAAACTAAAAAAAGTAACCTATGAATGTATTCGCCACTCTCAAAACAGTCTTCTTCGGAAGCAAATTCCTGTCAAGCCCTGTTCCCACCGAGGGAACATTGCGCCGTGATCTCGTATCCGCCCTCAACGGAGTGATGCCGCTTTGCCGCACTATCCCCGGTGTGCGTCTGGCACTGGATATCCGCGAGGGGCAGCTGGCTCTGGTACTGAACTGGACTCCGCGCACCGACGGGAAGGCACCCACGGGCAGTTACCACTACATCGTGTCAGGCGAAGACGGAGTGAGAGAAGTGACCGGATCACAGGTGCTCCTCGCTGAAAACGGCAAGGACAACCTGCCGGAAAATGTGGACGTTTCCCACAAACGGCCGGCAGCCTCAACCGAAAAAGCAAAGGAACATTCCGCCCATACGAAAGACGTTCAAAAGAAAACGGAACAAGCACCCTCGGAAGATACCGGCAGGAAGGCGAAATCACGTACCCTGATGCAGGAGGTGACCGCTTTCCTCACCTCCCGCTACCGTTTCCGCTTCAATGTCCTTACCGAGGAAACCGAGGTGGCAAACATAGAAAACATAACAGACATAGCAAACGACATTCCCGACACCCACCTGCGCTACACCAAGGTGGACGAGCGATGGATGAACTCGCTCAGTATGGAAGCCATCGAAACAGGCATAGACTGCTGGGACAGGGACATCCAACGCTTTGTGCGCTCGCGCCGCATCAGCGAATACCATCCCTTCACCGCCTACTTTGAGCACCTCCCCGAATGGGACGGAACGGACCGGGTATCCGCACTCGCCCGCCGGGTGTCCGAAGACCCGGTATGGGTGAACGGTTTCCACCGCTGGATGCTGGGGCTCTCCGCCCAATGGATGCAGCTTAATCCGGATAATAACCGCGCCAACAGTGTGGCCCCCCTGCTGGTGAGCAGCCGTCAGGGACTGGGGAAAAGTACGTTCTGCCGCCTGCTGATGCCCGATACGCTGAAAGCCTACTACACGGAAAGTTACGACCTCAGCTCCCCGGCATCCGCCGAAGCCAGACTGGCCGCCTACGGCCTGATCAACCTGGATGAGTTTGACAAACTAGGCGCATCCAAAATGCCCTTGCTGAAGAACCTGATGCAGGCCTCCGCACTGAACATCCGCAAGGCCTACAAACGCAGTGCATCGGCACTTCCCCGCATCGCCTCGTTCATCGGCACCAGCAACCGGGAGGACCTGCTGGTGGACCGTACCGGCTCACGACGCTTCCTCTGTGTCAGCCTGGAACACGCCATAGACTGCGCCACGCCCGTAGAGCACAAGCAGCTGTACGCCCAGCTCAAGGCGGAGCTTCTGTCCGGTGAGCGAAGCTGGTTCAACAAGGAAGAGGAACAAGCCATGCAGCAGCACAACGCACTGTTCTACAAGCACATACCCGAAGAGGAAGTATTCCGCCTCTGCTTCCGTTTTGCCACCGAAGAGGACCATCCGCAGGAAGTGCTGACCCTTTCCGCCACCCAGTTGTTCGAGCGCATGAAAGCCGCCCATCCTTCGGTCATGAGGGGCATGACCGCCTACAGCCTGAGCCGTATCCTGCCCCAGCTGGGCGAACGGGTGCATACCGCCAAGGGGAATGTGTACCGCGTGGTGGCATGTTAAACATTTAAGCCATATACGAATTTTATAAAGGTTAATTTAGTGAAATGATATCAACACAATCTCATTTTATGGTAGAATTATGGTAGAAATAACTTGTAGGTTATGGCGTTATAACCCCGTGGAGTGTATGTTGGCATAATATGATAGAGTTGATAATTATTTGATAATCAGCGTACTATATATTTTTCTAGTTCCGCAAAGACTTTGCTCGTTTCTTTCATCGGTATGGCTACTCAGGAGGTGAGTATCAAAGCCAATTTACAGATATCTTTAAAATCTGACACAGAGGTACTTGACGAAGTAATGGTTGTGGCATACGGCACAGCCAAAAAAGCCTCATTTACCGGGTCTGCTTCTGTTATGAAAGCAGGGGAGATCAGTACACAGAAAGAATCTTTGGTGAAATCACTGGAAGGCAAAGTCGCCGGAGTGCGTGTAGGCGGTTCTACCGGCGATCCCGGTTCGGATCAAAAGATTCTCATTCGCGGTATTGGTTCAATCAACGGATCCACACAGCCTTTATATGTTGTAGATGGAGTTCCGGTTGTGAACGATGACATGAGTTCCGGTCTGAAATCTCAATCTGTATTATCTTCCATCAACCCCGACGACATTGCCAGCATGACGATCTTGAAAGATGCGGCGGCAGCTTCATTGTACGGCTCTCGTGCCGCCAATGGCGTTGTCATCATTACAACCAAACAAGGCAAAGAGGGAAAGACCCGCGTCAGCTATGACATGGAAACAGGCTGGACCAGCATGGCTGTCCGCAACCAATATAAAATGATGGATGCCAAAGATACAAAAGACTATTACTGGCATGCCATTAAAAACTATTTTATAGAATATGCCGGCATGGATGAAGCGACAGCAGCCTCAGCAGCCAATGAGGAAGTGCCCGGCTGGTTCTATAACTATAACAGCGACACCAATACCGACTGGAAAAAGGAAGTGTACAAAAACGGACTGAATACCAATCATCAGGTTGCTATCAACGGTGGTAATGAAAAGACCCGTTTTTATACCAGCTTTGGATACAACAAAGTAAAAGGTATAGTAAAAGGCAGTGAGTTCGAACGCTATAGCGGTCGTTTGAACCTGGATCATAAAGTAACAAACTGGCTTAGAGTTTCGGCCAAACAAATGATTTCGTTCTCTTCAACTGAAGGATTCCGTGACCAAAACGATCAGTCACAAGGCTTTGGAACAACTTCTCCATTGTCCATCATGTTTTCTATGGACCCTACAGCGCCTGTAAAACTGGAAGACGGCTCGTATAATCCAAACGCTTCTTTCAGCTCTAAAATTTCCAACCCGAATCTGATGTTAGGACAAAAGACAGGACCAAGAGCTGAAACGGTAGCTTCGGACTTGATGCGTAGTATGACTAACTTTGAAGCAGAAGTAACACTTCCTTATAATTTCACAGCCCGCACTGTATTGGGATATGACTACATGAATAACAAAGAACGGGAATTCTGGGCACCGGAAAGTGTGAATGGAGAATCATTAGGTGGTCTGGGTACACGCTATGATTACACCAACAAGACGCTCACTTCTTCCACAACCCTGAACTATCACAACTCATTTGACAGACACAATGTAAATGCATTGGTCGGATATGAAGTGGAAGACCGGTCTTTGAACTATCTGTACGCAAGCGCAAAATCGTATGCTACTGACAAATTGCCCGATTTGGCCAACGGACAAAGCTACTCGACTTCAAGCAATGTATATGAGGCCGCGATCATGTCCTATTTCGGCAATATCAACTATGACTTCGACAATAAATACTATTTGTCGGCCAGTTTCCGCCGGGACGGTTCTTCACGTCTGGCAGCAGACAACCGTTGGGCAAACTTCTGGTCTGTATCCGGAGCATGGCGACTGAGCGGCGAAAGCTTCTTGCAGGACAACCCATTGTTCACAGACTTGAAATTGCGCGTTTCTTACGGTACTAACGGTAACCTGCCGGGTGACTATTTCGGCTACATGGATACTTATTCCACCAACGGAGGTTACGGAAGCAGTCCGGCCATTTATTGGGGAAATGCCGGAAACACAAAGCTGGGCTGGGAAAAATCTCAGAACTTCAACGTGGGTGTGGACTGGAATCTGTACAACCGCGTAAACCTGACAGTTGAGTATTATTCCAAACTGACCACAGACTTGCTGTTCCAGACACCGACATCCTATGTGACCGGTTTCTCAAGCCAATGGCAGAATCTGGGTAAAATGAAGAACCAAGGTGTTGAGTTTACCATCAGCTCTCAAAACGTGGTTACAGAAAACTTCACATGGACTACCGACTTGAACTTGACCCGCCAAAGCATTAAAATTAAGGAATTGCCCGACGGAGCAGACGTTCAATATGGTGACGGTAATATGTATTTGCTTCGCGAAGGTGAATCCATGCATACATTCTACCTGCCCGAATATATCGGAGTGAACTCTGAAACCGGTTTGGGAGAATTCTGGATTGACCCGGACGATCATTCCAAAGGCGTTACCAACTATTACAGCAAAGCTGGAAAAGGTATTGTAGGAAAGGCTGTCCCCGACTGGATGGGTGGTATGACCAACCGATTTACTTATAAGAATTTCGACTTGTCATTCATGATTTCATTCCAGACAGGCGCAAGTCTGTTTGACTATCCCGGATACTTCCTTACCTACAGTGACGGTGTACATGTGGGCAGTTTCAACATGACCGCTGATGTAGCAGGAAATTACTGGACTAAACCGGGCGACAAAGTGGACAATCCCAAACCTATCTATAACAATCCTTATCGTTCAGACCGATTCTCTTCCAGAACCGTACGTTCCACCGACAATATCCGTATGCGCGACATCACCTTTGGTTATAAGATTCCTGTTTCAAAGAAATACATCAATAACCTGAGAGTTTATTTCAAGGCAACCAACCCGTTCTTGATTTATTGTGCTACAAAGGACATAGATCCGGATGTGGATATCAACGGATACCGTCAGACAGACACTCCTCCCACCAAAGCGTTTATGTTTGGATTGAATTTCGAATTATAATTTAAAGGAATAACAAAATGAAAAATATATATTTAATTATAGGATTGGCTGCCGGAATCTCATTCTCTTCCTGCAGTGATTTTCTAGACAAAGCTCCAGGATCGGCCCTCCCGTCTGAAGGAGCTATTACTTCCGTGTTCGATTTGCAGAACGCTGTAAACGGTGTCGGTTATATCGTTTCGGAAGGCAGAATGACTTATAGCGCCGAGTTTGGAATCTATGCAGACTTGATGTCCGGCAATTTTAAAGTAATCAGAGACTACGGACAATCAAGCCCCATATCTTATTATGCTATGACTAAAAACGACGCATTGCCCGACTATGGTTATTATTACTATTACAAGGCTTTGGCCAATGCGAACAAGGCATTGAGCTATCTGGACAATGTAACCGGTGATGAAACTCAGATCAAGAATCTGCACGGGCAATTATTGGCATGGAGAGGACTGCTTCACTTTGATTTGGCAAGAATGTTCTGCCATATCCCGACGACGGTATCCAATCTTGATGAAGCCAACTCCGGTCTGGTATTGTCAACCGAGGCGTTCGAAGCCGATTACAAAGGAAGCCGTTCTACTTTGAAGCAGACTTATGACCAGATTATCCAGGACTTGACGGATGCCCTGCCCCTGTTGTCTAAATCCAAGAGCACCGGTTATCTCAATTATTACGGTGCCTTGGCATTAAGAGCACGCGCTTACCTATATTACGGCAAGAACGATCTGGCTTTAGCTGATGCAAAAGCAATTATCGAAAGCGGCGCATACAATTTGTATTCTAGAGCCGAATACCCCAATGTATGGGTACAGGAAGGCACGGCCGAATCAATATTCGAGCTGTTGATTACAGATAATTACAATGCGCAACGTAATTCATTGGGATATTATACAGACGCCACTGGTTATCCGGAATGCGGTTTCAATACAGACAGCGAATTGTTCAAGTATCTAAAAAACAATTCTCAAGACATTCGCAGCACCTTGATCAAAGATCAGACCGCGGCTTCTTACAAAACTTCCGCAGGATATTATCCAGCCAAATATCCGGGCCGTAATGGCAGCATTTACGTGAACAATCCTAAAATCATCCGTTTGTCCGAGATCTATCTGATCGCTGCAGAAGCCGCTTATCATTTATCGGGAGGGGATGCTGCCGCAATTTACCTGAATACGATCCGAAAAAACCGTATCGAAGGTTATGAAGATGTAAGCAGTGTGACATTGGAGGATATTCTTTTTGAGTATGAAAAAGAGTTGTTTGCCGAGAATCAGACCACATTCGCATATTGGAGAAACAAGAAAAGTGTCACTCCGGCCATGATTACAGATGTGATCAATTACAATGATTATCGGACTATCATGCCTATTCCTCAACGCGAAATAGACTTGAACAGTGCTTTAATTCAAAATCCTCAATATTGATAGAGGCAACATGAAGTGACCTTGAAAAGTCAGACAATTCAAACAGTTTCCTGTTATATAGAAAGAGTCCGGTATCACGCCGGACTCTTTCATTTTCTGCACACTCCATCTATTCATCCTCCACCTCCATGAAGGCTTCGGAATTTCCCTGTTGATGCAGCATGAAAAATTCCGCCGCATATCCTTTTCATGTATGATTATAGAAAGGATTCCACTTCCTTCCAGTCCTTCATATCGAAACTCGGCCTGAAAGGTAAAGAGGCCTCTTTCTTTATATTATAATAAATAGAACCCATCCCCACATTCTCCGCCCCTGCTACATCATTCTTCCAGTTATCGCCTATCATCAAAGAAGTTTTCAATTCCGACTGGGTAGCCGACATGGCAAAATAAAAGATTTCCGGATAAGGCTTCAGCACTCCTATGTCTTCAGACAGAATAATCTTCTTGAAATATTCTCCCACTCCCGCTGAACGCATCTTCTGTTCCTGCAATTCCCGGAAGCCATTGGAAAGGATGTACAAATCATATCTGGAAGCCAGATACTCCAACGCCTCGCGTGCATGGGGCATCAGTTTCTTCTTATAAATAATATCAGCAAAGAAGTTTTCAGAATAGGCTTTTACCAATGCTTTATCATCCACACCCACTTGCAGCAGGGGATAAGAGAAACGTTGAATGTTCAACTCCTCCTTGGTTATTTTACGGTTTCCGTACTCCTCCCATAACGTCACATTCCGCGCTTCATAAATCTCATAGAAATGTTCAAAAGAACGAAAATAACGGTCGAAATGATACTTATCATACATATCTTGAAAGGTATCACGGGCATTTTCGGAAAAAGCCCACACCGTATCATCCAAGTCAATGAATATACTTTTGTACATACACAAATAAACAGATTAAAAAAGGGTTGTATCCACTCATGGCACAACCCTTTCACAAAACAATCATTCAATATCTCTTATTTCACCTGAATAACAAGATAGCGTGACACGCTCCAGAATTCAGTAGGATTCGTAATCTTCAAAGTCAGCTGGCCTTTCGCATCCTTCACCAGTTCGTATGAGCCAGCCGGATGAGTGGTCAACAATTCAGCACGTTTGGAATACAACTTGATTTCCTTGTCGGTACGGATGTCAATCTGAGTGAAATAATCCTTGTTGAAGTCCGCACTTTTCAGTACATCCCCTTTTTCAAGAATCTTCTGGTCCTTCAATTCAGATTTTGTTCCAAAAACAAACCAAGCAGCATTCAGTGCCTTATCCTGGCTGGCTACAGTAGCTGCTTTCGCTTCATTTTCAGCAGTCAGTTCACTTACATTCTGGTTCAAACCGGCCACAGCATCATCCAGTTCAGCGATACGGATGTTCTTTGAAGCCAATTCAGCCTGCAGTGTTTCAATCTGCTGCTGCTTAGCCTCCAGTTCCTTAGTCAGGTTGGCAATGGCTTTCTTCAACTGAGCGGAATTGTACTGGCTGTTCTTCAACTGTTTTTCCAGTTTCGCGATTTGCTCACGGTTTGCCTGCAATTTCTCACTGATGAAACGGATATCTTCTTTTATCTTGTCAGCATTGTTCTCACGGATAGAGCCACTCTGCAAGTCCACACGGTTTTCAGCCTCGTTTATCAGACGGAAACCTTCCTGCACTTCATTGAACGCACCCATGATATCATCTAATTCAGCATTTCTGTTTGACAGTTCCACCATCAAAGAGTCATTTTGAGCCTTCAAGGCATCTTTCTGAGCTCCATTACCGCATGAGGTCAATAAAGCTACAGATAACAGCGATAAAAATACTAGTTTTTTCATTTGCTTTACTTTTTAAGTTTATTCATTTTTAGTCCTCTTTCCCACCAAGTATAATTACGATTTCACCTCGCGGCTCGTTTTGAGTGAAATGCGCTATAACTTCAGTTAATGTGCCCCGAACACTTTCTTCGTGAATTTTCGAAATCTCACGACATACGGAAACAGGCCTTCCGGCACCGAAAAACTCGGCAAATTGAGTTAAGGTTTTCACTAAACGGTAGGGTGATTCATAAAATATCATCGTCCGCTTTTCTTCTTGCAAAGAAGTCAGGCGGGTTACTCTTCCCTTTTTTTGTGGCAGGAATCCTTCAAAGCAAAAACGCTCGTCAGGCAGACCCGACGCCACCAGCGCGGGTACAAAAGCGGTAGCTCCAGGCAGGCATTGCACTTCAATGTCATTCTTCACACACTCGCGCACGATCAAAAATCCGGGATCAGAAATACCAGGAGTTCCGGCATCAGATATTAAAGCAACGGTTTCGCCCGCTTTGATACGATTCACAATACCTTCCACTGTTTTATGCTCATTAAACTTATGATGAGACTGCATGGCGTTCTTAATTTCAAAATGCTTCAAAAGAATGCCCGAAGTACGTGTGTCTTCGGCCAATATCAAATCGGCCTCTTTCAACACACGGATGGCACGGAAAGTCATATCTTCCAAATTTCCTACAGGAGTAGGTACGACATACAGTTTTCCCATAAAACAAACACATTCTGTTATAACGGAACAAATGTAGAAAGAAATTACATGCATAAAGTTAATTGCCCCCATTATTTAACAGATGTTGCACTTTAGTTTAACATTATATCTTTTATTAATAAATTTCCGAGTGAAAATAGTCCTTTTTCAAGGTACAAGTCGTACATTTGTACCCAGAATTAATCTATATTGTTATATCGAAATTATGGTAGTTTTTTCAGAAGACCACATCCAGGAAACGCGTAGAAGAGGAAGAATAGAGGTAATATGCGGTTCGATGTTCTCAGGCAAGACCGAGGAACTGATCCGTCGTTTAAAAAGAGCAAAGTTTGCCCGTCAACGGGTTGAAATATTCAAACCGGCCATGGACACACGCTATTCGGAAGAAGAAGTCGTATCACATGACAGCAATTCCATTGCATCCACTCCCATCGACTCTTCCGCCAGCATCTTGCTTTTCTCATCAGACAAAGACGTGGTGGGAATAGACGAGGCCCAATTCTTTGATGAAGGTCTGGTTGATGTTTGCAATCAGTTGGCTGACAATGGCATACGAGTCATCGTAGCCGGATTGGACATGGATTTTAAAAGGATTCCTTTTGGTCCTATTCCTGCCCTGCTGGCTATTGCGGACGAAGTAACCAAAGTCCACGCCATTTGTGTGAAATGTGGAAATCTGGCATACGCCACCCACCGGATCACCAAAAGCGAAAAGCGGGTTTTATTGGGCGAAAAGGCAGACTACGAGCCACTTTGCCGGGCCTGCTATATGGAAGCTTTGAAAGAGGAAAGTGAAAATAAATAACAGACGCCTTATGCAGCAGAAAAAAATAACATTCGACAGCTTTATCCGCGGGATACTGACGGCAGTTGTCATTATCGGCATTCTATATTTGGTAAAACGGCTCAGCGGAGTGTTGCTCCCCTTTTTCGTGGCATGGCTTATTGCCTACCTTATCTATCCGATGGTTATTTTCTTCCAGCACAAGCTGCGTCTGAAGAACCGGGTAATCTCCATATTTGTTGTTTTATTAACCTTGGCATCTATCCTGACCTTGGCATTTATAGGACTTGTCCCCCCTATCATCGAAGAATTCGGTAAACTGAAAGAACTGCTTACCGATTATTTTGTGGAAGGTTCCAAGCAAGCGGCCATTCCCGGCACTGTGGCCAACTTCATAAAAGAGCATATAGATATGCTGAAAATACATGAAGCACTGAACGAAAACAATTTCGCGAACACCATGCGCAATGTACTTCCGCAAGTATGGGCATTGCTGACCCAGTCCGTCAATATTGTGGTCAGTGTATTTACCTCATTCATCATCCTGCTTTACACCTTTTTTATTTTATTGGATTATGAAGCCATCGCACGAGGATGGATCAAGCTGGTTCCTATCAAGCATCGTGAAATGACAGTACGCATCGTCACCGATGTGCAAGATGGCATGAACAAATATTTCCGCGGCCAGGCGTTTGTCGCTTTTTGTGTAGGAATTTTGTTCAGCATAGGTTTTCTTATCATTGATTTCCCACTGGCTATCGGTTTCGGCCTGTTTATCGGACTTCTCAATATGGTACCTTATCTTCAGCTCATCGCTTTCATCCCCACCATCCTGCTAGCCTTACTGAAAGCAGCTGATACGGGAGAGAATTTCTGGTGGATATTATTTTGCGCCTTTTTGGTGTTCTGCATCGTGCAAATCATACAAGACGCGCTGATCGTGCCGAAAGTTATGGGAAAAATCACCGGCCTGAATCCTGCCATCATTTTATTATCCCTCTCCGTCTGGGGAGCGTTAATGGGAATTGTAGGAATGATTATCGCTTTACCTTGTACCAGTTTAATGCTTTCTTACTATCAAAGGTATATACGGATAAAAGAAAAAGAATTTTCCGAAAGGACAGAAACAACTGATAATCAACAGATAGATAAATCAGAAGAAAAATAATTCAAAAAAAGAAAGCAATATATTTGCATGTTTCATATTAAACGTCTACCTTTGCACTCGCAATTCGGAAGAATAGCAATAATAAAGGATTGATTCGCTAGCTCAGCAGGTAGAGCACAACACTTTTAATGTTGGGGTCTTGGGTTCGAGCCCCAAGCGGATCACTGAAACGCTGGACAGAAATGGACAGTAAATGTACAACTCCTACAATATCAAGGTATTGTAGGAGTTTTTCTTTGTATAATGTCTGTGACCTAAGACATGAAAAGGTCACAAAAAGACACACTTTCGTGACCAATTCGTGACCTGTCCACCCTCTAAGATTTTAGGTCACGGAATGTCCAAAATTGACGGTTTGTTGTCTTGATTTGTCCGTACTGCAAATATCTCATTTTCAGTTCATCAATTTAAGTTTGTAACTAAAAAAAAGAGATTATGAGAAGTACTTTTAAGCTACTCTATTTCGTCAAACGAAATGCAGTAAAGAAGAACGGCAACGCACCGATTATTGCACGTATCACTATTGACCAAGTTGTAGCCCAGTTTAACACCAAGCTGGAAATAAATCCGGCTCACTGGAGCGTGGAATTAGGCAAAGCTTCCGGCAGAACCGCAGAAGCCGTACATATCAATTCCATGCTGGAAAGTATTCGTAGCACAGTTCATCAACATTACCATGCGTTAATGGCGCAAGACGGATATGTAACCGCAGAACTGGTAAAGAACGCTTTTTTAGGCAAGATAGCAAGGGAACGGACTTTGATAGAGTTCTTCAAACAGCACAACGAACAGTATTTGCAAAAGGTTAAAATGAATACCACAGACAAAACCTACTCACGTTATGAACTGACAAAGAAACGGCTTATGGAGTTTATGAAGTTTAAATACTCCGTTTCCGATATGCTCATTAAAGATATAAATGTGGTATTCATTGAAGATTTCCTGTTGTATATCAAGAATAACTATGGGTGCAGCCATAATACGGCGATGAAGTTTGTACAACGCTTTCGCACGGTGGTAAACTTTGCCAAGAATACGGGTTTAGTGACTGCCGACCCTTTCGGGAGTTATCGGGTAAGGTTTGAGCGTACCGATAGGGATTATCTGACTATGGAAGAAATTACCGCTATTTACAATCACGAGTTCAGCACTAAGCGACTGGAACAAGTGCGTGACTTGTTTATTTTTAGCTGCTATACGGCACTTTCTTACATTGACGTATGCGAACTAAGACAAGAGGACATTCGCACCGGATTTGACGGTAATTTGTGGATTATACGGAAAAGACACAAAACGAATGTTACATCTACCGTCCGGTTGCTGGATATACCAAAAGCCATATTGGAAAAGTACAAAGATAAATTGCCAAACGGTAAGATTTTACCCATTATCAGCAATCAGAAAATGAATGATTACTTAAAAGAAATCGCAGCCATTTGCGGAATTGAAAAGACCTTAACCTATCATGTCGCAAGGCATTCTTGTGCGACTTCGGTACTGCTTGCCAATGGTGTTCCCATTGAAACGGTATCTAAGATTTTAGGTCATACCAATATCCGGACTACTCAAATTTATGCGAGGATTACCGATTTGAAGGTAAGTAACGACATGGAAATGTTGGCTCAAAAGCTGGACGCTGCACACAGGATTGCCAGCCGATGAAATCATGTTATCGTCAGATAACAGCAAGGTGTGATTTGTGGCACACAAATCTGTTTTCCGTGCCGCAAAACACCTTGGGCAAATTCACTCCGAAGTCGTGTTGCCAATTAAAAAAAGACATTCCCTAACTAAAGATTTTCGCTCGTCGGGACGGGTGGTCCCGCCCCTTGCCGCTGGGCGTTCCCCGACCGATGAGTTGTTAACTAGTCAGAAACAATAAAATACACAATATCAGTTTATTTATTTTCATACATACAATATAATTTCTCAATGAAATAAGTTATATTTGAAGTCATAATTGTAGATTCTATTAAAATAAGTTTAAACCCATGAAATACGGAAGACATCAAATTGATAAAGCAGGAGAGATTATCATGTCCTCAAAAAACAATGAAGATTATGATAATGCAATGTTAAAGATAAATGAATGGAGAACATTGCATCTTCCTGCTTTAGACACTTTACAAAAAGAACTACTCTCTTTGTTAAATCCAAACAAAACTGATATTTTTTTAACATCTAGAAGATTAAAAAGAATCACCTCTATTTTATACAAACTCGATATTAATCCAGAAATGCGTTTAGGAGGAATGCAAGATATTGGTGGTTTTAGAATTGTGGTTAATGATATTGAAGCTTTACTAAATACTAAAAAGGTTTTATCTGAAAATATTCCTACAAGCTTTGATTTAGTTAAAATCATGGACTATATTCAAGAACCTAAAGAAAGCGGATATCGTAGCATTCATTTTATTTACAAGTATAAATCCACTGACGATAATACAGACGGCGCAAAAGTTGAATTACAAATAAGGACTAAGTTGCAACATAGCTGGGCTATGGCAGTTGAAACTGCTGGTTTAATAACAAGCACACCCCTAAAATCTAGTATGGGTTCAGATGACTGGCTGACTTTTTTCAAAATTGTAAGTTCTCTATTTTCGATTAAAGAAAAGCAGCCTATTCTGAAAGTGCACAGAGAACAAGGATATGACGTACATGGCTTGATGAAGCTACTATACGCAATCAATGTCGAGCATAATCATAGTGACACATTAAAAGTACTAAATGTATCAGGTATCCAGGCTAAGAAAGAAAATTTCAAAAACGGCTATTATATATTAAATATTAACTTTGAATCAAAAATCGTAAAAATCAGCGCCTATTCAAAAGAAAAAGAGAACGAAGCATCTATGGCATATTCAGAATTAGAAAAAGGAGTAACAGATAAATGTAATGCCGTTGTTTTAGTGTCAGTTCCTAAAATGAAAGAATTACAAGATGCATATCCTAGTTATTTCCTAAACACATCAGAATTTCTTTTAGCTATTGACACAATGATGGAAAATTGCAAAAAAATGAAACTTATTCCTTCTTGACCAATATAAAAACTTTCATCCTTTGCTAAAGATTTTCACTCATCGAGACGGGTGGTCCCACTCCCTTGCCGCTGGGCGTTCCCCGACCGATGAGTTTATTTTGCAATCCTGCAATCTTGTTTTATTGAAATATTGATAGCTTGATTGATTGAAAGCAAGATTTCAATATGGCAGGATTGAATGAAAACAATAAACCATTCAATATTGATTGAAATACTGAATGGTTTATTTATTTCCAAGAATATAATTACTTGCGAAAAGAAAATAAAACTCGCATCATGTATCGTTTTCATCCATTCTTCGGAGCAGACTTTTTTGCAATGTTTCCAAATACCGAGTTCTATTTATCTTACGGCTTCGCATTTCCAAATAAGAATGATATAAATCACCAATATCTATACTGAACACATTTTCAAAATATCCTGCAATCTCTTTTAAAGTAGCCGTTCCTTTATTAAAATCCCCATTCGCTTCTAAAGCATAAATCAGTTCTACCAACGCCCTTTTAGAGCCAGTCCAACGCAAAATAGTTTCTACAACCTGTCCGTTATCCGCTTTGCGCTGTACAATACGCTCCAATTCTTGCAATCTGTTAGTCAAATAGATTTTCAACAGTTCGTTGGTAATAATTTTAGCCACTTTAAAATCATATCCGGTTGAATATAGAGGGTCTTTATCAATATGGGAACTGTCTGTACATATTCGTAAATCGTTTTGGTTTCGGGTAAAATAATACCTATCCAAATAAGTAGATTTAGAACGGTAATACTGATAAAAGTCCAAGTTCCTACTGAAATAAAACGTCAAACTATCCAATTCTTTATATAAATACTCTCTTTGTTTCATATCACTACCGGTAGGATATTTACTCTCAATGACATATATTTTATTGTAATACAAATACTTGCTCAATACTTCCGGCTTATACTCCTTAAAAAAAGAGATTTCTTCCGTTTCATCAGCAAACTGATAAGCTAATATATATTTTCTCAATTCATCACATAAAGGCTGAATAAAACGCATCATATGCAAAGCACTGTCAATGCCCATACAATCATCTATACCGAGCTTTTCTATCTCTGTATTGATTTGGAACAATATCTTATCTACAAATTGCATAGAATATCTTTCAAGTTTCCGTTCTCTAATTTATATAATGAGTTCCCAGTAAATCATCAGTGGGCATAGGCATACCACAACTTTGGCAAATTCTCTGTTTCATATTTTAATTGAGTCGATAAATAAAATTAACTACAAATCTAAAAATCACGTTCTCGCATTAAGGTATTCAGATAAAGACAATATCGAATAAAACACATTTTTAGGATTACAGCTTTCTAAGGCTGTAGCTTCACTTTGTGGAATACTCCAAGCAGCAGACAGACACATCACATTGGCTTTCCTGCACTCCGTTATATCCGAAAGTGCATCCCCGATATATACGATTTCATTTGCAGCCAAATGATAATCGCATAAGAGTTCTTTCAATGCTTCCGACTTGATGTTCCTTTCAGCGTTTCCCGTAATGATTTTTGCAAAAGAAGTCTTCATATTGAATTGCTTGAGAGTTATATCACAACTGTTCATCCCCTTTCCAGTGATAAGCACCACAATGATACTCTTTTGTTTTAATAAGGCTATCAACTCACGTATTCCCTCAAAAGGTGTCGGACACATTTCTTGATGCAGTTCCTTATAAATCACATAAAATTTATGCAACGCCTGTTGCCGATAGGGTTCATCAACGACACACCCAATCATGCCTTCTTCATTCAAACCAAAAGTATGCCCCACTTCTTCGTCCGACAATTCATGTCCGATATATGGTTGTGTGGCTTTCTTGAAAGCCTGTACGCACATCGGTAAGGTATTGCCTATCGTACCGTCCAAATCAAAAGCGACTAATTTAATCATGGCTATGCGAAGTATTGATTTTCCGAATTACCCTACATGGATTTCCTATAGCAAGACTATTTGACGGAACAGATTTAGTGACAACACTTCCCGCCCCGATAACGCTTCCCTGACCAATAGTAACACCCGGCAGGATAATAACACCGCCGCCAATCCAACAGCCGTCCTCAATGGTAACAGGCAGGGCATACGTGTGACGGATATATGCTGTCCCTTTTTCTGTTTCTATCGGTGTCAGCCGCTCATTCAATTCAACAGGGTGGGTAGCCGTATAGATTTGCACATTGGGGGCTATCAATACATTGTTGCCGATAATGATTTTGTTGCAGTCCACAAAGGTACATCCGGTGTTTATGCTGACATTATTACCTATGCTGATGTTACAACCATAATCGCATATAAAAGAATGTCCTACTGAAACTTTCTTGCCAATGCTTTCAAACATTTCTTTCAGTATTGCATATTTCTCTTCTTTACACTCATACGACAAGGAATTGTATTTCAGCAACAATTCATGCGTTTTTCTTTTAAACTCCATAAATACGGGAGCATGGCAATTGTACCATTCGCCCGACAAGCATTTTTCCAATTCATTTTTCATACCTAATCATGATAAAAGTTACTGCTTTATTTTATTCATGGCAAAGTTATACATATTTAAGCGTAAATATATGTATTATTTTTCCTTTTATCTGTACCTTTACACCTAAAATAGCAAAATAGATAAAATGAAAAGGGAAAATCTACACCAGCCGTTTGAAATTTGTTTCAGTGAACTGGACGAATCACAATTAAAGGAACACGACCATACTTTTTTTGAACTGGTGTATATTCTATCGGGAACAGGTATTCAATGGATAAACAACAATAAATTTCCGTATCATGACGGACATCTTTTCATGATTACCCCCGGTGATATACATTCTTTCGACATTCATACTACCACAAAATTCGTATATATAAAGTTCAATGACATTTATATTCATTCGGCTGTTTTCGGAGCAGAAAACATTCAACGGTTAGAATTTATACTGCAACACGCTAATCATCGCCCCGGTTGCATATTGCGCAATCAAACCGACAAATTGCTGGTAAAACCTATGATAGAAGCGATTATCCGTGAATATGTGAACAGGAACATATACAGCAGTGAAATTATTACGCAGTTAATCAACACAATTGTTATTGTTGTTGCCCGTAACATTACTATGTTCCTACCTGAACAGATAGATGAAAATTCGGAAGAAAAGTCACTGAACATCTTGCAATATATTCAGTCTAACATTTGTTATCCCGAAAAGATAAAGGTTAAAGCGATAAGCCAACATTTTGGTATTTCCCCTAATTATCTTGGGAGATACTTCAAAAAGCAGACTAACGAGACCATGCAGCAGTATATCTTAAACTATAAAATGAAAATGGTGGAAAGTCGGCTTTTGCACAGTGAAATGAGAATTAGCGAAATAGTAGAGGAACTGGGATTTACAGATGAAAGTCATTTGAACAAGCTATTCAAGAAATACAAAGATTGCAATCCAACTGATTTTCGGAAGAAATATCGTATTTAATAAGGCTATTTTTTAGTGCAAGGTGCAAGTATATATTTATATATATAGCTTGCACCTTGCACTAACCTTAGAATGTTTATTTTCAACGATTTGCATAATCCGAAAATAATGCGTACATTTGAACCCAAGATGTTGGCAGACAGACACCGGACAACAGCAGACAGTTTTTAAGGACTAAAGCGTGACGGATACAAAGCCAAAATTACTGAAAGTACTGATATTTAGGAAGAAATAACGCTTGGTTCATAACCCAAGCGGATCACCAAAGAATCAAGCAGTTATCTAATTTAGATAGCTGCTTTTTTCGTTTAGAACACTATATTTTGCTACATTTATGTAAGCCAGTGTGTAAAGCAACAACCGGTCAAACAGACCAACCATACTGTTCTATTTCTCCCTTTTAAGCATAAATAATACCGATGACTTGCTCATTCCTAGAATAATAAATACCTTTGCAACCCTAATTTTAAAAAGCAATGAAATTTGATATCAAAAGACATATTTATCTTACACTCTTATTCATCTTATCCTTCACTACAGGAACGGCGAATCCACAAGAAGCAGACAGCATCCGTATAACGGTAACAGATACGATACCTACCTATACCAGTGACTCCGCAGTCATCAGCTTCCTGAAAGATGCCGGCATTCCCATCACCCGGAACAGTAAACTGAAATTATTGAAAAGCGGCCGCGCCAAATTCATCGACCTCTTTGAGGAAATACGAAAGGCGAAACATCATATTCATCTGGAATACTTCAACTTCCGTAATGACTCCATAGCCAATGCACTATTTGACTTATTGGGTGAGAAAGTGAAAGAAGGAGTGGAAGTCAGAGCACTGTTCGACGCTTTCGGCAACCTGTCGAACAACAGACCGCTGAAAAAAGAGCATCTGAATGCCATCCGCGCCAAAGGCATAGAGATTGTCAAGTTTGACCCTTTTAAATTCCCCTACATCAATCACGCCCTGCACAGAGATCATCGCAAGATTGTAGTCATAGACGGAAAGGTGGGATATACCGGCGGCATGAACATAGCCAACTATTATATCAAAGGCCTGCCGGAAATAGGCGACTGGCGAGACATGCATATCCGCATAGAAGGGGAGGCTGTAAATGAGTTACAGGACATCTTCTTGACCATGTGGAACAAAAGCACCAAACAGCATGTAAGCGGAGACAAATACTATCCCTTACGAAACGATTCCACTTTCAAAGGAGACAAGAAAGTAGCGATAGTGGACCGTGTTCCCAGAAAAGCTCCCAAACTGATGCGGCAAGTGTACATCAAGTCCATTGATGCCGCACAGGACAAGGTACAGATAGTGAACCCGTACTTCACCCCCACCTCCAGCGTCAAGAAAGCCATTAAACGCGCCTTGAAACGAGGTGTGGAAGTAGAGATCATGATACCGGGTAAATCGGACATTCCCTTCACCCCTGACGCCGCTTTCTATACTGCGAACAAATTGCGCAAGAAAGGAGCGGAGATTTACGTGTACAACGGAGGGTTCCATCACTCCAAAATCATGATGGTGGACAGCCTGTTCTGCACCGTGGGAAGCACCAATCTGAACAGCCGCAGCCTGCGCTACGACTACGAGGTGAACGCCTTTATCTTTGACAAGGCAACCACCCACGAACTGAGTACCATGTTCGAACACGACAAACTGGACAGTACCCTCCTCACCAAAGAAGAATACAAAAAACGCTCCGGTTGGAAGCGCTTTGTAGGTTGGTTTGCCAATCTGTTCACACCGTTCCTTTAACCCGAGGAACGGCGTAATTGCTCAATTCCAAATATCCGTATCCCATTCCGGAGTCCAACCGGTGACTGTTCCCTGTTAGTCCGGCTTCCACTTCTGGAGACATCCATTTACACGTACGTACGTGTAAATGGGGTTCGCATTTTGCCGTTTCATAACTGGAGTTTGAAGCGGATTCTACAAGCAGAGTGTTCTTTCTTCCATCTATTTCACCTTATTATAAGGTGAAGATAAAATAAATCCCTTTTTCATCCCCTCAAACTACGATATTTTTCTTATTTTTGCCCAAATATGTAATTCCGCCCGATAAGGCACAAGAGAACGAGATAGAACGATGAGAGTAGTTGATTTAATAAAAAGTACGGATAAGACGGCTTTTTCTTTTGAAATCCTCCCTCCGCTGAAAGGAACGGGTATTGAAAAACTATATAAGACGGTTGATACGTTACGCGAATTCGACCCTAAATATATCAATATCACCACCCACCGCAGCGAATATGTATACAAAGACCTGGGCAACGGGCTGTTCCAACGCACACGCCAGCGCCGCCGCCCGGGAACGGTTGCTGTTGCCGCCGCTCTGCAAAACAAATACAATATAACAACAGTGCCGCATATCCTGTGCAGCGGCTTTTCCCGCGAAGATACGGAATATGTATTGCTGGATCTCCAGTTTCTGGGTATCACCGACTTATTGGTGCTGCGCGGTGACAAGGCAAAGCATGAATCGGCCTTTGTTCCCGAAACCAATGGTTATAACCATGCCATAGAACTGGAATCACAGATCAACGATTTCAATAAAGGCGTGTTTGTGGACGGTTCACCCATCAAGATAACAGGAACCCCTTTCAGTTATGGAGTAGCCTGCTATCCCGAGAAACACGAGGAATCGCCCAACATGGAGCAAGATATTTATTGGCTGAAAAAGAAGATAGAAGCGGGAGCCGAATATGCTGTAACACAGATGTTCTATGACAACCGCAAATACTTCGAGTTTGTAGAAAGAGTAAGGAAAGAAGGTATCAATGTACCGATCATCCCCGGCATCAAACCTTTCCGCAAACTATCCCAGCTAAGTATGATACCCAAGACATTTAAGATAGACCTGCCACAAGAACTGGCAGTCGAAGCAATGAAATGTCAAACCGATGAAGAGGCCGCAGCCCTTGGCATAGAATGGTGCATACACCAGTGCAGAGAACTGATAGGTTATGGTGTCCCCAGCATCCATTTCTATACCGTAAGTGCTGTGAACAGTGTGAAAGAAGTAGCGAAAGCGATTTATTAGTGGTGAGTAACTAGTGATTAGAAAGAATGTTTTTTAAAGATGTAATAGGACAAGAAGAAGCAAAGGAACGGCTCATTGCCGAAGTAAAGGAAGGGAGAATCCCTCATGCCCAACTGATTTGCGGTCCCGAAGGTACAGGAAAGTTACCTTTGGCAATAGCATACGCCCGTTATATTTGCTGTGAGAACCGTGGCGGGCACGATGCATGCGGAGTATGCCCCTCTTGTGTGAAATTCAACAAACTGATACACCCTGATTTGCATTTCGCCTTTCCCGTGATCAAGAAAAAAGCCGGAAAGGACACGGTATGCGATGATTTCATAGCAGACTGGCGCAACTTTGTTCTGCAAAACCACTATTTCAATCTGAACCATTGGCTGAAAGAAATGGGAGCAGAAAACCAACAGGCGCAAATCTTCGTGAAAGAGAGTGACGAGATTGTACGAAAACTCAGCTTGAAATCCAGTCAGGGCGGTCATAAAATCATGATCATCTGGCTTCCCGAAAAAATGAACATGGAATGCAGCAACAAACTGCTGAAGTTATTGGAAGAACCTCCCGCCATGACTGTTTTCTTATTAGTATCCGAAGAGCCTGATGCCATCCTGCAAACCATCCAGAGCCGTACCCAACGATTTAACATTCATGGTATCGAAGAACCTGAGATTTCAAAAGTACTGCAAACCAAATACGGATTGCAACCGGAAGACGCCGACGATATAGCGCACCGCTCAGAAGGCAATTTCCTGAAAGCACTGGAAACCATACACCTGAGCGAGGAGAACAAATTGTTTTTTGAACTCTTCATAAGCCTGATGCGCCTCTCCTACCAACGGAAGATACGCGAGATGAAACAATGGAGCGATGCGGTAGCCTCCATGGGGCGTGAGCGTCAGAAGAATTTTCTGGCCTACTGCCAACGCATGATACGCGAAAACTTCATATACAACTTTCATCAACGTGATTTAGTGTATATGAATCCCGAGGAACAAAATTTTTCCACCCGTTTCGCACCGTTTGTCAACGAGCGGAATGTGATGGGCATAATGGACGAACTAAGTGAAGCACAACTACATATAGGACAGAATGTGAACCCCAAAATGGTGTTCTTTGATTTCTCTTTGAAGATGATTGTGCTATTGAAAAATTAAAAGTTGAGAATTGGAGATCAGGAAACAATAGCATTGCATGGCATTTATTTCTTAGTTCTCAATTCTCAATTCCCAATTAAAACAGAATTATGGATAATGAATTCAAATTAAAGGACGGAAGTGGCTGTTTGTGTTGCAAAGGCTGCGGACGACAGGATAAGCAGCTGAACACATACGACTGGCTGGCTGATATCCCCGGAAACACCGAGGAACAGGAAATGGTCGAAGTTCAATTCAAGAATACCCGCAAGGGGTATTACAAGAACAGCAACAAACTGAAGCTGGAAAAAGGAGATATAGTAGCTGTAGAAGCAAGTCCCGGACACGATATCGGTACGGTAACCCTGACGGGAAGACTGGTGCCTTTACAAATGCGCAAGGCAAACATCAAGCCCGATGCTGAAATCAAACGTATCTACCGCAAGGCTAAACCGGTAGATATGGAAAAATACGAAGAGGCTAAAGCCAAGGAACATGATACCATGATCCGCTCCCGTCAAATAGCCAAAAATCTGAATCTGGACATGAAGATCGGTGACGTGGAATATCAAGGAGACGGCAACAAAGCTATCTTTTATTACATTGCGGACGAACGCGTGGACTTCCGCCAACTGATCAAGGTATTGGCTGAAGCTTTCCGCGTACGTATCGAGATGAAACAAATCGGTGCCCGCCAGGAAGCCGGACGCATTGGCGGCATCGGACCCTGCGGCCGTGAATTGTGCTGCGCTACCTGGATGACAAATTTTGTGTCCGTATCTACCAGCGCAGCCCGTTATCAAGATATTTCCCTGAATCCACAGAAGTTAGCCGGGCAATGCGCCAAACTGAAATGCTGTCTCAACTATGAGGTGGATGCTTATGTAGAGTCCCAGAAACGCCTGCCTAGCAAAGAAATGACTTTGGAAACTGTAGATGGGACTTTCTATTTCTTCAAAGCGGACATTCTGAAGGGAACCATCATGTATTCTACTGACAAAAACTTCATAGCCAATGCTGTAACCATCACCGCACGCCGTGCATTTGAAATTATCAATATGAACCGACGTGGTGAGAAACCGGAAAGCCTGACCGAATCCGTGAAAAAGAACGAACCTCAGAAACCTGTCGATTTGGTGGAACAGGAAAGCTTAACCCGGTTCGACAAACGAAAAGGTAACAACAGCAACCGAAAGAAAAAGCGCAAACCGGAAAACAACGGCAATAACGGTACCAACGGAGAAGGTACCCCTAACGAGAACAAACGTCCACAACCATCCAGAGAGAACCGGCTGCAACAGCCAAAAGAGAACCGGCCACCCAGAGAAGGGCGTCCCAAGCAACCCAGAGACCCCAAAGAACCTAGGGAACCTAGAGAAAACAGGACTCAACAACCACGCGAGGAGAACGGAAACCACCCTAAAGAAGAAAACCGTAAGCGGGAAAACCGCGGTCGGGAAGAACGCAACCGGGAAAATAAGGAAGACGGAAACCGGAACCGCAACAGACGCCGTCCCAACAACGGCAACAATGAAGGAGGCGGTGAAAACCGGAACGACGGAGGCGGAAAGGAAAACAACAATAACAACAACGGAAACAAGAGCCAAACTCCGAATGAAAAGCCACAAACTCCTGCATCAACTAAAGAATAAACTGACATGGCTGCCAATCCTAATATTGGCAGCCTGTCAAAACAATACAGTCTATCACTCTTATGAACCCGTGTCCCTTGACGGATGGAGTAAAAGTGATACGCTTGTCTATACCTTGCCCAATTCGATCCCTGCCGGAAATTACGAAGTGGAAATCGGCATACGCCATCAAGAATCTTACCCTTACAGAGATCTCTGGTTAGAAATCGGCCATAACACACAAGATTCCTTGGTTTATGTCACAGATACTTTGCAACTCTTTCTTGCCGATGAAGCCGGAAACAAAACAGGAGACGGCCCTTGCGGACTATATCAATGCGGCCTGCCTTATAAGGCATCCCTTCCCATCCGCGCGGAAGGAAGCACACGTGCTTTCCGCATCGTTCACATCATGACGGACAATCCGTTAACAGGAATCAGTGATGTAGGTATCCGGTTGCGAAGGTTGGAAAGCCCGATGAACTAATGTTTCCCCCGTCCTGCATCAATGCGCAGAAATACAAAAAGCAAGATTGTAAATCCCCACAAGGAAGACCCTCCATAACTAAAAAAAGGCAATGGTATGCCGATAACGGGAGTCAGCCCCAACACCATACCTATATTAATAAACAGATGGAATAAGAAGATGCTCAGCACCGAATATCCATAAACACGGGCAAAACGGGTATGCTGGCGCTCCGACACCACAATAAGACGTAAAATCAGTCCGGTGAAAAGAAGCAAAACAACAGCCGAGCCTATAAACCCTTCTTCTTCTCCTACCGTACAGAAGATAAAGTCCGTATCCTGTTCGGGTACATACTTCAGCTTGGTCTGCGTACCATTCAAAAATCCTTTTCCCCATAAGCCTCCCGAACCAATGGCAATCTTACTCTGATTCACATTATATCCTGCTCCGGCCAAGTCCTCCTCCATGCCCAGCACCACCTTGATACGTATCTGCTGATGCGGCTCCAGCACATGATTGAAAACATAATCAGCAGAAAAGAGAAACCCCATCGATCCTATCGCGAACAGAGCGATATAAAAATAATTGCGCATACGTTCACGCATGGAAAGGAAGATCAAGTAGAACAATAAAGCTACACACAACCCATATTGAAACCAGGTAACATCAAAAGGGATGACATAATACGAGAATAATAAAGCCAGCAAGGTACCACCGGCGCCAATCCCCAGAATATACCACACTACCGATGCTTTCTTACAATAACTATTCACCAGCAAGGCAGAAAGAATGACGATCAACAACAATACGGAAAATTCACCGATAGAAGTACAGTCATCCGCCATCAGTTCATTGTCAAAACGGATTCCAACTACAAAATAAACCACAGCACAAATTCCCGCAAACAAAATAGAACCCGGCATCCCCTCCCTGTAAAACATAAAAAAGAAAGCCAGATAAACCAGCGCCGACCCCGTTTCCCGTTGTAAGATAATAAGCAGCATAGGCAGCAACACCATCCCTACTATAGGCAATGAATACTTCAACTTGCTCATGGTAAACCCATAGACATTCATGAATTTAGCCAAAGCCAGCGCTGTAGCAAATTTAGCGAACTCCGCCGGTTGTAAACTTACAGGCCCGAATTTTATCCACGAATAAGAGCCCTTGGTATCCTCTGCCAGAAAAGGTGTTACCAGCAGCAACAGCAGCATAGCCCCGTACAGAATGTAGGCAAACATATCATATAGTTTATCCTCCAACATCATCAGGATAAATCCAAGCCCCAACGAGCAACAGATCCATACAAACTGTCTTCCCGCACGGGTATCGAAACTGAAGAAATCAATTTCGCCATAATCATAGCTGGCTCCACATACGCTGAACCATCCAAAGATAACCAACATCAGATAAATGCAGATGGTCATCCAGTCCACTGATTTCCATATACTATCGTTCGTGTATGCCATAATCTATTCGTCTGCTTTGTATTTCAGCCGCTTTCGCCTCACTCTCCGGTGAAAGCTCGCCCTTTAAATATTTCTCCATGATCAATGAACCGATGGGCACACCGTAAGTTGCCCCCCATCCACCATTTTCCACATAGACCACCACGGCGATCTTAGGATCATTCATCGGTGCGAAGCCCATAAAAGCGGAATGGTCTTTTCCACGGTTCTGCGCCGTACCGGTCTTGCCGCACACTTCAATACCGGGGATATTGGCATTACGGCAAGTACCGCCCGTCACTGCCGCACGCATCCCCTGGACTACTGTCTCATAATGTTCGCGGTTCACCTTCGTATAATGTTTGGAAGTAAACAAGGTGTCCAGCGGTTCGTCTTCCACTTCTTTCACCACATGCGGAGTAATATAATAGCCCCGGTTGGCAATCGTAGCTCCCAGGTTGGCAATCTGCAACGGAGTAGCTGTCACCTCACCCTGGCCGATGGAAATAGAAATAATAGTCAGTCCGTTCCAGGAACCCCGGTAGTTCTTGTCATAATAGGCGGCATTCGGAATCATCCCGCGTTTCTCACCGGGAAGGTCCACTCCCAGCGGATAGCCGAATCCCATGGAAACCATATAGTCACGCCATGTATTCATGGCAGCCTGTACGGAACCATACTTTTTCTTCGCCCCTATCATGTGAAACAGCCCCCAACAAAAATAGCCGTTACAGGAAGTAGCGATAGCAGGCACCAAAGGTAGTGGGGAGCCGTGTGCATGGCATCCCACCCGAAGTCCGGCATACACAAAACCATGATAGCAAGAATAGGCTGTCTGGGGAGTAATAATCCCTTCTTGCAGGAAAGTCAGCGCCTGGGTAGTCTTGAAAGTAGAGCCCGGCGGGAATTGTCCCATAATGGAACGGTTCAGCAAGGGTTTCCAACTGTCGCGTGCCAGTTCCAGATGGTTTTTACCCCGTTGGCGTCCTACCATCAGTCTCGGATCAAAAGAGGGAGCGGATACCATGCAGAGTATTTCTCCTGTTGACGGCTCGATGGCCACTATACTGCCTATCTTTCCTTCCAACAAACGCTCTCCCAACATCTGAAGTTCTATGTCTATACCTAGTTTCAGATTCTTTCCCGGGACGGGGGTTTTGTCATATTTCCCGTCCATGTACCTTCCCTGGATACGTCCGCGGGCATCGCGCAGTAATATCTCCACTCCTTTCTCGCCCCTCAGCTGTTTTTCGTATGAGCGTTCCACCCCCTGTTTCCCTATGAAGTCACCACGTACATAGTAATCGTCCGCTTCAATGTCGCCCTTGGACACTTCCGCGATATCCCCCAAGACATGAGCCGCCGAATTGTAATTATACTGGCGGATGGTGCGCCGCTGAATATAGAAACCTGGAAACTTGAACAACTTTTCCTGGAAGACCCCGCACTCTTCCGCCGAAAGTTGGGTCATAAATACCTGATGGGTATAAGGGGAGTAGCCCGGATTGGAACGTCTGTCCCTGATCTCACGGATACGCTTCTTGAAATACTCGGGGGTAATGTTCAATGTTTTACATAAATCAAGCGTATCAAGGTCATGTACCTCTTTCATCACCATCGTGACATCGTATGCAGGCTGGTTATACACCAGCAGGTTGCCATTCCGGTCGTACATCACCCCACGGCTAGGGTATTGCGTCTTGTTCAGAAAAGCGTTGCTGTCCGCATTCTTTTTATAATCCTCGCTCATAATCTGCAAGGTAAAAAGACGTATCAGATAAATCAGCACAATAACGATTACCGATGCACCGATCACATATTTCCTTTTCTCCAGATTATAATCTCTTTCCACTATTTTTTCCTCCTGATCGCCTCAGCGCACAATATACAAACGATGGTTATCGAGGCGTCTGTCAATATTTTCAATAATAATACAGGCAGGTTGAAGAATGAAAAAGTATCAATGACAAGTAAGATAGAACAAAATAAGAAAGTGCACAACAAGATATACCGGAAGAAAGGCGAGAACCCCATACTCTTGACACCCGGTTCAAAATCCTCGGCACTGTCGCGGAGAGTGACCAGCCGCAAGACAGGCCCGCGCATAAAAGCCAGTACTGTAGCCGCAGCCGCATTCATCCCCGGCGTGTTACCAAATATATCGACAGACAATCCCAGCAGGAACGCCCATATCATGAGGACATTGCGACCCACTCCCGAATTGTATTTCAAAATAAAATAGATAAAAAAGAAAGGAGTGGCATACCCGTTGATATGCATGTGATTCAATACCAGCACCTGCAACAGTACCAGTCCGATAAACCACTCTATTCTTTGTAGATAAGTCAACATCCGCCTTCTTACTTAATCGTTTTTACCTGCTTTTCCAACTCCAATTGTTCTTCCTGCCCTTTTTGGGCAATTACGCGCACATCGTTCAAACGGGCAAAGTCCGTAAACAGCTTCACTCGCAGCAAATAAGACAACCCATCGTGACTATCGGCAATATCATCGACCGTACCCACCGGAATACCGGAAGGAAAAACAGCACTATGCCCGCTGGTCACAATTGTATCACCTAAAGAAAATAATGAATGACGGGGCATATCCTTTACAAAAGCAAATTCGGACGAACCGCCATCCCATTTCAAGAAGCCGAAATAATCACTCCGTCTGATTTTACAGCTGATGCTGCTTTTGGAGTTCAACACCGGAATGACGATGGAGTAATGCGGGGAAGTGAGATAAACAATACCAACCACACCGCTTCCGTTCACTACCCCCATCTCACTACGGATTCCATCCGCTTCTCCTTTATCAAGTGTAATATAGTTGTCAGCATGGGTCACACTGTTGTTTATCACGCTGGCCTTGAAAATATCATAACCAGCCAGTGCTTCCCGCTTGATCTGTTCTATGCCACTGCTGTCTTCCGTCGCTTCGGCCAAAGCTTCACGGATACTCTCCAACTGCAATTCCAATTCCACATTTTTCTGTACCAATTCATCGTTAATGGCCTTCAGATGAAAATATCCGGTAACATTGTTGGCCACATCATACATAGCTCCCGATACCCAATTAGCCGATGTAAAGAACGCGCTTCCTTGATAACTGTTGAAACGGAATAATAAAGCAAAACTGATTGTCTCCAGAAGAACAAAGAGAAACCAGTAGTTATACTTTAAAAAGAAATTCAGCAGATTCTTCATTAATAATAATTATTCAATGTGCCAATTGAGCAATGTGCCAATGTGCTAATGTGCCAATTGGTGCGCCATGTCCGCATGGTAATTGGCATATTAGCAAATTGCCTCATCAGCAAATTATTTACCGCATTAGGAATGAGAAACGATCTACATTCTTCAGTGCAATACCAGTACCTTTTGCCACACTCAGCAAAGGATCTTCGGCAATATGGAACGGAATATTGATCTTATCTGTCAGACGCTTGTCCAGGCCACGCAGCAAAGCACCGCCACCTGCCAGATAAATGCCGTTCAATACAATATCGGCATAAAGTTCAGGGGGAGTCTGTTCCAACGCACTGAGGATAGCCGTTTCGATCTTGGCAATGCTCTTTTCCAAACAATGAGCCACTTCCTGGTAGCATACCGGAACTTCCATGGGAAGAGCAGTGATGCGGTTAGGTCCGCGTACAATGTAATCTTCGGGAGCATCATCGCCCAGATCAGTCAAGGCAGCGCCTACGTGTATTTTGATACGTTCGGCCATACGTTCACTGACCTTTACATTGTGCTGGCGGCTCATATATTCCTGAATATCGGCAGTGAGGTCGTCACCGGCAATGCGGATCGAGTTGTTGGACACAATACCACCCAATGAGATCACAGCAATTTCTGTAGATCCTCCGCCTATATCAACAATCATGTTGCCTTCGGGAGCCTCCACATCAATACCGATACCGATAGCAGCAGCCATCGGTTCAAAAATCAAATAGACGTCACGTCCTCCGGCATGCTCGGCACTGTCACGCACCGCACGAAGCTCTACTTCGGTACTGCCTGAAGGGACACCGATCACCATACGCAAAGAAGGGGAAAAGAAGCGGTTGCCCATGTTTACCTTCTTGATCAGACCGCGCATCATTTGTTCGCAGGCATTAAAGTCGGCGATAACCCCGTCGCGCAACGGACGTACGGTACGGATATTCGGATTTTCCTTCTCGTACATCATTTTGGCTCGTTCGCCTACGGCAATCATCTTGTCGGTACGGCGATCAAGCGCAACGACCGAAGGTTCGTCCACTACAATCTTCCCGTTATTTAAAATGATGGTATTGGCAGTGCCAAGGTCCATCGCAATCTCTTGTGTAAAGGAGAATAATCCCATAAATTCATTTACAATTTAGCAATTTACAATTTACAATTCGCAATTTACCATTTACATGAACAAGACTACCCAAACAGTCCGGATGTACATTGTAAATGGTAAATTGTAAATGCCTTAGTGTTTAAAGTGACGGATTCCTGTAATAACCATAGCTACGCCATGTTCATTGCAATATTGGAAAGTCAAGTCGTCTTTTACAGAGCCTCCCGGCTGGATAACGGCTTTCACGCCTTCCTTGTCCGCTATTTCCACGCAGTCGGGGAACGGGAAGAAAGCGTCGCTGGCCATCACAGCGCCATTCAAATCAAATTCAAATGATTTAGCTTTTTCAATCGCTTGTTTCAACGCGTCCACACGTGAAGTCTGGCCGACACCACTAGCCAGCAACTGTTTGTTTTTAGCCAGTACGATAGCATTGCTCTTGCTGTTCTTCACAATCTTGTTTGCAAATAACATATCCTCTATCTCAGCTTCTGTAGGAGCTTTTTCAGTCACCTGCTTCAAATCGGCAGTCGTTTCCACATCCAGGTCTCTTTCCTGAACCAGCACTCCATTCAACAAAGAACGGAACTGCTTCTTCGGCAATTTAGCTTCCTTACGGACCAGAATGATACGGTTCTTCTTCTGTCCCAGAATCTCCAAAGCATCCACATCATAATCCGGAGCAATAATCACCTCAAAGAATAATTTGTTGATTTCTTCCGCTGTCTCCTTGTCAATCACGGCATTAGTAACCAGTACACCGCCGAAAGCCGATACCGGATCACCGGCCAGCGCATCCTTCCATGCTTCCAGCACCGTAGGACGTGAAGCCAGTCCACATGCATTATTATGCTTCAGAATCGCAAATGTCACCTCATCAAACTCGTCAATCAAATCAACGGCTGCATTGATGTCCAACAAATTGTTGTAAGAGATCTCCTTTCCATGAATCTGATCGAACATCGCATCCAGATTACCATAGAAATAACCTTTCTGATGAGGGTTCTCGCCATAACGAAGTTGTTTCTGCTCTTCCACCGCACAACGGAAAGCCGAACCTTCACCGCCATCAAAATAGTTAAAGATGGCAGAATCATAATGAGAAGAAACAGCAAATGCTTCTTTTGCGAACCAGCGACGCTCCTCGCGTGAAGTAGTAGCGCCATGTTCCAACAACATATCGCGGAACGGCTTGTACTGTGCCTGGCTGGCGATAATCACCACATCATTAAAGTTTTTGGCAGCAGCACGGATCAACGAAATACCACCTATATCTATCTTTTCGATGATAGCCTGCTCTTCGGCACCCGAAGCTACAGTTGCCTCAAACGGATACAGGTCAACGATTACCAGATCTATTTCGGGTATTTCATATTTCTCAATCTGCTGCATATCTTGTTCCAAACCACGACGACACAAAATACCTCCGAACACTTTGGGGTGCAATGTCTTCACGCGCCCGCCCAAAATAGAGGGGTAAGTAGTCAAGTCTTCCACCGCCTTGCACGGGAAGCCTAAAGATTCAATAAACTGTCTTGTACCTCCTGTTGACAGGAATTCCACTCCTTCTTCGTGTAGTTTGGTTATAATCTCGTCCAAACCTTCTTTGTGATAAACCGACACCAACGCGGTTTTAATTCTCTTAGCCTCTGACATTTTTTATAGATTAAGTATTTGGGCTACAAAGGTATAAATTTTCGGTCTATAAATTCCACACATAAACGTGAAATATTATTTATCCCATAATATTTAATCAGTTTTGAATGATTTGCCTATGTATCAATAAGCTGAAACATCAGTTGAATGGACTATATTCCCCAGACAAACAGCGTGTCGGCCAATCAGCAATCCGATTCATCGCCACGCCTTGTAACACAAATGTAACACGTATGACATTTTATCATAATATGCCACCCGTATCTTTGCGCTCAATAAAATAGAGAGACAAAATTATATGGAAACAATGTTTTTGGGAATCGTCGTATTCCTTTTTCTGCTAGCCATATTCGATTTGGTAGTAGGCGTCAGCAATGACGCAGTGAACTTTATGAACTCCGCCATCGGCGCCAAAGCCGCGTCATTCAAGACCATCATCGTCATCGCTGCTTTCGGCATCTTCATCGGTGCCACGCTGAGCAACGGCATGATGGAAATCGCACGGCACGGTATTTTCAGACCTGAGCAATTCTATTTTCAGGAGCTGATGTGCATCTTCCTGGCTGTCATGGTGACAGATGTAGTCCTATTGGACATTTTCAATTCCTTAGGAATGCCCACCTCCACCACCGTGTCCATGGTATTCGAACTGCTGGGAGGTACTTTCGTACTGGCGCTTATCAAGATAGCGGGCGACGAAACCGGCATGCTGGGCTTCGCCGACCTGCTGAATACAGAAAAAGCATTGTCCGTCATTTTAGGTATCTTCCTCTCGGTAGCGGTAGCCTTCTTCTTCGGCACACTGGTGCAATACCTCTCCCGCCTCCTCTTTACCTTTAATTATACAAAGAAACTGAAATACACCATCGGACTGTTCGGTGGTATCGCTGTAACATCCATCATCTATTTCATGCTGATAAAAGGGCTGAAAGATTCCGCTTTCATGACAGCCGAAAACAAGCACTGGATTCAAGACAACACCTTGATGCTGATAGGTTGCAGCTTCGTATTCTTCACCGTCCTGATGCAGATACTGCATTGGTGCAAGATCAATGTGTTCAAAGTTGTCGTAATGCTGGGTACCTTCGCCCTGGCCATGGCTTTTGCCGGCAATGACCTGGTGAACTTCATCGGTGTGCCCCTGGCCGGTTTCTCCGCTTATACCGACTTCATAGCCAACGGCAACGGTGAGCCGATGGGTTACTTGATGAACTCACTGAACGGCCCCGCCACCACTCCGTTCCTGTTTCTGTTTCTGGCAGGCGCCATCATGGTATATGCACTAATCACCTCGAAGAAAGCTCAAAATGTGGTAAAGACCTCGGTTGACCTTTCCCGCCAGGACGAGGGCGACGAAATGTTCGGTTCATCAGCTGTGGCACGCAGCATTGTCCGCTCCACGATGAGCGCTTCGGAGAATATCGCCAAAATATTGCCCGACAATCTGAAACGATGGGCCGACAGCCGCTTTAACAAGGACGTGATCATTTTAGAGAACGGTGCGGCATTCGATTTGATACGCGCCTCGGTCAACCTGGTTTTGGCCGGCCTGCTCATCGCCCTGGGTACTTCCCTGAAACTGCCTCTCTCTACCACCTATGTCACCTTCATGGTCGCCATGGGTAGCTCGCTGGCCGACCGCGCATGGAGCCGCGACAGTGCCGTTTATCGCATCACCGGTGTCCTTTCCGTTATCGGTGGATGGTTCATCACTGCCGGAGCCGCCTTCACCATCTGCTTCGTAGTCACACTTATCATGTATTACGGAGGCACATTGGCCATGCTGGCCTTGATTGCGCTTGCCATCTTCCTTTTGGTACGAAGCAACATCAGCTATAGCAAAAAGCAGAAAGACAAAGGCAAAGACGATATTTTCTCGCGCCTCATCGCCAGCAAGGATAAGGAAGAACGCTGGTCATTGCTCCGCCAGCACGTAAACAATACATTGGTAGCCGAAATGCAATTTACCAACGACACTTACCGCCAGATAACCGACGGATTCATCAATGAGAATCTGAAAGCGCTGCGCAAAGCCGTAAGCAACACCGACAGCCAGAAAGAAATGCTGAAAAAGATACGCCGCAAGGAAATTCTGGGACTGCGCCGCATAGACAACTTCACCGCCATCGAGAAGAACACTTGGTTCCATTTGGGCAGCAACAGTTGCGAGCAGATGCTCTACTGTCTGAAACGCATCTGCGACCCTTGCAAGGAACACGTAGACAACAAGTTCGCTCCACTGTCGGAACGCGCCACCAATGAGTTCATTCCCGTCCGCGATGAAATGACCGCCTTGATGACCCGCGCCACAGAGGTGCTAGCCAATAAGGACTACACCCAGACAGATGCCCTGCTACGCGAAGGAGCAATGCTGAAAAGCAAAATCTCCACCCTCCGGAAAGAGCAGATGGACCGCATACAGGAACGGGATGTGAACGTAAAGGCCTCCATCGTGTACCTCAATGTATTGCAGGAATCACAGGAGCTGGTTTCCTACTGGCGTCATCTGCTACGCGCCGACCGCATGTTCCAGACCGATTTGAAGAAATAACGCACTCATCTTATAATAAATAATAAATTAAGATAGCTTCTTCCCCTTATTCAAGGAGAAGAAGCTATCTTTGTCGCATTATTACCCTTGATTATTCACTATTATTATAATAAAACCTATGAAAGACCTCAATCAAATCATCAAACAGTTCCCCGAAGTGGGCGAAATAGAAGAAGTTAAAGCATTAACCTCCGGCTTAATCAACCAGACTTATTTGGTAAAATCGGTCGATCCGCAGGAGCCGGACTATGTATTGCAGCGCATCAACCACCAGATATTCACCGACATCGACATGTTACAGCATAACATCGAAGTCGTAACAGCACATATCCGCAAAAGACTGGAAGCAGAGGGCGAGACAGACATAGACCGCAAAGTGCTCCGTTTCCTTCCGACTGCCGACGGAAAGACCTTTTATTATGACGGTGAAGGTTACTGGCGCATTTCAGTATTCATCCCCCGCTCACAGACACTGGAAGCCGTTACCCCCGATTCTTCTTATCTGGCAGGCTTGAAGTTCGGCGAATTCCAAGCGATGCTGGCCGATGTGCCCGAACAGTTAGGCGAAATCATCCCCGACTTCCACAATATGGAATTCCGCATGAAGCAGTTGCGTGAAGCAGTTGCCGCCAATGCAGCCGGCAGACTGAACGAAGTGCGGGACATTGTGGATGCCATTGAAAAAGACGCGGACGAAATGTGCAGCGCCGAACGGCTGTACCGCGAAGGCAAGCTACCCAAACGTATCTGCCACTGTGATACCAAAGTGAGCAACATGTTGTTTGACGAAAGCGACAAAGTGCTCTGCGTTATCGATTTGGACACCGTGATGCCCAGCTTCATTTTCTCCGACTTCGGTGATTTCCTACGTTCGGCCGCCAATACCGGCAAGGAAGACGAGGAAGATTTGAACAATGTCCGTTTCAATATGGAAATATTCAAGGCATTCGCCAAAGGATACATTGAATCAGCCCGTACTTTCCTGACTCCCCTTGAAATAGAAATGCTTCCCTATGCCGCCACACTGTTTCCCTATATGCAGGCCGTGCGTTTTCTAGCAGACTATATCAACGGAGACACTTATTACCAGACCAAGTATGAAGGCCACAACCTGGTGCGCACCAAAGCACAATACAAATTGTATCTGGAAGCTAAAGCTGCTATCCCTGAGATGAAAGCCTATATCAGCAGTCTGTTATAATCAGCAGTCTGCCTTAAAAGGAAAGGAGCACAGAGGTATCTCACGCGACACCTCTGTGCTCCTTTCCTTTTTACCCGGCAATCATCCGGGACTTACCTTTTCGGTATATCCACCGACTTCTCACTTTTTCCCTTCAGGTGTTCGGAGAAGTAATCCACCAGTCTCCAGTAGAAATATTCATTCATATCACCGAAACCGTGACGCTGCTGCGGAAGAATCAACATGTCAAAACGCTTGCCGGCACGGATCAAGGCATCCGCCACACGCAATGTATTGCCCGGGTGTACATTGTTGTCAATATCACCATGGATAAGCAGCAGATTCCCCTTCAGCTGTCTGGCAATCTGAGGATTGGTAGCTATTTTGTACACAAAGGTCGTATCCCCTTTCTCGCTTACCACTTCTTTCACGCCATGATGAGTCTCGCTCCACCAACGGTTATAGATGTTATTGTCATGATTTCCGGCACAAGAGACAGCCACTTTGAAGAAATCCGGATATTGGCACATGGCAGCCGTACTCATAAATCCACCTCCCGAATGTCCGTGAATACCCACTTTATCTATATCTATAAAGTTATGGCGCTGTGCCAATTGCTCGATGGCATATTTATGATCGGCCAACGGATAATCACGCATATTTCCATATCCATAATTATGATACCATTTGGAACGGCTGGGATGTCCGCCACGTTGTCCCACAGAAATAACAATGAATCCGGCCTGTGCCAGACGGTCCGTACGGGGACTCATGCGGGTAAACGGATAATAAACACCTTCCACCTGCGGCCCGGGGTAAACATAATCCACAATAGGATATACCTTGGTTGAGTCAAAATTAAACGGTTTATACATCACGCCATACAAATCCGTCACGCCATCGGCCGCCTTTACCTTAAAGATTTCCGGAAATTTATAACCGGCAGCAAAAAGCTGTGAGAAGTCGCTCTCCTGGATATCCATTACTTTATTACCATTAGTATCCAGCAGAGTGGCACAAGGCACCGTATTTACACGCGAATAGTTATCCACCACAAAACGGGCATCGTCGTCCACTTCTACACGATGGAAATAATCTCCCTTAGTCAGCAACTTCAAGCCACTTCCGTCCAGATTCACGCGATACAGATGTTCATAATAAGGATGTTCCTTGGCATCCATACCATTGGCGGTAAAATAAATCACACGCGCCTTATCGTCCACTTTCAATATTTCCTCCACATGCCATGGACCTTTTGTAATGCGGTTCTTCAAATTACCTTGATCATCATATAAATAAAGGTGCGCCCATCCATCACGCTCACTCCATTGAATAATTTCTTTTCCACCATTCAGCACTCTCAGCGGACGGGTTTCCTGATAGGTATTCATCCGTTCCTTTATAACAGGCACAATGGAGTCCTGCCCTATCGTATAAGAACAAATATCAATCCGATGCAAATCACGGCTGCTGCGAGTCAGGAAAAAACGGTTGTTATCCCCCTGCCAAACGGCAGCCTGATCCTCCATGTCACGCTGTTTCTGCATCATCGGTTTGTATTCCATGCCAATGCTTTGATCTTTATAAGCCGCCACTTTAATTTCCTTACGGCTGTTATCGGTCATATCGAACAAAAACAAATGCTCTATAGGAGATTCCTTTTCGCCCGGCATCTGATATTTATAAGTTTCCAAAGTAGGACGGGGCTGCGCCATCGAGTTGATTACCCACAATTCCTTTACAGCGCGGTTGTCGGACACAGTCATTGCAAAATGGCGGGAGTCGGGCGACCATAACCCATACGCCCGGCGTCGCTTGCCGTTACAAAGCGTGTCGGTGTTGAGCATACTGTAAGGAATGCCGTAGCCAAAATCCTTCATGCCATCTGTAGTAAGTTGGATTTCCACAATCGTACTGTCCTTTTCATCCTTTTTCGCCTTTTCATAATCTTCACGACTCATGCGATACAAATTCATGTCCTTGGCATAAACCACAGTTTTACCATCAGGAGAAACAGACCCCCAATAGATCTTCTTCGGCTCTTCTTCCTTGTCTTTCAAATGGGTCAGCTTACGAGTTAGGTAGTCATAAGAGAAATAAAAGATTTCCTTTTCATTTTTCTTGTCTTTCTTGTCCTTGTTATCTTTCTTCGGTGCCGCATCTTTCGTTGATTTTACCTCAAAAGTAAAAGTCCGTCCATCTTCTTTCGCTTTCAGATTTGTGATAGGCAGATGACGTGCCTCAAACGGGTCTTTTACAATTTCAGTCAACTGAGAGGCCAGTTCGTCCCGGTCAAACAAGAGTTTCTTTGTCCGCGCTCCCGGATCAACTACATACCAGAAGGTTCCCTCACTCGTTTTGTATTCGAACCAAAAATTATTACCTTTTTGGAACCAATGTGGATCCACCACAGTAGAGAACAACAGGGTGTTCAGTTTTTCCTGTGTGTACTTTTCTGCCTGCAAGTATTCCGGCAAGCGTTCCTGCGCCTTTGCAACAGGGCTTGTCGCACACAGGCCACCCATTAAAAGGGCGATGAATAGCATTTTTTTCATAGATTGAACTTTTTATCGTGTTTACGAGGAGCAAACATACGGAAAATTCTTCATTTCACCTCTATATATCCCGAGATAATTTTCACTCATATAAAAGCAGCGGCTATCGCTTGTTTTTCGTATTCTCCTTATATTCAGTCGGTGTCATTCCAAAACGCTGTTTGAAACACTTGCTGAAATAACGGGGGTCATTAATCCCCACCATATAAGCAATCTGCGTCATATTATAGTCACCACTCTCTATCAATTGCGCAGCACGTTTCACACGCATCTCCTTAATAAATTCAATAGGTGCAAGTCCTGTCAGAGTTTTCAGTTTCTTGAAAAAGACAGAACGACTCACTGCAAGCTCCTGTACCAGATCATCCACAATCAAATCGCCGTTGTCCATATTCTTCTCCATCAATTCCGTCAATTTCTCCATAAACTTACGGTCATGCGAAGACATCTCAGGCTGTGCTTGCTGCTCTTCTTCAGGAACAGGCTGAATATTCATCAGATTCGCACAATACAATTGTTGCAACTTGACACGTTGCGCCAGAATGTTCTCCACCCTAGCCTTCAGATAAGTGGCGCTGAACGGTTTCGTTATATAATCCTCAACCCCCAGCTCCATACCTTCCAGTTTACTGTCCATATCCGTTTTAGCCGTCAGCAACACCACCGGAATATGACTGGTCACCATATTGGCACGTAAATCCTGTGTCATGGCAATACCGTCCTTTTCCGGCATCATGATATCACTAATAATAATATCCGGAACAAACTTCAACGCCTTGTCCAAACCTTCGTTTCCATTGGCCGCCTCTATGACATTGAAGTTTGAGATAAAAATACTACGCAAGAAGAAACGAAGTTCCAAATTATCTTCAACCAGCAACATCGTCTTGCTCTCAGTTCCTTTCTCCTCGTGTTCCCGGACAGGCTCTTCCACTTCTTCCGATCTCATTTCGACAGAATCAGAGAGAATGAACTCCACATTCTCCGTATAATGCTCCTTACCTTTCAAGAACTCTACGGTGAAGCAGCTGCCTTCGCCTTCTTTACTATCTACACGGATAGTAGCCTTGTGCAACTCCACCAATTCCTTAACCAGAGAAAGGCCGATACCTGAACTTTGCTGATTGAACAGATTCTTGTCCAACAGGTTCTCGAAGCGGACAAAGAGGGAGGCTTTCTTGCTTTCAGAAATTCCTATACCTTGATCTTGCACACCAATCGCCACACTATGCTCATTTTCATGAATGAAAAGCGTAATCATCTTACCCTGCGGGGTATATTTAAAAGCATTGGAAAGTAAATTGAAAACAATTTTTTCCAACTTGTCCGCATCTACCCACAGTTTCAAGGAAGGCATCTCACTTTCGAATACAAAGTCAATATGATGCTCTTCGGCCAGCGATTCAAAGTTATCCATGATGTGGTGTACAAAAGGAACAATATCCATCTGCTCTATACGCAACCTCATTTTATTTTTCTGTATTTTGCGGAAATCAAGAATCTGGTTCACCAGGCGAAGCATACGGTCTGTATTACGTTCCACTACACGCAACTGCTCGCGCACATCATCCGGCAAAGCCTTGTTTTTCATGACATATTCCACAGGACCTGCAATCAGCGTCAGCGGAGTGCGGAGTTCGTGAGAGATATTAGTAAAGAAACGAAGTTTGATATCGGAGACCTGCTGTTCCACAGACACTTCATGCTTCAAGCGATAAATAGTAAACAAAATATAGACTCCGGCAAACAGAATCAGCAAAAAAGCGAGAATATAAATCACCATCGCCCAAGCGGTTTCCCAAAACGAAGGTTGAATGGTAATTTTCAAACTGCGTTCGTTCTCCACCCACACACCGTCACTATTAGTCGATTTAACCTGAAATACATAATCCCCTTTCGGCAGATTGGTGTATGTAGCGGTACGTTGTTTATCCACATAATTCCATTCCTTATCAAATCCGTGCAAACGATAAGCATAACGGATATTTTCAGGATAAATCATATCCAAGGCTGCAAAGGACAAAGTTACAATATTCTCCTTGTGCGAAAGTACCAGGTGTTCTGTATTATCAAGAGACTGTCGCAACAAACTGCCTGATACACCCGGAATCACCTCCTGATTGGATATTTTCAACGTTCCGAAAACAATGGATGGGACATAATTGCTTTTCTTGATATGTTCCGGTTCAAAATAAAGCATACCACGACTGGTGCCAAAGAGTAGGGTACTGGAACTAAGATTCAGCGATGTCCCCTCCTCAAAACGTATTTTGCCCCCAAAATCCCGTTCATTATAATTTTCAAAACGCTGTTCGGACGGAATAAATTTACTCAATCCGTTTTCCGTACTTATCCACAGATTCCCCGTGTCATCCTCTTCTACAGACAACAGGATATCTGAAGGCAGACCATCCTTCACGGTATAGGATTTAAATACCGCCTCCCCTTCCCCGTTCATGGAAACAAGCTGGTTAAGTCCTCCCCCAAATGTAGCCAGATAAACTTCTCCTTGTGAAGTGGTGACAACCCGATATACGTTATTGTTACTCAGACAATTCATATCATCGGGAATACGTGCATGAAGATGGAAAACAATCGATTCGGGATCTTTAAAATCTTCTTTAAAACTAAGTGCGCCATCACTGCTTCCCACCCATATATTTCCTTTATTATCAGAAGCGATATGACGTACACGATAAAAACGGTCATACGGGAAACCTTTCAAATTGTTCCGGGAACTTATGAACACATATTTCCCTTCGGGAGTTTTCTGAATATAATTCAACCCTCCACCGAAAGTCGCCACCCAGATGCGTCCATGCTTGTCTTCGTGCAACCAGTAAACACTGTTATGGCTCAGGCTATAGATATCATCCTCATCATACTTGAACCGGGTGAACTTAAAATGCGCCCCCTCCTTCTCTGCCAGAACAATCCCGTCTCCTTTGGTAGCAATCCAAATGTTTCCCCGGGAATCTTGCATGATATGGTAAGGGACTCCACTCAACGGTCTGCCAGATTTGGCTATAACCCCCTCCTCAGTCAAAATCCCCTGATAATTCAAATCGGAAGAATAAATTTCAATCTGGCCGTCCCGTTTCCCCATCCAGATGCGATGTTCACTATCTTCAAACAGCGCACGCACCGTATTGGCATTCAAGTCATAGCCATGCCCCGTACGGGGATAAATATGAAACTGGCTTCCCAGAAATGTAATCTTCTCCAACCCTTTTGAATGGGTACATAACCAAAGATTACCTTGCTTATCGGATAACATGGAATGCAGTTTGTTGGAAAAACGCCAATCCGGTGAATCGGGATCATTATAGAAAGGCAATAGCTTATCCGCCTCCCTGTCATACCAAGAGAGGCCACCGCCTTGCGGATGTACCCACAAATTACCGTTCAAGTTTTCACAAATATGAAAACTGGGATAGGAACGATCAGCGCCTCGTGGCTCCACTTGCATCTTTTCCTGCTTGAACACTTTCGTAAAAGGATTAAAATGACAAACCTCCCCCCATTCGGTCATCTCAAACCATGCCTCCTGTCTACTGTCAACATAAACAGAACGAAAAGCGTCCGCAGGGAATTCGGGACAATTGGATTTATTATAGACTTTACACTCTTTTGTATCCGAATGGTACAATATCAATCCTTCACGGGCAGTGGTTATTAATAATCCTATTCCTTTTATTTCATTGATAGCAACCACTTTATCCTTTACCGGAAGTTCCCAAAGACGAAAGATTTCATTCTGCAAGGAATAACACCATATCCGCCCTCTGTCTGATCCAAAATAAAGTTCGTCTCCACCACTGCAAAAAGAGTAGAAAGCCTGTACGGATTCATCTTTACCCGATTGGATATTCACAAAATAAGAAACCGGTTCTTCCTTATCATCAGTAATCTTCAGCAAGCCGTTATTGGTAAGCAGCCACTCTTGATTGTGAGCGTCGCTAAAGACTTGATTAATGTGAGTGGCATTTCCTCCGTGACTATGAGTGGCATATACCCGGGTGGTTATGCTATAATCCTTCGGATTTGTTTTCACCCGGACTGCTCCTTCATTTTCAGAAAGCAACCAAATGATACTGTCCGGCAATATTTTAATGGAAGAAAAACGCATGCCTTCCTCTTCTCCTTCGGCAGGAACTTGTTCGAATTTCTCTGTTTTTTGATCAAAACGACATACACGATAATCATACGTTTGCAGCCAGATGTAATTATAGGGATCTACTTCCAACAGGTCCACCCGGTTATTGGTCATCGTAATTTTATTCCCCTGTCTGGCCTTATAGACTTTGAAGTCATAACCATTGAACCGATTGATTCCATCCCAGGTCGAAAACCATAATGCTCCATTGTGGTCTTGTACCATGCTCATGATGGAATTCTGAGACAAACCATTTTCTGAAGAATAATGGGTAAAGGTACAATTAGGCTGACTTTTTGCATAAAAAAAGAACAGCAGAGCAAATATAAATAGAATGTGCCTTTTCATTTCGTAGATTTTCATATATATAGCATGACAAAAGTACATAAAAAGCAAGATATACCGATGTACGAGTCACTAAAAAAACAAAATAGTAAGGTGAAAAAAGTAAGTTAACTTCATGGACCAAGTAAGTTAACTTCATGAGCCAAGTAAGTTAACTTCATGGGCCAAGTAAGTTAACTTACTTTTCGAAGCCACATTTCTCTTGCTTTTCGCAAACCGGTTCCGTCCGATCATAAAAGATAATCCAGTTATCTTTTCAAGTTCTGCAACAATGCATTTCCATTTTTTACGGGGTTCCAGCCATCATCACCAGCCAGAATCTGCGCCTCTCCATAACCATCGGTATTCTTCAGTTGCTTTCCAAACGATGCGCGTTCACCCGTAGAGGCTCCTTCACCACGATTCTGATATTCGGCATAAAATGCTGTTTTCTCATTTTCCTTTTTGCCCCAGTTGTTCCAACCTGCCGGAAGGATATGTTTTCCTAAATCACAATGAATATAAACAGCTTGCGCATAAGGGCGCCAAGGACGGGACAAATACACCTTTCGAGCCTCAGCCGCACCCGTCAACTTACAATTGATGAATACATAGCCATATTTCTTTCCTTTATCCGTAGAAGGGGCAGTAACATACCCGTCTCCCAAACTATGAATGGTGCAGTCCTTGAACAATGCCGTAGACCAGCCAAAAATAAAATCCACCGTTCCTTCTATGTAACAACAATCGTAAAACTGACGGCTGTCTTTACCATAAGTGTACAAAGTATCCTGATTTCCCAAAAAACGACAGTTTTTGAAATAAGCGCGGTCTCCGCTGACAAAACAAGCTACTGCCTGCCCCACTCTGCCGGCACTGTTCTCGAAAGTAATATTCTCGGCATAGAAATCGGGAGCATAGATATAACAGGTTGATGAACCAGAGGTAGACATTTCTTCTCCAAAATAGTTCTTTTTAGAAGCAAAATCATCATTTGTCAGAATTGCTCCGTCCTCGCCTATCAAAGATATATTAATCTTGCTTTCAGGAATAACCACTTTCTCCTTATATACCCCTTTACGGACTAGAATAGTAGTGCGTCCTGCTTTACGAAAATCGGGAACAGCATGGATTGCTTCCTGAATGGTAAAGAAATCACCACTGCCATCTTTTGCCACAACAAAATCATAATGACGAACAAAAGGCGCCAATGCAGGAACCTTTTCAGCTATAGCGTCCACTGTCAGACCGGCAATGGTACGTGCCCCATATACATTCAAGTGCGTATTATCCTCACGACCTTTCGGGCAAGCCGCACACACGCCTTCGGGTATCCACATGAATAATTTTTTTGAAGCTTCCGCTCCCATTCCCTGCACCAAATCATGTGTTATCTTGTTCATATCCACAAAAGGTACATCCAATTCTTTTGCCACATTGCGCGGAGAGTCCAAATATTTTCCATGAGTGTCAATCAGCACTTCCCCATCCTGAGAAGCAGCATCCTTTGACAAATCCCTGCGCACATCATCTTCAGCCACCGCATTCTTATTATTCCGGAAATTACGACGGACTATGGCATTAAACAAAACGGGAATTCCCCCTTTGGCACGCGTTTCTTTTACAAAACGACGTAGATTGGCATCAAAAGTAGATCCGGGATCAGTGTGGCGTTTCTCATCTGCTTTCTCATCATTATGCCCGAACTGGATAAAGACATAATCACCCGGCCTTACCTTATTAATTACTACCTCCCATAATCCTTCATCAATAAAACTTTTAGAACTCCGCCCATTCCTTGCATGATTTTCCACACGGATTTCTTCACTGAAATATCCCCCCAGCACATGTCCCCAGCCACGTTCCTGATTGCCCCCTTCCAAAGGCTTGTTGGCCATAGTCGAATCTCCTATCATAAAAATAGTAATCGTACGGTCTGCCGTAAAGGCAGAAAATAACAACAAAGCAACAAGTGCCATCCATATTTTTAATCTCATCATTGTTTATTTTAAGTTTTTATTAAAGAACTCAAGTACATCTGCCTGTATCTCTTTGCTACAAAAATGTGGCAGGTCATAGAATTTAGTACTCAGCAGATGTTCCACCGACTGATTTTTCCACACATCCTGCATGGTAGAGAAAGCGCTTTCAACTCCCTTTACAGGAAAAAGCTTGTCCCGTAAACCATTGATGAACAGCATCGGTTTAGGACAGGCAATAGATGCCACATGAGGATAATCCATCCAGTTCCGTATGCCGGGAATAATCATGGAATAGGCAGAACCGCCTTTATTCTGATTATTAGTAAGCGTCATTAAACTATCCGTAGTATTCATCCAGCACACAGCAGCGCCTGCTTTCACCACATCTGTAGCAGCACTGATCATCCAGGCACGATGTGCTCCCATAGAAAATCCCATCGTACCTATCCTATCTTTGTTGACCATAGGCAATGCAGCCAAAAATTCAGCGCTACGGATATCATCCCAAACGATCAAGGCTCCCCACGACATTCCCATCTGTAACATATTAGCCGCCAATGCTTGTTGCGAGTCATAACGTACTCCTTCCTTACGTCCCCGTTCTCCCCAAAACAAAGCATCTACCGCAAGCACTACATATCCGTGGCTTGCCAGATAATCACCCACATACTGTTTGTCATAACATCTTTCCGCCCAATCGTCCGCATCAGCTGTCACAGACGCTTCCACACCAAACGGGCGCACCATCTTCTCTTTCCCTATCGAAAAATGGGCTCCATGATCGTGAAGCAACAACACGGCGGGGAACGGCCCTTTTCCATCAGGAATCAACAGATAAGCGGGGACACGGGAATATTCCGACACATTGAACAGAATCTTTTCTGCCGTATATCCATTCCGCCGTTCCGTATCTATCACTTCTTTATCAAAAGCCGCCACAGGAGGAGCGGGTTGCATACAATCAAACAAAACTTTTCTAGCCCCCTCACGCCATTTTTCGAAATTCCGGATAGAAGAGTTCCCCCATGCCATAGGATAAGTCAGACTTTCCTTCAATTTCTGATAAAACAACGGCATATCATTCTGCGTTTCATAACGCATAGAAACGGTTTCCGCCTTTTCTTGAGCAGAAACCGTCAGACCTATCCCGAATAACAATAAACAAATTACTGTTTTCTTCATAAACCTATACCTGACAAACTTTATTTTTCAAGGTAACTGATTAATTTCATCATATTGTCAATATATTCTCCTACAGAGATACATAATTCTCCGGTGGTACACGGATAAGGCGATGTATCGTGCTCGTCTCCTACAAAAGTAGTTGTATATTTCGTCTCCTCACTAGGACCTGAAACTGTATATGGCTTATACGGATTCGAGGTTGACTTTAAAGGAGAGAGCCAACAACCGTCCTTCGTCAGTGACTTCACCAATCCCCGGGCAACTTCTTCCGTTGCTTTTCCACGTAAACGAGTATAATATTTAGGTAGGGGAACCAATTGATCCTGCAAGAAAGGTGAATTCTTTGCCAACTCGGATACCGGGATTTTCTTCACCTCCTCATAACGACGACGCAGTTCACTCGGATTCACAAAAGTAGCCGAATTATAATGGCCTATCGTATTTTCTATATTCTGATCAATATAATAAGCACCGTTTTTCACATTACTTCCCTTACGATGAACATACAGTGGCTTACCTGTATCAGGATCAACAAAACGAGGTACCAGAATAGCTTCCGGATTATTTGACTGACGCTTCCATTTCTTCACATCCGATTCCGGCAATTTCATTGATTCCAGAAAATGAATGGCAGCAGGAATACCCGACAGGAAACGAGTGTCAGCTGTAAGTTTATAATATTCCATCATTAAATTGATCAGACGGACAGTGGTACCGGTGTTCACACTGCGCGGTTCATAAGAACGGGCATGAGCCGGCTTCAAATCATCCACCGTGTATTGATCCGCCCAACCGGCATAAGGCTCCCCTTGTTGAAGAGAAATCATCAAGTACATGGCACGCATAATGGGTTCTTTCACCCCTTGCAGCCCCATCGCCTGATAACATTGAATCAAAAATTCGGTTGCATCAGGAATCACATCATCATTCAAAGTGATGAACGACGAATAATCTTTCTTACCCTGGAAAGGATGATCATGCATCAATGGATAACGCTGGGGCCATCCACCTACCGGATATTGACTTTTCAAGACAAAATCAATGGTTTTTTCCAAAGCCGGGCGGAAAGCAGCATCATTTTTCTCCACATACATACGAAGCAGGAACTTGGCAGCCTCCATAGTACCCGCATCATCGTAAGTCGCATTTCCATAATAATGTTGAAATTCCTCCAGACGCCAGCCATTTTTACCAACGGTATCATACCAGGACTTTAACGAGTTCTCTCCTGCGAAATCGAACACATAATTCCATCCGCCACATTCAAGCTGCCCCCAAATCAAGGTGTTAGCCACTTTTCTTGCAGCTTCATAATAATACTCATCCCCTGTAGCATGATAAGCATCAAGCAACAGATGACCCACAGAAGGAGTTCCCGGCGGCTGAATCCAAACCATTGTCCTCTTGGCTTCCATTTCTCCCCATGAACGGGACATATCCGGCAAATAATTCCATACGAAGCCACCATTATAACTCACCTTGTCCATCATGAACTGAGTGGCGGTTTTCATCGTATTTATAACTTGGTCATCTAATTTTTTATTAGTTTGAGCCATACCTACACAAGCAAGATTTGCCATACACAAGCAAAGGGCAATTCTTCCCCATCTCTTCTTTAATGTGCTTTTCATTGTTGTCTTAGTGTTTTGATTCAAATTTAAATATCATTATGAAGCAAAATAAGCCATTTTTCGGGGCTTGGATTTGTAATATTTGGTCTTTTCCTCGTATATTTTAATCACGGTGAACCACTCTCCCCATATTATTTATATATTTGAAGAAAAGTTTTAGTTATTCATTTTATATTAAATGCAAGATCATGAATCGTAAAGTAAGAACCGCATTGTATGCTTGTGCCCTGATGGCACCATTGATACTGCAAAGCTGCAATGCACAAAGTGAAAAAAAAGAGAGCAACAAAGAGTGTACTGAAGAAACAAACAAAAACACTGAAAAAAAGGTTATGACAACAGGTAGTGAGAACTTCATCTTTGCAGAAGGCAAAGAATGGGAACCTGCAGGCGAAGGTGTAGTGCGCCAGATCATGGGTTACAATGATGACATCATGGTCGTCAAAGTGAAATTTGAAAAGGGAGCTGTAGGAGCTGTTCATCATCACGTCCATTCACAAGTGACTTATGTGGAAAGCGGAAAGTTTGAGTTCACCATCAATGGCGTAAAGAAAATTGTATCAGCCGGCGACTGTCTGTATAAGGAACCGGATGCTGTGCATGGTTGTGTATGTCTGGAACCGGGTATGCTGATAGATTGTTTCAGCCCGATGCGTGCTGATTTCCTGGAGAAGAAATAGGCATTCCATTATTCCATCCACTGCAGGGGCAGATTGCCGTGCTTTCAGGACCTTTAATGTGCTCCTACAGTGGAAATGGATGCTGTCTTTTTAATCTGCAAAACGGATGGGACGATTGCTTAACCTTATCAAATCCGGTAAATCATAATATTTCAAAGCACCGTACAACACATTAGAATACATATCCCGCTGCATAGGCTTCTCAATGTATTCCTTCCAAGTCTTCACACTATGTGTTATCTCCACACTGTTGATTCTTTCATCCAAATAAGCGGCATGAATGGTAGCTGGACCATAAATACCATTAGCAAATACTTTGACGGAGTGTCCTTTCAGAAGTTCATGTTCCGAACAAAAATCAAGCAAAGTCAGGATATCGACTACCCGTTGTCCCATAATAGGACGTCCTATATGCATACTGATCATTGCATTACGATATTCACGGTTCCAATATTTAGCATCCGTATAAAATGCAGGGTCCGTCGTTTCCCCCAATCCGCGCAAATCCGCCAACAACAAAATTTTTCCTTCCGTCAAGGCAGCAGCAAAATTTGCATATTCACTCAAATAAGTTCCTTTCCCCTCTTCCTGTAACCTTAACTCAACAGGAGAATCAGCATTCGCTTTGGACGGCACGATAAGAATACACGGAACAGGCATCTCCCCTTCCCTTATAAGCTGAAATTTATATTGCTCATATTCACGCATAGAATCATGTCCGGTTGCCTCAATTCTTATTTTATGCTCAGGAAGACCTTTAAGACCTAACAAATCCAACATCTTTGCCTGAACAGTTTTCTTTCCTTTCGAAAGAAACGCCTCACGCTTGGAAGCCCACTCATCCAGCTGATTCACATTTTCCTGCATAATACTGAGTGCTCCAGGCATAGAAACATTCACCTGTCCTTTAGTCGTACAAAGCATATCTGACAACTGGAAACGGTCTTGTGCCGCTTTCTTCACCGGAGATTGATCATCTTTCAACCAACGTTTGAACCAACTGACCAGCTTTTGCCTTTTTTCAACTCCAAGTCCATGACCGGTTTCTACTGTCAGCATATCCACCTTTTCGGGAACTCCCAATACTTTATAGCACTGTTGTAATTCAGCATATCCTTGCTGCGCCCCCCACAAATCGACAAAATCATATTTACCACTTAAAATCAATAAAGGCCGTGGAGCCATCATTAAAGCAAAATCAGGTACTTCCAGTTGTTCACTCCCTTCGTAGGGTATATGTTGGCAACCGTCGGAAGGACCTTGCAACTCCATAGTACGTTCTCGGGTAGAAAAGAAACTACAAATGGCCGCTACCTTTACACGGGGATCCAAACCTATATAATAAGCGGTCTGAGTGCCACCGCCGGAAGATCCATAGACTCCGATATGCTCCGGATCAATATCCTTACGGGTCAGTAAATAGTCCAAAGCCCGATGATTGTCCCAATATTCCTGTGCCGCCAAACTAGTACCAAGCAAGTTAAAGCCCGCATTCAGTAAGGTATGTTCCGTGGTAGCCCCCCGTGTCAACGGCTTTCCTTCCCTGTCAATAAGTTGCAACCGTTCTCCCTGCCCTATGGGATCTACCACCAGTACAGCAATGCCATTGGATGCCATCAACATAGCGGCATGAGACGAAGGCCCTTTACCATTCAATCCATGTCCGCAAAGTTCCAATGTTGCCGGAACAGGAACAGTCGTGTTCTCCGGCATATAAAGATGTGCTGTGACATAGCGGCCGGGCTTGCTTTCAAAAATTATTTTCTCTATATGATAACCCGTACCTTGTACCTTCCCCACCACCTGAGCATTTAAATTCCCTTTCTCCGGAAAAGTACCTACAATTTGTTTATATCGTTCACGGCAACCCTCCAGATACTCCTGCATCCCGGCAGAAGAAGCAAACGCTTGTTGAATAGCCGACTGCCGATCAGCAAACTGCCGATGTACATCACGCATCAGATAAGAATTATAAGCGGTACTTTGACTCCAAGGTAATGCCTTGAACTCACCCTGAGCAGATACCCCAACAGTCCCCACCCATATTCCCAAACCTACACATAAAGTGCGAAAACCGATGATTTTTCTCATAGAATCAATCCTTAAGTTATTGTACCACAATTTCAATTTTCTGACGGTTATCTCCGGCAGTCTTCACATACAGACGTTTATGCTCCGTATCATAAAACCAGCCTGTATTCCGGTCTGCATCTGCAACCGATGAAAGAACGGGCAACGATTTACCATTTTCTATCACAGATTGCGGAGCGTTCTGCAAATAAGCCTTCACCAGATAAGTGTGTTTGGCAGGTTTGTACTTCCCTACCGGTTTATCTGCAGTAAACGTCCAGCTACCATCAGCGAGCCTGCTGGTAAAGCGGGTCAATGAACCAATCCCTTTTTGATAATCCATTGATATACCATCATCTTCATACATCTCGTAAGAAGAAATACCTGACGGATAGACATCCAATGTTATCACATCTACAGGATGCTGATCTACCCACTGCATAGCAGGTTGCATGGGAATAATAGCTCCGGCTTTTATATAGACAGGCAACACATCCAACGGAGTAAGAAAAGACTTATATTGGCGGCCCTCGTAACGCTCACCGGTTTCATAATCAAACCATTCTCCACCGGGGAAATAGACATGCTGGCTCAGTGCACCTTTGGTAGTGACAGGACAAACCATCATCCACGGCCCGAACATATATTGACGTGTCAGCTGATAGGTATTCTCATCCTGAGGATAATCCATCACTAAAGGAGTCATCATGGGACGTGCCGTTTTATAAAGCTGATAGGCATTACTATAAATATAAGGAATCAATGTATAACGCAAACTATCGTATTTGATAAAATTGGCCAAGGCTTCCGGACCATAAGTCCAAGGTTCATGATAACGGGGATGATCCATACCGAACACCATGGCGATAGGTGAAAACATACCGAACTGTACCCAACGGGTATATAATTCCGTATCGTAAGGAGAATATTGTTCAAATCCTCCCATGCAATGAGTCCAGTTACCTACACCACTCATACCGATATTAAGTCCTGCACGTATCACCGGTTCAAACCACTGCCATTCACTCCCCCAGTCTCCGGCCCATATATAAGGATAACGCTGAATTCCCGCATAACCTTCACGGGTATGTGTCAGCCCCCTCATATTATTATATTCCTGAAATTTACGATAGGGTGCTTCCGCATAAGCTAAAGGAAATATATTATGAAGTCCTTTCAGGTCCATCGTCCCTCCGACATCTGTTTTCACAAACTTAGCCCCGATAGAAGCTACTTTCATTACTCCATTCTCCCACCACCAATCCACGGCTTTCGGATCAAAGAAATTCACCAGCCCTTCTATCTTGGCTCCGGGATACAGCACGTTTCCCTGTTCACGCGCCTTATCCAACAGATGATATTCAGGACCATTATCTAGTATGGAACGAATATGGAGCCCCACCATTTTTACATTCTGCGCATAGCAACTGTCAAACATGGCTTTCGGGTCTTTGAAGGTATTACGCCATTCAAAGCAACAACCGCCATTTCCGTAAGTGGTATTAAACAGTCTCCAAGTAGAATCCAGCCAAAGCAAATCAAAAGGCACTCCTTCCTCACGCAAACGTTTACATAAAGCAGGCGGGTATTTATCGGAAGTCATCTCTTCATTCTTCCAGGTTCCACCGGAATAAGTACCGACATGCAACCCCATTGCAAAACGAGGAAGCATGGGGGATTTTCCAGTCAATTCCGTATATCGGTCAATCATGGTATAAAAATCGGGACCATACATAAAATAATAGTCCAAATCACCGCCAAAAGCTTTGAACGAATAATAATCACTACTATCCCACCCCATATTCCATTCGGTAGCAAACGGAGTATGAAAGAACAAACCATATCCTTTGGTACTCATCATAAAAGGTACGGGACAATAATTGGCACGTAAAATATCTTTTCCTCCTACAGCCGGTTTTATCCCTCTTCCCAACTCTACATTCAGATAGACCTTACGCCCTCGCTGATCCATGAAATCCATACGTTCCCCAAAACCAAAGAAATGCTCATCCGGTTGTAGAACAGCTTTCGTCTTGACAGAATCCTTATAAAAACGTTGTTCCCCAAGTTCCGTATAAAGCAGTTTGCCGTTTTTATCGGAAACAGACAGACAGAACGGATTCTTGGTAGCCTCTATAATCAGTTTTCCGGTCGTAATCAACCATGCAGCACCTTTATCTTCCACTGTATAGTGTACAGGAGTAAAATCATATTTCCGAACCATCCACTGCTCATTTTCAGCGAACACGGTACCTTGAGAATGACGTACACGGAACATATCATCTGTACAAAATTCCAATTTCACATTTCCCTGAGGCAGAAGAAACAACAAATCATTTCCTGTCTTCTTAAAAGAAGCATTGGCCGCCCATAGCCCTATACAATACAGGCATAAACAAAAGCATAGGATTCGTTTTTTCATGGTATCTGTTATTTTATTTAAAATCAATCATATTGAATATCAGTTTTTTGGCTACAAGTCCGGCAGCCGAATCATTAATGATGTTCCCATAGATATCCAATGTAGAGAACAAAACACTACCCTTACCCATCGGTACAATCCCCATAGCAGTTCCGATAGCCATAGGATAAGTATGATAGGCTCCGACCAGCAATTCCTCACCTTCCATCACTAATCCCATACGCTCCACCCCTGTATGTATCAATGCCTGATAAGGCCAGTTGAGAGCATTTCCGACAGGAAGTTCCTTGAAAATATCATGCGGCTTATTAAACATCACCCCGCCCAGCCAGTTGGTTCCAACAAAGAATTTGTCCTTAAACACCGCTTTACTATTAGCCGCTATAAATTCCGACCACTCATCAGCACTCTGAATAATAAAGATTTTGGTTCCATCATTTACAGCACGTTCCATTAAACGCTGTGCATCCGGCATCTTATCATTAGGAACAGCCCAATCCAGACGACAACGCGCGTTACTGCGAGGATGCCTGAAACGAATCTCTATATCGGCAGACTTGCCTCCTTCCAAATAGACTTTTCCATCGCCCAAATGCTCTTTCTTCCTGGTAATTTCATATATTTTCTTACCATTGACAAAGACTTCAATCATACTACGGTCATTACTCTGAGGAATAATCGTATATTCACCACTGACAGAGGGAAGTATTTTACCACTCCATTTAATACCATAACCATCAAGCATATACACAAAAGGACTTGGTGTAGCTCCTTCAATAGCACTCAGATTAACCACCTTGGCCACTTCATGATAAACTTCCTTCTGAAATTCCATATCCTCATAATAGACCACATCCAATCCCGGTTTGCCATCGGCAGAGCGTAACGCTTCCATCGGCACCATTGTCAATTGATCTTTCTTAGGAGGACGGGCCACCATAATCCAATCCAACTTTCCTAAATTATCCTCGTAAGCCGCAACCGCTTCTTTCGTTTTACCCTTCAAGAAATTCTGTAAAGCGTTTCCATCTTCCCAAACGGCCCCTTTGCCATCCAACATATTGGATGCCAGATTTACAGACAATATATCATCATACCCAGTTGTAACAACGGAATTTTCCTTACATAGTTTTGCTTGAATTCTACAAAGTCCTCCAGCTGCAGGAACAGGTATTTTTACATCTTTCACCAACAACTGACCATAAACCTCACCTCCGGCGGCTTCTGTTTCATAAGTCCCTACCTCCGTTATATTTCCTTGAGAGTCCGTCACCGAGATTTTCAATTGATGTTTTCCCCGGACATTCTTCTCATTAATCAGATAAAAGTCAACGGTCACCTCTCCCCCTGCGGCAGCAACCTGTTGCCTGGTCTTTACCGCTACATACAAAGGCTGATTATAACGAGCTATAATAGCCGGATCCGATTTGGGATAACGAAAACAATCGACAATTCCCGAATAATTCTCCGTCAATTCCGATTCCCATCCATTAACAACGTATGCATCCGTCAAATTATTCATTCTGGCCGATTCTATTTTACGTCCCTGATGTTCATAAGACACCGTTCCCATAGCCACACATAAATCATCTACGGTAGGATAAACTGTCCTTAGCTGTTTAGCATCCAGAAATTCATTAAATTCATCATACCAACGTAAAAACTCTCTACCATCCCATCCTTTATAGCTATATTTTTCCAAATCTTCTTTATTCTTTTCCAAACGAGGAGGTGATGATAAAGCCCCTTCCTCACCAAAGAATACAATTTCACGCTTATTCTTTGTATCATTATAATAATCTTCAGGGCCTTTGTACAAACCTTCATTCCAAACAGCAGGTCCTCCGGCACGATGATAATCATACCAGCCACTCCAATACACTTTTTCATCGTAAGGACGAATATGAATTTTAGCCTGATCTTCTATATCATCCCCCTTTGCCCAAGCCGAGGTACGAAGAATCAGCCGGGAAGGATCCAGTACACGCATATCCTTCATCGCTTGAATTTCCAATGCCAACTTTTCAGGAGCAGCATTTCCAGATTCATTCATCATATTGTAGATAACCAGACAGGGATGACTGCGATCCCTCTTTACCATACGGACGACCTTTTCATGCAAAACAGCATTCATAAACGGCTGTCTCACATCCAGACGGAAGCCGCCAGGCTCTTCAAAATAGAGCAGTCCCAACTCATCAGCATAATTCATTACGTCAGTATTACCGATAAAACGATGAAAATTCAACATATTCAACCCTAACTCCTTAGCGATGCGAATTTGCCTTTCAGCCAATTCTTCCGATGGGAAAATACCATTGACCGGCCAAAAACTCCAACTGATGGCCGAGCGAAGCATGATACGTTTTCCGTTTAAACGAAAAACAGCATCCTCACCTATACCGGAAGCCTCGAACCAACGGAATCCAAAACGGCGGGAATCTTTATCTACCCAGTTCTTTCCTTCGGATAACTCCACCTCACATACATACAGATTAGGATCATCCACGCTCCATAATTTCGCCTCCGGAGCTGATATAGGAATCTTCAGTTCATTCATACCTTTATTTAAAGAAACACCCTTTATCTCTTTAGAATAAACTATTTTTTCTTTATTTTGCCACTCGTACACCGTTATACGAAGATCCTGCTTCGTAGTCTTTCCTTTTTCATTCTGTAATGTCAGAATAGCGTTGGCGGTGGTTATCTGAGGAGTGTTCTGCATATAAATATCCGCCACATAAACAGCATTACATACCTTCATACCAACTTTTCCTGTTATTCCTCCAAAGCCATGACCGGGAGGCAACATCTTATCTCCCCACGGAATCGTTCTGGAGTCACGCCAATCATGGTTACCACCCGCATCCGTTATACGTACAGCCAATTGTACTTGTTCTCCCGATTTTATATAAGGAGTAATATCCGTTTCGAAAGGAACATTGTCCACAATCTGATAATCCACTAATCTCTGATTAATAAAAATCTCCGCCCGTGAACGTATAGAGCCAAAATTCAAAAAGACTTTTTGTCCTTTCTTCAACACCGGAATATCCATTGTACGACTCCACCATGTAACTCCTGTAATATCTCCTTCGGGTCCGGACTGAGTTTGAAGATATTCTTCAGCTGTTCCGGGAACCTGTACCGGAAGAGTCTGGGCAGAAGTCAATATATCCCATCCCGCTGTAGGAACAATTACAGGAGTTTTCCGTGCCTCTTCCAATGTCAAATAAATATCCTCTGTCTGCCAAGCTGCATTTTTATCCTGCCATAAATGCCATCCTTTTCCTGACAAATCAAAAAACGGTCTCTCCTGTGCTCTCACCCCATAAAATGGACATAACAACAAAAATGCTATGGCAATAATACTCTTCTTCATAATTATCTATTACTTTCTTTTATTAAATTCAATAATAACTGTTGGCCCACTACATTAGCCCTGTTCTCGCTTTTAATACATGACTCCATGCTCTCATAGATGGTAAAACCAATATTCTGTTATAGCTAATCTCATTTATTTTATTTCATTCATATAACTATCCGGCAACCACCCTTTCAATACAAAAGCAGGATTCCGATAATTGTTTATCAACTCTGTATCTTTATCTTTTATCAGCTGTCGGGAATATGGATGACGTTTGGATACATCAACCGGATTTCCTGTCACCATATCACAAGTATTATACTCGTACATTTTAGCAGTCTTCGCTCCAATAGAACTCCAGCCTTCAGGAATTATATTTTTCACTTTACAATCTATCAAGACAAACTCTGCATCAGGGTAGGCTGAACCATGATTACTTTTAGTACGTCCGTAATCCGCCTGTTTACCATCCTCCGTAGAAAAAGTGCATTCAACAAACACATTACCATGATTGCCTGCCGTATTTCTTACCCATGAGAAAGGGCCGCCACCATTACGGAAATTACTTTTATAAGCAAACAAGCTGCCACGTCCTAAAATAGTATCACCACCACCATCCAACTCACAAGATTCCATATAGATTGTTCCATTCGCCTGCAATGCATCTCCTGAACCTATAATATGTACACGGTATAAAGCAATCCTTTCTCCATTAATCAACAACCCTTCTGCCTGACCTTTTAAATCTGTAGCAATGGTCATATCCTCAATGACTATATCCTTGCAATTATCAAGCATGAAAGCCGCCCGACGGGAAGGAAATGTACCGGGCCACTCATTGGTTTTCACAGTCAGCGGATGAGGATTAAAGACTTCATTATTTGCATAATGTACTTTAGTATCGGCCATTCCTGCTCCTTTAATTTTAACATTCCATTTATTCCTTGTATAGACCAATTCTTCATAATCACCGGGATTAACTAAAATCACAGTCTGCCGTTCATTAAAATCAGGAATAAAATCCAAGGCCCCCTGAACTGTATTAAAGTCCCCTTTTCCTGTAGCATCCACAATCAATGTATCTGAAAGTTCCGGCATGTCAGATTTAGTAGTGAAAGTCCACTCATCTTCTTTAGTGACTCCTTGAAAACTGCCGTCAGCTAAATTTAACACACCATTATCTATAGTCACATAGTAAGTATGCCCATATTCCAGCATATTATTGTGTAGATAAATAGTAGCTATAGAATCACGCACGATGACAGGATAAAAATGAAAGGCATCCGTAAATCCCCCTATGATAGTAAGCTGGTACACAGGAGGAGTAGGTTCCGCCGTTCCCGAAGGAGTACCCGGACGAGTATCTTTATTGGTAGACATAACGGTACGAGTATAGTCATAAGGCACTTTTGTATAATCACATTCCGGACCATACGTACGGCTCTCCGTAGGACCAGACGGAATACTCAAATCCAAACTGTCCACCACTTGGTCAGTAACTGCGTCATAAACCCGTATCATACCGGAATCTCCTAGGACAGGAGTCTCGGAAAAAGTAAGAACCAAATGAGTGTCCGGATTGACATTTTCCGAACCGGAAGCAGGAAAAAGTGTTGCATTGACCTGCCCTGTCTGATTACACGCCATTATAAAAGGAACTGCGGCAATCATACCTAAAAACGATTTTAATGTAACCATAGATTCATCAGTATTAAATTCAAGTCTTAATCATTCTATTCCCATTCCACCTTCATATAATGCAGCATCGTTGTACTTTCACCACAACTGCCCGTATGCTGGATACCGGTGCCCCCAAAAGTGTTCGAGGCTATATCCGCCTCCAAATCTACCGAAAGTTTCAAGTTCGGATCAGTTACAGGCGCCGGAAGCGGAGTTGTCGTTGAAGCATGTGCTGTCAATTTTCCTCCTTTAGCAGTCAATGTCAGAGTACAATTTGTACGATAGCAGGTAGAAGACACCGGTTGACTGATGGCTTCAGCCACCCCGTTCTCATATTTCATCAAAATAAAATCAACCGCATTACTATACTTGGTCGTACGAATGATACGCAATGCATATCCCGTTAAAGTACGGGTATCAAACTTGATATACAAATCCAAATACTGTCCTGTAGCACTACCAAAACCTTGTCCTGCTGTTTTACTGGCATCCACATTCAATGTGATTGCCATATCTCCATAGCTGCCATCCAGTGGAGTATACAGCAAACGGGCTCCTTTCTGATCTTGTAACAAACCGGTTCCGTGAGAACCATTCATTCCAGGTCCATAAATCCAATAATCCTTATCCGGAACTACCTGCCAATCGTATGCTGCCGTATCCAAAGGCTTATATCCACCAATCGTCCAAAATCCCGGTAAAAGTTGTGGTTGATTCTTACATGGAAAGTTCTGAAAATCCGTTTCAAATATATGAGTGATATTCACTTGCCCTTTCTTTATCGGAGAATTGGAAACAACAATCCGTTCTTCCCCCGGCAAACAACGCAGATGCTTGGGAGCGATAGCTGCCATCAGATAATAACCAACATCTTCTTTTACCAACGTATAGGAATATTCCGGTTCATTCAAGCGGGATACAGAAACCGGAAGTCTATCAGCCCCGTTCCTGTCCGTACATCTATACCAGGTTATCAATGATTCATCCTTGCGCCCATTCAAATTTAAAGCATAACTGACAGTAGCTACTCCTTTAGCAATATTCAATTCCGGCTCTTCCGTAAACGAGGGAGCCGGTACATAATCGGGAGCAACCGTAAGTTCTGTCGCACATTCCAAACCATCCTCTGTATAGGCTATCACAGTGAAATGTTTTGTTTCATCCTCCGTATTAGTTGCCTCGACAACACATTCATATCCCTCGGAAGTAGATAATTTCACATCCTTTTCATAACCTTGTTGTACTTTCCACTTCACGGGAACATTATTCAGCACATAGTTGCAATGCCTTTTTACTGTTGCAGTCAATCTGACCGTCCGGCCACCAGTCTGGATGGAAGCTGTTAAAGGCTCTACAGAAAGGCAGGAGGGCATCCGGGTATAATTCCTTCCATCCTGCTTACCTATAGCAATGACACGGTCTTTCACCTGAAGAGGATCCCAATCATCCTCTCCTCTCAATAAATTGTAAGTATTATAAACTACCTCTTCATTCTCTTCCAGCCGGAAAGCTTTCAGTTGATTCAGCTGATCCATGCAAGCCGTATTATAAGGCTTGTCAGCCCCTATTACATAAGGTTGCCCGTTCAGCTTCACATTGTATTGGTAACAACGCAACCAATCCGTAGGATCATGTGTCCAGCCCGCATAAACCGGCTTCTTCGAATGATAACGGCAATCGACAATACTTAATGGTCCGACCGACTTACAAAAATATTGCCGGTCTTCCTCATGACATACATAAAAGTCACAGTTCAAAAATACAGCTCCGCCCATATCACTTCTCCAAAAAGGTTTCTGACCATAAAAATGAAGTGTACAATCCAGATAAACCCCTGTTCCGGTCAACGCATCATCCGTACTTTCCATGTGGCATTTATTAAAAAGTATCCGCTTGGCACCATTCAACGGATTCATGTTCAAGCGGCTGATGAAATGTACATTATCCGCCACAATCTTGTCGCCATGACAATAAGCGACGTGCGCCTGAGTGATGGCAGACATTCTTTTCTTCCTGCTTAATTCCTTCTTCAGAGGGTATTCCAAATCGACATTACAGAAATTCCCCATGGTCAAGTCCTTAACCAACAGACCGTCTCCCCAAAAATCAAACATGGTGAAATTACCGACAGCCCCCTGTGTCTGTCCACGGCTGGATGCCAGAACTGTATTTTCAGGATGGCTATTCAATCCGATAATATGAAGATAAGGGCATTTAACAACCAAGCCGAACGGTTCACGACCGTCTTTTCCAACACGAATAGCAGGATCGTCAGGATCATCAATCCAATAAACGTATGGAGCCAGATAGACTTTCATCGGTTCCGCTTCCGTACCAACCGAAAAATTAGCGGCAGCTTTATTGAAACTATTAAAAACATAAGGATTACCCGCCACTTCCCTATCGGACAACTGCCCATCAACAAAAAATGTTTTCGGACCTAAAATAATTTCTTTATCTGCATAACGAAGGCAGTTTCCTTTAAATTCTATAGGTTGCGAAGGATCTAACGAACTATAATGATCAATACTTTGTGCTTTTAACAGATGTCCCCATACAAGCCAGCACAAGGCAAAAGCGAGGAAATGTAAATGTTTCATTTTGTATAGATTAAGATTTGTTCTACTACAAAAGTAAACGAGAGACAGGGGACAGAAAGGTAAAAATTGGTCTATTATGTGCAAATTTTGAATAATGTGCTAATTTGCCAATTTGCTAATAGGCCAATTGACATGCGAACATAGCGGAACCAAACGGCAAATCAGCCTATTAGCAAATTAACACATTCATTAATTATTTTACTTCAGTTATCCTTAGCAGCAGATAAGGACTTGCAGGCAGTCTTACTCTTCCTTGATTTTTATCATACACCCTATCTTTTACAGGAGCAGTCGTTTCAAAAACGACAGGCCATTCGGCTATCGTCATGTTCCAAGTATCAATGACCTCCACTTTAAAACGTACTCCTTCTTTCAAACGTGGATAAAAAGCGTTTTTTACCGGTAAATCAAATATCCATTCCGGTCTTATTTCTTTGCCCAGATAAATCATATAATAGTTTTCTCCGGCAGTAGAAGTATATGGGTCCCAACTACTATCGCATAAATGCAAGGGATTGGGGAGTGCATCCAAAATCTGTCTTGTAAAGCCGATGCGCTTCCAGGACTCCCCTTGAAAAGTTCCTCCTACAGCCAGAAAATCACGGGAATAATCTTTTGGATTATCCATATAACATTCTCCGTGAGTTACGTAAGTCCCCACAATCAGCCCTTGCCACAAGCGATAAAGATATTCCTGACCGCTCAAGCTTCCCCATCGGTTATCCATATTGCCCTCATAACATACCTCATCAAAAATAATCGGTTTCTTATAAATATTCTTCACCGTAGCCGCTCTTCCAAAACCCTCTACAGGTGCCTGGTCCTGTATGCTGGCATGGGTATATTCCGGTTCCCAATATTTATAATACTTAGCTGTATAAGTATGAATGGAACATAAATGAGAATAAGGATCATTCTCTACTACCGTATGTGTAAAGGTATCCCAATATTCCGGTTTTAATTCTCTCAAAAAATCATATTCATTGGCCAGCGACCACCAAATATTGCGAAATGAACTCATACGGGCTGTCAGATACTTCAAATATCGGACACCGGCTTCCAAAGGCATCCTGTCAAATCCCCAACGGCCACCATCATAAGGGTGGAAAAGAATCAAATCAGCCTCCACCCCTATTCCGGCCAAATTATCCACACATGCTTCCACATGAGCAAAATAAGCCGGATTGAAGCGGGTGAAATCCCATTCATACACAGGCTTTCCCTTTTCATCCTTTGTTATCTTCTTTATCTCAAAAGGAAACATGGAGGGTTCAGGATAATCCGGATCAAAGTTTTGCACAAAAAACAGCATCCTGATCTTATTGAACTTGGACAGTTCCAATGATTTTACAGTCTGATCGGGTTGGTTACCGGCCACATGCATCCAATCATAAGAAGTCGTTCCAACCGGATAGTAACGTGTCCCATCAGCATATTTAAAGTTATAAGTTCCATCCACTTTGACTGGGCCATGATTTCCTTTACCCGGAGCAATACATTCTATCTGACCTTTTACTCCATCCAATGCAGGGATTTTACTCTGTGTTATATAATACCATCCTCCTTGCTTCACAGGCATGAAACGAATTTTAAAAGTATCATTTCCATCATAAAACCCACGTACTGTCAATGTGGTATCCGGCCCGTTGAACGTCGCTGTAAGTTCAATATCAAAAGGATTACCCTTCACTTTGGCAGGAATGGAGATTTCATAACGTCCCCAACATTCCACCTTATCCTGAGCAAATCCACCGGAAATTCCCAGAAACCATATTATTAAAAGAAAGCAGCAATATTTCATAAGCCATTCAATCATTAAATTCCAGTTAAAACAACGTATCAATCAAGGTTCCTCAAAACAAAGTCCGTCACTTCCACCTGTCCGTCACCACCGGCAAAAATACCCGGACGGACAAACAAGAAACCATATACCGTGTTATGATGTACCCCCGATATTTCAAATCCCCATGGATACTTATGCCATTTTTTACCATCGGCACTATACCAGGCCGATAATACATTCGCATCATTCCGCAAACGCAGCCACATCTTTCCACATTGGTTTGCTTGAGGAGATTTTGATTCTGTACGGCTGACTTGTCCACGCCGGTAACGAAGCAGCTGCTTATGATTAAAACCAAATCCAAAATGATAATTCTCATCATAATAGGCTACCAATCCGGCAGATGTATTTTCACCTTTCAGTTCGAAACAAGCCTCCACTTCATATTTATGAGCACTGGTACGCGCCAACAAAGGAGAGCCTTCTTTAGGAGTATTCCCTTTTGCATCTATACTGATTTTATCAGGAGTAATCCGAAACCGGTCATTTAAACTATGTTCCCGGCACGTCTGCCATACAAAATCCTCTATACCGGATACTTTCAAACGTTCCGGTGCAGGTAAAGAAATGACTCCTTCTTTCAAATGCAACCACCCATCTTCCTTCTGAACCAGTTCACGTAAAAGGGTCTGACGACCCAATGTCTGGAATCCGTTCTCATAAGCATGGAAAATCATGAATAACCGTCCATCTTCCGTATCAACAATAGAGCCATGCCCTTTACTCCACCATTTTTCATTGCGCGATTCCGTACGAAGAAGCGGATTGAAAGGAGCATTCTCCCAAGGACCCATGATATTTTTACTACGTGCCTGTACTACCATGTGACTGGTGGGGGGACCTGCCGTACCCCCTTCGGCCGCGAATAAATAATAGTACTCTCCTACTTTTTTCACGTTCAGGCCTTCCATGGAAACTCCTTCTATATCCCATTCCTCCGGTATTTCCCATTCCTTATAAATCCGAACCGGTTCTCCTGTAATAGAGCATCCATCATCCGACAACGGATATAAAGCACCGGAGCTGAGCAACAGATATCGTTTTCCGTCCTCACCAACCACATGTTCCGGATCAATTCCCCCTATTTTCAAATCAACCGGAGCGCTCCACGGACCTTCCGGAGTATCCGCCCAAGTTACCATATTGGTTTTCTTTCCTTTCTCGTCCCGAGTAGGGAAATAAATATAGAAACGCTTGTTATGGACTACAATATCCGGAGCCCAGATGTCTCCGGTAAAAGTAGACAAGACAGTGGAACAGGGAGTCCAGTTTATCAAGTCATCCGACTGGTAAACGACCAGTCCCGGAGTATAAATAAAAGAGGAATGGACCAGATAATAAGACTTTCCATAACGGACTATAGAAGGATCCGAATTATCACCTTCCAAAATACGTACAGTAGTTTGATCCTCATTTAAAGGATCTTGGGACTGCCCCCATAAAGGGAGCGTCCCAAAGACTAGCAAAAATGCGCAAACAGATAAAATGTTTTTCATATATAATTTTTATTCTTGTGCCAAACCATATCCATTCGTTATCTTGCCTTTAGATTTGCTCAACGTTTCGAATGGAATAGGCCAGTAATATCTGGGAGGAACATTACCGTCCTTTACCCCCGGCAACAAATTACTATTCGTATAATGATCAGCATATTTCACCAATGTTGCTCCCCAATCAACCTTTGCATAACCCTCGTCAAGCAGTTTCTTTGCTTCAGCACCATCGGGATCTATATAATTAAACAGCCCCTCAATAGCTAGGTTATGGTCTGTTCCAGTAACTTTTACCGAAGTGGTACTATAATCATATTGTCCTCTCCATCCTGGATACAGAGCTGGATCCGACTCATCAGGATCAAAAGTCAACGGTGAACTTAAATGCACTTTCTTAGTATATACATAATTCGAGATCACATTACCATTAGCAAATTCATGGTATCCTTTTGTTTGCAAATCATGAACCATATCCGTCATTTCTGCACGAACAGCTAAAGCTTTTTCCACAAATTTACCCGAACGAATCAAATCCCAGCGACGAGTACCTTCACCTAAAAGTTCTAATTTGCGCTCCTGTAAAATAGCTTCCTTCAAAACTTCACCTGAAGCTGAAATGGCATGATCGGAATTACCAAAAGCGCGTTGACGGATTTGGTTAAGTAATTGGATTGCTTCTCCTTCCGTTCCCAATTCCGCTTTGACCTCAGCTTGCATTAAAATAAGGTCAGCAAGCCTCAACACTGGCCAATTCATCCCTGAAGTACGTTGAGATGTGGTATAAGGAGGATTCATACGATTCTCATCCCATTTATTAATCGCAATTCCCCCATCCAACTTATTACCCGGAGTAAAAGACAACAAAGCTTCATTGCCATCCCCCTTGCTACCGGTTACAGTCACACTAGCATCTCTACGCATATCACCCGCTTCAAACTCACCATAATAAAAAGAAGGGATAATACGTAATGCCCCAAACGACTTGCAAGGCGCAGCTTGATTACTACCACCACTGGACGGACGTCCAAAAGCATAAGAATATTCACTGGTAGTAGTCTGCCCACTTTGCCCCCCTTGTATATTACCTACTTCAAAAATAGATTCCGGACTAAGAGCCAGATCATGAGTATATTGGAAATGACGCTGAAACGGATTATTCGCATAACTCCGGTCATCAACCGTAACTAAAGCAGCCGTTCCTTTATTATTCAAAGCAGCCTGAAAATATTTCTCGGCAATCTTATAATAATCCAGATAATCATTGCGCCGAGCATAGACACATCCCAATTCTTCTTTTCCTTTTGTCGTAAACTGCACGTCACCATACAAGCCGGGCACATCTGTACGAATTGTCTGATATCCACCGGAATAAAGAGCTATTTGTCCTAACAACGCTTCAGCAAATCCTTTAGAAAAACGTTCTGCAGTAATGCCACCTTCTCCCAGTGGATACATCAATGCCTCTGCCTCCTTCAATATCTCAATAAGATTATCATAAATTTCAAAGCGGGAAGTTAATGAATAATCTTCCACATTGTTATTTTCATATCCATAAGGTACATCACCATAATGTTTTACCAAATCGAAATAGCAGAAAGCCTTCATTGTTAAAGCCTCACCATAAAGTTGAGTCCAATCATTTACTTTTCCTGCAGCCACAGCATCTTGAAATGCAGTTTTACCAGCTACCAATTCTGCGACTCTAGATGCACGTGCAATCGTAGTATAAAGCCCGTTGAAGCCTGAACCACCCGCATTTACACTTAACAATTCCGGTAAAAGTCTGGCGTTGGCATTATTCAAAGAACCTATTTCCGGATATATTTCAGAGTCTGAACCAATAGGATCATTCCAACGATAAGCCCCCATAATACAATTCTGCCGATAATTAGCATAACACCAAGACAGAATTTTAAAAGTTTCAGAAGTAGAAGAGGTTACAAACTCATCTCCTGTGTTCTCCGGTGAAGAAGTATTCAGATAATCACTACATTGAGCAAAAGAACAGCATAGTGCCAATGCAGATATATATGTTACTAATTTATTCATAATAATTAATTTAATGATTTGTTTTTTTGATTAGAAAGCAAGATTCAAGCCTACCACAAACGAACGTGCTCTAGGATAAGTTCCCCAGTCCAATCCTACTGTAGGATATTTCGCCTTGTTCTGAGAGGTATTGGCACTAACTTCAGGATCCAAGCCTGAGTAACCGGTCAAAGTAAACAAATTGTAAATTGTTCCATAAATACGCAATTTGCTCAAACCAGCCTTATGCAAAACTTTATCGGGCAATGAATATCCCAATGTCAGTGTGTTCAAGCGCAAATAAGAACCATCTTCGATAGCAATACTGGAAGTAACCCCATTTTCACTATAAGGTAATGGCAAATTAGCATTTACATTAGCTGCATTTAATTGCTCAGGAGTAGTGAGACGAACCAATTTCCCATCTACCACGTCATAAATCTTATAGGAGTCTTTCATAAAACCAAGTTTATTCTCATATACTCCCTTTTCTTTCGCACCGTATAAAGAAGCGATTTTATTCACATTATACACATCATTACCATAACTCCAGTTAAAATACAATCCTAAATCAAAATTTTTATAAGTTGTATTGATATTGAAACCACCTGTATGAACAGGATTCATATCACCAATAATGGTAACATCTTTCTCATCAATGCCGCCACTATTGTCCATATCCTTAAATTTTGGAAGACCCGGATAAGCATTTTGTCCGGACGGACGGTCCACCCCATGTACAGGATTAATAAAAGAACCTAAATCCGCCACACCCTCTTTCAATATATATTGTCCGTTTACATAATTAAAATCATCTGTGGTATAAAAGCCGTCATATATAAAACCTCTGACCATGCCCACAGGTTTTCCTTCCTGCAAAATATAATCCTCACCAGGGAAACTGCTGCTGCCACACCAACTAGAGCCATATAAACCTGTTACATTTTCTGCCAATTTATCGACCTTGCCTTTATTGAAATTTATATTCATACCAGCCGTGATATTCCAATCTTTATTTTCATAAATCACACCAGACAAAGAAAACTCAATTCCCTTATTACTAGTCTGGCCAATGTTATCATACGTAGAGGTGAATCCGGTAATTCCGGGAAGCGAAGTCAACATCAGCAAATCCTTCGTTGTATTCCAATATAAATCCAAAGACCCCCACAAACGATTCTTTAAAAATCCGAAATCGAAACCAAGGTTACGTGTAATAGTTGTTTCCCATTTTAGATTTTTATTTGCCATCTGTTCCGTTGAAAGATCGTATGAAGATGAATACTGGTTATTCAATATATATTGATATCGCAAATCAGTTTCAGAAGTCCAAGTTTGTGACCATAAATCAGAACTGATGCCATCATTACCTACCGTACCATAAGACAAACGAACTTTCAGATTATCCAACCAGTCTTTCGTTCCTTCCATGAAAGATTCTTCAGAAAGACGCCATCCGAAAGCAGCGGCAGGAAAATATCCCCAACGATGTTCGGGCGAAAACTTAGAAGAGCCATCGGCACGGAATGTCACAGTAAACAAATAACGGTCCATCAATGTATAATTAGCACGACCAAAGAATGAGAGAATACGTCCGGGAATATCTACTCCAGAAGAGAATTTACTTGTTCCATGTTCCGCATCATATTGGTTAATCATAGCAAAAGCATTGTCCTTTGTGAAATTAGATGGGAAGTGACTAGCTGAAATCGACACTTTACTACCACCTGAATCTGTAACCTCATGACCCAACAGAATATTCAGGCGATGCTGTTTGGGTAAGAAGTTAAAATCATAACTCACTGTATTCGTCCAGCGAAGCCCCCAGCTGTCACGCTTCGTATATTCCACATTTCCCGCATACAGCTTAGCGCCTGTTTCGTCATCCAAATAATTATTATAAATAGCTCCTCCCCATTTTTTATCTTGTTCCCATGACTGATTTAAAGTAAAATCAGTGTGATAAGCAAAGCCGTCAAACAATCTCCAATTTAAAGACAAAGTTCCACGAAGTCTTTGCTTGATATATAACGGATCATAATCACCAATACGGGCAACCGGACTATAAGTGTCCCAAGTGGACTGACGCCCATACATTTCCATATTTCCTTCACGCAAAGCATTCAAATCCCCCAAGATATCACCGGTAGCAATCGGACGAAAACGGTAAGAAGATGAAAGCAATGAGCCAGAGCCATTAGTTGTCCCTTCATCTCCCATAGTACGCATATCACTATAACGGGTATCCAGATTAATATCCAGATTATCACGTAACTTCTGATTGACCTTCAACGAAATCCCTCCACGCTTGGCATAAGAGTTCAGCTTCATGCCTTCCTCATCCATATAGTTCATCGCAAACAAAACCTTTGTTTTTTCTGTACCTCCACTAACAGACAAATCATGGTTATGGGACACAGAACTATTATACACATCTTTCTGGATGTTATAATTCTTGGTGTTACGATAACTTTCTATACCTCCCGTATTACTACCAGAATAATCACCGATGCCATACAATTTTTCGAATGGCAAACGATATGCATCGCCACTAGCCGCAGCATTCGCCCAAACAAACGATAAATAATCATAAGGATCCAATGTTTCCAAATATTTAGTCGGCGTATTAAATTTAACATAACCATTATAAGAAACAGAAACTTTCCCTTCTTTCGCTCCCTTTGTAGTCACAAGGATTACACCATTGGCACCACGTGCACCATAAATAGCAGTAGAAGACGCATCCTTCAGGACGTCAATGCTTTCCACTTGATCGGAAGGAATATCATTTAAAGAATTCACTGTTACACCATCTACCAGAATCAGAGGTTCATTACTTTGCGAAATAGAGCCTCCTCCTCGCACACGGATAGAAATAGCCGCGTCAGGACGCCCGTCTTGTGATGTAATGTTCACACCGGGAAGTTTACCCTGCATAGCCTGCGCCACATTAGAAACAGGCATGACCGATACAGTCTTACCACTGACAGAAGCAACTGAACCTGTCAAATCCTTTCGTTTAATTGTTTGATAACCAATTACAACTACCTCGTCAAGCACCTCATTATCACTCTCCATTTTAATAGCAAACGCATGCTGGCTACCGACTTTTATGTTCTGAGTCTTATATCCGATATACGAAATAACCAATGTAGCATTTGCGGGAACCTCCAATACAAACTTCCCATCCAAATCCGTAACCGTCCCTGTAGTAGTTCCCTGAACCAAGACTGATACTCCAATCATAGGCTCACCTGTTTCATCAATAATGGTTCCGGTGACCCTTTTCACCTGAGTAACAAGTTGAGTGCCAAAGTTCCTAACATCGGCAGAAACCTCAGCCATCATCGGTGCGACACTTATGGACATTGCGGCCGACAAGCTCCAAATAAGAAAAGAACGGCTGGCTTTACAACCGTATGCGCTTGCAAACAAACGCCTTGTTTTCTGAACATTTTCCATACTTTCCTGGGTTAACAAATAATCATTTTTAGATTTAATAGTTCCTTTTGTGTTCTCTTTAAGCATGTTTCATAATCATAGTATCTTAAATCACACATTGCAAAAGTAGAAATATTTTCGGAAAACAAAAATTATTTCGCATTATTTTCTTTTTATTTAATTTCGTTTTACTTCGTTTCTGAGATATATAATCATATAAAAGAAAACAATCAATACAAAACATTAAATATATATACTATATATCTCTCAATCAAACAACATTTGAGGGAAGAGCGCACTTTCGTTTCCTTTCAGCCAAGCTAAATTAAACTTATAATAAAAGCGGCTTGTTATCAGATGAATCATATTATCAGGTGTTTGTGTTCCGGCCAAGTAGCCACGAGGCTCAGCATGATTCTCATCCATTTCAAAAAACTGGGTCCAAGCCCCACCATTAAGAAAACGATAAATACCATCAGTCAACAAGCGTTTTACAGGCCAGGTCTTACCTTCATCGTATGACAAAGCAGCATACATGCCATATCCTTTAAAAGGCTTTCCTGATTGATCAGTAAACATCATTCCACGCTCCTCTTTCGAAGTACGATAAGGATGCTCAGTAAAAGAAATCAGCAAAATAGGACCTTCATTCAAACGCATCAATACCAGCCGTTGTCCTCCATCAATGGGTGGAAATTCCGAAGCAGAATAATGCCAAGTCTTGCCCATATCATCAGATACACTCATAGGCATACGTAGACGTCCTTCTTTATCACGAATACTATTGTTACGTCCCAATGCCATCAATCTGCCATCCTTCAATTGCACCACTCCGGCATGGATTCCGGCGATAGTGGTACCTGTCCCTCCCTCTTTAAAATCAGGCAAGGGCGCTCCATCCCACGGGTCCGTCCAAGTTTTTCCCTTATCCTTACTGATATGAACAGCAGCCCCGTCTCTTCCACCGGGTCCGGCATCACAAGCCTGAACAAACCAGCCTTCCTTTGTAATAGAGGTTCCGGCTATCACTTGATGGCGTCTCGTATGCTCTGGAGCAATCATACGAGGTTTACTCCAAGTTTGTCCATTATCTGTACTTGTACGCAAAGTCATCATCAAATTCTGCCAATGTCCGGCCGCTTCCACTCCATTGATATGGTAAAGAGTCCCTTGGCGGTCGTTCAACAATGCAGTTCCGGTCAAATTACGATCAGCTATCTGATAAAACATACGAGGCTTTTCCCATTCACGGCTTCCGGCACGCAAGCGCGAAGAGAGCACCACCATCTCACGGCCTTTTTCTTCATTGGTAGAAAACCACACAGCCAACAAGTCTCCATTATCACACCAAGTCAATGCCGGCTGATGATTATGCTTGAAAAAAGGCGTTCCACTATGCGCATCCGGTTCATGCACATAAACCAAAGGAGCAGTGAAGACTGGTTCCGTGACACATTGAGAGGCCCAATTCCATTTTATCTGAGACACGACATACTCATCTTTTGGCTGAGAAAGCGGAGCGGTCTGCGGATACTCTGCCTGTACCACCCGAAAGCCTGTCATTGCATGTTTGTCCTCCGGCAACATAGCCATACGGTTTGCCGAACGGAGATATTTCACCGGTGTATTATGACTCCCTCCTCTGGTCACCCGTGCCATACCGTCCGAATAGCCGACAGGGTCAGTCTGTTCCTTGTCTATATAGGGCCCATACCAGTCCAGACACCATTCCTCCACATTTCCACACATATCATATAACCCCCATTCGTTGGGAGGAGTTTGTGCCACTTTCAAGGACAAGGGTTTTAGAGAAGCCGTTATCACTTGATTCTTTTGCCAGGCGGCAGGAAGCTTGTCATCCATATAGAAGTTCCAGTAACGGCCTGCCTTACATGCATATTCCCATTCAGCTTCGGTAGGCAGACGATACGTTTTTCCTTCTTTCCGGGTCAACCAGTCACAAAAGGCAACGGCATCTTGATAAGTTACGAACACCACCGCTTCGTCATCTTCATTTGAGAAACCATTTTTACCACGCAGCGACTTGTGTCCGGGACAGAACAATTCATATTGCGCATTAGTCACTTCGGTCAGTCCCATTTTAAACGGTTTAGATATGTGCACCTTATGCATAGGTGCTTCATCATAATTTTCATCTTCACCCAAAGTCCCCATATAGAAATTTCCCGCAGGTATTTCTATCATTGGAATCAATTCACTTTGTGCCATAATACTTGCCGGCCATATCATGATGCTAACTATTGTACTTACTAAAAACTTCAATTTCATTTCGTATCTGATTAAAATATGTCTTGATACAAAAGTAACAGGCTATCAAAGAAGAACAAGGTAAAAATTGGTCTTTTATGTGCACAATTTTGCAACAGGCGAACAAACCTATCAAAAAAAGATTTCAGTCTTTCTTATCGCCCCCTCTTCTAAAGTTTGTAATTTCTGCTACCACTGCTACCACCATTTTACCAAATCTCCTATGAATAGGGAGATATAGGGGTGGTGGCAGCACATTTTTTTATGTATGAAATACGCCTGCTACCACCACTTATCCCCTTTTTTATTCCATAAGAGGAAGATGTTTGGGTAAAATTCGTATGCCTTCTATGCCGATTTGCTATGATTACCGTAGTATTGGTAAACTTGGTGGCAACTGTCATCCATCTTGACCGTAAGTCATGATTGTTTCAACCCGACAAAGAAATAGCTCTTGAAAGAGTCAACTGATATTATAACTAAGTATTAACTCCGTCAACCATCCTGATAAGTAAGATGAAGGAGCAGTCAACCTAAAGCGTTAAGCAACAGTCTGAACTACAGTTTCATCAGCCTAAGACTCTGGTTCCATCAGGTTGAAACTACAGTTCCATCAGGTTGGAACTACAGTTCTATCGGGTTGGAACTACAGTTTCGTCCTTTTGTAACTGTTTGAAACTCCCAGTCTTTTCATGGACACAATATAGCTTGACGCTTTAGGTTGACTGCTCCTTCATCTTACTTATGAGATAATACGTATGTGCGGGACAACACTTCCGTAAAAAGTAGAAAAGACATACTGATAATATGAGAAAAGTAGAAAAAGTGGTGGCAGCAGGCGTATTTCATACATAAAAAAATGTGCTGCCACCACCCCTATATCTCCCTATTCATAAGAGATTTGCTAAAATGGTGGTAGCAGTGGCAGCAGTTTTGCAAAGCTCTATGGTAGGAGGCGAGTTCAAATTATAAATGCGACAGTTGTATTGATGAGCTGTTTAGAAATACATTCTTAAGAGACACCCCAAAAAAGGGGAGAGAGCATTTGCCATACGCCCTCTCCCCCATACGTTTATTTTCGTTTGATGAATGAATTATTATTCCTGTTTAAAGCCATAACCATTCGTAAAGCCACCGGCAGCCATTACATTAGGAGTAAACGGCCACAAATAGATAGGAGCCGAAACGTAATCATAATCCCAAAACAGATACTTATCATATTCATCTCTATAATCAACCAAATCAATACCCCAATTAACTTTGGCATATCCTTGGCTTTCAAGAGATGCTGCCTCTTCTTCAGACACGATTTCAAACAACCCTTTTATTGCCAGATTGGTAGCAGGAGCCGAATTTCCATAATTCAATCCCATTTCTTCCCAATTATCCTTTTGTCCGCGCCATCCCGGATAAAGCACCGGATCATTGACCTTGTCCATCGGACACTGCGCTGTCAAACGATGACCATATATAGTTTTTGCATCAACTAATTTTGTCCATATATAAGCAGAAATGATATTACCATTTTCAAACTCATAATAACCTTTAGTTGCCAGACCATCCATCATAGCTTTAGTCATGTCTTTGATTCTTTTTATATCTTCCGGAAGATAACCAGAACGAATCAATGTCCAACGACGATCACCTTCACCTGCATATTCAAAACCCCGTTCTTCAATAATCGCACGAACCAGATCATTGCCAAAAGATGCAATAAAGCCATCTGTGTCAGCCAAACCTTGCGGGAACGAACGTTCACGAACTGTTTTTAAATATTGTTTACCTGTAACCACATCACCTAATGCCGCACATACTTCCGCATAGCCCAAATAAACTTCAGACATACGCATATACGGACCATTGATACCTGATTTACGCTGTGCAGCCACCCATGGATTAGCCTGACGGTTCTCATCCCATTTATTCAATGTCAAGCCACCGCCTTCAGCTTTTGAGTTGGGGACAAAAGGAATCAACTTCTCAACCCCTTTACCATTACTGCCGGTCATAGTAATGCTCACGTCACGACGCATATCATTCGGATCAAAGATTCCATAAAAATAAGCAGGATTTATACGTCCCTGTCCATAGCTCTTACATGGATACGCTGCCTTTGAGCCACCAGATGAAGGACGGCCGAAAGAATAGGGGCGACCATCATTTCCACCACCTTGCTGCATGGGATATTCATAAATAGACTCATCCGCATAAATAGCATCATCCATATGCATCTGTTCAAAGAAATACTGGTAAGGATTATTGAAAGTACGTCCGGATTTATCCGAGGCACCCCGTGGATCAGTCAAATGAAACTGTGCATTACCCGGATCAGCCAACAAAGCCTCATAGTATTTTTTAGCTATCGTGTACAAGTTCTGCCAATCAGAACGACGTCCGTAAGTAGCTCCATTATTTTCTTTTCCCTTGTTTTCAAATGTCATGCTTTCCCCTTTTCCATTTACACGTTTAATATCGCCACGACGGGTCTGATATCCAGCTGCATCCAAACACATTCTTCCAATCAAAGCCTGCACATAGGTTTTAGAAAAATAATTTTTATTGGCAGCAGCAATGCCGGGAATGGAACCGATGGTGTACATCAAAGGTTCCACTTTCTGCAAATCTTCAATACATACATCATAAATAGAATCACGGGAAACCAAACCTTTAGGCACAACACCATAAACACCTACGTATGGTACGTCCCCGAAGTTCTTGCACAGTTCACGATAAGCCGTAGCACGCATAGCTATCGCCTCACCATACATTTGCCCCATCTCTGATTGTCCACCATTGATGATCGATTCAAAATTCGATGCGTTTTCCATGGATGTTATCACCGCATTGGCTTTGCTCACAACCGAATACAAGCTAGCATAAATATCATTCTCCTTCAAATATGAAGTCAATCCATAGCTACCTGCATAAGTACCGTTTTGATAAAGACATTCCGGATAGTGACGTCCCAGCTGGTTAGAGAAAGACTCCGGGTGACGTTCTATATCAGACCCGGCAATATCAGCAGCATAAAACAATCCATCGCCAAAAACCTTATTCTGCGCACAATCCCTCCACTGTTCATAAGCACCGTCTAATGCCGCACGTGCTGTTGTCGGATTAGAAAAGACAAAATCCGAATCTACAATAGAAGGAGAGCCAACCTCCAAATAATCACTACATGCTGTAGTCAAAAACATTCCAGCAAAGAAAAGTGTTGAATATACTATTTTTTTCATACGATTCATCTCCATTAATTAGAAAGTTAAATTAACACCAAAGGTATAAGTTCTAGCCTTAGGATAAGACTGGTAATCAAAATAAGGTGTAGGGAAGCCATCCTTACCATCGGTCTTCGTGTTGACATCCGGATCTATACCAGAGTATCCGTCAATACAGAACAAGTTGCTTCCTGTAAAATACACACGTGCATTCTGCAATCCAATCTTATTCATCCAATTTTTCGGGAAAGTATAACCTACTGTCAATGTATTCAGACGCAAATAAGACGCATCTTCAATAAACTTAGAACTTACGATTCCATATTCAGAGAAGAAAGAACTGTAGTTTGTATTCGCATTAAGAGTCGCCAAAGCTGTAGGATCTTTCACCAGCATCAAGTCACCGTTTGCATCAACATCATAATATTTGAAAGTTTCAGAAACAAACTTCAAACGGTTCTGACCAGCGGAATTATCTTTATTTCCCATCAATGAGTGCATTGCATTGGCATTGTACACATCGCCACCAATCTGATAAGTAAAGCCTACAGAAAAATCGATTGCCTTCCAATTTCCGTTAATTGTAAAACCACCTGTATGCTGTGGCATAGCCTTACCGATAATCGTTTTGTCATCCTCGTCCACAACACCATCACCTGTTGTATCTGCAAATTTAGGCATACCCGGTATAGCAGTTTGTCCATCCGCTGCCAATCCTTTAACTCCATCCGGATAATTCACAATACCTTGAATATCAGGAACACCCGGTTTCAATGTGTATTTACCATCTGCATAAGTAAAATCATCAATCGTATAATATCCTTCTGATTTAAAACCTTGGATCGTACCTACAGGCTGACCTTCACGGATAATATAATCATAAGCAGGCTTAGCCATAGATGAACCCCAATCATTCATAGCTCTCGTATCCGCCAAGACTCCGTCCATCAGTTCATCAATATTATTCTTGTTATAATTATAAGTCAAGTTTACACCTAAATTAAAATCTTTACCACGAACAATGTCAAAGCCTAAAGCCAATTCAATTCCCTTATTTGAAGTTTTACCTACATTCTGGAACTGATAGCTATAACCGGATGCTGCGTCGATAGGCACTTTCATTAAGATATTCTTTGTCGTATTCCAATAATAATCCAAGCTACCGCGAACCCAGTTATTAAAGAAACCAAAATCAACACCTAAGTTACGGCTGATAGTAGTTTCCCATTTCAAGTCAGGATTTCCCTTCATGTCACCCGGTACATAAGTGGTTACTTTTTCACCATCCACTGTTATCTGTTTGGTCTTCCAGGTCTCTCTCCATAAAGAAGCATCAATATTATCCGAGCCAGAAGTACCATACGATACACGAAGTTTCAGATTATCCAACCAGTCTCTTGTGTTTTCCATGAAAGCTTCATCTGAAATTCTCCACGCTGCCGCTGCTGCCGGGAAATATCCCCACTGGTGACTAGGTGCAAATTTAGAAGAACCATCGGCACGGAATGTAGCAGTCAAAAGATACTTGCCTTTATAAGAATAATTAGCACGGCCAAACCATGACAAAGTATGGTTAGGAGTACCTATCTCACCCTTAAAATAATCTTGTCCCAATGAAGGAGTAGTCATATTAATCATACCAAACGCATCATCCATAGTAAATCCTTTAGGATACCCTACACCATAGATTTCAGTATAATCCGATTTTGATGCCAAGACTTCATTACCAACCAAGAAAGACAAACTATGATCATCTCCAAGCCCCTGTACTTCGTAATTCAAAGTAGTTGCCCAACGCACACCGTAACCATCACTTTTCTTCAATTTAGCAGAACTATTATCTTTTTCTGTCTGTCCTGCATTCCATGTCTTTTCTTGGTTCCAATTACGATTTAACGATAGCTCCGTCTTTGCCGTCAAACCTTTAATAACATTCCAAGTTAAAGCACCTTTTGCACGGATACGGTACATGTTTTTTATATAATCTACAGTATTCAAGTAATACAAAGGATTACTAGTTTCTTCCATATTTGTATCACCTTGACCAAATCCAGCAGTAAAAGAAGCATCACCCAAAGGATTATCCACAGGACGATAAGTGTAAGCAGAGGTTGCATTACCAAAACCAGATCCATTTACTTCTATTTCACTATAACGCAAGTCAAAATCCGCAGTTAACTTTTTATTAATCTTTTGCGTCAATTTGAAATTCGCATTCCAACGCTGGAAACCAGACTTCACACGGATACCTTCATCATCCATATAGTTCACTGATGAATAAAACTTAGTTTTATCTGTACCACCAGATAAAGATACATCATGATTCCAAGATGACGCAGTCTGCATCAAATCATTTATATAATTATGAGTGGTCATATTTTTATATTCATTCAAATGATTTCCGTACTTGGATCCTAATCCAAAATATCTGGCAACTCCATCACCATAAGAATCTCCCAGACTCTTCATATATGCCCATGTATTATACACATAGTCATAAGGATCCATAGTCTCCAATAATTTCGGATTCTCCTTCATCTGATAATACATATTATACTTGACAGAGACCCGGCCATCCTTGCCGCCCTTTGTAGTAACCAATATTACACCGTTAGCACCACGAGCACCATAAATAGCTGTAGAAGCAGCATCCTTTAACACATCAATACTTTCGATATTGTCAGCAGGAATATCATCAATGCCACTAACTTGAACACCATCTACAATAAACAAGGGATCATTAGACTGAGTGATAGAACCACCTCCACGAATGCGGATAGACATACCTGCACCCGGACGACCGTCTTGTGAAGTCACACTCACACCGGGCAATTGTCCTTGTAAAGCCTGTGCAACATTGGCAACCGGATTAGCCGCTAATTTTTCACCGGTAACAGAAGCGACAGATCCTGTCAAATCACGTCTTTTCACCGTACCATAACCAATAACAACGACTTCATCCAAAGTCTTGTTATCTTCTTCCAATACAATAACCAAGTCTTTTCCGGTTTTCACCTCTTTAGTAAGATACCCGATATAGGAAACCACCAAAGTAGCGTTACTCGGAACATCCGGAATTGAAAACTTACCATCGAAATCTGTGATTGTACCATTGGTTGTTCCTTTTACCAGTACATTCACACCAATCATAGGTTCGCCTGTTTTGTCTTTCACCAAACCTGTTGCGGTTTGGGCAAAAGCAACCAAACAAAGCATACTCAAAAAGAGAGTTGAGACAGCTTTTCTAGCTAATTCTTTTAGATTCATAAGATGTGTTTTTATAGTTATTAAAATGTTTTTTTAAGGTTTTGACCTTAGTTTCACCGTTGCAAAATTAAGAATATAACATTACCTTCATGTGTAGTTTTTATCTTTTTATGTGGATTTATTAGGCATTTTTCACGACTTCCAATTATTCAACACAACAAAAAGAGGAGACCTCCACCAACGTAGAAGTCTCCTCTTCAAGCAATTATAAATTCAATCTAGTCTATTGGGTTCCAATTACTTTGAGTACCAAAAATAGCATCGACCGTCACCGCCTCCGCTTCTTTCTTTGTCAGCTGTTTGCTCCACGCTACCCTTTCTGAAACATTTGCGCCCTCACCGGTATTTTTATATTCCATATAACGGGCTGTTTCTTCATTGGACTGCTTGCCCCAATTGTGCCATCCGGCAGGAACAATATGCTTGCCCAACTCACATTCTATAAATAAGGTATAAGCGTATGGACGCCAAGGACGACCTAAATACACTTTATCCACTCCCGGTTCTGCCGTCAGCTTACAGTGTTTGAAAACATATCCATATTTAGCCTCTTTCGGAGTGGAAGCAGCCGTTACATACGAATTGCGTTTGCTGTGGATCATACAATTTTCAAACAAAGCGGTGGAAGGACCGAAAATAAAGTCTGTAGTACCATCGATATAACAATCCTTAAAATAAAGGCGGGTAAATTTAGCACCGGTATAAATAGTATCCTGATTACCCAAAATACGGCAATTGATAAATTTCAAACGGTCACCTTCCGTATGCAGAGCCACCGCCTGTCCCAACTGAGCCGCATTATTCTCAATAGTCAGATTCTTAAAAGTGATGTCACTGCCCTCCACTTTCACCGTATAAGTGCGGAAAGTACCCATTTTATTTATATTCGCATGATCATCATAAGTTATAATCGTCTTATCACGATCTTCACCTATGATATCTATATTTTCCACCCATGAAGGAACAATCACTTTCTCCTTGTATACTCCGTTCTTCACATAGATCGTAACAGTATAATCCATGAAAGCCCGAGCACTTTCCACAGCCTCCTGCAAAGTACGGAAATCCCCCGTTCCATCGCGTGAAACAACAAGGGTATCCCGGCGTTCCTGAGCCCATGTTCCGCTAACAGCGACTAACAACAGCAATAATCCTAAAACTTTTCTCATCATCTCACCTCCTGTTATTTACATGCAGTTCCACAACTGCTTTTCTGAAACAAACGCTCCCATTCCAGACTGGCCATAATGAACGGGCCTACCGCCTTCGCATCATTAGAACGTATTTTTTCAGTTATATAATAATTATAATCTCCGGTACGATACACCGGCTTGCCTCCCAAACCGGCAACGGCACACCCTTTAGTGATAGAAACCACACCTTTATTGTCCACTTCTATGAATTGGGTCAGAAGCCCTTCATACCCTTTCTTGGCCACTTCCATGTACGAAGGACAGATATACCCCTTACGCAACGCCTTCAACAGAGTGTATACAAACATGGTAGAACAAGAGGATTCCAGATAATTTCCTTCATCCCCGCTTCTGTCAATCACCTGATACCAGACTCCTGTTGCAGGATCCTGGGTACGTTTAATCTGGGCAGCCAGTTTATTCAATATTTCGATAACCGACTCACGTCCGGCTTCGTGTTCCGGTATAAAGTCGAGCACATCCACACAAGCCATCGCGTACCATCCCATGGCACGTCCCCAGCAATGCTGTGACCATCCGGTAGTCTTGTCCGCCCACTTTTCACGCTTGCTCACATCACATGCATGACGGTATAAATCAGTCTTCGGATCATAATTATGGCGGGCCACTGTGACGAACTGATTGATAATATCAGCATAATCATTCACACGGTTGTTACGGTAAGCATACTCCGCATAGAACGGTTGTCCCATATAAAGCCCGTCCAGCCACATCTGGTTCTCATAAATCTTCTTGTGCCAGAAACCGCCATCGGCGTTACGGGGATGCGTATCCAACTGACTGCGCAATAAATCCAATGCTTTTTTGTATTTCTCGTCCTTAGTCTGCTCGTAAATACGGAAAAGCATCTTGCCGGAATTCAGACGGTCAATGTTATATTCCTCCAGTTTATAAGTTTCGATAGAACCATCCTGATGAATCATCGTATCGGCATAAGCCACCGCATAATCAAAAAATTTCTTATCACCGTATGCATCATATACATCCAGCATAGCTTGAAGTTCCAAGCCATGACAGTAATCCCACTTCAGACGGGTCTGAAAATCCAACTGCCAGGATTCGGGACAACGTACCATCTCTGATTCCGCCATACGTACAGACCAAGGCTTATTACCACAAACCTGCTGAGCCATACCCATCAAGGGTGCAGCCACAAACAAACCGGACACAATAATTTTACAAATAGAATTCTTTTTCATGAAGACGTTTATTTTTAGTATTAGACCTATTTCATTCAGGAAACAAAAGTAGCATTTTCCTTGAAAAACGGTGTGCACTTTTCAACCTACTAAGTGTATTATTTGGTATTCGTGTGCGGGAACAGTTATTTTTGTGCACGATAACGATAAAAATCGTTCAAAAATTGCCTTTTTACTAATTATTATGCCTTTCAGGTTTGATAAGTTGAGAAAAGGTTTTATTTTTGGGGCAGTTTTTAATTTATACTATTGTAGAAAACACAGTCATTTACTATTAATTCACAAGAGAATGGAACAAGTTTTTAGTTATATCATCGGTTTAGGAGCAGCGGTGATGATGCCTATAATTTTTACAATCTTAGGCGTTTGTATCGGGATCAAATTCAGCAAGGCATTAAAAAGCGGTCTGCTGGTAGGGGTTGGTTTCGTTGGTTTATCAGTAGTCACTGCACTTCTGACCAGCAGTTTGGGTCCGGCCTTAAGCAAGGTGGTCGAAATATATGGCCTGCAACTGAAAGTTTTTGATATGGGATGGCCTGCTGCGGCAGCCGTGGCCTATAACACTTCTGTGGGTGCATTCATCATTCCGGTATGTCTGGCTGTCAATATCTTAATGTTATTGACAAAAACCACCCGTACGGTTAACATTGATTTATGGAACTATTGGCATTTCGCTTTCATCGGAGCCGTAGTTTATTTTGCGACAGATAATATCTGGTGGGGCTTCTTTGCGGCCGTTATCTGTTATATCATCACATTAATTCTGGCAGATTACACAGCAGACAAATTCCAAGGTTTCTATGATAAAATGGAAGGGATTTCCATTCCGCAGCCTTTTTGTGCGGGCTTCGTACCATTTGCTCTCATTATAAATAAGGTACTGGACAAAATTCCCGGATTTGAAAAGCTGAACATTGACGCAGAAGGTATGAAGAAGAAATTCGGTTTGTTAGGCGAACCCCTTTTCTTAGGTATTCTGGTAGGATGTGGCATCGGTGCATTATCTTGCAAGAACGGGCAAGAAATAATAGACAAGATTCCTTATATTCTAGGTTTAGGTATCAAGATGGGAGCGGTAATGGAGCTGATCCCCCGTATTACCAGCCTGTTCATCGAAGGGTTGAAGCCCATTTCGGACGCTACCCGTGAACTGATTGCCAAAAAGTTCAAAGGCGCCGTAGGTTTGAATATCGGAATGAGTCCCGCCTTGGTGATCGGACATCCGGCTACCTTAGTTGTATCTTTGTTGTTAATCCCTGTAACCATCTTATTGGCAGTGGTGCTTCCGGGCAATGAGTTCCTGCCATTGGCTTCATTAGCAGGTATGTTCTATGTATTTCCATTGGTATTACCTATCACCAAAGGAAATGTGGTAAAGACCTTCATCATTGGTTTTGTAGTGCTGGCCATCGGTCTGTATTTTGTAACCGACCTGGCACCTTACTTTACCCAAGCAGCTCACGATGTATATACCAAGACACAAGATGCCGCCGTAAACATCCCGTCAGGTTTTGAAGGCGGTGCGCTGGATTTCGCTTCAAGTCCTTTCTCATGGGCTATCTTCCATTTGACTTATTCATTCAAATGGATCGGTTCCGGAATTTTGGTACTGATTACACTTTTCTTAATGGTGCTGAACCGTCGTTCCATCATTAAATACCAGAGAACAATGAAAAATTAAAATTTAAAGATAATCATTATGAAAAAATTAGCGATTGCAATGATGCTGAGTGTTTCTGCCCTGGCAGCTTCAGCTCAAGTGAATTACAAAGTACAGACCGCTTGCCATCCGCAAGATGTAAAACACTATAACACAGAACGTCTGCGTAGTTCTTTTATGATGGAAAAGGTGATGGCACCGGATGAAATCAATGTTACATACACCCTTTACGACCGTCTTATCTACGGAGGAGCCATGCCGGTGAACAAAGTGCTGAAACTGGAGACTTTCCGCGAACTGGGTCCGGAAATCACTTACTTCCTTGAACGCCGCGAACTAGGTGTTATCAATGTAGGTGGTGATGGCGTGGTTACGGTAGACGGTAAGGAATATCCTATGAAATATAAGGAAGCACTCTATGTAGGTTGCGGCAATAAAGAAGTGACTTTCAAGAGCAATGACGCTGCCAAACCGGCCAAATTCTATATCAATTCGGCACCGGCTTACAAACCATACGTTACCCAGTTGATCACTACCGACGCCAAGCTTCAAAAAGCAAATTCCAAACAATATGCTTTGGCTATTTCGGATCATTATGGAAAGATGGAAGACAGCAACGACCGTATTGTAAACCAGTTAATTGTAAAAGATGTACTGGAAAGAGTGAAAAACGGTGGTACCAACCAATTGCAGATGGGACTTACCGAACTGGCTCCGGGTTCTGTATGGAACACCATGCCGGCCCATACACATACCCGCCGCATGGAAGCTTATTTCTATTTCAACCTGCCCGAAGGAAATGCCATTTGCCACCTGATGGGCGAACCGCAAGAAGAGCGTCTGGTATGGTTGCACAATGAACAAGCCATCACTTCTCCCGAATGGTCTATCCATGCCGCCGCAGGTACCAGCAACTATACCTTTATCTGGGGTATGGGAGGTGAGAACCTGAAATACAGTGACAAGGATGAAATAAAATACACGGATATGAAATAAGCAAAATGGTGCACACCATTGCTCATTAACTCTTATCATTCTGAATGTTGCAAGAAATCACCTTGTTTTCAGGCTTTTTGCAACATTCGGAATGATTTTTTTAGAAATCCCACCATTGATACCGATTTATACAGGCTTTCCGCCAATTTTTACATTGTGAATAGGTACAGAATGGTTATTTTTACGTCTCATAAGAAAAACATAATTAAATCTATTATCATGAGTACATTTCAAAAAGTAGGTGGAAAGATGACAAGCTTCAGATGGATCATTTGTGGTTTGCTATTCTTTGCCACTACAGTCAATTATCTCGACCGTCAGGTGCTTTCATTAACCTGGAAAGATTTCATTGCTCCGGAATTTCACTGGACGGATTCAAATTACGGAGATATCACAGCCATTTTCTCAATAGTATATGCCATAGCCAACCTGTTTGCCGGCCGTTTCATCGACTGGATGGGTACTAAGAAAGGTTATCTTTGGGCTATTGCCGTATGGTCTGCCGGAGCTTGCCTTCATGCATTATGCGGCTGGGCTACCGAAGAGACATTAGGCATTCATAATGCAGAAGAAATGATTTCGGCAACAGGTGCCGTCGCTTCAACCATTGCCATTACCAGTGTGTACTATTTCATTGCCGCCCGAATTGTATTGGGAGTAGGTGAAGCAGGAAACTTCCCTGCTGCCATCAAAGTTACCGCCGAATACTTTCCCAAGAAAGACCGTGCATTCTCCACTTCCATTTTCAATGCGGGTTCTACTGTAGGCGCCTTGGCCGCTCCAATCACGATTCCTCCTTTGGCACGTTATTTCCAAAGCATCGGTGTAGGTAACGGATGGGAAATGGCTTTCATCGTTATCGGTGGTTTAGGCTTCATTTGGATGGGACTTTGGATGTTCCTCTACAAGAAACCAAATGCCAACCCTCGCGTGAATGCTGCCGAATTGGAGTATATCGAACAAGACAACAACAATCCTGAAGAATCCGCAGAACAGCAAGCTGCCGCCAATGACTTTGACAACAAGAAGATTTCATTCTTGAGATGTTTCAAATTTCCCCAGACATGGGCCGTATTTGTCGGCAAATTCATGACCGATGGGGTATGGTGGTTCTTCCTGTTCTGGACTCCGGCATATATTTCGGATGTATATGGCTTCGCCTCAGATACAACGACTGCACAAATGTTGATTTTCGTGTTATATGCCATCACCATGCTGTCTATTTACGGTGGTAAGCTGCCTACGATCATCATTAACAAAACAGGTAAGAATCCGTATGCAGCCCGTATGCAAGCCATGTTTATCTTTGCCTTGTTCCCATTACTGGCGTTGTTTGCCCAGCCGTTAGGCAATTATTCCTATTGGTATCCTATCATTATTATCGGTATTGCAGGTGCGGCACACCAGTCATGGTCTGCCAATATTTACTCTGTAGTAGGAGATATGTTCCCCAAAAGCACCATCGCCACTATCGTAGGTATCGGTGGTATGGCAGGCGGTATCGGTTCTTTCTGTATCAATATGGGCTCCGGCAGACTGTTCGACTATGCAGCAGAAACGAATATGACCTTTATGGGATTTGAAGGAAAACCTGCCGGCTACTTCATCATATTCTGTGTATGTGCCGTAGCTTATCTGATCGGCTGGATTATCATGAAAGCATTGGTTCCCAAATATAAACCGGTAGATGCATAAGCATCATTAAAAAGATTCACCACAGATTACACATACGGGTATTCTGTGGTGAATTGTTTAGTTTTAGTGTTGCAGGCAAGATTGTGTAACCAACGGTACGAACCGATTATTTATCTATCTACATAATATAGGTTCTATCCAATAATTTCTCTGCCCAAGTGTGTTCCGACACTATCCACTGGGCATCTTTTTCTGTATGCGGCTGCTGAAACATAGCATCTAATAATCCTTGATATTGGTGAAGAAGACCTACAGCGTCCATTTGCTTATTCTCTCTGAGCAACAATAGAATCTTCATTTTACAGATATTCAAATTGGTAACTTTGGAAATTTCATCCGCCTTATTCAAATAAGACTCACATTCCTTGTTCGCTTCCGGTGTGTTCGAGAGTTTCATAATACTACGAGCCACCATCAAGTAATCATCCGAGCAAGCCATGCCATTATCTATATTCTTCATAGCCAACCGTCTCGACTCCTTATAGTTTTTATTATAGTCTTGCATTGCAGCTTCATAACTCACCACACCCGATATTTTCTTCAAATAATTCCGGTCCTCATCCAATATCGGCGCAGTTCCCATTCTGTCCAACCTCTTGGACAAAGAACCATACGCCCCATACTTGGACAAAGCCTCCACATCTTTTTGAGTCCTGTAAAAGGTCTCTATTTTTGTCAATGCGGAAACTAATGCTTCCCGGTTTTTACCCATCAGACTCATAAAACTTATAGCGGCTTTATCTGCTTCCTTTTCTTGTTTTTCTGTATAATCCAGCCCCATGCGGTTCATTATATGATCATTCACCAATGCCTGTACAATATCATTCGTAATAAATATCAATCCGGGTTCATAATAATCATAGCGTTCATACAAATATTCTTCCGTTGCGGCTACCACTCCATCCATTACGGCACCCCAAAACTCAGCTCGTTTGGCACGGGCTATATTCTTGTTCACTGTGATAATGGCATGATCTAATACATAATGTGCTACTTCACGGGAAAGCATGGCATATAATTCCTCTTCCGTATCCAGCGTTGTCAACATACCGGTCGAAACCAGCAAGCAATTATTAGCCAGCATCAGCATATCAGGCGTTGGAGACTTCAAGATACGAATTTGTGGTATCCCCTCCCGGTTTACAGCCATCTGATCGGGAGCAATAGACAATAACAGACACTGTAGATAATCCTCTACTGCCGCATCCTCATAAAATAGGTTAGACTGCTCCAATTCTTTCAAATAATCATTCGCTTCCTGTGCCTGATCTTTACGCATCGCTTCCTGATACCCTTTCTTCTCATAATAAGAAATCAAGTCATTGGAAAGTTGCCTGCTTTGCCAGAACGAATTTTTATCATCCGGTTGAAAAGCAACGATATTAAGCATATTCATCGGTAATCCTAATTGCATGCCATCGGCTACCAATACAGCCTGTGTCCGGGACATTCCCTGTTCGGGAGCTTTCTTCAACTTAACAACTTGTTGCAAAACAAACGGAGTTCCTTTTTTAATATTTTGGTATTCTGTTTTAAAAACACCTTTGATATTTACTATAGGACTCAATTGCTTACTTTGCGAAAACATAATTCCGCATCCAATGCATAAAAATGTAAGAAAAAGAATGAATCGTTTCATAGTGCCTTATTTTTTTATATTACAAAAATAAGGAGGGAAAAAGATACGTTAAAAGGAAAAGCCCTATATCTGAATAGGGATTTTCCTAATAAATGGTTTCCAACAAACAATGATAGATAGGATTATGATTCAATAACTCAGGTACTCCGGTGATGAAAAGCTGTTTGCGGGCACGGGTCAAGGCCACATTCAGCTTACGGTCAATCTGCACGCCGTCCTCTTCTGTCAGATTGGGAAGAAACCTTAATTGATAGAGGTGATTCACACAAAAAGAGTAAATAATGACATCTCGTTCACTACCCTGATACCGTTCCACCGTATCAATGGAAATCTCATTCAGAGCCGGAATACCCAATGTCTGAAGTTCCTTACGTATCAAAGCTATCTGACTTCGATAAGGAGTAATAACTCCCAATGTGCGGTTCGGATTGAAAGTCTCTTTATAAAGAAGATATACCTCCCTGACCAGATCGGTGACAATCCTCGCCTCATGCCTGTTTGTCTTTCCGGAGATACTTTCCAAATCCTGCTCCGAAGGAATAAACCGTACCGGAGTTTCTATGTGCTCCAACTGATGAGGTAATCCCAAAGCCTCCAATTTTCCGGCATAAAATGCTTTATTCGGGAAAAAAGCTACTCCCGGATGCATACGTCCCTGACGGCAAAGCATATCTACCGCTTGAGGAGATTTTTCTTTCAGCTGGAAACGATAAAGCCGCTCAAACAGAGAATCTTTTAAATTAAAAAGTCCGGCTTCCCTAAGTCCCTCATCATGCACTTCAGACTGTCCGCTGTTCTGCAAAATGACGGCAGGCAACTGTTTATGATCACCTATCAGGATAAATTTACCCACTGCATTTCTTTCATCAGCAAACCTGGCACACAAAATGCCCAACAATTGGGGTTCCAATATCTGGGTAGCCTCATCCACTATGGCTACATCAAAACGCTTCAATTTAAACAGTTCGGCTTTCGCTGCAATAGAAGCCACGGTACCGACATACACCCTGCAATCTGTCATACGGATATTCACCTCCCGCCTGCTGTTACATTCCGCCAATATATTCTCCAACAGATGCCCTCTAAAACGTACATCACAGGAAAGTTCGCTTCCCACCCGTATATAATCTATACCGGGAGTGATAGAGGACAGTGACTGACAAATTTCATCAACAGCCCGGTTGGTATAAGCCAGTAACAATATCTGCATAGATGATGCCGCATAGAAATGTTCCACCATTCTACGCAACGCTCTTGAAGTCTTTCCTGTTCCGGGAGGTCCCACCAGAAGAAAATAATCACGGGCCGCCTCAGCTTTCAACGCCACCCTCTCAAAATCATCATCGGTCAGCGCTATAGCTTCATCAAAAGATGAATCAAAGCGGGGAGGCCGTTGTCCCAGCAATAATTCCCGTCTTTCCGCATTCGCATCCAGAAAAGCGGAGAGTCCCAAATACATACTGCGAAATGTAGTATCCATCGTATCATGTTCTACAGCATAACGGCTTTCCGGAGGAAAAACAGAAGCATTACGTTGAGTGGCACGTAAACGGATACGCAATTCTGTATCTGTAATCTGCTCAATGTTACCCTTAAAAACCATTTTATTGGTCACATTATCCAAGTCATTATTACGCTCATACAACACAACCACATCTCCTGTACGGAAATTGGGAAGGAACATTTCATCATATTGCGGAATAGACAAAAGTATATAAGCCTTATGAGCCTGTGATGCCCTATTTTCCATTATCTGCAAATCATATAATATCTCCCCCGCCTCACGTTTCTCATCCAGTGTACTCAGCCAAAGAGCTGAAGCCCCTGCACGTCCTTCATAATCTACATCTCCCGATTTGGAGGTATAAAGTTCTTTTGTAATGAAATTATAAAGCGTATAAAAATAGGCCTGCTCCAAAGGTTCCAACGCCGACAGTTTCTCCCGAAAACGCGAGATAGAAGGCTTCAAATATTGTTCCCAAAATCTGCCGCGCAGTTTTCTTTCATTCATCACCTCCGGATTGATTTGTGCCAACAAGTTGCGTGTAAAATCAGGATGATTATGGAATTGTACCCCATACTCGGCAGCAACAATACGGTTACGCAAGTTGATCACCCGCCTTACCTGAGCCCACGATGCCCTGGCCGGATACAATAAAGGATAACGGGTATAAAGCAAATAGGGATGCATACGTCGCCGGTCCTGTCCCATGCTATATTCCAACACTGCCATATATAGCAGCATCTGAACCTTATTGTTTTCCTTGGGTTCCACTTTTCCCGGCATGGAGAATTCATCCGCTTTTCCCGATTTCATTTCGATGAAGCTGCTCATATCCCGCTGCATATAGTCCAAACGCCCCTGAATGCCCAATGCTTCACAAATATAAGACGGTTCCAGCACAGCGTCCTTTTTATTCAAATCATAGCCCGGTTCCAGAAAAGTATGTTGTACCATATCCCGTATATGCTCAAAATGCATCCGGCAATCCTTGGCAAACTCTTTCTCTTTGGACGGGTCACGAAGTTCGGCACAAGCGGCCAGTTCGATGGGATACTGCCGGAATGCCTTCTTCATACAGTCTATATAGTCCGGCTCCTCCTCCCCTGCATGTATCCATTCATCCAAAAAAAGATTGGCTATATTTCCCAGCAACAAAGGCCGGGCATTATCAATCGGCACCAGCCGGCTCAAAAAATAGTTTGCCGGATGGCTGCCATAATCCTTGTAACATTCCGCCAGTGTGCTGATATCTATCAAATAATCCGGTTCCAATACAATAAAAGAAGGGGTATAAATTCCTTCCCTATCTACAGAAACATCCAGCAGATTAAGCTGGGCATACCGCCACAGTTCCTTTATGGTTTCTTCAAATTCATGATTTATACCGAGTTTATTATAAACCACCCGTATAGGTTCATCAGCTATTACATCTACAGGATGTACATACAAATAGGTATCATCGGCATAATCAAAGCATACACGGATGCGGCGGATGTATTCCATCTTTTCTCTTTTCCCTGAAGATGCTATTTCCTGCTTGGGAAGAACCGAGAACAGCTTCAATGGAATATCTTGTGCAAACATCTTCCTATATGCGTATGCCACTGCACGCAAATCACGGAGGAACTCTTCTTTTACAGGAGACTTACGATGGTTCAAAATATCATTGGAGGTCAGGCGAAAAGTATGTAACTGATTCTGCTCTTTCAGATCCAGCCCATATTGAGTGGCTACATAATTAATACGGGCGGCCAAATCAGTGGTCTGCAAACTATTTCCCTGCATCCGTTCACGCACCACACGCTCCAATGATTCACGCAATTGTCTGTAACGGCGTCCCAATGACTGGTTTTCATCTATATAAAGCCTGTATAACTCTTCGTAATACTCTTCTATCTCTTCATTCATGCCGTAAAGATACACAATTTATTATTTATAGAATAGCGGCATGAAGAATAGGATGGTTAAGACTGAATAAGACATTGGGACGGTATTCCTCAAAAAACGCTATTGATTTACCATAGGAAGTTCCAGCCATCCGGTAGAAATATAGTTCTTGCTTGAATCTACCGCAATTAATACCTGGTCATTATCCCGGTTATAACTGCCGTCATAAGTAAAAGGAGTAATTTTACTGTCAAACTCTCCTATAAAAGAAAGTCTTCCATCCTTAGGACTATACCACCATACTTTCTTTTTTGCACCACTGATTTTAGTCAAGTCAACAGACATCGGGTTTCCGGAGTAATTATAGACTAACAAATAATCCTTTCCGCGAGTCGCAATGGCTCTGTCATAACGATTCCCATTCGTTCCGGCAATGACACTTTGATCCGGCACACGGTCAAAATAAGGGAAGGTCAACATCAGATTCTTCAAATATTTCATCTGATTGAAGCCGGGATCCTGCATCGCTTTGTACCAAGGTTTCTCTATTCCATCGGCTCCATACCCACCGGGTGTACCCGGTTTCAAGAACTGCATGATATTATTATGTCCGTATGTATGTCCGCAAGAACCCGCAAAGACAGACCAATATCCATAGCGTCTCACATCACAGTCACGCCAGCGTGGCTGGGCAGGATCATGCAATCCCTGAGGAATACCTTCATAGCTGGGTTCTGCATCCAGCACAGGCTTCAGTGGAGTCATGGACAAAGCATCTTCTACATAACGCCAATTGTCTTCCTCCAATCCCGTAACAGAAGTATCACCATCTCCTTTTTTCTGGCCATAACGTCTGTGCCCGCTCTGGAACATATTCATATCCATCCACTCCTTATTATTCAGATGGGTAGCACTGGATGTACGGCCAAACGGATGAAAGGTCATGATATGATTCTTGTCCACAGCAAGAATACTATTCGCCAACGCCTCCCAAATCTCAGTATTCCGGTCAGCATAAGTATCTCCACCGATTACCCAAATGATATTAGGAGCATCTTTATATCGTTCACCTAAAAATCGGCCATACGCCTTGGCCTCTTCAACATTCATCTTTCCGGAACGCACAAGACCTCCCCAGATACATACCATCGCGATATAAATGCCGTTCTGCTCAGCTTTCTGAATAATATAATCCATGTGGTCCCAATACCCATAAACTCCTTTTCTGTCTATATTCTTAAAATTGAAACCATCTATCATGGAATACTGACCATAAAAATTCATGGCAGGCACTCCATTGATAGTCTGTACTTGTACCACATTGAAACCTGCGTGGCGGCAATGCTCCAAATAATAGCCGGCCTCATCCCGATTCAACTTCTCGGGCAATAACCACCCTGTATCTCCCAGCCAGAAAAAAGGAGTTCCGTCCGCATTCATCAGGTAACGATTCTCACTACTTACTTTTAACTGGCCGTGACTCCAAGGCTTATAAACCGGCGACTTGCTCTGTGCTACTGCCGAAAGCAACCCTCCTTCCACCATCAGAAGAAGGAATAATAATACTAGATTTTTGTTTTTCATGTGTGCATTCATCTTATAAATTTCAAAAGCCCAAAGTAACTTATTCAAGCAGACAATTCTGGGTAATAACTAGTCTTTTTGAGGGAATCTTTTAGCTTCCTCCGCTTTCAAGTTCAACAAAACTGATTCGGGAACTTTTAGGATAGTGCCATGCTTATGTCCTTGGGGAATAGAAATCTGATCGTCAATGGGAGTAAAGTTCTTGAAGTCTTTTGTAGACACGGCTCCAAACCGTCCTTCCCGATAAACATCAAAATAAATCAACCATTCATCACCTACTTTCACGGCACACGGACCTTCCGAATAAGTCGGTGCAAATTTTGCTGACGGATCAGCATAAGGCCCTTCTGCCGATGGTCCGGATACACAGAACAAATCACTGTAACCAGGCTTGCGATTGTCTTTTATAATTAATACGTAGTCGTTTTTATCACGCTTTACGATAAATCCGTCAATCGAATTAAATCCCGGATCATAAAACGACTTTGCCGGAGTAAACGTTTGGAAATCCTTGGTCGTGGTATAATAGGCACGGTGACTTTTATTAGCTCCCAAACTATCGGCTGCCGTATATCTCTCTACCGGAATGGCAGAGGACCAGGCAACAATGAACTGTCCCTTTTCATCATCATAGAAAACTTCCGGTGCCCACACATTGTTAGTCAAAGAGTCTTTCATCACTTTGATTTCGCGTTGTTCGCTCCAATGAATCAAGTCTTTAGAACTGGCATAACCAAATCCTTGTTCTCCATTCCAACTGATTGTCCACACCAGATGGAAAGTTCCATCCGGACCTTGGGTCATGGACGGATCACGCATCATCGAATTCGGAGCGTATTTCTGTTCTTCGGTCTGTTTGGTGAAATAATTATAATAAGGAGTCTTATTTCCTATTTCCGGTTTCAGCCATGAACCTGCGATGCTATCCCAATGATAACCGTCATAGCTGTAAAGATAATGTAACCCGTCCAATGCCGGTTCACGATGAGAAGTGAAGATATAGACTTCCTTTTCGGGTTTTGTACAAGCTGTAAAAGCCAGTAAGGCAAATACGAAAGAAAAAAATAATTTCATAGCATGCTGTTTTATTTATTATGATTTCATTATTTGAAAAGACGGAGTTACAACGGATATGTACTCTATTTTTCCCTCCTAATTAAAGCACCCTTCTTTAAATGAAACGATTGCACAAAAATATCAGTTCATTGCACAAGATTAATTCATCATCCACCATTTTTGAATAACACAAACACAATATCATCTTTCACATTCATCAAAAAGCTCTACTTTTGTAGTAGGAAAATTCCATCAAAGCATCCGGATACCCTTATAATATGAAAAATAACAACCCTATTATGACACATTTAAACCCCATCGTTATTTGCAGTGCCATGTTGCCACTAACAACCCTTGCGCAACAACGCCCGAACATTATTTATATCATGACCGACCAACAAACCGCTACAGCCATGAGTTGCGCCGGAAATGCCGACCTACACACCCCACACATGGACAAACTGGCAGAACGGGGAGTACGTTTTGAAAACGCTTATTGTTCACTGCCTCTCAGCGGTCCGTCCCGGGCTTCCATGTTCACCGGCTATACCCCGACAGAAGTGGGACTGGAAGAAAACGAGACGCCCATGCCGGACGCCCTTCGCACCGAAACACTGGGAACATTACTCAGTACCGCCGGATATCAATGTGCCTATGCCGGCAAATGGCATGTCAACACCAATTCTTTACCTGACAAGGTGGCTTTCGGATTCGAAAACCTGCATGGACATAATGATTTCGGACTGGCCGAAGCATGTGTTTCGTTTCTGCAACGCAAACCCGACAAGCCGTTCTTCCTGGTAGCCTCTTTTGATAACCCACATAACATTTGCGAATATGCCCGGCACCAGAACCCGCCATTTGCCAATTTCCAAGAACCGGCTTTGGAAAATTGCCCGGGATTACCGGCCAATTTCGCCATCAACCCTTATGACGCCGATGCACTGGCATTCGAAAAACAGCGCAACCACCGACTCTACCCTACGACTCATTACACTCCCGATAACTGGCGGCGTTATCGCAATGCTTATTATCGGCTGATAGAAACAGTAGATGCAGAAATAGGAAAAATAATGAAAGAGCTGGACAATCAGCAACTATGGGATAATACAGTCGTTATCTTTACCAGTGACCACGGAGACGGATGCGGCGCACATCAATGGAATCAAAAGACTGCATTATATGAAGAAGTGATCAACGTCCCGTTTATCGTATGTCTTCCTCAAGGCAAGAATGCCGGAAAAGTACTGCCTCAATTAATCAACAATGGTGTGGATTTCATGCCAAGCATCTGCGACTGGGCAGGAATCGACGTTCCTCAGGGAAGAAACGGTGTCAGCTTTCGTACCCTGGTGGAAAAAGGGAATGAACTGGAAGCACACAGACCGTATGTGGTGACAGAAACCAATTTTGCACAAACGGCAGGCACACTGGGATGGATGGTACGTACCGACCGATATAAATACGTACTGTACGACACAGGACGCAACCGCGAACAACTGTATGATATGGAGAATGACAGAGGAGAAATGCGTAATCTTGCCATTGAGAAAAAATACAAGGAAACAGTGAAAAAACATCGCTGGCTATTAAATGAATGGATGGAAAGACATCACTCTAAAGCAACCCGTTTCAAAGCTAAATATATCCCGGAATAACCTCCACGGCAAAAGCGGAACTGATAAAAAAGCCCCATTTCATCGAATTCTTGCACAAATATAAAACAGCATAAAACAAAAATGATATAAAACTCTCCATTTTCAAACAAAACAAAAACAAGAGAGAAAGACGCTTTTGCAGACCTTACTTATATTTGCAGCACCAGAAAACAAGACTTTCAGCACGTTTATTAACTGTTAAATACTATATATCAATGAAAAAGACCTTTTACTTAGCGTTACTATGGAGCCTGTTCCTCCTTGGAGCAAACGCACAGGCCACTATCAAACTGACGGAGACCACGCTGATGCATGAAATGCGCGCCACTCCCTATCCGCTAGATAAAGCTGTAGTGGCAGACCGTGCCGTGTCTTTCCAATGGCCTCTTCGTGCGGACATGAATGTGCAAGAGAGCCCACTAGATGGATTCGAAGATAAAATAAAGAAAATAGACAAAGCCCAAATAGCTTATATGTTACGCTATTCGCAAGACGCGGATTTCAAGAAAGGAACCGTACAAGTACAGACACGCTGGCCGTTCTTCAACCCGGAAAAACCACTTGCAGCAGGTGTATGGTACTGGCAATTCGGATATCTCGAAAACGGACAAGTCCAATGGGGAAGCATCCAGCAACTCACCGTGGAAAACAATCCAGACAAGTTCTGCCCCCCTTCTTTAAAAACGGTTCTTGGCAATGTTCCCAAAACGCATCCGCGTGTATGGATAATGAAAGACGAATGGAAAGAGTTCATCAAACGCAGCCATTCCATACCAGAGCGCCAATGGTATCTGGAACGTGCCGAAACGACCCTTACCACTCCCATGAAGTCAGTAAAAGACATCAATACCAGTCAGGTGAAGAATCTGGACAACGAGATGAAAAGAAAATCCTATCTCACCCGCGAAAGCCGCCGCATCATCGACAAAGAAGAGGCGAACTCCGAAGTATTGATACGTGCCTATCTGCTTACACAAGACAAGAAATATGCCGATGAAGCCATTAAACGTGTTCTGACCATGGCAGATTGGAACAAAGATAAAAATGTAATGGGAGATTTCAATGATGCCACTTTGCTGTCTCTCTGCTCCATGGCCTACGACTCTTTCCATAATCTGCTGACTCCACAGCAAAAAAACATACTGCTGGATGCAATTAAGGAGAAAGGGGAGAAAATGTATCAGCATTACAACAATCATCTGGAAAATCATATCGCCGACAATCACGTATGGCAAATGACCCTGCGCATCCTTACCATGGCAGCATTCAGCGTATATGGAGAACTGCCCGAAGCCGACACATGGGTGGATTATTGCTACAATATATGGCTGGCACGCTTTCCGGGCCTGAACAAAGACGGCGGGTGGCACAATGGCGACTCTTATTTCACGGTAAACACCCGTACATTGATAGAAGTACCTTACTATTTCGGCAAGCTGACCGGATTCGACTATTTCTCAGACCCATGGTATGAAGGCAACATCATGTACACCATGTTTCAGCAACCTCCATTTTCCAAATCGGGAGGTAACGGCAGTTCCCACCAGAACGTGGGACGCCCCAACAGTATCCGCATCGGCTATCTCGACGCATTGGCACGCCTCACCGGCAATACCTATGCCGCCGATTTCGTACGCCGCACCCTGAAAGTAGAACCCGATTATATGAAAAAAGCATTACTGGCCAAACCCGGCGACCTGGCCTGGTTCCGCCTGCAATGCAACAAACCTCTGCCTGAAGGAGAAGGACTGACTGCACTGCCTCCCGGCTACGTATTCCCCGAAACAGGACTCGCATCTTTCCTCACCAATTGGGATAGAGTGGGAAGCAATGCCATGTGGAGTTTCCGTTCCAGCCCATACGGCTCTACTTCGCACGCCCTTGCCAATCAAAATGCATTCAACACCTTTTTCGGAGGCAAGCCACTATTCTATAGTAGCGGACACCACATTGAGTTCACCGATGCACACAGTATGTATTGCCATCGCGGAACACGTGGACATAACACCATTCTGGTGAACGGTATGGGACAACGCATCGGCACCGAAGGGTATGGATGGATTCCCCGTTACTACGTCAGCGACAAAATAGGTTATGTAGTGGGGGATGCTTCCAATGCTTACGGAAAAGTGATTTCTCCACTATGGCTGAAGCGCGGTGAACTGTCCGATGTGCATTATACACCGGAAAACGGCTGGGACGAGAATAAGCTGAAGACTTTCCGCCGTCACATTGTCAATTTGGGAAAGACCGGCTACATTTTCATTTATGATGAACTGGAAGCCACCGAACCTGTAAACTGGAATTATCTGCTGCATACCACAGCCAACCCGATGACCGTAAACGAAGAGAAAGCGTATGTGCATATACAAGCCACCAACCGGGGAGGAGCATCGGACGCTTACCTTTTCTCTACCGGAGCCTTGAAAACGGAAACGACCGACCAGTTCTTTTATCCCGCAGTGAACTGGCTGCGTGCGGATGACAAAGGGGTATTCAAACCCTACGCCAACCACTGGCATTTCACCGCCACCTCGGAAAAAGCACAGGTCTATCGTTTCGCCACCATCATCAATACCCATGCCCTGAAGTACCCGGCCAAAGCACCGGAAATCCTTTCGGACGGACGCATCAAGGCAGGCGGATGGCTCATTAAAGTGAATATTTCGGCAGAGGGTGTGCCAATGTTCTTCATCCGTAACACGAAAAAAGAAGATCCCGTCAGTATCAGCTACAAAGGGGGAGCCACTCTCATCAACGAAAATGATTATGAAACGACACTGACCGATGTAGTACCTGATTTAGAAATCTAATAACGAAGAATATGAACATAAAACAATATCTGCTGATGGGAATACTGGCGATAAGCTGTCCGACCGCTTTCGCCACTCCACCCCAAGATGTCAAAAAGGCGCAACAGCAAAAAAACGAGACACAAGGTCAACGTCCTGTCCGGATACAAACTTCGGCACGTCCCGAACAGACCGCTGTGTACAAACCTGCCGGCAACAAGCAAGCAGCCACAGCCCAACAAGCAATCACAAAGGGCAAAAAGGGAAAAGAGAAAAAAGCAGTGTCTGCTGCAAACTCCTCCCCCAAAGACGCCACAAAGAAGATAAGGAAAACACCCGAAGCAAATCGCTACATTGCAATCAAGAATAACCTCGCCTACCAAGGGGTAGCTGTGTCCAATCTGGCGGTAGAGGTACAGTGCAGCGAGCACCTATCAGTGGAACTTCCACTGATATGGAGCTTCTGGGATATGGAACAGGAACATGGTATCCGTACTTTCGCCCTACAACCCGAAGCACGTTGGTGGACAGGCAATGAAGTGGGACGGGGACATTTTTTCGGCGTCCATGCCCATGCGGCCTGGTTCAACGTGAAGTGGAATGACAACCGTTACCAAAGCAACAGCCGTCCGTTGCTGGGAGCCGGCATCAGTTATGGGTACAAACTGCCGTTTGGCGAACATTGGGGAGCGGAATTTTCATTGGGAGCCGGATATGCCAATATGAAATACGATACCTATTATAATATAGACAACGGAGCGAAAATAGACACGCGCATCCGCAACTATTGGGGTATCACACGTCTGGGATTGTCACTTGTTTACCGTCTTTAAAGCCTTGAAATTATGAAGAAGAATATACAACCATATTATACATCCCCGTTCAGGCAGTTGCTTTGCCTGTTGCTGCTGCCACTGGCACTGAGCGGTTGCTTGTTCGAAGAACCGGAAATGACCGCCAACGGCGAACTGGGGGTTGACCCCACCGAAGTAAGCGTCACGGTAGACATTACACTGGATATGAAGCTGACCGAACTGGAAACAGCCCGTCTTCGTGCCCGCGCCGCCACCGGAGGGGATGCCGCCTACCGCCACCGGTTCATTGTAGAAGCCTATATGGACGATATGGCAACTATCCGCCGGGTGGTGTACGAAGACATACGTCCCGACCGTACCCATCTCAGTGTACCCGTCAGCATGAAACTGCATGCGCGCAACTACCGCCTCATGGTATGGGCCGACTATGTAAAAGCCGGCAGCGAGGCCGACTGGTTTTACAATACCGAAATCATGGACCCGCTTATCGCTACCGAGCCTTATCAGGCAAATTCGGAATACAAAGATGCCTTCCACACTGTGCAAACACTGGATTTGAGCAAGTATCGTGACCAATGGAACGCCAAAGTTCCCGTCAAACTGGAACTCGTCCGTCCCGTGGCACGCTATGAACTCGTGGCGACAGACGCAGCAGCCTTTCTGAAGAGACATGCGGGAACAGAGGGCAATTTCACCGCCCGGGTGAAATACAGCCACTACCTGCCCGTAGGTTTTGACGCTCTGAGTGCAGTCCCCCGCCATTCACTGATGTATATGTCTTACAAGAAAACATTTGCCCTGCCTGCCGAAGGAACAAAGAATTTTACAGTAGGTGTGGACTATGTATTCATAGGAGATGAAAAAAAAGAGATTCCCATTGAAGTGGAGATAACCGATCCGCAAGGTGTTACCGTGGCACGTACCATACTATTGGTACCTTGCCAGAAAGGCAAGCAAACCACCGTGCGCGACAATTTCCTGACCGCCGATCCATCCACCGCCGATGAGGGAGTAGGCATAGACCCCGACTTTGACGACGAAATGGACATGGAAGTGGGAGTTATGTAAAACACCAGACAATCAATCAAATAAAATAGAAAACTTAATACTTAAATTTACAACATCATGAAAAAGAACTTTTTGTATTCAATGGTGGCATTGTTCGTATGCTTGTTCACAGCATGCAGCCAAGAAGAAATTGTGTCCCAAGCCGGACAAAACGACAGCAAAGTGAGATTATCTGTAAAAGTACCGGCAGCCGGTCCCATTGCCCGTGCGGCACTCGATATAGAGGGATATACCATGCAGTGTATCATGGAACTGGTTAATACAAACGGAGAAGTCATAGCCGACAGCCGACAGGCAGTAACAGTAAGCAATGGTGCAGCCCACTTTGAGTTTGACAAACCAAGCGAAGAATACACTTGCTTGTTTTGGGCGGAATATCTGAAAGAGGGCAAGTCTTTCTACAAGACCTCCGCAGGACTGACCAAAATCTCTTATGACGGAAACAAAAAGAATGAACTGTTCAACAATACGGCAGCCGATGCGTTCTGCGGCAAGCTTGCTTCCAGCAATATTGCAGCCAATGTCAATGTTATCTTGAAACGTCCGTTCGCCAGAATAGCCGTTTCCAAAAACGACTTTGCCACTTTAGGTACAGGCCTTAACCAATGTACGGCAAGTATCTTCTCGGGTACCGATTTTAATGTATTTACAGGAACTGTAGCCAGCACAGTAAATATCAAGAACACAGAAATTGAAAATCAAGCGACGCCTATCAGCATTGACGCCAACAGTGAATATCCTTTCTTCTGTTATGTTTTTATTGGTGAAGCTATCGCCAAACCCTCCAGTATCATATTCTCCAACAGTGAAAATTCCGATTCCAAAAAGACATTAAACATCACTGCCGAACAAATGAAGACCATGAGCAGCAATACCGCTGTCAACCTGAAACCGGAAACCGGTGGCGACAACCAAGACAAAATCAATGTAGATATTACCATCGAAAACGGGTTTGAAAACGGAGGCGGCGGTACAGGTACCGATACTCCCACTGATCCCGAAACTCCCGTAGCTGTAGAAGTGGGCGATTACCTGTATGCCGATGGAACTTGGGGCAAAACAGCAGAGAATGCCGTAGCGGTGGTATTCGCTTTAGCAGAAAATGACGCCACGACTAACTATGCAAACATCACTTTCCCCAATAATAAGATTAACGGCTGGGCGGTATCCATCAACCAAACAGCCAAAACCGCATGGACATCTGACGTATTGACCACACCGATAGAGGGTATGGTATCCTCTGCAAGCCAGGACGATATTTTGGGATATAAAAACACAAAAGCCGCCGGTAATCAGCTTGCTATAAGCGCATACAATGAATGGGCAACAGTAACAAACACGAGCGGATGGTATATTCCGGCTATCGGACAGCTAGCCATATTGGTAGAAAATGCAACAACAATCAATACCCGATTGGCAGCCATTACAGATGCACAGCAGATCCCTCCTACAGGAACCAACAGCAATATGAATTTCTGGTCCAGCACATTTAATGACGGGACAGGTGAGGCTACAAAAATATATCAGTACCAATATAAGAGTACAGATCTAACATTTACAGCCAGAAGTGAAAAGCCCAGCAACAGTGCCGGTGTCATCCGCCCCATCCTGACATTCTAACCCATCTATCGTCACCTTCACACAGGCCGTATCCGCCATCGTCCATCGGCCATCCGGTTTCAGCCTGCATGAAGGTGACGTTGTTATCATATAACCCACTACACATGAAAAGCCTATCCACCCTCCTCATACTGACCGTCACGCTCGCCATCATCGCCTGCTCGGACAATGCCCCCATCACCCCCGTTCCCGATGAACAATCTCCGGAAAGCACCCTTCCTGACGCTTATCATGACAAGGTGCGCACGCAGCCTTATCCCAAAACAGACAATGAGATATACCTCAATCCGGCACCGTTCATCGTCCCGAAAGAGATGAAACAGGCAGAACGGCTACAATTCAATGTATCACGCGACACGCAATTTTCCGGACCGGAAACCATCCTGTCCGAAGCACGTCCGTGGTGTATGTTCAACCCACACCGCACCTTGGAGACAGGCCTGTGGTACTGGCGCTTCCGCTCCGTCACTTCCTCCGGACAACCCGGAGCATGGAGCGACACCTACTCGTTTGAAGTCAAAGACGAGACACCTCGTTTCGTGACTCCTCCCTTCGCCGATTTTCTGGGCAATGCACCTCGCATACATCCGCGCCTCTACGCTTTTCTGGACGACAAGATAGAAGCCGCACGCAAGCGCGTCACCTCACACCCCGAATACGGACAGCTCACAGCACTGGCCGCCACGGCACTGAAAGCGGACTTTTCCGCCCCTTACAACCAGACTGCCGACTTGCGCCTCTACACCGATTACCTGTATCAAGCCTGGCATCTCACCCTCCGCACAGCATACCGTAACAAGCTGCACGATATACTGAGCACCCTGTTGCAAACCCCTCCTACCGAAGCGCAGCTCTTCGCTACAAATTTCGGTGCCACAGATATCGCTTCGGCCTACCTGACCTGCTACGACGCACTCTACAACAAATTGTCCGCCACCGAACGCGCCGCTACCGAGAAACAACTCATGCGTGTGGCAGAAAAATATTATCCGCAACATTGCGGCATCCAGGAGAACCACATATTCGACAACCACTTCTGGCAACAAAATATGCGCGTGCTGTTCCAGATAGCCTATTTATTATATGACAAGGTTAACTATTCGGGGAAGGCTATCGAAATGCTTGAGTATTACTACGAGCTGTGGACAGCACGCGCTCCCGCATCCGGCTTCAACCGTGACGGAGTGTGGCACAATGGCACAGGATACTTCATCAACAATGTGCGCACGCTCCAGTACCTCCCTCTTCTATATTCTTATATCGCCCGCAAAGATTTCCTGCAACATCCGTGGTACCGGAACGCAGGACGTTCACTGGTCTATACCTGGCCACCCGAATCGCGCAGCCTCGGATTTGGCGACGGCAGCGAGAAATACGACAGTCCACAACGCCAACGTGCCGCCTTCGCCGACTTTCTGGCACGCGAGACCGGAGATTCCTATGCCGGATGGTATGCCGCACAATGCACCAAATCCTTGCAACGCGATCCCGAAATGCGTTTCTACCGCATGGCGGCCAACCGCACCTACGAAACACAACTTCCGGCCTCAACCGAAAAAATGATCTGGTACAAAGATGCCGGTGAAGTGGTGATGCATTCCAACCTGGCGGATACAAACCACAACCTGTCATTGGCATTCCGTTCCAGTACATTTGCCTCCGGTAGCCACACCACCGCCTGTCAGAACAGTTTCAACCTGCTTTTTAAAGGAACTGACGTTTACCGCAGTTCGGGATACTACCTTAATTTCTCGGACGCGCACAATCTGATGTCCTACCGCCATACCCGCGCGCACAATACCATCTTGGTAAACGGCATCGGACAACCCTACTCCATGAAAGGCTATGGCAATATCGTCCGCGCCATGGGAGGCAACCACATATCCTATTGTTTGGGAGACGCCTCGAATGCCTATTCGGGCATCACGGATGACCCGATGTGGACTTCCGCTTTCGCTGCGGCAGGTATCAGCCAGACACCCGAGTATGGATTCGGTGTGACTCCGCTCACCCGATACCGCCGCCATGTGCTGATGCTTCACCCTGACATCCTTGTGATTTATGATGAGCTGGAAGCCGCCTCCCCTGTACGTTGGAGCTGGCTGCTGCACAGCCCCACCCGCTTCGAGCTGAATGAAGCGGAACAGCTAATGGGCACGCGCAACGACGAAAAAGGATTTATTGCCGTAACCGGACTCTTCAGCAGCCATCCCTATACGGCTACCCAGACCGATGCGTTTACGGTGCCACCCACCCCTACGCCCAACCCTGCCTACCCCAACCAGTGGCACTTTACGGCAGAAACATCCGCCTGTGCCGCCAACCGTTACCTGGCCATCATCCAAGTAAAAGGCACTGACCAGACCGCGCATGCCATCCGCCGCAACGGTGATACCTTCACCATAGGCCGATGGAGCGTGGAAGCTACATTAGACACCTCCCGGCCGGCCTCACTCGTAGTGCGTAACAGCGACCTGCCTGCCACGTTCAGTTACGGCGCAGAGCACCCCACTCCAGGTGGAGAAATATACATCCGCCGCTACCCGCAGTCCTCCGTGCTCTATGATGAAAAGGACGGTATCTATCACATCATGGAAGAAACCGATCGTCCGGCTATTTCCAGCAGAACCGCTCTATAGACCGTTCCTGCAAGGTTTTTACACAAATATGAAATTCTCCCCGACAAGATTATAAGCATTTTGCGCTATCTTTGCCTATACAAAAACAGATTTAAAGACACTTGTCGGGGAGAACGCATACATTTGCACTGTTCAAAACAGAAACTTTTGAACGAAACCACAATCAATTAAATCTATTAACTGAAAAATATGACAATGATGAAAAGTAAAATTCTCTTTTTACTCTTATTCTTTCTCACCGGAGTGCTCGGAGTTTATGCCCAACAACTGACCGTGACCGGTAAAGTAATCGATGGTGACGGTTTAGAAGTAATCGGTGCCAATGTAACCATCAAAGGCGCTTCAGGTCTGGGAACCATCACCGACATCGATGGGAAATACAGCCTGACAGTCAACGATGCTTCCAAAGACATACTGGTCTTCTCGTATATCGGTATGGACAATCAGGAAATCCCTGTAAAAGGACGTAAACAAATTGATGTGACCCTAAGAGCCGGAGCCATCATGATGGAAGAAACCGTAGTGATCGGCTATGCTCCCATGAAACGTAAAGAAATGACGGGCTCCATGTCCTCCGTCAAAAGTGATGAGCTGCTGAAAGTACCGACCTCGGATATCACCCAGGCCCTAGGAGGACGATTGGCAGGTGTGCAGATTGTACAGACCGACGGACAGCCGGGTTCGGCCATGTCCATCCGCGTGCGCGGCGGTATCTCCATCACCCAAAGCAACGAGCCGCTTTATATCATCGACGGCTTCCCTACCGAAGACGGCATGGCCAGCCTCGACCCCGCCGACATTGAATCCATCGACGTATTGAAAGACGCCTCGGCCACCGCCATCTATGGTGCGCGCGGAGCAAATGGCGTAGTGGTCATCACCACCAAAGGTGGAAAGAACGATGGCGGGAAAGCCACAGTTACTTTCGATGCGTATGTGGGAGTCCGCAAACTGGCAAACCGCCTGTATACATTAGACCCGGAAGAATACGTGCTGGCTGATTATGAAAGAGTACTGGGCAGAAGCACCAAACCCGATGAGGAAATGCCGGCCTGGCAAAAACGATATGGCAGTTTTCTGGAAATTCATGACAACTATGCCAGCCGAGAAGGAATTGACTGGCTGGACAGAACGATGGGACGCACCACCGTTGCCCAAAACTATCGTGTAGGCGTGAACGGAGGCAATGACAAGACCAAATACAATCTTTCCTATAATTACTTTGACGATGAAGGAGCCATGATATACAGCGGAAGCAGCAAGCACAACATCACCCTGAGTGTCAACAGCAAGGTAAACGACCGTTTGTCCGTCACCGCACGCGTGAACTACGACCAACGCAAGATTTACGGAGCCGGTGTGGCCGGAAACGGAACCAACGAAGGTGGAAGCAACACGGACGCACGCTTCAACAAACTGGCACAGATTCTACATTACCGCCCCACCATCGGGCTTCACGGAAGCGACAAGGATTTATTGGAAGGATTAGACCCCATGCTCGACACCGAAGGCAACACCATGCAGAATCCATTGATTGCCGCCCGCGAAGAGGAAGACAATAAAGAATACCGCACCTTCCAGGCAAACGGAAGCCTGACCTTTAAAATCATCAAGGGGCTGACCTTCCGCAATTCTACCGGTATGCGCTATCAATCCCTCCGCCGCGAATTGTTCTATGGTGACGAATCCATCATGGGAAAACGAAACGGTATCTATGGTTCTATCCGCCAGACAGAGAACGGAAGTTTCCAGACCTCGAACGTACTGACCTATGACAAGAAAATAAAGAAACACAAAATCGTGGCCATGCTGGGACAGGAATACGTCACCCGCTGGACACGCTACGTGGAATCAGGAGTGAGTGATCTGCCTACCGATGAGTTTATCCTCGGCGACATGAATCTGGGAGCCCCCTCTATCGCTGCATCCAACGAAAATTATGACGACAATCTGGTCTCTTTCTTTGCCAAAATGAACTATGACTATGCCGACAAATACTTGTTTACCGCTTCGTTCCGTGCAGACGGTTCCTCCAAGTTCGGAAAGAACAACAAATGGGGCTACTTCCCCGCTATATCGGCCGCATGGCGTATGGGAGAAGAAGACTTTATCAAGAACCTGAACATCTTCTCCGACCTGAAATTCCGTATCGGCTATGGTTTGGCAGGCAACAACCGCATCGGCAGCTACAACAGTCTGGCACTGCTCAGTTCTGTCACCACTGCCATGGGAGGCGGACTGACTCCGGGATACGCATCCAAACAGATTCCCAATCCCGACTTGAAATGGGAAGCCAATAAAACCTTCAACCTGGGTATGGATTTCGGTTTCCTGAACCAGCGTATCACCGTCTCGCCCGAATTCTATATCAACAAGAGCAGCAACCTGCTACTTAGCGCGCAGCTACCCTATTCTTCAGGTTATCAAACGATGCTTATCAATGCCGGCGAAACCAAGAATGTAGGCTTGGACCTGACCATCAACACAGTCAACTTATCCACCAAAGACCTCACTTGGAATACTTCTCTGACCCTGTCGCACAACAAAAATACCGTGGAAGAACTGACCGGAGAGACCGTGCAACTGTACGAAGCCCGTTTCGGCTTTAACCAAAACACGCACCGCATCGCAGTGGGCGAATCATTAGGACAGTTCTACGGCTATGTGACGGAAGGCTTGTACCAAGTGAGCGACTTCAACTATGACGCCGCCACCCAGACTTATACATTGAAAGAAGGCATTCCCTATCATGGTGACCGCAGCAAAGTACAGCCGGGCAACTGGAAGTTCAAGAACCTGAACGACGACAAGGTGATAGACGAAAAAGACAAGACCGTCATAGGAAACGCCACCCCCAAATTCTACGGAGGATTGAACAATACCTTCACCTACAAAGGCTTCGATCTGAGCATCTTCCTCACCTTCAGCTATGGCAACGAGGTGATGAACGCCACCAAGATGGTATCGTCCAGAGTGGGTAACAGTAACAACAACGCGCTGGAGGTTTCAAACAGCGCCAACCGCTGGATGACCATCAACGCCAACGGAGAAATTGTAACCGACCCCGAAGAACTGGCCGCCTTGAACACCGGCAAGACCGTAGCCGCCTATTACGACGCACAGCAAGGAAACAACTATATCCAGTCATGGGGGGTGGAAGATGCCTCTTTCCTGAAACTGAGCAACGTGACACTGGGATACACATTCCCCAAAACAGCCATTGCCAAACTAGGGCTGAAGAACCTACGTCTCTATGCCACCGGCAATAACTTGGCGACCTGGACCCCATACACCGGTTTCGACCCCGAGGTGTCCACCATGAAAAGCGGCCTGACACCGGGCGTAGACTTCGGAGCCTATCCGCTGAGCCGTTCCTTTATCTTTGGTCTTAATGTAGCGTTTTAACCCTTAAATATAATCAGAAACAATGAAAAAGTACCATTTACTATATCTATTATCCGCCTTGTTACTGGCGGGATTCACCTCATGTGAGGATATGCTGACGGAGAAGCCGAACTCCAGTTATGACAAAGACGGATATTTCGACTCGGAGGCCAAAGCGGAAATGGCCATCATGGGGATCTACTCCTCCATCTCGGACAAAGACCATTACGGATGGTGCGAGATGGCTGCCCCGGCATCCGACGATACCTATTACACCAGCCGTACACACTCGGACAATCAAGTGCATGACATAGCGCATTATCGCATCAACTCCACCAACACATGGGTAGAAAACCTGTGGAAATTCAAATATCAAGCGATAGACCGCGCCAATATGGCCATAGACGGCATCCGCCACATGACCGGTTATGAAGAAAACAAGAAACTGAAAGCTTTGGAGGCCGAGGCCCGCTTCCTCCGCGCCTTCATGGCATTCGATTTGGTGAAATATTGGGGCGATGTACCTTTCAAAACCACCTATTCCGAAAGTTACGAATCCGCCTATCAGCCCCGCGCAAGCCGTGAGACCATCTACGATGAAATCATCGCCGACCTGACTTTTGCCAAAGAAAATACAGAATGGGCTACCGCAGGCTCTGATCCCGAAAGAGTGACACAAGGCGCCGCACGCGCCCTATTGATGCGCGTCTATCTGCAACGCGCAGGCTACAGCCTGCAAATGGACGGCAAACTGACCCGTCCGGAAGAAGGCAAGCGCAAGGAATATTTCAACGCTGTCATAGAAGAATGGAAAGCGTTTCAAGCCAATGGCTACCATGACTTTCATCCGAGAGGATACGATACGTTGTTCAAGGACATCTCCTACGGCACACAGAACCCGAAAGAAACCCTGTGGGAAATCTCCTTCTTCCACATGCAAGGCAAGCGCAATGGCGGCGCATGGGGAATATACAACGGACCTATGGTAGGCGAGCCGACCGGCTTGGCAGCCTCTGAGGCCAACCAGCACATGGGACGCGCCAACGGATTCTTTATCGTAGTGCCCGAATGGCGCGGATTCTTCGAAGAAACCGACACACGCCGCGATGTGATGGTATGCACCTACCAGCAACGCTGGAACGCCAAACTGAAAGCACACGAAAAGAGAGAGTTGAAAGCCGGAGGATGGTATTGCGGAAAATGGCGTCGCGAATGGATGTCGCCCGATTCCTGGAACAAAAACCTGAATTACGGCGATGTGAACTTCTGCCCGTTGCGCTACGCCGATGTCGTACTGATGGCCGCCGAAGCATACAATGAAACAGGGAATGCACAATCCACCGCATGGGAGTTACTGAACCGGGTACGTACACGTGCCGGAGCCACCCCGATAACCGAAGCCAATTATGAGGAACTGATGGCGGCACGAAAGAAAACGCATCAGCTGACCTTCATTGACGACACCACTCCACAAGGCAAATTCCGTACCGCCCTTTATTGGGAACGCGGATTCGAACTGGCCTTCGAAGGACAACGCAAATATGATCTTATCCGCTGGGGAGTATTAGGGAAAGCCCTCAAACTGTTCGGTGAAGCCAGCTCGGTGAACAAGAAAGAGACCAAGCCCTATCCGGCATACCAGACTTTCACCGAAGGAAAGCACGAACTGTTTCCCATTCCCTTGAAAGAGATACAAAGCAATCCGAAACTGGAAGGTAAAAACAACCCGGGGTACTAACCGGAACAAAATGATTTCAGGGATTGTGCAAGAACCATCGGACGTGCACAATCCCTACTTTTATTAAACTCCAGAAATATAAAGAATATGAAACGATTCTCTTCAATCTGCCTGTTATTATATCTTTGCATCCTACCGGCAGCCGCTTTCAACAAAGATGTTTTTCAACTGCTGAATCTTGACTACCCCGGTTTACAACAAGTTAAAGAACACTATGCCAACGGAAAATATGAAGATGCCGCCCAGGCGTTGCTGGCATACTACCGGAACCGTACAGACATCATCAACCCGAATATCGACATGAAAAATCTGCACCTCAGCGACCGGGAACGTCAATGGGCGGAAGAAGCATTAGAACATACATTCTATGTGCACGACGGCTATCAACCCTCTTTCCATTATGGAAAAGACATCAACTGGCGCTACTGGCCAGTGAAAGACAACGAATTACGCTGGCAGCTTCACCGCCACAAATGGTTTACCCCCATGGGAAAAGCCTACCGTCTGACCCAAGAGGAAAAATATGCTCAAGAATGGGTCTGTCAGTTTATGGACTGGATTAAAAAGAATCCGTTGACCGAAATTGATAAAGAAGAATATGAAATGACAAACAAAGCAGAAGTAACAGGTTCTGCGGAAAACGTACGTTTCGCATGGCGTCCGTTAGAAACAAGCCACCGACTGCAAGATCAAATCAACCAGTTCGTTTTGTTCCTGCCGTCCGTCTCGTTCACAGCAGACTTTCTGACCGATTTTTTGGTAAACTATCACAAACATGCCTTGCATATACTTCATAACTATTCTGCCGAAGGAAATCATTTATTGTTTGAAGCGCAACGGATGATTTACGCCGGAGCCTTCTTCCCCGAGTTCAAAGAAGCAGCCGGTTGGCGTAAAAGCGGGATAGATATTCTGAACCGTGAAATAAAGAAACAAGTATATGCCGACGGCGGACAGTATGAACTCGACCTGCATTATCATCCCGCCTGTATCGATATTTTCTACAAAGCATTGATCATGGCCGATGTAAACGGATTCCGACAAGAATTTCCTCACTCCTATCGGGACACGATAGAGAAAATGATTGTCTTTTACATCAACGTATGCTATCCCGACTATTCCAATCCCTGTTTCAGTGATGCCAAACGAGGAGGAAAATCAAGCGACTTGAAACGCTATAAAAACTGGATGAGACTTTTCCCCAAGAATGAACAGATACGCTACATGGCCACAGAAGGGCGCGAAGGCAAACTCCCGGAAAACCTCACCAAAGGCTTTCCGAATTCGGGATTCTTCACCTTTCGCAACGGATGGGACGAAACCGCAACCGTCATGGTCATGAAAGCCGGTCCCAAAGGAGAATGGCACTGCCAGCCCGATAACGGTACTTTTGAACTGTGGTTCAACGGAAAAAACCTTTTTCCCGACTCCGGCTCTTACATTTACGCCGGTGAAGGAGAAGTGATGAAACTACGGAACTGGTTCCGTCAGACAAAAGTACACAACACCCTGACCCTGAATAACCGGAACTTGGAAACCACCCAGTCCGTCACCCGCCTGTGGCAACCGGAAGGAGAGGTACAAGTGTTGGTCACAGAAAACCAAAGTTATAAGAACTTGAGACACCGCCGTACGGTCTTCTTTGTAGAAAGCACCTACTTCATCATTGTGGACGAAGCTTCGGGAGATGCCACCGGAATGATAAACCTGCATTACCAACTGGCCGACGGCAACGTGGATATTGATGAAAAACAGCATACGCTCACTACCCGTTTTGACAACGAGAGTAATGTAAAGCTCCAGTGCTTTGCTCCTAAAGAGATCCGGACGGAAAAAGAAGAGGGATGGTATTCCACGGCTTATCGTAAACGGACGGAACGCACAGCTGTCGCTTTCAACCTGAATAAAAATGATGAAAAGACAGTGCGTTATATCACCGCTATCTACCCATTCAAGAAACAAGGAAGCGCCCCCCGAATCTCTGCCAGAATTATCAGCCACAAGCCAGATGCACTAACGGTTGAAGTAAAAATCAACGGGAAGAAAAGCATCTTAAGTTATACATTGTAAAAACCGGGTTCCTATGTTTAAACATTCCACGAGGAACCTGCCATCTTCACCCGGATGCGCATAAAACATAGGAACCTGCCACCATTTCTTTTTTTTAAGTAAATGATTCACTTCACATTCTTTGTCATTCTAAGTATTTTTTATAAATTGCCACGGTCTTTATCTGAACACACGAAAGACGTTGACTATTATCCAAAACTATAAAATTATGACAAAATATTACTTGTGCCTGCTTATCACCTTAGCCTCCCTGTTAAAGGTATCAGCCCAGATTTCCTTCACACACCTGGGTATCAATGACGGACTCTCCCAAAGCACCGTGTTTGACATCACACAAGACAGCAAAGGGAATATGTGGTTTTCCACTTTCAACGGAGTAAATAAATACAACGGATACGATTTCACCGTTTATCTGCACGAAGAAGGAAACCCGCACAGCATAAGCCACAATACCGCCCGTACCATCCAAGCAGGCAGCAACGGCAAAGTATGGATAGGCACCGATGAAGGATTATCCTGTTACGACCCCATCGAAGATTTCTTTTACAACTATTATTACGAAAAAGATAAAAAAAGAGCTGCCGTCACCGGCATTATTGAGATAGATCCGGAGCATTTGCTAGTCAATACATCTCACGGTCTGACTCTGTTCAATATATCACAAAGCGCATTTACAACAGACAAAATGGACGCAACTTTACTCTCACTGAAAGCCACAGCCATACACCGCTATCAAGACCGTATATATATAGGAACCTCCCAAGGGGTATCTGTCTACTCACTTATCCGGCACACCCTGCAAACCATCCTCACCTTTCCGGAAGGAGCTTCCAAAGAAGTGCTGACCATCCTACAGCAATCAGACTCCCTGCTATGGATCGGAACGGAAGGAGACGGCTTGTATGCTGTTCATCCCGGCACCAACACCGTCAGACACTATACCGCCAGCAACGGGAACAGCATCAGTTCCAATTTTGTACGCTCACTAGCCTTGGATGCGCAAAACCGCTTATGGATAGGCACATTCACCTCCTTATATATTTACGATGAAGAAAACGATAAGTTCATTGCTCACGTCAGCGACCGTCTGCAAGAACAAAGCCTGTCCCAAAGTTCTATCCGCAGCATCTTCAAAGACTCCCAAGGTGGCATGTGGCTAGGCACTTATTATGGCGGCATCAACTATTATCACCCACTGAGAGAACGCTTCCAACACCTTCACTTCTCTCCACACCTCAACTCACTGAATGACAATATAATAGGAAGCATCACAGAAGACCGTACCGGCTGTTTGTGGATAGGGACCAACAGTGGCGGCGTAAACAAATACAATCCCTCCTCGAAAACCTTCACCTACTACCAGGCACAGCAAGGCTTGGGAGCCAATGATGTAAAAGCCATATACATAGACGAGGCTGCCGACAAAGTGTACATAGGCACACACACAGGAGGCCTCAATATCCTGCACCGCAGCACAGGACGCATAGAAAACTACACCACAGCAAACAGTGCATTGACCGACAATAATGTCTATGACATTTTACCAGCGGACAAGGAAGGAAATCTATGGATAGGCACCCTGAACGGACTCTTCTCCTTTAACCCCACCCAACGCAAATTTATAGAAGCATACACCGGTGGAAAAACACAAGACAAAAACCGTATCCGCGACCTGATGACCGACAGCAAGCAACGCCTGTGGATAGGCGGGGAAAACGGAATTGCCCTGTATGCCCACCAAGAAGGACAACTGCATCCCCTTCCATTGCTTGACAAGCATACGGATTTGAAAAATGCGTTTGTTTACTGCATTCATGAAGCAACCAACGGAACATTCTGGATAGGAACCCGGAACGGTCTGTACCAATTCGATGAAAAGAAAAACGAACAGACACGCTACAGTGTATCCGACGGGCTTCCCAATCCAGTCGTATATAGTATTCTGGAAGATCATCTGGGACGCTTATGGATCAGTACCGACAAAGGGCTTTCCTGCTTCCATCCCGAAACAGGAAAGTTCAGAAACTTCACCTCCATGGACGGCTTACAAAGCAATCAGTTTACCCCCAAAGCCTGTTGCCGCACCACTGAAGGCGAAATGTATTTCGGTGGCATCAATGGCATCTCCATCTTCCAACCGGAACAGATGCAGGATAATCCCTATGTGCCCTCCCCCCTCATTACAAACATGGAACTATTCAATATACCGGTCGCTCCGCACGATAAAACCGGCATTCTGGACAAGCACATCAGCGAGACAACACAAATAACACTGCAAAACAAGCAATCATCCTTTACGCTGAACTTCAGTGTGCCCAATTACATCGCAGGCCGCCATAATACATTCGCCTACCAGCTGGAAGGATACGACAAGGAATGGTATCATACAGACGGAGATCATCACTGGGCCACCTATACCAACCTGCCGGCGGGCCGTTATAACTTCCTGGTAAAGGCGGCAAACAATGACGGCAAATGGAATGAGACACCTACCTCTTTAAAAATAACCATTCTTCCCGCGTGGTATCAGACCTGGTGGGCCATCACCCTCTTTTTACTGGCAGTGTCGGGATTCATCGCATGGATATTCTATTATCAGATGGAACGCATGAACAAAAAGCGCAATGAAGAGCTGCAAGAAATGAAAACCCGCTTCTTCATCGACATCTCACACGAACTGCGCACTCCTCTGACCCTGATACTGGCCCCCCTGCAGGAATTATTGCTACGTACCAACGACCGCTGGACAAGAAACCAGTTGGAATACATCAAAAAGAACGCCGACCGGCTGCTGCATCTGGTAAACCAGCTGATGGATTACCGACGGGCGGAAAAAGGAGTCTTCCAACTAAAGGTAAAAGCCATTTATGCACACAATATCGTAGAGAAAAACTTCCGTTTCTACGAACAACTGGCCAAACGGAAACAAATAACGTATGAACTCCAATCCGACCTGATGGACAAAAAAGTATTCTGTGACGCCAATTACCTGGAGCTGGTCTTAAACAACCTGCTGTCCAATGCCTTCAAATATACCGATAAAGGTCAAAGCATCACCGTATACCTGAAAGAAGACGGCCCCAATCTGCTACTACAAGTCAAAGATACGGGAGCAGGCATTCCGGTTGACAAACAAGCCAAGATATTCGAACGTTTCTACCAAGTGGAAAACGATCATCCGGGAAGCGGTATCGGACTGTCCCTGGTACAAAAATTGGTAGAACTCCATCACGGACATCTGGAACTGGAAAGTGTAGAACATGAAGGAAGCTGCTTCTCCATCTATCTGCCCAAAGACAAAGAAGCCTACAAGCCCGAAGAACTGGCCCAAACGGATACGGAAAAACAACTGTATTCCACCAATGTAAAAGACATGTATATCGTTGACACGGAAGAAGAGAAAGAAGGCACTGAACAGCAGCCGGGAGAGGCCGGGGCGTCAGCATCCGAAGGAAAGCGCAAGAAGGAAACCATCCTGATTGTGGAGGACAACACCGAGATACAACAATACCTGAGTGAAGAACTCTCCAAATCCTTCATCACCCTGGAAGCCGGCAACGGAGAGGAGGCACTGGAAGTAGTGAAAGAAAACGAAATAGATTTGATTATCACCGATGTGATGATGCCGGTCATGGATGGCATCAAGTTATGCCGCAGCATCAAGCAGAATCTCAAGACCTGTCATATACCGGTTATCATCCTGTCTGCCAAATCGGAACTGAGCGACCAGTTGGAGGGATTGCAGGTAGGAGCGGACGACTATATTCCCAAACCTTTCTCATTGGCGCTGATTGTAACCAAGATAAAAAATATTCTGCGCACCCATTATCGTTCGATAGAACACTACTCTAATTCACTGGAAATAGAGCCGGAGAAAATCGCCTTGAACCCATTGGATGAAGAGTTCCTGACGAAAGCGGTAAGTATCGTGGAAAAACACATGGACAACATCGAATTCTCTACCGACGAATTTGCCCGTGAACTGTATATGAGCCGCTCGTCCCTGCACATGAAAATGAAAGCGGTAACCGGAGAGTCCACCGCGGAATTTATCAGGAAGATACGTTTCAACCAGGCATGCAAATTGCTGAAGGAAGGACGATATAACGTGGCGGAAATCAGTCTGATGGTAGGATTCAACACCCCCTCTTATTTCGCCACCTGTTTTAAGAAATATGTAGGCTGTCTCCCCTCAGAATACATCAAAAACGGAGGGAAACAACAAATTTAAAACTCCTTTCAACAGAATTGGCATCCTTCATACCGGCTTGAAAGTTCTTTCAACATACCGAAATAAAGATTAGCAGGCTTACTCTTACCTTTGCGTCAAGAATAAGTCACGCTAACTTTATAAAATAGTATGAAAAAAGTTTTCTTCTTAGCCATATCCGCCATCATCGGACTGGCTTCTTGCAAAAACAATGCGCCTCAACAAGAGGCATGGGTAAACAACGCGCTGGATATAGCATCGTATCAGTTAAAGACGACCGCTTCCGAAATAGCGGATTCCGCCAAACTGCCCCGCTCCATCTGGACCGGATATACAACAGACTTTTTGGTCAGCCAGCTGGAAAGAGACGCCAAATCCTTTCAGAACTCCCTTTGGGCCAATCCTTCGGCCGACAAACTGGGCCAACGCCGTCTGTGTGGCATCTACGACTGGACCAGCGGGTTCTTCCCCGGCAGCCTGTGGTATCTTTATGAACTGACAGGCGACAACGAGTTGAAAGAACAAGCCATAAAATATACCAATCTGCTGAACCCCGTCAGATATTACAAGGACACCCACGATTTGGGATTCATGATCAATTGCAGCTATGGCAACGCCCTCCGCCTTGCGCCCAATGATACCATCAAAAATGTATTGATAGAAACTGCCGACAACCTCTGCCTGCGCTTCGATCCTAAAATAGGCTGCATCCGTTCATGGGATTTCGGACATTGGAACTTCCCGGTCATCATTGACAACATGATGAATCTGGACCTGCTCTTCAGTGCCAGCAAGCTCACCGGTGACAACAAATACCGGGAGGTAGCCATCACCCATGCCCAGACCACCCTGAAACATCACTTCCGTCCCGACTATACCTCTTATCATGTAGTGAGCTACCATAACGACGGAACTGTAGAAAGCCAGGGTACCCATCAGGGAAAGAACGATGCTTCCGCCTGGTCGCGCGGACAAGGATGGGCCGTATATGGATACACCGCTTGTTACCGTGAAACCCAAGATACACTTTTCCTGCAACAGGCTGTGAGCATCGCCAATATGATTATGGAACGCGTAAAGACCGAAGACCTAATTCCTTACTGGGATTTCGATGCTCCGGCTGGTAAAGACACCCCCCGCGACGCCTCCGCCGCCTGCGTCACCGCTTCCGCTCTGCTAGAGCTCAGCACGCTGGTTCCGGACGGGCAGAAATATTTTGACTATGCCGAACAACAACTGAAAAGTTTGTCCGGTAAAGGCTATCTGGCAGACAAAGGCAAGAATCAAGGATACATACTGGAACATTCCACCGGTTCGCTGCCTCACGGTTCCGAAATAGATACTCCTCTGAATTATGCCGATTATTATTATTTGGAGGCAATGAAAAGATATGTGGATTTAAGATAGGTAAAAGGTTGTTTTAGACATTAGTCCTCAGAGGTTAGTTTTAAACTTCTGTTTTCAGTTTAACACTGTAAGCCGGTAGAGTTGCCAAAGAATACTCTATCGGCTTTTTATCTGTCTCCCATATCTCCTCTACGTCTTCAGCCCCTCTTTCTCTTTTCCACGCAGATAAACAGAAGGAGACACGCCATACTGTGTCTTGAAACAACGGCTAAAATAAAGCGGATCACTGATACCTACTTTATAAGATACTTCGCTCACATTATAATTACCTTCCAACAATAATTCCGCCGCTTTCTTCAGACGAATAATACGGAAATATTCATTAGGAGTATGCCCTGTCAAACCACGAACTTTCTTAGAGAATACAGTACGCCCCAATTTCATCCGGGCAGCAAAGTCTTCCATCGTAAATTCCGGATTTCCCAACTCCTGCTCTATAATAGCCTGCAATTTATCAAGGAACTGTTTATCTTTATCAGAAGTATAAATAGCCGGTCGCTCTATACTGGGATCATTCACATATTTCTCACGTAACTTTTCACGCTGGTCAATCAATTGAACCATCCGTGCCAAAAGCAATTTTAAGCTGAACGGTTTGGTTACATACGCATCCGCCCCACTTTCCACTCCTTCCAATTTATTTTCGGTAGTTCCCATAGCTGTCAGTAGAATGATCGGAATATGACTGGTACTGAATTCATTTTTTAACTTACGGGTTACTTCATACCCATTCATTCCCGGCATCAGGACATCACATATTATCAGATCAGCATCATAAGTCCGTGCACGTTCAAAACCCGCCACACCATCAGCCTCGGCTACCACCTCAAAATAAACAGATATTTCTTTCTTCAAAAATTCACGAATGTCAGTATCGTCTTCAATGATCAATATCTTTTTCTTGTTTAAAGGAGCCACCATCTGTTCTTCTTTTACGAGACGGCACGGAATGCCTTCGTCTGTATGATCCGTTTCTTCCATTAAGACTGTAGAGATCAAAAAATCTTTTGACTCATATACAGAACTATCCAATGGCAAAGTGACTGTAAAAACAGAACCCTGCCCTTCATTCTCCGCATATTCAATGCTTCCTTTATGCACATTTACAAGTTCGTGAGTCAAATGCAACCCGATTCCCATACTATCACCGGAGAAACTACTTTGCATAAATCGAGAAAAAAGTTGCCCACGTTTCTCTAAAGGAATACCAATACCGGTGTCTGACACGGAAATGATCATTTTTTTTGTTTCTTCTTCCACATCTACCGAACAAACTATTTTCCCGCCCTCCGGTGTGTACTTAAATGCATTGGACAGAAGATTATAAACTATCTTATCCAGTTTACCCTTATCAACAAACATAGGATAAGAACTGACAGAAGGAATAAATCTAAATTCCATTTCTTTAGATTCCGCCGTTTCCTTAAAACTCAGAAATATATCGTAAAGGAAAACGATAACATCTGTTTCTTCTAATGAAAGAACCAGCTTATTATTCTGCATTTTTCTGAATTCCAGCAGTTGATTGATTAATCTGAGCATTCGCTGCGTACTTCTGTCCATTACTTTTATAGGATAAGCCAATTCTTTAGAAACCCTGCCCATAGTCTCTATTTTCTCCAAGGCTCCCTGTATCAACGTCAACGGAGTACGAAACTCATGAGAGATATTGGTAAAAAAGACCAATTTATATTCCGTCAACTGTTTTTCCAGTTGGATACGGTTCCGCAAGGTAGCAAACTTATGGATTAGTCTGAACGTAATATACATTGCCATACAAATCAGAATCACATAAATAGCAAAGGCCCAACCCGTTTTCCAAAAAGGCGGAGTAATAACAATCTGCAATACGGTTTCATCTTTCCCCCATACACCGGAAGCACTGGATGCTTTTACATGTAACTGATAAGTACCCGGCAACAAATTTTTATAAGCTGCAAAATTCAAGGAAGAAGGAACTCCCCAATCTTTATCGTATGGAGCTAGCTTATAAATATACTTGGCATCATTTGCCATAGAATAGTCAAAAGTAGAGAAGTCTATACTGAATGAATTCTGATAATATTTCAGTTCTATTCTATCTGTATAACTTAACGCTTCCGCCAAAGGAGAATCAACATCTCCGGGACGAACGGAAATTCCATTTATTTTTAAGTCTGTGAGAACTACCGGAGAAACGACATGCTGTGGCATGACTTTTTCAGGATCGACCACAACCAAACCATGATTCGTTCCAAACAGCAAATGTCCGTTTTTCATAACGCAGGCACTACTCTCCAAATAGACATTGCCGGGCATTATAGCTGAAAAAAAGAAATTATCAAAAGTCTCCGTATCCGGATCAAACCGGGACATCCCATATTCGGTACCCAGCCAGATTTTTCCATCTCTATCTTCTATGATTGACTGGACTACATTATTTACCAACCCATCATCCTCATCATAATGCCGGAATTCCAACTGATCATAAGTTTGTCCTGACTGGCAGACAGAAAAGCCTCTACCTGTAGTTCCAATCCACATACGGCCTTTGCTGTCACAGAAAATGTTACGAATTTCATTGCTACGTATTTTCCCATTATCCAAGTTATAAACGTAATACTGCCGCGAATCATTCAACAAAGAATCCGGATGGAATACATAAATACCATTATTAGTTCCTACCCACATCCAATGATTCCGGTCAGCAGTAATAGTACGAACCTCTTGCTCTCCAAAACTCCCCTTCAAAAAATGATGAAACACGAAATCGTTTTTCTGATAAACAGCCAAATCGAGTCCTCCCCCGAACGTTCCAATCCACATTCTATCCCGGTAGTCCCTATAGATATCATAAATATGATTATGTGCAAGTGAATTCACATCATCAGCCCGATGCACATACCATCTATCGCCTATACACAATCCATCCCCACGGGTTCCCATCCATACTTGCCCTTTGTCATCCTCTTCGAGAGCAAAAACACTAAGATGATAATAATTTCTTTGCAATAAATCCAAGTGACAGTCATAAGCAAACAATCCCCCCCGACGATTTCCTACCTGCACGTCTCCATTCTCCATACACGTAACCATACGGATGGTATTGGAACGATCCACCAATTTCTCATTTTCAGGATAAATATAAGTTGCCCCATCATTTAGCACTGACAATAAAGCGATGCCGGAATATTCTGATCCCAACCAGATATTACCGGTTCTGTCGCCCATAGCATATAAAAGAAAATCAGAATTCACCCGATTGAACTCATCCACATGATAAGAGTAATGGGTCATCTCCTCCTTTTGAGAATCATAAACAAATAAACCATTACCATAAGTGGAGATCCATATCAGTCCACGTGAAACATCCTGTATGATATGATAACGTTCATCTCCTATCAACTTAACTTTTTCATCAGACATTAATCTAAAAATCCGGACGGCACGTGTCCGAACATCAATATAATGCACAAGACCGGTACCATTGGAAATCCACAGATTATTCAAATTATCCTTTTCACATTTTCCTAAACGGATATCAAGCGAAGCATCATGAATCAGTCTTTTCTCAGACATGCTAAACACCTCCCCACCCTCGGGAGTAAAAAACACCCAATCGTTCTGTAAGCGACAGGACTCATAGGTATTAAAAGCAGAAAGTTTCCACGGCAACCGGGCTGTCAAAGACAAATTCTCACCTGAAGACTTTTCATAAATACCTCCATCAGAGGTTACAAAAAAAATCTTGTGACGAAAAGACATCGCCCCCACAAAAGACAAACCATCTTGAACAACCCGGGTCTGCCCCTCTTCCGTCACCTGAAACAAGCCTAGCTGAGTACAAATCCAAATCACTCCCTGTTCATCCTCATAAACGGAATTCACTGCATTAGTTAACAATTTCCCATTTTCCTTTGTAAAAGATACAGAAGAGTGAATTCCATCCTTACAGACTATTTTACGACATCCACTTTGATGATGCCACAGCCAGATATCCCCGCCAGCAGTCTCCAATATTTTATTGTAAGGCCTCCTATATTCCCCACACCCTGTAAAATCAACAAAACAATCATGTTTCAAATCGTAACAACTCATTAATTCCGGGGCAGTGATAAACCATAAGAAACCATTCCGATCTTCTTGTATCTTCTTTACATGATGATTTGCCAAAGAAATTTTATCGCCTGATTCCGGACGGAATGTCACAAACGAATGGCCGTCATAACGGCTCAGCCCATCCAATGTCCCCATCCAAATAAACCCTTTGCTGTCTTGGAACAGATAACGTACCGAATTATTCGCCAATCCGTCGCTAGTCGTGATAAAAGTAGGATGTACATCTACCGATGCATGCATTTCCCAACCTATACACACAAAAACGACCCATAACAGACAAATATATGTTTTCATACAATTTCAATCAGATTCATACCAGGCATTAAAATATATGACGTACATCATTTTCCCGACATACGCCATATTGACAAAGATAGGAAAACTCGCTCACATACGGATGGATTTCGCAGGAATAATGCAAACCGTTGGAATAAAAGGGAGATATGTAGGTTTTACCTATATTCGTCCATTATATGGTTTTGACCTGTTTTGGAGGAGTTAGGAAAATAAATTGCTACTTATCCGTTGCCTGTTCAAGGTCGAAAACAATATTGGAAAAAGGTCTATGCACTGCCACTGACATCACCGTAAAGAACGCTGTTTCACTCATATTTTGCGAGTACAAAGTTAATGCTTTTTTTGCTAAAGGGAGAAAATACAGGTTCTGAATGTTACGCATGGAGCTTCTTTCCATATTCCGCTATATTCGTCATGCCGTTCATTTGCTCGATATCCGGTAATTTTGCAAACAAAGTAAAAAGCTATGGATCAAGCGAATGTAAAGGTGTCGTTCTACCTCAAAAAGAGCGAGGCGGATGCCGATGGTATGTGTCCTGTAATGGCAAGGCTGAACATCGGCAAGTATTCTGAAGCGGCTTTCAGCCTGAAACTCCGTGTGCCGCAGGCAATATGGAGTTCGGGGCGTGCTTCAGGCAAAAGTGTGAAGGCGAAGGAAATCAACAACCGGCTGGATGAAATCCGTGCGATGGCATTGGGAATCTATGCTGAACTGTCGGTTGTTCGTGACAGTGTGACTGCGGATGATGTCAAAAGTCTGCTGCTGGGTATGGCTGGTGAACAGACAACGTTATTGAGCTACTTCCGCACGTTTATTGAGAACTTCGCGAAGCGCGTGGGTGTAAACCGGACCGAAGGCAGTTTGAGAAGCTATCGGAACGCCTACAACCATGTGGAAAGGTTCATGCGGGAAAAGTACAACTTGTCGGATATCCCGTTTTCGGCATTGACCCTCTCCTTCATACAGGATTACGATTCGCACCTTCGGACGGATTGCCGCCTCTCTCCGGGAACGATTATCAACCTGACCGTGCAGTTGAAAATCATCGTTGGTGAAGCCGTGGCGGACGGCATCATCACCACCTACCCGTTTACCGGCTATGAACCCGTGCGCCCGAAACAGAAACGGAGGTATCTCACATCCGAGGAACTGCAACGGCTTATGACCATGCCTCTTCACAGACCGAACCTTTATCTCACACGGGATTTGTTCCTATTCTCATGCTACACCGGCATCCCGTACAGTGATATGCGGCTTCTGTCGAAAGAGCATTTGTCACTTGCCGATGACGGCACATGGTGGATCAGAAGCTCGCGCCGGAAAACCGGAGTCGAGTTTGAAATCCCCCTGCTGGACCTGCCGTTACATGTCATGGAGAAATACAGGGACACAGCACCGGACGGGAAACTGCTACCCATGTATTCCAACAGCACGATGAACCTTAACTTAAAACGTATCGCAAAACTCTGTGACATAGACTGTCCGCTGGTTTTTCATGCCGGCCGCCATACCTATGCAACCGAAATCACGCTCGGACATGGGGTTCCGCTTGAAACGGTCAGCAAGATGTTGGGACACGCCCGGATTGAGACGACCCAAATTTACGCCAAAGTAACTGATGACAAGATAAATGCAGACACGCGGATATTGAACGAGAGAATAGCAGAACGTTTCTCCGTGGTTATTTGACAAACGATAAAAAGCCAACGACATGAAAAAGAAAAGTGAACATACAGACAATACTATCAGACATCGCAGCACATTCGCGATACTGTTCTATATCAACCGTACCAAGATGCGCAAGGACGGGACGTGCCAGTTGCTGTGTAAGGTGAGCATCGATGCCGAATGGGAACAGATTGGCACGAAGGTATCCGTCAATCCCGACATCTGGAATCCGGAAAAAGGCCGTGCCAACGGACGCAGTGCGAATGCGGTGATAGTGAACCGTGCCATAGACGAATTGACGGAGGAGATTACCGGACATTACAACCGGATTAAGAACAGCCTGGGATTCATCACGGCGGAACTGGTGAAGAACGCCGTAATGGGTGTCGGGCTGAAACCGCTTACCCTGCTGGCTCTCTTCCGGGAACATAACGAAGATTTCAGAAGACGTGTTGGGCTGGATCGCATCAAGGAAACGCTTGATTCTTACTTGAGATCGTACAAGCACCTTTCCGCTTTCATCAAGGATAAGAAAGGCGTGGAAGATGTCACGCTACGTAGCCTTGACAAGAATTTCTATGATGATTTTGAACTGTTCCTTTGCAAGGACTGCCACATGATGCCCAAGACCGTGCATGAGCATCTGTACCGCCTGAAAAAGATGACCAAACTGGCAGTCAGCCAGGGAACGCTCCGCCGTGACCCGTACTGCCGTCTCCACCCTGCGTTGCCACAACGGAAGAGCCGCCACATGAAGCTGGAAGACCTCAAGAAACTCATGGAGACTCCCGTGGAGAAACCTCAACTGCAATTCGTGAGGGACATGTTTTTGTTTTCGACCTTTACCGGACTGGCTTACGCGGACTTGAAAAGGTTGAAGACGAGTGATATCACACAATCCGAAGACGGTGCGTGGTGGATTCACATACGCCGTCAAAAGACAGACACGCTTTCATCCGTCCGCCTGTTGGATATTCCATTACGAATCATTGAAAAATACCGGAACCAGCAACAAGGGGATAATGTGTTCAATGTTTACCGCCGTGGCTATTTTATCCTGCTGACGCGGGAACTGGGAAAGGTGTACGGTTTTGATTTGACCTTCCACCAGGCCCGCCATAATTTCGGAACCCATGTCACACTTTCACTCGGAGTCCCGATAGAAACGGTCAGCCGCATGATGGGACACATGTCGATTTCTACAACGCAACTTTACGCGCAGGTGACGGATAAAAAAGTGGACGAGGATATGAAAATTTTGAAAGCAAGCGGTTTCTGTGGTACGACTGAACTTTGCGAGGAGGATTTCACCACCCGGAAAGGCAGAAAAAGGACACCCCACGCTATCTGAAAATCAAGAACGGAGAAACGCATGTCCCTATGAACGAGCCGTTTCTCCGTTTTGTCATGTCACACCCACCGCATATCTTCTTTGCACCGTTTGTAGGCATCCTCTAATATTTTAAGGATGTCCGATTCCTTGTAGAGGGCCTTACCCTGTACAAGATAGTAAGGGACAACACCAAGTGTGCGGTATTCCTGCAATGTCCGTCTGCTGACCCTCAGAATTTTGGATAGTTCCTCGTCCGTCAGGAAACGTTCGCCGTGGAATACGGATTTAGGGGTGTCCTCCATCGCTGCGATTAACCGCTCCATATTGTCAAGTCCCTGAAACAGGACATCGACACGCGGGTCTTTCCGTTCTAAAAAATGATAGCTCATAGTTCTCGTTTTAAGTGGTAGTAATTCGATTCCAATAGTTTGTGTACGTCTTCGGTTTTGAAGAAAATCTTGTGCTTGATGCGTGAGTAAGGCAGGATACCCTTGTCACGGTACACCTGAAGCGTCTTTTTGGATATGCGCAATATCTCGCACACCTCCTGGTTGTCAAGCCACTTTTTTAAGCCGAGGTCTTCCACCGGACGGCACATACCCATTACCTTTTCCTCCAGTTTGCCGAAACGTACCCGAAGTTCATCGAACGTCTGTTTGTCGATACATACTATTTCCATACCAGTCATTTTTTGAGTTGAACATCCATCCGGTTTTTCAGTTTCGGGGGCAACACCTTCCCTTTTTGGTTGAGGAACGCTTCCACTTCGGAGGCCTTGTAGTAAGTCCGTCCGTCAATCATGTAATAGGTGACATACTTCTTCTGGCGGTAACGTGCCAGCGTGCGTTTGGTGATGCCGAGCAATTGGCAAAGGTCATAGTTATCCAGAAGTGTGTCGCCTTCCAGACACTCTTTCAACTTGTTCATCCGCTCCAGGGTACGGTCGATTCTATCGAACCGTTCCATGATTTGCATGAGCATTATTTGGACACTTTCGCTGTTTATCTGTAGCATAATGCATTCTGTCTTTAGTGTAAATAATAGTTTTGCTTACACCTTGTCGCGCAACAGGTTATACTACATATAGGGCTAATGGCGTACCAATGACCATGTATTTCACTGAATGGCATCGGCATTCCATTGAAATACAGTGGAATAAAAATTTTTAGTATGAAAAGTAGTGATAAAAATGTTCTTGCAAAATGCAAGGTTTTTCGCAAAATGCAAGTTACATCTTGCAAGATTTGCGGTAGATAAGGCGGCAGATGCCGTTGGAAAAAGAGGTGGTTTTATGCAGTTCCCAATGTTGTGGTCGGAATGTATTCAACACGGAAATCCCTTGTCCGGCAGAAAACGGCAGCTGGTAAACCACAAGTTCATCAACAAGATCATAGAGGAAAAGCCCGCGAAGCAGCTCCACCGATTCCGGTTCTATGATTTCAGCAAGGTAAGTGAATGAATCGTCCCTGTTGTCTTTCTCGCAAAGCAAATCAAGGATGGAATGGGGCAATATAAGGGCCGAGCAGCGTTCACGCCAAAAGGGGAAACCCCGCCTGTCGTTTCTTACCCAGGACACAAGTGCTCCGGCCGGTTCCGGAAGGAAACCGTCCAATGTTATTGCCGTCACAACTTGAATCCTTGCCATAGCTTTAATTCTTTTTCAACCGGAAACTGTAAAAAAGAAGCGTGCAATCCACGCTATTTCTAATGGAGGCTCTGGAATGCCCTTAACAGGAATAGGTGAATGCACGCTATGCCAAGGCATAGCATAAGCAATCACGCAATAGTTCCTGTTAATGTTCATTTTCCAGATTCCCATTAGGACGCTTGCGGTCTTATGTCTATATATAAACGGCAACTGCCCGTTAGACAGTACGCCGCATTTTTCGCTATTTAAGTGCAAAAGTACACATATTCAGCGACATTTGCACTATTTTTAGTCGTTAAATTCATTTCAGCCCGTATTTCTTCATCTTCCTGTACAGTGTTGCCGGGTTGATGTTCAGCATTCCAGCCGCTTGTTCCCGGTGACCGTTGCAGGCTTTGAGAGCCCTGATAATGCTTTCTTTCTCAAATGCTTCACCTTTCAGAGGCAGGATTGCAAGTGTGTCTGTTTCCTCATTTCTACATACACAGACAGTTGTTTCCAATCCGTCCACGTCAAGCATCGGAGACTCAGAGACCAGTACGGCACGCTTGACACGGTTTCGGAGTTCACGCACGTTGCCCGGCCACCGGTAGGCAAGCATCCTGCGTTTGGCATCCTCCGTAAATCCCAATGTCTCCCTTTTCAACTCTTTGGAGAAACGTTCACGGAAAAACTCCGCCAACGGAATGATATCTTCCGGGCATTCCTCCAGGGAGGGCTGCCGAATCTCAAACTCGTTCAGACGATGGTAAAGGTCTTCCCTGAACCGTCCCTCCTTGATAGCCAATTCCATATTCTCGTTTGTCGCGGAAATGACCCTGACATCCGAAATCCGTTCCCTGCCGCTACCAATCGGGGTATATACATTCTCCTGTAATACCCGGAGGAGCATGGATTGGATTTCATGCGGCATCGTGCCTATCTCGTCAAGGAACAGCGTGCCGCCTTTCGCCAGGTCGAAATATCCGCTCTTTGCCGTGTCCGCACCGGTGAACGCGCCTTTCTCGTGCCCGAAGAACAGCGAGGCGGCCAACTCGCGGGGCAATGCGCCGCAGTTTACGGCGACAAAAGGCTTGCCATACCGTTCGCTGTTGTCATGGATGGTCTGCGCTACCGACTCCTTGCCGGTCCCGTTGACCCCGAGTATCATCACGGACATATCGGACGGGGCAACCAGCCTGGCAAACTTTTCCACTTTCAATATCATGGGGCTTGTGCGGTGGAACAACTGCCGTTCCTGCTTTCTCACGGTGGCTACCGGATGGAACACATCTTCCGCCAGTTCCAGCAGGTGATCCCTGTACACAGGTTTGGGCAGGTAGTCCCTGGCTCCCAGTTTGATGGTACGCACAACGTCCGGAACGGAAACGTATTCGGTCGTTATGATGAACGGGATGTCTTTCTTCTCCTTGCGCAGCCATTCCAAAAGGGAAATGCCGTCGCCTTCGGGCAACCGTACGTCCGACAATATAAGGTCGAACTGCATACGGCGTATCAACGAGCGGGCTATCGGCTCGCTCATGGCTGTCACCGCTTCATAACCGGCCCGGGAAAGCCAGTCTTTCTGTATTTGCGACAACCCCACGTTGTCTTCAACTATCAGTATCTTCCGTTTCATTTGTCAGTCTTTTTATCTCGGCTTCCGCCGCCTTGATGAGCATGGCGGTGCTGGCTATTATCTGCCGGGTATATTCATTTAACTCTTTGTCGCTTGTTTCACTGTCTTTCAATAAAGTCCGGTATGCCAACAGAGGTTCCGCCATCCGTAGGAACTCCCACATCGGTTGCATACGGTGGGTGATTTCACGCAACTTCTGCCTGTCGCCGTTTTTTATGGCTGCATCAAGTTCTTCACGGTCTTTCTCTGATTGGGATATAAGGGAAAGCAATGCCTTGTGCTTGTCACTGACCTCGGAAAGGATCAAACTGAAATCAACCTCCGGTTTTTCCTCCCGCCTGTTTGTCTTTATCCTCGAAAGCAGGCCGAGAAGTTCCGATGAAGAAAACGGCTTATAGATGTAGTCCGTAAATCCGGCATGGAGAAAAGCCTCCTTGTCCCTGTCACCACGTGCGGTCATGGCTACAATAGGGATGGTGCGGGAGTTTCCGATGTTCGAGTTGCGCAACAAGGTCAGCAAGTCAAAGCCGTTGGTCCCTGGCATTTGAATATCAGAGATCAACAGGTCATAATCCTTGCCCCGCATCGCCTTGACCACATCTTTGGAGCTTACGCTGGTCGTACAATTCATCCCGTTACGCTCCAGCATCTCTTTTATCACATTCAACAGCATCGTATCGTCATCAATGACAAGTACATTCCGAGGCAAATGTGCCGGATGTGGGATTATCAGGCTTTCGCTCTCTACCGTTTCATCCGTGGTTTTCAATGGAAGTGTAATGCGGAACGTGCTACCCCGGTCAATGCCGCTCGTCACGTCTATTGTCCCGCCAAGCAGGTTGACAAGACCTTTTGTTATCGGCAGGCCTAATCCGAAACCCTCCGCGTTTCTGACGGAGTCCAACCGCTCAAACGGGCGGAAGATACGTGAAAGCGCATCTTCACTCATGCCTATGCCGGTATCCTTGACTTCCAATACTAATTCACCTTCGTTATAACGGGCATTCAAGCTAATTGTACCGGTTTCTGTAAATTTGACGGCATTGCTGAGCAGGTTGTCCAAAATCTGTTCGATACGGTCCACGTCACCGCAAAGTTTGACATCGGTACCGGTAAAATCGTGATTGAATAGGATGCCTTTGTTATTGACCACATGGGAGAAGCCGAAGGCGATGCGTTCCAACAGGGCATTCAGGTTGAACGGTACATCGTTGCGGGTTTCTTTTGCCTCGTTCAGGCGGTACACGTCCAGCAGGTTGTTAAGCAGATGTACAACATGTCGGCACACAATCCTGATGTTATTCAGGTGCGTGTTCCTTCGTTTCTTTTCCCTGGTATCCACGGCAAGTTCCGCGCTGCCGCTGATTACGTTCAGAGGGGCACGGATGTCATGGGAGATTGTCAGGATGATATTCTTCCGCATCTCTAACAGCGCGATGTTCTGCTCTATCGTTTCTTCCAGATGCTTCCTGTTTTTTGCCTTGACCTTAATATCCCGTTGTATGACAAGATACGAAATGAACAGCAGGATGATTGAGAATATAATCAAGCCGGTAATGACCAAAGTCGAATGTTCGTAGGAAGCTTTCAGACGCTCTTCCTTGCTCCTGAAGGCGTTCCATGTCTGCTCATCCAGACTTGTAATAAGTAAACGCAATTTCCGGTTGAGTTCCCTATTGCACAACCGCAGGCTGTCCGTATAAGTTTCTATGTCCCGTTTCCGTTTATTCAACAACGAGATCAGTTCCTTATCCGGTGCGGTTTGCCTGGTTGTAACAACCGGCATCTGTACGGTTTCCTTGCCACCGAAGAATCCGGCGATACCTTTCTTCTTTCGGGTAACGGTCCGGGTGGTTGTCTGTGTCGTTACGGTCGGTTTCTGATTGAATAGAAGGCTATCCGTTCTCTTCTGCTCCCAAGACGCTTCCATTATTTTGAACAGATGTTCTTCTTTAGCGGCCAATAATGTACGAAGTGAATCTATTTGCACTGGTTGTATAAAATCACTACATTGTGTACGCAAGACTTGCAACATAGAATCAGTACGCACACGGCGTTCCCGATAAGCCAGAGAATCCTCATTGTTCCATACCATGACTGATTCTCCATAAGTTACCAATGCAGTCACATACCGATGGGCGGTATTGATGTCGTGCTGAGTTTGGAAAATAGAAATCGATTCGTTTTCTATTTTTTGTACACGGTGACGCTCGTGCAGAACAATAGCGACCATACTACCGATGATTGCCATTAATACTATGTATCCAAAGAAGACTTTGTATAGTAAAGATATTTGTCTATGCTGCGTCATAAGAATGATAGGAATCAATTTCGTCGTCACTTCACAACATCAGTAATTATATTAATTATTTATTATTCTTGAGAACCAGATGATAGATAGTCAATATAAAGCCGCCCATAAAGATGATCAATCTCATGTTGGAATATCACTGCTGTAAATCCCGAAATTTTTTCTTCACGAGATTCAGAAGTTTTTCCATCAATATACTTGACTGTAATATCTGCCGCTCTTAAAACTTCACCCTCTTTATCTGGAATAGAAAGGCATCCCTCAGTTCCAAGTTGCGTCTGTTCAGAATAACTGATGATTTCAGGATTTACAAGAATTTCAAAAGGATATCCTTCTTTATCAAATCGCTGTACTGCTACAATGCGACGAAGAATACCAACTTGAGGAGCCGCAATTCCAACACCTTCATTTTCAGGATTACGAACAGTAGCCAACATACGGTTTACCAACAGTTCGTATTCTTTCGTTGCCATCATTTCTTTGCTTACATCTGAAGAAACAGTGCGTAAAAGAATCGAGTCATTTATATTGTCCACAGTTAAAATCCTCATGAGACTTGTTGTGTCATGTGAACGAATGAGATTAATTTCATGTTCAGAAAAACAATCATCAGTATCTTTAATTTCAAAATGCTGGTAATCCTTCAATGAAGTCCAATCGCCACCCCATTCAAATCCGGCTTCTGTAAAGAGTCGATATGCAAGGTCGTTATGATCTATCTTATAGGGTATATCCGTCCTGTTCTCACGGTCGAATGCGTATGGTTCGCCGGTAGCCGGTTCTATATGCCAGGATTCGTCATCCTTTTGCTTGACATATGGATTGTAAAGCGTATTGATGTCAATGGCAAGACCAAGTCCATGCTTGGAAATTTTGGTAGTAGATCCGGTCATGAAGCGGAAGTTGAACGATGAGGAGTTGTTGGCACGCATAGAGCTTTCGTCGTCGGCATCGTAGTTGTCAATGAACACCATTCGCTCAATGCGGTAGTCTGCCTGGTAGAGCCGGCGAAATACATCAATCACTTTATCGGCAATGGCAGCGTTCACCACCATCTCACCCCTTTGCGGGTTACCGTCAGCGTTACGATGCAACATTTTTAAATAACGTAGTTCGGATCGCTTCAAAGGACAGTCCTCTTTCCATGACTTGAGCCACATGCGGTTGAATATCCGGTCGCTGATAGTTTCCGAACGGAACCAGGCATCCACACCGGAGCGTTCCACGTCAGCTTCGGATACCAACGTTTCGGCAGTCCACTCATCGTCAGGACTTTGATATCCGAGGTCGTTGTCACATCCGACCAAGAGCAAGGTAAAGGACACGACAAAGAGTAGCAGGTATTTTCTTCTTATCATATTTGCTAATGTATTTATTATTTGTTTTTACTTCTCAAATTTCCACTTAGGCAGTTCGCTGCGACGAGTAGTGGAGGTACAGTAGAAGAGAGTGTCGCGGTAAGTGCGAGTGTAGTCTATGGTCACAGTGCTGTCTGTGAAGTTCTTTACATGTACGGTTTGCACCGGTTTATTGGGGTGTGACATATAGAGGGTGTCGTTGTGGAAAGCATATCGAAACCGCAGCTTTTTCATCAGCGTGTCATTTTGGATGGTGTAGAAGGTCATCACGCTGTCCGGAGTATAGACTTCGTAGAATTGCTGTTCTTGCGGGTTGTTGATGTAGTCGTAAAGCATGGTGTCGGAGGCGGTGCCCAGCACGGTTTGAGTCATGGTTTCATAGTACCATGTGCCGATGAAGTTCGGAATGCCAGGTTCTGTGGGATTTGTTTTGCTTGTTCCCTTGCACGATATAAATGCTATTGCTGCCATCAAGGCGATACTGATGATATAAAGTATTTGCTTCATAATGAAAATGATGATTTATTGTTTTACTTATTTATGTTTTTGCTATCCGGAATCCTACTCAGATGTCGGCAGGAGCTATTGTTGTGTATTCTATGAGATCTTCAGCCTGTTAGCTGGTCGAAGCGGCAGGCGTGGTATCGTTCTCTGTTTTTACTATCATTGACTGAAATATTAACATAGACGTTGTAGATGTAGTTGTGCCGCCTATCGGTCTGACGGTGGGCGACGAGGATATGCGACAATACTTTGTCCAGCCGGTTGATATAGGAATCAAGGCGCATGTTACCGCTGTAAATGCAGGCGTAACGTAGATTGTTTCATTTTGATTATTTTTTGAAGTTTATAAATTCTGACATATCAGCCGAATAAAGGTTACCGTAGTTTTCAGCGTTATAGACCATCACATGGCTACCGACCGTATTGATGAACAATCGGTAATATAGGTCGCGTAGGGCAATGTTCTTGTTTTCGGTGATCTGCTCAATAAAGGTGGAGGTAAAGCGGTTGCTCATCCATACTTTCATCTCGCCGTTGAACACGTCTGCCTTGGAGGTTTCGTCACCATTGGCAGCCGTGACGAACAACATTCCCGGAATATTCCGGCATTGCTCCATCACACCGCCCGAAAAACAAGCCTCGACCATCATCAGGAGTTTACGATAGCTTCTCTTTTCCCTCATCCGACGGAAAGTCTTGTCAAGTTGGTCACCCATAATGCCATAGGCATCATCGTTCCAGCATAAGGCACCGGGCACTCCGTGTCCGCTCCAGAAGACAAATACATTGTCGTTTGCGGTAGATTCGATTACGATGGGCAGTCTTTCGCTTTTTTCTCCGCTCAGTATGGCAAGTATGTCTTTTGCCTGCAACTCCGACATGTGATAGTCTATCTCTACTTGCTCGTACACGTTGTTTCCTCCGATGGTCACCTGCACAACTCCTTTGTTAGGATTCGACACATTGTCGGCTATATCGTTCTCGGCAATGAGAATGATACGGTCGTCGGTATATCCGGCCTGTTTGAGCTGCTGGTAGATGGCGAGCACATCTGCCTGATGGCGGTAGTTGGCCCATCCTTTGGAGGAAGCAACCAGAAGTGCCCAGTTGCCGGTATGTACAGGGTAATCGAATTCTCCTGAATTGTTGAAATCCTGCATCTGCGAAGCCTTCCAGTTCCAACCGGCAAGTGTCGCATCCGTGCGGTTTCCTCCATCGCTGGTGTTATAGTCGAGGATGATATACTGCCCGTTGTAAACCTTGAAGTTATAGTAAGTCGTAGCAAGCACATTGGTAAAGACTTTTGCATCAAACCTCAGATGGCCTGAAGCCCCACGGACGTATGGCGACTTGCCGGCAGCAAGCGCATCCACCACAAGCCTCATATCCTCACCCGTCCAGCTGCCCATGTTCAAGTCTTCTCCTGAAACAACAGCCCTGAGTGATTTTTGTAACGACAGCTCCGGATTGAACTGCTGATGCCATGCTGCATAGCCGATGAGCATGGCGGCATCGTGGAGCTGTGATTCTCCCAGAGTGGGCGTGGCATTGAAAAAGGTCCGATAACTTACGTCGAACCCCGATTCAGGATCGGCACCAAATGCGACTCCCTCTATCCCTTCGGCTGCATCTCCGTGAATCTTGAGCACATCCGCACCGTAGGCTGTATCCGAAAACAACATCCTCGGTACACTCTGACTGTTCAGGCTTTGTGTTTTATGCGCTTCAAGCATCGGTCCCATCTCTTCAATCTCAGAGGGGATACATATCACATACTCTGCACCCGACTGCATGGCTTGGCGGGACACATCCGCTATGTTATCGGGGGTGTAAGCATAGCTGCCCATATTCTTCAACCCGAGTTCGCGTGCCTGAAATGCGAACCAATCCATGAACGTCTGCCCGTAATTGTCATTATCCTTGGCCAAAAGTGCCACGCTTTTACCTCCATAGTTAATCACCTTGGAGAGAAGTACCTCACATTGCGTAATGTCGGTTTCGGTCATCGCCCAAAGATAGCCTGTCGATGCGTATGCACGAACCAGTTGTTCTGTAGTGGCGAGTGTGAAGAATGTCTTGCCTACAAGGGTCAATTCAGCCGCGAGGATTGCAGCGTTGGATGAATACAATCCGCCGATGACGGCATATACTTCATCGTTGAAAGCCAGCGATTGGGCAAGTTCCTGCATATCGGCATTTGCCTCGTCGTAGTATTCAAACTTCAATCTGATACCTGTCTCGTGGTTTTTGAATGCACGTTCAAAGTTGGTTGCAAACATACCCAACGTTCTTTCCCAATGCGCAGCAAGTCCTTTCTCCATCGGGAGCACCACGGCAACGGTTTTCTCTGTCCACTGTTTATCGGCATAGGACATGGAAGATTCATCATCCGAACAGCTCCACAGACCGATCAGGCAGAGGAGTGGTGCAATAAGTTTAATAACCATTCGTTTCATAATACTCTTTCTCGAAAATAACAGCCTGTTGGCGTATGTCATTGACTAAACTGTTGAAATTATTCGCGTATCGGGATGCGACCAGCCAGTCGGCATACCCGCTTTCAAGACCGTAAAGTTGGTTCTCTGGCATAATCCCCGTGACGACCCATTCCGTCAGATACCTGTAAATCAATTGGTCGATATGCTTAATGACCGAGCCAGTGATCCGGTTGGAGAGACTTGATTGATCGATGTCCATACCTGCGAGGTACGGTGAATCTTCAAATTCTCGGGAGTAGCGGTAGATACCGGCATTGGAGCCACCTGCCACAGGAAAGATGAAGTCGTAATCAACCGCCCAATCGCTCATTTTCCGGTAAGCGAGCGAAGCCGACACATATCCTGTCCAATCATCCGCCAGGTACTCCACATCGCAGTCGCTGCCGTAACCGGCAACAAAACCGTCTTTGGCTATGTTGATGGGACTGTCCGAGGGGTTGGCAAGTAAGACAAGCGGTTTCCTGTCTCCCGTACATTGCCTTGCCACTGCTCCGGCAAGATACGAGGCTCCGAACATAGAAATTTGGAAAGTGTGTATCTGTTTGTCATCATATTGTTTCCGGCTTTCAAACAGCAAAAGGCTCCTGTTGGGAGTCAGGTCTTGTTGGGTAAGATGCTTTTCTACCATAGGCTCATAGTCGCTGCTACCCAGAACAAACAACACCGGAATGTCGCTTTCCGGCCGTTTGAGCCAGTCGGAGAAGATTTTCTCGGCCTCAGGCAATGATTCGGGCGAATATATATAGAGGTCAATCTCTTTATGTTCCATCTTGAACCGCTGCACGCCTTCGAGGATGCAGTCGTTATAGCTCATGTCGCCTAGTCCGCTTGGAGAAAAGAGAAAAACAATCTGTGGAACCGGAGAAACCGGCTCCAACTCATCGGCATGATTGCAGGATGACAACGCTCCTGTTACCAAGAACGTTGTCATTGCCAAAAAGATACGGAAAGGATTATACATGCTAATCAAATACATGATAACATTCCCATAATGTTTCATTTTATAAATATTGTGATCTGTCTCATTTATTATTTAAAATTCTCACCTCCGCATCTATTGCATTTCTTTGGTCTGTAGAGCTTAAATGTCTCCAATCCGCAATCGGAACATACCCACCCTGATACAGGGAATCGTTCCCAAGGAAAATTCTCTCCCTCCAGATATGCTTCGGGAGCGATGCGAATAAACAAATCACCGAAATTATCAAGTGCTTTGAGCGTAACGTTGTAAAAGACGCTTTCATCCGTACCAGGAGCAAGAGTAATAACCCCTTTGTTGTCTGAGAATTTTATCGTGCGTTGTTTACCATCCCACCGGTCGAGGATAAGACGCTCGCACAGCTTATGGGCGGCCTCCTTCGAGTCGGCAATCATCACCAAAGTGCTTCCATCCTCACCTCTTTGGTAGAGTTTTTCTGCGTTAGCCTGCTCAACAATCACCTTGTTGATGTTTAGCAATATCTCTTCACTTGATACAGCCTTTGGTTCGTCATCGTTGCTACAAGCTGTAAATGCGAGTATTGCCACCATTGCAGTACACATAATCGTTAAAAATTTCTTCGTCATACTTGTCATATTCTTGTCTTCTTTTTGTTGGCATGACGCCATAACGCCATAACCGTTATAATATTATATATCAGCAGTCTCATTTGTTTTCACCGGCAGCATCATTGGTTCGGATTTTTAAATGTAATGATGTACCTCGGTTGGCCCTTTTCCTTCCGAAACCATATATCCAGTTTGGAAAAACCGTTCTTGACATCACTCCTTTTATAACTCATTATCAGGTACTCTGAAGAGATGGAGCATAACCCTCTAAACCTCTTTTGTGCCATAATATCGTCTCTGTCAATTTGGTTATACATGAAAGCAAAGCACTCTCCCTCATTTTTGAAATCAGTGCATGTTAACCCCCCGGATTGTACAGCGGGGAAGTCGGGGTATATCTTCTTGACAAAATTGGTAAAGTTCTTTGCTGTATTCTCTTTCGCAGCCTGCGAGGAACCACCGAAGATGTTTTCGTTGTCGGCATTGAATACAGCCATGCACACTACCTCTTCGGTAAGGGTGTTTGTCACTTCTAAGAGGTAATCGCCTTGCCACACTTCGCTCTTGAGCGAATTGCAGGCTTTCTCGCAGGCTGCGTAAACTTGTTTGTCGCACTCTTCCACCGTACCCCGCTTCGTGAAGTTGCTTCCGGTAGCACCGAGGGCAGACTTGAAGGCGTTCTCTATCTTCCCCTTCTCTTCGAGAAAGTCGGGGTGTGATGCCGAAATTTCGGTGAAAACGTAGGTGTAAGTCACTTCATTCTCAATATCTTCATCGTCGCTGCAAGCTGTGAAGGTGAACGTGAGGATGGCTGCTGCCATCAGTGCCAGCCATGCCGGCACTCTGTCCATTGTACTTTTCATCTTGATCAATTGCTTTTAGAGTTTGTCGAGTCAGCGTCCTCCCCAACTCGTTGTTACATTCAGTTTGCTACCACACTTGTCACATTTGTAGCCTGAGGGCATATAACCCACACCGGCAGCATTCTTTGTATAGACATACTTGCATTTCGGGTTTGTGCATGTTCCTATTACAGATATATTGACAAACTGGTCTATCCCATAATTATCATTCTTGATATACTCCGGATCGGCCAGGTGCAATGTCATATCGTCCAGATGGCGCACATCACGGAAGATAACCGTGCCATACAGCCCTTCTACCGAACCTGCTTTCAGCATAACCGTGCCATACGCATCAGCCAATGTCACAGTGCGGTTCTTGCCGTCCCACTTCTCGCCGGTCAGCGACTCACAGAACCTGTATGCCTCATCCTTCGAGCTGACAGGCAAGTAGAACTCGCCGTTCTTTTTGTCCACACACATTTGAGCGATATTTAGAATCAGTTGGTCTATCAGTTGATCCACTTGTTCTTCGCCGGTCCGTATGTCGTTCTTTGTCTCATCGTCGTTGCCGCACGAAGAGCATATAGCAATTACCATCATGGTTGCAAACAATATAGTAAAAATCTTTTTTCCCATAATCCTTTTTTTATCTTCCATTTATCCTTAATTACCGACTGATGATCACCAATGTTTTTTCTTGGTCTAATGCAGTCTTTACTTCTTTCTCTCCTTTGGTAACTTTACAGAGACTCAGGTCATCACCCATCACTTCCTCTATTTTCAGGCGGCCTATCTCCTGACGGGCTTCTCGTCCGGCAATGCTTTTTAAGACGTAGATGTTGAACTGTTGTCCTTTTTCAGCCCGGCAGTTGTTTCCCAGATCAATGTACACCGTGCGTTGTTTGTCCTTCTTTTCTTCACCACGTTCCACGATACTGCCATGAAGGGGGTAGCGGTGGTTGTAGTATTCGGATATGCGGGAAGCCAGGCGGTCGATGGCATCGTTCAGCGCCTTATCAGCCGTAGTCATCCAGGAGATGTCACTGTCGGTCATGCTGAATATGTGGCTATCCACCGCTTCGTCCGTACGGGCGTCTTTCAGATTGAGGGTGACGTTGATAAGCACCTTGTACGATTGTTCGGCAGGCTTGTCTTTGACTGTGGAGGGGGTGACTTGCGAAGTGCCGGTGATGCTGTTGATGGTGCCATCCACATAAAGGGCTTCTTCGTTGCCCGCCAGTTCATCAAGGTGGAAATCTCCGTCGATGACCCGGAATCGTGTGACGTCGCTTAACGCTTTCACGATAGCCTCACGCACCGAAGGGGCATATTCATCGTGTTGGGTAGTACTCTTACCTGTGACGGCGGTGGTAGCCAGATCGGTCAGGATGCTGCCTACGGTCTGTTTCTTGCTGTGTGCCTTGTCCACGTAACGGATGTCCCCCACAGCTACCTTCAGGAAACTGTTACGCGAGCTTTGTGCCCGCAAGGCTGCTGCTTCCAACAGTGCCGGAAGCAGCAAGACGAGGGCTATGAATGTTCTTAGTCTCATTTTTCAAAATTTAAATTATTGTCAATGTTCCATACCGGGTTTTCTACAATCTGCAGTGCATCCTCTTCGACTGCCGCAGCGCGGGTATGTAAATAGTTGCCACCGATGTTGAACGAAGGCAACCATTGGCGCAGGCGGTAAACATCGATGGTAGAGTAGTTCACCGGATCGTCCTGGCGACCCTGTTGATAGGTGTTGATTTCATCTTGCTGACTGCGTGTCATGAGGATGGTGTAAAACCTATCTACGTTCGCAAAGTCAGTGGCTCCGGGTGAGTCGGAGAGGATGGGGAATTGGGCCATGCTACTTGCCAGCATAGTCAGATCCACAGGGTATGCTTTGCCCTCTCTGTCATACAGGCGGTTGACAGCATGCCCGGGCACGAATTCAACGGTGCATTTCACGCCTTGGTTGATGCACCATGAAGCGAAAGCGGCCGACAGTTCCATACAGTAGCCTTGCTGGTTGTGGAAAATATCGTCGATGGTACGTATATATTGCACATCGGCCGTGTAATTCGGACTTTGCAGCTGACCGCCATCAGAGACAGTATAGAAGATGCGGTGTTTCATCATCAGATAGGTGAAGGCACGTGCCGTGCTGTTCAACAATTGTTCGCTATTGGGGCTCGCCATGCCGCTGATTGTAGGCAGGTAACCGTCGTTCAGGATCTCCTTTTTCAATTGCTCCACCAAAGCCGAGTGTTCGTCGATGTAGCCCATGAGGAACGCACCGGTCTGAGGACATAGCACTTCATCGTTTTCCCGGACGGGATAACTTCCGAAATCAGATTGCTTGATGAGGTTGATTTTCTGCTGATTCTCCTTTTGGAGCAAGACCGGGTCGGGAATGTAACAGTGCAGGCTGCGGCAGTTGAACTGCTGCGTGAAATGGTCTACGGTATCACCTTCCAGGAGCAGGGTCCAAGCCAATTCCACCGGCTTGTCAGCATGCCAATGCAACAGGGCATCGATATTCCACTTCACGGGATAGGTCAGGTGGATTAGCTCGTCTGTCAGCCCTTCGGGCACGGTAGCGTTGAACACCGCAGCATGGCATACGGGACTTTCGTCCATCCGCAACGTGAAGCAGGTGCCTGCACCGGGGTTGCGCATGCTGATGCCCATATCGTCGGTGATAAACTTTTGGGCGAACTCGCTGTCGCTGTAGGCACGTTTCACCCCGTCGGCTTGCAGTAACCAACCGGGATAGAGCGAGTAGCCGTCATCAAGCAGACCGTAGTAGCACAGTGAGCGTGCTTCCGTCAGCCACTCACCCGGCTCGAAGTCGGGTGAGTTTTGGGTTTCGGGATCCTCGGTGTAATAGTTATTAGTCACCTTGTCGCATGCAAGCATGAGCAGCAAGACGAGGATAAGAGGAATGTATGTCTTCAGTTTCATCATTTTTAATATTTGTTTACTCCTTTATTACTAATACGCAGGTTGCGACCGATTTGTTTGCCTTTGTTGTCTTTCAACCGGAAGGTGTATGCGTTTTTCAAACCGGAGAACTTAGAACCGAAGCTCTCCAACGTTTTCAGCATTTTGTTCCAACGCTCCTCCATCTGCCTGTCCAGAATCTTTTCTTCAGGCGCACAATAGCCTTTTGAAATATCCTTGTACTCTCGGACGCTGTTCAGGAACGTTTGGATAAGTTCCATCTCTTTGTCATCTTGATAATTGTCTGCCACTACCGAGTAGTTCTTGGTGAAGCGGTTGGGGACGGGTAGCTCGATGCGGAGTTTAGGGTTGTTGTAAACAGATTCTTCATGACCAGCTCTGAATTTCGCAAAATAGGCGTGTTTAGCATACAATGTAAGGGCGAGATCCATATAGAACGCCTTGTTACCACGTCTTTCGGTATTGTTTACCAACCAGTTCCATGATTGGCGCGTTTTGCAGACCGTGGTACTGATGGAGTTCTTGTCCGGTTCTGAAATTAGCTTGCCATTGGTTACAGCAGATATTGCCCCTTTGCTATATTCGTATTTGTGCGGTATATCATACTTCCAATAATATCCGGTACCACTCTTCTGGAGGTTTATATTGATTTCCTTGCTCACATTGCTCACCGTCTGTTGGTGCGTGAAGCCACCGGTCAGTAAGGCTGTCAGCCCGTCACTGTATCCTAATTGGCTGTTCAGGTTCCATCCGTCGATAGTTTCTATCTTCTGTATCGCTCCTTCGTTCTCCGGCTGCGGGTTCCACATATCTTTCAAGGTATAACCTTCCGTATCCAGTGTGGGTTTCACATATAGGCCGCCATAAGTATATCCGGCTGCTTTCTGACGCTGGCCCCATTTGTTGACCTTCTTACTGTAATATTGGCCAAACTTGAACTTATCACCCGGGTATGTCTCTTCCAACAGCACATGATAGTAGTCCTGCTTGGTCTCAAAGTTATAAAGGGTAGATACCCATACTTTGAGTTCTGCCTGGCAAGTAAAAGTTTTTTCATCGAACTGACGTTTGAGGACACAAGGGAGGAGGATGGTTTCCAGAGCCGCTGAGTTCAGCATTTCGCCGTCTGATGCGCGTGTCTTGGTTTCTCCGTTCAGCCATTCCGCCACTTTTTCAGCAAAGAGTCCGTATTCGTAGTCAGAGGGCTCGTCCGGTGTGAGGCTTTCGGTAACGGCGTGGGTTTGCTCGTTGCCGTCTTCTGTTTCTTCGGTAACGAATCTTTCGATGGTAACCTGTTCACCGTTGTAGATGTCACGCAGGTCAAGATGGTCGTTGCGGCGTATGATGTAAGAATCACGTTCCAGCGGGTTACTTTTTCCGCCTGCTTTGGTTTGGGCACCTCCATCCTTCAATTGCTCTTCCAGCCACGCCATGAAATCGTCCAGTTCGTCGTACATGACAAGGTCGAAGAACATCAGTGCCAGAGCATTGGGCCTGTGCAGATAGACGGCTCCGCCACGGTCGAATACCTCCTTTATCTCATACACCATCTCCTCGCTGATTTCCATCAACGCATCGTAGTCCAGAAAGACTATCTCCACGTCGTCAGCCAGTTCCGTGGCGGCGGGACTGTAACTGTAACGTTGTCCGGTCATACGTTTCATCACGTAGGGGGTCACTTCGTCGAAGTGCTCGCCCAACACGGCGTAGGTTTTTCCCACGGTCGTCTTCACTTCATCTTCGGTGGGAATGGTAATATTCACTTCCGGCTCGTCGAAGTCGGGAGCCAATTCGTCGTCCTTGCACGAGGCAAGGACGAGCACCATCATCCCTCCAATCAGGAGGGAGAGGTATTTGACTAATAGATTTGTTGTCATATCGTAATGTCTTGTTTCTAATGATTAGAATGCGATGAACGGTCTTACGTAAAATATCTCATCTTCGGCATTGAAGTGCGCTTTGTATCCAAACTCTACATCCTTGTTTTCGCCTCGAAGCACGCAAGTGGTCACCAAATTGTAAAACCTGTAATTGAAGTTCCCTAAATCCTCTAACTCCTCAAAGAGTGAACTGCTGGCATACACCCGGTCTCTCACCAGCGGATCTCCTCCAGCCTTCTCGAATGCCTCGTCGGAAAGAGAGGTGGCATCCAGCAGGTCATTCCTTGAAGGGAGGAACCAACCTTTGTTGGATTTGGGGTTTGCCACCGGATAGTTGAGGGCGTAGTACAGGACAGGATACCACTCCTTGCTTGGCTCTTTCCCGTCTTTTTGGGCGGCAGCCAGCATCAGGTTATGGGTATTGTTGTAACCTGCACCATGATTAATGGGCAACCAATTGTTAGAGCCCTTTTTGCTGAAGGGGGTAGCGTCGCCCCACGCACAGGGTGTCTGGTTGGCATCGTGCAGTGCTATGGCAAAGCCATTGATTCCATTGGGGAGCTCACTGTCGCTTGTTCTGCCTACACAAACGATACCTATACAGTTACGCTTCTGCTCCTCGGTCAGCTTTGTTTTGGCGGGGAGGAAGCTGCCGTCGCTCATGTAGTAGCTACCTTTCCCAAAGAGATTCACACCGTTGGGACCGATGTAGAGGGGCGAACCTATTTCTTTCCCTTCTCCGTTGGTCATGCGAATGATATAGTTGTTCTTTACAGCCGAAAGGTCAAGATTTTTCTTTTCTAATGCCTGCTTTGCTTCATACCATTTTCTCTCCAGTAGGTTTTTCAGCGAGTTCTCGGAATCGCGGCAATACTGGTTGTCCTTCAGTTCCTTGTATTGCCGGCAGCTATTCAGGAGGGTTTCCACGGTATTCCAGTCGGAATACTTTTCATCGGGGGCAATGGTGTGTTTGCTTATATACCGGTTAGGCGCAGGCAGTGAGGCGGTGATTACATCATCGTAGATGTCGACATATTTAAAGCACTCTCCTCCAGATTGCATTTTCCATGCCACGTGGAATCTGAATTTGTTGTGTATCTTCATCTTGAAGGGGTTTAAGCCCCTCTTTGCCGTATTACTCACTTTATAGGTGAACGATTGTCGTGTAACGACATTCTTACAGTTAGGATGAGATAGGTCAAGGAATTTCAATGTGTAATAGTTGTCTGCTTCATTCGAAAAGTAAAACCAATATTTGCTTCCATTATGGGTCTCAGATGGCTCATAGTAGAATTTGGTGAGTCTCTCTTCCGGTGCCAAGGCCAATACTTCGGGATGATACGTGCTTTCCAGCTTACCCACAATCGTGTTGTCCTGGCATACGTCGGAGCCTGCCGCCCATCCATCTACAGACAGGGTTGTGGGCACCGCCCCTTTGGCAAGTGGCTGAAGATTACCGGTTGTTACATTATACCCATCTGCTTCCAATTGGGGCAAATCGATGGCGTGTGAACCATAGGTATATCCTCTTGCTCTATGTACTTGCGCAGTCATGATGGGACCTGTACGGCTCTTAAAATAATATTCTCCTTTGGCGAATGATTCCACCGGTATCATCTGTTCCACTGTCACATAGTAGAAGTCTTCATTCTCCTGTGGAGAGTAGAGCGATGCAGCCCGTATTGTAATCTCAGCGTTGGCGGTTATCTGCTTGTCGTCTCCTATGCGTTGTACGCGGCAAGGTGCCAAAATGGTCTTTGTATAGGGCATTTCCAAGTCTGCACCTCCGTTGGCACGTGTTTTCGTCTGGACACCATCATCGTTCAGCCATTTCGCTACGCTTTCGGCAAAGAGTCCGTACTCGTAGTCGGTGGGTTCGGTGGGTGTGAATGTCTCGGTGACGGTCCGGGTCTGTTCCTTGCCGTTTTCGTCTATTTCGGTGACGGTTGCTTCACGGGTGATCTCTTTTCCATCGTAGATGTCCTGCATGTCGAGGGAGCTGTTGCGCGAGAGGATGTAACTGTCACGCGTCAGCGGGTCACCATCTTGTGCAGTGCGGGTGTCGATTTTGCCACCGCCCGTATTCTCTTCCATCCACTCCATGAAGTCGTCCAACTCATCGTTCACAAGCATCTGGAAGAAGGCAAGCGCCAAGGCATTGGGCTTGTGCATGTAAATGACCCCATCGCGGTCGTACAACTCTTTGAGTTCGTAGGCCATCTCTTCGTTCATACCGGTCAGTGCTTTGGTATCCATAAACACTACCTCCACGTCGTCTGCTATCTCCGTGTCAGCAGGTGTATAATTGTAGCGTTGTCCGGTCATGCGTTTCAGCACGTAGGGGGTCACTTCGTCAAATTGCTCGCCAAACACGGCGTAGGTCTTTCCCACGGTCGTCTTCACCTCATCTTCGGTGGGAATGGGGATATTCACATCCGGCTCGTCAAAGTCGGAAGCTATTTCGTCGTCCTTGCACGAGGCAAGTCCGAATGTCATCATTCCTGCCAATAGCAGGGAAAGGGCTTTGATGGATAGATTTGTTCTCATTTCGTTTGTTATTATGGATTATTTATCTTTGTCTCTTAGGTTCGATAATATTCTTGCTTCCGCAACGACCGCATTTATTGCCGATGGGCACACCGGCATTGGTCCACCAACTGCAATCGCCACATCTCCATACACATAGCGGTTCGCGCTGTTCATGGTAATGGCTGGGGTTGTCTCCATCCAAGTACTCCTTGGGAGCGATGGTAAGGGAGAACACCGGATGGTCGCAACTCTTTAGCCCGGTGAACGAAACGGTGCAAAAGATACTCTCGTCCGCAGCGGGCGCAAGCGAGATGATGCCGCAGTCGTCTGGGAGTTTGACCGTGCGCGGCTTGCCGTCCCACGTGTCGGCAATCAGGCGTTCGCACAGTTTGTGGGCAGCCTCTTTCGAGTCGGCAACCAGTATCATATTAGGGGCATCCTCCTCTGCCTGATAAAGTTTTTCGGCATCGGCCTGGTCGGCAATTACCATACTGATATTTTTCAACATCTCTCCGCCCGACATTGTCCGGGACGCATCGTCATCGCCACAAGCAGTGAATGCGGCCATTGCCATCATTGCGGCAAGTACAATCATAAAAAACTTCTTTTCCATATACATTATTATAATAGGGGTTTACGTGAATATGAATTTGAGGAGAAACAACACCGACAGCACATACATGGTAGGGCTAACCTCCCGGTGTCTGCCCGTGCCCAGTTTGAGCAACACATAACAGAGCATACCCAAGATGATGCCATTGGCAACGGAGTAGGTCAGCACCATGGTTATGATGGTGATGAACGCAGGAAGTGCCTCCGCGATATTCTTCATGTCTATTTGAGTGATGGACTCCATCATAAAGACACCCACCAGCACCAGTGCTCCGGTCGTGGCAGCACCGGGGATGAGCAGGAAGATGGGGGCGAAAAAGATGGCCAAGAGGAACATCCCTCCGGTGACCAGCGAGGTGAAGCCGGAACGTCCGCCCTCGGCAACGCCCGAAGCACTCTCCAAGTAGGTGGTAATCGTAGAACAACCCAGTATGGCTCCAAAGGTGGAACCGATGGCATCGGCCAGCATAGTCTCTTTGGCACGGGGGATTTCGCCGTTCTCTTTCACAATCCCGATCCGGTAGGTAAGGGCTACCAGTGTGCCGATGGTGTCGAACATATCCATGAACAGCAGGGTGAAGATGATCACCGCCATGTCGAGCGTGAACAGCTGGCTGAAGTCGAATTGACAGAAGGTGGGAGCCAGCGAGTGGGGCGTGGAGATGGGCAGGAACCCTTCGGGAATCGTAGTCACCCCCAACGGAATGCCGATGAGCGTACAAATCAGGATGCTATAAAACAAGGCTCCCTTCACCTGCTTAACCACGAGCAAGCCACTCAGCAGGATGCCTGTCAATGCCAACACGGAGACGGGCGTGAAGGGGCCGAACGTCACGAACGTAGCCGGGTCGGAGACGATGATGCCGGCGTTCTTTAGTCCGATAAAGGCGATGAACATCCCGATACCTACCGAGATGGCGTAGCGCAGCGTGGCAGGTATGCTGTTCAGCACAATCTCGCGCACGTTGAAGAAAGTGATGAGAATGAAGATAAGCCCCTCCACAAACAAGGCAGCCATAGCCACTTGCCACGGGTAACCCATACCCTGTACCAGTGTGAAGGCGAAGAAGGCATTGATCCCCATGCTGGGTGCCTGTGCCAAGGGCAGCTTTGCCATGAAGGCAAGCAACAGGGTGGAGAGGGCGGTGGCAAGAGCGGTAGCCGTGAACACGGCACCCTTGTCCATTCCGGTGGAAGAGAGAATAGAGGTGTTCACCGCAAGGATGTAGCTCATGGTAAGGAAGGTGGTGATTCCGGCGATGCTCTCCGTGCGTAGTGTCATGGTCGTGGAGTCGAAACCCAGTAATTTCTTTAGCATATCTTTTCGGTTATTTTTTGATAAACGCTTTTGTTGCGACATTCGCAACAAAAGCGTTTATTGACCGGTTATTTTCTAATATTATTTCTATTATTTCATTGATTTAGCTGTGTTCCAAGCATGCTTCAGCGTATATTCGATTCTTTCCGCCTGCTGCGGTGTGCATCCTAAATGGGTGTTTTTCGATGGGTCGAGTCCGTAGACACCGCTACTCTGTTCCTCCGTCAGTCCTAAGTAAGAACCCAGTCCGGTCAGGAAAAAGGAAATCCCGTGTATGGGTTCCACTAAGCTGTTGATGTAGATGACATGGGGCAGCGTGGGTTGCTTCACGGTATGGCAACCGGAGAGTTGGTAACCTTCGGGAAACTGCGGGTATTGCCCGTAGATGTTGTTGGCAGTCAGCGTAAAAGGCAAGATAACGACATTGAGGTAGGCATCCGGATTCCAATACAGGTCGGGATGGTCCAGATTCAACGCATTCTCACGACCGTCTAAACAGATTATAGGGTTGTCGTTGCTATGGTGTATGCCTGCTTTTGCCAGCTTCGTGCCGTCGGGTGCTTGACGGGCAGCTTCCAACCGCACACGGGTGTCGGTCAGTCCGGCTGTCGCGGCGGCATTGCCCAGCACGGCATTGGCGGCTGCTATCCATTCGCGCACCGTTTCGTCATCAAAACGAATTTGGGGCAAGCTCGGATGGTCAAAGAGGTGGAACACTACGGGCAGGGTGCGTATTTCACCCTTTGCCTCTGCTTTTGCTTTGGGCAGGGCAGGGATGTCGCCCACCACGGTGTTGCTGAAGTACTCCTTCCGGTTAGTCACGAGCGAGAAGGTGTAATAATGGCGTGTTCCGCCTGCCAACGGCGACAGTGTCACCTGATCTGCCCAAGTGGCGGATGGCGCATGCAGCGCATGGTTGATACCTTCTGCCGCTCCGGTCAGGTAGATGTCTTGCTTGGTTAAAGGTGCTTGTTCGCTTTGGCGATACACGCGGAGCATCAGCACTGCCTCGTCGGCAGGGAGCGGAGCCGGGGCTTTCACTTCCAATTGGAGTGTGGGGTTGAATAGCGAGCCGTTGGGCATGTGTCCTGCCTGTTGTATCGTCAGCGACACCGGTGCGTCGGCATTCTTCGTTGCCTCACGAGCCATTACCGGCTGCGCGAGGCTAATAGATAGAACCATTAAAATGAGAAGGTTGCGTATAGATGTTTTGTTCATAACTCTTTGCTTTTAGGAGGCTTGCCCCTTGTTTGTTAAAAACAATACTTCACTCCGACCTGCAGGGCGAAAGTGGTGTTGTATTGCGGTTGTTTGGTATGCTTCATATAATCCTTGGTGATGGAAGTCAGCGCGTAGTAGCAACGACCTTCTGCTTCCACCTCGATATGCGGGCGGATGCGGTAAGATAGACCTACGCCACCCACCAGACCGGCATCAAAGCGGTTGTCGCGCGTGGAGTTGAACTCATATTTATGGTCGTAAGCGACGAAAACGTCCGGGTCTTTATCTGCCATCAAGTCATCCAGTATGGAGCTCTTGCTCTCCTCCATACCCTGCACCCAGCTTTTCGCCCAGTAGCCCATGTAACCTCCGGCATGGAGGAATCCGCGTACCTTTTCACCCCCGAAAGAGAAGCGTGCCATCACGGGCAGCGCGAGGTAATGGTCGCGGCGGTCGCGGTAGGTGGGGTTGTAGGCGCGGGACATCGAGTGCCCCTTTTGCAGGTAAGTGAGGTCGGCGCGTACCGCCAACCAATCCAGAATGCCATATTCCACAGGGATACCCACGGTCAGACCGCCCAGGCCGTCGTAGTTGAAGTCGTAGGCATATTGTGTGTCGATGCTATAACTGTTATAGGTATATCCGGCATTTAGCCCTACTTTCCATTGCGCGGCAGCTTGGTCGGGCAGGAAGATGGCAGCAAAGAACAGCAGGCCGGTTATTATCCATTTGTTTTGTTTCATATTTTCTTTCTTATCAGTTGTTATACAATGTCATGTAGCTCTCTTATTTCTTGCCATGCAGGAAGTCGATGGCGTATGCCAGCTGGTCGTCTATGTGCTGTTTGGTAAACCGTTCGAAATCTTGTTTCACCGGAATGTCTGGTGTGATCCCTATGCCTTCCAGCTGTTCGCCATCGTGTGTGCGCGACATCCATGTGCTGGTATAAACAAAGTAGCTTGTATTTTCTAAATTCCTGTCGCCAAACTGTCCGGAAAAGGAGGTATGGGTGTTAGTAGTCAAGGGGCCAAGGCCGCCGAACGTGCGCTGGCCTATCACCGTGGCGTAAGGCAGCTGCTTGACTGCTGCCGCTGTCATTTCCGACATACTCACCGACCAATTGTCTGTCAGCAACACTAACTTCCGGTCGCCGATGCAGTCGGTTTCGGGCAGTTTTCCATCCCAGTCCAACATTTCTCCTACTTGCCGTTGTGTGGTAACTTGTGCATTGAAGGGATTCCATTCGCCGTAGTCCAAGCGTCCCAGTCCCATCTTAGTCTTTGTGTCGAGCACATGTATGTCTTCCTTCAGCAGCGGTCCCAGTATGGTGAACATATCCCACAAAAAGCCTCCCCCGTTGTTGCGCACATCGACGATGACTCCTTTGATCTTCTGGTTGAACACGAGTTGGTTCATATATTCACAATAGACCTCCTTCGCTTCACGTGCTTCGGTATTCTCCGGGTTGTCCGCTTTAGATATCTGTTCGATGATTGCGAAGTTGCTGAATCTCAGGTAAAGGATATCATTGTCGATAACGTAGGTGAACAGATGATCAAAGCCGGCTTCGGGGTTGTTGTTGACGAACTCGTAGTCGTTTGTGATGCGCCCCGCTGCTTTCAGCTTGTTGCGATACACTTGGAAGCCTTCGCGGGGGATATCCAGAAAGAAGTCTTCCCGTTTTGACACTTCCATCCCGCCGGGATGGACAGAGACGATGTCCGTTTGATCGCCGGGGGCGGGCTTCAGGTTTTTCACCTTGATATTCATGTGATGGTCGATCAGCGTGCCGCATACCTCCTCGTAGAGTTTCTGCAAGTCGGCTGTCGGAACGTTTTCCTTCTTGTCCAGCTCTTCAAAGCGCGGGCGATACTGGGTGTAGACGGCATCCCAATCGGTCGGGTCTATCTCCCAGAACACATAGTTTTGGTTGATTCCGTTCCAGATGATGTCAAACTGTTCGGTCAGCGTATTCTTACCTTCGAGCATGCCGGGTTGTATCACATCATCCGCCTCATCGCGGCAGGCGGTCAGCAAGGCCAACAGGGTGGCCAGTATCCATATATTTATTTTAATTTTACTCATTGTTGTTTTATTCGTTTCCTTCGTTTTCATTCAAATTGTTTTCCGGGGATTGTATATCGTCCGAATCGATGTCGTAGGAGTTTTTCTCCAACAGTTTCCCTGCTTCATCCAGTTCCTCCTGTGTGATGCGGAGCACCTGTTTGTTGCGCTCGTTCAACTGGCAGACAATGTCGTGGGTGTTTCTCAACATTTGCGTGATGTTGGGATGTATTTGCAACACATACCGCACGTCGTTCCGCATGAGGAGCGCCTTTGCCGCCTTTTCAACGTCCGGGTAGTCCATAGGCGGACACTCGCCCCAGTAGGCTTGAAAGGCTTTCATACGCAATGCTTCCATTCTTTTGTACTCTTCGTTGCACACATCCAGCACGCTATAACAGTTGCCTATCCGCCCGATCACCTTCTCGTCGTCCAGGCATTGCCATACTTCGAAACTGTTGGAGAAGATGCTGCTCGTGGTATAGTCCGTCATCAGCAATCGGCGTGAGCCGAAGGCGTTGATGAATATTCGCAACGAGTCGTCTCCCATCTCTCCCAAGCGGTCGGGCATAAGAGAAGCGGCCCGTGTGAAAAGCGTGTCGTATTGCTGCAACTCGTCCAAGAGCGTCTGCATGTTCCGGGTGGATGCGTCCAGGTTGTGCAAGGTGAGCAGCACGGTCTTCCGTGCCATCTCCGCTTTGTTTCGGTTCTCCAAATGGAAACTCGTCCCGAATGTGAGGAGGATACCGATTATGGTACCCACCGTACATCCGGTCGTGTTTTTCCACCAATCCGTATCAAAGAATTGTTTCATCCTTTGGTAATCCGTTTACTCGATGACGATTTTGAATCTCATGTCGGCACAAACAGGGTTGTATGTCTTGCCGTTGTATTTCCAAGGTTGGCTGCAACGCTGTACGTAGTAGTAGGTGCCCGGAGCGTAGTTGAATTCAGCATCTCCCATCAGGCTCACGCTACATTTGGTATTGCCGTTGGCATCTGTGTCGAACAAGCCCACGATGAAAGGCGCGTCGTCCACCGGTTCGCCTTTCTCATTCAGCAAGCCCATCTCTACCGCCTCGAAATTCGTCTTTTCCAATATACCGATGTGTCTGAGTTTGTGGGTTACATCGATGTCGAATTCCTTTTCGAAGTCCGGGTTACTCAGTTCGGCTACCGATACGGTCAGCGCGTCGTCTTCAACGGTTGTCAGCGGTGTGCAAGCCATCGTTGTCAGCGGCAGGCTGGCTACACGGTTGTTCTTGGAAGTGAGCTGCACATTGAAGTCAAGCGGACTGAATGTCGGGATGGCTTTCTGCACCTCTTCCAGCTTTTCGGGATTTATCCTCAGTGTGAAACCAACCTCGCCTTCCAAAGGAGTTTTGATGAAGTGGGCAACGCCTATCGGATGGGATGGAGTTCCGTCAACCACCTTGATGTTTTCTGTATCGATCAGGTCGAGGTTTTCCGGCAGCAGAGGCTTGAGGGCTACCGGAAGGCCGGTTGCATACAAGTTTTCTTTGTCGGCACTGTAGTAGTTGAACCCTTTGGGCTGTTCCAGTTGGAACTTGTTTTCGATGGTGTAGGGGTCAATCACAGTAAGCATAACCTCGCTGGATGCTCCACCGGTCTGGCCAACGGACAGGGTGATGGCGTTGTCTTGCTTGATCTGCGTGAAGTCGGTTACTTTGGCGTTCAACAGCCATTTGCCATTTCCTTTGGGTGTGAAACCTTTTGATTCGAACGCGCTGTTTCCTCCTACGATCGTCACCTCATCTACTTGGGCGTCTCCGGGGACTACTTCAAATTCCAAGGCAACCTCGCCCGCTTCATTCAGTTCATAAGCGGATGCAGTCGGCTGTGCGGCTTCAATGACTGCCGGTGCATCGTCATCGCTGCATGACGGCATGGTGCAACAGATACAACCTGCCATCAACAGGGCAGATACACTTCTCCATAAATTACTTCTTTTCATTTTTGATTCTTTTTTTGATTAGTATTTGTTTTACTTCTTATTGTTCTATATGTTCCCCATACATTATCCGGTCACTAAAAAAACAATAGACACCATCACAATAACCAAAGCGATGATTATGGCGACTATTTGAATCATGGACGCAACATCTGTGTCCATAGGTAAAAAGCGTCTGAATGGTGTTCTGTTTCGTCTCATAATAATCGGGATTTTTTTACTCCAACAAAAATAAGCGAACTTTCCGAGCCCGTTTGTCTCAAATTGTCTCTACATATCTCAATTTGTCCATGTGTGCTGACATATAATTAGTTACAATGACTATCAATACAAGTTTGAACCAAAAAATCTACAGAGAATAGCAATGCTAAAGTGTCAATTCTTTGGTTTAATCAAAGCGATTTGTTACTTTTGTAGGTGTTTTTAATATGGTAAAAATGAGATTGAGTTGTATCTTGGTATTCTTCATACTTTGGGTGGTTAACCCTTTTCGTACGGGGGCGACGGTTTCAGACAGTCTGTTGACCGAGCGTACGATTCGTTCTATATATGTAAACTATCCCGATAGTGCTTTACAACTGTTGGACGAGGCCGAGAGAAGTTCGGTTTCCGGCATCACTCCCTTCCGGATTGATTTGTTACGTGCTATGTGTTATGAAATCAAGCACGACTTGACAGCCAAGGAAACTTGTGTGCGCCGTGCGTTGCAAAACGATTCAATACGTTTGATACCAGAACGCTGTCTGCCTTTTATGGAGATGTTGGCAGGAGTATTAGAAACACAGAATAAGTATGAGGAAGGCATTTCCGTATGTCAAGAAGCTATCCGTCAAGCACGCATTTTAGGTTATAAAAAAGAAGAGGCAGTGATACTTTCTACCATGGCGCGTACTTATATAGGTATGAAAAACAATACAAGAGCACAAGAATGTTTTGAACAAGCTGTGGATTTACTGGAGGGGACGGACGATGTTCGTGAAATGTCCAGACTTTCTACCCTTTATGGTGAGTACATGACATTTCTCATAAACCAAGAACAGACGTCTAAGGCAATCGAAACTGGCTACAAGCGTGAAATTGTCATACAACGCATGAGCGAACAACCTGGCCCTCCTCCGGGGTACATCGACCAACAATACGGATTCCTTTATACCAAAATGGCCGTGTTGCTGTATAAGAATGGAGAGAAAGAAAAGGCTGAGGAAATATACGGAAAATATCAGTCTTCCCACTTTTCACAAACACTTACCGGAAAACAATTCGGTATTCCCTACCTGCTGGATGCAGGTCGTTATCAGGAGGCGGCATCACTTAACGAAGCCTGCCTGTCAGCCTTTACAAACGACACCATAAGTTATGAGTATCTACTCCTGCTTGAATATCGTACACGGATTTGCCGTGGTATGAAGCGTTTTGATCTGGCCGATGCTTCCATGCAACGTTGCTACGTGGTGCAGGACAGCATTTATACTCGTGAGAGCAAGAGCAAGGCACAAGAGTTCGCTACCAAATTTGAGCTGAAAGAGAAAGAATTGTTGTTGGCTAAATCCCATGCTCTGTCTGAACGGCGTATGCTTTTGCTGGTAAGTTCGTGCATTTTGTTGGTTTTACTTTTTATCATCTTTTGGATAACTTTTGCGAATTTGCAAAAGACAAAGAGGCGAAACCGTATCGCGGCCAAACAGATAGACGAATTGTTAGCACAACGTGAAGAATTGCGTAAGGTGTTTACACAAACAAAGGATACTCATGAACCAACGATAGAAATCGAAGCCGACTCATCCTTTCCTGATGAAGAGAAATTAACAGCCACCGCAAAAACGGATGTGACAACTCCGGGGATAAATAGTGATGAAGAATATGCTCGTTTCATGAAGATGGAAAGCCTGCTTGTCGAACAAAAGCTTTTCTTGAAACCCGGATTCGGACGTGATGACTTGATACGTGTCGTCGGTATCAGCAAGAATGACCTCAGTCCCTTACTGCGGAGATATGCTGGCTCTGATAATTTCAACGATTATTTGAATAGGCTAAAAATAGAGTATTCCATCAAATTGATGAAAGAAAAACCTTATCTTTCTGTTGATGCGATTGCCGAAGAGGCCAATTTCAACAGCCGTAGCACATTCTACAGGGCTTTTGTCAAGATTTCGGGAATGACGCCTGCACAATATATGCGCACTAAAATAGAGTAGGCTGGTTTTTCGTTAACTTTCTATCCCAATATAAACTAAAAGAGCTTATTTTATGGAAAATTCCCCGATTTATGCCATATTTTCAAGGATGTTTCCGACCGTCGGGAAAGATCCGTTGCAGCTTGCCGGACAACAGATGATAACGTTCATCCTGTATTCACTGACACTAATAACCGGCCTTGTCGTAAACCTGACCGGACTGTCCGGTCCATAGGACAGATTGCCGCTCATGCTGAACTGCATATTCCTCGGCATATCACTGATGCTTGTCCTTGCATACAGACTAAACCGGATATCCATGCGGCATACATTCGGCGTGATGACGGTTGTAGCCCAGCTGTTCACCTGCAACGAGATGCTGCTATGTGCGCTGTTCCGGTCGGAATACAACATCATGCTCATCGTGGGAAACATGGTGCTGCTGGTGGCCAACGTCATGTTTTCCCTCATAGGACAGCTCAGAAAAGTTCCATATATACTCGGTGGCATAGGTATGATTACGTACATGGCCTGCGTTGTGATTACGGATAACAGCATACTGAAAAATTTCGCCACTCTGTACATGGTGATGTCGTAGCTGTTACCGTGCTTGGTAATCTGCTGGTGAGGAATATACGGAATCTGAACAATGAAAAACACCGGTCTGAAGCACGATGAGGAGGAAATTCTCGGCTTTCTGAATATAAAAAAGGAGCAGGTGATGGCGTACATCAGGCTCTCGAAAATGGAACACGAGGCGGCGGAGACAAAAAACCTGCTTGAATTATTGAGTGATGAAGTCCGCAACAATGTCATATCCAACGTAAAAGAGGCTATGCTGGCAATGGAAATGGAACGGAACAGCTTGACTGAAATCTTTCCCGAACTGTCTCCTTCGGAAATAGAGATATATCGACTCGTAATCATGGGAAAATCGCTGAATGAGGTGTGCTCTATATTGCGAAAATCGGAAAGTAACATCACATGTCAACGCAGCAATATCCGAAAAAAACTCGGCCTGCAATCATCTGACAACCTTAAAAAAGTATTGCAGGAACGCTTCAACAAAGGGAAAAACGGTTTATAATCATCAATTACATATTTATACAACCATCGGATTCACCTTCATTGTCTCCAAATTCAGAAACAGCCCATGATATTCCAGCATCCCGTTACGGAACATCTTCCACAGGATATTGCAACCGAGTTGCGCCAGTGTGGAGTTGATGAACAAGTCTTGCTTTTCCAACGCCTCCGCCAAGGAGCAGCTCGGTCCTGAATCCGCCTCCTTCACCCTCGCGTATTTCACGAACCGGGTAATGACCTTCAACGAATCGACAGTCTTGTACAACTCGGAAGCGGGCTGTTTTATTTTCTTGGGTATGGTTCCCAGCACAACCTGCCCCATACTTTGTGTGTTCCCGAAATCCATCCAGTAAAGCGGTGTCTCGTAATCACGGTAATTCGAGGCGGGCACGGCTTTCAATACGTTCCATAAGTCAAGCCGTGACTTGATGTTGTCGGTACAGGTGACGGTAATGTTCGCCATGTCGTCCCGTCTGGCATCTTTCAGTACGGTCGGGAAAATATCCGGTACCGCTTTCCAGTCATTGCCGAAGAAATTGTTCACACGGGTAATCAGGCATTGCGCCTTGTTCAGCCCCAGGTCGGAACTGCCGAAAAGCTGACGGCCGATGTTGGCATCCGTAACGATGTCAGGGTCGTAGAGCGTGACGAACAGTCCCGGATGTCCGAGTGCCCGCAATGTCACGTCCAGCCGTGCCAGGCAGGTCAGTACCTGCGAGCCGGTTCCTCCCGCGCCGATCAGGTTCACAGTGACCGGGTGTTGCGGGTTCAGCAGATAATTGTCTATGTAGTGTACTCTTTTCATTTCAATATGTCTTTCAGTTTCAAGTTATTCAAAGGTTTCAGTTCGTCAGTATTGAAAGGCTTGTCCTTGGCGGCTTTCGTCACCAGGACCAGGTTGGATCTGGTCGGGTTGCCTCCGCCACCCAAGTGCGAGAACTCCGTCAGCCAGAACTTCTTCTCCCAATACTCCAACAGGTTTTTGTAGGTCAAATCTCTCGGCTTGTCTATTTTAGCGGAACCCAGACAGACATTTGCCCCTGTCACGTTGAAGAACGGTGCGGCATAAAGACCCGTCTTTTCCGTCAGTTTCTTGTCCTTGTAAGCATATATACTCAACGAACTGCCACCTGCCACGTAAATGACTCCCGGCAGGTTGTATTTTGCATTCTCTACTTGAAGGGATTCCTTGAAAAACATCATCCGTTTCTGCGGGGGATTGTACCAGATATACCTCTCACTGCCCTTGCGCGGGTCGCACCACAGCATATTGGGCGGAATCCTGCCGTATGGCGTGGTGCTGTGGTTTTCGGAATAACCGCGCACCAGTTCGTTCATGAAATCCACCGTGACGGGCCGACCTTCTCCCATCATTCCGTTATCGTCTATATCCCTTATCTCAACAAAATAGTTGTTGTCAGAGGCATAAGAGTTGTCTTTCTCGCCTGAATAGGCAATCAACGCCGCCCTCGGATGGAGCAGCGTCCTCAGTTTTTGGGTAAGTTCATTCGTTTCCAACATAATTCAACTGATTAAAGATATGAATTCGTCCGCCCACCGAAAGAACCGTTCCGGGTAATCGTCCATGCTGAACAGTTCTTCGGTATCGGGCGACAGGTCAAGGGCAGTCACCGGAGTGATGTCGTAGGTCTCCCTGCTATAGGAATTGTAATAGTCAACGAGATAGTCGGATATGATGTCGTTGATGTCATACACGACCCTTATCTGCTGTTGCAGATACATCGGGTGGAAGTCCGGATTTTCCGAGTAATAGGCGTCATAACCGTATTGCATGATGCCCCGTGCAGGCGTCAGAAACGGGAGACCCCGTTTCATCGCATCGACCAAAGGCTGTTCAAACCCGTTTTGTGGAGTATATGCCTCAAGCGCTTTCGGCAGGTTCTTGTAATAAGATTTCGTTTCCACCCGTTTGAGCAGCCTGCCGATTTTCCCTTCCTGATAGGAGTTCAGCAGTTTCATGCGTTCTTTCCACTCCTCCGGGTCGCTGCCGTCATCCTCCGAAAGCATTTCAAACAAAAAGTCCGATTCTTCGTAATCCACGAATGTATCAATGCCGTTTGCTTTCATCAGTTTATGGATAAAGGTAATGGCAATCCTCCTCAAGACAGGGTTGAGCGATTTCAGAAACTTCACCGGAAAGTAATACAGCGTGAAACTTCCCCACTTGTGGTATTTCCACAGCCGGAAGAAAAGCCTGCCGCCTTCCTGCTCGATATTGACATGCAGTTCGTCACCGACAAGCGTGTTCATTTCATCGTACAGATTGGCGATGCCTTCCCCGACACTGTTTCCGGGCGTGTGTACGCCTTCCTTCTGCAACAGCAGGGAATACCTGAAATACGAATCACGCAGGAATTCGTAGTTATCCCGCGTGATTACGTTTATACTGTTGCATTCGCCGCTGTCGTAACAATCCACGGTAAGATTATTCTGTGCCAGCGGTATGAAGGCTGTGCTTAGAAAAGAATTACGGCCCCGCTTGGAGCCGCAATCCGTTCTTCCCTGTTCACGCCGTACCGTACATTCCTCCGCGTCTGGCCGATGATGAGCCTCGCCAGCTGCCTTGACTGTTGTTCGTCCAATGGTACACATGGTTTCCTTTTCTTGTTGTTCTTTTTCTTTCGTTCCTTCTTCATGCTTCCTATCCTTTGGTCCCGATGGTGGTCTTGAACTCGTACACGGCTTTGTCGTCCTTGATGACCGGTCCGTGTACCGTTGCCGTTGTCAGCTCCGGGTAGAAGTTGGAGTAATAGCTCATGACCATTTCGGGGCTGTCCGACGGGTTGGGGTCATCGAGCATTACCATTCCGCTGCCTTTCTTGAATGTGAATGAGCGTGTCATTCCTGTTACTTCGAGTGCCATAATCTTATACTGCTTGATATTGTGAGACATGATTTTCTAACATAGACTGCGGAAAATCGGGATATTCCTCGTAATCCTCCGGACGGTAATTGGGTTCATCCTCTCCGGCGTGATAATGCGGGGACAGTTCTTCAGGGTGCTGTACCGGCTCCTGCCAATGTGTCCCATGGTATCCCCCGTGTGCGAGTTGTGGAGCCTGTTGCGGTACTGGCTGCTGTCCCATGTAGGGTTGCGACTGTGGCTGGTAATATTGTCCCGGTCCCTGTGGCGGTTGTTGCGGCGGCCACATTGCCTGCTGTTGCTGAGGGCTGGCTGCCGGTCTCTGCTGTCCGCCAGGAGCCTGCGTTGCCATCGGTCTCTGCGCCTGCGGTTGCGGAGGATATTGTGGAGCCTGCCGTGGTTGTTGGGGTGCGGCTGCCGGTTGTGCCTGCGGCTGTTGTGGCTGTGGAGCCGGTTCATCCATCAGTTCAAACAGGCTGCCCTTGTTCATCGCCTTTGTCTGTTCCGCCACCATCTCGTCGATTTTCTTCTGGTCTTGTGGTTTGGCGTAAAGACGTGCCTGCCCGAGCGCGGTAACCGCCTCCTTGTGGTTCTTGGCGGCGATCAGTTCCTCCGCTTTCTTGAAATGTTTCTCGTACTTCTCCCGCTTCTCCTTTTCCTCTTTCGTTTCCTTCGCTTTGGTTTCCTTTGCCGCCTTGCTCTCGGACGCGGCCTTCTCAGCCTGCGCCTCGAATTGCGCCATGTTGGAAATCAATCCGGTAGTCTTCTGTATAGGACGTGCGACGGCTTGCAGGAAACCCGCGTCCAGTTCCTGCGGCAGCCCGCTGACGGTCAGTGGTACGAGGTGGTTCTGGGCTTCGTCCTTCAGCCCGTTCGACTTTGGCAGTAAAGATACTGTCAGTTGTCCGTTCGCTTTGCGGATGACAAGCGTGAGATCCACGCCTTCGGTCATCATCTGGTGGATTGCTGTAAAAAACATAATTTAATGTATTAAAAGTTATTACTGGGTTTTATTCTTCACTGAACAATTTGGCCAGCAGCCTGTTCCTGTCGGGATGGCGGCTAATTTCCAGTATCGGGTTCAACAGGGTGGAAATGTGTACCGGTCCTGTCGTCCCCCGTGGCGGGAACTTGACGGCAGGTTCGGGTTCCACCGTCCTTTTTCTTCTCGTTACCGGCATGGGCATCCTCATGGGAGCCGGCGGTGCGCTTGTTGCAAATGCTTGGTTCATGTCTCTTTATTTTTTTAATTGTGAATATTCGGGCTTTGGCAGCCCGTGAACTACAAGGGCCTGACGGCAGATGCCTTCGGTAAGGCAAGGTTTTCGGGAAAAATACCGCAAGCCTCCGGCGAGGATGATTTTTTCCGAAACCGCAAGGCTTGACCTTGCCGTCCGAACAAAGGCATTTGCCAATTTTGCCCGGTAGTTTCCGGTATGCCAAGTCTGTGTTTTCATCCCTTTTCCTTTTATTCCTGTCGTTATGGTTTCCGGTTCCACAGAGGGCGGAAAACAAAAAGAGCCGTCCCGGAAGACAGCCCTGTTCTGTAAGGTTCCACTTGATTTTGTATGGCAGTTATGTTTCATGGTCAAATATTGTCAGGATACCAGAAAACTGAGTATGCAGAAAAGTATGGCCGCAGCCACCAGAAGGCAGGCTATCCGGTAGAGGAACCTGAAGAATCCCCTGAAACACACGATGGCTACCGCAGCCCACACGGGGGATATGCCCCGTGTGTACATATAACTGAACACGATGAAGGCGGCAAAGCCCAATGCGATGGTCCGTACCCATCTGTTCGCTTGAATCTTGTCGATATATTCCCTTGTTTTCATGACATTCCGGTATTAACGGGTGAAACAGTCTTTTCCAATTTCACGGGCCGGGATGCGTACCGCCTCCACAGGCAAGGTTTTCGGAGGAAAATACCGGAGCGGCGCGAGGATGATTTTCCCCGAAACCCGGAGGGCCTGACCTTGCCGGTGGAAAAAGGCGGTGCGCTACCTTTGCCCGCGAATTGGAATGACGGTGTTATTTTTTCTTTCCGTTCCCGGTTTTCGGGAACGAGAATACCGTGTTGTATTCCGCATCGAAGGTGACGGCGGCATCGAACGGTACGCCTTTCTTCCCCTTGAACCCCTTGATGAGTCTGGTGGTGCCGGAGGAGAAAAGCTGTTCCATGTGGGTGTCGGTCAGTTCCTTGTTCAGGATGCGGCGGAACACCAGCAGCCCGCACCCGTCATGGTCGCACCTGGCCATTTTGGAACGGAGGATGATTTTCCCCGTCTTGCACTTGGGGCAGGTGAATGACTTTTCCTGCATGGTCGGGAACTCCAAGCGCAGGATCTCAGCGGTTGCCCTGCGGGTGTAATCCCGGATGGACTGCATGAAGGTTTCCGTATCGAGGGTATGCCTCTCCACCTGCGCCAGGGTCTTCTCCCAGCTTCCCGTCAGTTCCACGTCCGCCACACGCATGTCCTTCACCGCCTCATAGATATACATCCCTTTTTCGGTCGGGATAATGCTTTTGCCGGAGCGGGCGATATAGTCACGTTTGACAAGGGTGGTAATGATGGCGGCACGGGTGGCGGGTGTGCCTATGCCCAAATCCTTGATGGCCTCCTTCGCCTGTTCGTCCGTGATGTTTTTCCCGCAGGTCTCCATAGCAGCCAGCAGGGTGGCTTCCGTGTACAGCGGCTTGGGCAGGGTCTTCTTCTGCGCCAATCCATGTCCCATGACCGGAACGGCCTCGCCTTCGGCAAATTCCGCCGTTCCCCCGTCACGTTCCGGCTCGTCCTTCTCGCTGTCCTCCTTTCTGGCGAACACGCCGCGCCAGCCCGGTCTGACGATGGAGGAAGAGCGGGAACGGAACGCCATTCCCTCGCAGGCACATTCCATGACCAGCAGTTCCTTCTCGCATGGTGGTGAAAAGGATTCCAGCATCCTTCCGGCAATCATGGTGTAAACAGTTGATTCCGCCTCAGACAGCCCTTCGTGTGCGATGCCCGTTATAATCAGGGCGTGGTGGTCGGTCACTTTCGTGTCGTCCACACAGCGGTTATTCAGGTTTGACAGGTCGAAAGACTGCCCGTATTCCTTGAATTCCGGCATGGCAAAAATTTTCTCCAGCAAGGAAGGAATGTGCCGCATGACATCCTTGGGGATATAACGACTCCCTGTCCTCGGATAGGAAATCAGTTTCTTCTCGTATAGCGATTGGGCGATGGAGAGGGTCTTGTCCGCTGTCAGGTCATAATGGACATTGCAGTCTTTCTGGAGCGCGGTCAGGTCATATAAAAGCGGAGCCTGTTGGAAAGTCCTCTTGCGTTCCGCCTTGGTGATTGTCGCCACAGAACCGGAAGTGACTTTCCGGTATGCCGCCTCTGCCGCATCCTTCTCCTTGAACTCTTCCGTGTGGATGAACATGCGGTGCGCGTCCTGCCGTTTCAGCGTGAGGTGCAGCTGCCAGTAAGGGGTGGAGACGAAATTCCGGTTCTCCTTGAAGCGGGCACAGACCATGGCGAGCGTCGGGGTCTGCACACGCCCGATGGAGTTGTTCGCCGAGCCGGAGGCTACCGCCAATGCGCGGCTTGCGTTCATGCCCACCAGCCAGTCCGCCTTTGCCCGGCAGTCAGCGGCGGCATACAGGCTGTCGTAGTCGCTGCCGTCCCGGAGGTTCGCCAAGCCCTCGCGGATGGCCTCGTCGGTGAGAGAGGATATCCACAGGCGTTGAAACGGTTTGGTATAGCCTAAGTAGGAATATATCCAGCGGAAGATAAGTTCCCCTTCACGGGCGCAGTCGGTAGCCACGATGATGCTGTCGCACCGGTCGAACACGCTGTCGATGATTTTCAGTTGTTTGGCGGCGGCGATGTCCGTCACCATTCCCTTGTCCGTCCTGACCTGGCGGGACACCAGACGGAACGGGTCCGGTAGCATCGGGAGGTCTTCGGCGGAGGTTTTCGTGTAGCCATACGCGCCGGGCATGGCGAGCGACACCAGGTGTCCCAACGCCCACGTGACCATATAGCCGTTGCCTGTACAGTAGCCGTCCTTCTTGTCGGTAGCCCCGACCACACGGGCTATATCTATGCCGACACTCGGTTTTTCTGCTATGATTGCTTTCATGTTCGGATAAAATTTAAGCCGTTCCCCGCTACCGGAACCGGAAAACGGGAAACGGCGGTTTGACATTTTTAATTTGCTATAAAGGATGTGCGTTTGTCATGCCACCGGCTTGACACCGAGGATTTCGATCAGTGCATCACCGTCCTTGCGCACCAGTTGCAGGGTGGCGTCCATCACCACGTCCACGCCCAGCAGCACAAGGCTGAGTGACATCACCCTCGTCTTCTCTCCCCGGAGCAACGTGTCAAGTTCCCCCGACATTTCCAACTCGTCCTTCAGGATACCAATTCCCGCGAGTTCTTCCCAGTTTACGTCTTCCGCCTTGAATGGCGTGTTGTTTTTATTGTTCACGTTCATATTCCAGCTTTTTTTGATTTGACATTCATTTTGATTCATGCTCAGGCTATGCTTGCCCCCTTGGACTTGCGGCCAGCCTGTTCCTGTCCCTGCTTCTGAGCGTTCGCCACCACGTTGCGCTGCGATGCATCACGCTTGCGGTCCGGGTTCTCGTTGTAGAAGTCCAGCCTGCCCTGGTTGAAGTTCGCCTTGACATACTGCGAGATGGTCTTTCCATCGTAGCCTTTGATGCCCTCGACCAGTACCGCCTTGCCGCTCTGGAGGTCGGCACGCTGGTTCCGGGTCAGCTTCACGTCCCATACCTTTTCCGGTATCTTGAACTCGGCACGCTGCTCGAAGCCGTCCGGTGTGCGTGAGTAGCTCAGGCGTCCCGTCTCCAGGTCCGCTTTGATGAAGGAGGAGAACTCCTCGCCCTTGCGGTTCACCATGTCGTTGAGGAAGATGACTTTGCCCTCGCGCAGTTGTTGCTGTTCCTCGGCGGTGATTTTCACGCCGCCTATTTCATTCGGGATGTAGATTTCACGCGCTCCCTCCGGGGAATCGGGATTGTAGCGTGTGTAGGAGGGTCTTCCCGTGGCTTCGTCCAACTTGACGTACGAGGAGAACAACTCACCATCCTTGCGCTCCATCCCCTCCACGAAGATGGCCTTGCCCGCATTGAGGTCTTCAATCTGCTGCTTGGTAAGTTCCACTCCGCCCAGCGACTGTCGGTTGAAGAGTTTGTCGTTCTCGAAGATGTATTCGATGCCCCTGCGTTCGGCGTTGACCTGGATGTGGGCGTCGAACTCCTTGCCGTTATTGGAAATCATGCCCTCGATGAACACTTTCTTGCCTTCCAGCAGGTCGTTGATTTCCTGGTCGGTCAGTTTCACACCTTTGATTTCTTGCGGGATGTAGGCGTTTTCCGCGCGCATGGCGACCACCTCGTTGGTGAGCTTGTCGATGCTTATGAAAGAAGGGATGTATTCGCCGTTGCGCCCTTTCAGTTCCACGACACGTCCCATGTTGCCTGTCTCCAACAGGTTCTTCTTGTCCTCTTCGGAGAAGATGTGACCGAAGTACGGGCGTTCGAGTTCGGGTTTCTGGCGGATGCCGTGGATACCTAATACGATAGGGCCTCCCACGGACTGCTGGAATGACAGTCGTGCATCGGTACGTAATACGGCGGAGCCGAAATTCATGCTGATGGGCACGACCTGGTTGGTCTTGTAGCCTTTCAGCATCTGGTCAAGTAGTCCGCGCTCCATGAGGTACTCGCGGGAAAGTCCGAAATTCTTCAGTTCCTCCCAGTTGATCATGGACTCGTTGTAGCGGTACTTGGGCTGCTGCGTGCCGTCACCCTGTGCGGCCTGCTGCTGTGTCTCATTTTTCTTTGCCATTTCTTCTTGATTTTGATTGTTGATACTTTGGTTTTCCTTGTCGCGTGGAACGATTTCGTATTTTTTGAGGAAGTCTTCCACGGCTTTTGTCTGCTTTCCGGCGGCGAGGTCTTCGATGGCCTGCTTTACTTCCGGGCTGTCCAGCGTGTCCGCCTTGACGGAGAGGATACCGAAACGGGTCGGGTCTTTGAGCTGGCTCCAGAAATTCTTGATGAAGTTCTCGAACATGTTGGCGTACCGGTCGATTTTCAGGAAGGAGTTGCTGTGTTCCTTGTCCGCCGGAACGGTGCTGTATTTCCCGTCCTTCCCGATTTTTGACACCGCCTGTAAAATCAGTTCCATCTTGTCGAGGATGAACACGATGTCACTCATCTGTTCGTTCTCGGTCACTTGCGGCTTCAGGGGTTCGTCCCTAACATTTTTCTTTGCCATAACTTTGAGTTTTTAGAGTTGATAACTACTATTGTCACCGCAAATATATATAGCAAAATTTGATAAATAATTGATTTATAATTAGTTGAACTACACATTACATCACTTGTCATCACGTTTCACCGCAGGGTGACAGCACGAAAACGAAAAAGGGAAAAAACAGAGGGAAAAGGGCGGGCCACAAGGTACGGGAAGGCAGAGAGAAACCGAAGCAGGGAAAGGGACGAAGAGGGAAAAAGAAAACCTGTATTATGCAGAGTTGAGAGCGAGCTGCTTTTGTCCCTACTTCCTTGTATTTCTCATAAGACAGGCGGCCGAAAGGAAAAGGATTTATGATAGGATAGATGTCCCAATTGGGACGGTCTGAATTTTATAAAGTACTCCCGTCAGGTTTTGTCTTGACCTTGTTCTATGCGTCGTAGGTCGCTTCGCTTGCTAAGTCCCGACCTTTTTACCCAACTCGGACGGCGATACCGGAACGTTTTTTCGAAGAAAAATTACCGTAGGGAATTTTTTGCACGAAAACCGGAGGCCTGAACGTGAAAGGTATCGTCCTCCGAGTTATCTTCTCAAAGGGACTTAGGGAGTGAAGCGTGACTTAGGATGGTTATTTATAGAAGAATATGGAAACAAGCTCTTGCATGATATGGAAAAGTGTAACGGGTGCATATAAATAGTCAGAAAATCATTACTTTCGCATAATCATTGCATGGAAGCGGTACTTTTCATATTCATTTTTATGGTATTGTTCATTTTTAATGAACATGGCTTAGAAATGAACATCCAAAATTTAAGTCTTATTTTTACGGATTATCCGCAAAAATCGGATAAAAAAGTTGTCTGTAAGAAATTAAAACGCTATTTTTGCAGAAAAGTAGCAGAATTATGATATTAAACTTAGAATTTAAGAATTATCGTTCGTTCAAGGGCACATGCTCGTTTACAACCGAACCGACCTCTTCAAAAGCAAAGGTCGAAAATCTGTGTGAGGTTGAAACTAAAGCAGAGGGTAACAAAAAGGCATTGAAAATTTCCTTGATTTTTGGTGCCAACGCTTCAGGAAAGACCAACATTATAAAATTCCTGTACGGTTTCAGGCGTTGGGTATTGAATCTGGATAACCGTGTCGGTGAAGATATCGCTTTGTACCAGCCTTTCAAATTCGACAGTGCAACGGCAGACGCACCGATAGAATTTTCTATGGAGTTTATTGCACAAAGAGTAAGGTATAAGTATGCAGTCTGTTTTTCCAGACTGCAAATCGAATCTGAGTCATTGATATCCTATCCTAACGGCAAGCAGACGTTACTTTATGAACGCACATTGCGTCCGAAGGATAAGGAATCGGACACCATCAAGTTCGGTTCAAGTCTTTCCACGTCCAAACCGTTCAACGTATTCAAGAACCAGCTGTTGATTTCAAAGTTCTTGAAGGATACGCCCTGCGAGCCTATAACCAATGCCGCAAAGTATTTGGCGGATATGGTTATTTCCAACGGTTTCCATGAAGATACCGTACTTGGGGAAGACAAGGAAATACTCAGGTGGCTCTATTCCCGTCCTGACAACAAGAAGATGCTTGCTGAATTTCTGGCTTTCGCGGATACCGGACTGGCAGATTTTCAATTGGAAAAGCGAAGCGGCGATGTGGAAGTAACAAGCCAGCATGGGTTATACAAGGATGGCGAAAACATCGGAAAGACTGATTTGCCATTGAAGGAGGAATCCTTTGGAACAAGGGCGTTGTTCATCATCGGTTGCCATATATTGCAGGCGTTGCAGAGTGGCAGTCCGTTCTTTGTGGACGAGATGGACTCCGGTCTTCACTCTTACATTACACAGTTGATTGTTGATATATTCAGGAATGGACGGATAAACAAGAAGGATGCGCAGTTGGTTTTCACTACGCATGATGTAAACCTTCTTGACCAAAATACCATCCGTAAGGACCAGGTCTGGTTTACGGAGAAAGACAAGTTCGGCGTATCGGAAATGTTCACACTTTCGGACTTTGATGATGTGAGGGAAGATACCCTGTTTGCCAAATGGTATTTGAACAACAAATTTGGAGGAGTGCCTTCATTGCAATCATTGGAAAAACTCTTTGTGGAGGATGGCAAGAAATAACGAAAATACACGTCACAGCAACTATGTAATCAGGATAGTGTGCGAAGGGGACAAGACCGAGCCGCTATTCTTTACGAGCCTGTGCGACCTGTATTGTAAAGACAATGACGGCATGGATGTCCGCACCATTCCACAGCCTCACATTCCACAGGATGAAGAAACGGATAATTCCCCCAGAGGCAGTTACAAAGGGAAAAAGCGCAAAATCAAGACAGAAGGGAAAGACGCCGCTGAAGATGTGGTAATAACCGGAGCCCCACCGTTAAAGTGGGTCTTGTACGCACGGCAAATCTTGTCGGAAGGGGTTGACGAATCTTGGGCTGTCTATGACAAAGACAAGCATCCGAAGCATGAAGAAGCCTTGGCTGAAGCCGATAAGGTAATTGACGGGAAGAAAGTCAATATCGCATTTTCCAGCCGCAGCTTTGAATATTATCTGCTTCTCCATTTTGAGTACATTTACTATTGTTTCAATGAGACGGAATGCGGGGAAAAGATCCGGGGCAAGAAACACATATTTGAATGCGGCACTGGAAAAGAGCCCGAAAAAGACTGTGGCGGCAAGAACTGCATAAACGGTTACGCAAGAAAACAAGGATATTGGCAGGAAACCAAATCTTCAGAATCAACATTCCCTCTTGTCAAGGATAATCTGTTGAAAGGGATGGTCAATGCTTGCAGGTTAAGGGCTGAAAGTGACGCGAACACGGAAGAACCTGTTTACAACAGAAATCCATATACAAATGTGGATATCCTTATCGGCAGGCTGATTGGCAAGGAAACCGTCAGTTATGACAGCACATTTGAATATAAAGAACATGGCTGTGACTGGTCTGTCAGGTTCGGCAAAGATGGTTTGATTGTGACAAACAGCAAAGACGGGGTTGAACTTTTTAGAAAGGGAATGTTCGTCATATATGATTGGGAAGAAAAACTTGGACGTGAATTAAATGACAATGCGCTTTTGATTCAATCTGGTGAAATGAAACTGCTACCTTGCCAACTGGAACCTACCCAAGTCATTTCCATCAAAGTCACACCCGAGAAAGAGATATTGCTGTTACCTAAATTTGCCATATAGGAATTTAATAGTTGAATTTTGTGGTTTTTCTGCAAAAATTTAATTTTAATTTCGTTAATAAGAATTTTTGGTTTTCTGATTTTTGAAATCATGAAACAGCCATTAAAAATAAAGCGAGTCAAAAAAGTGCAGAGGTAATCATAAACTGATTACCTCTGCACTTTTTTGACTCAATACTGTGTATGGTACTATACAATTTAGGTGTGTATGCTCCACCCGTGAAACGGTCCTCCAATCATTACGGCAAAGGATCGGTCCGGCTTGCCATGATAGAGCAGCCCTCCGACAACACCTTTTGTCCCATCTTTCGCCACTTCCGCGAAACCGAATGAATATGGCGAGGAATCATAGTACAATTCTATTTCGCACCTGCCATTGGAATTGGCTTCCCATTGCTTGAGCCGCTCGATACATTTATTCAGCGTTTCGTCACCGATGCTCTCAGCATACTTGACGGTCTTTTCATAATGTCCCTGACATTCGATTCTCATATCCGATGTTTTTAAGTTGTTAGTAACAGTTCTTCGTATATCCCGAAACCAATGCATCCGGCTATGATGAAATCCTCTTTGCCCTTGTCCGCCAGTGATTTCAAATCTTCCAAGCTGTCGCAGTAGAAGAATATCTCATCGTCCTTTTCGTTGTCGGAATCCATAGCCAGCGCAATCCTCACTTCTTCCGTTTCCAGCGTGTCGCACCACCGGATAGTGCAGTCCGCATAATGAGGTTCACGTCCCTGCTCACAGTAGAATTTCAGGAAATGACTACCTATTTCCTTCTTGACTTCATCCGCCTTTTTCCAGGCACTATCATCCACGATTTCAAATCCGAGTCCTTCCACCAGCAGGCATGTTCCCTTGTCATATACCATCATGGTGCGCTTTCCCATGTGTTTTTCGCGTATTTCCGCCCAATTCGGCAAGTCCCAACGCTCCACGGTCCAGATCCCTCGGTAATCCTTCGGGATGGAATTGTATTCGCTTAATGTTAGCTTTCTCATAGCAGGTAGTTTTAGTTTGTTACAAAAGTCACCTTGTAAGTCTTGCACGATTTCCCGAATGCCGGACGTGGGTTGAACTCCGTGCATGATTCCCAATCCACACTCATCGTATAGCCGTTCGGGAAATTCTCGCCGATGAACCGGCTTATCATCTCCAAATCCTCATTCGGCAGAAACAATTCTTCCTCGATGCCGTACTCCAATGCGAAAATCGCCCATTCGGGAATGTTGTCCCAAACGAGCGTCTGTCTGTTTTCCTTGTTCATAATGTCGATGTTTATTGCTGTGATACCATAAGGTTGTTGATGATGCCTTCCAGTTCCGTTTCCCATTTGTCCGTACCGTCCATGACTGACGGGTATGTCAATTGCTGCCACTGTCTGTAATCAAACAATTTCATTCTCAGCGGATAGTAGTCGAACAGTTTCCGGTTGCCAAAGAATACTCTCAGGTGGTTGGTTCCCACTTCCATCAGTTTCAGGCCGTAATTGTCAAGAATCTCATGGAATCTTTTCATCGGTGTGAAGTTGCTCCTCTTTTTCATGTCCTTTAATTTTTTATTGTTTGAATTTCATTTTGTTTCAACAGCACATTTTGTACAGGTCATCATCGGTCAGTGTGCATAGTTCCTCATCCGTGCAATATCCGTCAATCTCCTCATTCGCTTCCATCGCCTCATAAATGCCGTTACGCATATCGTTCACCAACTCATCGTACAGGCTTTTTACTGACACCCTGAAAATGTCATTGCCGACCTGAATTTCCCTGATTGGATAAGCTACCCCTTTCCAATAGGTCTTGTCAATGGTGATTGCTTCTGTATTTCTTTCCATGCGATCCAGATATTCCTTGCGGATATTGACTACTCTTGTATTGCTCATAACTTGTTTTTTAGTTAAACAATTCCGACCGGCGAGCCGGTATTTTATTTCTTGCCTGCCTTACCGTTCCGTGCCGGATTGTGCAAGGCTTTTCGGGAAAATACCGCAAGCGGAGCGCGGAAGATTTTCCCGAAAACCCGTAGGGCTCGACCTTGCTCAATCCAAAAGGCACGGGACGACCTTTGCAGGCTAAAATAAAAAAGCGGCCTTTCAATGGCTATTCATTATCCTTGTCATTTTCTTCCTGTGGTATCAGGTGTTTCAAATCAGGGTCGTTCTTTATACGGGTTATCTCATCCTCGATTATCCGCACCACGTCCGCTTTTATCTGGGAATAGTTTCGGTCTATCTGCTGTTGCATGATATCGTTGCCATCCGCATCCTTGAACTCGTTGATGACGGGAATTTTCTTGTAGGCTTTGGTCTCAGCCGCCACCTTTTCGTTATCGACAATAATGCGGGCATGGAAAATCTTTTGGTCAATCTCTTCCCCGAAGTTGTCTGCCACGCTACCCACGAACGTGCCCTGTGAGAGGTTGGCGATTTTCGATGCCGGAATGAGGGAATCCATCTGCGTGTTTATGGATGTGGAGGTGTCCTGACGGTTGATGGAGATGGACTGTCGCTGCTGGAGTATCTTGCCGAAGCGTTCTGAAAGGTTCTTGGCCGTTTCTCCCACAACCTGCCCGCTGAAGATGTTACCTACCGTATTTTGGATCACCTTCGCCTCTTTTTCACCGTAGTCACGTGTCAGCTGAGAGAAGTCCTGGAATCCGAGACAGACCGCCACCTTGTTGCTTCGTGCGGTGGCAATGAGATTGTCGATACCGCGAAAGTAAATCGTGGGCAGCTCGTCTATGATGATGGAAGACTTCAGTTGTCCCTTCTTGTTCACTAATTTCACGATACGGCTGTTATACAATCCGAGGGCTGCGGAATAGATGTTCTGCCTGTCGGGATTGTTGCCGACACACAGGATTTTAGGGTGTTCGGGATTGTTCAAGTCGAGTGTGAAATCATCGCCGGTCATCACCCAGTAAAGCTGTGGGGAAATCATCCTTGAAAGCGGGATTTTCGCACTTGCTATCTGGCCTTGCAACTGGTCTTGTGCGCCCCCTTGCCAGGCGTCCATGAACGGGGAAAGGTAGTTTTCCAAAGACGGATACGAGGTAAGAATGGTAAAAATATCGGCATACGGCTTGTTCAGAAATTCTATCGCGTGAGGGAACGTGCAGTATTTTCCGTCCTGGTAGATGCGCAAATACCATATAATAGCCGCCAAAAGAATAATCGGGGATTCCACGAAGAAATCACCCTGTTTCTGTATCCATGTCTTGTTCAAATTTAAGAGTATCGTGTATGCCGATTCGTAGGCATCGCTGATATCCACCATGAATTTCGGGTTGATTGGGTTACAACGATGGCTACGCCTCGGGTCATCGAAATTTATCACATAGAACTCCGGCTTTACCTTGTATTTATCCAGGTTCTTCAGCAACTCGTTATAGGCTATGACGGAGAGGTCATCGAATTTATAATCATATAGATAAAGTGCGAAACCTTTGGAAATCTGCTGTTTGATATAATTATTCACCACGGCATAACTCTTTCCCGATCCGGGCGTTCCCAACACAATGGAAGCACGAAACGGATTGATTATATTGATCCAACCGTCCCATTCCCGACCTTGATAGACAAACTTTGTCGGCAGATTCACGGAATACTCGTTCTCCATGAGCCGTGTCTCCTGCATGAAACTCTCGTTGACGGTGTTAAACACGTCCTCCATGAGGTTGTGTTTCAGCATCCGGCTTATCCACACGCCCGACATCAGCAGCAGGATATACCCGGCAGTAAGCGTTGCCGTGTACAAGGCGGCATTGACCATCGGACTGAACGGCAGGTCGAGCATCCACCAGTTCATGAAAAACAGTACCAGTCCGGCAAGGAAAGAGGCATATATTTTCTGCCATGTCATCTTTTGATTCTTTACGCCTTTTGTTCCCAAACACGATAGGGCAAGGAATATGACGGCAAATACTTTTGTAATGAGCAGGTTGCTGAAAAGCCCCGCTGTCCTCTGGAAATTCAGGAGTATCCTGTCGACTACACCGATATTGATACCCATATCCACGAATGAACGGTAGCAGTACCAATAGACGTGGATGACAATAAATACGATGGATATGGCACGCATGAACTCCATGACCTTGGCCAGTCCCCTCAAATCATCTTCTTGTTGCATAATGATATAATTTTAATGGTTCGTTTATAAATTCTGTAATCAGGATATTCCGTGGGAGCGGCGTTTCTTTTTCTTCTTGCGTTGCAGCCTGCGGGCAAGAGCCTCTTCCTGCGGGTCGGGACCGTTGGCGTCAATGCCAAAGATTCCGAAAGCCTGTTCGATGGAGCTTTCCATTTCGGAGGAGAAAACGCCTTGCCGGTCAAGGTCAGGCATAGGCGCGTCCAAATCGGGAATATTGACCGGACTGTTGAACAGCCGCTCGAAGGCATTTGCCGAGAACTCCTTGCCGAGCCGGGAGCCGTTGTACACCTCCCGGTTCTTGTGGTCGATGAAAGTCGCTCCATAGATACGTCCCTCGTCATTTTCGCGGAATACCGCATCAATGCCTTTTCCAGCAAGCAGACGGACGAACTCGTCCCTGTCTCCACGGCATCCGTGCATGGCAAGTGCCACCTCGTTCCGTATCTTCGGTTGCCATTTCTTGTTCCGGTATTCACGGGCGTTGTACACGATACGCTTTTCCAATCCCTCGTAACCGTACCGTTTCCCAATAAGGGAAGATTTGACCGGCGTACATACCGGCTTGCCCATATCATCAGTCATGGTATAGACGATGCCGTTATAAGGCGTACCATCGAACTCACCCCTGACCTGTTTCGCCTCGATGTTGAAACAGGAGAGCAAGGCACTGTACTCGCCGAAAGACTGGAAACGATACGTGCCGAACACGCTCTTCACGATATTGGAAACCTGCCGTTTCACATCACCGCTTTGGTAGTCCGCCTTCTTCATGTACGGTTCCAGCAACTCCTTCCGCTTGTCCTCCACCTGCATCAACCCGAATTTCTTTTCCAGCTCCCGGCAGGCTTTCATCGAGCGGTTCCACTCGTAGGCGTCGTCTATCTTTTCCCCTTTCTCGTTCACGCAGGTGGAGACGATATGAATATGCCTCCGGTCTATATCCTCGTGTACATATACAATGTAGGGCTGGTCGCCGTACCCCATTTTCTGCATGTATTCCTTTGCCAGTTCCGCGAATTGAGCGTCCGAGAGGCGGTCATCCACAGAAGGGTTCAGGGAAATATGCAGGATGGGCTTTTCCGTGTTCTTGTTGGCGAGGAGGTAGTTCTCAAACGCCCAAAGGGTCTGCTGCATGACACGTTCCGGATTGCCTGCCACATCGGTAATCATACGGTTTCCCGCAATGATACGCGCGGTGGTGTCATTCACTTTCTGCTGGTTGTAGGTGATTGCTCCGTAGAGCGAGACACCTCTGTTGATTTTCGCCACCATGTCATTCCTCCTCCCTTTTCCTCTTTATCAGATAGGCATCCTCAAATTCACGGGTCAGTAGGATAATCCGCTTGCTCAGCAGCACCAGATCTATCGTCGCCTTTTCCAGATTGCGTAGCAGGGCGTAGGCACGTTTTTCCCCGAAGTTGTTCTTGACAGCCTTCACCGTCTGGTTGTAGTTGTTGCCGATGCTCTGGAACTGGTGATAGAAATTGGTCAGGCGCATGTAGTAGTCCATTGGCGCCTTGTCGATTTTTATCACCTTGATTTCTTTACCGAAAATTATTGTCTTGATAAACTTGGAGCGTTCCTTTAATCCTGATTTCTGGAATTGAATGTCAAAACGTCCGTTCTCTTCCGAGTTCAACCGCACTACATAACGATGCACGGCAGGGTCGGATTTTGGTTTTCTACCCACTCCTTTTTTTGATTTTTTCCTCTTGTTTTCTTCCATACGCATTGATATTTTCAGTTTCTAATCTTCTGTCCCGGATTCACGACTTTGGAGTGAATCCTTCCCGAGCCGCCAGGCGAGTGGCAAGTTGTTTTGAGTGCCCGAATTTATTTCGGGTGCCTCAAAACACAACTTGCTATGTTCGCTTGAACATGAATTTTCCTTCCGTCAAATTGTGTTTGACCCTCCGGCCTCATTCTTCGGCTTCGGGAAAGCCCCGCAGCGGTGTCCGTTCCGTTGTCGGTGCAAAGTTACGGCGGTATATACTGTTGTAAAATAGTGAGTTATATGCAACGTGATGACAAACGATGACACAGGTCGTCACCTCCCTTGAAACATAGTGCCGGTATGAAAAAATACCCTTTTATTTGCAGCGTGAACGACGGGATATGTGCAGTAAAGAGTGCCTGAACCACTTACTGACTGACTGTCTGAATGAGTGAATGGATGACTGGAATAATGCACGAATGGAGTACTGCACACAGGCAGTAAGGAATGTATGAGTGACAGACTTGTGACGTGCAGTAATGGCCGTCGGACTGAATGGAGTAAAGACCGTATTACGGCACATGTCCGGTCATTCATTCCTGACTGAAAGACTGAATCCAATTGATGTTTAATATAAAAAAGAAAAAGCAATGAAAAAAGACACAGTTTTAGTTGCCGTTTGCAACCAGAAAGGCGGAGTCGGCAAATCGACCATGACGATTATGCTCGCCGGGTATTATCATTACCTGAAAGGACTGAACGTGGCTGTCATCGACTGCGATTATCCGCAGTACAGCCTGGTACGTATGAAAGAAAGGGATATGCGCACCGTTGAGCATAGCGAGTATTTCAAGCAACTGATGGTTTCCCAATATGAGCGCATCAATAAGAAAGCCTACACGATTGTCGGCTCAAAAGCGGAGAACGCCCGTGATGCGGCTGAAAAACTGAAGAAAAATGGTGACTACGACTTGATTGTCGTGGATTTACCCGGAACCGTGAACTCTTCGGGCGTGATCAACACCATCGTGAATATGGACTATGTGATTACACCGATTATTCCCGACCGTATTGTAATGCAGAGCAGCCTCTCGTTCTCCACCACTGTTTGGGACTATGCCAAAGCGAATAAGGATACTCCATTGCAGAAATTCCTCTTTTTTTGGACCCGTAAGGATACCCGTGCTTCCACGGAGGTCTTTGATGCATACAATATCATCCTGCAAAAATTGGAGTTTACGGTATTAGATACCGTCATCCCGAAGACCAACCGCTACAACAAGGAACTGTCCTTGGCTACCCGGAACTATTTCCGTTGCACCCTGTTTCCGCCTCCCGCCAAACTGTTGAAGGGAAGCGGACTGGCAGAGCTGGCAGAAGAACTATTGACAAAATTAAAACTATAAATACCATGGCAAAGAAACAAGTAACCGTGAATGAAGAGATGATCAGAGGCATTATGGCCGGGGATATACCCAATTATGGGAAAGAAGACATATCCGTGGATGATGCAATGACCACTGATGAATCCGACAGGAATGAGTGCGGATCGGGAAATCCCGAACCTGTACCTGCCGAGAAAAGCACCGGCAGACAAAAGAGACGGAAAGACGGTACGGATTCGTACCGCAAGCAGTTCCTCATGGGAGGGAATGTTCTGCAAAGGCAGCAGGCTTATATAGGTATCAACAATTACCTGTTCATACAGAAGTTCCTGTCGGTTGTAGCCCCCAAGGTCAGTATGTCAAAATACATTGATGATGTACTTACCGCCCATATAGAACAATACCAGGAGGAAATAGACAGCCTCTATCACAATCAAATCAATAATGAACCTTTATACAAGAAATGATTATGGAACAGTCTTTTGACATTTTGACTACCGTTGTCAGCGGTACTGCGGTATTCCTTTTAGTAGTAACAGCCATTCATGCTTCTGCAAGGCTTTTACAAATGACTTTCGGCAAAAAATCCGGTTTGAACCGAAAGGATACAAAACCGGAAAATCATCCTGAAAAAAAGGAAGAGCCACCCGGCATTGATAAGCAGTGTGCCATTTACAAGGAAAAATACCTTACTTGTAAACCTTTGGCAAAGCGGGCACATGTCTGTATCGAGCAGGAGAATGTCAGCCTGATCAAGCAGTTGCTTCTGGTCATCGAACCCAAAGCGAGCATATCCGGCTATATCAATAATATAGTGAACGAGCATTTGGAAAAGTGCAAACCGGAGATTATAAAGTTGTACAAAGAAAAGAAAGCTGATTATGGAAACTAAAATTCATTTCACTGTCAAAGCCTTGTGCGCAGCCTTTATCTTTTACCAGTTGTGGATATTCATCTTCAGCCGGCAAATGTATGACGCATGGGAGAAGGTCTGCCGTATGATGCGTATAGCCCGTATCAAGTTATGGAAATGCCGTAAAGAGTATCGGATATACCGGGAAAAGAAGGCGGAAAAAGCCAGAAAAAAGGCAAGGCGTAAGAAAAAGGTGACGGAAACAAAAGTGGCGCAAGAGAGCCACGGAACAGTAGCGCGGTCATCTCCGGCGGACGATAACGATGTTATCGGCAAGACCAAGATTGTCTATTTGGAAGACCCGGAAGTGGCAAGAAAAACTCCTACACGTTCCGAACCATTGGTTAAGGAACCCATAGAGGAAGATGAAGAAATCAGACCGGAAGATGTGGCGCATGAGGACAGAGGGCTGGCCAAAGAGGAGATGGAAGCATTGATGGCTCCTGTTAATTCCGAACCTGACCCTGAATTCAATACGGCAATGACATTCGAGGAAATGAACAATGTAGTGGAAGTGCTGACTTCTGAAACCGGGGATGAACAGAAAGATTTCCGTGCGAGCATGACAATTTATCACAAGTTATCCGGTACGGAAATATTGAACCTTCTGGAAAATGAAATCGGCTGTCAGCAGAAAATAGAGTCTTTGCTCAACGAATATCTGGATGAAACGGGCAGACCGTTGGCAAAACGAAAGGCCGCATCCAAGAAGGTGGAGGCTTTCAACATAGATAAATTCGTTTAATTGTTTCTTTTTGCTGTCATAGTTTTTGAAGGCACGTCGATGTGATATCGGTGTGCCCTTTTTTAATATATGAAAATATCATCGGATAAAATTCAAATAGTCATATCATTATCATAATGGCAAGATTCGTACCTTTGCAAAAAAACGAATGATTATGGCAGTGACAAAAGCGATATTGGAGAAATGGATGGTGGCACAGAAACGCCACCGCCTTTCCGACAAGCAGGTGCAGATGGCCCGTGAGCTGGGATTGAACCCTGACAAGCTCGGAAAGATAGACAACCACAAGCAGGAACCGTGGAAAGCCCCGCTTCCGCAGTTTATAGAGCACATCTATTTCAAGCGGTTCAAGCGTGAGGAACCGGAAACGGTCAAGCCGCTGAAACAGATTCTGAAAGAAATGGAGACCAAGAAGAAACTGCAAAAAGAGAAAAAGGAGGAACGGAGGAAACAGCGTGCCCTCTCTTCCGATTCCGCAGCAGAGTAAACAGCGTTCACATGACATGAAGCGAAGTCTGAAAGCCGTCCGGTTTCCAGGCTTCGCTTTTTTTTGTGATTCGGACAAATTGTCGCTTTTTCATTCCTCATGAAGAGTGCCCGTTTTTTATCTTCTGTTTTTTTCCTTCCATCGCTACCCAAAATCCTCTTTTTCATCGTGTGGAAAATCCCTGCCGGTGTAACGTGACGACATACGATGACACGCATCGTAAGGTTTGTAAATCAATGAATTAAACACTATATATTCGCTGTCGAAATGATTTTTTGTCTCACCAATTAAAATTTTCGACACATGAAAAAAAGATTCTTTTCGGCAGCTTTCATGCTGCTTGCGACAGTCGGGGCTTTCGCCCAGGGTAACGGTATCGGCGGTATTACAGAAGCCACCAACATGGTCACCTCGTATTTTGACCCCGGCACCAAGTTGATTTACGCCATCGGAGCCGTCGTCGGTCTGATCGGGGGCGTGAAGGTCTATTCCAAGTTCTCGTCGGGCGACCCTGACACCTCGAAGACTGCCGCCAGCTGGTTCGGAGCATGTATCTTCCTTATCGTGGCTGCAACCATCTTACGCTCATTCTTCCTGTAACATGGCGAAGTATCCGGTCAACAAGGGGATAGGCCGCAGCCCGGAGTTCAAGGGGCTCAAGAGCCAGTACCTGTTCGTCTTCGCGGGCGGGCTGCTCGCCCTGTTCGTGGTGTTCGTCATCATGTACATGGCAGGTATCGACCAGTGGGTCTGCATCGGTTTCGGTGTCGTTTCCGCTTCGGTGCTTGTCTGGGCGACATTCCGAATGAACGCGAAGTACGGCGAATGGGGGCTTATGAAACTCCACGCGCTGCGTAGCCATCCCCGCTACATCATCAACCGGAGGAAGTTCCTTCGGTTGATTTCTCCAACCTCAAAAAAAGGAAAAGTATGAGAAACGTAATGAAAACAGCGACGCTGGAAAGCAAATTTCCGTTGCTCTCGGTAGAGCACGGGTGTATCGTCAGCAAGGATGCGGACATTACCGTGGCCTATAAGGTGGAACTGCCCGAACTTTTCACGCTCACAAAGGCGGAATACGAGTCTGTCCATTCGACATGGGCGAAAGCGGTCAAGGTGCTGCCGAACTACAGCATCGTGCACAAGCAGGACTTCTTCATCGAGGAAAGCTACCGTCCCGACATTTGCAAGGACAACCTGAGTTTTCTCAGCCGCAGCTTCGAGCGGCATTTCAACGAACGCCCGTATTTGCAACACACCTGCTACCTGTTCCTGACCAAGACGACCAAGGAGTGTAGTCGCACTACCAGCAGCTTCAACGCCCTCACACGGAATTTCATCATCCCGAAGGAAATGACGGACAGGGAGACCGTCACCCGTTTCATGGAGAGTTGTGAGCAGTTCGAGCGTATCGTCAACGACAGCGGCCTCCTCCGCATGACACGCCTGACGGATGAGGAAATCACGGGAACGGACACCTCTGCGGGAATCATCGAGAAATACTTCTCGCTCTCGCAGGAGGACACCGCCTGCTTGCAGGACCTGTCACTCGGTGCCGGGGAGATGAAGATAGGCGACAACTACCTCTGCCTGCACACCCTTTCCGACCCGGAGGACCTGCCCTCAAACGTGGCTACCGATTGCCGCTACGAACGGTTGTCCACCGACCGGAGCGACTGCCGCCTCTCCTTCGCTGCGCCGATAGGCATCCTGCTCACATGCAACCATGTCGTGAACCAGTACCTCTTCATCGACGATTCGGCGGAGAGCCTGCGCAAGTTCGAGCAGACCGCGAGGAACATGCACTCGCTTTCCCGTTACAGCCGTTCCAACCAGATCAACCGCGAATGGATTGAGGAATACCTGAACGAGGCGCACAGTAAGGGGCTGACTTCTATCCGGACACATTGTAATGTCATGGCATGGAGCGATGACCGGGAGAAACTCAAGCGCATCAAGAACGATGTCGGCAGCCAGCTGGCACTCATGGAGGCGAAGCCGCGCCACAACACGGTGGATGTGCCGACGCTGTTCTGGGCGGCGATACCCGGCAATGCCGGTGATTTCCCGTTCGAGGAGAGCTTCCACACCTTCATTGAGCAGGCGTTATGCCTGTTCATCGGGGAGACCTCCTACAAGGACTCGCTCTCGCCCTTCGGCATCCGCATGGTGGACCGGCTGACGGGAAAACCCGTCCATCTGGATATTTCCGACCTGCCGATGAAGAACGGCACGATTACCAACCGTAATAATACCCTATATTTTTACCATTTTTATATTGTTTGAGTTTGTATATAAATAACTGATATTTAGAGATTATTAGGAAAATGATTTGGCTTTTGATTTGCTGTTTTTTCCGATAATCTCTATTTTTGTATGCAAATCGTATGTACAAAATAGACGTATAACAATAAACAAGGCAGCCTATGTTCAAGTATTCAAAAGATGGAATATCCGTACTATCGGTACTGGATGCACGTAGGGCGAAGAAAAGCGGTCTGTTCCCTGTCAAGATACAAGTGATACACAACCGCAAGCAGAAATATTATTCCACCGGAAAGGAATTGTCCAAAGAGGACTGGGAAATCCTTGCCGAAAGCAAGAGCCGCAGACTGATTGAGATACGGGCAAGCGTGGAAAACAGTTTCTCCATCATAAAAAGCCAAGTGGAAGCCCTTGCGGAACGTGGGGACTTCTGTTTCGATGCGCTCAGCATGAGGTTGGGCAGGTGTACGGGTACAACCCTTAACACAGCCATACAGGGGAAAATAGACGCATTCAAACTCAACGGGCAGGTAAATTCCTATTATAACTACCGCAGCACGTTGAAAAGCATAGAACGGTTCGCAGGCGGCAGCGTGCCGTTCTCTGCGGTTTCTGCGGACTGGCTGTCACGCCTTGACAAGTTCCTGCGGAACGAGGGCAAGACCGTCACCACCATAAATTTCTATATGAAAGCCCTTAAATGCGTGGTGAATGACGCAAGACGCAACGGGATTTTAAAAGAAGCCCAATACCCGTTCGGCAGGGGGAAGTACGAGATTCCGAGCGGCAACAGCCGAAAGTTAGCCTTGACGATGGAACAGATAAAAAAAGTCGTGACATACAAGGGCAGCAAGACCGTTGAGAAGTACCGGGATTTTTGGTTTTTCTCCTACCTGTGCAACGGTATCAATTTCAGGGATATGCTTTTCTTGCGGTATGGGAACATCGTGGACGGTGAAATCTGCTTTGTACGCTCCAAGACATCGCACACGTCCAACCATATACGGGAAATAAGGGCGGTACTCACTCCCGAAATGCGGGATATTATAAAACGGTGGGGAAACCCTGACGATGGGAAACCCGATACTTTCCTGTTCAAGTACGCCAGAGAAACGGAGGACGAATTTGTCATTTCCAATATTGTCAGACGGGTAACGCACCGTTGCAACATCGCTTTGGCTAAAATAGCCCAAGCTGTCGGTGTCCCCCGTTTCACGACCTATTCCGCCCGGCATTCCTATGCGACTGTCTTAAAACGCAGCGGAACGAACATCGCTTACATATCCGAGAGTTTGGGGCATTCAAGCCTTGCCATCACGGAGAACTACCTCGCCAGTTTCGAGCAGGAGGAGCGGATAAGGAATGCGCAGTTATTAACCAAATTCGATTGAGCCATGCCGAACAAGAAAACCAAGACGGTGAAGATTAGACACCTTGAATGTTTCAGTGCCATTTACGAGGAACTGGCGCAGAATCCCGAATACGCAGGCTACGAAATAGAAGAAGCCGTACTGCAAGTGAAATCATATATTCCCCCTACTGTTAAAGACGTGGACAAGGCGATAGAGAAAATAAGGTTCAGCCATGCCACCCGTAAATACAAGTACCCCGTATTCGAGGGCAGGGAACTGATAGACCAAAAGACATTGGCGAAAATGGCGGGCGTGAGCAGGCAGACCGTAGCCCGGTGGGAGGAACTCGGTTTCATATCCCGTTCGGACATAGGGCTGTCGGGAAACAAATATTTCGTAATAAAAGAAGTCGTTTCCCAACTTGAAAGGTTAAAGGATGTGAAATAGCGGCATTCGCATAATCACTTAACATACATAGGACAAACGGTGTGTTGGAAGGACAAAATCACCAATACATCGTTTGTCCCTTTTTTTATCCCGCTCCAATCTTGCCGGATGTCCTGCATTGTCCCAAGTTGTCCGGTCTGTGTCAAGTGATTAGTAATTGAATAATCGGTTTCTTTTATTCTTCCTTTGCGGCATCAACCGGTTGCAACGGCTATGACGGTAGCCAAGTAATAACTAAAAAAGGAAGAAAATATGACGAACATTATTCTGACAACGCCCGAAGAACTCCGGGCTATCGTGAGCGAAACCGTTTCCCAGTCATTGGCAGGATTCACCCAGCCGAGGAACGAACCCGACAACCTCACGCCCGATGTGGCGGTAGAGGTGCTGGAACGACACGGTTTTCTGATTTCAAAGGCACGGCTCTACAAGCTGACCGCAAAAAAGGAAGTGCCGTTCCGCAAATACGGGAACAAATTGCTTTTCTCACGGAAAGAGCTTCTCACGTGGGCGGAAAACCTTACAAAAAGGGTGAACGACAAGGACGAGGCGGCACTCGCCATCGCCAAGAGCGCAAACCGGAAAATCCGTAACTATGGAAAATAAGAGGAAAGAAGAAGCCGGGCAGGGTGTTACCATGCAGAAAGAGGATTTCGCAGCCCTTTGGAAAACCATTCATTTAAAGGTGACGGACACTTACGAAGTGCCGCCCGAAATACTCTGGGTGAACGGCTCTACCATTGGCACGCTGGGTAATTTCAGCGCATCCACAGGCAAAGCCAAGAGCAAAAAGACATTCAATATTTCCGCCATTGTTGCGGCAGCGTTGAAGAATGACGAGGTACTGAAGTATTCGGCATACCTGCCACCGAACAAACGGAAAATCCTCTATGTAGATACCGAGCAGAGCAAATACCATTGCCATAAGGTCATGGAGCGTATTTTGCGACTTGCCGGACTGCCTACCGACAAGGACAGGGACGATTTTGTTTTCATCGTGCTAAGAGAGCAGACCCCCGACAAGCGGAAACAGATTATCGGCTATATGCTTGAAAATATGCCCGATGTGGGGTTGCTCATCATTGACGGAATCCGTGACTTGATGTACGACATCAACAGCCCCAGCGAATCAACCGACCTAATCAACCTTTTGATGCGCTGGTCAAGTGGGTATAACCTGCATATCCACACCGTGCTGCATTTGAACAAGGGGGATGACAACACAAGGGGGCATATCGGTACGGAACTGAACAACAAGGCTGAAACCGTCCTGCAAATCACGAAAAGCCAGCAGGACGGCAACATAAGCGAGGTAAAGGCGATGCACATACGTGACCGGGAATTTGACCCGTTCGCATTCCGTATCAATGACAACGCTTTACCCGAAATCGTGGATGATTATGTATTCCAACAACCTAAGCAGGACAGGAACTTTTCGCTTACGGAACTGACTGAACAGCAACACCGGGAAGCGTTGGAGAACGGTTTCGGCAAGCAGGTGGTACAAGGCTATTCCAATGTCATAGCGGCATTGAAACAGGGTTATGCGAGTATCGGTTACGAGCGTGGACGCAATGTTCTTGTGTCGCTTAACAAGTTTCTTGTGAACAAGCGCATGATTGTGAAAGAGGGCAAGGGCTACCGCTATAATCCCGATTTCCATTATTAAAAGTCAGTTTGGTTTAGTCCGGGTGTATATACAAGAGGAACGGACTTACTATTTCCCAGTATCGGAACAGGCAGGTTTAGTATGGTACGGGTGTATATATAACGGACTAAACAGGACTGGTGCACTTTTCAACTATTTTTTTATCCCCAAAAAGAAAATGTTATGAACATCGAAGATGTGAAACAAATACCCATCGCAGACTATCTGCACAGTTTAGGTTACTCTCCTGTCAAACAGCAGGGTAACGGTTTATGGTACAAATCACCGTTAAGGGAGGAACACGAACCGTCTTTCAAGGTGAACACTGACCGCAACCTTTGGTATGACTTTGGCGCAGGCAAGGGCGGCAACCTCATCGCACTGGCAAAGGAACTCTATTGTTCAGACAGCTTGCCATACCTTTTAAACCGGATAGCGGAACAGACACCGCACATCCGTCCGGTCAGTTTTTCTTTTCCCCAGCGTAGGAAAGAACCGAGTTTCCAGCATTTGGAAGTCCGTGACCTTACCCATCCGGCATTGCTCCGTTACTTGCAGGGACGGGGTATCAATATCGAACTGGCAAAAAGAGAATGTAAGGAACTCCATTTTACCAATAACGGCAGACCGTTCTTCGCTATCGGTTTCCCGAACATGACAGGAGGTTATGAGGTGCGCAACTCTTTTTTCAAAGGCTGCATCGCCCCGAAAGACATCACCCATATACGGCAGCAGGGAGAGCCGAGAGAGAAATGTCTGGTGTTCGAGGGTTTCATGGACTACCTCTCTTTCCTTACGCTCCGTATGAGGAACTGTCCGACCATGCCCGACCTTGACAGGCAGGATTATGTCATTCTTAACTCTACCGCCAATGTGTCGAAAGCCCTTGACGTGATGTCCCTGTATGAACGCATCCACTGTATGCTTGACAATGACAAGGCTGGATATGAAGCGACACGGGATATCGAGTTGGAATACTCCTACCGTGTACGTGACTTCTCACACAATTACAGGGGATATTCGGACTTGAACGATTACCTGTGCGGCAGGAAGCAGGAACAGAAAAACGAAGCCAGCCAAGTGCAGGAAACGAAGCAGGAAACCGGACAACGTGCCGCCCCAAGACAAAAGAGAGGCAGGGGCATTTAATCCGGCAGGACTATCAACGGCTGGCGGTTTATTTGGAGAGCAAGGTTATGTTTCGGTAAACCGAAACTACCTTGCTTTGCTCACCGCAAAGAAAATTTCTCCCGTTGGTCGCAATTTTTAAGACACCATTCAAACGTAAAAAACCATGACGAGTATAAAGGACAAGCCGGGGGGACGTCCGGCAAAGAAACGGATAGAGAAGCAGCAACGGGTTGTCAGTACGAAACTGACCGAGTTGCAGTATTACGCCATCAGGAAGCGAGCCGGGGAAGCCGGGTTGCGTGTCAGTGAGTATGTAAGGCAGGCGGTTGTTTCGGCAGAGGTCATACCCCGGCTGAACAGGCAGGATGCGGACACCATCCGCAAGCTGGCAGGGGAAGCCAACAACATCAACCAGTTGGCGCACCGGGCGAATGCCGGAGGTTTCGCACTGGTGGCGGTGGAACTGGTGAAGCTCAAAAACAGGATTATTGGAATCATAAACCATTTGTCGGATGATTGGAAAAATAAAAAAGGGAAGCGGTTTTAAGGGCTGTGTGAACTATGTGCTCGGCAAGGAGCAGGCGGTTTTGCTTCATGCGGACGGGGTTCTGACTGAAAGCCGGGGTGATATAATCCGCAGCTTCTGTATGCAGACCGAGATGAATCCCGATTTGAAGAAGCCTGTCGGACATATTGCGTTAAGTTATTCGACAGTGGATACGCCCAAATTGACAGACGGGAAGATGGTACAGCTTGCGCAGGAGTATATGCGTGAAATGAAAATCACCGATACGCAGTATATCATCGTGCGTCATCAAGACCGGGAACATCCGCACGTGCATATCGTGTTCAACCGCATAGACAATAACGGCAAGACCATTTCGGACAGGAACGATATGTACCGTAACGAACAGGTATGCAAGAAGCTGAAAGCCAAACACGGGCTTTATTTCGCTGGTGGAAAAGAACAGGTAAAGCAGCACCGACTGAAAGAGCCGGACAAGTCGAAATACGAGATTTACACGGCTGTGAAGAACGAAATCGGGAAGTCCAAGAACTGGCGGCAGTTACAGGAGCGGTTAGCGGAAAAGGGTATTACTGTCCGGTTCAAGTACAAGGGGCAGACAAGCGAGATACAAGGTGTTTCCTTTTCCAAAGGCGAATACACGTTCAAGGGTTCGGAGATAGACCGTAATTTCAGTTTCTCCAAACTGGATAAGTGTTTCGGGGATGCAGGACTGAATACAATCGGAAATCAGCGGCAGGCAGCTTTTACATCCGTTCGGGAGCCATTGCCAACGCAGGGAAAGGCTGACAGTCCGTTGATAACTGGTTCGCCCGGTCTATTTTCCGCTTCTTCTCCCCCAGTGGATGAAGAACCTAATTTTAATTTGAGAAAGAAGAAGAAAAAGAAAAAACAACTTAAATTGTAAATACATGGAGGAAAATTTGATTTTAGAGGGGCTTCTCTCAATGGTTACGGAATTGAAAGAGAAGCAGGAAGCACAGGTAACGCCAGCCAGTCGGGAAGAAACTATCGAAAGGCTGAACGCAATCGAACAGGCATTGTCGGAACTGCACAATAATCCGGCTGTTCCCGAAAAGGAATTGCAGGCTATCCAAAGCCAACTTGCCGACATAAAGAATACGGAACAGGAGCAGCAGCAATCCATAGGAGAAGTGAGAAAATTTGTAACGGCTACCTACCGTTGTCTGAAAGAAATGCTGGATGTGTTGGATTCTTACCATAAGGAACACACAACAGAAAAAGCGGAAACCGAACCTGCATCGTTGTCCCGGAGGATAAGCGGTTTGTTACGCCCGAAACTTTTTGTTTTTTTGGCAGGGCTGGTTGTCTGTTTCGTTTCCTTGTTCCTGAATGTCCGTTTGGCTGGACGAATGCAGCAGTTGCAGGACAACGATATGAAATACCGCTACATTCTGATGAAAGGGGAAGCGGACGGGGGCTGCCTTGATTTGCTGGAAACGAATTTCAGTAGGGAACGGGATAACGCTTTCATCCAAAACTTGACTGATTCGGTGACGGATTTTGAATACCGCAGCAGGAAGCAGGCGGAAGCGTTGGAACGTGCAAGGCTGCTCAATGAACAAGCCGAGCGGTTGAAAAAGGAAGCCAACCGACTGGGCAAGCCATAAATCGGGAAAACAAAGGATACAAACTGTAAATGTTAAAGCCCACCCAATATATGGAGAAAAGTGCAGTGCATCTTCGTGGTGTATTGCACTTTTTCTATATTTGCGGATAGTCTAATTTGAAAAGCCCAAAATCCCCAATCCGCTGAATTGTTTGGATGATGATTAGGCAATGATTTAATTGTGAATAGGAACTGCACCTACGGGGGCGTTTGCTGAAGTAAATATACTTGACTGAAGACATTAGCAACAATCAAATCATTATCGTTATTATGGACATTTAAAGTAAAAAAGATATTCCTATAATGATTAAAGCAATAGATGCAAATATGTATCTATATCTTTTTGTAGAAAACATTGCTCCTATACAGGAGATAGATACAGCAAATTGCATACATTTCAAACTTAACTCTGTAGTCTTAAATATACACATAGACAAAAAAGATAATGCCAAAACAAATATTATAGCATTCAATATATATTTCAGTTTCATATTACTTTGATTTACATTGACCTTATTATCAGTAGCATATAAATTGCTCATCCTATCCCAATAACCAATCCTATACAAGAGAACAAGGTGAATCTCTTTTCCTTGTATTTCAGCACATAGACCAGCCCGATAATAGCACATAAAGGAATATTAGATGAATCTGCATTTTCCCTTTGTTTACAAGGTATTTATATGTTCTTTCATCCTTTCTTTGCTCAATTTGCGAATCTCACGGTTCTCTTTGTTTTGTTGTAGCATACATTTATGCAACTTAATGTTCCTATGATTCAGTTTAATCTATTTTCTCTAATTCAATCGTAGCTACTTTCTCTTTATCTGGACTAATTTCATTCTGTATAATGGTTATATGTTTTTGGGTATAGCTTTTGATAATCCAAGGGGCTCCACCCAAATATAAAGCATTGCTATTAAATGTGATATATTTCCCTTCTATTGTATAAGTAATATCAATTTCATCGTAACCTTCCCAATTTACTTTCCCTTTCTGAGTATCTACAAATTGCATACCGACCCCCATATTTTGTACTGTCCAAGCCTCACAATGCCCTGTTCCACGCCATGAAGTCTGATAAAGTGCTTCGGGGGTTAATTCATTTGTCTGTTCATTATCATCATCGCAGTTTATAAAACAGAATGTACAGAGGAATAGCATAAGTATTCCAAGAATTTCTTTTGTTTTCATATTCTCTTTTTTATTTTTTGTTTAACTCATTCAATCTTTATTTTGTTTCTTCGTTGAACCAACCAAAGATAAGACAAAGATAAAAAGAAGAATCCTTTGGCAGATTAAGATACTCTTGGAATATTGTTATGAATGTAAATTTCTAAACCTATGTTTATTTTTTGTTGTCAAGACTTTGCTTGCGTCTGATTCGGCTCATGTGTACGGGTGTAATTTTAAGGTAGGATGCTATTTCTTTTAGTGATACCATTTGAAGGATTGCAGGGCATTTTTTTAAAAGTTGGAGGTAACGCTCTTCCGGTGTGAATCTGAATAAATCCAAATAACGTGAATATGATTGGAAAAACATCTGTTCGGCTGCGATACGGGCTATCCGTTGGCTTTCTTTGTTCTCCTCGAATTTTTGCTGTAAGAATGCAGAAGAACAGATGTAAATCTCGCACGGGATTATTGCCTGTATATTCAATTCTGATTTCATGCCATATAAGCAAGTGGGGTAATCGCCTATAAATTCATTTGGAAAGGAAAAACCGACATTATACGGCTTGTTTTCTGTCCGGTTGGTACAACTGTATTTGACTACACCTGACAAGATAAACCCGAAGAAAGAACATACATCATCTTCATGGAGAATAAACTCATTCTTTTTATAATGTCGTAACTCTCCATGTTTTAGACACAATTCTTTAAAAAAATCTATGTCTATATTGCTCATATATGAATTAAATTCAGTCATCATTTACTTGTCATTGGTGCAAATGTATAAAAAATGCCTGAAATATGCTTGATAGTACTTAACTACATTGTTTAAATATTCAAAAAAGTATGTAACATAACATGTTTGTTATATTTTTAAGTTCAAAGGTTTAGTACGTTTCTTTGTCTGTATATCCAAAACGAACTAAACTTATTTAGACAGCAAATTATATATGCTGGCGAAAAAAGAAAAACAGAGTTTCTTTCTCTTTTTGCCAGTATCATGTCTATTTTTCACTGAAAAACGAGAGAAAACAGATATAAAAACATCTCCTACCACATTTACCCCTTAACAACAAATATCCTTTTCTGTTTTCTTATAATCACTCTATTTGTATGCAAATTGTATGCTTTAAAAATATTAATATTGATGTGTTTTATACCATAATTAACTGATATTCAGTATTAAATAAATAAATGTTGGTACGGATTAATCACCACCAACCGTAACAAATTTATCCTCGGACCGTCCGGCTCGGGCAAGTCATTTTTCACCAACCACATGGTGCGCCAATATTATGAACAGGGAACCCATGTGCTGCTGGTGGATACCGGCAACTCCTATCAGGGATTGTGCAACCTTATCCATGCGCGGACACACGGTGAGGACGGCATCTACTTCACCTATAAGGAAGAAGACCCGATAGCCTTCAATCCTTTCTATGTGGAGGACGGTGTGTTCGACATCGAAAAGAAGGAATCCATCAAGACGCTCATTCTCACTTTGTGGAAACGTGAAGACGAACCGCCCACGAGGGCCGAAGAGGTGGCGCTTTCCAATGCCGTGAACCTCTTTTTAGAAAGTATCCGCAAGGACAGAAGCATCAAACCTTCCTTCAATACTTTTTACGAGTTCATCCGTGACGAGTACCAGGACATTCTGAAGGAGAAGCGCACCCGCGAGAAGGATTTCGATGTATTCAACTTCCTGAACGTGCTTGAGCCTTACTACCGAGGCGGCGAGTATGACTACCTGCTCAATTCCGACAAACAGCTTGATTTGCTTGGTAAACGCTTCATTGTCTTTGAGTTAGATAATATCAAAGACAACAAGGTCTTGTTTCCGATTGTGACCATCATCATCATGGAAACCTTCATCAACAAGATGAGGAAATTGAAAGGTATCCGCAAGATGATATTGTTGGAAGAAGCCTGGAAAGCCATCAGCAAGGAGGGCATGGCGGAATATCTGAAGTATCTCTTTAAGACCGTCAGAAAGTTCTTTGGCGAGGCCGTCGTTATCACGCAGGAGGTCGAGGATATCATTTCGTCTCCGATTGTCAAGAGTACCATCATCAACAACAGCGACTGCAAGATTCTCCTTGACCAACGCAAGTACATGAACAAGTTCGATGAGATACAGGCGTTGCTCGGTCTGACCGACAAGGAACGTGCGCAAATTCTTTCCATCAACATGGCGAACAATCCTTCCCGAAAGTACAAGGAGGTCTGGATTGGTCTGGGCGGTACACAGTCGGCGGTATATGCCACCGAGGTGTCGCTTGAGGAATATGTGTGCTACACCACCGAGGAGACCGAAAAACTTGAACTCATGCGGCTTACGGAAAAACTGGGTGGTAATATCGAACTTGCCATCAAGCAGTTGGCGGAAAGCAAACAGGAGAAGAATATTTTATAAATCATCTAAAAATCACAAGTATGTATAGCGATTTGAAATCAGATCAGAGGAAACGCGATGAGGTCATCTCGTCCCTTTATTGGTCATTGATGCAGAATTGGGACATTCCGAAATCCATTTGTAACCATTACGGATTTACAGAGGATTACCGGCTGTTCCATCAACTTGAAGAGTTGGAGCCTGCCGAATACAAGCGGAAAAGAGAAACCGGTGAAGTTCCTGATATTCTGGAAGTGGATGCAAGGCTGACCCGCACAGTCGAAAAGGTCTTTGAGAGTTTGTGCGGTAAACCTCCTGCACCGTATCTCGACAAGATGAACGAGGAACTGGAGAAGTTGGGACAGATTGCCGCCTTGCCGGATTCTGTCCATGACATCCTCCATATCACTCCTGCCTTTCTCGTCAAGTACGGCATAGACAAAAATGCCTCTGCCACGGAACGCTCCTGCCAGGCGGAGAAAGCATATCGGGAACTGGATGCCAGGTTTGTGAAGATGACAGGACGCAGACCGTATGCCGATGAGCTTTTCGCTTCCCTCAGACAAAGGAAGGAAAAGACGCCGGAGGCGAAACGTCCGAAGCAGGTACACAAGCCGATTCTCCGTAACCCACCGTCCAAAGGGCGAAAGATGGGACTTTGAATTTCAACAGAATTTTATTCACCAATTAAAACAGTTACATTATGAAAAAGAAAATCCTCATGCTGTGTATGGGCTGTTTCTTCATCAGCCTTACAGCGAAAGCGCAATGGGTCGTGAGCGACCCCGGCAATCTTGCCCAGGGTATCATCAATGCCGCCAAGAATATCGTTCACACATCTTCCACCGCGAGCAATATGCTCAACAATTTTCAGGAGACCGTGAAGATTTATAAACAGGGCAAGGAGTATTACGACGGGCTTCGCAAGATCAAGAACCTTGTCCGTGACGCACGTAAGGTGCAGCAGACCATCCTCATGGTCGGCGACATCACGGACATCTATGTGAACAGTTTCGAGCGTATGCTCAGCGACCCTTATTTCACGCCGGAAGAGCTGAGTGCCATCGCGATCGGTTACACGAAGCTGCTGGAAGAGAGTGCACACCTGCTGAACGACCTGAAAACGGTGGTCAACGAGAACGGACTTTCGATGAACGACAAGGAGCGGATGGATATCATCGACCGCTGCTACACCGATATGCTGCAATATCGCAGCCTGGTGCAATATTACACCAACAAGAACATCGGCGTTTCCTACCTGCGTGCCAAGAAACGGAACGACCTGGACCGTGTGATGGCCCTTTACGGCTCACCGAATGAACGTTACTGGTAATCCCTAATCCGATTCGCTTATGGTATTGTTGGCAATAAATTTCGACAACCTGCATCAGATCCTGCAAAACCTCTACACGGATATGATGCCGCTCTGCTCGCAGATGACGGGTGTGGCGAAAGGACTCGCGGGGCTTGGTGCCCTGTTCTATGTGGCCTACCGGGTATGGCAGTCTCTGGCAAGGGCGGAGCCCGTGGATGTCTTTCCCCTTCTCCGTCCGTTTGCGTTGGGGTTATGTATCATGTTTTTCCCGACCATCGTGCTGGGCACGCTGAACAGTGTCATGTCGCCTATCGTGAAAGGTACACATTCAATACTGGAGGCACAGACCTTCGACATGAACGAGTACCGGGCGCAGAAGGACAGGCTGGAGTTCGAGGCGATGAAGCGCAATCCCGAGACGGCCTATCTGGTCGACAAGGAGTCCTTCGACAACAAACTGGACGAACTGGGGGTGATGGACGCGATAGAGGCCTGCGGAATGTATGTGGACCGGGCAATGTACAACATGAAGAAGGCGGTTCAGAATTTCTTCCGCGAACTGCTGGAACTCATGTTCAACGCGGCCGCCCTTGTCATCGACACGCTGCGGACGTTCTTCCTGATCGTGCTTTCGATACTGGGACCGATTTCGTTCGCCCTGTCCTGCTGGGACGGTTTCCAGGCCTCGCTCAGCCAATGGTTCGTCCGTTATATCAGCATTTACCTGTGGCTCCCGGTGAGTGACCTCTTCAGCAGTGTGCTGGCACGGATACAGGTGTTGATGCTCCAGCAGGACATCGAACAGCTTTCCGACCCGAACTTCATCCCGGACGGCTCCAACGGGGTTTACATCACTTTCCTGATTATCGGCATCATCGGATATTTCACCATCCCGACGGTGGCCAACTGGATCATCCAGGCAGGAGGCGGTGCCGGCAATTATGGCAAGAACGTGACCCAGACGGCATCCAAGACCGGTTCCGTGGTGGCAGGAGCCGGCGGTGCGGCGGTAGGCAACATCGCAGGAAGGCTTATCAAATAGTAATAACCATCTTAAAACGACATTGGAATGGAATTCAAATCATTAAAAAACATCGAGACCAGTTTCAGGCATTTGCGCCTGTTCGGTATCGTCTATCTCTGCGCGTGTACCCTGCTTGTGGGATATTCGGTGTGGAAGGCATACGGCTTTGCCGAGGCGCAGAGGCAGAAAATCTATGTGCTGGACGAGGGGAAGTCGCTCATGCTCGCCCTCTCGCAGGACCTGGAGCAGAACCGTCCCGTGGAGGCAAGGGAGCATGTCAGACGCTTCCATGAACTCTTTTTCTCGCTGGCTCCTGACAAGAGTGCGATTGAGGGCAACATCCAGCGTGCCATGTTCCTGAGCGACCGCTCCGCCTATGCCCATTACCGGGATCTGGCGGAACAGGGCTACTACAACCGGGTCATCTCCGGCAACATGAGTCAGCGCATCGGGATTGACAGCGTGAAATGCGACTTCAACAGCTACCCGTATGAGGTGGTGACGTATGCCCGCCTTTCCATCATCCGGGAGAAGAGCGTGACGGAGCGCAGCCTCGTCACGCGGGGCAGGCTGCTCAATTCCACCCGCAGCGACAACAATCCGCACGGCTTCATCCTCGAAGCCTTCCGTGTGGTGGAAAACAGGGACATCAGAGTATATGACCGTTAAATTTTGAATGTATGAAAAAGATGCTTGTAAAAATCAGGGACTTGGCCGAAGAAAAACTGCGCGGTGTCTGCGCCGGGTTGAGTCCAGAAAAGAGAGTGATAACCATCGTCGTGCTGACCGTCCTGTTCGCGCTTGGGAATTTCTACATGATTTTCCGCGCCATATACGACATTGGACGGGAGGATGCCAAACGTGAGGTCATCGAGATAACCCCGCTGGATATCCCGGACTTTATTCAGGCGGACACCCTTACGGACAGTAAAATCCGCGAGATGGAAGAGTTTTTTAACCAGTTCAACAAAGAAGACAATGAGTAACGATGCAAACAAATTGAGACAGAGGCAGGAAATCAGGAAATACCTGGTCTTTGCCGGAATGTTCCTCCTGTTTGTCGGCTGCATGTGGCTGATTTTCGCGCCGTCCAAGGAGGAACGGCAGAGGGAGGAAAGGAATGCTGGTTTCAATTCCGAACTTCCCGACCCGAGAGGGGCAGGTATCGAGGCGGACAAGATTGCCGCCTACGAGCAGGCGGACATGAAACGCAGGCAGGAAGAGAAGATGCGCACGCTGGAGGATTTCTCCGCGCTTGCCGATGAAAACAGGCAGAATGAAACAAGCAGTCCTGTCGTGGAAATACCGCAGGAGCGGGAATCCGAAAGTGCATCATCCTATCGTGGCAGTGGAAACCGCAGGAATGGGGCCATATCTTCGTCCACATCCGCCTATAACGATATCAACGCCACGCTCGGCAGTTTCTATGAGGCACCGAGAGAAGACCCAGAAAAGGAGGCATTGAAAGCCGAGGTGGAGCAGTTGAAGCAGGCTGCCGCGGTACAGCAACCCGCACAGATGACCTACGAGGAGCAGGTAGCATTGCTGGAAAAATCTTACGAACTGGCCGCCAAATATACGCCGGGCAAGGATGGCGCAGATACGGAAAAACGGGAAGAAACCGAACCTGCCGCCAACGGCAGGAAGGCAAGAGCCGTTCCCGTGGGACAGGTCTCCACACCGGTGGTGTCATCGCTTCCGCAACCCGTCAGTGATTCTGTACTGTTGGCACGGATGGCACAGACCGGACATGCTGGATTCCATACCGCCGTGGGAAAGACGGCTGACGGGCATACGAGGAATACCATCCGTGCCTGCGTGCATGGTGACCAGACCATAAGAAGCGGGCAGAGCGTTAGGTTAAGGCTTTTGGAACCGATGCGTGTCGGCAGGTATGTCCTTCCACGCAACTCCCTTGTCACGGGCGAGGGGCGCATACAAGGCGAAAGGCTCGGCATTGGAATCATACAGGTGGAGCACGACGGCATCATCATTCCCGTGGAGCTTGCCGTGTATGACAATGACGGACAGGAGGGCATCTTCATTCCCGGCTCGATGGAAGCGAATGCCGCCAAGGAGGTCGCGGCCAACTTGGGACAAAACCTCGGCACGAGCATATCCATCACCAACCAGTCAGCCGGAGACCAGCTGCTCTCCGAACTCGGCAGGGGTGCCATACAGGGAGTGTCGCAATACATATCCCGGAAGATGCGGGAGGAAAAAGTACACCTCAAATCCGGTTATACCCTGATGCTTTACCAGAACGATAATCAATAACCCATTAAAATTCACAAAGTATGAAAAAGATTTTTGTAATGTTTGCCCTCATGACGGGCGCAGTGAGTGCTTTTGCACAGAATGCAGCCGATTCTATATCGGCAGAAACAGGCAGAGTCACAATGACCAGGGAACTCTATCCCGGGCAGGAGGATGGCGACCTCTACCACGGTCTGACCCGGAAGCTCACCTTTGACAGGATGGTTCCCCCGTATGGGCTGGAAGTGACCTACGACAAGACCACGCACATCATCTTCCCCTCCGCTGTCCGCTATGTGGACCTCGGTTCCCCGAATCTTGTGGCGGGAAAGGCCGACGGTGCGGAGAATGTTATCCGCGTAAAGGCGGTGGTCAAGAATTTCCGTGACGAGACGAACATGTCGGTCATCACCGAAAGCGGCAGTTTCTACACGTTCAATGTCAAGTATGCGGACGAGCCGTTGTTGCTGAACATCGAGATGAAGGACTTCATCCATGACGGCAGCAAGGTGAACCGTCCGAACAACGCGCTTGACATATATCTAAAGGAACTGGGCAGTGAATCCCCAAAACTCGTGCAACTGATCAACAAGAGTATCCACAAAGAGAACAAACGCCATGTCAAGCACATCGGTAGCAAGGCTTTCGGCATCCAGTACCTCCTGCGCGGTATTTATACCCATAACGGGCTGCTCTATTTCCACACGCAGGTACGCAACCAGTCGAATGTGCCTTTCGAGGTGGATTTCGTGACGTTCAAGATTGTGGATAAGAAGGTGATGAAGCGTACAGCCATCCAGGAGCAGATTGTTTTCCCTCTCAGAGCTTACAACTATGCCACTCTGGTAGCTGGAAATAAGGACGAGCGTACCGTGTTCACCTTTGACAAGTTCACCATTCCTGCCGACAAGGTATTGGTCGTGGAACTGAACGAGAAAAGCGGCGGGCGTCACCAGTCGTTCACCGTGGAGAGCGAGGACATTGTAAGGGCGAAGGTCATCAACGAACTTAAAGTGAAGTAGCCATGCGTAAAGTCATCTGTATGTTAATAGCGGTCGTATCGCTTGCCCTGTTTTCAGGGCAGGCATACGCCCAACGCTGTCTCCCCGGCATGAAAGGCGTGGAGCTGCGGGGAGGGTTTGCGGAAGGTTCGAAATCTCCCTTGAACCATTATGCTGGATTCGCGGTATCGGGATATACCAAAAAAGCCAACCGCTGGGTTGTCGGTGCGGAATACCTGCTGAAGAATTACGAGTATCGGAACGTTTCCGTTCCGCGAGCACAGTTCACTGCCGAGGGCGGTTACTACCTGAAATTCCTGTCTGACCCTTCCAAGACACTGTTCCTTTCCATCGGCGGATCGGCTCTGGCCGGTTACGAAACCGTGAATTGGGGGAATAAGATATTGTATGATGGCTCGAAGTTGCTCGCCAAGGATGCCTTTATCTATGGCGGGGCGATAACACTGGAGCTTGAAACCTATGTCACGGACCGTATCGTGCTGCTTGCCAGCGTCCGGGAACGTGCCCTGTGGGGTGGTTCGCTGTCCGTGTACACCACACAATTCGGGCTGGGCGTGAAATTCATCATCAATTAAAACATCACGGCTTATGAACATAGAGGAAATAAGAATGATTCCCATCACGGAATTTCTGGCACGGATGGGACATGAACCGACAGCCCGGAAAGGGAACGAATGGTGGTATTCCGCCCCTTACCGGGAAGAACGGACACCGTCGTTCAGGGTGAATATCCTGAAAAATGTGTGGCAGGACTTCGGCATCGGGCGTGGCGGGGATATATTCTCCCTTGCAGGAGAATTTACAGGCAGCGGTGATTTCAAGGCACAGGCCGGATTCATTTCGGATGTGTTTGGCGGTATTACGCCCGAGACCGTTTTTCGTCCGAAGGAGGAGCGTACAGAATCCGCACCCGACGAGGGAAACTGTTTCGTGAAAGTGCGCTTCGGTCCGTTGTACAACAAAGTCTTGCTCAATTATCTGAAAGAGCGTGGCATTTGCAGCGATGTGGCATTGCCGAACTGTGAGGAAGTCAGATATACCTTGCATGGCAAGCGGTACTTCTCCATCGGATTCAGGAACATCAGCGGCGGGTATGAGTTGCGCAGCCGCCTGTTCAAGGGCTGCATGTCACCGAAGGACATATCGCTCATCGACAACGGTTCGGACACCTGTAACCTTTTTGAGGGGTTCATCGACTATCTCTCATGGATGGTGCTCGGCTTGGGATGCGGCGATGACTACCTCGTGCTGAACTCTGTGGCGTTGTTGGAACGCTCGTATGGTTTCCTTGACAAGTACGACCGGGTCAATTGTTACCTGGACCGTGACGAGGCGGGGCGAAGGACACTGGAAGCCCTCCGCAAACGCTACGGCAACAAGATAGAGGACTGTTCCTCCCTGTACAAGGGATTCAAGGATTTGAACGAATACCTGCAACATTGGGAAGGAATTATTGAACAATAGAAGCAACAACCATTAAAATGACAATGAACATGAAAAAAAGAAATAAACAAAACGCGTTTGCCACTATTTTTTCGGCAATGCTTGCGACTGTAGTGGCAATAGCCCTGGTATCCTGTGACAATGAGCTGGATGTGCAGCAGGGATATCCCTTCACGGTGGAAACAATGCCCGTACCCAAACGTATCGTGAAAGGCGAGACCGTGGAAATACGGTGCGAACTCAAACGTGAAGGCCGGTTCTCCGATGCACGGTACACCGTCCGCTATTTCCAGCCTGACGGCAAAGGCTCGCTCCGCATGGACGACGGGATGGTGTTGCTGCCCAACGACCGTTATCCGCTTGACAGGGAGGTGTTCCGGCTGTACTACACTTCCGAGTGCGAGGACCAGCAGAGTATTGACATATATTTCGAGGACAACAGTGCCCCTGCACAATTATTCCTGCTTAGTTTTGATTTCAACAACGAGAAAAAGGATGACGCGGAAAATGATACGGGAGGAACCGGCAGAATTCCCCGAACCGGTGGGGAACTTGTGAAAAATCCTTTGGTGAACATTGAAACGGTTACGGTATGCGAGTGATTATAGCGGCTATATGCCTGATTTTGACATGCAACAACTTGGTGGCTCATCCACGTGAAGGTGACGGTTCGCCTCCCACTGTCACCCAAATTCCGGATTCGCTTTTTGAACAGGCGGTAGCCTGCATCAAGCGGTTCGAGGGGTGGCACGGAAACCATCTGCCCTATGTAGGTTGGGGTCACAAACTTTTGCCGGGAGAAAAGTTCAGACCGGATATGAGCAAGGCACAGGCGGATTCATTGCTCAGAGCGGATTTGAGGAAACTGTGCAGGATGTGCAGCCGTTTTGGAAAGGATGCCCTTTTAGTCGCCACCTTATCTTATAATGTAGGGTATTACCGTCTGGTCGGCTATGGCAAGATACCCAAGAGCAGGCTTATTCAAAAGCTGGAAACCGGAGACAGGGACATTTACAATGAGTATGTCTCATTCCGGTGCTACAAGGGGAAAGTGATTCCGAGCATCGAACGTAGAAGAAAAGTGGAATACAAATTGCTATACATACCTTGATTACAAAAGCCCTTTCTTGTATGAATCAAGAAAGGGCTTTTGTAATCATATACTTTTTTACTTCTTTAAAATGAGAATCATACAATACTAACATTTTTCAAATCCAAAATATCCGCCGTCGTGGTATTATCATAAAATAACACAATATTTTTCTTACCCGTAAGTGAACTTTTATATATGATTCCGTCAATATGTTTGCTATTCATGAATCTAATATATTCTGTGAATATCTGTGTCGGAACATATTCTATTCCTGGATTCTTTGTAATGGGTTTAGTTATTTCAGAATGGAATTTCTTAAGAAATTTATATTCTCTGAAATATTGAGGCATCCAAAAAGATAATTCTTTAGGTATTTTGAACAAATCAACAACTACAAGTTCTTTTTTCAGAACGAATTCGCCTAAATCTATGACTGCACCCGAATCATAGTTTCTTATTTCTGCAACTGGTGTAGCCGAATCTAATGCACCATAGAACATAGAAATGCCTGTTGCACTCATTCTATTTTCTTTGGCGAACTCTGTCGGTGGCGCGGTCAAATCCTTGAACGATGTCCTTGGCTTTTTAGGGTTATCGTTAGGGCGTCCCCTAAAAATAGTAGTTCCTGAAGGAAGTATAATTGTTAAAATATTACCACAAAGCTGGTTTATTTCTGTCAGAATATCATCTTTCCATTCTTCCTGACGTATAAAATAAGGATCTTGGAAAAATGTATACCGTTTTTTATATTTCACCATTTTAACAAAATTATCCCATGCAAAGGACAGTTCTTCATCCAGATCCTCTTCAAAAACATCATTTTTTGTCAATTCATCGTAATTGAAACAGGAAGCAATATCTTCATTTAAGCTATCATCTGAAGTATAAAGATTATATTCATACATAAGATCCTGTACGCTTTCATATCTTTCTGCACTATTGGGTATAATATAGCATCCTGCGCGACTGAATCCCAGAATTTCCTCGTCCTCATCATCATAATATGAACTTGCCAAAGGCAAATTGGCTTCATCCAAAGGACATAGCCTTTGCGCAAGTTTACTTTTAACAAAATCCATAAAAACTTTCATTGAAAGCACTTTTTTATGGGTTTTCCCACAATAAGAACATTCTCCAGAATGTCCGCTGCTATTAATATAAGTTTGCAGATACGAATCCTTAAAATGGTTTGCGCAGACATTTTTATCCTCTTCAAATGAATGCATTAAACCATCTTCCTGCTCCATCATCATTGCTTTAACTCTTCCCATATCAGATTTGTTCAAATAATAATTGTTTCATCCAATTTGTAATTTGTCTATCATGAACAAATTGAATATCATTTATTTATAATGCAAATATAATAGATCATGTTGGATTAAGGTCTTTCTTTATCATCAAAAATGCAATTAATATGAATTATCGTATTGTTTTTCCGCATAGCCTTCTACCTCAGAATGGATTTCATGCTCCAATGCCGTGTATTTTTCCTTTTTCATCCGTAATTTTTACGGAACCGTACCAGCTGTTCATCTGTATTTTCATTAAAGAACAAGTTGTTTGTACGCTGGTATTGGATATAAAAGAAGAGGGAGAATCTTTCGGCACCGGACCGTCAGGTTCTCCCTTTTTTGTGGGTTCAATGGTATCCATCCGTTCAGCCTACCGGTATGGCTTCCACGATTTCCGCCTCTTCGGACAGGTGCGACAGTAATAGTTCCGCCATTGCACCATTCTGCGGAATCAGAGCCGGAAAGTCAGTCTTCCCGGGCTTGTATATCTCCGTGGCGATATTGTAGAGGTCCCAGGCAGTAATCTACCCCTTCGTCATGGCCAGTTTCAGCACCTCTTCCGTGAATACCGATATCTGCCCTTGGTTCAGGGGATAGGTCTCCACGGAGGATGACAGATTCTTGTCCGAACTGTCATGGGAAACACGCAGTGCCGTCAGCAGTCCTATGTACATATAGACCTCTTCCAAAGAGATGATTCTGCGTTTCAACCGCTGTATTCTCCCGATGTCCTCGTTCATGTTCACCTCGAAATTCGCCATCCAGCCGTCCACGGTGTCGAACAACTCTTCGGTAGTCACCTTCTTCTTCCCGTAATTGCACACGCTCCTTTCCGGAGAAAGGATGCACTGGTTATGGCAGATTTTCACACAAGGGCCTATGGCCGCCTGAACCCCGTCTTGATGATAAGCCACGACAAGCGTGGTCGTCAGCTCGTCGGTTTCCCAGTCCTTGATGCGGATGGTGGTGAAGATACGGCGGAGTATATGCGCTTCCACCGCCTTTTCCCCGTGGATTTGTTCCACTTGCGGGAGTATGCTCACGCCGGGTTGTGTCTTGTTCCGGTTCTGGGCGGCGAAGATTTCTTCCACCTCGTAGTCAAGGTTGTGCTTCTCGCAGATATCCATCATGCGTTGGATGACCTGGTAATGGTAGATGCCCTGTACCGGGTTGTTGTAGATGTCATTCTCCTTGTAGGTACGCTGTAATGTATCGAAGTCCATCACTTCGATTCCGTTCTGCTGGAAATCAAACTGCTGTTGTCTTTCCAATACTGCCAAATTTGCCATAATCTTGAAGTTTATGAAGTTAATACTATGTTGATATTGTCCCACTCAGGTATGTATCTGCCATCCGTGGAACGGTTCCAGTGTGACGGCAAAAGACCTGTCCGGTATTCCGTGATAAAGCAGGCCTCCCACGATGCCGATTCTTCCGTTGGGATAGCGTTGCGTGAAGCCGAACGAATACGGGGCATGGTCGTAGTAGAGCGATATTTCATTGGGATGGTCGGGATTCTTCTCCCAGCTTTCCAGCCTGTCCAGGCACTTCTGGAACGAGGTGTCGCCGATGGACTCGGCATAGCGCTTTACATTCTCGAAATGTTCTTCATTCAGGATTTTCATGACTTTTGCATTTTATCTGTTAAACACGTCCGGCTCCGGGAGCCGGTATTTTTATTTCTCGCCTGCCTGACTGTCCCGTGTCCGCATCCGGCAAGGTTTGGCGAAAGAAAATACCGCAGCAGCGGCGAGGATGATTTTCTTTCAGCCAACCCCGAAGGGACCTGACCTTGCAGGATACACAGGACACGGGGCTACCTTTGCAGGGTGGGAAATAAAATAATAGCCCCGTTGTTGCCTGTTTTGTCAGATACGATTCAATTTTTGCATGGATTCCATCTCAGAACGGATTTCATGTTCCAATGCCGTGTATTTTTCCTTTTTCATACGCAGTTTTTCACGGAACCCTACCAGCTGTTCATCTGTATTTTCATCAAAGAACAGGTTGTTTGTACGCTGGTATTGGATATACTCACGTTCTTTACGCTCCGCGATGGAGATTTGGGCTTTGGCTGCTGACAGTCTTGACAGTGAGGAGTTGAAATTGGTACGCAGTCCGGTACGTCTGTCATAATAACTATAATAGGTGTTGATTTGCCTTTTGGGGTATAGGCATTGCAACCGGGCTTCACGCCAGCGGACTACCCAACGGTAACGCTCGTGCAGTTCCCTCGGGAGGTCATAAGAATGAAGCCGGACAGGGTTGCCGGCATCATCCTTGCATTCGATGGAAATGAATACCCAGCGTTCAACCCGCAGTTCACGCTCGGCACGTGCCAGTTCCCTGGCATATTCCATCCAGTCGTCCATTCGTTCCTGTGCCATATCGAGAAAGGTCAGCTTTCGGTAACTGTTTCCAGAAATGTCAGGTAAGCGGCAATAGCCTTGTGGCAGCCGGAAAAATCTGGCGTGCGACAACCGCGCTTCTTGTAGAAACGAATGCTCCCGGACTTATTCAACCCGCATACATGACGGTTCAATGTCCCTTTGGTCCGTATATGGATTTCAAAGCCGTCTCGTTTGGTTATTTCAAGGAACATATTTGCCGGGATATATTCCCCGTTCAGAAATTTCAGTTTCTCCCCGTCCAGTTCCTGTTGCCACTTCACTTCCTCCTGTCTGCGCTTCTCTTCTTCCTGTTCTTTTTGCTCCAACCGTCTTTGTTCCTGCTTCTTTTGGTACGCTTCACGGGCTTGCAGCAAACGAGCTGTATCAAGTCCGAGCTCTTTAAAAACACGGATAGACAATAGGGTGACATGGTTCCCGTTTTCCGCATCCTGAAGTGTGTTCGCGATCCAGTTTTTGCAATACCCGACAAGTCTTTCTTTTTGTTCCTCCCTGCCAAGCGTTTCCCGGGAATACTGTCCGCAAGAGAAATAGACGTTCTCGACTTTGCAGACCACATGGAAATAATCATAGTTTTCATTCCCGTATTCATTCTTGTCCGATAACGAGAGATAGACGTTTTCCGCAAACGCTTCCAGCTCCATATAAGGAGCCACGACGGTATTCCCGTCAAACTTGTATTTCAATACTTTTGCTTTCATGACTCATTCTTTTTTTTGACTATTCGTATATACAATCGGTAGTGTTTCAATTGGTTTGTATTTGCTTTGCCTGCCATGCCTGATGCGCGATAACGACCTCTTTCCGTTCCTGTTCCAGCAAAGCCTCCGTCTCCGGGGTATATCCGAGGAATTGGATGTATCCGCCATTATACCCCGTGAGTCTGCACCGCATTCCGGCCTGTTCTAATTTGTCAATCCGCTTTTGCGCGGTTTTGGCACTTGAATACTCTTTCGGCCAGAAATAATGCTCGCCTTGTGAGCCGTAATGGTCTTCCCCGAGTATCATCTCGCCGATATGCCTCCTGTGTTCGATGAAACCGAACCGTGCCGTACCCAATGCCTGCCGCAGGGCCTTGTGCGCCGTGCCTTCGGGGTGCTTGAACACTTCCTGCTTCTCCTTTCCCTTGCAGGCGAGTTTCGGCAATTCCACCTTGTAAGGCTTCCGGTAACTGCCGATACCCAGTGTCAGGTAGAAATTGGTATGGAAATAGTCCGTCATGGCATCGCTGTCATCGAAGTTGTACGACATGACAAAGTCGCAGACATTCATCATCACCTCCTTCGCACGGTCTGTAAGGTCGGGATTCCGTTCTATGTTATAGTGGTTGATGGTGTCCTGCACCTTGCCGGATTCTTTGGTGAACGCCTCGAAATCCGCGCTCATCAGTTTGATATAAATGGAATGGTAGTTTTCCCTTCGGACTGAAAATTTGTATCTCGGATAGGTTTCCTTGAGCCATGTGCGTACCAGTTCCACAATCTCGGGAGCGTGTTGCCCTTTGTAATTACGACCTTTCCAACGGTATTCGTTATACACGTATTCGGTGTATTCCTTTGCAGAGGCCCCGGAATAGTCGTATTCGTAGCCGGTGGAGTTGGCGGACACAACCGTGGCATCCTTCCACACATCGAAGAGTTTTTCAAACTCAATGTTTACCTGTTGCATGACGGCTGTGTCACCACCCTTGTCCGGGTGGTGCTGCAATGCCAGACGGCGGTACTCTTTCTTCAAGTCCGCCAGACCATGTATGTTCTGAAAATAAGCCATAAATGTGAGTTTTTATGCCCCTGCGAGGCGGTTGATAAAATATTCCTGATAGTCGAGGTCGAGACCGAGATTGCTGCAAGCGAGTTCAATGTCGCCTTCCCTCAAATCATCCACATCCTGTAATTCGTGCAGGTATTGAAGTTCGGAATCCAGATACTCCTGCGCTTCTGTCTTGTCGCAACTGCATGAGTTGCAGATTAAGTCAATGATATTTTCTCCCATATTATTCATTGTTAGAGGTATGTTTGTTATAGACATTTCGCTTTCCGTCGTAATCCAGATTATACCACCATTTATCGGTAGCACCGGCAAATGTCTGTGAACTATTGTTGGAAAGATAATCCGTTTCTTTCAGTCCTGTAATGCCTTCCAAAGTCCTGATGTCATTGCCGGTCCACCAACTTTGCATTATCTGCTTGAATTCTTCCAACGAACAGAAGTCAACATTCTCCTCACATTCTTCACACCATTTGCCATCACAATCATGTGCCGTATCGCAGATATACATTTCTGTATTCGCATCTATCCAGGCCTGTGTCTCCACTTGCTTTGAACCGCATTCAGCACATACCCAAATTTTAGAATCATCCGGTTCTTTCCTGAAAGCCTTGCCGTCATAGAGCGATACGGCACGTTCCGCTAACAGTTTTTGGTTATTCTCTGACAATTCGGAATAAAATCGTTCCGCCGCACCATAGATGGACTTTTCGGCCTGTGCGTTCCATTTCTCCCAGAAATGCTTGTACATTCCACCGAACACGACCTTACATTCCTCTTTGCTCCAAGCGTTCCACATATAGTAGAAGAAGCTGGAGACAGCATTTTCAGCATGGTATTTCATGATTTTTTAGTTTCAGGTTCAACATTTTCTTTGCCTTCCAATTGCCTCCATACGGTATCATACATTTCGTGGAGCCAGTCGATGTTCCTTGCGCCGAGTTCAAACGGGCTGTGACATTCCACTTCATAACCGCCTTCCTTCTCTTCGGCAATAACCGTCAGACTGCTGTCTGTCACATGAAGCCCTGTCACTCGACACTCGTATGGATCACCGTTTTTGTCGAACCATATCACCCAAACCGGATCGCTCTCCTCTTTTGGAAACCGTATCTCGTCCATGCAGTGGGAATGGAGCAGCTGCCGTATCTCGTTTATTATGTCCTCTCGCAGTTCCTCGATCCTCCCGCTAAAATAAATGGATGCCGAAGACTCGTTTCCGTTTCTCTGAGTCACGGAAAGCAACTGCATGTCAGGATGAACCCCGAAATTCCAGTCCACATCTTCATCATCGAGGATCGTGTGGATATTACCGCCCAGAACCAGCCCGCACTCCTCAGACACCATTTGTATTGCTTCCTCTTGGTCTTCAGCCACGACCGTGTAAGTGCCCTCGAAGGCATACCTTACTCTTACATCATACTTTGCCATAATTTTCGTTATTTGATTGTTTATAACTGATTTACCATTAAGAGACTATGCTGACAGCATTGTTGAAAAATGAATCGTCCACGCCATACACATACTGTATGGAATAGTCGTACTTGGATCGTTCATCGTCCAGACGGAAACGGAAGCCGTTACAGCCTTTGACTTCCAGCTTGAGCTTCACATCCTGTTTCAGTTCCATTTCAAGCAGGCTTCCGCCGCCATACGTGGAACTGAACAGCCCGCAACAGTTCCCTTTGGGGATAATGACCTCTTTCAGCGAGAAGTCTGCATCATACAACTCTTTCAGACTTACCTTTCCGATATAGGTCAGCAGGTTCGCACCGCAACAGGAATTGATAAGTTCCTCGTAGAATTGCTCGTATGAGACCTGTTCTTTCCCGTTCCTGCTTTTCCGGTTCGGGAAACGCCCGTAAACTTTGTAGCCGTGGCTCGTCAGCAGTTTCTTTACTTGCGCCGGATTGAGGTTCAGGCTGTCTACCATATCCCCGAAGTAGGATGCCTCGTAGCTGTAACCGCCCTGCGATTCAAACCAGTTGGAGTTGATGCAGTCGTAGTCGGAAAGCATCTCCACCCGGATGGGAATGTCATCCGTGTACCTTATCAGGTCTTTCACTACGTCCGAATCGTTCCTGCTGTAAATCTCGTCCCGGATTGCATCCTCATGTTCATCGAAAAAGGCATCGACCTCGTGTTCGTCAAAGTCGTTGAATACAAAGCATTCTTCTTTCAGCTTTTCCATAATCCCATGAACTGCTTCATATTCCGCATCGCCATACCATTCGCCCGCCTTTTCCCACAGGCAATCGCAATTCCGCCTGTCCAGACATTTCCGGATGATGTCCAGGTGGTTGTCAAGGTTGTCGTTATAATCCGTCCATACCAGCGTGTAGGATGGTTCCATGAGGGATTTCACGAAATCCAACGTAAGCGTTCTCTGTTCTTCCATTTTTCTTTACCTGTGTACGGCAGGATTCTGTTTCCCGTACATACCGTTATAAATGACAGAAGCGACCTTGCGGCCGCCTCCGTATTACTATTACCCATACAGTTCTTTCACTATCTCGTCATACCTTTCCTTTACCATCTCCGTCTTACGGTTGAAGTGAAAATATGCGGTGTACCTGTAACCGGTACTTGGCTCTCCGCCGCATTGTCGTATTGCCGTGTCAATATCCCAGTCAATATCACCAATGCCGAGTGATATGCTTGTGCCTTGCAACAGACAACGGGCAAGCCGGAGCGCGGAATCCTTCTTGTTTTCCTCGCGAAGCCTGTCGAAAGCCATCATTGCAATTTGCCGGTTTGAAACCTTCAACTCTTCCATATATTCATCTGTTTGGGTCAGACAATCCCGGCCAGTTGTTTGAACCGCGCTACGATCTCACTGCACTTGCTTTCGGCAAGCCCTTCATGTTTTCGGCAAATGGCACAATATTCCTTCCAGGGCCTGCCTTCAAGCTCGTGTTCGTATGATGACATGACCAGTTCCGGATATTCCTCAAAAAGGATATTGAACGCTTTTCTCCATTTGCGAACCTGCCACGAACCGCTTGCTACCAATTTTATGAATTCAAACATCTGTTTGTCCGTTTTTACATCCAAGTCATAAAAACGGTCTGTTTTCGGCCATACGTTGTTGGAATGCTGCCAGGTCTCAATCTGCTTGTTTTTGGCATTGTATGCCATTTTTGTGATTATCTGGTAACTCATGTTGATATATATGTTTTCAGTTCATTATCATATTGTCCCTTTTCCTGTCGCGGCTTGCCAGCATACCGAAATGGATGCTGAATATGCGCTGTCCGAAACAGACGGGCGAATTGTATTCCATACGCTGCCACAGCGTGAAATGATCGTTTGCATAAGACCAGCGGAAATGTCCCGACAAAGAGCCGAAGGTGGGATTGACGTTCCTTCCGATAAGCATCCTGTTCACATCCATGATATTGTTCGAGGTTAGAATGATGTTCAGGATTTCCACGAAAGCCATCTGCGTGAAACTGTCTGTCGGGAAGACCGGTCCGAGAAAATTGATGTTCATAAGCGTTTGTCTTTTAATCGTAATTGTCATCGAATACTTCAAAACGAGGGAAACAGTTATCGAAATAGTTGCCTGATATGCCCGGATAATACAACAGGCTGTCATCCCCGCTGTCCGGGCAGGAGTCATCGTCGATATAGGTCACGTTCCCGAACAGTTCCAGGTAATGCGCTACCAGCAGGTGCGGGTCTTCCATACTGATGTCGTGTCCGTAACGGTCGCACCAGTCGAAGAAAAAATCCTTGTCGGGTTCCTCCAGCTGCTCCATTGCCTCCCTTATATCGAAGAAGTTGGGACAAAGCCATTCCCTGTTGATAAGCGGGTCCGGGATTTCCTCCCATTTCGTATACCTGTACTCCGGTGTTTCCTCTTCGGGAAACAATTCGGAGCAGGTGCATAGGAATTCTCCCATGTCGCCGAAATCGGACATACGCAGCAGGCTGTCCCTTTCCTGCCGGATGTCGATGAGATGCTGCGTGGTCACTGCCACTTCTGCCTGATTCAAGTCCATAATCTTTTTCATTACAGTTATTGATGCGGAACCGGGGATTTTATTCCACAGGCTCCAAAAGGTCCGTGCCCCGGCTGTGCAGGGTTTTTCGGGGAAATACCGGAGCCTCCGGCGAGGATGATTTTCCCGAAAACCGCTTGCGGCGTGACCTTGCCCAGCCGGTAAAGGTGCGGAGTTACCTTTGCCTGTGGAATGGAATCTGCGGTTATTCATGTTTTTTCATTTTTAGCCGGTTATGCGCTGGCTTCCCCAGCTGATATGTATCTTGCCCTCCCTGTCACGTTCCCTGACCAGCAGGCTCTCGATGACGGACATAGTGACGTCAAACTCCTCGAAGATGTCTGACTGTTCTTTCACCTCACCACTTTTGATGAACTCGTTCAGCCGCTCCTTGGTAAGTACCAGTGCCATCAGGTTCTGCTCCACGGAATCCTTGTAGGTGACATAATGTACGTCCTTCAGTTCTTTGGAATCAAGACGTATGAAGCGGAAGTAGAACTGCTCCATCTTCGGGATATTCCATTGGAGCGATTCCAGAATCACATCGTTACAGGTCGGGATGTTCACCGAACTGCTCAGACTCTGCTGTGTGCAGACCAGTATGCCGTTGACGGTGGAATCGAACTCAGTCACGATGCTCTGCCGTTTCTTGAAGGCCACGTCGCCTTTGACCACAAACACCGGACGGTCCGGAAAGCATTCGCGGAGATGATTCTCGTAAAGGTCGAACGCCGCTATGGAGGTACAGCCGACAGCCACCTTGCCGGGAATCTTCCGTATCAGTTTCTTGATATATCTTGTCTTGTTCGGAATCCCGTCGCCGAAATAGCCATCTATCAGGTGCGGGACGGAGCACGCCTTGATGAGCAGCTTGATCTGTCGCATGAGCCTAAGCCCGGCATCCTTCTTCGCGTCTCCCGTACTATTGTAATACAGCTCGCAAATGCGGCAAAATTCCTCGATAATGACGCGGTAAACCTCGTGCTCGCCTTCAGCCGGGCTGACCGTATGGGTACGTATCTTGTACTTCTCGCCTGCGAAGTCCCTGAACTTGCGGGTGATGATGGTCTTTCCGATAAGCTCCGCCAGTTCATCCTTGTTATACACGTCCTGGTTCTGCTTCTCTATGCCGAATACGGTGGATTTTCCGGGGCAATGACAGGAACGGAAAAGCACATGGCCTCTGAAAGCCGGGAACGGCTCTCCGTAATGCCGGTTGCTTTCTTCCTCTATCTCCTTGTCTCTGTTCTCGTGGTATATCCGGTCGCACCAGCAGACCATGTTGACGGAATTGTTGTACAGCAGTTCAAATTGGCTGTATAGTTCCGCGATGTTGTTCCGCGTGGTGGTTCCCGTGTCGAGTATCTTGTATTTGAGACGGCGGAAAATACTCAAGACAAGCCTTGTCCGTTGTGAAGACGGGTTGGTTATCTCATCGGATTCATCGAAAACCAGACAGAGTTTCCCGGATGTGCGTCTGACAAATCTCGACAGCCCACGTTTCAGTTTGGAGAGCATGGAAGTGGAAAGAATAAGGAACACACCTTCCGGTACTGTTTCAAGGTCGGTATTGTTTCGTACCACACGAAATCTCTCTCGGTTCATGGTCAGGAAGGGTATCCATGTCATGTTGGTGGCGATGGCCGGAGCAAGAATGACGGCATTGCGTACCTTATGGAATTTGAGAAGGTACTTGGCACGGTGGTAGACTGCCGCCGTCTTGCCGGAACCTTGCTGCCAGTTCAGCAGCGCATAGCGTTTCTGCAAGACAAGGTTCAGGTCGTGTTTCTGGAGCCGGGTGAACTCGCAAGTGTCACCGTCCTTGTTGATGAAGGTCATACGGTCGAGGTATTCTTGCAGAAATGGGACTGGTTGCATATCTGCAAACTGCCGGTTCTGGTTTTCGTATTGCCTGCGTTTCTTGCGTATCAGTTTTTCCGCTGCACGTATCTGGCGCATGTTCTTTTCAGTCGGCAGTTCCGGTACGGGAAGTTCGCTCCGTCCCAGCACAAGGTCATTGATACTTGCCGCCTTGTGTGAAACCTTATCCAGCAGGCGGGGTGCATACTGTTTCAGCTTGAATCCGTAGGAGGTCTTCACCAGGGCCACTTCCTTGCGTGGAACGATATTCTGCGAGGTGATATACCTGCGGATGATACCGAGGACTTTGGTCGTGGTCAACTTGTTCTTCTCCCATTGGTTTACCTGTTCCCGGGTGGCATTTCCCGGTGGTTTCTGGTTACGGAATTTCGTGACCAGTGCCTCTGCCTTGTCGATATGCCTGTTCAGCTTGGTGTGGGCTTTCAACTCGTACATGTACTTGGCGAGTTTGTACTCGAATACCTCCAGTTCCTCCTTGTCAATCCGGTTGGTCTCGCGCATCAGGTCGAAGCGTATTTTGTGTTTCATCAGCCTTGCCTCGCGGATGCGCTCTTTCAACTCGGCCATGGAGATGAACTCTTCCGCATTGTAGGGCTGCATCTCGATATACAGCGATTTGCGCAGGAATACCATAATCTTCGTATGGAAGTTATGTACCCCGACAGAGGAGAAGGTTGCGGGATTCAGTCTTGTTTGGCCGACGAAAGAAAATCCGTCATTGACATTCGCGACACGGGTCTTCTCCCAAAACTCGCTCTGCATGAACGAGCCGGGAACGATGACCATCAGGATACCGGCAGGCTTAAGCACATCGTAGGCTTTATCAAGATAGAACTCCTGCGATAATTTGCAGTCGAACTTCAGGTTGAATGGCGGATTGCCGATGATAATGTCGAAGCGTTGCTCCGGGTAGTATTGCCGGATGTCGCATTTCTCGATATGGGTATCCGGGTAGAGATACCTGGCAACGGCCACCGCCTTACTGTCTATGTCGAATCCGTAGGTATTATGATGGTTCGGCAGGTGGTTGAAGAAATTGCCCATACCGCAGCACATATCAAGAATCATTTCTGACGAAAGCGGGTCCAGTATATCCACCATGTCCCGGCATACCTCATGCGGGGTGAAAAACTGTCCCATCTCAAACTCCTTTTTCGCTTCCGCATACTCATTGTAGTTGGCAAAGTCGGACTGCTTCAGATTGTGTAGCCCGCCAATGCCTGTATAGCAGTTGTAAATGCTTTCCGCCGGAATCAGGTCCTTGCCGGAGTCTATGGAGAACAGAATCTTTTCGTTGACCTCGGCCCGCATGTCCTGCGGAATCTGTTGGGGGATGATGGCATACATATCTTTAATCGTTTATGGTTGAATATGAAAACACCCCGCAAGGGTTGACTTACGGGGTGCAGTGGATTTTGTCTCATGGTCAGTTCTCCGGTAATGTGATTTCATCAAGCCGGAGACGTTTGAAGCAACTTTCGGCCGTCGCGCTGTCCTTGAACTTGACATCGATACGTCCGTTCTTGTAGAATCGGATTTGCTCGGCGTTGGTGGTCGTGAGGTCGTACCAGTCACTGACGGATACATCGTTGCGGTCGAAACGGATAATCATGTCTGAGCTGCCGCACAGTACGTCATCCGCACCGTAGGCAATACCTGCGCATAGGGTTTCCAGTTCTCCACCATAGTTGTAACTGATCTGACACTTGTTGTATTGCAGGTAGAAATCATCGAAGCGGATAATTTCAGGAAATACAATCTTGTCCTTTTTCAGCTCCGTCTTGACCTTGCTCCAGCAGGAAGGCTTGACTACTTTGGCTACTCTTGCAAGCAGTTCTTCCACCGCCGTTTCCCGGAAGCTCTTGCCGCCCAAATGCTCAATGACCGCATCCATGTATGTACCATAGACCGGACGGAAACCCATGCGGAGCGTCTTTTCGTCTATCCTTTGTTCTGGCACCGATACGTTGTATGTCCTGTTGAAATAGGCGATGATACGGTTGGCGAAGTTCGAGTTGGCGTTGCGGTTCTTGTCAACCAAATCATTAAGGATATCGAACGGCTTGAACTCGTTGTGCGAATAATCGTCCTTCCCGTTTCTGAGCGAGTAGAGGTCACGCATGGATATTTTCCCGTTGTCGTCGTATGAAAAGTCCCGTTCTGTTCGGTATTGTTCCGCCTCTTCCTTGAAGATGGCATACCAGCGGTCTATCCGGTCAAGCGTCTTGTAGAGCATGTCCTGCTGGTTCTGGCAAAACAGGCGGTCTTGCTCGGTAATCTTGTCCTCGTTTCTTACTTGTACGCTCAATATGCCTGAAAGCAGGTCAGGAGCATTGCCGGGTTTGAATGATGTTGTCGTTTGCATATCTGTTTGATTTTAAGTGTTAGAAATCCTGTGATTGGATACGGTAAAAATAGGTGATGTGCTTCTCCATGTCCTTGACAATCTTCACTTGCTCGGGATGGAAATTGAGTCTTCGCTCCACCGCCGGGGCATCAATCTTTTCCCATTCCGACAGTGGCAGGAAGACATATTCCCTGCGGAAGCACCATACCACGATTTGGTCTTTCCAGTTTCCTTTGAATACCGTTCCTTCGTAGTCTTGCAGGAATTGCTGGAACTTGACTTCATCACGGAAAGCAATCCCGTCGCCATGATAACGGTAGCCTTCTTCCGGCTCATTCCTTTTGTTCAGGTAAAATTTCCGGTAGGTTTCGGTCGTGAAGTTTCCGTACTTGGGATTGGGTTCGGCATAGAACCACAACGGCACTCTTGCCATAAATGCCACCGACCCGTTGGCGCACGCCCCGCAATGTCCCCAGTCCTTGAAGGCTCCTTCCGTCCATTTCATGAATTTCAGTTCCTTCGGATTTACAGAGTGAAATGATCCTCCGCTGACACTCAGACGGATGTTTCCGTTTTCTTCCCAAACGAAGGGTACATACGGCTGTTCGCATACGGAAAGATATCCTTCCTTCACATACTTGTCATCAATAAGGGCGTTTCCGTAATAATCCCCGTGTTCGGTTACATACACCAGCCTGTCACCAATTTGTGGTATGATTTCCGAACGTGTCCGCTCGATGAGTTCCACATAACTGTTGACCATATCCACATCTTCCTGTGTCAGCGAATGCTGATGGTCGTATGAAACGTTCAGTCTTTTGAGCGTTTCGATACCGTACTTGTTCTTTGTTGCCTGTAACATGACATTGTTTTTTTGTTAGTCCGGCTTTTCGGGGGCCGGAGTTCCCGTAACTACAGGCTTTAAAAGGTCGTGTTCCGTACATGCAAGGTTGGCGGGAAAAATACCGAAGCCCTCCGGGGCGAGGATGATTTTTCCACGCCACCCGGAGGGCCTGACCTTGCTTGTACGAAAGAACACGAGTTACCTTTGCCTGTGAGTTACGTGAACTCGGCTACGGTACAGATGTCATTCTTGATTTGGATTATTTTTGAAATCACCGTGAAGATTATACCCGGAAAATTCCGGTATTCAGAGGAAAAACACTATCTTTGCAGAAAGATAAAGAGTTATTTGAAAGCATGAGGAATATGGTGATTCTAAACAGTTTGCATTTTTCTTATCCGTTGCCCATTCTCATGCGGGTTTCATATAATACATTGATAGTCAAATAAAATACTCCTGACTATTACAAATATACTAAAAAGAAACGAATCTAGCTTATCAATAAAAGAAAATCATCTATTCATAATCTTCCAGTTTCCATTCATCCCGCCACTCTATCATCGGTACGCCATCCTTCACAATGACCGGCAAAAACACATAGGTGGCCTTATATACATCTTGATTCGGATTAACAAGTGTATAAAATCTGTCAGCCACTTTGGGAGTTACAAAATCCTTAGGATAAGGACGGTGATCCTTGTACCGGGTCAAGAAAGACTGCCAGTCTTTCTTGGGTATATCCGTTTTATTAGTATGCGGCAGCCAACGATCGGCCATAGCCACATAAAGATCCTTTCCCGGAATTTTTATCACACTTGTAATCTGCGAGCAAAAAGAATGTGCATACTCATCACCTATATGTGGATTCCCTAACACCGTATATTCACCATGATAATCATCGAATACCGCCACTTCCGAGGGGTTGGGAGTATAACTGGTTGTCCCCGATGTATAAATATAATGTTTACCATCCATTACAAAATGTGCCGCCGCCTCACGTGTAAACGGTGGAACCTTTCCAACAAAATGTTCCGAATACCGGCCATTTACATTGGTATAATCATCAGACAGTTCAGCACATATCTGCTCCCAATGAGGACGCTCAAACCAAACATAACCTTTTCCTGTATCGGGATCAGCATACATGTCAAAATCCCCCACAGCAAAACCGTCAGGTTTCAGATTGCGGACAAAATGATAGGGCCCCATAAAATGTTCAGCTTCTAGAATAACAAAATGCCCATCATTACTTTGTGATTTCAGCCAACATACATACCTGCCTGTTTTGGCACAATAAAGAATATGAGGGCGTTCCAATTTCTGACAATGATGCAAAGGTGAATGTGGATCAGTAGCAGGTTCAATTATCCTTCCCTCATCTTTCCAATTGTAAAAATCGGTAGATGAGTAACAACGTACTCCGCCAAACATCCGATTGGTACCAAACAGAGTATAAGTTTTATCCTCACCATACCAATAATATTTGCCTTCACGAAAAGTCACTTGAAACCCATGGGCCTGAATAGGCTTTCCTTCCGTATCAAGCCACACTTCACCAGGACGAATGGACTGATAATTTACTGGAGCAAGAGGATATGTCTGCACATTTAAATAGCGACATTCCCCTCCTGTTTTTTCTATCCTCACCGGACTGCCTGTAGTTACATTGCTGAACCCAAAGAAAGAGGCGTAGTCACAATTATCAATACGCATTACTGTATCACAACTCTCTATCCTTACATCCTTCATTGAAAATTTTGTGGCATCGCATATTTTACCAATCCGATCACAATGTGCTTTGACATTGCCGAAAAAAAAGTTCTTCACCGGTTTCTCCGGTAATGCAGCCACATCCACCAATGTGCTACATCCGGTAATCTCCACATCGTGAATGGAAATATTAGCAAACCACGGCGTAAGCGGAGTTATCTCACGGGCCGGATAACGCTGTGCCAACTCACCTACCCAGCGGGCAGAACCAAGCATATCGCAATACAAAGCCTGTCTTTTCACATTCGCCCGCACCCGTTCCACATATATATTCTCCACAAAACCTCCTCGTGGACGACGGGTCTTAAAACGAAAAGCCTGGTCTGTTCCCTCAAAAACACAATCGTGCATATATACATTTCTCACTCCACCGGCAATCTCAGTACCACATACAATACCGCCTGCTCCCCTCAGTGCTATACTTTTACGTATAACGACATTACTAGTGGGACGATTCACTTTCAATCCGTCCTCACCCCGCCCGGACTTCATGGTATAGCAATCGTCCTGGCAATCGAGCGAACAGTATTCTATCAGTACATCATTACTTGAATCAATATCAATACCATCCGTACGTCCATGCCCGAAACTGTTCACTGTAATCCCCCGGATCACAATGTGTTCACAATATTGTGGTACAATATTCCAATACAGTCCCCGTTCAAATGTAACACCTTCTACAAAGACATTCTTACAATTAATAGGGGCAAATGTCTTAGGTAAAAAAACTCCTTCACCATTCTTTCCATCATAAATACGGTCGGCAAGCGGTTTCCTTATCCCCTTGTCACTAGACATACTCTCATTACGTTTATATATCTCGCAACTGGTAGGCGGTCCAACCACTTTTCCCTTTCCGGTCAATGCAATATTCTCCTGCCCATCAGCATACAGACAAGCTCCAAGAGAGTAAAGCTCTACCCCCTCATCCCGTGTAAAAACAGCCGGAAGATAATCTATTATATTACCACTGAAATGTAATTCCGCTCCTTCCGAAAGATGCAGATTTACATGACTCTTCAAGATAAGACGTCCTGTCCGCCATACACCGGGAGGAACTACCACCGTTCCACCCCCCCGGCAACTCATACTATCAATAGCTTCCTGAATCGGTTTAGTGGACATACCTTCCTGTTCCATTCTTACCAATATGGTAGATTCGGGAAAAACAGGCCGTTCGAACAAAGGCATAACAAACTGTGATTCAACAGGTTCTATGGTATCGGGCATATTCTGAGGCCCAACTTCACCTATGGTCAGCAACGCTATGCCACAAATAATATTTGTTAATGACATAAACTTAATTATTTAATTAATACATTGTAAAAAGCGACGTACCAACCACACTTCACCTGTAATTCCGGAAGGGACCAATCCGTCTGTCGATTTGGCTATTTCGGGATAGGCATAAGTCAGTCGTTTGGATTCAGGCAACGAAGCGTCACCAATCATTCTGTTCATCAACGAGTTTACGACTTCTATTTCCAACTTATTCTCGCCATTTTTCACGAAAGGAGTCAGATTTGCCTCCCACGGAGTACACCAAACAGTTGAAACCTCTTGTCCATTCAACCAAACCCGTCCTATAGAATTCAAGCTGTCAAAACGAAGAATTATTTCTTCATTTGCCGCAGCCTTTCCTAAATTAATTTTTTTACGATAAACGGCTGTACCCGAATAATAGCGAATACCTGAATCGGCATGTTTCGTCCAATCCGTCAACACCGGGAAGACCACTTCTCCAGGTCCTCCCCATCGAGGATCAAAATAAACCTGCCAATCTCCCTTTATAGCTTCCAACCGCTCTTTCTCACGGGTTGGTTTCAACATTAGTTCTTCTTGACTGTCATCAGAAACCACAATGAAACCCGATTCACCGGGAAGCAATGTAATGTTAACATGTAATCCTTCCGCTACCAAACGAGCCGGCAACCCATATCGTTTACCAGTTACAGGATCCCAATAAGAAGCATTCGATAAAGAGGTACGCAGAACCACCTCGTCTTTAAATGGTCGCGGACTATGATTATTAATAAAATAAACATCAGCATCCGCCAAGCGCCTATGAGCAAAATAGACCTTATCTGTCGGAGTATTCCCGCTTACAATACCCATATCCGGACGAATACCTGCTTGATGCAAAGCCTCCGCCAATGGCATCCCCCAATACAACGTTCCTTTTCCTACAGACCGTTTACCCGAAACAACGTCTTCCTTCCCCCACAATTGATCCACAATCTTTTTATACTCAACAGCATCCACCTTGTCTTTAAGAGAAGCAGAGCTATCGGGACGGGGAGCATAAACCACTCCTCCTTGTTCAATCAACTGAGCAATATGACGCAACACGTGTAAAGGCATATCATTATTACGCTGCACAACCAACATTTTATAACACATGCCATCAGGTAATGCTATCTCGCTTCCATGAGCAGACATACGAGTTGTCAAAGCTTCTGATGTGCACACATCCCAATCATAACCTTCCGGTATTTCGGGAAGACGATAAGTCAGCAGTTTCACCGGTGGATTTTGTCCTACATAAATACAAAGATCCACCACAGACATTCCTTTCCGCATCAATCCGGCACAACGCGCCTGATAATCCCAAAAGGGACGGCTATATTCCCAATAAGTATTATTCCGATTCAGACAATAGTGGCGGCCACCTCCTGTACTGCCGGGATATTTATCCAACCAAGGCTGGTAAGCAGAAGCACACACAACAAATTCATTAACCTGAGCCGCATAAGCAAAATCAGCAAGATTCTTTAATTCTGCCAAAGAATGACTGAACTTAGCATCCGTATATGCCTCAGCCGAAGCAATACGTTTTCCGTAAATATGCGCTGCCGAAGAAGCTTCCTTTATATCATAACTGCCATGTATATGCTTTGCCCAAAATTCTCCTTGCGGTTTCTGAACACGTCCTTTCGCTTGCAGGTTATCAGCCACAAGACTTAGCCCGTTACCGGTTGCCTGTGCTGTAAAATCCACACCAGCCTTATTACATAAGGTCTGGAGAGTTCCAAAATAATTATCAGAAATAACATCAGCAACAGTACGACGCAAGTCATAAAGGAAAGCATCAGTCTCAGTAACCGAGCCCACAATATATCCCATCATGGCAGGTAGATATGAAAAAAGATCATACCCCTTACGACGCAGGAATTCTTGTTCAAATCCCGGAGTCCAATTCTGAGCCCCCGCTTCATGACTATCCATAATTACTCCATCAGGCTTCAAATTGATAGCGGAAAGCGTATCAATCATCCTCGCAGCATAATTATTCCATTGTGTAGTCACTGCTTCTACAGACATCTTATCACACTCCAAGCCTTTCAAGTTCGCACGACCATGCTTAGACGGTCCTCCTGTTGACTCATGCGCAAAGCGCATAATCACCCAATCACCTTCAGGCACATCCCATTCCAGTCTTCCATCCGTTCCCATCTTTGAAGTTAAGTCAACAATCGTTTTCGGATCAATAATCTCCTCATCCGTATAAGCCGGAGTCAGGTTTTTCAAAATATATTCGGAATAAAAGCCCGCACGCTCTTCCCACTGGTCTATACGGGCACGAGACGATAATGCGACATTGCCCAAAGCCATTTCAGGACGTTGATCTCCGGCAAGACACCAATCATGTAAATTCAAACGAAAGTATCGTCCGGTCACTGCCGGAAAAGAAGCTGTTTTCTGATCCCATCGAGAAGCAGCAGCTTGATAAATGGGTTTTAAATCGCACACCTTACTATAATTTATGCCGTCATCCGAAACCTCCAACTGCCCCAAAGGTGGCTGTTTTACATAACTCGATCCATAAAATTCATCAGCAGGAGCTCCCGGAACATTCATGGCACCGGTAGATGCCTTACTCCGCTTACTTACCCGATAAGTAATAGAACGAGCTGTGAAAGAAGTTTCAAAATCCAGATTTATATAAACAGACTTGCCAGGCTGCTGGGGAGGTATAGTCGTCAATCTGCTTTTTTTACAAAAGAAATCTTCAGCGGAAACTCCCGGCAAATTACATGTTACCTTTGGACGCTGACTATTATTTGTCATCCATTGATTTTGAGGAACAGGAAACGCCAATACTGCAATATCCCAAAACTCATCATCACCCGGTGCTGGTAATACCGCTGCAAACTGTTGTTTTCCTCTAATAATAGTATCACTCGCTGTCAGACGTTGCATACTTAAAGCTTTTGTAATCCAAGGTCCTCCCGCCACATATCCATTCGAAAGGTTTATTTCAAAAGAAAGTCCGACACGCTTTGCCTCAGATGCTGCAAACTTCAACATTTCCCACCATTCAGCAGAAAAAGCGGGTAATGCATGCTCTCCTTTTCCATGCACCTGATCGTAATAAACCACTCCTCCTACACCGGCACGCTTGTAAGCTTCCAAATCAGCAGTAATTCCTTCACGAGTCGTTTCCGTCTCACCATGAAACCACCAAACCTTAGTACGTGCAGAATCTGCCGGATTGGAAAACTCATCCCACGCTTCTTTGATAGTTGCCGAGTCTGCTACATCCGGATGAGATGGAGAACCTGTACAACCGACCACGATATAAATCAAAGCCAATACTTCTATAAATCGTTTATTCATCATTCTATTAATTTTTATATAAAACATTATTATCATTTACTCTAACAGCCACATCGAGAACGGCAACTGTTTCTGCGACTCACTGTCTTTTTACTTTTATTCAATCTCACAATACCCACATAAAGATCGTTCTTTGAGATAATTGAAATATAATCTCTTAGCCACATAACTAAACATAAATATTATGTAAAAATTACGACTTCAACAAGCGATATCACATAATACAATCAAAAAAATTATTTTTGTATATTTATAGCCCTAACAATTTGAGATGCAACAATTTGTTGCCCAGCATTATCCATATGTACTCCATCTGTTGCATACACATCTAAGATTTTCTGTAATGGATTATAAATGTCAACAAAAACAATTTCTTTTTTTTGAGCTATGGCTTCAAATTCCGGAATCAGTTCAGACAATCTTTGATTTCCACCTTTATATTTTTCTTTAATATTCATTACTCTTAAAGGAGGAGGAGTGACATAAATAATCTTTGGGACAGAATTACCATCCCATTTATAACCTTTAATTTTGGACAATAATAATTCAAAATTAGAAACTATTTCTGTTTGGCGCCCTGAATAGATATGTTTAACATCATTCGTCCCCAAACAAACAATAATATAATCATATTTTTTATTACCAATGAGTTGTTTTGCCTTATCTAAATACGATTCAATATGAGACAACGCATTGAGTTCTGATTTTCCATTATTATCAAAACCAATACACCTGCCAGATTGTGAAAGATTTATAATACAAGATTTTGGCAATAATCCCTTTAACTGATCTGGCCATCCCCCCTCATTTGCCCCATTAGAATCTCCAATTGTTAATATATTATAGCGCAATGAATGAGTTTCTTTATAAGGAATCAAGCTTAAAGCTTGCGGAAGTTGCTCATGCCTACCTTCAAATATCGTCAATTGAATATTTTCATATTTACGAAACAAATATATCGCTCTTCCAAATAATGTCTGATTTTTATCAGCTTTAGGGTTAATACGTTTAGTTACTAAATCCACTATTTCTTTTGCTGAGACTAAATCCGAATCAAAGGCTGCCTTAAACATGATTGTATCCATGTTAGAGGTTCCATACTTCAATTCTCCAACTAATCTATTATACATATTAATGGAATGAGTTATAGGTACAGAACCACTATATCCATCATGTACACCTTCGTAAATGCATAATTGTGCATCTTTTCTTTTAAGAATCGGATAAGTCTGTTTCAGCGGGGAACGGCTAACAGCTTCATCGCTGTTAAGAACTCCATTTACAGATATTGCATTGATAATATCTTTGGCATATTTCTGCTGCCGTCCTACAGATTCCCAATACCAAGCCTCAATATCCGAAATTGGCGCCCAAGCAGAAAAAGACTTAACAGGATAATCAATGTTCATATATGCAGCCAATGTAGCAAAACCTCCTCCTGACACACCAATAATGTGTACATTATCAGGATCTGCATGAGTATTTTTCAATGCAAACCTAATTGCGTCTTCAATATCTGATAAAACAAACTGACTTCCCATAGAATCAAAAGTTCGATTGGGGCCTCTAAAATCCGGATGAATATAATTCCAATCTCTTGCCACTATTTCATCAACAAGAGGATCTCTTTGAGTATAATCACCGCTCCATGTATGAAGACTGACAATAAGAGGCTGAGATACACTTTTTTGACTTCTGTAAATAAAAGCCTTTTGTAAACTTCCGTCCTTACTAGAAGGAATATTTACTTCTTCAAATTTAGAGTTCCAACTATTAGAGGACGTGTCATCCCACATTACATTATTTTGTGCAGAAGCTGTCATGGACAAAATAAAAAACGTGAGTAATACCAACATGTATCTTTTCATATTCAATAATTATTTTATTTATATTATTTTATTCAAACTGCACCAACTATACAGAAACAAATCTGCTATTACTGGACGAAAATGACGAACATACAAAAGATCCTACTATTAGGATACCGCCAATAAAAGGAAATCCAATATTTTACAAATTATTTCTTATTCATTTGAGTTCATATAAAACGAGGATAATACCATTGATTATCAATTACTTAAATTTTAATTCAACATCTTGTCTATTATTTCTATTTTATTATTCATTTTCACGATGAAATTCACAACAATCCTCCAAAGAACCATTAAAAATAGAAAAATACTCAATATAATTTTTCATATATATGAACTTTCTTCAATCAGCATAAAAAACTAATAGGAAAACTCACTTATCAGATGGTATAACCTCCTGCATGTAAATAGCATCTAAACTCCAAAGAGAAACATCATTTGTGCTAAGCCCATCCGATTCATCTAATGGAGCAGGAACTACAGGAGGAAGTAACGTCTTTACCTTTAAAGAACATTTAGATCCTCCTACTCTAGCAAATAGATCATTCCATAATTTCTTTTTCATTACAGCATCATGAGTCTGAAATGCAGCATAGGCTTTCAAACGAGTTCGATAACGATCATCCTTTACCATCTGTGCATATTCCAACCAAGCATTATTCCATTGAGGAAAATCAACCATATCCATTATTTCATTCATTATTTCAAAGCCACCCATTATAGTCATTAAATGATTAGTATTCAACAAATTTTGATCACATTCACTGGTAATTACACCTGTTACCGGATCATACCCTAAAGCAGCAGGTCCTGTACTAATCCGATTAGGAAGAAGCAAAATACTTTTCATTCCTGCCAAAATCTTGTCACGATATTTAAGATTGCCTGTACGTTCCCACTCCGTCATCCAGTTACCTGCATAAGCCAACCAATCTGGTCCTATTCGAATACGAGCTGGAGCGGTACAAGGATATTTACTACGAGGCTGTGCCAAACGCATAGGATCTAATGTATATAACTTCTGATCAGCATCTCTTACTTCAGTCATCAAGTCTCCACACCGTTCGTCAGTAGTCAAATAATAAAAAAAACGATTCCAAGCTGCCTGACTAATACGAGCCTCTTTAGCACCACATCCCCAATGACTCACATTATGCCTGCTTCCTAATCCGGCATTAGGGCCAATATGATAAACATCCACCTCTGAAGTATGCCTAGTCATTGCTTCTGCCATACGCCATATATCAGCACGCCCCGTACGTAAAAAATTGTACCATAGCCACATATTCGAAGCTAACTCCGTATTATCCCAAGCAAAACCTCCTACATCATATCTCCAAGTATGACGATTGTAATCATAAGAATGCATAACATCACCATAATTCCAAAAACCATACCACTTATTTTGCTCAATGGCCTTTTTATAAAAATCAATATATGCATCCAAATATTCCTCTACACAAGTTCGAAACGCAGTACTACGATCAGGAAGGCTCCATATTCCAAAAGCTTTCTGTTTATGCAAATATTCAGGAGTCGGTAACAAAACTCCCATCCCGGTAAGCTCCTTTGTGCAATTGGCAAAATTTTTTCTCCCGGAATATCCTGTTTGAGGAATAAAAGTAAGGGTAGAGGTACGAGATATACCATAAGGAGTACTCATTCCTTCTTGAACATCCTCATAGCTAGCACTCAATGTATGAGACACATTATCGTAATGTCTCAAATCCATCGGTTCCGTCTCAGGACTCCACAACCAAGCAGTAAGAACAGCTGTTTCACTTTTTGTATCTGATATCTCAATAGTCGATGGATATGATTGCCAAAAATCATGTAAACAAATCCCTAAGCCACCTGTTATATCACCAACAAAAGCATATCCCTCACTACGTGATCCCGAAAAAGTTCCGATCCAAGGATTATCATCATTAGCACGTTTACGAATAGAAAAAGCATCAGGCGTAAGCTGAGATAAACGGTAACTATTCCACGAAGCCCAATGATCCAACAATATACGACTTCTTTCATCACACTGTTGAGAGTCAGGAATACGTTTGCCCTCCAACTGTTGAATTTGTAATGACGGATTATTATTAAGTACACGATGATCTGCCAAAGGTTGCACCGCTTCGCTCCATACCCCTCCATCAGCACAAGAAAAAGCTACATGTCGATTATAAAGAGCCTCACGCATAGGAACACTCCAACGAATACCCAATGCAGATATAAAATCTCGACCTTGATCACCATCATAAATAAAGCTGTGCACCATTTTCACCTGTTCACTACCAGCATAAAAATAAAGTCGAACAACAAATGGCAGCCATTCCCTACCAGTTTTACCCTTGTGCACCCCCTCCAGTTTTATCAAAGTACGCACATTACCCACACGTTCCACTTCTGCAGATTTTAGTTCCCCCTGATAATCTACAAAAGAAATTGACGACATATTTTCAAGTTTAGGACAGCTTTGAGTAGTACATATCAAACGTAATTTTTCTCCAACTTTCACATTCTTATACAGCAAACTATCTATTAAGTACTTTCCTTTACGTGAAATATAAACGGAAATAAGCCCCGTCTCAATCCGTATGTTTTCAGTTGTTTCTTGCACTGTAACAAATGCCATGTCCGGTTTCTCTTCAGAGCCCAATTTATCTTCTTTCCTTATTTTTTCAACAACCATATTTTTCATTCCGGCAGGAATTACACCAGCTATACCACTCCATTTTATAGAACCATCAGGCCAGTATGCTAAAGGCCATGTATCAATCGGAATTTTTTCATTATCAGTAGAGGTCAACTGTAAAATGTCTTCCGAATACACTTCTCCTTTCCCGAAAGGGACACCAAAACTCACCGGTCTACTCATTTGAGGTGTATCTCCGATCCAATGTAACGGAACAGTCATTCCTTCATCATTATGAATGCCACTATCTATATTCTGTTCTCTTCTTGCTTCTTTCAACCAACCATCCAATACTACTTCACCTGACGCTTCAACAGTTGTAAAAACAAGGAACAACAAATAAATATAAAAATCACATTTTCTCATATTCCTTCCTTTGCTTATTAACTTGTTATTTTTCAGTAAAAATACAAACAAACACAGACATCCCCTATAATCAATACCAAATATCAAAACAAGACTCATTATTTATATAAAGAACATCCACAACAAAAACTTTAACCATTATAGTTCGCCACAACAATATTACTCTTTAAAAAGATAACGACTATCTATCACAGACAATCGTTATCGCATATATTGCTCACCTTAGTCTAACTTAATACCTTAAAAATTTATTTAAGCGGATATCTTGGATCCGATATGTTATCCGGATTTTGCTCTAATGCAGGATTAGAGTCCAAAGACGTTTGAGGAATCTTCCATAAAAATGTTTTTTGGGGCACAAACTGTAATTTTTGGCAATTAAAATACCCATTCTCATACATATAGGTTTTATATTCATAAACGTTTTTCCCCAAACGATCTGTGCGTAATTCGTCAAAATATAAATAACCTTCACCAACCAATTCCCATGTACGTTCCTGATAGATTGCATCATCAAACTCCTCTTTTGAGAGTCCCGGTGTTACAGGAACAGACAAGGAACGCTGATGTACTTTATTTAACTTCTCATACGCATCGGATGTAGGACCATTCAGATAATTTTCCACTTCAGCATAATTCAATAATACATCAGAATAACGGATCGCAATTAAATTCGCTTTCGAACCTCCTGTTTCATAGCAAGACTTAGTCCGATCATAAAATTTCATATTTCCTGGAGCAGATGACGGCCATTTACCTTCGCCTTTACCTGAAAAACCTTTATATTCAGGTTCAAAATAACGACGGGTATCTGTACCAGTTATGGTATATTCTGTTAGAAAACATTGCTTACGCACGTCATCGTCTTGATAAGAAAGATAGTCCTTATGTGAAATTGCCGAACGATGATACATTTTACCTCCTAAACTTTCATCTGTAACGTTTATCCCAAAATTACAATGTAACGCACTCACTTGAGTAGGACCAAATTGAACTTCCAACAAAGATTCTTTTGTATTTTTGGAAGCCTCCTCTACAAACCAATACCACAAAGATTTATAATCAGACAAAAGTTCATATTCACCGGAATTGATTACATCGCTTAATTGTTTCTTGGCTTCTTGGAAATAAGTCGTATTGTAATTATCCATACAACCTCTAGTCAAATACACATCGCCCAGCAACGCTTGAGCAGCTCCTTTACTTGCTTTATAATAAGAGCTACTTCCCCACTGTGAGCGCGTCGGTAAATTCGCAATACAATATTCCAAATCTTGAATAATATAATCATACGTATCATCTACTGTCTTGCGAGGAATTTCAAGGCCATTCAGTCCTGAAGTATAAGATTCCGGAATAGCAAGTCCCCCATAAAGACGAAGCAGAACAAACATGGTATATGCACGGAAGAAACGAGCCTGTCCGTAAACCTGGTTTCTTTTTTCATCGGACATATTCACTCCATCACCACGTCCAAGCACCACATTACATCGGTTAATCATCTCATATCCGCTATCCCATATCTGAATGTTATAGGTAGTAGCTTGATTCACTCCTTGCCAACAATTGAATGATATAACCCCATCCTTAGAAGCATGGGCCGGCATAGCATGTTCTGTCACAAGTTCCAAGATCATCAGAGTCTTATAATTACTGGCAAATTTACGAAAATCGGCATAAACTGAATTCAAAGCACTTTCCAGTTCTTCTTCCGATTTATAATAATTACCCGGATCAACAAAAGTATAAGGTGATTCAGTCAACCCCGTACAACCGGAAAACAGAGTAACAATCACAAACAGAGCAGCAATAACAGACCACCTACCCACAAGCAACGTTTTTTTACGTAAATATATTGATTTCATATTCATTTATTATTATTGATTAAAACTTCGCATTAACTCCAATATTCACAATCTTCACCCATGGATATTTAATATCACCATTTTCCGGATTATAGCCACGCTGGTTAGAAAAAGTGATGAAGTTCTGAAAATTCACTGTCGCACTCAAACTTTTGATACCTTTAATTCCTTTGATAGGATTCTTTCCAAAATCATAACTTAAGGCTATACTTTTTACTACGAAATAGTTCCATCCAGAATTTATACGATCGCTTTCATGAATATTAGAAGCTCCCGGTGCAGGATAGGTTCCTGATGGGTTGGATTCACTCCACATTCGCTCATAAGCATACAACGAAGGCATACAAATCACACTAGAATTTATCTGATTCTCTGCTATTTGTAAATAAGAAGTGCCACCAACAAAATCATGAGCACCATTTCCTAATATATTCAAACTGAACTTTTTGTATTGTACATTCAAACCTACACCATAAATAAGTTTAGGATCTGTAGTACCTATATTTACCTGATCTTTTGCCGTTATCTGATTATCACCATCCAAATCCTTATACATTTCATCCCCTAATTTGGCCGTACCTTCAATTTTCCGATATTCGTTCAACTGTTCTTCTGTACGAATAATACCATCAGAAAGAAGAGCATAACGGGAATTAAGAGATTCTCCGACTTTTAAATAACGGCTAAGACCTAATCCGGAACTAAGTGTTATAGATTCCACATCATTATAAAGTTCCTTCACTTTATTAATATTACGACTGAGATTAACAGTAGCATCTATCTTTAAATCATTTGTATTAATAATATTTCCTGTGATTGAAAATTCATATCCCTTATTCAATACAGAACCGACATTACTCAGCATAGAAGAAAATCCGGAAGTGGAAGGAATGGGAACTTGATAAAGCAAATCGGAAGTTTTACGGTAGTAATAATCCGCAGTAATGTGCAAACAATTCCATAAGGATAAATCAACACCAATATCAAACTGATTGGCACGTTCCCACTTCAAGTCCGGGTTACCTATACTTTCATAATATCCTTGAAGTTCTCCATTATTATAAATATAATTATCCGCATTCAATTGTGCCAATGATTTATAATTTCCTATCTCCTGATTACCTGTTACACCGAAACTGGTACGTATTTTCAAGTTAGTAATATATTTATTATCAACCAAAAAATTTTCCTGACTCGCACGCCAAGCCAAACCGACTGACGGAAAAAATCCCCATTTGTTATTTGCCCCAAAGCGCGAAGATCCATCGTATCTAGCAGTTGCCGTCAAAAGATATCTGTCATTATAAGCATAAGATACACGGCCAGTCCATGAAACCAATGAATTTTGGTATTTGTCACTGCCATAATCTACCGTTTCTCTATTCGCCTGAGAGATATCCCATGCCCCGGTTTCATCATTAGCAAATCCTTTTCCATCAATAGAAAGATTTTCATAAATATAATTTTGCCATGAATAAACCCCTGTCGCTGTAAGACGATGTTTTCCCCAGGTATTGGTATAAGTAAGAATATTTTCAGTTATCCGGCTTATCTTCTTAGAATACCCATTTCCACCTTCTCCAGTTCCTGTAGATAAAGTATAATCCGAAGTTATATAATTATAATCTCTAGTATTAGCTATATCAAGCCCAAAATTTGTTTTGAAAGTCAATCCTTTAGCCAACTGAAATTCAGCATAAACATCACCAAACAAACGACTTACACTAGATTCCTTTTTCACTTCATTGTAATAATTAACCGCATTCCATTTAATACCACTATCAAAATAACTGGATATGGCTGGATTATCATTAGGTATTGCATAGCTTCCATCCTCCCGATAAACCGGTAATGTAGGCCAACCATAACGCCATAACTCCGTCAATGCCCCCTCATAATTAGTAGTTGTCGCAAGCCCTCCCTCTGAATAAGTATACTGCAAATGTGTTCCCAATTTTATGAAATTATTAAACTTATGCTGCAAATTAGTACGAAAAGTGTACTTATTATAATCATAGTTAGACAACAAACCATCTTGAAGATAAACTCCACCGGACATCATATACTGTGTATCACCCGAAGTACCATTCAAAGAAATACTATAGTCTTGCACAGGACTACTACTCTTAATGGTTTCCCTCTGCCAATCTGTATGTATATTAGGAGCAGGATTTTCATCATTATATATCGTAATCCCTTTAGAATTCATGTAAGCGGAATTAATAAAGTCCACAAACTGTTCATGATTCATTGTTTCCACCAATCTACCCGGCATCTGAAAACCATAATTAGCATTAAACGTAAGTGACTTAGAGTCTTTAGCACCTGTTTTGGTAGTAATCATAATAACACCATTTGAACCACGGGAACCATAAATAGCTGTAGCAGAAGCATCTTTCAGGACCTCCATTGAAGCAATATCATTCGCATTAATTTCATTCAATGAACCATTCATCAAAGGAAAACCGTCAACTACATACAAGGGATCATTTCCTGCACTGATAGAACCATTACCACGAATCCGCAAGGTAGGTGACTTGCCGGGACGACTATCCGTCACAACCGAAACACCTGTCACCCTTCCCTGTAAGGCTTGAACAGGATTATTCGCCGTTACAGAAGTAATATCCTCCGATTTCACTGACATGACAGAACCTGTTAAATCAGTTTTTTTCTGTGTACCATAACCCACCACAACAACTTCATCCAATGTTTCAGTATCTTCAACCATAGTTACTTTGAGTGTCACCTTTCCTGCAATCGGAAGATTCTGCTCTTTATATCCTATATAGGTAATAGTAATAATCCCTTTTTCAGGAACATTGGATAGAGTAAATTTCCCATCAAAATCAGTAATAGTACCATTCGAAGTTCCTTTAACCAATACACTGGCACCAATTACAGCCTCACCTGCCTTATCCACTACAATACCCGATATCGTCTTGTTCTGTGCAAATCCGGTAACGGTAGTCATTAAAAAAAAGACTAATAAAAATACCATTCTAAAAGACACTTCATCATAAGCGCCTCTTTGTTTCCTGTTGTTTTTCATTATTAACAAATTAAAGTTTTGTAATCTATATCATTTAGCATGCTTTTATTTAACCGGCTTCAGATATCTTTGCCATGTACAAAAGTATAAAGCCACTCCCTTCCCTACAATGCTGAATTTACCTATATACAGAGACAATTTATGGACTTTTTGCTTCATTCATGGAAAATCTTCCACCCATCCAAAAAATAATCTAGCGAACTGCCTTCAACATAATACTGAACTCGCCAACAAACGGCTTTCCTGTATCCGTACGAAGTTGGGGAACCGATTCTTCAGCACGGCGTCCTTTCTCCGGACGACCGAACACTCCTGATAAAATATAAGTTCTTTCCGGGCACATTGCGTCATTCTCCATATAACCGGAGTTTGAAACATGTATGGTTCCTTCAGCTCCGGCACGTTCCATCCAACGCATCGCTTTTATTCCCGTCACATCCGGACTTCCCGCTGTTCCTCCCCATACGCCCAATATGGGAGCAGTTTGCTTATTAGGATAAGCATCATACGGGCCCAATCCCAGCCAATGTACCTGATCAAGTCCGGATACAGACTGCATGGACATACCAACAATAGGCAACCAAGGTACAGCCACTTTAGTAAGAATCTGATAATAAACGTTCAAGCGTCCATCCACTCCTATTGAATAACGATAAGTCACTGTAAAATGATTCTCCTGATCCACCCTATAATCCACAGTAGTACGGATAACCGCATTGGTCGGTGTCTTCTCCACCTTCCATGCTGTTACAGATGACGTATAATGAGTAAGATCGACAGCCTTACGAAGATTTTCCTTACCAAATCCGGAAGTCTCACCTTGATTTAATTTACGCCAGATAGCCGGATACAAGTCTTTTATCAACTGCTTTCCCTTTAGCTCCGCAGACACCAATTGTCCATTCTTCGGACTAAACACATAGCGGATATCACCAGCATCAATGGTAACCTTGTCCGTTTCAGTAACCAAAAGTTCACGACAAACAGGAACAGACACCGGTTGTTCTGTCTGAGGACAAAGTTCAACAGCCCTACGAGTAATCTCTGTTCCTTTTTCATCTGTAAATACAAACCACACATAATACGTTTTTCCCGGACGAACAGTCACTAGTTTTTCTACCGGCAATTTAAAGTCCGACACTGTATGGGGATAGCCATACATGGAATCAGTGCCCGAATATAATACATTCTCATCTTCCCGTACAGACCAAGCCATTTTTACAGAACTAAGATTCGTAAAATCAAAATCATTCTGGATAGGAATACGTACCGAATCCTGACCGGGCACAAATGAAATTTTGTCCACAACAGGGTAAACCGGAGCATAGACGGCCTTCGTCTCCCAATAGTCACGAGTGAAATTACGATAAGAATCCACAATACCATCCCAACCGGCTGTATTAATTCTTAAGTATTCATCTTCACTCAAATCTTTCTCTTTCTTTCGGACAGGAGTCTTAACCCCTTGATCCGCCCACATCCATACAGCTGCCCCGGCTCCGGCAGGATGTTTTGTCAATGCCTTCCAACGTGCTTCCAACCCTCCAAACGCATCATTGCCATAAGCATGTGTGTATTCAGTCGAAATAACAGGACGTCCGGAATGTCCGGCAAGCCGGTCATATTCCTGCGGATTCCAGTAATGAGGAGCAAGAATATCCACTTCTTTAGGGAGCCATTCTTCAGGACGCCAAGGCAACAGTACCGGACGAGTGGGATCAAGTGCCTTGACCAATTTTACAGAAACCATGTGCAGAGAGGTCAAAGGATCTTCGTTACCTATTGACCAATAAATAATAGACGGTTTGTTTATATCCCGGACAATCGTTTCATACGAACGTTGCAGAACCGCCCCTGAGAATGAAGGATCATACATCAAGTTTCCGGCTCCTCCTAGCGTCACTTCATTGCCCACGTACATTCCCATTGAATCACATAGTTCAATAAACCCTTCGGCAGGTGTGTAATGCGAGAGACGAAGATAATTGATATTGGCAGCCTTCATCAGCGTAAGATCCTCCAACCACTGCTTACGGGTAGTGGCACGACCTACATCCGGATGTTCATCATGCCTGTTCACCCCACGAAGTTTAACTGCCTGTCCGTTAATTCTGAAAACTCCTCCATCAGTGGAGATCTGACGGAAGCCGACACGTTCCATACGTGTATGTGTTACTGCCTCTTTTTCTAAAAGTTCCACTTTCAGACTATACAAATAAGGAGTTTCGGCAGTCCACTGGTGCGGAGCCTCAACCGGCAGGCTCAGACAAATCTCCCGATCCGTCGAAACGTGGGCAGGTACAGTCATTTGTCTTTGCGCCACCTCTTTGCCTTCTTTGTCGGTAAGTGTGAAACATAGCTTATAAGGCTCGCCGGGGCTAGGATAGTTTCCGGGCAATGTATTCTTATGCTTATCACTGATCATCACCCGTATGTCCAGATTCGCATCTTGAAACAAATGGTCAAAAGTTGTCTGCACCACCACATCATCAATCCATCGTTTAGCCGGCATAGCCTCCAAAGTTACATCTCTGTAAATACCTCCCCAAGTCCAGTCATCACAAACATCAAACTTATACTCACGGGTGATCTGCCTTACCCTGACAGCCAGTTTGTTAGGTTCATCCACTTTCAGTTTATTCGTCACATCAAAAGCAAAAGAAGTATATCCGCAATCATGACGCCCCAGTTCGTTCCCGTTGAGCCAAACTTCGGCCGATGACCATACCCCACCGAAATGTAACAAGATACGTTTGTCTTTCCAATCCTGAGGAATTGTAAACTCCCGCACATAAAATCCCTCACCGGCTTGATTATCCTTGAATCCTCGATAAACCGGTTCTTCATATCCCAACAAGGCCCAATTGGATGGAACAGGAGTTGACTTAAATTTGCTTTTAGCAAAATCAGGCGTATAAAACCTTTCCAAACGGTCCGCCTCCTTTTGATTGGCGGCAAATGCGAACTGCCATGTACCGCTTAAATTAATCTGTTCCTGAGCCAGCACCCCCAAGCTGCCCAATGACAGAAACGATGAAATAAAAATAGTACGTAAATTCATAAAGTATAATATTTTAGTGTTTTGTTTATGATCTGCCAATTAAAGTTCCGCAATTTATTCCATGCAAAAGTAGAGGGGGATTCCATATTACACAATAGCTATTCTATTGACATACAAACATAAAGCATGGAGATTTTTCCTTTAATATGGAAAAATCTCCATGCTCTTTAAAATCAGGCAAACCAGCCAATGAAAAGTAAGCTATCTTCATAGGCCAAGTAAGTTAAGTTACTTCGGCATTTAAGTTGACTTACTTGGGCTAGTTAGTTAAGTTACTTTTCTTTTCATAGACACCTACCCTTTTCTCAAAGCCTTATCCGCCCCTACATCGACACCTTTCCATGCCTTCAGGTTAGTCCATTCACTATAAGGCTCAGTCCAGAAAGGATGATTCGCCGGAAGTCCCAATGGCAAAAAGGCCGCTGTACACAAATACAGACTCCCTGTATTTATATAAGGTTCGGACATATTTATCTGGCTTCCTGCAAAGCCAATTTTCAGCCACCCGTTTTCATCAAAAGTACCGGGCATGGATATCTGCCTCTGCATAACAGCTGTCAGGGCAGAACGGATCTGTCCCTTGGAAAGAGGCTGAGGAAGCTTGTCCAACAAAGCAATATGAGAAAGCGCATGAAAAGCGCCAAAACGATACACAATAGAACGGCCCACTACAGGATAAGTGGCTTCCGGAGAGATCATCCGTTCAAGCTGGGCAGCCATTCGTTGTTGACGAACCAATTGGCGTTCCAAGAACTCGGCACGTTCCAATCCATGCTTTTTCATGACAGACAATACATCCGTCAACATCGGATGGATGACCAGACTGTTATAGTAATCCAGATGCAATTCTGCCCCGTCTCCATACCAGGCATCTCCTTTATACCACTCATCAATGAAACGGTTTACACCATAATATAATCTCTGAGTATCATATTCCCCCGTAAATTCCAACAAGGCCGCTTCTACCATCGAAGCGAAAAGCAACCAATTACTCTCATTAGGCTTTATGCCACGCGTCCTTTTCAACTCATACACCAGTTTTTTTTGAGTATCCGCATCCAGATTTCCCCAAAGTTGTCCGGGAGCCCTCAACAAACCTTGTACAAGAAAAGCCGCATCTACCAAAGGCTGGGAATGACGGTTATCGAACATCAAATAATCAGCTGATTGCGGATCGACGGCCTGTTTCAGTCCTTTAACCACCAGTTGAATATACCTTTCTCTTAACTTTCCTTCCTGAGTGTCATCCGGTCCCAGTTCCAACCAAGGAGCAATACCGCAAACGGTTCTTCCTACCGCTTCCAGATAGGAAACACTTCTACGTAAAGGTTCATCGGACAGTGACTCAAATGGCATATTCTTTTTCAATGTGCCCTGACTGAGATTGACCAACACAGGATCAGCGATTTTTGTTAAAGTCTGCACCCAGTACATACGGTCCTCGCTACCTGTAGGCTGGGCATATAGTTTTCCACACAGGATCATAAAACAAAAAGCGATTAACAAACAATTCCTAGTTCTCATTCTGTAGTTTTTTTAAACGTAACAAAGCCTCGACATAATAATAATCTGCATAAGACAGGGGAACATCTACTTCCGAATTCTTATTATAATTTCCCACACTATGCTTCAAGATAAAACCTCCGTTAGTCCCCGGCTTGGCAAGGTACTCCGGAGAGGACAAAGAACGAATCTGCATTTCTGCCAGTTCCAGCCAATCCGCTCCTTCCTTACTTTTATCCAGCTGGCTCAGTTCAATAAGCCCCGATGCCATAACAGCAGCTGCAGATGCATCCCGGGGAGCGGCAGGAATATCCGGTGCATCAAAATCCCAATAAGGTATTTTATCGTCCGGCAAATGGGGATGATTCTTTATATAAGAAGCTACCTTCCGAGCTTGTTCCAAATATTCGGCCTTTCCGGTCTCCCTGTACATCATGGTATAGCCATACAGTGCCCATGCCTGTCCTCTTGCCCATGCCGAACGGTCGGCATAGCCCTGATGAGTACCTTTAAAATGCGGTTGCCCGGAGAGCGTATCGTATGAAACTACATGATAACAACTATAATCATCTCTGAAATGATGTCGAAGAGTGGTCTGTGCATGACTGTCAGCCATATTCATCAAACGTTTTTCCCCCGTTGTCTTAGCAAGATAAGACAAAAATTCCAGATTCATCATATTGTCAATAATGACGGGAAATTGCCATTTCTCACTTGAATTCCACGATTTGATAGCTTTTACCCGCTCATCATAACGAGTTGCCAAAGATTCTGCTCCCATAGTCATCACCTCTAAATAATAAGGATTCTTTGTCAACCGATATCCGTTTCCGAAGCTACAGTATAACATAAACCCTAAATCATGGGTGGTGGTCATATCCTTGGCAGGCTCCACCCGTTCTGTATATAGTTCCGCATATCTTTTCAGTTCATCCGTAGGCGTATTCTCATACAAATACCATAACACTCCCGGGAAAAAGCCGGAAATCCATGCCCGGTAATCGGATGTTTTCAGTTCACCACCCTCATAAGTCCGTGGAAGCCTTCCTTCCTGATTTTCCACTTCCTTCGCTAAAAAGACAGCTTGCCGTTTGGAAACCTCCAGCCCTCTTTCTATTACTTCAGCCATAGGCTCCCTTGTTTCACATGAAACGAGAAAAAGCCCCCAAACAGCTATCAACCCTATGAATATGTTTTTCATAAAAAGATATTTTATAATTGATGTAAATATAGACGTATTTCCTTAATTTCTGAAATTATTGATTCAAAGTTTCTAAAAATTCCACCTCAACTATCCGAAGTTCATTGTTTACCTTCTTGCCCCCCTCAGCTTTGAAAAGATCAAGCTCTCCGGCCTTGGGTTCCACGACTTCTATGATTTGGCCGAATGCATCGGAATCCTGAGTAGCCCCTTTCAAACGGATGGTTATCTCATCAGAACGTACCGGACGGTCAATTATCAAATGAACATACCCCAGACTTTTCTCCGTGTTCCCACTCCAGATCAAGTGTTCTCCGGCATATACTTCAAGCGGATAAGAACGCTGCCTCCATCCGGTCAGTTTGATACAGATATCATCTATTTCCGCACGCCTTTCCAATTTATATGTAATCCAGGCGGTGTTCAACCTGCCATCATTTTTCCACTCGCTCAATTCGTTGTCATCAAAACTTTTCCCTGCATCCCCTTGATTGGTTCCGGCTGTAACGTCAGTCACTCTGACATCGACTTTGGTCACTTTATAAGAGGGCGAGGCCGGCGTTTCACCACGGTCAAAACGGCTAGGCAACCCAATGGCGGGGAAAAAAGTGCTTAAGCCATTTTTAACTTCTACCGGCTGCGTACTGAAAGCTATTTCTTCTGAAGCCAACCCCTCTGCAGCCACCTTCAGCACCACATTTCCCGGTTGCGTTGTCGAGCGGATCATCACTCGTGTTATACCACATTCCACAGGAAGTTCTTTTGCCAACACATAATTATCTGCCGCCTGTGCTATTCCTCCTCTCCATTCAGCCGGGCCTTGCAAATCAAATTTTATCTTATGATTGGCTAACGGACATCGTTCTCCATTGCCATCCACCACTTCCACCTGCACCATCGCTATATCAGCGCCGTCGGCAAAGACGCCTTGCGGACCATGCATCAAGGTCAGTTTTAACCGTTCAGGCTCTCCAACGGTTTGAAGAGAATGACGGCTCAACTCTTTATGCTGTTCATCGTAAGATATGGCTTCAATCATCCCTTTCTCCCATTGCACAGAATCAAAAGTAAACAAGAACCGATAATCCTGTCTGCCGAAACCTTTGGATTTCCCGTTTACAAATAGTTCCACTGCCTCTCCCGATGAAACCACATAAACAGGTTTTCTCACCTCCGGAGTATAATTCCAATGACCAATAATATGAGTATGACAGTTTTCCACATCCACCCATCCGTCCCACATTACCTTGTGTGCAAAGAAGCCATCCTTAGGGATTCTCAACGGATCCACCACACCGCTCCGGCGATAATTCTCGGCACCACGTCCATAAGTCTGCGTATCGGAAAACACAATCTTCGCACCTCCTGAATTGACACGCCGACCTGTTCCGGGACGCTCACGCCACAAATCATACCAACGTCGGACAAACTCCACAGTCAGCCTGTCCTGATTCTGATTATATGCTCCGGCATCCTGTCCTTTATGCAAAGGGCCATCTCCCTGTTTATGAAACGGATAACTGTATTCATCCCAATATTTACGCAGCCCCTCATCACGACAATATTCAGTCTGAATCATAGGATGATGTTCACTTTTATTCACATAAAGCATTTCACCACCATATTCAGCCTCACGAATATCCAACATCTCCCGGGAACCTATCGCCCTTCCTCCATGCGGATCGTACTGGTCCCGTATGGCAATCATCTCAATCATGTGCTCACGGCTGATTGATTCATTTCCCGATTCATAAAATAAAATACTTGGATTATTGCGCATATAAATAATGACATCCCTCATCAGTTCTTTCCGTTGTTCCCAACGTCTGCCGGTCGCATCTCTTTCCGCATCTCCTGCAGGCAACATCTGTATCACCCCCACACGGTCACAAGATTCCACATCCTGTTTCCAAGGAGTAACATGCATCCACCGAAAAAGATTGGCATTATGCTCAATCATCAATCCGTTAGAGTAGTCACTCATCCAAGGCGGTACAGACATTCCTACTCCCGGCCATTCATTACTGGACCGTTGCGCGTATCCCTTCAACTGCAACACGCGGTCATTGAGCCACACCTTTCCTTCTCCGAAGCGAGTCTTGCGGAAACCCGTTCTGGTAACAACTTCATCCACCGGACGACCATTTACCAACAAGGTGGTCTTCACATCATATAAATAACCGTACCCCCAACTCCAAAAATGAAGATCTTTTAACGGTGCAGAAGCTTTCAATACAACCGTTTCTCCAGACTGCACTGTCGTCGGTTGTCCCCGAAATGTACTGACCCTTTTTCCATCATAATCATAAATGCTCACCTCATAATCCACATGAACGGACTTGCCATACTCATTCCGCACCTGTGACTCCGCATGGACAACCGCCTCACGGGCCTTTACCTTTATATCGGATGCATAGATGTAAGTCCCTGTAGTCTGTAAATTACTGTATAAAGGCAAGGTCTGATATAATTTATCAGTAATGTGCAACCATACATTTTTAGGTACTCCCCCATAATTGGCATTGAAATTTCTGTCATTCCACTGAAACAAACTTCCAGTCGAACGCTCCTTATATCTCCAGTCATTGTCTGTTCGGAGAGCAATCACATTCTCTCCACCAAAATTCAGAAACGGAGTCAGATCAAAGCCTACCGCCATCACCCCATTTTCATGCAATCCTATATGCTTGCCGTTCAAATAGAAATCCGCCGCCTGCCGTACTCCCTCAAACTCAATAAAGACCTTCTTTCCTTTTGCCGTCTTAGGAAGCCTGAAATGTTTTCTATACCAGGCTATAGTATCCGTCATTCCCCATATATGTACTTTAAAAGCCTCATCTTCATTAAAAGCCCGGGGCAAAGTAATTTTTTTCCAGTTTTCATCGGAGAAATCCGCTCTTTCCGCCTCCGGCGTATCTCCGATATAGAGCAACCACCCGGGGTTAAAATTATATTTCTCACGGTTATTGCTCTGTCCGGATACGGGAAAAAGCAAAAGCATACATAATAAAATAAGTAAATTCTGTCTGTTCATGGTATTATTCATTTGATTTATCAACAGCAAATGTAGAAAATCCACCTTGATACAAACCGCTTCCACGTTTCAAGATGTGAAACAAATGTTGCAAGATACGATGACAGAGCCTCTTACAAGCTTATTTATATTGTGTAGGCAACACCCCAAACAGCTTCTTGAATGATTTTGTGAAATAACTAGGTGTATTAAAACCAACCTTATCAGCTATCTCAGCAATGGTAAGCCCTCCCTCTTTCAATAATTCGGCAGCTTTACGAAGACGTACATTCTTCACAAAATCAGAAGGCGAGCTTCCGGTGATAGATGTAATCTTACGGTAAAGAGTAGCACGGCTCATGCACATATCCCTACTTAAATCTTCTATGGAATATTCAGGATTACTAAGGTTCTTCTCAACCATATCCAATGCCTTCTTTATTAATTGCTCATCAGATGCTGAAATAGAATTCGCTTCTACTTTTCCTTCTTCCGGCAATGGATCTATCTCATGCCTTTGCTCCGGATTTTGTTCCAGTGGCAGAACAGTCTGTGCAACAATGGGCTTCCGTAATTTCATATACATCCGGCCCAATCCCCAAACAACCGATAAAACAACAAGTATATAAAACAAATACGCCCAACCTGTTTCATACCAAGCAGGCAGACACTGGATCATAACCGTCAATGTACTCTTACTCCACAGCCCGTTTTCATCTGTAGCACGGACTTCCAGTTCAAATTCCCCCTTTGACAAATCAGACAAGCCGATACTATTTTTCCCTGCCGGCAAGGCCACCCAATTATCGTTTCTTTGTTTATAACGATAAGCATATCTTACCTTATTCGTATTCAAATAATCAAAAGTAGAAAAAAACAATTCCACATTTCTTTCATGAGGAGACAGACTTATTTTCTTTTGATTATCCACCCCGATTTCAGAAGTGTTATTCATTTCGACGGATGTCAAACGCACCATTGGCTCACGTATCCTCCTCTTTTTTTCATTATAGTGAGGAAAAGTCACAATACCACCTCGTCCACCCACACTCATTTCTCCCCGAGGACCTTTATACAATGACTGGAAATCTTCCAGATTTATCCAAGAATCAGCACAAGACATCATAGTAAAGATATGTGTTCCGGGATGATAGACCATCACCCGCTGTGATGTAAGAATCCAAAGATTCCCATCATCATCCGACTTTATATCCAAAACAGCATCCCCTGTCAATCCACAATCTTTTGTCCGGGAAATAAAATCATTCGTATCCGGAGAATAACCATACACATTACCCTGTTTAGTACCCACCCAAAGATTGTTGTCCGAAGCGACAGTCAATACTGAATAATTTTCTCCTGTATCCTTTATTTGTAACCGGCTTTCTCCGGAAATTCTCCACAACCCTCTACTTTCAGTTGCAAAATAAACAACTCCTTCATTAGACGAAACGATAGCATTTATAAAACTAACATCATCACAAACTGTAGTTAATCGGCCATCCTCCAAGCTATACCGGAATAAATGGTAAGTAGTCCCTATCCAAAGATTCCCACGACGGTCATCATGCAAAGCACGGATACGCTCACCTTGCTTGATCGGTATGATACATACGATGGATTCAAAAAGCCGGTCCTCCTTATACCGAATTAAAATCACCGAATGATCCCTTACCATATAGAGTCCCTCTCTATCCGATGGTCTCTCAAAGAAAAAAGAAAGCTCCCTGTCATTCTCAACAACAGATATACGCTCTCTCTGGGGATCATAAGCATACAGTCCCAATTTCTTTTGCCTGATCCAATAATAATTTTTCTCTTGAGAAAACTGCATAGGAGACGCGATTACCCCCAGATTTTGCTTTACCCCTTCCATAGACAAAGGAAGCACTTCATTGGGTAGAAAAGAAATAATGAAAGAAGAAGGATAATAACCTGTCACCCATAAATTTCCGGATTGATCGGAAAGAATCTTTGTGAGGATTTTCCTGTCAGCTGATAATAAACGGGAGAGATCTACCTTATCCAAGGATGCATCGGCCGTTATTTTATAGGCATATAAGTTATCGGCGGCAGTCACCCACAAATATCCCTTAACAGAATCTTGTATGATATGATGAAGCTTTCGGGTACCGGAGTCAGAAGACGCATTATCCACTGTTTGCAATCTAAACATTTTGTCCACGCCCTGTGCCTTGGGGTCAAAACGTACCATACCTTTTCCCCAAGTAGTAACCCAATAATACGGGGTGTTATGATCTTCCGTCATGCTTGTGGGATACTCATCATAAGGCCAAGGATATGAAATAAAAGAGTCCTTTACCTTATCATAGCAAAAAAGCCCACCTTTTGCTTGAGTTACCCAAACTTTCTTTTTCTTATCCTCATAAATAGAATTGACGGTATTCTCCTGTCCTTTCCATTTAAGAATGTATTTTCCAGTTCTTTTCCCTAACGCATTGTATCGAAACAGGTGTCTGTTAGTCGAAATCCAGATCGTACCATCAGACGTCGCTGTCATTGTAGTTATAGTCCAACCCTTTATCGTTTCATCAGCAAGCGCTCTTATCTCATAATCTGTTTTTGACAAAATATAGACGCCACGCTTCGTTCCAAACCATATTTTCCCTTCACCGTCTTCAGTAATACACGTCACACTGTTGTTTTCCAAGACTCCCGGGTTCTTGAAATCAGAACGGAATACTTTCACCGTATATCCATCATCACGGCACAAGCCTCCCCCTTCAGTGCCATACCACATATATCCTTCCGAATCCTGGAAGATACAAAGCAATTCTTTGGTCGGCAACTGTTCCGAATTAGGAAGGTTTCTTACTATCATATCAAATGCTTTGACCGGAACGGCATTTATCCGCACAGTCAATAACAAAATAATGATTGGTAATACGATCCTTCCTATGTTTTTCATATCCTTCACGCAAGTACTCCTGTTAAAAAACAAACGAATACAAAGCTAGGAAGAAATTCAAGAACTTGCAACTTGTCGGTTTAATTAAGTATATTAAGAATGACTTAAAAAAGAAGAATATTAAAATCCAATTATTTTGATACTACTTTAATCCCATCCGGAGCTTTAACTGTAGAAACAACATTTCCACCATCCTTTTTCACATGTTTGACATATATCACCCCTAAGGGAGTAGGATAAGTACCTTCCGCCCATTCCAAATCACCTAAATGAGGATTAACACGGATCATTTTGCAACCGGCATCCAGCACCTCGATTCCCAAAACATGCCGTGTCATCCAAGGAGTAGGTCCCGAAGCCCATCCATGACAGAAACTATGTCTGAATCCCGGATAACAATAGTCTCCGAAATCACCATGAATATCATCCTTCCCCTCAGGTACAAAATCATCCAGCCGTGCGGCATTACGACTCCAATCCAAATTAAAATCCTCCCAGAAAGTAGTGGCGCCCAAGTCAAGCATCCCTCCCCAATACTGACGGATGATATCCAGCGCCTGTTGATATTCGCCGGCCTTTGCCAATGCCTGCAACATATAATAGCCATAAAAAGTGGAGAAATCCTTTGCCCCTCCGACCGAAATTATTTCATCACATGCCCTCTCCGGCTCCATCAGCCCGGCAACAGCCATTAAAGCAGCCGCCTGTTTCAAACGGTTGGGCTGCTTAATCTGTTTTTTAAGCCGTCCGGCAATCGCATTGCATTTTGCCGCATGTCCTTTTTCGCCAAGCAAGTCACACAATTTCGCACCGTCATCCAGCGCCCAACAAAGCAAGGCGCGATATCCAGCTTCCACTCCTGCTTCATTGGGTGTAGACGGCCAGTCCAAAAAACGTGATTTAGCCAGACTTTCATTCCCTTCCTCATCCACACAGCTATCTATACAGTCTATCAGTCCGGTAATATAATCACGATGTTTCCGCAGGTAATCCAAATTCCCATTATGCATATACCATTCATATTGAATAATCAGATACCACATGGAATATGCACTCATCCCGTTCAGCCATTGCGGTAGCGGAAACTGCTCACACGCCAGATCGATGCTTTTATCCACCACCTCATTATACCCGAATACAGCCATGATGGTAGACACCTCAGGATGCATGTCACCTAACCAGACCACACGGTCCCGCTTGATGCCATCCCACAGATATTCCTGCATATTCAGATGAACCGTATATGCTCCCGTCATCCAGATATCATTCAGCCGCGGATCACTGCAACGGAAAGAACCCAAATAAGGAATATTCCGGTAACGCATGACGGCAGGAGCCTCCTTCAGGCGAATCACCGCATCCGAACCCAGCAAATCAATACGGACAAAACGAAATCCGGTATTGCCTATTTCTATCTGCCCGTCACTGGGAACCTTCATCGTGATATCACGCATTGCATGGTCATTGGTGGAATATCCTTTTCTACGTCTGCCGCCATCGTGCTCGCTGCAAGCTTCACTGACCGACTCACCGAAACGGACACGGACCAATTGGGTTCCCCAAGGCCTGGCCGCCCCCAGCACCAATTTCAGCCCTCCATGCAGTTCACGCCCGTAGTCCAGCAGAATGGAGGCTGTATCCCGCCCACAAGTGTACATGGAACACATATTCCTTTTCCCCAGTTCCGGCTGTCCATTACCAGAGAGCAACAACACCTCCTTGTTCTGAACCAAAGAATCATGACTCACCCACATTATCCTCTTGGGAGGAATATAAAGGCGTGAGAGTTCATCCGGACGGGTATCAAGACTATCCTTCCCAAAAACGGGAGGGATATAAATTTGGGCGCTGACAGTTCCAACAAGCAACGCCCCCAACAGCGCCAGCACCATTTTTATTTTTATCATATACATTCCTTATTTCTTCATTTCTTTCAATGTAAAACAATCAACATCCGGTGCCCAGCCAAAACGATTCCCCATACGGATATTATTATATCCGGAATTAAGAACAATCGTACAACTAGCCTCCCGTAGCTCATCCTCACCTCCGGAATTCAGTCCCTCCATTTCATATTCCATACCGTTCACCCATATCTCCAACTTACGGTTTACAGGAGAACAATAACGGACAGTCATCTCATACTCTCCTCCTTTCCCACTATAAACTTCTCTCCATTCGGCATAGTTCTCCCTGCTGCCTCCCAGATGGTGTACTTTCATACCTCCTGAACATTCCGGTGAAGCGGCATACAATATTTGTTTAGGATTTTTGCCCAAATCATCAAAACAAGGAAGATAGGCCCATTCCGCCTCATACCGGTCAGGTTCCAGACGCTCTTCCGCCTCCATCCTGCAAATCAGCACACCATGGGGCTGCACCGTATAACGGCATTCGCCCTCCACACTTTCCATATCCTCGCATCTTACCAAATCCCGTACCTTTGTCATCCCTCCCAGTTCCAGCACACGCAACGGAGTACGAAACTCATAAGCACTGTCCGAGGCGTTATAAAAAGCCACGGCACGGACTTTGCCCCGTTTCCGTTCGATATCTTTCACCAAAACATAACCATCCTTTTCACGTTGTACCACATAAGCCTGAAGTCCCAAGGGGTCCTGGTTCAATGCGATCAGTTCCTTATTTTTCAACAAAGCCAGAGAGCTTTCGGGGATTGTCGTCATGTCACATCCGACAAGGAGAGGGGAACTCATCATACACCACATTCCAAAATGCACCTCTTCCTCCGCCTGTGTCAACCCTCTGCCCACTTCCAGCATATCCATGTCATTATAATGTCCCTCACCGGCATAAGCGGAAAGATAAAGATTCTTCTCTATGATATGTTTTACCGAACTCCAACGAGGACGGATATCCGAACTGATACGCCAGGAACGTGCCATATCCTTCGCCCAAGTACCGGGGAAAGCCCAACGACAGATATTAATGGAAACATCCGTACGTCCTGTATTCCTGATAGCCTCGCAAATAGTGGCATAACGTTTCTCTTCTTCAAGTCCCAACTCCTTGGCACCACAATAATCTATCTTGATGAAATCATAATTCCACTCTTTCAGATAAAGATCCATGTCCTGTTGCTCATGTCCATAAAGGCCGGAACCTACTCCGTTAGCGTCATCATCATAGATGGAGCCGCAAGTGTTATCCCCCGCGTCTGAATAAATACCTGCTTTCAATCCCAATGAATGGATATAATCCGATACAGGCTTCATCCCGTTGGGGAAACGCTCGGAATGTGCATGCATTTTTCCGGTTTCATCCCTGTATCCGAAAAAGCCGTCATCCACATTAATATATAGGTAACCCACATCTTTCAATCCAGTGGTTACCAAAGCATCCGCCTGCTTCTTTATCAGGTCTTCGTTGATATTTACATGATAGGTATTCCAAGAACTCCATCCCATGAGGGGAGGCAGAAAGGCTCCGGTTGCTACTGTATCTTCGTCGTGAGCTATTGTGCAGGCACTGGCTGCAAAGAGAAGGGCCAAAAGCCCTCCGACTACAAAATATTTCTTCATAAGAATCTTTTTATTCGATGATTAATCTGCCAATTTGAATGTATATTCTCCCGCTTTCTTCAGCACCAATGGTTTGCGACAGCTCTTTTTTATAATGCTAACCGTACATCCTTCCGGAATATCAATGATACTTTCTCCTTCAGCATTAAGTTTCATCGTGATGTATCCTTCTTTGACGGGAATTCTGGAGTGAATCCATTTAAGATGGAGCAATTCGGGACGGATCGTATATTCATTCGTCTTCATCGAAGACTGGCTGAAACCGATAAGACCGTTCAATGCGCCTACCACTACCGGGATTCCATTCGCCCCATGACAAAGACTCAGGCCGTACGGACGGGTATAGAACACCAACTGCCGGGCCCTGGAGGCATTCAACATAAAATTCTCAGGGAAACGAGTATGTCCCTGATCCATCCAGTCGCCGAACACACCATAGATATGATCCCATAACTCTTTTATCCGCCCGGCTTTAGCATAAGCCAGAAACTCATAACCCTTCTCATAACTGACCACTTCATAATAGTTCGGCAAATTCGGCAGAACATTTTCAAACAGGTTGTCATAATGTTCTTTGGGAAAAATATCGGCCAGTATTCCCCAATATTGGGCATGATGCGAAATACGCTTGTCCACAGTCACATTGTCATTCATTGTACCGTTGATGAAGACTTTCCGGTCATCATCCCAAAAATGTTCAAAAATCTTCTTTTTCAGATTCCGAGCCAACTTGCGGTATCTGTCCGCCAATGCACTCTCCTTCCACAGATCCGCGAAATAAGCTCCGGTCACATAATTATAATAGAGCATGATCTGGGCATAGGCCGCCACCCCTTTCCGGGCAGGACCGTTATAAGTGGACCATCCGGGGGTATAACCGAACTGCCTGTCTCCATAATTGCCGTGTACAAAACCATTTTCATCCACGATGGAGGCATAAAAATCAAGCAACTGAATGATGCGGTCCTTGTATTGAAGGGAAGTAGTCAAGTCACCGAAACGCAGATAGTTCTGTTTCAGGCCGAACAGGGCATGCAATGGATAATCAGGAATCCCTATATCCGATTTCTGCGGATCAAGCGGCATCAGTGCTATGGAAATTCCGTTTTTTGACACCTGCTGGTCACCGAAAAGATAATCCCCCGCCAGGGTGCTGACCAGCGCATCCATGGACCAGGGAAGAAAATCACGCTTCACCCCGTCCAGATAAAAGCGGTGCATACTGGTATGCAATGTCGCACTGCTCATTTTGAACAGGTTGTTCACATAATCATCATCCGTTTCAAACTGCATCTGGTGCTCTACCGGCCACAATGACGCATCAAAGCGAAGGGAGGTAATCTCAGCCCCCTTGTCGCATTCCAGTGAAACATATCGGAGAGCGCGTTCCGGCAAAGTGATGGTGCCGCCTTCTTCTGACAAGGTAATAGGAGCCAATGGATATTGTTCCAGTTTCTTATCATCCCGTTCCAGCGCTTCTTCGGGAGTCTCGCCGACACGCACGGTTATAGTCCCTTTTCCTTTCGCTTGAAAAGTTAGTGCCCCCATCTCAAGATGGAAAAAGTCGACGAGGACATAACCATTCTTTCCAATACTGACTCCGTCTTTACCTTGCATCTCAGCATTGCGCATGGGGAGTATTTGTAAAGGTTTAATCCGAGCTGTCATATCTTGCGGAGCATCCGGCAGCACGCCCGGTTTATTATACATGACGGCACTCTCGGGTATTGTCCAATGCTCTTTATCCATGCTGACCTGCCATTCATCCGGATTTTCCAGTCCCGCCCCTTTCAGAATGATACAAGGTAACGAGTCATCCGTTGTCACCTCAAACAATAAAGAGGATCTGCCCGCGGGCAAAATGGCCTGTTTACCGGAAACAGACTGTTTCACACCATTTATATAAAGAACAATATCCGACGGCCCCTCCCAGCAGAGGCTACTTTCCTTTTTCAATCTTACCTCTTTTCTGAACCAGGCATGATTGTTCTTTGCAAAAAATTTACCCGGATATCCTACATTGACGCAACGCTCTTTCGAGATACGGGCACATTGTTGCTGGTAGAAAGCAGCCAGTTGTCCCGGATACCACATATAGCGACTGTTCCATTCCTCCTGAGGCTGCCGGCTCACGATGGTTACATTAGGATCCAGAGAAGGATCGAACTCTTTTGTCTGGGCATAACAACATAAAGATGCTGTTATAAAGATGCTTAGTAATTTTAATCTTTTATTCATGTTTTTCCAATGATATCCGATTGTTATTTTTATGAATTCCGAATAGACTATAAATACTTTCTTACATTACAAAACGTATTGATAATCATATCTTCTTAAAGTTCAGTCACCAGCAGGCTTTTCCAACTTATTTATTGGTGTCATAGGCCAATAAAATTTTTGCCAATCATCATAATTATAATAGTGAAAATCCCGCCAATTTGAACGAAGGTATTTCACAAGTTCAACATTGTTAGATTTTAACCCCATAACGACCAGTTTACATATTTCATACGCTCCAAAAGCATTGCTGTGTGTATCATCCTTAAGTTCTTTGTCTTGTCCTGAATAAGAATTGGCCGGGAAATGCACGAAAAGTCTTTTACTAAGTGAATCTCCCATCGCATTATATAGTTCAGTAGTAGATTTTGTAAGATCTATAAGTGGCAAACATTCACGCTCTGCAAGTGTACGGATAGCCACCGGATATTCACCATGAGTGCCACAAATTTTTCCATTTATAAAATTACGACGTTCTGTAGGAGTAGCCAATATAATATGTGCACCTTTAGGTCGCAGATAATCTATAAACTTCTTTAGATTATATGTAAAATTATACCATGCTCCACTACCCGGGATATCGTCCTTTTCATCATTGTGCCCGAACTCTATCAGAACATAATCACCACATTTCACTTCTTGTACAATTTTTGCCAATCTGTTTTGTTCGATAAACGAGGTGGTACGCAAACCACTCATTGCCATATTCTCAACAGCAACATTTTCATCGAACCAATAGGGAAGTATTTGTCCCCAACTGGTATAAGGCTCATTATCCTGATCAGTTACGGTGGAATTGCCACAAAGCCAAATTTTCATTTTAGGATGATTGGATTCTATTCGGATATGACTCACAGCAGGAGAATTTCCATTGAATTCCAACGTTAAACGATTGTCCCAACCCCAATCTTTTCTTTCCCGCATTTGTAATCCTACTGTATTTTTTCCATCAATGTATGGAGTCCGTACATTAACATTGAATGTCACATCACGAAGCTCACCTTTCTTTGTTATCATACGTTCCACCACCAAACGTCGGGTTTCAGCCCTTAAAACTGTTACACCTGCATATTGCTTGTTTCCTATTGTCACTGTTACTTTATAGTCCCCTTCGGGTACTTTTACAGAAAAAAACATAGGATGTTTCTGTTTTTCAGATACAGCAGAAGTATTCCGATCATAACCATACCCCACTTCATCATTATATTTAGGTTGCGGTTTAGTCATATCAAAATTCCAGACCTGCCCGTATGTAACGAAGGAAGACTTGATTGACAGTATAAGTATTAATAAAATAAGTATTTTTTTCATATATCCTTTCATTCGTTTATCGTTTTCAACCGAAGTGTGCCTTTCAATCCAGCTGAAGATACTTTGACCGTAACATTCCCAGCCTTCTGATCACTTCGGAGAATGATCTGCATCCTTCCCTGATACATTCGTTTGGAAGTTATGCCATGAAAGAGCTCGTCCGTATAATGATCCCCGTTATCCAATGCCACCAACCGTGCCGCACCTTCCATTTGTAAAGCAAGCGGCTCGTTGTAGTCCCATACCGGACGACCTTTTTTGTCTATAGCCGTCACGTTTATATATTGCAAGTCCATACCGTCCGCCTTCCAGTCCGCCGGCGTTTCCGCCTCAATCCGGAGTGCCACGGCTTTTCCGGCAGTTTCGATACGATGACGAGCCACTTCTTTGCCCGACTTATCACGGGCTATTGCCACCACAGATCCACCGTTGCCATAAGGAACATCCTTCCAATAAATCATATTACGCCGGTTTGCCTGTGTCGTATCGTTTTCTTGGACTCCCATGCTCTGACCGTTTACCAACAACTCTACAGAATGTGCATTGGTATAGGTGAAGAGTGACTGTCTGCTGCCCGGGGTATGGTTCCAGCACTCGTTCAGCGCCATGCGTCCCACTATGACATCATTCCAGCTGACGCTTTCCGCCCCCGCCGCATCGACCACGCCGATATGTACTTCGGGAATCTCCGGCATGAAAGCCGATTTGATAAGGTAGGCTTGGGGATAAGGGCGCATGGTATGGTCAAAGAAGGAGTAGTTCCAGCCTTTCTTGGGCCACTTGTTGGATTCTCCCCAATACTCGGCGGATCCCCAATAGGCCATGCCCACCGTCCGTTTTCTGTCCATATTATAATAAGGCTGTAACAGATTGCTGGTTTCAGCCTCACTCTGGAACAGGATAAGGTCCGGCCGGTATTTCAAATAAGCGTCATATTTGTCCGACTGGTAATTAAACGATGCCACTTCTGTGGCACAAGCCAGTTCAGGGGGCACTAAATAGTCGTTGAACTCCTTGTCGTGCCGGGTTATAGCTCCCGCACGGGCGGGGAACATGGCTACAGTGGTGAGACGTGTATGATCCCATCTCTTTACCAGCTGGTTGAATATGTTATAGGTAGTGATTCCCCAGTCGTTGGCCCCTTCGAAACCTGCCCATCCTTCACGAATCTGAAGCTCGTTTCCCAGGCTCCACAAAATGATGGACGGACGGTTACGGTCGCGTTTGATCCATTCTGTAATCAGTTTGTGCCAGATATGGGTGAACGGCTGGCGGCCGCCCCAATAGTCATTGTCACTCCATTTGTCCGTCAGTTCATCCACCACCAGCATCCCCACACGGTCTGCAATGCGGGCAAAACTGTCACTGTACGGATTATGTGAGCAGCGGATGCAGTTATAACCGAAAGATTTGAGTTGCAGCATCATGCGTTCGATGGCCCTGTCGTAACTGGCGGCTCCCAGTGCGCCCAGATCATGATGGTTGGCATTGCCCTGCAGGAATATCTTTTTCCCGTTAAGCTTGAAACCGAACTCCGGTGAGAATTCCAGACTGCGGATACCGAACTGTTCGGTCAGGCTGTCCACCACCATACCGTCTGCCGTCACCACCACTTCAGCATTGTAGAGTTGTGGGAACTCACATGACCAAAGTTGCGGATTCTCCAGAGTAAGCGCCGGTAATTTCACTTCCGTGCAGGTCTGGTGCGTATGTTCGGGCATACCGGATTGCACGGAGCCCACTATGACACCTTCCGGATTGCGGAGGGTGGTCCGTACCCGTACATCATGCTTCTGCCAGCCGTCCACCTCAACCTGTACGGCTACCGTTGCCCGGGAGGAGGAAACTTCGGGAGTGGTGATATACACCCCGTGGCGGGCGATGTGTGTGGGATTCTGCACCTGCAGATACACATCACGGAACAGACCGCCTCCCGTGTACCAGCGTGAGCCTTTCTTGGGACCGGTGGAGGCATAGACGGCTACCACGTTTTCTCCGTCGTGACGCAGAAAAGGGGTAAGGTCCGCTTCAAGTCCCACGTATCCATAATCTGTCGAGGCTATTTTGGTACCGTTCAGATAGACATCGCCCAGATAAATGATACCTCCGAAATCCAGGACCACCCGTTTCCCTTTCCACGACGGATCGGTAGGGAAAGACTTGCGGTACCATCCTTCGCACATGGGTTTGAATCCGCGTGCACCTCCACCATTTTCAGTCCAGGGTTGTTCGAACTGGAAATCATGAGGAAGGTCCAGTGTACGCCAGGAAGAGTCATCCAAGGCAGGAGAGGCGAAATCGGTATTTTTATTCTCGTTTGTAACCAACTGGAATTTCCAGCCAAAGTTAAAAAGGACTTTCTGCTGTGATGCAAAATTTTCCAAAGGTACATTGACCAGAGGAGCTTTTTCCTGTGCTTTCTGATATTGGGCTGTTACTCCGACAGGAGCAAGCATCAAGAAGAAAGCGATAATGATGTTTTTCATTTGATACATTATTATAAAGAATGAACACCGATTTGTGTCGGCTCGTTTATTACGCAAATATCGGAATTATAAAGAGTTGCAGACATGGAATTTAGTTGCAATACCTGTATTATCGTACAAAAAGTACATACAATGGCTACTCTTTTCTTATCAGTCGTATGATATCAAGTTATTAGGGCATTCCAAGATTTTATGATTGGAATGCCCTGAAACTTATTTTTCAGCAGGCATATCCGGTACTATGGGCCAATATGGATTTTGATAGATAGGAGAATTTTCTACTGTTTTGTTATCGGGAGCGGTGATCAAAAACTGCTTGACCATAATGGGGTGCAGATAATGAGCCATACGCCAAGTAAAACCATTATAACAGGTCTGTTTAGAATTCTTCTGGTAAGGGCGCAAGTATTCGCTGACATTAGGTGAAGAAACATTGGACGCGTCTGATCCATCATACAGCAAATCTGTATACCAAGCCTGCATGGGAGTGTTCCATAAATGGAAACCTTCCGGTATATAAGGATGTTCAATCAACTGGTCCATAGCACGCCAACGGCATAAGTCCATATAACGAAGCCCATCCGCCATAAATTCGCATCGGCGCTCACGACGTATGTTATAGAGAGTTGCGTCTATTAACTTACCACCGGAATACGCTCCCCAATCATTTTCTGCTTCTTTACTCATATCCGTTAAAGCAATGGTTTTTTGAAAATCCTCATCTACATGAGAACGACGGCGAATAATTTTCCAATATTCGGTCGCTGTTCCGTCCAAAGTACCCTTCTTTTCATAACTGGCTTCCATGTAATTCAACAAGGCTTCTGTCGCACGATAAGCAATAGAGGCTGTATATCCTTTTGAGTTTGAATAATATTTCTGGTGAAAAGGACCTCCTTTACGTATAGCATATCCTGTCACATAACGGCGGGCACCATCTGTAATTGTAATCAACGGATACGTTTCTTCAATATTAGCTGTTTCACCAATCACATCTTTAATCAATATATTATGCTGTCCGGGTTCTTTCAAGAAAATCACCAATCGGCTGTCTCTGTTCTGACGAACGTCGTGTATAGTTTTATCCCCCATATAATATCCGTCTCCATCTGTATAATTACCGTGCGTATAGACCGGTGTGCCATCAGCCATCAAAAAGTTATTCACAAAGCTCCGAGTGACCCCCACTCCATTGTTTCCCCAACTAGCACAAACATTCACATTATGTTGCACCAGATTATAGGCATATTTACGCCATAATAGCACCTCATCTACAGAAGACAGATCTTCCTGGGCAAACATGTCAAAATATGGATTAGCCGATTCATCGGTTGACTGTTGCAGGACACCCGTATTTTCCGTTAGCTTGTTTTTAAACCGTTCTGCAATATCTTTAGATGTATCCATGGCGATTTCTAGAAAATAATCTATCTCGTTGTCAATGTTTCCACTCGGATACTGATAAACGGAATTATAATCTTTAGATTTACCTGGCCAGCCGTCACCATTAGGCACAAAAGCCGTATTTTTGAAATATTTCAACCAAGTACCTTCAAACAAAGCTACGCGTGATTTTAATAATATGGCAGCGTCTGTGTTAATTCTGGTTGTCGGCATACTTTTGGCATTTAATAAAGTAATAGCTTTATCCAAATCACTCAGAATAAAGCGAGCCACTTCATTGCGTGGAAACCGTTTACTGGCCTCACTCAATGCTTCTTTGTCATCCGGCAATGGGTGGGTAATTATGGGAAAATCTCCAAACAGCTGATAACGTTTAAAGTATTCACAAGCACGTAGGAAAAATAATTCACCGATATAGTGTTTTATGCTGTTAAGATCACCATTGATGGTATTGGCATTGCCGCTCAAGTCGTTTCCATCAGCATTATTATCCCCAAATTTAGGCAACACATTCGATAATACAAAATTGATCTTGTATATTTTATCGAAGTTCCAATTACTGGTTTCCGCATTGTCCACTTTCCACAAAGTGGAAGTAAAACGATTGGGAGCTGTAACCTCTATTTGATTGTCCGTTGTTGCATCATCTTTGTAGATGCCGTATGTATTTCCAGTTCCGTGAGAGGGAAGAATATCAGCGTACAAATTATCTGCAGAGGCTTGAATGTGGGTTGCCTCTGTAAAATATACTTCCGGGGAAATAGATGCCTCAGGTACTTCATCCAAATAGCCATCGCAAGCTGTAAATGCAAATCCTGATGAAGCGATTAGTACAGATAAGAATATATGTTTTGTTTTCATTGTATACGTATTATTAAAGTGTTAAACTTAAGCCAAAAGACCAGGTGCTTGATAACGGATAAGCATTACCACCATTACCGCCACTAATTGTTTCCGGATCAAACAAAGAAGACAACGATGTTCCAGTCCAAAGATTTTCTCCGGAAACAAACACACGGCATCTGGTCAACCCCATACTTTTCATCCATTTTGCCGGGAAAGTATAACCTAACTGGAAATTTTTTAAACGGATATAGGATGCATCTTGCAAATAACGTGTCTGAATTTCTTGGTTCTTACCTCCTTCGGAGAAAATAGGACGAGGATAATAAGCGTCAAGATTTGCAGGAATGGTATGACCTGACAATCCTATATCCTCCGCACGAAAATAATCCTCATGTTCCTTAAGTCCACGAGCCCCCCACATACTTTGAGTTCCATAAGCACCAAACAAATAACCACAGAAATTTTTTGTACCCCAAAAATCACGCTTCATTACACCTTGAAAGAATAAACGTATGTCGAATCCTTTCCAATCAGCATTCAAGTCAATACCAAAGAAATATCTAGGAGTACTATTGCCTATTACTTTCAAATCTCCATGATCATCTAATGTACCCGCACTTTTAGATATTTTTCCATCTCCATTCAAATCACGATACATAATATCACCAGCAGACCATTTGGAACCAATCGCATCCTGTCCTCCATTAGGAAGGGAAAGGAGATGAGCCTGCATTTCATTTTCAGATTTTGCTATTCCTATTGTTTCCAATCCCCAAATCTCGCCCACTTCGCGTCCTTCAACGTATTTGTTCAAACCGATCGTATTTGTTGCGTTGCTCGGATAGCTGGTAACAATTGTTTTAGCATCGGAAAGAGTTAAATTAGCACTATATCCAAACCCGTTTTTCAAACGGTCTCTCCATCCAATAGATAGTTCCCATCCATTCGTTCTTAAATTACAATTGTTGGTTTTAGGAGCAGCTGTACCCAAAGTAGATGGGAGTTCAGGTGCAGGCCCTACCATACCATCCGTATAACGAATATAGTAATCAAAACTACCTGTCAAACGATTACTGAGAAAGCCATAATCAAAACCGATATCCCAAGTACGAACCTTTTCCCAAGTCAAAGAATTGCTGACCAAATTTCCCGGCTCTGCTGTATTAGGTTTCACTCCATCTTGCAACCATGTTCCATTAGAAGACTTTAGTATCATATCACGATAGGTGGGGTACCATACTGTTGTGTTCTGATTACCCAACTCGCCATAAGAAACACGCAATTTCAATGTATTGGCTACATCAGTCAGAGACTCCCAAAATTTTTCTTGAGCGATGTTCCAACCTAAAGAGAATGAAGGCGACCATTGCCAGCGGCTTCCCCGACGGAAACGGGAGGAACCGTCATATCGCATATTGATTTCCGCCAAATAACGTCCCAGATAATCGTAATTCAAGCGACCGAAGAAACCTGCCGTTTTCCATCTTTTCCCATTTCCACCCGCTTCTGTCGCTTTGGGGTTACCTTGTCCGTCCAATCCGGTTGTGACATCAAAATAAGGCATCCCCCCCATCATTACACCATACTTTTTTGTAGAAGAAAATTCCTGTTTCATATCTTCTGTCTGGAAGCCAAGCATAACTTTTGCATTATGGGCATTATTAAAAGATTGGGAATACTCACTATAAATATTTAGGTTCAGATAGTTCTCTTTAGTCTGATCTTGATAAAGATAAGACGTACCATGAGTATCTATTAAATTGCCTTCCACATCATGATTATAAGTAGGAATTGAAGTTTCTTTTACCGATGAGTTCATTATACTGTAATTAAACTCCACATGTGTAATCCAGTTTTTGATCGGTTCAATTACTAAAGACGCTTGTTGATAAAGACGGTCTGTTTGTGCATTACGTTTTCCACCTTCAACAAGGTTTTGGACTGGATTAGTCCAACCATTATTGGTATAATAGCCATTGGGATCTTTTACAGGCATATTAGGCCAAGTAGCTCTTCCTAACTGGTCATAAAAAGAACTGTTGAAACTGGTAGGACGCCATACATCATTACGAGTAAAACGGGTACTGTAATTGAATTTTAACCATTGAGTCAAATCAGCATTGATTTTAGCTGTTACATTGTAACGATGAAGTCCATCGTCACCAGCTTTCAAAAGTCCTCCTTGACCCAAATAATTGAAAGAAGCATAATAAGCTACAATATCACTTCCTCCATTTAGACTAACGTTATGTTCTTGAGAAAAACTTGAAGATTTGTAAACTTCATCATACCAATTTGTATTAGCCCAAGCTGTTGTAAATGGATCATAGTCTGGTTTACCCCATTGACCGTTGGATGAAGCTTTTACTCCCCCCGTACTTCCACCTCCGGCAGCTTGCCAATCCAGCATATCCTGCATCAGGTCTTCTGTAAAGATAAGCCCACCACCCTGATTAAGCGAACCGGCGTTCATAAAGTTTGCAAAAGTGTAGGAATCCATCATCTTCGGCATATTTACAGGAGTAGATATACGGAAGCTATTGTTATAATTTACAGAAGTCTTTCCTTTTTTGCCCGATTTGGTAGTCACCAGAATTACGCCGAAGGGTGCCCGGGAACCATAGATGGATGATGCCGCAGCATCTTTCAATACAGAAATATTTTCTATATCTTGAGGATTGACTGTATTCAAATCTCCTTCCATTCCGTCAATTAGAATAAGAGGTGCACCGCTGGAACCCTCACCAATAGTTCCTGTACCACGGATACTGATATCTGCGGTCTTGTCCAGTTCACCCGAACTCGTTGATATCTGCAAACCGGGTACCAATCCTTGCAGGGCTTGTGTAGCAGAGGTTACAGGACGAGATTCTAATTCCTTAGCTGTAGCAAGCCCTACAGCTCCTGTCAGATTCACCTTCTTTTGCGTACCAAATCCAACCACCACCACTTCGTCCAAGGTCCTGGTATCTTCCTTCAATACAATAGTAAGTTCTTTCTTTCCAGAAACTTTCACTTCTTGAGAAACATACCCGATATACGTAATCTGTAAAACGGCATCTTTCGGGGCATCCAACACAAACCGCCCATCTATATCTGTTATCGTACCTATTGACTGACCTTTCACCGTTACATTGGCACCGATTACCGGCTCACCATTCGCATCTTTCACAATACCTGTCACTTTATTTGCCTGTTGGGCAGCTTCCCCATCTTTCGCCTTGCTCATCAGCATGATATTCTTGCCCTCCATGGCATAATAAATATCAGTACCTTCAAAAATCTTATTCAGCACTTCGGCTACAGATTTGTTCTGCGCATTCACCTTCACATTGCGCTTCAGATTCACCTCGTTCACATTATACACAAACAGATAATCTGTCTGTTTTTCTATTTCACTGATTACCTTGCCTGTTGACACGTTATCCGCCACAACAGTCACCTTCATTGTCTGAGAATAAGACTCAGTGGCAAAAGCTGTTCCGGCAAAGACAAACAGGGCTAAGAGTGTGTTTCTCATCATACGGAATAAATGTTTAATTTCTACAATAGATTCCTGATACAAAATATTTTTCATATATTTGCATTACTAATTTTAGGTTCAACTTAAGATTATTTGAGAAAAAATTGTCAATGCGTAATTGACTTTTCCATGGGATGGTGTTGCAGCACTATCCCATTTCTTTTTTAGACCAGGTGTGTTATTTCATAGGCATATTCTTTTTTAAGGGTTAATTAATTGTTATCACATTTGTCTCATCGTCCTTTGTATAAGTAAACTTATTATTGAGTTTCAATACTTTCAGTACATGTTCCACCCCATCTTTCGTGCGGAATTTACCTGTATAACGGTTCTTTAAAATCCGGGTATTGTTGACCACAATATCCACCCCATAATACAGTTTCAGTTTCTCTATCATATCACGTACGGATATATCATTAAAACAAAGCAAGCCCTCACGCCACAAAAAATAATCGGCCTCCTTGATGCGTCCTTTCACCAACCTGTTGCCTCTCAAACTGGCCATTGTGTTCGGTTCCAACCTCATTCCACTGTTATTCGAACCAGGCACTAAAATCTCGACAGCACCTTCCAACAAAGAAGTTTCCCATACACTATCCGCTGCATAAGCCATTACATTGAACTCTGTACCCAGCACCTTTACATTACACCTGTTCGTCTCTACAATAAAAGGCTGTTCCACATTCTTTGTCACCGCAAAATATCCTTCACCATCCAGTCTCACCTGACGGGTATCACCTTTAAAATCACCCGGGAAGGTCAAGGTACTGCGTGAGTTTAACCAGACTTTCGTACCATCCGCCAACCTCAATTCCGCCCGTTGGCCCGCCGGCACATGAATGGACTGCCATGTTTCGTCTTCCGGTACCTGATGTTTTCCTGTCCAATAATGTGTACCCAACAAGACGATCGCAAACACCGCTGCTATCTTGGCAGCTTCCATACATACTCCGCGTAATGAGAAATGTTTCCTTTCCCGGCTATTCTCCTCCGCCACAGGTTCCGTACGCCACAATGCCATGTCATGCAACTTCCGTTGTGCCATATATTCACGCATGTTCTCAGGATTTTCCTGTATCCATTCGGTCACACGCTGCTTTTCGGCTTCAGTAGCATTTCCGGCTATATATTTTTGCAATAATTCAGGATTCATATTCTATGCTGTTTTATTAGAAACGACTCAAGAAGGAACTACCCTAAAAGAAAATGAAGAAAAATATAAAAAAATCATTCTTGCCCTTAAAGACATCCGTCCCCCCATCCGGTCGGACTTAATAATAAAAGAAGAAATAAAATAAAGGAAGATAATCTTTTAAAGTCACCCGCAGTACTTTCAATGCTTTTGATATATGATATTCCACCCCCTTTACAGAGATTCCCATCTCTTCGGCAATCTCTTTATTGGATTTATTTTCAAAACGGCTCAAGATAAACGCCTGTCGCGTCTGTTCCGACAAAGTGCTTAAAGTAGTGCTGATGATTTTTTCCACTTCATCCGAAAAGATCTCGTCAGGATTGCACGCTTCCAAGGCAGACATACGGATAGACAATTCCTGCCGCTGCCAGTCTACCATCACCTCAAAGGCACTGCGTTTTACCTCCTCGTGCTTTAGATAGTCCAAAGCCTTGTTCTTCAAAATTGTCAGTAATAACGGTAAGATATATTTCTCTTCAACAGGCTCGGTCTTCAACTTTTCCCACAACTTTATTAATGCCTCGGAGGCAATATCTTCTGCTGCCAAATCATTATGAACGTATGATTTGGCAAAGAAAAAAGACTTCTTATAATAAGATGTATAGATGTCATTAAAAGAATTTCCAGACATTTTGCTCATTTGTATATCGGTTGTGCTTTTCATCCATATTACGATGGTAGAGCAAAGTTAGCAATAAACCTTTGATAAAAACAAAATTATCCTGTTAATTCTTTCTCTTATATGCTATGAGCTTGCCTTATATGCAATCGCCCTCCACCGTCAGACCAAGTGACAAAAAGAGAAAGTTGCCATAGATATGAAATTCACGGCCCCCTATACTGTCCGACTGGAAGGCAATCTTCAACTGCAAAGTATCTCCCGGAGCAACATGAAACTTGGAGCATCTCGTTTCCGGACAATCCCAAGAAGAAACAATGTAATAAATATGTAAACTGTCACTTCCCATGTTTTTATAGATAAAAACGCCACCACCAAAAAAGTCGTATAAACAAATCGCTAAGCAATCTTTTTCATTTATTTCTCCTTATACGATTCCCCCTGAAAAATCCTTCAAAAGCTTCAGTCCTCCCGCAAACCCTTTGCAGGAGGACGTTCCGGCTGAAGGATCACACCGGGAAAAAGTTTCAGGCCGCGGAAGAATCCTTCAGCTTCACCAGCCGGTACACATTGCCATACTCGGTATGAACACGCTGTATCCCTAATGCAACCATCATCCTGCCCAACCGGTTCGGAGTCACCCCGCGCATGGCAGCCGGATAATGTTTCTGCAAATAATTGAACAAATCCGTCGTGGTATAGGGCTTGGACAACTCCCCTTCCTGTGGTACCCGGAAACAACGCAAAAACAGTTCCTGCTCGGCAGGCATTTTATAAAAATTCCGATTGCTATGCTGTATCTCCTTCTCTTCCTCTTCCGAGAACCAGTAACGCTCTCCCCCGACCAACTCCGCTTTCAACTGGGCGAACAACTGCGCATGATCGGGCGGTGTACAATCAATCTTATCATCCACTTCCGCACAGAGAAAACGGCGGCTTCCTGTGGGATCAGTCAGCAGATCCGTCATATTGGAGGTACCGATGAAAGAGGCAATACGAGGCAGATGACTGAATGCCGGACGATGTGCCCTGCGGAAAGTCAGCGTGGTCATCTGCATCAGATTCTTCAAAACGGGCATCTGTCCGGCACGGTACTTGTCGAACTCATCCATGTTGATCAGCCCGAAAAGCGAAAGTTTCTGTTCACATCCACTCTCACTCGTCAGGTCGAACTTGTCTATATAATAAGGTGTAAGTTCCTTAGGCATCAAAATCTTGCAAAAAGAAGACTTGCGCTTCCCCTGCTCACGGCTCACCAACATAGGCGCCACCGCATTGGCGCAATCCTGCGCCTGCCCCAGCCATTGGGCGGCAACCCCCAGCATCCAACGATGGAAACCTTTTGTCCACAATGGTTTACGCGATATACGCACGGCCAGCGGAGTTACACGATCCACTCCGTCCCACTGAGGTAAGTGGTTCATATAATGCAGAAAAGGATGATAATTTTCCACCTTTCGGGAATGGAGCAGACGACTCACATCCTTATCCCAGCAGTTGATGCCGCCGGTACGCGCCTCCAGGCAGAATGTATTCAAATCACGTTGAGCCACTATACCATACTCTTCATCCGGCATCTCTTTTCCACGATACTCCGTCTGTTCGGTGAGAAGGTTATAACGGAAATCATACCGTGCGGTCAAAAAGCGCTGCAAAGCCTCCAGCATATTCTCCGGTTTCTTGCGCCCCGATTTGCCAGAAACCGCCTTTTCATCGATAGTTTCTGCCACGCCAGCTGTTTCGACAGCCGCTGGGAGAACAATTTCATCCACCGTTTCCGTAGCCGTTGAAGGCAACACCCCTTCCGCATTTCCGGTTTGCCCCACCGACTGCCCAGTAACCGGAGCCGTGCTTCTTCTCACGCTTTTACTCATTTTCATACTTTTTTTGCACCAGCTCAGTAATTTTTCCACTAATTTTTTCATCCTTTTTTATTCTTTAGGGTTGTGTAATACCACAAAGATAATATCCAAAACACCCGTTTGCAAGCATTTGCCGCGCATCACGGCCAAAAAGTGATTAAGTGAAAATAACCGGGAAATTATTCGTTTTTATCAGGACTATTTCATACTTTTGCACCGTCAAGCTGATCGTTTCACTAGAATGATGAAGTTTTATCACCCAAGTGATCCAATTTCATCACTCGAGTGATCTAGTTTCATCACCCAAGTGAAACAATCAACTTGAAAGGAAGCTGCAACAAACTCTTCCGTACAAGAAAGCATAAACAACCGGATAAAAACAAATAAGCGAATGGCTATCAAATTTGAATTTTATGAATCACCCAATACGATAGGTACGCGCAAGAAGCGCTATCATGCCCGTGTAGTAAACTGGCAGCGCATCAACACCGACTACCTGGCTCGGGAAATTCAATACGGATCCTCACTCACCGTGGCGGACATCAAGGCAACCATCATCTCGCTCAGCGAGAAACTGGCCTACTACTTGAAGGACGGCGCCCGGGTGCATATCGAAGGAATAGGATATTTCCACATCTCATTGACCTGCCCCGAGACACGGACGCCAAGCTCCACGCGTGCCAACAAGGTGAAATTCAAATCGGTGACATTCCGTGCGGACAAATACCTGAAGCATCAGTTGAGCGGCGTCAAGACCGAGCGTTCGAAATACAAACCGCACTCCATGCCGACAACCAAAGAAAGCATAGACGAGGCACTGACGGAATACTTCCAGACAAACAGCGTGCTGACACGCCGTAAGTTTGAATCGTTATGCGGACTGACACGCGCCACCGCAGGACGTTATATCGCCCAACTGGCGAAGGATAAAAAACTGCGCAATATCTCCATTCCACGTAACCCCATCTATGAACCGATGCCGGGCTTCTACGGAAAAGAGAAACTGCCCGAGCCAGTGAACGAAGCGGAAAACGTACCGGCAACAAACGGCACGGACCTGACAACGGAGTAATTATACAACGAAACAATTATAATAGAAAACTTCTACAAACGAAGCTCAAACCATAAAGAGCTGAAACTTCTACACTAGGCTGAAGGAATTCCGGGAGGAAATCCTTCAGCCGCTTTTCTTTATTGGCGGGCGTTTGCGAAGGGGCTGAAGGATTTGAAGGAAAAAACAGGGGAAACTCCAGGGGAGGTACTTTTCAGCCCACCAGCCACACCAGCATGGGCAAGTAATCCTTTAAGGAAACACGAAGCAGCTTCAATGCCTGTTGGATGCGGTAAGCCACAGTCTGTGGCGACACATCCAGCACCTCGGCAATTTCTTTATAACTCAGTTCCTTAAAGCGATGCATCACGAAGGCCTCCCGATAACTGTCGGGCAGAGCAGCCATCGCCTCCTTTATTTTCCGGTCCAATTCCTCAAAACGACCATAATCCACTCCACACAATGCCGCCTGTGTCCGCTCATAGAAGGCAGCTTCAGCCTTGGTTTTCACCTGCTCCCGCGTCAAGTGGTTCAAGACTCTCCGATAAGTCATTTTGAACAAATATTGATTCAATGAAGACTCGATTATCAAATCTCCACGATTCTCCCATAGCCATAACATCACCTCCTGAACAATCTCTTCGGCATCTTCCAGCGACACCAACCGGTGAGCATAAGCACACAGCATAGGATAGTACCTTCTGAATAAATGGTCAAAAGCATTACCATCCCCCTGTCGGAGAGCATTAAGCAAAGACAAGTCTTCGACGGTATGATTCATAGTATAATAACTGTTTTCCTTGCGCACAAAGATAATTGTTTTTATCGGAAAAAACTTTTTTTTGAAAAAAAAGCATTTTTCGTTTAGATACCTTTCATTCTCGCTTGTCTTAATAATATAAAGGAAAAAATTAAAGCATAATTTATGGAAAACCATACCGATATAGAAACTTTGTTAACTAAATATTTCGAAGGAAACACCACTCCGCCGGAAAACGAACAGATAGAAGCCTGGCTGAATGCCGATGAGGAGCACTTGCGTATAGCCAAGCAGCTGAATACGCTCTATCTGGCGGTGGACACACAGCATATCACCAAGAAAATAGATACGGAAAAGGCGTTAGATAAGGTAAAAAGCAAAACAAAAGTTAGAAACCTGTCCTGGTGGGGATGGACACAACGCATTGCGGCCATCTTGTCCGTTCCCCTCCTGATAGGTGTATTGGCCCTGTATCCGGGCAGACAGCAGCCGGTAGTCACCGCTCAGATGGTGGAAATAAAAACCAATGCAGGCATGACTACCTCGGTCCTGTTACCGGACAGCACGGTAGTTCACCTCAATTCGGAATCCTCCCTCCGCTATCCCACCTTTTTCGCCGGCGATGTACGCCAAGTGGAATTACACGGTGAAGCTTATTTCGATGTAACCCATCATCCCCGGAAACGATTCATCGTCTCCACCCCTCATCACTCGCAGGTGGAGGTGTACGGAACAAGTTTCAATGTGGAAGCATACGGTAATGAAACTCCCATTTCCACCACGCTTATCAAAGGTAGCGTAGGGTTTATTTATAAGAATAACAAAGGAAAATTTCAAAAGAGTATGCTCTCCCCCAGACAGAAGCTGGTTTATTCCCCGCAAACCGGGGATATCAAGTGCTACGCCACTTCGGGCGAATCGGAGATTTCATGGAAAGACGGCAAGCTTATCTTTAATGACACTCCGCTGGATGAAGTGCTGCACATGCTTGGGAAGCGGTTCAATGTGGAATTCGTATTATCCAACAAGGGGCTGAAAGACTGTTCGTTCACAGGAACATTCACCCATCAGCGTCTGGAGCGTATTATGGAATATTTCCGGATTTCCTCCCGCATACGCTGGCGGTACATCGACAGTGCAGATATAAAGACGGAAAAGTTGAAAATAGAAGTGTACTAATATACGTTTAACCCTTAATTTAAATACTGGAAAGATGAACAGACAACAGGCTCCCTGAACAAAAAAACATACGGGAGGATATTGGCGTATCACCCCGTATGAAAAAATCATTTTTCAATGCTTGTTTGGCGACAAGCAAAGACAACATTTTATTCACTTTATTTCAATTACAAAATTATGAAAAATTATTTTAGCGTCCAATTATTTTGGATGATAAAGTCGTGTAGGTTAATCTTAAATAAAGCTCCATTACCTATGAAACTAAGTGTACTCTTTTTAATCTGTTCGCTAAGTATGACTTATGCGGCAGAGTCGTATGCGCAAAAGACCATGATCAGTCTTGAAGTGCGCAATGAAACAGTTGGCACTGTGTTGGAAAAGCTGAAAAAAGAATCGGGGTTTGATTTCTTCTTCAACAATAAACACGTAGATTTGAAACGTATTGTATCAGTTTCGGCAAACAACAATAATATATTCAAGATACTAGACCAGATTTTCGCAGGGACAAATGTAAAGTATTCGGTGCTTGAAAAGAAAATTATTCTTTCTACTGAGATTGTGCAAGGAATACAGCAAGGACAAAATAAGGTGACAGGTATTGTAAAAGATGCGAATGGAGAGCCGGTAATCGGTGCCAATGTCATCGTAAAAGGCCAGTCAACAGGTACAATCACAGATATAGACGGGCGGTTTGTATTGGATGCCCCGAAAGATGCCGTTTTACAGATTACGTATATCGGGTATGTTTCTCAAGAAGTGAAAGTTTCTGGAAAGAAAGAACTTACCATCGTATTGAAAGAAGACACCAAGACCTTGGATGAAGTAGTGGTAGTAGGCTATGGGACACAAAAGAAAGCTAATTTGACAGGTGCTGTTACCTCCATTAAAATGGATGATGTTTTGAATGAGCGTCCGATTACTGATGTACAGACAGCATTGCAAGGAGCCATTCCAGGGCTAATGATAACAGGTGGTTCTACTCCTGGTGTGTCCAAATCGTTTAATATTCGAGGAATTACGTCTATCAATGGTGGAGAACCTCTGATTTTAGTGGATAATGTGCCTGCACAAATTGATATGATAAATCCTGAAGATATAGAAAATGTTACTGTTTTAAAAGATGCTTCATCTTCTGCCATATATGGGGCTAGAGCAGCTTTCGGAGTCATCTTGATAACAACGAAAAAAGGAAGTAAAAACAGTAAGTTTCAATTAAATTATAGCAATAATTTTGGATTTCAGAATAGCGTTAATTTGCCTCATCAGGCAGACGCAATAGATATAATGAAAGCTTACTTGGATGCAGGATTCACAGGAGGGACTTGGTTCGCCCAAGGGCAGGATTTGGAGCGTTGGATAGAATATGTCAAAGCATACCGCCAAGACCCATCTCAATTTGATGTAACAAAAAACGGAATTTATATTCCTACAGAAGATAATCCGACTGGCATTCGTTACTATTTACATCCAAACAACTTGTATAAAAATATGATGTCTAATTATGGCTTTCAACAGACCCATAATGTTTCAGTTAAAGGAGGAGGTGAAAAGATAAACTATCGCATGTCCTTAGGATATAATGACAATGACGGAATTTTGGAAGGAAACAAAGATACATATAATCGTATAACTGTTTCTTCTTATATATCTGCTGATATAACCAAATGGCTTAAGCAATCACTTGACATAAGATATGCTAAAAGTCATTTGTCTATGCCTAATGCATCTGGCGTATGGGGTACAATGCCTGATTTAAATCCCGAAGGAGAGATGGAAAGTGCCAATGGAAATATGTTACCTATAAATACTCCATTGAATTTATTGAAGTATTCTTCCACTACTAATACAGTGAATGAAAATCCTCGCATTTTCTCACAGACTACAGTGACTCCGTTTAAAAGATTCGAAGCAATTTTTGAGTATACTTTTGATCAAAAGAATTACGATCAAAAAAAATATGACAAACCTATCAAAACAACTTCCGTTCAATTAGAAGAAAAGATAAATCCTACTACAGCATTGTATACCAATACCAAACAGACAACTTCATATAATGCTTTGAATTTATATGGTTCTTATTATTGGGACATAAATAAAGAACATAATTTTAAAGTAATGGCAGGATATAGCCAAGAATGGCGTAATCATGAACAATTAGTTGTAGATAAAAAGGAAATGATTAATGAAGATATGCCTTCATTTTCGGGAGGATACGGAGAAACAACAGCAAAAGACTCCTTTTCTGAATCTGCAATACGAAGCGCTTTTTTTCGTCTGAACTATAATTATCTTAATAGGTATTTGATAGAGGTTAATGGACGTTATGACGGCTCTTCCAAATTCCCGAAAGAAACTCGCTATGGTTTTTTCCCTTCATGTTCCTTAGGTTGGCAAATTGCAGAAGAAAAGTTCATGAATTGGTCTCGTGGGTATTTAGACGCATTAAAGTTAAGGGGATCATGGGGAGAGATTGGCAACCAGTCAATTACAGAATATGGCTTTGTACCTTCCATGAGTTCGTCTTTGGCAGATTGGATTGACCCTGAAACATCTTTGCGTCCCACAACTCTTAATACTCCAGCTTTAGTGCGTGAGAATTATACATGGGAAACAGTTCGTACTTTAGACATCGGTGTAGACATGGCATTTTTTAACAATAGATTTACCGCTAACTTTGATTGGTATATACGTGATACCCAAGGAATGTTGGCACCAGGAATGGAATTGCCTGCAGTAGTTGGTTCCAGTGCTCCCAAGCAAAATACAGCAGACTTACGTACGAAAGGATGGGAACTGTCAATGAACTGGCGAGATCGCATAGGGGATTGGAGTTATGGAATCGGGTTCAATTTATATGATTCCTGGACACGTATTACAAAATTTGATACAAATGAGGCGAAGGTTTTGGGAAGTCAGAAAAATGATGGCACAATGCCCAACCAATATGTTGGCAAAGAAATAGGTGAAATATGGGGATATGTTTCAGATGGTTATTATTCAGTGAATGATTTTGAGAATATACAAACTTGGATTTTAAAAGAGGGAGTGACTTCAATAAAAGGAATCACTGTAAAACCTGGTGACGTGAAGTTTAAGAATCTAATGGATGAGAAAGGCGGTGTTTTCAATCAGATTGATGCCGGAAATGGTACTACAACCAACCCTGGTGATATGCGTATCATAGGCAACAATACACCCCGATATCAATATGGAATAACAGGTAATCTTGGTTGGAAAGGATTTGCTTTTTCTTTCTTATTACAAGGAACGGGAAAACGAGACGTTTGGATTGATGATGCTTTACGCTGGCCTTTTAATGGAGGACGTTATGGAACTATTTTCGAAAACCAGCTTGATTATTGGAAACCCGTAGATACAGAAAACGGAAATTGGGAGGCTGTGAATCCCAATCCAGAATGGTATCGCATCTATAATGAAATGGAAAATTCCAATTCAAACAAACGTGTTCAAACAAAGTATTTATTGAATGGTGCTTATTTACGTGTAAAAAATGTCACCTTAAGTTATGATTTTCCAGAAGAATGGATTTCTAAAATCTCATTGTCCAGATTAAAGATGTTTGTTAGTTGTGAAAATCTTCATACATTCCATTCATTACCTAATGGGTATGACCCTGAAAGATTAAGTTGGAATTATCCTTTCTATAGAACTATTTCATTTGGATTAAATGTTACACTTTAAAAATACGGGAATATGAAGAAAATATTATATTTATTGATAGTTGTCAATCTATTTATAGGTTGTAATGATAATTTTTTAGAGAAATATCCTAAGGAAGTTCAAACAGAGGTTACCGCATTTAAGACGTATGCAAATTTCAAAACCTATGCATGGGGGCTATATGGCGGGCTAAACAATCCAAACATTTTAAGAAAGCCAGGAACACAAACAGACGATAGCTTTTATTGGGGAGACGTTTTAGCCGGTTATTTAAGTAAAAAGAAATCAGGATATCAGAATATGTACTCGTTCCAATTAGCTACAGTCCCAGCTTCAGGAGGAGGATTTGATTTTGCTTATGTAAGGAGAGTCAATCTGATGCTGGATAATATAGATGGATCAATAATGAGTCAAGAGGAAAAGGATCATTGGCGGTCTGTAGGATATTTTTTTAGGGCTTATTATTATTATGAATTAGTAGCCCGCTTTGGAAATGTTCCATGGATAGAGCATGTTGTAAAAGAAACAGATGATGATATAATTTATGCAGAACAAACACCACGTACTATAGTGGTACAGAAGATGCTGGAAAATCTACAGTTTGCGGAACAACATATAAAACCCAACGGGGATGGAATAAATACAATAAATATACACACCGTTCGTGCTTTAATTTCACGTTTATGTTTGTTTGAAGGAACATGGCGTAAATATCACAATATAGAAGATGCGGAAAAGTATTTGAAGTGTTGTGCTGAAATTTCCGAGAAACTAATGAGTAGTTTTCCGAAATTGCATCCTTATTACGATGAAATGTTTACCAGTGAAGACTTAAGTACTGTTGATGGGGTGATCTTATATAAAGAATATAAAGCGGATGTATTAACCAATAATATCGGATATTATGAACGGTGTGGAACAAATGGAAATCAAATGAATAAATATACGGTAAGTTTATTCTTGTGTATGGATGGAAAGCCAATCTCTGCAAGTCCTCTATATGCGGGAGATAAAACTATGTATGATGAAATGCGTAATCGAGACCCTCGGCTGTTATTGAATGTAACTCCACCTTATAGAGTGAATACGGATGGTACTCCTACCGGAAATCCAAAAGATGCCGAATACATTGAAAAGATGAAAGTCTTATCTAGAGAAGGTCATAAAAGACTTCCTCTTTATAATTGGAGTGGTTCTATATTAGAAATGTCTCCTAATATGGAACCCAAATCAGTCAGAGCATATATGGTATCTCGTTCTGGTTATTACATGTATAAGAATTATAATACATGGGATCAGAACAGCAATGCACAAGCTTTAAATACAGCAGATAAACCTTTATTCAAAATAGAAGAAATTCTATTGAATTATGCTGAGGCTAAATATGAACTGGGGGAATTTGATCAATCTGTAGCCGATATGACAATAAATAAATTACGTAGCCGACAAAATGTACAAGTAGGCAAAATGATTGTCAGTGAAATAAACGACAATTTTGATGTAGCACGAGATCCTCTCGTTCCAGCAGTATTATGGGAAATTAGACGTGAACGTATTGTTGAATTGATGGGGGAAGGTTTCGGCTTTTATGATATCCGCCGCTGGAAACGTGCGGAATGGTTTTTGAATAGAGAAAGTAAAGGAATATATATCCGTAAGAGCGATTTCAACATGGCTAACAAAGAAATCATGGATCCAATTACAGGATTGCCAAATAAGGAATTAACAGAGGGCTATATCTACTTGGCCCCTAATCCTGTAGATTTAGGAAAAGGATGGTTAGAAAAATACTATTTGTACCCGATTCCTGCTAATCAACTTTTGTTGAATCCTAATTTAGAGCAATCTTCAGGATGGGAAAGGTTCTAAAAAAACAATTTTGGTTTTGTACTAAATAAACAAATACATATCATGAAGACTATTGATAAATACATATTACTGACTATGTCATTAGGAGTTGTTCCTAATATAATTTCAGCACAAGGAGAAAAAGAAAACAGTTTGCCTAATGTTATTTATATAATGGCAGATGATTTGGGTATCGGTGATTTAGGTTGCTACGGACAGCGTATTATTCAAACACCGGGAATAGATAATTTAGCCGCAACCGGCATGAGATTTGCTCAACATTATACAGGATGTACTGTAAGTGCTCCGTCTCGCTGTTGCCTGATGACAGGTAAACATACTGGTCATTCTTTCATTAGAGGAAATAAGGGTGTTAAAGCGTCCGACGGATATAGTTATGACTATCCTTTGGCTGATGACGAAATAACAGTTGCAGAAATTTTAAAAAAGCGAAATTATGCAACAGCTTGTATTGGCAAATGGGGATTAGGAGGCCCTAAATCAGAAGGATATCCGACCAAACAAGGATTTGATTATTTTTTCGGTTATTTGGGACAAGGAAACGCCCATCGTTATTATCCAGCCTTTTTATTTGAAAATGAAAAGAAAATTATGCTAAATGGTGAAAAATATTCTCATGATTTGATCATAGAGAAAGCCTTGTCATTCATAGAAAAAAAATCCGACAAACCATTTTTTCTTTATTTAGCACCAACATTACCTCATCCAGATCTAGTAGTTCCATCTGGGGAATTGGGTGAATATGATGGAATGTTTGACGAGAAGCCATATTTAGGAAAAGATTATACTCCTCAATCTAAACCACGTGCCACCTATGCCGCCATGGTAAGTCGATTGGATAGAGATGTTCAACGTGTTGTGGATTTAGTAGAAAAAAAAGGCTTATCCAATAATACTATTATTATTTTTACTTCTGATAATGGCGTTCATAAAGAAGGCGGGCATGATCCGGAGGTCTTTGACAGTAATAGTGCATTTAGAGGATATAAACGAGATTTATATGAAGGAGGAATTCGGACACCGTTTATTATCCGATGGCCAGCGAAAGTAAAAAAAGGCAGTGTCAGTTATCATATTTCTGCATTTTGGGATTTTTTGCCTACAATGTGTGACTTGATAGGAGAACAGGTTCCTGTAACGGTAGATGGAATTTCATTTCTTCCTGAATTAACAGGGCAAGGAGAATTATTGAAACATGATTATTTATATTGGGAATTTCATGAGCAAGGAGGTAAACAAGCCATCTTGTTAAATGACAATTGGAAATTGATAAAACTGCAAGTGAATAATCCTCAAAAGACAAAATTGGAATTGTATAATTTAAATTCTGATCCTTCTGAACAAATGAATGTATCAAAGCAATATCCGGAAAAAGTACGAATATTAAATGATCTATTGCAAAAGGCTCACAAAACAAGTGTGATATTTCCTTTTGCACATGAAAAAAAAGAGTAGGAATCCATACAGGAAATATTGGGAATGGCAAAAAACAGGTGCCCTTTTCAGACACCCGCTTACTTTTTATTTTTGAAGAATAGTTGCAAACTTTCTCCCTTTCTTCCCATAGTCCCCCATTTATTTCCAGATTCAATTTAGTTCTTGGCACCGGAACAAAAGAATTATATTCCTTTTAGCCTGTTTAAATCGTCATTCTAGAATGACGATTTAAACAGGCTAAAAAACAACAATGTCATTTTCCATGCGCAGCCATATACGCCTTCACCTGCTCACTAATCTGCTTCATCCCTTTCACCGAAGGATGGCCGCTCATCTTATCAAGCCCTTTCAGTTCGATGCAATCTATCTGATAATGTTTGCAAATCGTTCTGACCGATTCACTGATTTCCTCTCCTAATCCATTATTCAACAGAAAATAAATCTCCACATTAGGATAATAATCAATCATTGTATCCAGCATATAAGCCATGGCAGGGCGGAAAGAATACAAATCTTTTTTAGACCAATCCGCATACTGATACTCTCCTAAAGGTGATTTGGCCCAATAATCATTAGTCGCGCCAAAAATAAAAATAATATCAGGACAACCCAACGACTTCATCCGGGTGATGAAAGAACGGTCGCTATAATCCTCCGAACGGTAACCGGTATGGCAAATAGTAGCGCCGGAGAACGAATTATTCACACAAAGACGGTAGTTGTTCTCCTTAATAAACTGATGCCACCAAGTATTACGTACAGAAACCATATCCGTCTTCCGTCCTTCAGGAGGCGTCTTCAGATACCATACAAAATTAGTATCGGGCTGAACATAGCCTTCGAACGTGGAATAAGAATCCCCCAAGATAGAAACGGATTTCAAACTTTGGGCAATGCCCGGATGACAGAACAACGTACAAAACAGCAGAGTTAAAATATACTTTTTCATAGGTATTTGATTATTTCGCCTTCAAATATACATCATATTTTGATTTAGCACCTATAGAAACAACCTTTTTCTTCCATTTACAGACAAAAAAGAGACATGGAGCGGCTTCATAAAAATAAGAACAAATCCGATGGTTACAAATTCTATCTACAAACGTCATTACCTATAAGCCAAATAGAGGCCGTTTAACTTTTAAAAGACTAAGTATGACAAGAAACGCTTTTTGGGGACTGTGCATCGGGTTATGTATGGCAGGTACACAAGCCGTTGCTCAAAAGATAGAAAGTACGAGTATCAAAACTGATAACAAGAGAGACTGTACTTCATTCCATATCGACGGAATCACCGACGGAGAGTCCTTATTTACCGCTATCGGAGGACCTGACGCACCTGTGGTTAATGCAGGAATGCCAGGTACGGAAGGGATTCAAGGAGGATTTGAAGGAGGCTCTATCGTAAAAATAAAAGGTACTTATCACATGTTCCCTACCGAACGTGCCGGTGTGAAAGGGATGCCTGCCTACCACGACAGAGTAAAGACACGGATAGGACACTGGACCAGCACCGATGCTGTTCACTGGACACGCCAATCCACTATATTGGAATCAAGCGGTGTCTATGCATTGGTACATGAAGACAATCCCATGAATGACCGCCGTTCCGCCATCTGGTCTTATATGCCTGTATTCAGCGAGGAAAACAACCGATGGTACGGATTCTATCTGGCTTACACCACAGATAAAGAAATTGCACCCAATCATTCTTTCGGCCGCATCTGGAGATGTGAATCCGAAAAAGAAGGTATAGAAGGAATAGGTGGTCCTTACCGGGACATGGGAATCGTGATAGAACCGGGACTGGACTCCCAACTTTGGGAAGGACGGCAAGGAGTCGCTTCTTTCTTCCCATATAAAGTGGATAAAGGCTGGAATGCGTTTATCAGTGGAGCTTATCCTTACGAAACCCGTGCAGATTATCCCTTGAAAGGAGGGGAAAAGCGCAAGGTATGGGCTGTGGGACTGGCCGAATCAGAAACCTTGGAAGGACCATGGAAACGTATGGGTGAGGAAATCAATCCGATAACTTCCATTCACCCGCAGTTTGTAGAGAATCCTATCGTATCCCGATTACCCAACGGAATCTATATAGCGATGTTTGACGGAGGACCGGACTATTTAAACTTGCCCAACAGAATGGGATACACTTTATCCATAGACGGAAAAAACTGGAGCAAAGCACGTTATATCGCCATAGATACCAAAGTAAAAAAATGGTGGACTGTTATGAGGACTCCGCTTTGCCTGATACCCGAAGGAGACAATGTATATACCATTGTTTATACAGCTTGGGATGATACGCGCTTCCACCCCATCGGGATGGTAAAAGTAAAATTAAATCCGGAAGTATTGGATAAACTGACAGCAGAACTGAAACCGGCTATCCCCTATTTAAATGAAGTCGGTGCACAAGCCATGCCCCGGAATATCGTTCCGATCAAGAATGCATATTTCAATATGCCTCAACCGAAGCGTCCCGTTTTTCCCGATTTCATCGTCAATATGAAAGACAAAGGAATGACAGAAGATGCCCCTATTACAGATTTAGTGAACCGGACGATTGCCGAAGTCAGCAACCAAGGAGGAGGAACAGTCGTCATTCCTGAGGGGAAATGGAAATCGGCCCGTATCGTTCTGAAAAGTAATGTCAACCTGCATTTAGCCAAAGGAGCCGAAATAGAGTTTGCCGGTCGTGCGGAAGATTATCTGCCGGCGGTTTTCACACGCCATGAAGGGGTGGAAATAATGGGGCCGGCCGCCTTTATTTACGCCAATGGGGAAAACAACATCGCCATTACAGGAGAAGGAACCATTTACGGACCACCTATGGATGCTGAAATCAGAAAACGTCCTAACGGTGCTTCAGTGGTAGAAAAAGATGTCCCGTGGGACATGCCTATAGAACAACGCATCTATGACGGTATGGAAGGCAGGACTTTCTATCGTCCTAAAACCATCTCTCCTATCAACTGTACCAATGTATTAATAGAAGGGATCACGATGGAACGAAGCACCTTATGGAATGTGGTACCCATTTATTGCGAGAATGTAATTATAAGAGGCATTACCGTCAACTCCACCAAGGTGCCCAGCGGAGACGGCATTGATATAGAATCTTGTAAAAATGTATTAATTGAATACTGCACGCTGAACTGCGGTGATGATTGTTTTACCCTGAAAGCCGGTAGAGCAGAAGACGGATTACGTGTAGGCAAGCCTACAGAAAATGTAGTGATCCGCTACTCGCTGGCCCAGCATGGACATGGCGGGATAACTTGTGGTAGTGAAACAGCCGGAGTGATCAAGAATCTGTATGTACACGATTGTGTATTCGACGGCACCCGTACCGGCATCCGTTTCAAAACGCGACGCAACCGTGGAGGAGGCAGTGACAACACGTACTATGAGAGACTGCGCATGATCAATGTAGGAAAAGCCTTTACCTGGGATTTGTTGGGCAGTGCTTATTATATGGGCGAACTGGCCGCACGCTATCCGGCAAGAAAAGTAAACCGGCTGACGCCTGATGTAAAGAATATCCTGATCAAAGATTTCATTGTAGAATCAGCCGACCAGTTCTTTACCGCCAATGGTATTCCCGAAATACCTTTCAACCAGGTAGTGGTGGAAAATGGAGAGATCAAATGCAAGAAATTAATCGGCGCCCTGAATGATGCCGCCGGATTTACGATGCGGAAGCTGACGATAGAATCGCAGCATAATGACATTCACATATTGGATGGAAAAGACATCCTGTTCGAGGATATACATTTCAAACTCCCTGGCGAAGAAATCAGGGTGAATGTAGAAGGCAAGAGATCCAAAAACATTATTTTCAAGAACATCAATGCCAATCAGAAACAGGTTGAATATAAAAAGGAATCTCCCATGAGGATAGAAATAAAATAATTCTATCGGCCTATTCATTCCCTATAATTGTATCATTTTTCATCATAATGTATGATTTTCCATTGTAAGGCGGGCTATCCCGCCTTATTTTTGTATCATGAAAACAGTATTCAATGGTATTATGAAAAACAAATGGACCAAACTGGCGGCTTTAGTAATAGCTGCCCTGTGGAGTGGACCCACTGTGCAGGCACAAGCTCCGCACCCCGAACGTATCTATTTATCGGGAACCGGTATTGACAACACCAAGACTTGGGAGTTCTTTTGTTCGGGAGGACAAAACAGTGGAAAATGGAAAAAGATCGAAGTACCCTGCAACTGGGAACTGCAAGGATTCGGAGCATATACTTACGGTCGTTGGTACACTATAAAAGGTGAAAGGCCAAGCGACGAAACGGGCATTTACCGATATAAATTCGAATCCCCGGCAACAACTTCCGGTGAGCGGATAAAAATATTCTTTGACGGAGTGATGACCGACACGGAAGTTTTCATCAATGGAAAACCCGCAGGCGAGATGCATCAGGGAGGATTCTACCGCTTCAGTTATGATATCACCGATTTATTGAAACCCGGCAAAAAGAACCTGCTTGAAGTAAAGATAGCTAAAGAATCAGCCAACAAATCCATCAATGCAGCCGAACGTAAAGCCGACTGGTGGCTGTATGGTGGTATTTACAGACCTGTATGGCTGGAAGTTGTTCCGGCAGTCCACATGCGACATTTTGTTCTGAACGCCGATCAGCATGGAAAATTGCAAGCGGCAATAGAATTGGAGGGAGATGCCAAAGGATATGAATTGTCTGTTTCCGTCCGTTCATTAAAGGATGGAAAAGACATGTACACTCAAGCAAACAAACCTACCCTTTCTCATCAGATTAAGGATTCGAACAAGGAACAGTTGGTGGAAGGAAACTGGATGAACATCCAACCCTGGTCTACAGAGGACCCCAATCTGTACGTAGCTAGACTGGAACTGAAAAACCCCGAAGGGAAAACGGTGCAAAGCCGTGAAACGCGGATAGGTTTCCGCACCATTGAATTCTTTCCACAAGACGGAGTTTATCTGAATGGAACCAAACTAGTGGTGAAAGGTGTCAACCGCCATTCTTTTTCCGTAGATGGAGGTCGTGCTACCAGTGCGGCTATGAGCCGTCAGGATGCCTTGCTGGTAAAAGAGATGAATATGAATGCCGTCCGTTCACATTATCCGCCTGATGAACATTTCCTGGATATGTGTGATTCATTAGGAATTGTCTACATGGACGAACTGGCAGGATGGCAAAACGGATACGATTCAAAAGTAGGTCCTAAATTAGTCAAAGAAATGATAGAACGCGATGTGAATCATCCTTCCATCATTATTTGGAGTAATGGCAACGAAGGAGGATGGAATTATAATCTGGATCCTTTATTCGCCCAATACGATAAATTACAGAAACGCCACATGGTACACCCTTGGGCCGATTTCAATGATCTGGACACCCACCATTATCCCACTTATCTGACTGGAGTGGCACGTTTTACCAACGGCTATAAAGTATTTATGCCTACCGAATTCATGCATGCCATGTACGATCAGGGAGGTGGTGCCGGACTGCGTGACTTTTGGGATCGTTGGTGCACGAACCCTCTGTTTGCCGGAGGCTTTATCTGGGTATTCTGTGACGAAGCTCCCAAACGTTCTGATAAAGGAGGCATATTGGATTCTGATAAATCCAATGCTCCTGACGGGGTAGTTGGTCCACGTAGAGAAAAAGAAGGAAGTTACTATGCTATCCGCGCACAATGGTCGCCCATCCAGTTAAAACCCCTGCTGATTACTGATCACTTTGACGGCAGCTTCCTGGTTACTAATGAATATACGTATACCAACCTGGACAAATGTCGCATGACTTACAAAATACGTACTTGCGAAACACCTTTGAAAAATGTCCTGGAAAGCGGTAAAGTTATCGCAGAAGGCCATGTACAACTGCCTGCCATCGCACCGGGTGAAACTGGAAAAGCCCGCTTCACTCTTCCTGCTTCTTTCCGGGAAGGTGATGTACTGGAGTTAGAGGCATTTGACAAAGAGGGGAAAAGTATCTGTAACTGGACCTATCCTATCCGGCTGGCCAAACAATACTTTGATCATAAAATGGCGCAGACTCCGATGACCCTGGAAGCGGTACAACCGGCCACCGCCACTCAAACCGCTACCTCCATCGAACTGAAAAGCGACCGTGTAACCGTCACTTTTGATCCGGCTACCGGCATGATCAGCCGTATCACATCAGGAGGAACAGAAGTTCCATTCAAAGACGGCCCTGTGGCAGTGGGCATGAAAATGCGCTACGAACCAACATTGAGCTATGTCCGCAACAGCAACGAGGGGGCTGTTTACTGTGCCAAATACAAAGGTGCCGCCGACTCCATCGTATGGCGTCTTACGGACAAAGGATTACTCTATATGGATGCCATTCTGCTGAACCGGGCTTCCGGCGGAGGTGGATTTGATGACGCTTTCATGGACTCCAAAGTATTCAATCTCGGTCTGACTTTCTCTTATCCTGAAAAGAATTGCTCCGGCATGAAATGGATGGGGCGCGGCCCGTACCGTGTCTGGAAAAACCGGATTCCGGGAACGAATTATGGAGTATGGCACAAAGAGTACAACAATACCATCACCGGAGAAAGCTTTGAAAATCTGATTTATCCGGAATTTAAAGGATATCATGCCAATATGTATTGGGCCACATTGGAAAGTGACACGACACCGTTCACCGTTTATTCCCGGAATGACGGGATCTTCTTCCATGTGTTCACTCCCGAAGAACCGAAAGGACGCGTAAAAGACACCATGCCCAAATTCCCCGAAGGGGATATATCCTTCCTGCTGGACATCCCGGCTATTTGCTCCTTTAAACCCATCGAGCAACAAGGGCCGAACAGCCAGCCGGGTAATATCCGTATCAAATCGGGAGATGAAGGGTTACATCTGAATTTGATGTTTGATTTCCGACAATAAACAAGTGAATCGTAGTTAGTGATTAATTTAATAGCAGAATCATGAAATTAATAACTTTTGTATGTGCCGCCTTTCTATGCCTTCCGTCTTTGGCACAAGAAAAATTTCCGGACGGCACACCTGTATCCGATTGGTTTAAGGACAGTAAGATAGTAGATATAAACACATTAGGCAAGAAATACATTCTGACAGATTACGGCGTCATCAATGACAGTACCCTGTTACAAACAGAGAAAATCCAATCTGCCATTGATGCTGCCGCACAAAACGGCGGGGGAGTTATCGTCATTCCCAAAGGAACCTATTTAAGTGGAGCGCTGTTCTTCAAACCCAAAACACACCTGCATCTGGAAGAAGGAGCAGTGTTGAAGGGAAGTGATGATATCAGCAACTTCCCCATCATAGATACCCGCATGGAAGGGCAAAGCTTGAAATATTTTGCGGCGTTGGTCAATGCCGACAGGGTGGACGGCTTTACATTATCCGGAAAAGGTACGATTGACGGCAATGGATTAAGATACTGGAAATCATTCTGGCTTCGTCGAAAAGTCAATCCCCAATGCACCAATATGGATGAATTACGTCCCCGGCTGGTACATATCTCCCATAGCAATGACGTCCAACTCTCAGGAGTACGCCTCATCAACTCTCCTTTTTGGACTACCCACCTTTACAAATGTAATCACATAAAATTACTGAACCTCTATATCTTCTCCCCGGAGGAACCGGTAAAGGCTCCAAGTACGGATGCCATTGATATAGATGTATGCAGCAATGTACTGGTGAAGAACTGCTATATGTCTGTCAATGATGACGCCATAGCTTTAAAAGGTGGAAAAGGACCTTGGGCAGACCAAGACCCGAATAATGGAAGAAATTCCAACATCATCATAGAAGATTGTACCTACGGCTTCTGCCACGGCGCCCTCACTTGTGGAAGCGAATCCATCCACAATCGCAATATTATCTTGCGACGCATTCACATCACCAATGCCAATCGTTTGTTATGGTTAAAGATGCGACCGGACACCCCCCAACAATATGAATATATTCTGGTAGAAGATATCACCGGAGACGCAAACCATTTTCTGTATATCAAGCCTTGGACGCAATTCTTCGACCTGAAAGATAGAAAAGACATTCCTCTTTCTTATTCAGATCATGTAACCATGAGAAACATTGATTTTAAATGCGACAATTTTTTCAGCGTGGAAAAGTCCGATCAATATCAACTCACGAACTTTACATTCGAAAACCTGAACATTAAAGCTAAAAACGAGAAATGCGACAAAGAAATGATTGACAACTTTAGTTGGAAGAAAGTCCGTATAGACAAGATAAAATAAGATCAAAAAGTAAGATAAGTAACTTGGCCGGGTTAAACGTCTTACTTGGCCAAGTTACTTATCTTACTTGCTCAAGTTACTTATGTTACTTTAAAAGGAAATACTTTTTCCGCTAATCCTGGTAATAAACCCGTTTGACCCTATTAGACACACTGGTCAAAATCTCGTATGGAATCGTTTCCAGAATCTCCGACAGGACGGTAACCGGCAAATCATCTCCGAAAATGACAGCCTTATCCCCCTCCTTACAATCAATATCCGTCACATCAATCATACATACATCCATGCAGATATTACCCACGTATGGCGCTTTCTGTCCATTCACCAGACAGTAAGCACGTCCGTTTCCCAAATGCCGGTTCAACCCGTCGGCATAGCCGATAGGAATAGCGGCAATACGGGAATCCCTCTCCAAACGTCCTTTACGGCTATATCCTACCGTTTCCTCCTTCGGAACCTCATGAATCTGAAGAATGGTAGTTTTCAATGTGCTTACATTATGGATGATCCGGTTAGTAAACGGATCTATTCCATAAAGGCCGATTCCCAGACGCACCATATCAAACTGGGCACCCGGATAGCGTTCTATCCCGGCTGTATTACAGATATGACGCAATATCTTATGCTGAAAAGCCTCCTGCAAGCACCCGGAGGCAGCTTCAAACATTTCTATCTGCCTGCGCGTAAACGAATCGAACTGAGCCCCGTCACTGCCTACCAGATGAGAGAATACGGAACGTGGAATTACAGCAGTCTGTTTCTTCAGACGGTCTATCAGTTCCGGAATCTCTTCGGGTGCAAACCCCAGCCGGTGCATCCCCGTATCCAGTTTGATATGAATGGGGAAGTTCGTCACCCCTTCCTTCTCAGCGGCCTTAATCAGCTCGTTCAATAAATGGAAACTATAAACCTCGGGTTCCAGTTTATAATCAAACATGGTCTTGAATGCTGTCAGCTCCGGATTCATGATCATAATGGAACAAGTGATTCCCGCCTTCCGCAAGTCCGAACCTTCATCGGCAACAGCTACCGCCAAGTAATCCACCCGATGGTCTTGCAGTGTCTTGGCTATCTCGTAAGAGCCTGCACCGTATGCGGAAGCCTTCACCATGCACACCATTTTGGTTTCCGGTTTCAATTTGCTGCGGTAATAGTTCAGATTATCAATCAAGGCATTCAGATTGATCTCCAAAATGGTCTCATGCACTTTCAGTTCCAAGCGATCCGAAATCCGGTCAAAATGAAAAGCCCGTGAACCTTTTATCAGAATCACCTCATCACGCAGACCGGCCAGCAAATCCGACTCCAACAATTCTTCCGTAGTACGGAAAAAATACTTTTCTATCTCAAAACGGGCAGCTGCAGTCCGAATTTCCTCTCCTACCCCGATCATCTTCTCTACCCCCCGGCTATGTACCAGTTCGGCCACCTGTCGGTAAAGCAGTTTGCTGCTCTGCCCGGTCTCAAGCATATCCGAAAGGATCAATGTCCGTTTTTTCCCTTTGTCATCAGAACGACGTGACATAAAGTCGAGGGCTATATCCAAAGAAGCCAGATCAGAATTATAACTGTCATTGATCAACACACAGCCATTCTTGCCCTCTTTCACCTCCAGACGCATGGCAATCTGCTCCAAACGCGCCATACGCTCAGTTATTTGTTCAGGGGGAACCATCATATACAAAGCCACAGCCAGACAATGCAATGAGTTCTCAATGGAAGCGTCATCTATAAAAGGAATGCTGAATTCATTCGGCATCCCCAAGTAACGGTATTTGATAGTGGTAGCATGTTCCCCTTTTTGAACGGACTCAATAAACAATGGGCGTTCATTATCTTTTTTTGACCAAGCAATCTCACGCGAGGTAAAAAGTGATTTTGTCACACACGAACTGATCAACTCATTATCCCCGTCATAAACAATGACATCACAATCTTTGAACAAAGTGAGTTTCTCCATACATTTATCCTGTAAAGAGAAAAAATTCTCCTGATGCGCGCCACCTATATTGGTCAAGATACCCACCGTAGGTTTAATGATGGACTGCAACGCCTCCATTTCACCCATTTCAGAAATACCCGCTTCAAAAATAGCAAGTTCAGTATGCTCGTTCATCAGCCATACTGAAAGAGGCACACCTATCTGCGAGTTATAACTGCGTGGCGAGCGGGTTACCACACGGTCCGGACTCAGCAATTGATACAGCCATTCCTTCACAATGGTTTTTCCATTACTTCCCGTAATTCCTATAACCGGAATCTGGAACTGCTCCCGATGTTTTTCCGCCAATCTTTGTAATCCTTTCAGAGGATTGGCCAACTGCAGGAAATTCGCATCTTGAAAAGATTGCATATCAGCCGGCAAGTCGCCCACTACAAAGTTACGGACTCCGCGTTCATACAATTCCGGCAGATATTTATGCCCGTCATTCCGTTTGGTCTTTAAAGCGAAAAATAATGTTTCTTCCGGGAAACACAACGAACGGCTATCAGTTAAAATCCAATCAATCTGTGCGCTACGGTCGCCAAACCGCTTTGCCCCCAGAACTTTTTCTATATTTTCAATTGAGCTTGACATTGTTCTAATTCTTTTTGAAGGTCAAAATACGGGAACTTTTCTTTAAGTCGCTCTATCTTTAACACTATTTGAGTTAAAAATTTGCGATATGTTTCAGATTGGGCATTAAACGGTTTGTGGGCTAAAGCCTTCCGGATATCTTCCCACTCCTTCATGATCCGGTCTGTTTCTTTACTAAAATAACAATCTGTAAAACATTCCCATAAATAAGATATAGCTACAGGAGACGGATGCAACATATCATCTGCATAAAAACGATAATCACGAAGTTCATCCATCATGATTTCATAGGAAGGAAAATAGTAACAATCAGACCATCGGCGGCACAATTCATCCGCCGCGAGAAGCAAAGTGGACTTACTTATCTGATTCCCATGCATACCGTCTTTGATATGCCGTATGGGGCTGACAGTGAAAAGTATCTTCAAGGACGGATTTATTTTTCTCAATTCCACCAACACACACTCCCATTCAGTGACAATTTCCTCCACCGTAAGAAGCTGCCGGGTAAAAAGGCTGTCGGGCTGTTTATGACAATTTCCTACCACCATCGTCCTTTCTTTCAGCCAATAAGCAAAGGCAGTCCCCCAAGTAATGACCAGCCAATCAAGCCGGGGAAATCCGGCAGAAGCCTGTGACAGCCGCGTATTTATAGAAGACAAACAAGATGCTGCCGCAGGAGCCGAGAAAGCACTATGATGCATCCAGCTGTGCCAACTGCCTCCGGCATAGAACAAATCCTCTTCCGTATATGTTTGATGGGATAGAATTTGCCGGAGAGCTTCCACAATGGATAAAGGATTATAGAGGATTCCAAAAGGATTTACATCACAACGGAACTTATTTGTCAGCAACAAATTTCCGATGTTTTCTGCAAAACAAGAACCAAATAGCATGATTCGGTCCGAATGCCGGATTTCTGTTTCCCTTTTAGGTAATTCTACTTGCGTTCTGAAATTCATACGATAAGGACAGCTTTTAAAATTTAAGGGCAAATGTAATCATAATACACATATTTATGCTATTTTTGCACGATATTTATCATATCATAAGCATGGAACAGGATAATTTATATAACTTGCTGCAAAGCATAGATACTCCGGATGATTTGCGCCATTTAAGCGCAGACAAACTGCCCGAAGTGTGTAAAGAGCTGAGGCAAAAGATTATAGATGAGCTCTCATGTAATCCGGGGCATTTCGGCTCCAGTTTGGGTGTAGTAGAACTGACCGTCGCCTTGCATTATGTATTCAATACGCCCTACGACCGCATTGTATGGGATGTAGGACATCAAGCTTACGGACATAAAATTTTAACCGGACGCCGGGATGCGTTCTGTACCAACCGTAAGCTGAATGGCATCCGTCCTTTTCCGTCCCCATCCGAAAGTGAATATGACACATTTACTTGCGGACATGCGTCAAATTCCATTTCCGCAGCTTTGGGAATGGCTGTAGCCGCCAAGAAACACGGAGAGAACAACCGGCATGTCGTTGCCGTAATCGGTGACGGCTCCATGAGTGGCGGACTGGCTTTCGAAGGACTGAACAACGCCTCGGTTACTCCCAATAACCTGCTGATTATCCTGAATGACAACAATATGGCTATAGACCGTAGCGTAGGAGGTATGAAACAATATCTGCTGAACCTGCAAATGTCTGAAGGATACAACCGGATACGCTATAAAATATCACAAATGTTCCATCGTTGGGGGATTCTGAACGAGGAACGCCGGAAAAGCCTGATACGGTTCAACAACAGTCTGAAATCCATGCTGGTACAACAGCAAAACGTATTTGAAGGCATGAATATCCGTTATTTCGGACCGATAGACGGACATGATGTCAACAATCTGGCACACGTTCTGAAAGAGATCAAAGATATGCAGGGGCCCAAACTGCTCCACATACATACCACCAAAGGAAAGGGCTTCGGTCCGGCAGAAAAAGCTGCCACCATCTGGCATGCTCCGGGCATATTCGACAAGGAAACCGGAGAGCGTATCGTTGTCGATACCCAAGGAATGCCCCCTTTGTTTCAGGATGTTTTTGGGAATACTCTATTGGAACTGGCTCAGACAAACGACAAAATTGTAGGAGTCACTCCCGCAATGCCTTCGGGATGCTCTATGAACATATTGATGAGAGCCATGCCCGAAAGAGGATTTGATGTGGGAATTGCCGAAGGACATGCCGTCACTTTTTCAGGAGGAATGGCAAAAGACGGATTATTGCCTTTCTGCAATATCTATTCGTCCTTCATGCAGCGCGCATACGACAATGTGATCCACGATATAGCGATACAAAAACTCAATGTAGTATTATGTCTGGACCGCGCCGGACTGGTAGGAGAAGACGGGCCCACTCATCACGGAGCCTTCGACTTGGCTTATATGCGGCCGATCCCCAATCTCACGGTAGCCTCCCCTTACAACGAACATGAGCTGCGCTGTCTGATGTACACCGCCCAACTGCCTGATAAAGGTCCCTTTGTCATCCGTTACCCACGTGGCAGAGGGTCATTGGTAGACTGGAAATGCCCTATGCAAGAAATAGAGATAGGAAAAGGACGAAAATTGAAAGAAGGGAAAGACATAGCGGTCATTACACTGGGTCCCATCGGCATCCAAGCGGAAAAAGCGATCACACACGCCGAACAGGAAACAGGAAAAAGTATCGCACATTATGACTTGCGTTTCTTGAAGCCGTTGGACGAAAGCATGTTGCACGAGATTGGCCGGAAATTCAAGCAAGTGGTCACTATTGAAGACGGTGTGCTAAAAGGTGGAATGGGTAGCGCCATATTGGAATTTATGGCAGATAATGAGTACAACCCACAAGTAAAACGCGTCGGATTACCAGATCAATTTGTCGAGCACGGCTCAGTCAAAGAGCTCTACCATATATGCGGTATGGATGAAGAAGGCATTTACAAAGTATTGATATCATTCTAAGAGAGAGAGAACAATGAAAATTATTATTGCAGGAGCGGGAGCAGTAGGTACCCATCTGGCGAAATTATTATCCGATGAAAAGCAGGACATCATTTTGATGGATGAAGACGAAGAAAAGTTGAGCAAACTGGATTCCAACTTCGACCTGATGACTGTCAATGCATCCCCCACTTCCATTTCCGGCCTTAAGAATGCAGGAGTGGCAGGCGCGGATTTATTCATCGGAGTGATGCCGGAAGAAAGCCGCAATATGACGGCCTGCATGTTGGCTACCAATATGGGCGCCAAAAAGACTGTAGCCCGGATCGACAATTACGAATATCTACTTCCTAAACATAAAGAGTTCTTCTCCCAATTAGGAGTGCACTCACTGATTTATCCGGAAATGCTGGCCGCTAAAGATATAGTCGATGCCATCAAAATGAGCTGGATACGTCAATGGTGGGAGTTTTGCGGTGGCGCATTGGTCCTGATTGGTACCAAAATGCGCGAAACGGCAGAAATTCTGAACGTTCCTCTTCATGAACTGGGCGGACGTAATATTCCATTCCACATTGTAGCCATCAAGCGGGGAAATGAAACAATCATCCCCCGTGGAGACGACACCATCAAATTACACGATATTGTTTATTTCACCACGACCAAGAAATACATTCCCTATATCCGCAAAATCGCAGGGAAAGAAACCTATCCCGATGTACGCAATGTAATGATTATGGGTGGCAGCCGGATTGCTGTACGCACCACACAATACGTACCCGATTATATGCAGGTCAAGATTATTGAGAATGACATTAACCGATGTAACCGGCTGACAGAAGTGGTAGATGATAAAATAATGATTATCAACGGAGATGGACGGGATATGGATTTACTCATGGAAGAAGGGTTAAAAAACACCGAGGCGTTTGTCGCTCTGACAGATAATTCCGAAACAAATATCCTGGCTTGTCTTGCCGCCAAACGCATGGGAGTAACCAAGACAGTGGCGGAAGTGGAAAATATTGATTATATCAGTATGGCGGAAAGTCTGGATATCGGTACAGTCATCAACAAAAAGATGATTGCCGCCAGCCATATTTACCAAATGATGCTGGATGCCGATGTTTCCAATGTGAAATGTCTGACTTTCGCCAATGCCGACGTGGCTGAATTCACAGTTAAGAACGGGTCTCGCATTACCAAATGCGCCGTCAAGGACGCCGGACTGCCCAAAGGTGCGACCATCGGCGGACTCATCCGCAACGGTGACGGTATATTGGTAACAGGTAATACCGTTATTCAGCCCAATGACCATGTTGTGGTATTCTGCCTGGGCATGATGATTAAGAAAATAGAAAAATTCTTCAATTGATGATAAACATAAAAATGATAGCCCGGATTATGGGCTCGCTTTTCTTCATAGAAGCGGGCTTCCTTATTCTATGCTCATTTCTCGCCATCTATTATAAGGAATCAGACCTTTCTGCTTTCCTGACTTCTATAGCCATAACGACAGGAGCAGGCATCATAGCCTCTCTAGCCGGCAAAAATGCAGAAAAGAAAATCAGCCGCCGCGACGGATACGTCATTGTAACTTTCGCATGGGTGTTTTTTTCTTTATTCGGTATGCTTCCATTCTATCTGAGCGGATACATCCCCAGTATAACGGACGCTTTCTTTGAGACCATGTCGGGGTTCACCACCACCGGAGCAAGCATACTGAACAATATAGAGTCACTGCCACACGGGCTTTTGTTCTGGCGGAGCATGACACAATGGATCGGCGGATTAGGAATTGTATTTTTCACCATTGCCGTATTGCCAATCTTCGGAGTGGGCAGCGTGCAATTATTTGCAGCAGAGGCCACCGGCCCCACCCATGATAAAGTGCATCCGCGCATTGGCGTTACAGCCAAATGGATCTGGACTATCTATCTGGGACTGACCATTACCGAGATTATTCTACTGATTGCCGGAGGCATGGACTTTTTTGACAGTGTCTGCCATTCCTTAACCACCGCCGCCACAGGAGGATATTCTACCAAACAAAGCAGTATAGCATTCTTTAATTCTCCTTATATAGAATATGTCATCACCTTATTCATGTTCTTGTCGGGTATTAATTTCACCTTATTATATTTACTGTTCTTAAAAGGAAATTTTAAACGTTTGTTCCAAAACACAGAATTCCATTGGTATTTGGGGACAGTAGGATTTTTCACACTTTTCACTACCATCACTCTCATTTGCACCAGTCCGTTCGGCATTGAGGAATCTTTCCGCAAAGCCATCTTCCAGGTCGTTTCCTTGCAGACTACCACCGGTTTCATATCAGCAGACTATATGACCTGGGTACCGGTATTATGGTCACTGATGTGCATCATCATGTTTTTCGGAGCCTGCGCCGGTTCCACCACCGGAGGAATGAAATGTATCCGGATAGCTATCATGAGCCGTGTGGCAAAAAATGAATTCAAACACATCATCCATCCCAATGCCGTGCTGCCGGTACGCATCAACCGGCAAGTCATTTCTTCCACCACCAAATCGGCGGTACTGGCATTTACCTTTCTCTATATAGCCATTGTTTTCATCGGCTGGATTGTCCTGATGATATTCGGAGTGGGATTTGAAGAGGCATACAGCGTGGTCATTTCCAGTCTGGGAAATGTAGGTCCCGGTATAGGGAAATGTGGTCCCTCCTATTCATGGAGCGGATTACCGGATGCAGCCAAATGGGTGAGTGCATTGCTCATGCTGGTAGGGCGTCTGGAACTGTTTACGGTTCTTTTGTTGTTTACGCCCGGTTTCTGGAAAAAGCACTAGGATTTAGAGGAGTATCAGCACTGATTATTATCATCTATTCTTCCACCACCCACTTTTCAATATTGCGGGTTTCAGCACTGAAGTTCACCCCTATTTTAAAGAGCTTTCGTTCGTCCGAAGCAAAAGGAAGTGCGTAATGCTTGTCATGAATCTGTTGCAAAGCCTCCTCGGCCGTGCCATCCAACTTGAATTCCATCACATAGATAAACTTGTCAGTCTGCAGGACAAGGTCAATGCGTCCTTTGCTCGTATGATATTCCACCTGGGTATAGAAGCCGACAAGCTTGAATACGATGAAAAGCACATTCTCGTAATGCAGTTCCTGGTCACGGATCACTTCGTAGGTAGTATCCGCAAAGAAACTTTGCAGACGGCAGAAGAAGGAGTCATAATCACCGGAACGCACCTCACGGACAAACTTCTGAATTTCAAAAGGAGACTCTACCTTATCCACGTTCGCGTAAAAAGGAAGCAGGAAACGTACAAACCCCTCTTCCACTTCACGGTTCGGAAAACCTAAACGGTACATGCCAAATTCTTCATCATACCCCTTTATAGTGAGGTATCCGTTCTGATAGATCACCGGAATGGGATTGGTGGATTCAGAATCTATACTGTCCAGCACCTGGGAGTCCGTCTCCTCGTGGGCCATCCGTTCCAAGTCATAATGGTGCTTCTTCAGCAGTTTCACCAGATAAGTGGGAGTACCCGTCTCGAACCAGTAACTGCCGAATTTCATTTTGTCAAACGTATTCAGCAAACTAAAAGGATTGTAAATTCCTATGGAATTTTCCACAAAATGGTAACCATCATAGCACACTTTCAACTCCCTGCATACTTCTTCCAAACTCATTTTCTGCTTTTGTGCCAGTTCTTTCAGTTCGTTCTCCAGATTCTCATGAATCTCAGTTTCCGTAACGCCACAAATATCCACAAACCGTTCATCCATTGAAATATCCTTCAGATTGTTCAAGTCACTGAACACGCTGATCTTGCCAAACTTCGTCACACCGGTCAGCAAGGCGAACTTGATAAATCCGTCCTTGGTCTTCAAAGCACCGTAGAACGGTTGCAGCGTATCACGGAATTGTTTCTGCAACGCCTCATTGCCGATGGCCTGCAACATGGGCTTGTCATATTCATCCACCAGAATGGCCACACGACGCCCCGTCTTCTCACAGGCACGCTGGATGATGCCGGCAAAACGAAGAGAGAAAGAACGTTCAGACGACTCGGCACCGTAAATCTTTTCCCATGCAGTCAACGAACTATCAAGAATCTTATCCAGACTCTCCGGAGTATCATATTTCTCGATGTTCAGATCCAGATGCAGAATGGGATATTTTATCCAGTCCTTTTCCAACTTCTCCACCGCCAGGCCTTCAAACAACTCCTTCTTTCCCTGAAAGTAAGCCTCTAAGGTAGAAATGAGCAGGCTTTTCCCGAAACGCCGCGGACGGCTCAGGAAGTAATAACTTCCGGTCTTTACCATCCGGTACACCAAGGCCGTTTTATCAATATAGAAATAACCGTCCTGACGGATTTTCTCGAAGTTCTGAATGCCGATAGGATATATTTTATTGCTCATTTTCCAATGGTTTATTATGATACTTGCAAAGAAACGAAATCTATTCGGAAAATCCTGGTTGGACATTTTTTTTAACCACTGGAATTCAGATTGGTAAAAATTATGAAACCGTGGATATAAAGGTATGGACATGCCGGTATGTGAAGAAGTATAGAAAAAGCGCATGTATTTACTTACAATAACTATTTTTATACATAAATAATTCAAAAAATCTCAATGAGGCTCCAAAATATTGGCTATCTTTGCGCCCTCATTCAAAGGGTGAAAAGATGAATAATATGTTGAAATACGTTGTATATATCCTGTTTTTTCTACTGCTTACGACCTTAGCAGATCAGGATCGCTATACAGTGGAATCGACCGTTCCGCACCCTCAAGAATCCTGTTACCGGCAACAACAAGACCCTTGTGAGAAAACGGTAAATTACCTGTTTACCAACAACTTCGCTGATATGCCACAGATGGCCATATCCCTTGACAACCCTTCCACATCAAAGTTCAAATGCATTGCCCGTATCCTGACAGCACTAGGTGAACTCAACACACAAAAGCTACAAACCAACCATATAGCTTGCCCCACCTTTCATTCGCTTTATACCGATGCCGTAGATTATTATATCTACGCACTTCGGCGGATCATTATTTAATTTTTAATCTTTTTTCAGCATTCTGCTGAGTAGGATTCCTTATAACAAGCGTCTTATAAGGACACTATTTCTATCCGTTTGTCTAATCAAAAAAAGTTTAGATATGTATTTTACATTATTAGTTGTCGTTATTTTGACGGCAATCGCATTAGTTGCCGTAGCATTGGGGATTGCCCGTGCCATTTCCCCCCGTTCATACAATGCACAGAAGGGAGAAGCCTACGAATGTGGTATTCCTACACGGGGACGGTCGTGGATGCAATTCAAGGTAGGTTACTATCTGTTTGCCATCCTCTTCCTGATGTTCGATGTGGAAACCGTATTCCTGTTCCCTTGGGCTGTTGTGGTACAAGATTTGGGAGTGTACGGCCTGTTTAGTATCCTTTTCTTTTTAGTTATATTAGTTTTAGGCCTGGCGTATGCCTGGAAGAAAGGAGCGTTGGAATGGAAATAAAAAAACCAACCATAAAGTCTATTCCTTATGAGGATTTCAAAGACAACGAGTATCTGGAAAACATGGTCAAACAGCTCAATGAAGGCGGTACCAAAGTACTGGTGGGCTGTCTGGACGATCTTATCAACTGGGGACGCAGCAACTCGCTGTGGCCGCTTACTTTTGCCACCAGTTGCTGTGGAATCGAGTTCATGGCAGTGGGTGCTGCCCGGTATGATTTCGCCCGCTTCGGGTTTGAAGTAGCCCGTGCCAGTCCGCGCCAGGCAGACATGATCATGGTGGCAGGGACGATCACGCACAAGATGGCTCCGGTACTGAAACGTTTGTATGACCAGATGGCGGATCCCAAATACGTTATCGCAGTAGGTGGATGTGCCATCAGCGGCGGTCCTTTTAAAAAGTCCTATCACGTCTTGAACGGAGTGGATAAGATTCTCCCCGTTGACGTATATATCCCCGGATGTCCGCCACGCCCTGAAGCCTTATTGTACGGCATGATACAATTGCAACGTAAAGTAAAACTGGAAAAATTCTTTGGCGGAGTAAACCGCAAGGAAAAAGAACCGCAAAATCCCGAACAAGCATGAGTGAAAGAATAGAAATACCTGCTGAAAAGCTACATGAGGAAATGCTGAAATTACGGCAGGGCAAACATTTGGATTTTCTACGCAGCCTTACCGGAATGGACTGGGGCGAAGAAGGACTGGGTGTAGTCTATCACCTGGAAGATACGAATACAGGAGACAATGTAGTGATCAGCACCCGCACCACCAACCGCGAGAAGCCGGAACTGCCCAGTGTCAGTGATATCTGGAAAGGGGCTGAATTCAATGAACGCGAAGTGTACGACTATTATGGTATCCGCTTTGTAGGACATCCTGACATGCGTCGTTTGTTCCTGCGCGACGACTGGGTGGGCTATCCATTGCGTAAAGATTACGACGAAAGCCTCAACCCGCTCCGTATGACCAATGAAGAGCCCGTGGATACAACACAATATATAGAGGTGCAACATGATGGCAGCGTAATAGAAAAACGCGAGACCATTTTCGAAGAGGACGAATACATTATCAACATAGGTCCCCAGCATCCGGCCACCCACGGCGTGCTTCGTTTCCGCGTTTCACTGGAAGGTGAGATTATCAAGAAACTGGATGTGCACTGCGGATACATCCACCGGGGCATTGAAAAAATGTGCGAAAGCCTCACCTACCCCCAGACGCTGGCTCTGACCGACCGTCTGGATTATCTGGGCGCACACCAGAACCGCCATGCCCTCTGTATGTGCATTGAGCAGGCAATGGGCGTGGAAGTGAGTGAACGGGTGCAATACATCCGCACCATCATGGACGAATTGCAACGTATAGACTCTCACCTGCTTTTCTTCTCCTGTCTCTGTATGGACATGGGTGCTCTGACCGCATTTTTCTATGGATTCCGTGATCGTGAGAAGATTCTGGATATTTTCGAAGCTACCACCGGAGGACGACTGATACAGAACTATAACACCATCGGAGGGGTACAAGCAGATATTGCTCCGGACTTTGTACAGAAAGTGAAAGAATTTATCGCTTATCTGCGCCCGATGCTGAAAGAATACCATGAAGTATTCACCGGAAACATCATTGCCCAAGAACGTTTGAGAGGGGTGGGTGTTCTTTCACGGGAAGACGCCATCTCTTTCGGAGCGACAGGAGGTACAGGGCGTGCCAGCGGCTGGGCATGTGATGTCCGCAAACGTCACCCATACGCCATGTATGGCAAAGTGGATTTTAAAGAGATTGTCCACACCGAAGGCGACTGCTTCGCACGTTACATGGTCCGCATGGAAGAAATACTGGAAAGTATGAGCATCATCGAGCAACTGATAGACAATATCCCGGAAGGGAACTATCAGGAAAAGATGAAACCGATTATCCGTGTGCCCGAAGGACATTATTATGCCGCAGTGGAAGGTTCCCGCGGAGAGTTCGGCGTGTACCTGGAAAGTCGCGGGGATAAGTTTCCTTACCGACTGAAATTCCGCGCCACCGGCTTGCCTCTTGTATCAGCAATGGAAACAATGTGCCGCAATGCAAAAATTGCCGACTTGATTGCTATTGGTGGAACAGTGGATTATGTAGTACCGGATATTGACCGATAGAAAGATAATAACTAATCACTAAAAAAATTATGTTCGATTTTAGTATAGTCACCCAATGGGTACATTCACTGCTCACGTCATTTATGCCCGAAGGACTGGCAGTGCTCATAGAATGTATAGTTATCGGTGTATGCATCATGCTGGCATACGCAGTGATCGCTATTATCATGATTTTCATGGAACGTAAGGTTTGCGCCGCTTTCCAATGCCGTCTGGGTCCGATGCGTGTAGGTCCGCAGGGAACCATACAGGTATTTGCCGATGTATTCAAGATGTTGATCAAGGAAATCATCACCATCCGTCATGCCGACAAGTTTCTGTATAATCTGGCTCCTTATATTGTCATTCTTGCTTCCATCATGGCTTTCAGCTGTCTGCCCATCAATAGAGGTATGGAAGTGCTCGACTTCAATGTAGGTATCTTCTTCCTGCTGGCAGCATCCAGCATCGGTGTGGTGGGTATCCTGCTAGCCGGCTGGAGTTCCAACAACAAATATTCATTGATCGGTGCCATGCGGAGCGGCGCTCAAATGATAAGCTACGAATTGTCAGTAGGACTGAGCATCCTTACCATCGTGGTCTTGACGGATACCATGCAGCTGAGTGAAATTGTAGAACGACAAGCCGACGGCTGGTTCCTTTTCAAAGGACACATACCGGCATGCATCGCTTTTATCATTTATCTGATAGCCGGAAACGCAGAAGTCAACCGCGGCCCGTTCGACTTGCCAGAAGCAGAAAGTGAACTGACCGCCGGATATCATACCGAATATTCCGGTATGCACTTCGGCTTGTTTTATGTGGCAGAGTTTGTAAACTTGTTTATTATCGCCGCAGTAGCCACAACCATCTTCCTAGGGGGGTGGATGCCGTTACATATCCCCGGGCTGGACGGATTTAATACGGTCATGGATTATATTCCCGGATTCATCTGGTTCTTTGGCAAGTCATTTTTTGTCGTATGGTTGCTGATGTGGATTAAATGGACATTTCCTCGTCTGCGTATTGACCAGATTCTGACACTGGAATGGAAATACCTGGTTCCGATAGGTTTGTGCAACCTGCTGTTGATGGTAATTATTGTTGTATTTAAATTGCATTTCTGATGAAAGAAGAAAAACATTCCTATATAAAAGGACTACTTCACGGCATCGGCACATTACTTACCGGTATGAAAGTGACAGGACGAGAATTTTTCACTCCCAAAGTCACCGAACAATACCCCGAGAACCGTGCCACTTTAAAAATATCGCCCCGTTTCCGCGGACGGCTTACCATGCCGGTTGACGAGAATGGCAATAACAAATGTATTGCCTGCGGACTATGCCAGATGGCTTGCCCCAATGACACCATCACGATCACCAGCGAATCTGTGACCAACGAAGAAACAGGCAAGAAAAAGAAAGTATTGGTTAAATATGAGTACGACTTGGGAGCTTGTATGTTCTGTCAACTTTGTGTGAATGCCTGTCCGCATGATGCCATCCGGTTCGACACAGAATTTGAGAATGCTGTATTCGACCGAAGCAAACTAGTTCTCACGTTGAACAAAAAATAAAAAAACAAACGATATTATGACACTACAACTTATTGTATTCATTGTACTGGCGTTGTTTATCGCTGTCTGTTCGGTATTGGCAGTCACTACCTCGCGTATCTTGCGTGCGGCAACATATCTGTTGTTCGTCTTGTTTGGAACAGCAGGCATTTACTTCCAGCTCAACTACTCATTTCTGGGAGCTGTGCAATTACTGATTTATGCCGGTGGTATAACGGTGCTTTATGTATTCAGCATCTTATTGACCTCTTCACAAGGAGACAAAGCAGAGAAATTGAAAAACGGCAAGATGGTGGCCGGAGCTGTTTCGACCCTAGCAGGACTGACCATCTGCCTGTTCGTCATGCTGAAGAATGAGTTTATACCCTCTCATTTTGTTCACGGTGAACTGGATGTACGCACCATCGGCCATGCACTGATGGGTATGGAAAAATATCAATATATTCTTCCTTTCGAAGTAATCAGCGTGTTATTACTCGCCTGCATCGTAGGAGGAATCTTAATCGCTAGAAAAAGATAGAACTTATGGTACACATGGAATATTATCTGGTGGTTTCCACCTTTATGATGTTTGCGGGCATCTATGGTTTCTTCACCCGCCGCAATTTATTGGCCATGCTCATCAGTGTGGAGCTGATTCTGAATTCAGTAGATATCAACTTCGCGGTATTCAACCGGTATCTTTTTCCCGGAGAACTGGAAGGTTTCTTTTTCGCCTTGTTCGCCATTGGTGTGAGTGCGGCCGAAACAGCAGTAGCTATTGCCATCATTATCAATATCTACCGCAATGTACGCAATATCCAAGTGAAGAACTTAAATGAAATGAAAAACTAATTATGGAATATACAATATTAATCCTGATCCTGCCTTTCCTCAGTTTCCTGATACTGGGTCTGGCAGGTATGCGCATGAAGAACGGACTGGCAGGAACTATCGGCACCGCCTCACTGGCAGGGGTAGCGTTGCTTTCCTACCTCACTGCTTTCAATTATTTCACAGGAGGCCGTACGGCAGAAGGCATCTATCCCACTCTCATGCCCTATAATTTTGAATGGTTACCTTTCACTACGAACCTGCATATTGATATGGGAATCATGCTTGATCCTATTTCCGTTATGATGCTGGTAGTCATTTCTACCGTCAGCCTGATGGTACATATCTATTCATTCGGATATATGAAAGGTGAAAAAGGTTTCCAGCGTTACTACGCATTTCTCAGCCTGTTCACCATGTCCATGCTGGGGCTCGTAGTAGCAACCAATATTTTCCAAATGTATGTCTTTTGGGAACTGGTAGGCGTTTCTTCTTATTTGCTTATTGGCTTTTACTACACCAAGAAAGAAGCGATAGCAGCCAGCAAAAAGGCATTTATCGTTACCCGCTTTGCCGATTTAGGGTTTCTGATCGGTATTCTGATTTATGGCTATTATGCCGGAACATTTTCGTTTACACCTGTAGCGGGAGTTTTAGTGGCCGCTGGTGCTATGATTCCTCTTGCACTGGGACTGATGTTTATCGGTGGCGCCGGTAAGAGTGCGATGTTCCCGCTGCACATCTGGTTGCCGGATGCCATGGAAGGCCCCACTCCGGTCAGCGCATTGATCCACGCTGCCACCATGGTGGTAGCCGGTGTATATCTGGTAGCCCGTATGTTCCCGCTATTCATCGGCTATGCGCCCGAAGTACTGCACTGGACAGCCTACATCGGTGCATTCACCGCATTCTATGCCGCCAGTGTGGCATGTGCTCAAAGCGATATCAAACGTGTGCTCGCCTTCTCCACCATCTCTCAAATTGGATTTATGATTGTCGCATTGGGCGTTTGCACTTCCATGAATCCCCATGAAGGAGGACTGGGATACATGGCATCCATGTTCCATCTGTTCACTCATGCCATGTTCAAGGCATTGTTGTTTCTGGGAGCCGGATGTATTATCCATGCGGTACACAGTAACGAGATGAGTGCCATGGGCGGACTTCATAAATACATGCCTGTCACCCACTGGACATTCCTGATTGCCTGTCTGGCCATCTCGGGTATCTGGCCGTTCTCGGGCTTCTTCTCTAAAGACGAGATCCTGACCGCCTGCTTCCAGTTCAGTCCTGCTATGGGATGGATTATGACAGGCATTGCCGCCATGACAGCCTTCTATATGTTCCGCCTTTATTATTGCATTTTCTGGAATGGAGAATGGAAAGGGCGCTCCCATGGATCGGGACAGGACACACATATTCCGCATGAGTCTCCATTAACCATGACATTCCCACTGATGTTTTTAGCCGCCATCACCTGTGTTGCCGGATTCATACCTTTCGGTAATCTGATCAGCAGTAACGGAGAAGTTTATACCATTCATCTGGATATGCAGGTAGCTACTACAAGTATCCTTATTGCTATAGCATCCATCGCTCTAGCCACATGGATGTATGCAGGCAAGAGACAGCCTGCAGCCGACTATCTGGCGCGCACATTCCCCCGTTTGCACACAGCCGCTTACCATCGTTTCTATATGGATGAGATATGGTTGTTCGTAACCAGGAAAATCATCTTCCGGTGCATCAGCACTCCGATAGCTTGGTGGGACCGTCATGTCATCGATCAATTCTTCAACTTCACGGCATGGGGTGCTCATGCCACCGCCGATGAAATACGTGATATGCAAAGTGGAAACGTACAGCAATACAGCATCTGGTTTCTGGCAGGTGCATTAATATTGACACTGGTACTATTAATTTAGTGAAAAATGAATCATAAAAGATCCGCCACATGACCCTTTTTTAATTCTCAATTTTTAATTTAAAAAGATGAACATACTAAGTTTTTTCATTATAGTTCCCTTGTTGATGCTCGCGAGCCTTTGGGCTTCGCGCAGCGTCAATCAAGTTCGCGGAGTGATGGTTGCCGGCGCTTCCATATTATTGGCATTGTCCGTTTACCTCACCATTGATTACATCGGACTACGCCAGGCCGGTGCTACGGGAGAGATGCTGTTCACAGCCAGCACCGTTTGGTATGCGCCGCTCCAGATATGCTATTCAGTAGGAGTGGACGGCATATCCGTAGCCATGTTGCTGCTTAGCTCCATTATTGTATTTACAGGTACTTTCGCATCGTGGAAGTTACAACCGCTGACGAAAGAATATTTCCTATGGTTCACCCTGCTGAGTGTGGGGGTATTCGGATTCTTTATTTCTACAGACCTGTTCACCATGTTCATGTTTTATGAAGTAGCTCTGATCCCGATGTATCTGCTCATCGGTGTGTGGGGAAGCGGACGCAAAGAATATGCCGCCATGAAACTGACGCTGATGTTGATGGGCGGTTCTGCATTCCTGCTGATCGGTATTCTGGGTATTTTCTACGGTGCAGGCGGCGAAACCATGAATCTGCTGGAAATTGCGAAACTGCATATTCCTCATGAGATGCAACGCATTTTCTTCCCGCTCATCTTCTTGGGATTCGGAGTATTGGGAGCTTTGTTCCCGTTCCATACATGGAGTCCCGACGGTCACGCTTCCGCACCGACAGCCGTTTCCATGCTTCACGCCGGAGTCCTGATGAAACTGGGAGGTTACGGATGCTTCCGAGTCGCCATGTACTTGATGCCCGAAGGAGCGGCCATGTGGGGAGATGTATTCCTGATATTGACCACGATCTCTGTAGTTTACGGTGCATTCAGTGCTGTGGTACAAACGGACTTGAAATATATTAATGCTTATTCATCCGTATCCCATTGCGGATTGGTACTCTTCGCCCTGCTGATGATGACACGCACCAGTTGTACGGGTGCTATTCTCCAAATGTTGAGCCATGGGTTGATGACCGCCTTGTTCTTCGCCCTTATCGGTATGATATACGGGCGTACACACACGCGTGACGTCCGCCTGATGGGAGGTTTGATGAAGATTATGCCTTTCCTGGCGGTGGGTTATGTAATCGCCGGTCTTGCCAATCTGGGACTTCCGGGATTGAGCGGTTTTGTTGCTGAAATGACCATCTTTGTAGGTTCCTTCCAGAATGACGATACTTTCCATCGCGTATGTACGCTAGTGGCAACGACAAGCATCGTCATCACCGCGGTCTACATCCTGCGTGTTGTCGGTAAAATACTTTATGGCAAAGTGGTGAATCCCGAACATCTGAAACTCACAGATGCAACCTGGGATGAAAGAGTCGCCGTTATCTGCCTCATCGCCTGTGTGGCAGGTCTAGGATTGGCACCATTCTGGATGAGCGATCTGATCAGTAACAGTGTAGAACCGATCATAAGTCAATTGTTAAATTAAAATTTGAATATTAAAAAAACAGCAATGATGGACATAACTGCAATACTCCACATGCATGCCGAACTAAGTCTGACAGCCGTCTTTATTCTGATGTTTCTGCTGGATCTGTTCCTGCCGGCCCAACAACGCCACTGGCTGCGCCCCATGGCATGTATCCTTCTGACCATTCAACTATTGGCCAACCTATGGCCGGAGGAAGTCATTTTATTCGGTGGCATGTACCATTCCACCCCTATGGCTTCCATCCTGAAAAGCATCCTGACCATAGGTACCATCCTGGTATTCCTGCAAGCGGACACTTGGCTGAGGCGTGGTGACACCCGCCATAAACAAGGTGAATTTTATATCCTTACCCTCAGTACGTTGCTAGGCATGTATTTCATGGTGAGTGCTGGTCACTTCCTGTTATTCTTTCTGGGGCTGGAATTGGCAACCGTTCCTATGGCCTGCCTCGTAGCTTTCGATAAATACAAAGGACATAGTGCCGAAGCCGGAGCCAAATTCATTCTCTCCGCCTTGTTCTCCAGTGGGATCTTCCTTTATGGTATCTCCATGATTTACGGAACAGCAGGTACACTATATTTTGAAGACATCCCTGCCGGACTGACAGGGAGTCCGCTGCAAATTCTGGCATTGGTATTCTTCTTCTCCGGGCTGGCTTTCAAATTAAGCCTGGTTCCTTTCCATTTATGGACAGCCGATACCTATCAGGGTGCGCCGACCAGTGTAAGCGCTTATCTGTCCGTCATATCTAAAGGCGCGGCAGCTTTCGCCTTAATGACCATTCTGATGAAAGTATTTGCTCCGATGACTGAACAATGGAGTGAAATGCTGTGCATTATCATTGTAGCCACTATCACCATAGCTAATCTATTCGCTATCCGCCAAAGCAATCTGAAACGTTTCATGGCCTTCAGCAGTATCTCACAGGCCGGTTACATCATGCTGGCCGTACTGGCAGGAACTCCGCAGGGTATGGCTTCCTTAGTATATTATATAGTGGTATATATTGCCGCAAACCTTGCAGTTTTCGGTGTGATCAATGCCATCGAGCAACATACTCACGGCAAGGTGGAGCGCGAAGACTATAACGGACTTTACAAGACTAACCCCAAACTGACGATGGTGATGACACTTGCCTTGTTCTCATTGGCGGGTATTCCTCCATTCGCCGGATTCTTCAGTAAGTTCTTTGTATTTATGGCTGCATTCCACAGCGGATATTATATCATCGTATTCATTGCTTTAGTTAACACGATCATTTCATTGTATTATTATCTGCTGATTGTGAAAGCCATGTTTATCACTCCCAATGACGAACCTGTCGGCAACTTCCGCACAGCGACTCCAATGCGTATCAGTCTGCTGATATGTGTGGCCGGTATATTTGTATTGGGAATTTTAAGTGGCATATATCAGTTGCTGAATGATACGGCAATGCTATAACATTTATTCGTAGGGATGGGAATTACCCGTCCCTACAGTAAATCTATCTTTTCATTCACCAATTGTTTCCACTCAACGGAATAATCATTATCTTCGTAGCAAATTATTAAAGAATAAACGCTATGAAGAAAATACTTTACACCGCCGTACTCGCTTGCTCTGCTTTGTGGATCGCTTGTGCAGAGAAAAGCAAACAACCTGTCGAAACAGCTTCCTTTACAGAGGAGAATGTAACATTCGCACAAGCGCAAATCGGCAATGAGATAGAAGTGATAGAAGCATCAGGCAAATTCATGAATCCCGTCACATTGAAAACGGACAGCACTGTCTATTATTGTGATTATACCGATTGGAGAAGTGGTTTCTTCCCCGGTTCCGTATGGTATCTATATGAGCTGAGTGGTGACACCACCCTTCTGTCATTGGCCGGTAAATATACTGCCGCCATAGAGGAAGCCAAGAAACTGACCTGGCATCATGACGTAGGTTTCATGATAAATTGTAGTTTCGGCAACGGATGGCGGATAGCCGGAATTCCCGGATACAAAGAAGTCATGATAGAAGCCGCCCGTTCACTCTCCACTCGTTTCCGTGAAAAGCCGGGTACTATCCAGTCATGGGATGTGACACGGGGCTGGCAATCGGAACGCGGCTGGGAATGTCCGGTCATTATAGACAATATGATGAATCTGGAATTACTGTTTGAAGCCACCAAGTTATCCGGTGACTCTACTTTTTATCACATAGCTGTAAGCCATGCAGACCGCACTTTAAAAGAACATTTCCGTCCGGATGGAAGTTGTTATCATGTAATAGATTATAGTTTGACAGATGGCACGGTACGCCATAGACAAACCGCTCAGGGGTATGCGGACGAATCTACTTGGAGCCGCGGACAAGCATGGGCCATTTATGGCTTCACCGTATGCTACCGCGAAACAAATAATAAAAAATATCTGGATCAGGCTTTAAAAACTTTCCATTTTATGAAAACACATCCCCGTATGCCCGAAGACTTGATCCCCTACTGGGATATGGACGCTCCGAATATACCTAATGAGCCACGGGATGCTTCAAGCGCATCCTGCATCGCTTCCGCACTTTATGAAATCAGTACTATGGATGTACCCGATGCAAGCAGTTACAAGACTTATGCAGACAGCATCATGGCATCCTTGGCTTCACCGGCCTACCGGGCTGCCTTAGGAACCAATGGCCATTTCCTGTTAATGCACTCGGTAGGAAGCATCCCTCACGGTTCGGAAATAGACGTGCCGCTGAATTATGCCGACTATTATTTTCTGGAAGCATTGAAACGGAAACGGGATACGGAAGAAAGTACGCGTTGAACTATAAGGGCAGATCAATCACCATCCGGGTACCTTCCGTATAATCGGGATCAATAAAGATACTACCTGACAGCCGTTTGATAATCAAGCGGCTCAGGTACAATCCCAATCCGTTACCTTGTGCAAACTCATCCAGCTTGGTAAATCGTTGGAATACCTCTTCTCGTTTTTCGGAAGGAATTCCACACCCCGTATCGGCCACTTCAATCCGTAATGTGCCTTGCGTTTTATCCAGCCTCATTTTAAGAGTGATGGTACCCGTGTCTGTAAACTTATTGGCATTATTCAACAGATTCTCTATCACCAGCGACAAATACTGCTCATTGGTGGAGACAGATATTTCATCCTCCGGCAGCTCCATGCGATAAGTCACCCCCGGCTTCGCCCATTGTTCCAGCTTGCCCATCTCTTGCCTGCATACATTACTCACATTGGCCGGCTCACAGGGCAGGGACGCGTCAGAGGAATCCAAATTGGCTACTATCAGCAAATGGTCTATCAACGAAGCAAGTATTTCCGCATTGGCGGTAATGAGAGTGTAATATTCTTTTTTGGCTTTCTCGTCTTCTATGGTCATATCGGTAATGATACCGGAAAAGCCAACAATGGCATTCAAAGGGGTCCGTATTTCGTGGCACATGGAGTTGATAAAAGCCGTTTTCATTTTCTCGCTTTCCCCTACTTTTTTATTCAGCTCGCCTAACATTTTTTTCATCCGTCTTTCCCTCTTCAACGTATAGAACAGATAGCAGCAGATGCCCGTCACCAGCAAAAGCACTATAAAAAGCGTAATGACCAGAATCAGCCTGTTTTTCATTTCCAGCCGGCAATTCTCATTGTGCAATTTATCGACTTCATACTTCACCTGCAGTTCGCCGAGCTGCTCTTCCAGACTGGCGGAATTGATGGAATCCTTTACCTGCATGTGAAACTTATGATGCTTGAAAGCGTTTTCATAATCCCCCATAGCCTCATAAATTTGTGAATTGACATCCAGTAGATCGGGCACATTCGACGGGCTTATTATCCAGGCATATTTTATCAGGCTATCATTGGTTTTCAAGGCTTTGTCATATTCATGCTTATGCAGATAATAATTGTTCATTCCCAGAAAATAGTTGTATTTATCAATAGGTTCCGTAATCTGGCTACGCATCCCGACAATCTGGTTGTAATAATATTCCGCCTGTTGGTCAGACAGTTGGTCTGCACGCATCAATAAAGAGGTGTAACACTGAAGGTAGCGCACATTGATGTTGTAAAAAGGACGTTGACGGGCATAGTACAGCTCATAATACTTTTCGTATTGCCGGAGCAAATCCTCGACACAGGCAATGTACCGTCCCTTCTGGTCCATAAAGCTCAGCGTGGAAAGGAAATTCCATACGGTGCAAGCACGAAATTTAAAGCCCTCCTTATAAGGCAACTGGCAAGCCAGGTTATAGGCTGTTTCCAGATAGGGATTCGCTTCTTTGTATTTGCTTTCGCTACACAAAGCGCAGCCTGTAGTGTAAGCTTGCTCCATCTGGATATAAATATTCTTCTTGTCTACCCCTTTCTTATTCACAAAGGCCAGCTCCTCGGCTATGGCTGTTTCCGTTTCATTGTTCCTGACTCTGCCTTCAAACAGCCTCATCCGCAAGAGAGACAAATGCGGAAGAGTCTCCTCCGGTCTTCCTGACTTTTCCAAAAGCCGCATATAGTACAGAGCCGAATCGGCATGGTAGGCTTTGGTGTACAAAAAAGCCAAATCGGAAAGAGCGTCAAACACCTGTGCTTTATCGCCGGCTTCCTTTGCTGTGAAATACATTTTATTGAGAAAATCCGCTTCTTCAGGCTTCTCGAAATAAAGATCGGCCAAATTCCTGTAGGCAGTAACCCTGCAGGAAAGGTCAGAAGAAGCCTTCACCACATTCAAAAGACTGTCCCGGGTAACAGAAATATTACCAACAGCAACCAATATTCCCCAAATAGATGTCAATATATAACAGACAATGTATTTCATAATGTCAGGCAATTAGGGTACGAATATACAAATAATAAAGGAATATAGCAGAATTTATTTCCAATTTATTAGAAATTACACAAGAATGGGCAATTAATCCACTTATTTTTAAATTATATGCCTTAATATTGCATCATTGGAATTTTTCTGATAACCATGAAAAACACAGCGCATATTCCTACCGTAATTCATACGTAGAGAGAAGCTATCAGATTTATTAGTTTTTCATGCCGGTTGATTTATTAATTTATAAACATAAAGAATATGATAAGAAAGTTAGTTAGCATGTGTTGTATATGTGCGTGCTTTTCTGTGATCCATGCACAAATACCACAGGAAATCTGGAAAGAAAGTGAGAAGATAGAGAAACAGATCAAAAAAACATCTTTCCCCTACCGTGTGTACAACATTAAAGATTTCGGAGCCAAAGAAGGAGACAATGGTGAAGTATTCTGCCATGAAGCGATCAATCTGGCTATCCTCACATGCAGTCAGGCAGGAGGAGGAACCGTATGGATTCCGGCCGGAGAATTTCTGACAGGTCCCATCACACTGAAAAGTAACGTGAATCTGCACCTGGAAGAAGGTGCCCATCTGAAATTTTCTTCAGAAAAGTATCTATATACTCCAACCGTACTCACCCGTTGGGAAGGAGTGGACTGCTATAATCTGCATCCGCTGATTTATGCGTATGGCGAAAGCAATATAGCCATTACCGGCAAAGGCATTATCGACGGGCAGGCTAGTAACGATAACTGGTGGAGTATGTGCGGTGCTCCGCATTATGGCTGGAAAGAAGGTATGACAGCCCAAAGAAACGGTGGCAGGGACAAACTGTTGATGTATGCCGAAACATTTGCTCCGATAGATAAAAGGCAGATGACTTTTGAAGACGGCTTACGTCCCCAGCTTATCAATCTTTATCGCTGTAACACCATTTTAATAGAAAATGTGACGTTGAAAAACTCGCCATTTTGGGTTATCCATCCCTTATTTTGTGAAAGCCTGACAGTGCGTGGAGTCAAAGTATCCAGCCACGGTCCCAATAGCGATGGCTGTGATCCGGAATCAAGCAAGAATGTATTGATTGAGAACTGTATATTCGATACAGGAGACGACTGCATCGCCATCAAGAGCGGACGGAATGCGGACGGGCGAAAATGGAACGTGCCCAGTGAAAATATCATTGTACGCAATTGTGAGATGAAAGACGGGCACGGCGGTGTGGTCGTAGGCAGTGAGATCTCGGGAGGATACAAGAATCTGTTTGTTGAGAACTGCAAAATGGACAGTCCGAACCTGGAACGTGTCATCCGCATCAAAACCAACAACTGCCGCGGTGGTATCATTGAAAATATTTATGTGCGTAATGTAGAAGTAGGCGAATGCCGCGAAGCCGTTTTGAAAATCAACCTGCAATATGAGAACCGTGAGAAATGTGACAGAAGTTTCCCGCCCGTAGTGCGCCACGTATATCTGGATAATGTCACCAGTGAAAAGAGTAAATACGGAGTCCTGATCACCGGATATGACGACCGTGTCAACATTGAAGACATCCATGTTACAAACAGCCGTTTCAATAATGTAGAGAAAAAGGGGAATTTAATTACTGGAGCTAAAGATGTAGTTCTGAAGGAACTGTATATCAATGGGAAAAAGGTAAAAAAATAAGAGACTGAGAAATCTTTGGTATAATGGATGGCTCCATCATACCAAAGATTATATCCCCTTATGAGAATCTATTCCAGACACTCATCAAGTTCACGCATCAGCAGTTCCTTATCAAGATGCTGCCCGATAAAAACTATTTTCTGCATACGGTCGCCATATTTATCATCCCAATCCCGCAACAAGCCAGGTTCCTGGCGCATGGCCTCTATCAGCTCCTCCTCAGGTGCCGTGGCATACCACAAACCGGCTTCCTTCAGTTTTTTCTGCACTCCGGCCTGCTCGAAAAGGAAAGACATGTCACGATTATTGCTGAAATAACAGACTCCTTTCGCACGAATGATATTACGGCTCCACCGGGTTGATACAAAACGGTCGAATTTATGGATATCAAAAGCCGGACGACGATAATATACAAAAGTACTGATACCATATTCTTCTACCTCACCATCTTCATGATGATGATGGTGATGGTGTGCGTGTTCCCCATGCTCCTCATCGTGATGATGATGGTGATGGTGCGCATGTTCCTCCGCTTCTGTTTTCTGCTCTTCCGTAAGGGGGCTCTCTATCCCGCGTATCCAACCGGCAGAGGTGGCGGTACGTTCAAAGTCAAATTTTCCAGTATGGATTATCTTGTCCAAATCCACATCGGCATAATCACATTCTATGATTTCAGCTGCCGGTTGCAGTGTACGGACAATCTGCTTGATACGTTCCAATTCGTCACGTTCCACTTCCGAAGCCTTATTCAACAGTATAACATTGCAAAATTCAATCTGCTGGATAATCAGATTTTCAATATCCTCTTCATCAATCCCTTTACGGGTCAAGTCATTGCCGCAAGAAAACTCACTTTGCAAACGCAAGGCATCTACCACAGTCACAATGCAATCCAGGTGACATCCTCCATGCATTCCACCCATACCCGGAATAGAACAAATGGTCTGTGCGATGGGAGCCGGTTCACAAATGCCACTCGCCTCAATCACGATGTAATCAAAACGGTCCAACTTCATGATATCATCTATCTGCTCCACCAAATCCATTTTCAAGGTGCAACAGATGCAACCATTCTGAAGTGCCACCAGGCTTTCATCTTTCTTCCCTACAATTCCCTCTTTCTGTATAAGATCGGCGTCAATGTTCACCTCACCGATATCATTGACAATAACCGCAAACTTAACCCCACGTTTATTAGAAAGAATATGGTTCACCAATGTCGTTTTTCCACTGCCCAGATAACCGGTCAAAAGCAGTATAGGAATTTCTTTTACTTTCATATAAAATTCAATATTAATGAGACAAAGGTATAGAATGATTGATTTCCAAACAATAGAAAACATCTTTTTATACCTTATAAATAAAGAGAACCCTTCACATATCATCCGGTCAGAATCTATTTTTTAACGATTTCAGTTCGTATTACAACATTTTCCAGAAAATGCTTTAAATATCCCAAGAGTATAACTATATTGCACAAAATAAATTTAGAATAACGATGAAAAGCAAATTAGCAAAAAAAATCAGACTAGGCGCAGCCTTGTTATTGATGGCGGGAACTTCAGCCTTCGCACAAACCTCCGGTCAAATTTATACACCGACTCCTGAAAACATAAAAGCACGGCAGGAATTCCAAGACAACAAGTTCGGCATATTCCTTCATTGGGGCATTTACAGCATGACCGCTCAAGGAGAATGGTATATGAACACCCACAACATCAACCGTGATGAATATGCCAAACTGGCATCCGGATTCTATCCTTCACGTTTCAATGCCGCCGAATGGGTATCTGCCATCAAGGCCTCCGGTGCCAGATATATCTGTATCACCAGCCGCCACCATGACAGTTTCTCCATGTTTGATACAAAAGAATCCGATTATAATATCGTAGATGCCACTCCTTTCAAACGGGACATTCTGAAAGAACTGGCAGAAGAATGTCAGAAGCAGGGCATCAAGCTCCATTTTTATTATTCACATCTAGACTGGTTTCGCGATGACTATCCGGAAGGAAACACCGGACATGGGACCGGACGTCCCAAAGGGCATGGGAACTGGAAAAGCTACTACGAGTTTATGAACAAACAGCTGACTGAGCTTCTGACTAATTACGGTCCTGTCGGTGCCATCTGGTTTGACGGTATTTGGGATCAACCCGCCAACTTCAACTGGCAACTGGAAGAACAATATGCGTTAATCCATAAGTTGCAACCCTCCTGTCTAATAGGCAACAACCATCACCGGACTCCTTATGCAGGAGAAGATTTCCAAATGTTCGAGCGTGATCTGCCCGGTGAAAACAAAGCCGGTTTTTCTGCCGGACAAGGAGTAAGTGAACTCCCTCTGGAAACTTGTGAAACGATGAACGGGATGTGGGGATACAAGATTGAAGACCAAAACTACAAATCACCCAAAGCATTGATACACTATCTGGTTAAAGCAGCCGGAAAAAATGCGAATTTGCTCATGAATATCGGCCCTCAACCCAACGGAGAATTACCCGCTACAGCTGTAGAGCATCTGAAACAGGTGGGTGAATGGATGGCCCAATATGGAGAAACGATTTATGGAACCCGTGGTGGTGATGTAGCTCCTCACACATGGGGGGTGTCAACCCGCAAAGGTGACCGTTTGTTCATCCATATACTAAATTTGCAGGATGACGCACTTTATATACCTCTGAAGGCAAAAGTAAAGAAAGCAATGCAGTTTATTTCCAAGACTCCACTTTCTTTCAAACAGGAAAAAGACGGTATATTGATAAAACTGCCGCAAGTACCTGATGACATAGATTATGTCATAGAATTAAACATAAAATAATAAGGTGACATTCATGTTCTAAAAAAAGAATGGAGGTGTGTCAAAATGCACATCTCCATTCTTTTTTATATAGATAAAATTATTTAACCAGTTCAGAAATTACAGACCATTCTTCCAACTTCTCTTCTAAAGCAAGGCTACAGGTATTGGATGTTGAAGAAAGTAATATAATTTTCCAGGTTATGAAAGGTGTCATACAAAAAGGTTTATTCCTTCCCTTATACTCCCAATACTATATTTGCATCAATATTCAACTTCCGACTTATTTCTCTCGCAACTTTCAAAGTTGGTTCACACTTCCCGGAAATATAATCACTGAGACGCGAAGGGCTGACACCTACTAATTTTGCAAGTGACTTCTGATTCAACCCCATTTCATACATACGAAGCTTAAGAACATCAACAAGTGAAGGTTCTCCTAAAGAAAAATGTTCTTCGGAATAATCGGCAACTAAATTAGACAGAAGTTCTAATTCTATGCTGTTTGGGTCATTCAAAGGAGTATCATCTTTCACCAATGGAAGAAGTTCCTCCACTCTTTTCACCGCCCATTCATACTGGGTTTGATTTTCTATCTTTGTCATAATCCTAAATATTAGCGCAATCTATTTTATCATATTCCTTATGAGTACCAATAAAGCGAATATACACAAACTGAATGGTGAATTTAATCACTACTACCAAGCGATAGTTGTTACCTTTGATATTGAAAACATAACGTTGATTACCTACATTATCAACGCTATTAAACGTTTTCTTAATATCGGCAAAGCAAGTCCATTTGCTTCTTTTCACAATAGTAGTCCATTCTTGCAAAGCAACCCTTGAATCAGGATGATTCTCTGCATATTCTTTTAATGCTTGTTCGGTAAATATTCTCATTGGTTACTCAATTATCCAAGGACAAAGATATATAATATAATTCTATAATTCAAAATAATATTCTAATATTTATAATTTGAAGCGCGAAAAAATAGCGGAGACTCCGAGAAATCACCGCTAATTATTCTATTTCTCTTGTTACAAAGTTATAAGCCTCATAATCTTTTTAGCTAAGAAGCTGATTACAAAAAAGGAGACAGAACTTCATTATCCAGCCTCCTTATTCTATTATTAATCGTAATACCTGAATCAACTCTTTTCTATTCTGACACTCACCAATTTCTGTATTCCCATTATGATCCATACAGATACGACAAAAGGGGCGGTCAGAGTAGTAATCTCCAAGTTCATCCCTATAATCTGCAAGAGAGTGGAAAGCAAGACTGAACATGAGTCCCATACAAGACTTTTCAGGGTTCTGTCTCCTAAAGCAATGGCACACAATACACCGTTATATCCCATCAATCCCATATTCAACGTTTCAGCATCTATCCCCAGCAAGATAGCCAAAGGAATAGGGAAAAGTGCTCCAATTACAGTATAGAAAGCAGCAGTTCGTGAATTGATAAGAATACCAATTAAAAACAATAAACCAGTCCAGATATTCCCTTGAAACATTACCTGACCGATACCAAAACTGAAGGTCTGAAAGTAATTGATTCCTTGTGTAGCATCAGTTACCGTATCAGAAACCAACAAAATATCAGGCATAATCCAGGAACAGAACCCCAATAACATCCATACGGAAAGGATGAAAGGTGCTGTAAATCCGGGAAGTGAACGTTGCAAATTGAGAAGTCGTGCTATCCAGGTTGAAATACATGCAGCCACAACCATCAGCAATAAGGAACCTAAAGACAGCTCCATGAAGACTCCGACTGCTATTCCCACCAATGTACCGTTAAAGCCATACAATCCGTTCTTTATATCGTCACGTCCATAGCCTGAAAAATGAGCAGTTAATGTACTTATTATATTACCACTCAAAGCCAATATTCCCATCTGCCATGAATTCAGGAAGATTCCAATCAGCATCAACAGACCGGATAGTGCATTATTCTGGAACATCACTTGCCCTATTCCACGACCTAAAATCAGTAATGAATTGTATAGTGAAGCCATTTTATGAATCTACCGCATTTTAATCCAATGTAAAATCTCTAGACGGTTTGAAGTGGGGAACATCATGGGCCGGAACAATCATGGTAGTATTATTGGTTATATTACGGGCCACCTTCTCAGCACGGTGTTTCAATGTGAAGCTATCGAACCCTCGCAGGTATACATTTTCTCCATTTACCAGTGACTTTTTAACACTATCCATGAATCCTTCCACGATCTGAAGTGCTTCTTTTCTGTCTGTTCCCGTTTTCAGGGAGATCTCATTTACAATTTCTGCTTTTGTCATAATCTTATCTGTTTTAGAGTTGCAAAGATATCCAAAGTTTATTAAAGAGAAGAGGACCGGAATAAAATTTGTTCAACGACATGTTTTGTCGCTTGCCTTCAATATCTTTGCCCATAATAAAATCAAATTCATAATTATATGGGGAAAAAGTTGGAAAGATTACAGCGTATGCTGGTTATCATCAATAAACTGAAAGGACTTCAACGGTATGTCCCCCGTGAAGAACTGGAAAATTATGTGACACACCGCATGGAAGAACGTGGTGGGATACCTGTGGACCTCAGAACATTGCAACGGGACTTTAATGCGATAGAAGAGATGTTCGGTATCCGCATCTGTTTCGACAAGAAACGGAATGGATATTATATCAATGAGGAGGATGATACGAAAAAAGAACAATATGAAAGACTCCTTCTCAACTTTGATATACTGAATGCTTTGGATACCTCTTCAGACCTTCATACTTATGTAGTTGCAGAACATCATCGTCCGGTAAATAACGAATATCTACCACTTCTAATCAAGGCTATTAAATTCTCACATCCCATAATCTTTAAATATATGTATGTCCGGGAGAATGGAAAGGTGCGTGAAAAAGAAGTGTTGCCACACTATTTGAAAGAAGACCAATACCGGTGGTATCTTCTTGCTTATGAAGAAAACGTATTGAAAACTTTCAGTGTGGACTGTGTTATTGACCCTCAGGATATTGTATGGAAAAACATTCAAGCGTAATATGGACATAGACATAAACAGCCTTTTTAAAGATTGTTATGGCATTTGGAACCAGACGAATATTCCTATAGAAGAGATCGAATTGAGTTATAGCCCTTTGGATGGCAGTTTCCTGAAATCTGTTCCATTGCATCATTCCCAAGAGATCATTGTAGATGATGAGAAAGAATTCCGAATTAAACTACATCTCCGTATTACCAATGATTTTGTGATGGCCTTGCTTTCAAGAAGCCGCTCGCTGACAATCATCAAGCCTCTACATCTGAGGGAGCAGGTGAAGACTGTCTATGAAGAGGCTCTGAAAAGAAACAGATAACAACAATTCGTTCCCTGAACACAACTGTCTAATAACCAAAGAATATGAACAATAACTCTTACTGGAACAAAAGTAATCTTCTGAAAGGCATAGGTACTCTTTGTATCTTTATCATCTTTGGATATTACACTTATCAAGATGCCATAAACAGAAACATGCTGGAAAGAAGTCTGAATGAAAACGCTGCCCCACCGCAACGTGACTTTGCCCACAAATCTTCTCGATTACAACGTTCGTCTGCCATACATGGAAATACGATTTATAAGGATGTGGCTGGAAAAACTCAGAATGTAGAATCTAGGGAATTGAACGATTACGACACCTTCAACGAACATCTGGATGAATATCTTGAAGATCCGGAAGATGAAGTCGCTTATCTGCCTGAAATCTATGATGCACTGATAGACGACACAGAAGAGTTGATGACAGAATAAATTGATTAATACAAAATATAATAATGAATCATTTCAGAACATCCCGTACAAAAGAAGCATTTTTGCTAAACTGCATCCATCATTCTTGTTACCATTCCGATTGTTCTTGGAATGACAGTAAGTTCATTAGTCATTGTTTCCATACTATTCTTATTTTTTAGTTGTTAATAATCCGGTAAACGAAAAAAAGCCAAGAGGTTTATTTCTTTGCTTTTATAAATAAACTTCTTAGCTTCTTAATTCCCTTGAGTATTGATGTAGTAACCTCAAGGATTGTTATTATTACGTCCTGGCCCTTATCATAATCCACTGTTCAAGACGTTATGTTAGTTCTCAGTCACCGCCGCATCCACAGCTTCGACTTTACCCGTGGTGGATTTTTTCTTTCCCAATCTGCCACCATACTTCTCGGCAAGCTCGATCAATACAGAGCCTGCCACGATGATCTCCGCTACATTTGCGGCGATCTTCAATGCTTTTACTAAATTTCCCATTTCTCTAATTTTTAATTGTTTGTTATTACGTTTCTATTCTCTTATATATCATTCTCACATATAAGGCTTTGAAGGATTCAAGAAAGGGGAAGAAAAAATGAGAGAGCCGTCGTTGTGATTCTCCATCTCCAACTTGACTTCCCGCTATTCCATCCGGTTTCATACACAGAGACTAAAGCTGCTATGACTACTTCCGGTTTCCTAGCCCTCGAATTAATCATCCAATCATTTTCTGGTATTGGAGATAACCCGGTAAATTGTTTCTTATTATAATACTTGAAGCAAACACTAAAATACTATATTTATGCCTCAAGCTTTTCTCATATATAAGGTTTTGGAGTGATCAGAGAAGGAATTTTTATATTGCCACACAGGTCTGGTTGTTTTTTGAATCCGGTACCATATTGTGTGTTAAGAAGGAGAATACACAGTCCCAAATGCACCAGATTAGTCAAAAATGGACAAAAAATAGTGATTTTTTGACTTCTTCCCACCTATATACCGATATATTTGAACAAACTTTTAATACGCCGATACAGAAAGAAAGCATGTCATACCAGAGAAATATCATATACCATTTATTATGAATAACCTTAGCTTGTAAAAATGAAAAAGGACATTGGGATACATATCTTATTATCGCTTCCGGTATATATCATTATCTATATGATCATATTTTCGGTTACGACCACAACGGATCTGCCATGGAACTGGAGACAGCCGGTCAATATCATCTTCTCCGTACTCGCGGGGAGCTTCATTGTCGAATATATAAAGAAAAGGATATGAGTATGAAAGGTTGAAAGATATCATATATAATGTATGCTACAACAGATGACGGAATTGATACCGGAACAGCAACGGGATGTGACAAAAAATCATTCCGGACAGTAAAGGAAATTCACCAACAGATGGTGCTTTTATCATTTTATTTTGGAGGTCTTGAGTTTTTTGTCTATTTTTGTAGTAACCCATATATCAGACCATTATGAACTGCAACAATAAGAACCAGATCATCCGTTTTGACTGGGCGATGAAACGTCTGCTCAGAAACAAGGCCAACTTCAGTGTGCTTGAAGGCCTGCTCACCACGTTATTGGGTGAGAGGATCATTATCCAGAGGCTTCTTGAGAGCGAGAGCAACTTGGAGGACGAATATGACAAGTATAACCGTGTGGATATGCTTGCCGAGAACTCCAAGGGTGAGCTGGTATTGATAGAGGTGCAGAACAATAATGAATATGCCTACTTCCAGCGTATGTTGTTCGGAACTTCCAAACTGGTCACTGAGTATATCAACAGAGGGGAAAGTTATGACAAGGTCCGTAAAGTATATAGTGTCAATATAGTCTACTTCTCCCTAGGGCATGGCAAGGACTTCGTCTATCATGGAAAGACGGAATTCAGGGGGATCCACACCAATGATCTCCTGGAACTCACTCCATTCCAGAAGCAGACATTCAAGGTGGATACGGTAAGTCAGCTATATCCTGAATATTATATCCTGAAAGTGAACGGTTTTAATCAGGTAGCAAAAAGTCCCCTGGAAGAATGGATCTATTATCTTAACACCGGAGAGATACCTTCCACAGCTACAGCTCCCGGTCTTGAGGAGGCTCGTGAAAGGTTGAAACTGGATAGCATGACCAAGGATGAACTTGCTGCCTATTATCGTCACTTGGATAATATTGTAATCCTTCGTGATAATATCAATACTGAACGGGAAGAAGGAAGGGCGGAAGGTCTTGAAGAAGGAGAAAGAAAGAAAGCTATCGAAGTCGCCCGTTATCTAAAGTCATCAGGAACCGCAATGGAATTAATTATTGGAGCTACAGGATTGTCTAAAGAAGAGATTGAAAAACTATAATATAAACTTTTTACATAGTATTTAGGAGGAACTATACAATGGATTACGTATGGTTCCTCTTTTCGTTTATGAAACAAGTAATCTACACATAATAATAAAAGTATCAAGTCCCAATCTAATCAAGAAATAAGTTCATTTTTTATGGTATTTAACAGGAACAGGTTAAATGAATATAAAAGACAGGGGGAGTAAAAGGGGGAGTATCTGATTTTACAAAAGAAAAAACCGCTGAAAATCAGCGGTTTTCAAATCCATTCGTGGAGCTGGAGGGAGTCGAACCCTCGTCCAAACGAGGAAGCCATACGCTTTCTACATGCTTATCTTCGCCTGAATTTTCGAGTATAAGCAGGACCGAAGCCACCAACTTATACCTTATCCTCTAAATTTTCGTAAGAGACACGAGGCGGATCTCTAACTATTCCCGATTTTACTGCACCACTTGATCAAACGCTTCGGAACAAGAGCTTTTGAGTGATGTCTCGTTTCCACCACTTTGGCGGAAATAAAGCTAATCTACTATGATTCGATTAAGCAGCAAGAGCATAATTTTCGTTGCCAGATAAAATTTTGAAAACTGGGATTATAGTGCCAATCAACCACGCACTGCATGCTTACATACCACTTAGCCACGCTGTCAAATCCAGTCAACCCCGTACTGGTATCTCATAAAGAGGTTGCAAATGTACACACACTTCTGTTAATATCCAATTATTTATTCGCTTATTTAGCGCATTTTAATGAGAACAACGTATCTTTGGACATAATTTATCTAATCCTAACAGACCTGGCAATATGAACAAAAAGTTAATGACCTTGTGTATGAGCAGTATGATACTGGGAGCCTGCACATCCTCTCCCAAGCAACAAACAGAACCGACAGCAGCCGCAGAAAATATGAACCGGATGTATATGCTGGTAGGCAGCTATGCAACTCCGGATGAAGAAGGCATCAAAATCTACAGTTTTGATGAGCAAACAGGAAACTCCCAATATATCAGCGGGATAAAAGGAATATCCAACCCCTCTTACCTCATTCCGTCGGCTGATGGAGAAAGAATATATGCGGTAGGAGAGGATGCCGGAAAAAGCTCTACCGCCAATGCCATCAAATTCGATAAAGAACAGCAGAAGCTAACCTTGCTCAATTCCCAGCTCACTGATGGCGGCGCACCCTGTTATATTACTCTCAGCCCGTCGGGAAAATTTGTCCTGACAGCCAATTATATGGGAGGTAGCATTACCGTCTTCCCACTGGATAAAGACGGCAAATTAAATTCCGGGACACGCCTTATCTCCTTTACCGGAAGCAGTCTTGACAAAGAGAGACAAACACAGCCGCATCTGCATTGTGTAGAGTTCACTCCTGATCATAAATATCTACTTGCCACTGATCTAGGAACAGACCGGATCCATGTGTTCCCTGTTAGTGAGCATGTAACTGATGGTGTGTCCCATTCCTTGCTGAATGAATCCGGAGAATCTGATATAAAAGTAGAACCCGGATCAGGACCACGCCACATTTGTTTCCATCCGAACCAAAAATTCGCTTATCTGATTAATGAAATCTCAGGAAAAGTCATCGCTTTCTCTTACGACAAAGGAAAATTAAACGCCATACAATATATAGAAGCTGACACAGTGGGGGCCAAGGGCAGCGGAGATATCCACATTTCACCCGATGGAAAATTTCTGTATGCATCCAACCGCTTAAAAGCAGACGGTATTGCTATCTTCGCCATAAATCAAGAAGAAGGGACATTGACCAAGACAGGTTATCAGCCGACTGATATCCACCCACGTAATTTTATCATCAGCCGGAACGGACGCTACCTGCTGGTGGCCTGCAGAGACAGCAACTCCATACAGGTATTTGAAAGAGATCCCCAGACAGGACTGCTGAAAGACACAGGCAAGACAATAAAAACCAACAAGCCCGTATGCCTGAAGTTTATCTGTTAAACACAAGAAACAGCGTCTTTAATAAAATAAACTGCTGCCTTCAATACCCGATGAAGGCAGCAGTTTATTTACATCAGACAGACCGGATCTTTATACATAAGTTTCCAAGAACTTAGCATGCCCCTCCACGGTTACTTTCACTTCTTTTGTCGTGGCAGGAAAAAGGATAGATTCACCGGCTTGCAATTCCAATGAGTTACCATCCCCATCAGTTACCGTACAAGAACCTTCCATGCAAATATAAATTACAAATGAGTCCAGCTCACTATAATCTATCGTCATATTTTCAGTCAAGTCATAGACAGAAGTAGTAAAATACGGACAGGTAACCAACTCCACAGACTCATTCTGTTTCGGAGTATAATGAGTACGGTAATCCTCTTCTACAGAATAATCTATGGCATCTTTCGACAATTCCGTATGCAATTCACGAGTATTGCCATTCTTATCCTTACGGTTGAAATCATAAATCCGGTAAGTCACATTCGAAGTCTGCTGAATCTCAGCAATAAAGCATCCGGCTCCAATACTATGAATGCGTCCCGCAGGCAAGAAAAACACATCACCCGGTTGCACGGCATAATCGGCCAATGCATCACAAATCGTATTATCAGCAATCATGGCGGCATACTCATCGGGAGTAATCTTTTTACTCAGCCCCGAACGAAGATGCGCTTTGCCTCCGGCATTGTCAATAACATACCACATTTCGGTCTTGCCCATCGAATTATGACGCTTCTTTGCCAGCTCGTCATCCGGATGCACCTGTATAGAGAGGTCGTCACAAGCATCAATGAATTTGATCAACAAAGGGAAGTTATCCCCAAAACGCTGATAATTACTTTCTCCTACCAGAGATCCTTTATATTCTTTTACCAACTGACTCAGATTCTTGCCGGCTTCGGTTCCATTAGCAACAACAGACTCGTCGCCCGGAACATTAGAGATCTCCCAGCTTTCGCCAACCTGAGGCTGTTCAATATTGAGATGCTTGAACGGGATAATCTTTTCTCCACCCCAAATGGTGGATTTCAGAATGGGGTTAAATTTAAATGGATACATAGGTGTATTAATTAATAGTTTCTAGGTTCGGATACAAAAATAAGGGAATTCTATGACTTTACCGCATAGAATCCCCTTAAAAAATCAACAGCGATGTGTGTGTATATTCAAAGGTGTATTAGTAGTCTGTATTATTAGGATCGAAGTTTGTCCAGCCATCCAACCAGTTATCGTCTGTTCCAAACGCTCCGATATATTCCACTTTCTCAAAGCCAGTGCTCAATAATGCATCACTGAACGAAGCGGCAGTCAGCACAGGGCTACCTGCATCCGGCATATAGTTCACACCGATTTTACGTCCGTCCTTGAATTTCAGTTCATTGATATCGGCCAATACTTTATTCCCTTTCTGAGCCTTGAAGAAAGTAGAAGAGTAAGACTCCCGGCCAGCATCAATGATTTGCTTGTTCACAGCATCATAAAGCACGTCGTCATATACCTTGTTGGCATCAGAACCGGCCACCGTCATGCCTGCAAACCAAATATTCTCCAACTTCATGTTCCCTGCCTTGGCCATCTCCACTGTATTGCCCTTCTCACCATCAATGATCAAACCGACAGGATATCCCACAGCTACTGAATTAAAGCAATTCAAACGGCTGGAACGTCGGATCTGCATGGCAGACTGGAACTTGCCTAAAGCCGAACCATTATTAGGATTGAAGCTGCCGCCGGTGATATAACTCTCGTTATTGGCGAAGTTTGCATCACGCCCCAACGGCCCGATAAAAGTGACATTACTAAATACTGCTGTCGTATAAGGCTCTATCAGTGAGGCATCTCCACAATTATCCGATTCAAAGCCATTGGACTGAGAAGTATCCGCAATTCTCGGGTCACGGATTGAAAGACAATACTGCACCTTGCCGGAGAAGCCATTATCCGTATCAAACTCATCGTCCCATCCATTATAAGCCACTAGATATTTACAATTCACACTACCTCCAAACCATTCGTAAGAGTCATCATTGGAGTACGATACCTGCACATGGTCAATGGTAGTCCCGCTACCTACAGATCCCAAAGTTATGCCATTAATTTCCTTATCTTTCTGAAAAGGATAACCAGCAAATTCCACACGCACATATCTCAATGTACCTGAATTGTCAGCATCATCATTTCCTCCGTGTTTAGTACGCGGACCTCCCTCGATCTGCTGATTCAACACTCCCTGATTGTTCCTGGCATTACCACAAATGATCAGTCCTCCCCAATCTCCCGGTTTACGCTGGCCTTTAGGCTGTTCAGAGGTAAAGACAATCGGAGCGTCCTTAGTACCCTCGGCTATCAGTTTGCCTCCCGGTTCCACAATCAAGGCAGCCTGTGTATCTTTATCCCCCTTGATGACAGTCCCCGGCTCGATGGTCAGTACCGACCCTGCCCCCACATAAATCCATCCTTTCATCAGATAAGTTCCTTTGGGCAAAGTCCGTGTACCTTTAAAAATAAACTCCTGGTCTCCGTTTCCTATCACGGCACCTTTGACATTCTCTGTCTTATCATCATCAAACAACAAGTGGTCACATGTTTTAATAGCTCCCTCACTTCCCCATACATAAGGAGTCCCGGTATTTCCACCGTTGCCATTACCGTTTCCCGAATCAGTTTCCGGATCATCACTGCTGCAGGCAATCACTCCCCCCAGCATCATTGCCGAGAATGCGTAAATCATAAACTTGTTAGTTCTCATTTTCATTTGTTTATTAGTTAATAATGAAAGATTCATTCTGTTTTAAAACGTATAGTTAATGTTCAAATTGAAGTTATGCCCCGGTTTGTACTGGCGGGTGATTTGTTTCACTTCCCCATGAGCGGTTTCTTCAAATTGCTTGAAAGAAACCCTCTCCGCCAACAAGTCTCGCATGGCAACCTTTATTTCCAGATCACCGATTTTTTTCGAGACACTTAAATCCACTGCATTACGGGGCATTTCATAAGAATCGGGCACTCTGACTTCATTGCCTGCGGTTCCCAGACTACGGCCTACACCAATAATGCGTTTACCGATACGGTTATAAAGCAATGCAGCATTCCATCCGCTACCGGCATGTTGATAGAAAAGGCCGGCATTAATCAAATAGGGAGACTGGCCTTGCATCGGACGATCCTCCTCTTTGGCTCCCGGCTCAAATTTCACCTTACTTTTAATTAAGGCCCCGTTCAGACTAAGGCTAAAATGACGCATACCTATAAAATCCAAATTCTTGCGAATATCCACTTCCACCCCATAATTATCCGCTCCTTTGGCATTGATATACGAATAGACAAGATCCGTACCTCCAGATACTGTATAAGTCCATTCAATGGGATTCTTAAACCTTTTATAGAAAAGGGAGACAGAGACCAATTCTCCACTGCTGGGATAAAGCTCATAGCCAAAATCCAAATTATCAATATAAGCAGGCTTCAGGTTATAATTACCTTGTACATTGCTGGCAAGGTCAAAATCATAATATACAGAAGAAGAGACCTCACGAAATTCCGGACGATTCACGGTACGTCCATAAGACAAACGGAACTGATGCTTGTCATTCAGACGATAAGCCGCATTCACAGACGGGAAGAAATCATTGTACGTATAGAACACACTCGTGGGACTTTTCTCGTTTTTCTGTGTATGGCTGACCAGTTCCATGCCATTATGTTCAAAACGAACTCCGGCATATACATTCCATTTACCCAACGGCAGATTAACCCCCGCATAACCGGCACTCAGAAGATTATTGCCTTCGTAATTATTGCGCCAGTCCACTTGTTCCAATAAATAAAGTCCATTCTCTCCATAGTTCTTCTCTTGCAATAATTCATTGGGAACATTCATGACCTTATAAGCGCCCGGCAATCCATTTTTCCAACTATAGATAAAAAAACGGGTATTATATTCACGAGTACGATACTCCGTGTAAGCTCCGGCTTTCAGAACAGGAGTAAAATCTCCGAAAGAGAAATCATGCTGATAATTGACATTAGCCGACAGGATATGTTCATCCAACCGGGAAAATTCCCGATTAATCTCATTCAAGTTCTCCACTTCCAACTGATTGGTTTCCGTATTGAGCACAGTAGTATATCGACGACGGTCCGGCATATTCCGATTGGCATAAGAATATCCGGCACTCCAATCTAATTTGTCGGCCTCACCCAATGTATGTTTCCCTGTAAATTGACCATTGTAAGTGGTACGGCTCTGATAATAGTATTCCGCGCTCTCTTCATAATCATTCTGCGCATCTGTCCCCTTACGGTAAGTATAGCGGTCTTTCCCTAATTGATTAAAAATATTCTTGAACTCATAGCGGCTGTTACCACTGGCAGGCACATAAGTAAAATTCAGCATAGCTCCTGCACGGACCTGATGGTTATATTGGTCATCCACACTTTTGCGCAAATAATTAGAACGGTCGTGTGTCGTATCATAGGCACCAAACAAATTATTATCCATATCCAGATAAGTCTTATAGCTATTGCTGTAGTTCACAGTTCCCAACATAGCCAAAGTACTCCCGTTACTACCTACCCGGCGACGGCTGAAATTCATACTCAGGCTGAGGTCTGCCATAGGCTTACGTCTTTTAACTGTCCAGTCATTGTTCAACCCGTTATTCAATAAATCATAACCGTTATTCATCGGATCAAGCACCGCATTAATTCCACCTTTCAAACTACGGAAACCATGATCGAAACCCAAAAAATCGGTGCCGCTTCCCCTATTATACCGGAAGTCCTTAAAATGAGTCCGGTCATTCAAGCCCGCTCCAACCGAAACAGCAAACAAATTGCTGCCAGGAACATCTTTGGTATTCACCAAAATAAAGCCACCACTGAAATCAGCGGGATATTCCGGTGCGGGCGATTTCACCACCAACATATTGTCCAATTGCGACGATGGAATAATATCGAAAGAAAAAGCACGCGCGTCGGCTTCCGAACTAGGTACGGCACTATTGTTAATCCATACATTATTATACCGTTGTGAAAGGCCACGCACCATCACGAATTTCTCCTCAATTATACTGATACCCGGTACACGGCGAATCACTTCCGAAGCATCTTTGTCCTGTGTCTTAGTGATCTGCTGGGCCGAGACTCCGGTCTGCATAACCAAACTGGTGCGTTGTTGAGCAATAATAGCGTTCTCCGTATTCTTTTTGGCATCCGCTACCACCACAACCTCTCCTAATAGTTGATTGTCCGGTTCCAGTTCTACTTTCATTTCCAACAGACCGTTTATTGTAACCTCAACAGTCTGTGTACAATAAGATATATAAGATATAATAAGCTTATACGTTCCATTTCTTAATCCCGCAAGTTCGAAATTACCGTCCATATCGGTTATGGCCCCCGTACTTGTACCACTTAATTGCACTGCCGCACCAATGAGCGGCTCTTTCGTCGCTTTGTCTGTTACAGTTCCTCGTAAAGCGGCCGCCTGTACTGTCAAAGCCAACATCAGGAGAATTACCATAAGGCTCATGCCTTTCATCTGAATCTTCATCATACTTTTACCTTTACCTTGTTATTTTTCCGATGGCAAAGATCGGAGATCCGTATTACATGGATGATACACCTGCGTGATACTCCTTTTGCATCTTTATTTCAATACGGTTTCATTGCATTTTGTAGAAAAAGCCCCTACCTTTACAAGCAAATTGTAAAATAGAAAAAGAATATGAGAAGTTTTGCATCTGACAATAACTCAAGTGTACATCCACAAATCATGGAAGCACTGATAAAAGCCAATAACGGACATGCCCTTGGCTATGGAGATGATCCCTGGACAGAAGAAGCCACCCGTAAAGTAAAAGAACAATTTGCACGTCCGTGTGAAGCACTGTTTGTATTCAATGGTACCGGCAGTAATACCATGGCACTGCAAATGATGACCCGTCCTTACCATATTATCTTCTGTGCCGACACCGCTCACATTGCAGTAGACGAGTGTGGCGCCCCCAGCAAAGCGACCGGCTGTTTCATGCGTACGGTTCCTACCCCGGATGGAAAACTGACTCCGGAATTATTAAAACCTTTTATGGTGAACTTTGGTATAGAACACCATTCTCAGCCCGGAGCTATTTACTTAAGCCAATGCAGTGAATTAGGAACAATTTATAAGCCGGAAGAAATATGCGCATTGACAGAATTTGCCCATCAGCATGGGCTGCGGGTACACATGGACGGTGCCCGTATCTCTAATGCCGCAGCGGCATTGGGAATGAGTCTTGATGACATATCGGGAGCTTGCGGAGTTGACACACTGACTTTGGGAGGAACAAAGAATGGACTGATGGGAGCCGAATGTGTCGTGATTTTTGATCAGGATTTGGTAAAGGAAGCGCGTTATGCCCGAAAACAAGCCTGCCAGCTGGCCAGCAAGATGCGTTATATCTCTTGCCAATTCACAGCCTTCCTTTCAGATAACCTATGGCTGACATGCGCACAACATGCCAACGCAATGGCGCAACGTTTGTACAAGGAGCTTTCCACAATGCCTGATATAAAATTCACCCAAACGGTAGAAAGCAACCAATTATTCTTTATCATGCCGCGTGAGAAGGAAGACAAACTACAAGAACATTATCATTTCTACTTCTGGAACGAAGCCATAGGGGAAATGAGACTCGTTACCTCTTTCGATACCACAGAAGAAGATGTAGACAAGCTGATAACTTGCATAAAGAAACTATAATTATCCCCCGATTCTATCAAGGCAGGCTTTCAAGCCTGCCTGTTTCTATTTCCGGGTGAATTTACCGGGCGTACATAACAAAAAAAACTCCTCCGGAACTTGATTGTTCCGGAGGAGTTCCGTAAAACGGCGGCTACCTACTCTCCCACTGTGACGCAGTACCATCGGCGTGGTGAGGCTTAACTTCTCTGTTCGGAATGGGAAGAGGTGGAACCCTCACGCTATAGCCACCTGAATAAGGTTGACATATTGATAAGCTGTTATCGTAATTTAATTCAGTAGCAACAATGCTAAAGGTATACACCATCCACATATAAAGAAAGTGAACGGGCAATTAGTAATGCTCGGCTTTGATGTCTCCATCTTTACACCTGCATCCTATCAACGTCGTCGTCTGCAACGACCCTGAGAAATCTAATCTTGTGGCCGGCTTCGTACTTAGATGCTTTCAGCACTTATCCGATCCCGACTTGGATACCCGGCGATGCACCTGGCGGCACAACCGGTAAACCAGAGGTCAGTCCAACACGGTCCTCTCGTACTAGTGTCAGAGCCACGCAAATTTCATACGCCCACGATAGATAGAGACCGAACTGTCTCACGACGTTCTGAACCCAGCTCGCGTGCCACTTTAATGGGCGAACAGCCCAACCCTTGGGACCTTCTCCAGCCCCAGGATGTGACGAGCCGACATCGAGGTGCCAAACCACTCCGTCGATATGAGCTCTTGGGAGGGATCAGCCTGTTATCCCCGGAGTACCTTTTATCCTTTGAGCGATGTCCCTTCCATACGGAAACACCGGATCACTATGCTCTAGTTTCCTACCTGCTCGACTTGTGAGTCTCCCAGTCAAGCGCCCTTATGCCATTACACTCTCCCGGCGGTTACCAATCGCCGTGAGGGCACCTTTAGAAGCCTCCGTTACACTTTTGGAGGCGACCACCCCAGTCAAACTACCCACCAATCAGTGTCCTCGCATCACGAGTTAGAACTCAAACAAATGAAGGGTCGTATTTCAACAGCGGCTCCACAAATACTGGCGTACCTGCTTCAAAGCCTCCGACCTATCCTACACATCACGTGCCCAAATTCAATGATAAGCTATAGTAAAGGTTCACGGGGTCTTTTCGTCCCATCGCGGGTAATCGGCATCTTCACCGATACTACAATTTCACTGAGCTCACGGTTGAGACAGCGTCCAGATCATTACACCATTCGTGCAGGTCGGAACTTACCCGACAAGGAATTTCGCTACCTTAGGACCGTTATAGTTACGGCCGCCGTTTACTGGGGCTTCAATTCAACGCTTCTCTTGCGATGACGTCTCCTCTTAACCTTCCAGCACCGGGCAGGTGTCAGGCTGTATACCGGATCTTTCGATTTCGCACAGCCCTGTGTTTTTGTTAAACAGTTGCCTGGACCTATTCTCTGCGCCCTCTCTTGCGAGGAGGGACCCTTTATCCCGAAGTTACAGGGTCAGTTTGCCTAGTTCCTTAACCGTGAATCACTCAAGCGCCTTAGAATATTCATCCCGACCACGTGTGTCCGTTTACGGTACGGGTACCTTTACGGTATAGCTTAGCGGATTTTCTCGGCAGTATGCTTACGTGCGCTATTGCCTTGTCCCGGAGGACGCGGCATACTGTCAGGTTCGAATCACGTGGTGGATTTGCCTGCCACGATCAGCTTCTACACCCTTCAACCATCTATTCCGTCAGATGGCGGCACTGTCACTTCTGCGTCTCCACATCGCCCGTAAAGGTAGTAACGGAATATTAACCGTTTCTGCCATCGGCCTCGCCGTTCGGCTGAGCCTTAGGACCCGACTGACCCTGATCCGATTAGCGTTGATCAGGAAACCTTGGTCTTGCGGCGAGCAGGTTTCTCACCTGCTTTATCGTTACTTATACCTACATTTGCTTTTCCACACGCTCCAGAATACCTCACGGTACGCCTTCGACGCCGGGTGGAATGCTCCCCTACCGATCATTTACATGATCCCACTGCTTCGGTAGACAACTTCATACCCGATTATTATCCACGCCGGACTCCTCGACTAGTGAGCTGTTACGCACTCTTTAAATGAATGGCTGCTTCCAAGCCAACATCCTAGCTGTCATGGCAGTCCGACTTCGTTAGTTTAACTTAGCTGTCATTTCGGGACCTTAGCAGGTGGTCCGGATTCTTCTCCTCTCGGGCACGGACCTTAGCACCCATGCCCTCACTCCTGCGGTAGGACTGATGCGCATTCGGAGTTTGTCAAGACTTGATAGGCGGTGAAGCCCTCGCATCTTATCAGTCGCTCTACCTCACATCAGTAACCCGCAAGGCTGCACCTAAATGCATTTCGGGGAGTACGAGCTATCTCCAAGTTTGATTAGCCTTTCACCCCTACCCTCAACTCATCCAGAAGCTTTTCAACGCTTATTGGTTCGGTCCTCCAGCTGGTGTTACCCAGCCTTCAACCTGGTCAAGGGTAGATCACTTGGTTTCGCGTCTGCCACTGCCGACTCAGGCGCCCTCTTCAGACTCGCTTTCGCTTCGGCTCCGGGTGTCATCACCCTTAACCTTGCCGGCAACGGCAACTCGTAGGTTCATTATGCAAAAGGCACGCCGTCACAGCTCAAACTGCTCCGACCGCTTGTAGGCGCACGGTTTCAGGGACTGTTTCACTCTTCTGTTCGAAGTGCTTTTCACCTTTCCCTCACGGTACTGGTTCGCTATCGGTCTCTCGGGAGTATTTAGCCTTACCGGATGGTCCCGGCAGATTCACGCAGAATTCCTCGTGCTCCGCGCTACTCAGGATACCACTATGCTTCGACAACATTCGAATACGCAACTTTCATGCTCTATGGTTGAACTTTCCAGATCATTCCTCTCTGTTGTTTTCATGCAATATCGTGGTCCTACAACCCCACACATGCCGTAACATGGATGGTTTGGGCTCTTCCCCGTTCGCTCGCCACTACTTGGGGAATCATTATTTATTTTCTTTTCCTGCAGGTACTAAGATGTTTCAGTTCCCTGCGTTAGCCTCCTACTAAGTAGGATAATATCTCTTCAAGATATTGGGTTGTCCCATTCGGAAATCTTCGGATCAAAGGTTATTTGCACCTCCCCGAAGCTTGTCGCAGCTTATCACGTCCTTCATCGCCTCCGAGAGCCAAGGCATCCGCCATGCGCCCTTGCTTACTTTCTTTATTCATTCGCTGACACTTGCATGTCGGCGGGATGATATATACTTCCAGCTCTTTACTACTAAAATTACTTTTTGCTTGTACAATATGTCATAGACCGTTTCTCTTTTCAGAGACTGTGGAGAATAACGGATTCGAACCGTTGACCCTCTGCGTGCAAGGCAGATGCTCTAGCCAGCTGAGCTAATCCCCCGAATCTTGAGATTCGTAGTCCCAGGCAGAGTTGAACTGCCGACCTCTACATTATCAGTGTAGCGCTCTAACCAACTGAGCTATAGGACTAAGTTCAACCTAGTCTGTATTAGACCCGGCTTCTTCTTTCTCTTCTCTGTATTTCTACAGTTATATGTTAAATAAACAACCAGCAGCACAAGGACAAGAACCTTTCGATCAGTCATCCTCTCCAGAAAGGAGGTGTTCCAGCCGCACCTTCCGGTACGGCTACCTTGTTACGACTTAGCCCCAGTCACCAGTTTTACCCTAGGGCGCTCCTTGCGGTTACGCACTTCAGGTACCCCCGGCTCCCATGGCTTGACGGGCGGTGTGTACAAGGCCCGGGAACGTATTCACCGCGCCATGGCTGATGCGCGATTACTAGCGAATCCAGCTTCGTGGAGTCGGGTTGCAGACTCCAGTCCGAACTGAGAGAGGCTTTCGGGATTGGCATCCACTTGCGTGGTAGCGGCCCTCTGTACCCCCCATTGTAACACGTGTGTGGCCCCGGACGTAAGGGCCGTGCTGATTTGACGTCATCCCCACCTTCCTCACATCTTACGATGGCAGTCTCCATAGAGTCCTCAGCATGACCTGTTAGTAACTATAGACAAGGGTTGCGCTCGTTATGGCACTTAAGCCGACACCTCACGGCACGAGCTGACGACAACCATGCAGCACCTTCACACTCGCTATTGCTAGCTATAACGTTTCCGCTATATTCGAGTGCAATTCAAGCCCGGGTAAGGTTCCTCGCGTATCATCGAATTAAACCACATGTTCCTCCGCTTGTGCGGGCCCCCGTCAATTCCTTTGAGTTTCACCGTTGCCGGCGTACTCCCCAGGTGGAATACTTAACGCTTTCGCTTGGCCGCTTGCAGTATATCGCAAACAGCGAGTATTCATCGTTTACCGTGTGGACTACCAGGGTATCTAATCCTGTTTGATACCCACACTTTCGAGCATCAATGTCAGTGGCAGTTTAGTAGGCTGCCTTCGCAATCGGAGTTCTTCGTGATATCTAAGCATTTCACCGCTACACCACGAATTCCGCCTACCTCAACTGTACTCAAGGCTGCCAGTATCAATTGCAATTTTACGGTTGAGCCGCAAACTTTCACAACTGACTTAACAACCCATCTACGCTCCCTTTAAACCCAATAAATCCGGATAACGCTCGGATCCTCCGTATTACCGCGGCTGCTGGCACGGAGTTAGCCGATCCTTATTCATAAAGTACATACAAAAAGGCACACGTGCCTCACTTTATTCCTTTATAAAAGAAGTTTACAACCCGTAGGGCAGTCATCCTTCACGCTACTTGGCTGGTTCAGGCTCGCGCCCATTGACCAATATTCCTCACTGCTGCCTCCCGTAGGAGTTTGGACCGTGTCTCAGTTCCAATGTGGGGGACCTTCCTCTCAGAACCCCTATCCATCGTCGACTAGGTGGGCCGTTACCCCGCCTACTATCTAATGGAACGCATCCCCATCTTATACCGAAGTTCTTTAATCACGAGAAAATGCTGGCTCGTGATACCATCCCGTATTAATCTTCCTTTCAGAAGGCTGTCCGGGAGTATAAGGCAGGTTGGATACGTGTTACTCACCCGTGCGCCGGTCGCCATCAGTCTTAGCAAGCTAAGACCATGCTGCCCCTCGACTTGCATGTGTTAAGCCTGTAGCTAGCGTTCATCCTGAGCCAGGATCAAACTCTTCATTGTAAAAATATTCTTTCCACTATTGCTAGTGTTGTAATCTGCTCAAGGATCCAGATCTATCAATATCAATTATTGACGGTTCTTGTTTTTCCATACATCATATAATGTATAGGCTTGTACTACTTGTTTGTTTATCTATAAGTCTTTCAAAGAACTCTTCTTCTTGTTGTGCTATCGGTTTCGAAAGCGGATGCAAAGGTAAGGGATTTAATTTTAACCACCAAATGTTTTTGAAAGTTTTTTAAAACTTTTTTTTCAAGGCTTTCTTGAACGGGCGGTTGGCTGTATGCTCCTAAAGGTCTTATCCGTTCTCGCTCCCTTAGCCACGCTAAGGTAAGATACTGGGTGCAGATCCTTATAAAGGAAAGCAACGCTCCTACGTTTGTATCACCAAGTCGGTCACACTGTTTTTGTCAGTGCCGCATCTCTCCCGATTGCGGTTGCAAAGGTAGACGGTTTTAACTTAACAGCCAAACATATCTTACGGTTTTTCCTGAACTTTTTTGAAACTTGTTTGTAACAGGCTGATACAGAGATATGTTATAGGGCATGTTTTTTAAGCGGACTCCGGAGGAGGGGAAATGGACACACATTGTAATATTCACGCGCGGGCGTGCGGGTGCGCATACAGGTGCGTAGACGGTGAGGAGAAAAGGGAAAGAATGGGAAAGGAAAGGACATACCACATACGTATCCGGAGAATTCCGTGCACACCCGGAAGCCTCACACAAAACACCTACAACAGAGTTTTGCAAAACTGCTGCCACTGCTACCACCCTTTTTGCTGAAACCGCCATGGACAGGGCGTTTCAAGGGGTGGTGGCACCACCTTTTTTTATACAGAAAAAGGGCTGCTGCCACCACTTTTATCCCTTTTTTATCCCAAAACGTCCGGAAAAGGGGGAAGAAACAGGCGGAAGAGGACCACACGCCGGAAAAAGGAGACGGATACGAACACGCAGAAACCGGAAACCGGACCGGCAATGCGAAGCCCACTGAAGGACAAGACACCGGATGCGGCCTGACAAGGCCACGGCTACAACCCGACAATACCACGGTTGCAGCCCGTCAATACCAGAGTTACCATCCGGCGGAACTTCAGTTCCAGCCCGACGGAACCAAAGTTACAATCCTGATGAAACTGTAGTTTTAACCTGATGGAACTGTAGTTTCAACCGGGCGGAACTAAAGTTCCAACCTGAAGGAACCGGTTGAAACTCCTAGTCCGTATGCGCATTCATACTGTAGTTTAACGCTTTAGATTAACTACTTCTTAGTCTTACTTGTATGGATGGTTGACAGAGTTAATACTTAAGTTATAATATCAGTTGACTCTTTCAAGATGAACAAGGCAAACCGTACGCATCAACTGACGAAACCTCCAGCTCCAAAAAAACAGCCGGAAAGGATCAACAGCAAAAACCAACAGCCGGAAAGAAGAGAAAAAAGTGGTGGCAGCAGCCCTTTTTACCACCTAAAAAAAAGTGCTGCCACCACCCATCCAAACGCCCTGTCCATCATAGTTTCAGTAGGAAGAGTGGTAGCAGTGGTAGCACTTTTGCAAAACTTTGGGAAGGGAAAAGAGGACGAAAAAATAAGGGGGAATATTGTCCGTATATATAAAACGGTCATTAAAGTCAAGTTGAGAGTAGAGTTATATCTTTTCCAAACAGCAACTGCCCATGCCGCTTGCAACCAAAAACCACTCTTATGACCTGTCTTCCCCATTTATTTTGTACCTTTGCCACCTATTGAAAATCAATAAAACCGAAATAGTATAAAACTATGGCAAAAGAATTAGAATTAAAGTACGGCTGCAACCCCAATCAAAAGCCGTCACGCATCTTTATGCAAGAAGGGGAACTGCCTATCGAAGTATTGAACGGACGTCCCGGATACATTAATTTTCTGGATGCATTCAACAGCTGGCAACTCGTCAAGGAGCTGAAAGAAGCTACCGGACTGCCCGCCGCAGCCTCCTTCAAGCACGTCAGCCCGGCAGGAGCCGCAGTAGGGATCGAACTGAATGACACCTTGAAGAAAATTTATTTTGTGGACGATCTGCCCCTTACTCCATTGGCTACCGCATACGCCCGTGCCCGTGGTGCAGACCGCATGTCTTCTTATGGTGATTTTATCGCATTGAGCGATACTTGCGACGAAGCAACCGCACGCCTCATCAACCGTGAAGTTTCAGACGGTGTCATAGCTCCCGATTACACACCGGAAGCACTGGAAATCCTGAAAAACAAGCGTAAGGGAACATACAATGTGATTAAAATAGACCCTGCTTACCATCCCGCCCCCATCGAACACAAAGATGTATTCGGCATTACTTTCGAACAGGGGCGCAACGAAATCAAACTGGACGAAAGCCTGCTGACTCACATCCCGACCCAAAACCAACATTTCCCTGACGAAGCAAAACGCGATCTGATTATCGCCCTCATCACCTTAAAATATACACAAAGCAATTCAGTCTGTTACGTAAAGGACGGACAGGCTATCGGTATCGGTGCAGGCCAGCAAAGCCGCATCCACTGTACACGTCTGGCAGGCAACAAGGCTGATATATGGTATTTGCGCCAACATCCCAAAGTAATGAATCTGCCATGGGTAGAAAAAATCCGCCGTGCGGATCGTGATAATACAATTGATGTCTATATCAGTGACGACCATGAAGATGTTCTGGCAGACGGCATCTGGCAACAATTCTTCACGGAAAAGCCGGAAGTGCTGACCCGTGAAGAGAAACGCGCATGGCTGGATACCATGAAAGGTGTCTCACTGGGATCGGACGCTTTCTTCCCGTTTGGCGACAACATAGAACGCGCGCATAAAAGCGGAGTAGAATACATTGCACAAGCCGGAGGTTCGGTACGTGATGACCATGTAATTGACACTTGTGATAAATACGGCATCACCATGGCATTCACAGGAGTCCGTTTGTTCCATCATTAAGTAGATTCAGCACCGGTTTAAATTCTGTCCGGCATGCTTTTAAGCGTTCCGGTTGAAGGAAATGCAAACCGGTGCTCATACTCCGTACAAATAATAGCACGGATTTCACAGACTAAATCCTCACTTGCTTTACAGCTGTGTAAATCCGTGTTACCATCCATCGAAAAAATCATCTTAGAATTTATACCCCACTGTCACAAATCCGGTAAGATTCTTCCCTTGAAGTTCTTTCTGAAGTTTGCACAGTCCTAAGCGTCCTTCCATCCCTATCATATAATGCCGGTATTCCACCGACAGCCCTATCCCCACTCCATAATCGAAGCGGCGCAAATCAAGCCCGTCTTTGCCGAAAGTATCTATTTCAATCACATTTCCTGTACTCCAGTCCGGTGTGGAAGATGATGACCAACTGTAGCCTAAGGCCTTGGTTTTTCCGCCAATCCCCCATGCTCCATAGGGACCCGCGGCAACAAGTATATGAGTGTTCCGATCCATCGCAAACCGGGCCGCCACCATTACAGGCAACTCCAGATAGGATGCATTGACCTTTGCCTGAGCCGAAATTCCATCTGTTTCAACAATCGTATGGTTCGTCCCTTTGGAAACAAACGAAACACCGGTCTGTAAAGACCAGACCTTATCAAAAGGACATTCCAAACCCACACCCAATTTATATGCCAGCTTTACTTTGGGAGATTCCATTTGACCACCTATAATATTGGCCATGCCGATACCGGCTTTTACACTCCAATCTATCTGATTCTGAGCCGGCACTACCCTTGCTGCCAGCATGAGCAGTGCAAAAAAAAGTAGTTTCCTTACTAACACCTTATCTGTTAATGCCATATCCAAAAAGTTTGTGTTCTTAATTATATCTGCAAATATAGCTTTTATTTTATAAACCACCTTTTATATAAAAAAAGAAGGCTGCTTCTTCCCGAAAGAGAAACAGCCGTTCTTTATATATATATGACGTATCAATCTGTGATCAGAATTTATAACCGATAGTGGCTAATGCAGAAAGGTTATAAGCACCAGCGCCACTGGCTACTTTAGTAAAGCTGGTACCGGTCTCCACACCTACTACTATTTTACCAAATTCAAAGGCGACTCCCAAACCCAGACCGGCATCGAATCTTTTCAAGCCGTCATCACCGAAAGTATCAGCCTTTTCGGACACACCGTCTATTTTAGCTTTTCCTCCAACTCCATAAGCCAGATACGGACCACCTTTGAAAAGAAGATCAAAATTGCTGGCTGTATGTATCCGGGCACCCACCATCAAAGGCAGTTCCAGATAAAGCTGGTTGATCGTCACATCGACCACGTCCCAAGCGTCAGTTACTCCATTGCCTTTCACACCTTTAGAAATAAAGTTCAAACCTGTCTGGAAAGACCATACATCAGTATTAGCAAAAGGCACTTCCAAACCTACACCCACTTTATAAGCAAATTTAGCATCTGTTCCGTCCGTATCATCACCATACCAGCTTGATATACCGATACCCGCATTTACATTCCATTTCAAATTTGATTGTGCGGAAACACCTATTGTAACCAATGACAATAAGATAAAAAAGGCTAGTTTCTTCATGATTGTTTGTTTTTAGTTAATAATAAATTTTAGTTCCCAATTCGTTTGTGTCATAATTATGTTCACAAATATAAGCTTTATTTTGAAAACTTACTCTAATGTACAAAAAAAATGAGCGAAATCTTTCATTTTATAAAAGAAGTCCGCTCATCAAGTTATACGAATGCAGTCATACCATCCCTGATAATCAGACACACCTATCTTAAGATTTCATCTCAATTTATTAACAACCAAGCCTGTACAAAAGTTTGATTCTTACTTATTCTTATGTCTGTTCGCACGCTTCTTACGGAAATCGGCTTTCATTTTAGCAGATCCCGACCCATGCAGTCCTGTTATATAACTTTTCTTCTTAGCCTTGGTCTTCACTTTCTCTTCCTGTTTACCATTGGGTGATTTCCCACCTTTGAATACAATTCCTTCGGTAATTACTTTTTCTATATCCATCGTCTTATTTTTTAGGCGTTAATTTCGGTTTTACTATCACTCCATTGCCGGCTTTGGTGCAAACGATTTCCGTTTTGCGCAACGTACGGTCTTTCATATCAAAAATCAAGTTCGGATTGAAAGGTTGTCCATCTATCCGGAATTCCAGATGAAGATGTTCGGTAGTGGCACGTCCGGTTCTGCCTGTCAGCCCCAGCGCGTCACCGGCCTTCACCACATCACCGGATTTTACCAAGTTCCGGGAGTTGTGACTATAAATACTTTCCAATCCATTATCATGCCGCACGACAACCACATTTCCATAAGCCGCGTATGCTTTCGCCATACGTACCACTCCGTCAAACGCACAGCGGATCGTATCATTGGCCTTGGTCTTTATATCCGTCCCGCTGTGCCCCCGCCGGGCTCCGTATGCAGAAATCACTTTTCCACCGGGAAGAGGGAAACAATACTCATGATCCCTTATACTATCCAGATGAATGGAAAAACTCTTGCGGCCATCAAAGAGACCGGGAGTCCTGACTCTGATATGGTTGACCTCTCTCGTGGTAAAATGACTCTTGGCCGGACCTCCGGCCCATGCCGTCACACTGACAAACAATAAAAATAGCAATTGTGCGCTTTTCATGACCTTATTTTAAAAACAAATCAATTCTTCATCCTCAGACGCCGCAAACTCTTTCAAGAGTTCCAACATATAATCCGCCGCTTCCCGCAGGCCTTCCTTGCCACTGTATCCATTAATAATGGCCAGCAGATGCGTCGTTCCCTGTTCCAGTTTGGTACGCTCGTTGTCACTGGTAGGCGTACCGATTCCACCCACAGCATCTCTGTAAACGGGCATTCCCTCAATGTTCAGTTCTCCACGTCCTATCCCTTCGTAGGGTTCTCCGGCTTTGCCGATACCCAGCACCAGCGTATCTCCTTGTATTTTGTCCGCATCAAAGCCACCGATGGAATATCCGTAACGAATAGACACCAAATTAATCAGATCCACCAACGTATCTATCTGATACAAGGGAATGCCCCGCAGGATTCTACGGCAAAGCGCTTCCCCCGACGGACGGTAACGGCTAGGGTCTTTTCCACATTTCTTGTAAGCCTCCCGGGTGGCATGGATCGTAACCATGTCCTTAATGGAATCCGTAGTGTACATTTTACGATAGCGTACAGTGAACTCGTCTATCTTTTTCCACAAAGCTTCGCTATAAGCAGTGTTTTTTACCGTAGCACGAATGGCTATACCGGCAAACTGCGGACAGGCTTTCTTTATTTCTTCCGATACTTTTATTTCCATATTCATTTTTATACTGCGTTGTTCCAATGAGTATTCCTCAAACACCTAAAAGTATACCCGACAATATCCTTCCCGACCGGATTCCTTGCCGGCGGGCCGAAAAGAAATCATCGTTGTTATGATACGTACAAATGCCGGATATCTCAATATTTTCAGGTTTCACCCCGTATGCCAGCAACTGCTGACGGTTGGCCTCCCACAAATCAATGTGCCACTTCGCTTCCTTACGGGCAATCAGATCCATATCAAATCCCGCCTCATAAAAAGCCTGATAAACTTCATCCCCTACCTCAAAAGCTTCCAATGAGATACTGGGACCGATGCAGGCAATGAGGTCTTTTCCTTGCGAGCCATATTGATGGTTCATGACCGCAACAGTCTTCTCTACAATCCGGGCCACCGTACCACGCCATCCGGCATGAATGGCAGCCACCACCTTCTTCCTGGTATCGTATAGCAAGACAGGAACACAATCGGCCGTAGATACACACAAGCAATAACCGGGAATATCAGTCACCAATGCATCCACTCCTTCCAGTCCAGTATCCCTGTTTACATCAATAGCATCCACTACTTTCACACGATCGCCATGAGTCTGATGTGGAATAACGAGTTCCACCGAATCACCGGGCAGCAGACTGCGCAGCAATTCCCGGTTGCGGTTCACATCTTCCGCCTCATCCCCGCAATATCCGTTACAATTGAACGAGGCATAGTTCCCCTTGCTGCACCCTCCGTAACGGGTGGTAGAAAAACAAGAAATGTTGGGATATGCCTTCATCAGCTCATATCCCAACATTTTATTATCTGATGTCAGCCGTTTCATTTCCTTTCCTCTTCTTCGTCCCAATCCTCGTCTTCATATTCATAATCGAAGTCATCATCGGCATCTTCCTCATATTCATATTCAAAATCCTCATCCTCACCCATGTCCTTCAACTCTTCCTGGAGTTTGGCCACGTCTTTGGCGCGATGAACAATGGTTTCCGTACGGACACCTTCCAACCGGTTGCTGTCCTTGTTCAATTCCGTCCATAAAATATCCTTCAGCTGCTGTATCCCCATACCGGTCACTGACGAGATAAAGATATGCGGAACATTATCCGGCAAAGTCGGTTCCAACATGGCAATCAGCTCTTCGTCCAGCATGTCACTTTTGGTAATGGCAAGCACACGTTGTTTGTCCAACATTTCCGGGTTGAAGGTAGCCAGCTCATTCAGCAGAATTTCATATTCCTTGCGGATGTCGTCCGTATCACCCGGTACCATAAAGAGCAACAAAGAGTTACGTTCTATATGACGCAGGAAACGGAGACCCAGTCCCTTTCCTTCACTGGCCCCTTCGATAATTCCCGGAATATCTGCCATGACGAAAGATTTTCCTTCACGGTAGGACACGATACCCAGATTCGGTTCCAGTGTGGTAAACGGATAATTGGCTATTTTAGGGCGTGCCGCCGATACGGTAGACAGCAAAGTAGACTTTCCGGCATTGGGGAACCCTACCAGACCTACGTCCGCCAACAGTTTCAATTCCAGAATCACCATCAGTTCCTGCATGGGTTCTCCCGGTTGTGCAAAGCGCGGTGCCTGACGGGTCGCTGTACGGAAGTGCCAGTTTCCCAATCCTCCACGTCCTCCTTTCAGCAGGATGATTTCTTGTCCGTGTTCAGTGATATCACAGATATACTCACCGGTCTCGGCATTATAGACCACTGTGCCACAAGGTACTTCAATCACTTTATCCTCACCATCTTTTCCAAAGCTCTTGTTCTTCGAGCCATTGCCGCCGTGTGTGGCAAACACATGGCGGTCATACTTCAGGTGAAGCAATGTCCAATAATTGCGGTTTCCCCGCAAAATCACATGGCCTCCTCTACCGCCATCACCACCGTCAGGGCCACCATTGGGTACATACTTTTCACGACGCATGTGTGCAGAGCCTCGCCCGCCCTTACCCGAGCGGCAATATATCTTCACATAATCAACAAAATTCGATTCAGCCATAATTAATGATTTGCTAATTTTTCAATTTGCCAACAGGCTAATGAGGCTGTGCCCCATCTACCACATGGTAATTGGCACACCGCCACATCAGCACATTAGCACATTCTTATAATTTTTCAACAGCAGCAACGATATCAGCAAAAATAGCATCCATCGTACCCACACCATGAATGTGCTGATACTTGCCTTCGCTCTTGTACCAGTCAATCAGCGGAGCCGTCTGCGAGTGATAAACGACCAAGCGTTTCTTTATTGTTTCCTCATTATCATCAGCACGTCCCGATTCCTGTCCACGCTTGATCAACCGAGTCATCAGTTCTTCTTCGGGTACGTCCAGATCCAACATGACAGATACTTCCTGTCCACGTTCGGCCAGCATTTTCTTCAACGCCTCTGCCTGGGCGATGGTTCTGGGGAATCCGTCAAAAATAACCCCTTTGCTTTCCTTGAAGCTATCCAGCGTGCTTGCCAGGATATCAATAATCAATTCATCAGGAAGCAACTGACCCTGATCGATATATCCTTTGGCAGTCTTGCCTAATTCTGTACCATTCTTAATCTCAGCACGGAGCACATCACCTGTTGAAATGTGGTTAATACCGAATTTCTCTACAATACGTTCACTCTGAGTACCCTTACCAGAACCCGGAGCCCCAAAAATTACAATGTTCAACATCTTGCTTTATCTTTTATTTTTATATTTAGTTGTATAAATCTCATTCCATTACGGTGTATATATCCCGATAATTACGTCCCAGACCGTCATAATCCAGACCATAGCCCACAATAAAATCATTGGGAATGCGCATCGCCACATAGGGTATGTCCAGCTCCACCTTCAACTTATCAGGTTTCAGCAACAAGGTCGCGATACGGATTTCTTTCGGTTTTTTAGCCTGTAAGGTCTCCAGCAGGTGTTTCATCGTCAGCCCTGTATCCACTATATCCTCCACAATCACCACAGTACGGCCCTCAATATCATCATTCAAGCCTACCAGTTCTTTTACTTTTCCGGTAGAAGAAGTTCCCGCGTATGAAGCCAGTTTTACAAAAGAAATCTCACTGGGAATGGTAAGGTTACGCATCAAGTCGGCCGCAAACATGAATGCGCCGTTCAACACACTTAAAAACAAGGGATTCGTTCCTTCTAAATCCCGATTAATCTCACTCGCCACCCGTGCCACTTCTTTTAAGATCCGTTCTTCAGGAATGAAAGGAGTGAAACGTTTATCTTTGATTTGAATGGTATCCATAACCGCTATTTTATTAAATTGCTGCAAAAATAACATTTTTATTCCAAGTATCGAAGTATTCACATCACCTCTTTTTGTAAATAGTGTTATCTTTGTACGTTCAAACAAAAGAGATTGTCATGAAAATTATTTCGAGCACCCAACTAAAAGAGCTGGACAAGTACACGATAGCCAAAGAACCGGTTGCCTCCATCGATCTGATGGAACGGGCGGCGGAAGAGCTGGCTCGTGCCATTACCCACCGATGGGATACTTCTTTCCATATTGTAGTATTCGCCGGGCCGGGAAATAACGGAGGCGATGCGCTTGCCGTAGCCCGTATGTTGTCTAAACAAAACTACCACGTAGAAGTCTTTCTGTTTAACACCAAAGGAAAGCTGTCGGAAGAATGCCAGACCAATCTTGAACGGTTGAAAGAATGCGGATCAGTCTATTTCACCGAAGTAAGCACACAATTCGATCCTCCCGTCCTGACAGAAAAACATCTGGTAGTAGACGGACTATTCGGTTCGGGCCTCAATAAACCGCTGAACGGTGGATTCGCCGCCGTAGTGAAATATATCAATGCATCCAAGGCACAGGTGGCAGCCATTGATGTTCCTTCCGGATTAATGTGCGAGGACAACACTTATAACATCCGTCAAAACATGATACGTGCGGATGTCACCCTCAGCATCCAGCTGCCCAAGCTGTCCTTCCTTTTCCCTGAGAACGAAGACATTGTAGGCGAATGGCAACTGCTGGACATCGGGCTGAGAAAAGACTTTATTGATACGGCACAAAGCCCCTACCATATCACAGAGGAAGAAGAGATCCGCAGCCTCATCAAACCGCGGAAACGATTTGCCCACAAGGGAACATTCGGACATGCGTTGCTCATCGCCGGATCTTATGGCATGGCCGGAGCATCCATTCTATCCGCCCGTGCCTGTCTGCGTTCGGGAGTGGGGCTGCTGACCGTCCATGTACCGATCCATAACCACGACTTACTTCAGACAACTGTCCCCGAAGCCATTGTACAGACAGACATACACGACCATTACTTTGCCGAACCTGTAGATACGGAACGCTATCAAGCCATAGCCATCGGTCCGGGATTGGGACAAGAAGAAGATACAGCGCTGGCCATGATGGAACAAATACAAGGTTGTCCGGTGCCTTTGGTTCTGGATGCGGATGCCATCAATATTTTCGGTACCCACCGCAACTGGCTCAGCCGGATGCCGAAGCGTTGCATCCTCACCCCTCATCTAAAAGAGCTGGAACGGCTGATAGGTAAATGCATGGACACTTACGAACGCCTGACGAAGACTAAAGAACTGGCCGCCTATCTGCAAAGTTACATCATCATAAAAGGATCATGGAGCACCGTTGTCACCCCCGAAGGAAATTGCTATTTCAATCCCACGGGAAATCCGGGCATGGCAACAGCCGGAAGCGGTGATGTGCTGACCGGTATCTTGGCAGCCTTGCTGGCGCAAGGATATACCCAGGAAGACGCTTGCCGTCTGGGAGTCTATGTGCACGGCCTGGCAGGAGACATCGCGGCGGAAGAAAAAGGAGAAATAGGAGTCACCTCAAGTGATATTATTGATGCATTGCCTGCCGCATGGAAGAAATTAACAGAAACAAAAAGCAGATTTACAAAAGAATAGCTATATTTGCTTACATATATGATAGAATATAGAAATATGAAAAAAGGATTAATCGCAGCCGGACTGCTGATTTCATTGAGCGGCGCCGCACAGGATGTCAGCACATATACTCCCGGAACCATGGGGGAAGGAATCGTTTACTACTTGCCCAAGACCGAAATAGAGTTGCAAGTCACCGCAACCAAAGTCGCCTACACCCCCGGAGAATTCTGCCAATACGCCGACCGCTATCTGCGTCTGACAGGCATCTCATCCAAGCCGGCAGAGTATTGGGAGATTAACAGCATCAAGGTAAATTCCGTAGGTATCCCCGATCCGGACAATGCATACGCTGTAAAGCTGAAAGACAAAAGCGCCGCCTCACAAGTGGAACTGACTCCGGAAGGAATCATAAAGGCCATCAACACCACTTCTCCTGTAGAAAAAGTACCTCTGACAAAGATCACCGATACGGCCAGAAAACGGGTTGACCCGCGCAGTTTTATGACTGAAGAGATCCTGTTAGCCGGTTCTACCGCAAAAATGGCTGAGCTGGTGGCTAAAGAAATCTACAATATACGGGAAAGCAAAAACAGCCTGACCCGCGGACAAGCTGATTATATGCCCAAAGACGGAGCCGCTTTAAAACTCATGCTGGACAACCTGGATGAACAAGAACAAGCCATGACACAAATGTTTGCCGGAACAACAGACCGCATGGAAAAGACGTTTACCATCCGCATGAAACCGGAAACCGACATGAAAGAAAAAGTCGCTTTCCGGTTCTCAAAGAAACTGGGGATGCTGGATGCCGACAACTTAGCAGGCGAACCTTATTATATCTCCATCGTCAATCAGGAGCCACTGCCACCTGCAGATCCGAAAACGAAAGAAAAAAAGAAAGTGGAAGGGATCATTTATAATATTCCGGGGAAAGCCCAGGTTACCGTATTCACTCCAAGCAAACGCTATTTTGAAGGAGAATTGCCAGTTACACAATTTGGGACAACAGAATGTCTGGTGGACAACCTTTTTAACAAGAAAGTAAACACACGAGTTCTTTTTAATCCTAATACCGGAGGAATTGTGAAGATTGACAAAGACTAAAATTCCATCTCATCCCTATATAGCAAAAAGAGGATGTTCCGGCCGGAACATCCTCTTTTTGCTATATAAGCCATCCATTACTTTTTAATATTGGGTTCTTCCAATCCATAGCCCTTTTTCCTGTTCTCACCTTTCAGCCACAAAGCAAAGCACAAGGCAGCCACCCCAAAGCCTGCAAAGATCCACATGGGAAGTGTATAATCATAAGTCTGCATTCCATCCACTACCGGCCCCTTGCAATACTCATTCAAGACAAAACCGATCAAAGCAGGTACGCCCATCAGCCCCCAGTTTTGCACCCAGAAGATCAATGCATAAGCTGTACCCAACTGCTTTTCCGGAATAATCTTAGGCACAGAAGGCCACATGGCCGATGGTACCAAAGAAAAGCCAATACCCAATATGATCATGATGATCGTAGCAAACCACCATACATTCAAAATGGGCAACGCAAACATGGTATGAACAAAGATCAACAACACGGAACCGATAATCATCAATGTAGCTCCCCTGCCTATACGGTCATATACATTACCGAAGAGCGGAGTAAGGAACAAGGTGCCCAACGGCAACAGACTAGGAATAGTGCCTGCCAGTTCCGGGTCCACATTATATTTCTGCACCATCAGGTCGGTGGCATATTTCAAGAAAGGGAATACGGCCGAATAAAACAAGACACACAGCAATGCGATCAGCCAGAATCCTTTATTGGAAACAATCAACAAAATGTCTTTCATACGGAAAGGCTCTTCAGGTTCAGCTCCTCCCTCTTCCAAAGAAGCATCCAGCTTCTTGTCATAGAACGTATAAATAAAGAATGCCACCGTGCCGATACAAAGCATGACAAGACACAACAACAACGGAGCAGGGATATTAGGATGGAACACACCCTCACTATCAGTAACGCCAAAGAAAGTAGCGATAGGCACTGTAACAGCCAGAGCCAGCATTGTACCTAAACGGGCTGTCGCCATCTCCATCCCCATGGCCAGAGCCATTTCTTTTCCCTTGAACCACTTCACAATGATTTTCGAGACCGTGATGCCGGCAATCTCCACACCGACACCGAATATGGCGTATCCCAACGCAGCCATCGCCACCTGAGTTTTCATTCCAAGCAAAGTGCTCCCCTCGGCAAATGTCGTAGAAATAGCATAATATTTTAATCCACAGCCCAGCACCATCAAAAGACAGGCTCCCATTCCGGTGAAACGCACTCCCATCTTATCCAGAATGATGCCACCGATAATAAGCATAAAGGCAAAAACATTGAACCAGCCGTACGCACTGGTAAAAATACCATAATCCAGACTATCCCACAGCAGCTCCTTTTCAAGCATCGGTTTTAAGGGGGACATTACATCGGTCAAGAAATAACCGCACAACATGGTGAAAGCCACCAGCACCAACACACTCCACCGGAGAGCCTTGGAGTCATTGAGCTTTTTTTGAATTCGTTCTTTCATTCTTTTATAGGATTTTTAATTAATAGTTTTTCATATTCGGAATACAAAGATACAGTTTTTTAAGCAGAGAAGCCTCTTTCCATAAAAAAGTTCTATCTTTGCGTAACGATAAAATCACTTCGTGGTGGAGAATCGTCATAAATTCACTTTTTATAAACTTAACTTTATTGATCATGAAGAAAAGCAAAACTCTTCTTGTCTGTGCCATATTGAGTGGCAGCGTCTTATTTTCATCATGCATCGGTTCTTTCGGATTATGGAATAGTTTGAAAGACTGGAACCAAGGGGTAAGCAACAAGTTTGTCAACGAACTTATCTTCCTTGCTTTCCATATTGTCCCGGTGTATGAAATCGCCTACCTGGCGGATGTCCTGGTTTTAAATTCCATCGAATTCTGGAGCGGCTCCAATCCCACGGCTTCCATTGGTGAAGTAAAGACCGTACAAGGAGAAAACGGTGAATACCTGGTTAAAACCAACGAAAATGGTTATACCATTACTAAAAAAGGAGAAGACAAATCTGTTGACCTGGTCTATAACAAAGAGAACAATACATGGAACGCTGTTGCTGACGGACAAAGCTTCGAACTGGTAAAAATGAACGAAGACGGAACTGCTACCATGAGCCTGCAAAACGGCACTTCCATGACAGTTACTCCCGATGCGCAAGGCATTGCCACCGCAAGAATGGCTACAGGAAGTTCCTTGTTCTTTGCAGCAAGATAACAGACACAATATGATTCAAACACAAAGAAAAGAAGTTGCTCATACAAACAACTTCTTTTCTTTCATAAATATACTACTATGAAAAAAACAATCATCCTAGGCGGCCTGATCCTATTATTAGGCTCCTGTGCCCCCCAGAACAATGCCGGCCACCCGGATGCGATCGACATTGCCGCAAGTTTAGAACACCCCACCGAGTTAAAGCTTTCCCAATTGGGAAAAGAGATCCGTTACATCCCTTTGGAAACAACAGACTCGTCCCTGATCGGCAACTCTTATTCCATCAAGCTGTCCAAAGACCACATCTTCGTCTCCACCAACGGACGATGCCTGTCATTCGACAAACAAACCGGGAAATACCTCGGCAGCATCGGCCACAAAGGGGAAGACCCACAAGGATACAGCAATGCCAACTGCTTCATTCATCCCCGGACCAACCATCTCTACTTTTACCGCCAGCCCGACAATCTGGTAAAATATGACGCAAAAGGCAACTATCTAGGGCAAGCAAGCCTGCCACAAAATATCTCCCCGACTCTTTATTTCACTTTCGCCGACTCCCTGATCCTTGCCCATTACGGAGAAGGAATAGGACAACCGCAAGCAAGTGCGTTACTTTACTTCAACGAGCAGGGAGAAGTCAAAGACTCCTTGCCGGAATTTGCCAACCCGGGGGATCCCATGGGCATGGATCAGATATCCAGCATCAACGTATTCAAACAACTACCCGGTAACGCTGGTATAGGAGGATTAATCTATATAAATTATCAGAATGGAACAATGACCGCTCTTCCCATAGACCAGCCTTCACTTTGGCAAAGCAACGGCAGCATACGTTTCAGAAAAACGTTCAATGACACGATCTATGACATCAAAGGACACGAAGCTACTGTCCACACCACCTTCCATACCGGACAATGGCATTTCCCGGCCGAAAAAATGGGACAGAAAGAAGATACGGACAATTACATCGTAGTCACCACTATCCTGGAAACCCCCAAACGCCTCTTCTTCATATCCCTACAAGGATTATACAATAAGAAAAAACCGTTCTACGGCATATACGACAAAGAAAAACAGGTGACTTATATGAACGATGCTAATAAGGGACTGGCAGATGATCTGACACATTTCATGCCTTTCTATCCCACCGCTTGTACAGAAGAGGGAGAGTATGCCACTTTATTGGAAATCGGGAAGATAGATGAATGGATGGATAAAAACCCGGGAGTTGTACAAGAAGGGAAGCTAAGCTTCTTACAAGAAATCAATGAAGACTCCAATCCGGTTTGTGCCATAGTGGAACCCTGATATACCCATAAAGGAAAGCCGCTTTCCTCACGGAGAGCGGCTTTCTCTTCCTTCAACACGTTGAAGATAACAGTATGCTAAATTAGTCACAACCTCCGCCCAATGCCTGATAGAGATTGATCACGCCCTGCACTTCAGCAAAGCGGTTGGCAACCTGGGCCAGTTCCGCGTTCAGCAAAGTCTGCTGAGCCGTCAAGACTTCCAGATAAGTCGTATTTCCATGCTGCATCAGCAAAGAGGTGCTTTCCAAAGCTTTATTTAATGAATTTATTTGTTTGTCATAATAAGCAGACTTATCACGGGCTGTCTGGTATTTCACCAAAGCCTCGTTCACTTCACTTCCGGCATTCAACAAAGCCTGTTGAAAAACCAGTTTTGCTTCTTCCTGCTGAGCCTTAGCTATCTTTAGTTGTGCGATGTTCGCACCTTTATTAAAAAGCGGCTGGGTCAGTGAAGCTACCGCCGTTGCAATGAACTTGCCCGGATTGACAATCATACTTCCGGCAGAATTAGTCCATCCCGCACTTCCACTTAAAACAATAGAAGGATAAAAAGCGGAACGAGCCTGATTTGTGGCATAGAAAGCCGCTTCCAACGAACGCTCCGCACTGCGCACATCGGGACGGTTGGCAAGCATCTGCACAGGAATGCCTACCGGGAAATGTTCCTTCAACATGTAAGAGCTGTCCCATGTGCCCGTTCTCTCAATGGCATGAGGAGACTCAGCCAACAATAACGATAAACTGTTCTCTACCCGGTTGATTTGTTCTTTCAAATCAAGCACCGAGGTACATATAGTATAATAGGTAGCTTCCATTTGTGAAACAGCAGCTTCATTTGCCAATCCGGCTTCCATCAGAGCACGAGTCGCATCTACGGTTTCCTTCCAGGACTTTTCAGTCCGGACAGAAATGTCCAGCTGATTGTCCAACATCAGCAAGGTATAGTAAGTATTAGCTATACCGGCTATCAGCTGCGTCCGGACAGCCTGTTTATAGTCACGGCTCTGTTCCAGCAATGCCTTCGCCTGACGTTTCGCATTACGGACACGGCCGAAAATATCAATTTCCCAACTTGCCGCTACCGGTAAAGTATAAGTTTGTGCAGCTTTTCCTTTATCAAAACTACTTGCTGTCCCTTGAGGTGACAGAGCGAAAGAAGGCAGATAAGCCAATTTGGCTGACAGCATAGCAGCCTCCGCCTCCTTCACACGCCATTGTGCAGACTGCAAATCCGTATTGTTCCGCAATCCTTGCTCTATCAATTCCTGAAGCCGCGGATCAGTAAAAACCTCCTGCCAGCCCAGTCTGCCGATATTATCCACAGTATCAGCAACCGCCACCTCTTCCCCATACAAATTCCCGGGCACTTCGGTTGCAGGTTTATATTGGGTATATATGCCGCAGCCGCTCAGTGTGAGCACCGCGACAGTCAGAGTGATCATCTGTCTTTTCATTTTTTCTCTTTGTTTTTGCTTTCGATGTGGTGTTGTCTCTCTTCTTTTGCTTCTACACATTCCTCCTGAATCTGCCAATCGGACGCCGGCTGGAACTGAATAGGACGTACCTTTTCCTGCAAATATTGGAATACGATAAACAAAGAAGGTACGATAAACAGCAATGCCAGCGTACCGACCACCATACCCCCCACAGTACCTGTTCCCAGTGAACTGTTGCCATTAGCACCTACGCCACTGGCAACCATCAACGGGAACAGACCGAAAATCATTGTTCCGGCCGTCATCAGAATAGGACGCAAACGAGCTTTGGCGGCAGAAAGTGCGGCAGAAGTCAGACTCATACCAGCCTTACGACGCTCGGTGGCGTACTCGGTCAGCAGTATGGCAGTCTTGGCAAGCAAGCCAATCAGCATAATCAAACCGGTCTGCAAGTAAATATTGTTTTCCAGTCCCATCATCTTCGCAAACAGGAAGCTGCCCATCAGACCGAACGGTACGGACAGCAACACGGCAAACGGAATGAGGAAACTTTCGTAAAGCGCACTCAAAATCAAGTAAATCATCAGGAAGCAGATACCGAAGATGATGATGGTTGTTCCACCCTGATCGGTTTCCTCACGGGTTATACCACCGAAATCATATCCAAAGCCTTTCGGAAGAGCCTGTACAGCAGTTTCCTGAACGGCACGGATAGCATCACCGGTACTATACCCTTCGGCAGGCATCGCATTCACCGCAATAGAGTTGAACATATTGAAACGGCTCAACGATTCCGCCCCATAACTACGGGTCAATGTCACGAACTGCCCCAGCGGGGCCATCTCACCATTTGACATACGTACAAACATATTGTTTAATGAAGCCTCATCCACACGGTATTTCGGATCGGCCTGAATCATTACCTTATACACTTTAGAGAAACGATTGAAGTTTGAAACATACTGTCCTCCATAATAACCGGATAATGTGCTCAGAACGGCATCCGGAGTAATACCGGCACGCTTACACTTGGAAGCATCCACCTCTACCGTCCATTGCGGATAACGGATATCGAAAGTAGAGTATGCCATCGCGATCTCGGGGCGCTGGTTCAGCGCACCCAGATATTGCTGGGTGGTATTGAAGAAAGTACCCACATCACCCCCTTGCTTATCCTGCATGTGAAGTTCCAACGCATTACCCATCCCATAGCCCGGAATCATACCCGGAGAAATAGCAAATATACTGGCATCCTTGATATCCACCGTACGGCCATACACTTGTCCGATTACTGCCTGGACATCATTTTCTTTTCCTTCACGCTCATCCCAAGGTTTCAGTTTCAGAATCAACATACCAAAAGAGTTACCCTGTCCCGACAGCAGATCATAACCTGCCACACGCTGCACATGCAATACCTGCGGAATATCTACCATACGCTTTTCAATACGCATCATCACGTCATTGGTCGTTTTCAATGAACTGCCAGCCGCCGTGCTGACATTGACAAACACAACCCCCTGGTCTTCATCAGGCACCAAACTGGTTTTAGTTGTATTCATCAAGAAAGCCAACAGTACCACCGAAGCCGCGAGAAGTGTCCATACCATCCATTTGCGCTTAATAAAGAACAATACCCCTTTCTTATATCTTTCAATCATCGCATCGAAAGCCGCATTGAACGCTTTACGGAAACGTGCCGCAAAATTGTTTTTCTCTGTACCATCCTCATTGATATACGGTTTCAAGAACAAAGCACACAACGCCGGACTCAAAGTCAGTGCATTGACGGCAGAGATACCTACGGCAACCGCCATAGTCAAGCCAAACTGAGTATAGAACGTGCCGGAAGTCCCACTCATGAACGAAACCGGAATAAACACAGCCATAAATACCAATGAGGAAGAAATAACCGCATTACTGATTCCCTTCATCGCATCAATGCTGGCCATATAAGAAGAACGATAGCCCACATCAAAACGCGCCTGCACCGCCTCGACGACAACGATGGCGTCATCCACCACCGTACCGATCACCAGTACCAAGGCAAACAGAGTAATCAGGTTGATACTGAATCCGGCTATGGACATAAAGGCAAATGTACCAATCAAGGACACAATGATACCCACCAACGGAATAACGGTAGAACGAATATCCTGCAAGAATACATACACAATCAAGATCACCAGAAAGATGGCCTCGAACAAGGTCTTTACCACCTCATGAATCGATGCGTACAAAAAGTCATTAGAGCTCATAACCTGAACCATCTCCACCCCTTTGGGCAGATCCTTCCTCGCTTCTTCCAAAAAGGCGTCAATCTTATTGTTCACTTCTGTCGCATTAGATCCCGCTGTCTGAAAAATCATACAGGAAATACCAGGATGACCATTCATAGCCCCGTGATAGGCATAGCTTTCTTCGCCCATCTCGATATCGGCAATTTCTTTCAGTTTCAACACTTCGCCATTATCCGAAGAACGGATCACAATATCCCCAAACTCTTCCGGAGTAATCAGACGGCCTTTGTACTTCATGGTATATTGGTAAGTCTCATCAGAGTTTTCACCGAATGAACCGGTAGCCGATTCAATATTCTGTTCAGCCAGCACCTGTGCCACATCCGACGGAATCAATTTATACTGGGCCATCACATCAGGTTTCATCCAGATACGCATACTGTAATCACCCCCCATAATCATCATATCACCCACCCCCTGGATACGGAGAACAGCAGGTTTCAGATTGATACTGATATAGTTGGACAAGAATTTCTCATCATACGAATCATCCGGACTATACAGTGAGAACATCTGCAAGATACTGGTCTGCCGCTTCGAGGTGGTCACGCCCACCCGGGTCACTTCGGCAGGAAGCTGTCCGGTTGCCTTGGATACACGGTTTTGCACATTAACAGCCGCCATATCAGGATCTGTCCCTTGTTTAAAATACACAGTGATGTCCACTACTCCGGCATTTGAAGCGGTAGAGGTCATATAAGTCATGTTTTCCACACCGTTAATCGCTTCCTCCAGCGGGGCGATAACACTCTTCTGAAGAGTTTCCGCACTGGCACCGAAATAAGAAGTGTTCACCTGAATGGTAGGCGGAGCGATGTCCGGATATTGCTCGACGGGTAAAGTGAACAACCCGATGATCCCCACTACCACTATCGAAATAGAAATAACGGCCGACAGGATGGGGCGTTCTATAAAGGTTCTTAAATTCATTTTCTTCTTAGTTTTGTTTTACTTTAACCGGAGTACCTTCACGCAGCAAGCCTACGCCTTCTGCGACAATGATATCTCCCTCTTTCAATCCATCGTTCACGATATATTCCTGACCTCCATTTACACGAGTCACACTGACAGGAGCCGACTGCGCCTTGCCATCCACCAGTTTATAGACGTATGTAATATCCTGAATTTCAAAAGTTGTAGCCTGCGGAATAACCAAACTTCCTTTCATCGTAACCGGAAGGATCACATTTCCCGATGTTCCGCTATACAGTAATCCATTCTTATTCGGGAATACGGCACGCAAGCTTGCGGTCCCCGTATTGCGGTCCACCACCCCGCTGATGGTTTCAACACGTCCCTTTTCACCATACATGGACTTGTCGTTCAATTGCAGTTCCACTTCCGGCATATTTTTCAACGCCTCCGCTTTGGAACCATACTGACGGGTCAGAGCCAACAATTGATTTTCAGTCATCGAAAAATAGACATACATATCCGAATTGTCAGAAACCGTAGTCAACGGTTGTGGCAGGCCGGCGCTGACCAATGCACCTACCCGGTAAGGCAAAGTGCCGATCACCCCGTCCGAGGGGCTTTTCACTTCGGTGTACGAAAGATTATTGCGGGCACTCACTTCCTGCGCTTTGGCCTGGGCCAACTGAGCCTTGGCGGTGAGCCATGAGTTTTCCGCTGTCTTCAAATCAAATTCAGAAACTACTTTCTTTGCAAACAATTCTTTTTTGCTGTCGTATATCAACTGAGCTGTTGCCAGTCCGGCTTTCGCCGATTCCACATTGGCCACAGCCGTTTCCAATGCCGCCTTATAAGGTACCTGATCAATCATAAACAAGATTTGTCCCTTACGTACCGACTGCCCCTCCTCCACACAAAGTCTGGTCAGGAAACCGGAAACTTGCGGATAAATATCAATATCCTGCCGTCCGCGGATGGTAGCCGAATAAGTGGTAAACAAGACCTTATCCGACGGCGACACCTTCAATACCGCATACTCCGCCTCCATTTGTGCTGCAGGCGCCTGTTTACACGAGGCTGTCAAAGCAGCACAACCAACTAATACCATTAGTCGCATCCATTTTCTGTTCAATGTCATCATATTCCAATCTTTTTAAATTCGGACGCAAAGGTAGATGGAATTTCTCAAGCCAACCCATTCAATTATTAGCCGCCATTGTTCAAATTCGGAACATATTTCTTGCTATAACAAAAAAAATAGTTAATTTTACGTCAAAATAAAAACAAACATGAAAGTATTGAGTTTACCAGAAAATGAACCGTTTATCACCGGGATAGATGATATGGATATATGTTCCAATCAGATTATAAAGCTGGCAGATGCGTCCATTTGCCATTGCCGTAGCGGGAAAGCCCACATAGAAATTGATCTGCAGGCATACGAAGTGACGGAGAACACCCAACTTCTTCTTCTTCCCGGCAGTATCTTCAATTGCACCTATGCCAGCCATGATTTTACCGTTTCCTATATTGTCTTCTCCGACACCCTTTTCCGGGAAATCACCTCACGTCTGGATCCCTCCTTCTTTCATTTCCTGAAAGAGCATCCATGCATTGTCATCCCCGAAGAACGTGTACAACCATTCATCGGGCTCAGCCTGGCCATGAAAGATCTTTATGAGGACAGGGACAACAGTTTCCGCATTCAGATCTTCAAAAAATTCATTCAAAGCTTTATTCTGGACTTCTATGACAAGACCCAGCACCTGTTTCTCCAAAAGAAACCCGAAGGAATCAGCCGTCAGGAAGAGATCTTCAAACGTTTCATCCAGCTGATCCATAAACATTGCGCCACCCAACGAGAAGTTTCCTTTTATGCCGCCGAACTGTTCATCACTCCCCGTTATCTTTCCACAATCGTGCAAAACGTATCCGGTGACACAGCCAAAAGCATTATCGACCGGCATGTGATTCTTGAGATTAAAGCATTACTAAAATCCACCTCCCTGAGCATTCAGGAAATCTCCAACCACCTGTCTTTCCCCGACCAATCTTTTTTTGGCCGCTATTTCAAAAAGCATACCGGCAAATCCCCCCTCCAATATCGGAATCAGTCTTAAAATAAAAAAGCTGCCTTCCATCAAGAAAGCAGCTTTTCCTTTTTATATCGGATGAACTAATTATTCAGCCAGTTTATTGTCTGAACCCAGCACGTTGATAATTTTGTGCTTGTACAGTTTTTCCATGTTGTCACGAGCCGGGCCCAAGTACTTGCGAGGGTCGAATTCAGCCGGTTTTTCAGCAAACACTTTGCGGACAGCAGCAGTCATAGCCAGACGAGAGTCTGAGTCAATGTTGATTTTGCAAACAGCAGACTTGGCAGCCTTGCGCAATTCTTCTTCAGGAATACCGATAGCAGCCTTCAATGCACCGCCATACTGGTTGATTGTCTCAACTTCTTCCTGAGGAACTGATGAAGAACCGTGAAGAACGATAGGGAATCCCGGAAGTTTTTCCATTACAGCATCCAACACTTCGAATGCCAAAGGAGGAGGAACCATGCGACCTGTGGCAGGATCAATGTGGCACTGTTCCGGAGTGAATTTGTATGCACCGTGAGAAGTACCGATAGAGATAGCCAATGAATCGCAACCTGTACGAGTAGCGAAATCAATTACTTCTTCAGGATCAGTATAAGTATGATGGTCAGAAGAAACTTCATCTTCCACACCGGCCAATACACCCAATTCACCTTCTACAGTTACATCAAACTGATGAGCGTATTCAACTACCTTCTTTGTCAACGCTACGTTTTCCTCGTAAGGCAGGTGAGAACCGTCGATCATTACAGAAGAGAAACCTGAGTCGATACAGCTCTTGCAAGTTTCGAAAGTATCTCCGTGGTCCAGATGAAGAACGATTTCAGGTTTTGCACAACCTAATTCTTTTGCATATTCCACAGCACCCTGAGCCATGTAACGCAACAAAGTAGCGTTGGCATACTGACGAGCACCTTTTGAAACTTGCAAAATAACCGGAGATTTTGTTTCTACCGCAGCTTTGATGATAGCCTGCATCTGTTCCATATTGTTGAAGTTGAATGCAGGAATTGCATATCCACCTTTGATAGCCTTAGCAAACATATCTCTAGTGTTTACCAGACCTAAATCTTTGTAATTAACCATTGTTCTAATATTTATAATTGTTAGTGAATTAAATTCCACCGCAAAAGTAATCATAAATGCGCTAACTATGGCAAGTTCACACCAAAAATATCTCATAAAAAATGATTTTATTAACTATTTTCCTCACTTAAACGTACAAACTGATTATATTGTAATGTCCACCTTACAATACTATAAAAGAAGAAAATAAGGCTTTTAGAAGAAAAAATAGCCCGAAGTTTTTTCTATTTCAAAGAAAAGCAGTATCTTTGCAGTCCGAAAATGGACCATTACACCCAATATTGTTTACCAAACAAGTAAAATAATAACAATAAAATAACATACAGAAATGAAAAAAGGTATTCATCCTGAAAACTATCGTCCCGTAGTATTCAAAGACATGTCAAACGGTGATGTATTTTTGTCACGTTCAACTTGTAACACAAAAGAAACCATCGAATTCGAAGGTGAAACTTACCCGTTGGTAAAACTGGAAATCTCTAACACATCACACCCGTTCTACACCGGTAAATCTAAATTGGTGGATACAGCTGGTCGTGTTGACAAGTTCATGAGCCGCTACGGTAACCGTATGAAAAAGTAATTTGTAACTTATCCATAAGTTTCAAAATAAAAGGCTGCAAACTCAATAAAGTTTGCAGCCTTTTATTTTGAAACACCTGTATCCGCTTCTATTATAAAGAGGTATCCCTGTACTTTCCTTCCTTCCATTCATATACCACAGGTTCTTTCCTGATATACACTACCCATTTTTCCCGTTCCGTCTTTGCCAGATAATCCGGAGTGGTATAAGTAAAAGAAATAATCGGTTTGTCTTCCGACAAAGTGGCTTTCACCAATTCCATATCCGCCTTCTCTCTAATCGCGGCATAAGCCTCATCGGCCAGCGTATCCACCGGCAGATAAAAAGCCCCGGCAGAGGGAAGCTGGATAAAATCCTCCTTCGCCAGCTGCTGCCAGCCCGTATTATAAAAACGAACCTCACTATCACAGGCCGGACCGCAAACAGTATTCACGACACAAATCACCTTTACGGAATCATTCAAGGGCAACAGCTTCATTTCCATAGAACTGCTTCCGGTGGTTTGCAGGAACAAATAATCATCCGTCAGCCTCTTCAGTTCGGACACTTTACCAAAACGGTTTTTCACTTCCGCCTTCATATTGCTTGCCAGAAAGTCCACACAATCCTCCCGGTTTACCTTGGTCAATAAAGGAGCCACCGAATCGGGCATGGCAATAAAGAGAGTTTTCATATCCTGGGCATACAATGACAGCCCACACAACAGCATACCTATTATAAAGAATGTCTTTTTCATCACATTTTCAAATTAAAATCCTTCAAAGATACATATTTTGTCAGCTTATTCCCAACCGCATTATATTTTTTTCTATTTTTGTCGGACTAATAACCAACTAAACAGAAAATGCTATGTATTTACACAAAGAGTTAGAGACTCTGACACGGCCGGAAATTGAGAGATTGCAATTGGAACGCCTGCAAAAGACAGTCCGTCATTGCATGAATTCTCCTTTCTATAAACAACGATTTGCCGAGAATCATCTGAGTCCGGAAGACATCCGTTCACTGGATGATTTGCAGAAAATCCCGTTTACCACCAAACAAGATTTACGCGACACTTATCCTTTCGGACTAGCCTCCGTACCTTTGGAAAAAACAGTCCGCCTTCACTCATCCAGCGGAACGACCGGAAACCCCACTGTCATTCTGCATACCCAGAAAGACCTTGACGAATGGGCCAACGCAGTAGCCCGATGCCTCTACATGGTGGGATTACGCCCGGGAGACATTTTCCAGAACTCTTCCGGCTATGGTATGTTCACCGGCGGACTGGGCTTTCAATACGGTGCCGAAAGACTGGGAATGCTGACCGTACCCGCTGCTGCCGGAAACACCAAACGCCAATTGAAATTCATCTCCGATTTCGGGACCACCGCTTTGCACGCCATTCCCAGTTACGCAGCCCGCATGTACGAGGTAATGCAGGAAATGGGAATTGACCCGCGTCGTGACACCAAATTGAGGACATTGATCATAGGGGCGGAACCTCATTCCGAGGAGCAACGCCGCCGCATCGAAGATATGCTGGGCGTGAAAGCCTACAACTCTTTCGGCATGTCCGAAATGTGCGGTCCCGGTGTGGCTTTTGAATGTCAGGAACAAAACGGATTGCATATATGGGAAGACTATTATATCGTGGAAATTATCAACCCCGACACCCTGGAACCGGTGCCCGAGGGTGAAGTGGGCGAACTGGTACTGACCACCATCAACCGTGAAGCGATGCCGTTATTGAGATACCGTACCCGTGATCTTACCCGTATTCTGCCGGGTGAATGCCCTTGCGGCCGCCATCACAAACGTCTGGACAGAATGAAAGGACGCAGCGACGATATGATCATCCTGAAGGGTGTCAATATCTTCCCCATTCAAATTGAAACGATCTTATTACAATTCAAGGAATTGGGCAGTGACTATCTGATTACACTCGAAACCGCCGAATCAAATGATGAAATGACCGTAGAAGTGGAATTGAGCCAGCTGTTCACCGACGACTACGGACGCCTGCAATCATTGACCCGGGAAATCACCCGCCAGCTGAAAGACGAGATCTTAGTTACACCGCGTGTGAAACTGGTGCCCAAAGGAACGCTGCCTAAATCAGAAGGTAAAGCCGTCCGTGTGAAAGACTTACGTAAAACCTTTTAAAAAAATAAGTTTATGACTATACAACAATTATCCGTCTTCATCGAAAACAAATCGGGGACACTACAGAAAGTATTGAACTTATTGAAAGAGGCAGGCATACAACTGATTGCCTCCACCATCGCCGATACGGTGGAGTATGGCATTTACCGTATCATCTGCTCGGAGCCCAAACGCGCATACGAAACGCTGAAAGAGGCGGGAATCTCCGTGGCGCTCTCCGATGTGTTCGCCATCACACTGGACAATCAGCCGGGACGGGCGGCAGACGCCATCACCATTTTCAGTGAAGCCAAAATAGGTATCACTTATCTGTATTCCTTCCTGTTGGGAAATAAAGGCATCCTGATTTTCCGGACAGACAATCCGGACAGAGCAAGAGAAGTGATTATTTTAAATAATCTCTCTTTTGTAGCCGAGAAAGATTTATCGATGCTTATTTCTGAGATAGAGTAAGCGTTCTTTTTTGCCACAGAGAACACAGGTTATCACAGATTGATAATTGAATTTAATTTAAGCTTGTGTAATCTGTGGCCCAATCCCATACCATTAATTCCAACAAAAAGGATTCCTAATATTTGGAATTTTAAAATGTTAATTCTACATTTGCAGCGTAGCTAGAGCTACAAAATTAAAATATCGATTACGTAAAGCGTTAATAATATTTGCCTTCTTTGAAACTTAGCCACTTTCAATACCCATAGGCAAAGAGAACAACGCTTACGTCTTGATTGTATATGTATTCTAAATTCATATACTCTTAAAGGCGTGGGCTCTTGTTTGTCATATGGGTAGGAAGGCTAAGTCCTCAAAGAATGACATTCAGTAGCTTAACGCCTTTTATTTGGGGAGTATAGAAATGATAAAGGAATTTAAGAAATTCATAAAATTTGAAGGGGCTAACTTTAACAAAGAATTCAAAACGATTTATGATGAATGTAAAGGTACATTCATGAGGGTATTTATCTCAAAATACCCTTCCATAAGTTCTGCTGACATAGAAGAAATCTACGATGATGCTATCCTTGCATTCTACAACAATGTTAAAATAGGAAAACTAACAGAACTGACCTGTTCCATACAAAGCTATATCAACAGAATAGGTGAAAACAAAATTATCGATTTATCGCGAAAGCAACATCTCACCCTTGAATCCTTGCCTGAACTTGAAACGACAAATTATTGTGATATGACTGACTGTTTTTGGACAGCAGGCAGTGATGTACAAGAAGAAGAACGTAAAACTACCATATACAATTTAGTAGAGAAACTGATAGAGCCCTGCAAAAAGATTCTGTTCAGCTTTTATTATGATCATTTTACAATGGATATGATTGCACAAAGTATGGGATTTGCCAATGCAGATGTAGCAAAAACACAAAAAAACCGTTGCATGAATAAGATAAAACGAATTGCGGAAATTGAATTCAGAAACAAAGGACTAATATAAACTCAACCATGGATTTCCAAGAACTCGACAAAATAGAAAAATACCTGTCTAAACAACTTACCGAAGAAGAAGAAAAATCATTCGAGAAAGATATTTCTACATTCCAAAATATGGATGAAGAAGTAAAAGCTGTAGCTTATATCATTTATTCCATCCATAAAATCGGTATTAAAAATGACAATAAACGTCTAGACGGACTCCGCTCTTCACTAAAACAAGACTATAAGAAATACTGGACTTCGATTGCAGCCTTATTCATCATAACTCTGTCAATCGCTGCAATCACTTCTGTCCCTATATATAAATATGTAGCAAAACCCATTATAGAAAAAATAATGTCACCAAAAATTTCCGTTCCCAAACAAAATACAGTCCAACAACCTGTAACACCCACCATTATTCCAGACAGTGTAATAGCAGACAGTGTGATAGCAGACAGTGTGATAGCAGACAGTGTGATAGCAGATATGAATATAACAACAGAATGCCCTCAAATGGTTCCAACAGCAAGAGACACTTCAAATACAGAAGTAAAACAAGAGCTTACTGTACAGCATAAAGATACGATTGCCGTCCCAGTTATTACAAAATGCATTCTTCCAAACAGAATTCTTTCATATAGCCATCTGACCAACTATTCATTCAGCCCTGTCAGTGTACAGCGCAATGGTCGTCTGGTCATTTGTACTTTCACCATGACAAACACCGAAGAAAGTGCAGATATTCAGATGCACTCGGCACGAGCTGTCGATAAAAACGGAAAAAACTATCCGGCAAAAGTATGTCTGCTAAATGGCTCAACAAAACGAATCAAAGAACATTGGAAAAAAAACATTCCCTATACTGTCAGTATCAGTATCAACGAAGTACAAGAAGACGTAGATGCATTTGAACAGATAAGTTTCTCCTTCCAGTCAGACGGAGATTACTTAAAACAGAAAAGTCAAAGCATCATTGTCAAAGTTGGCGAAATAAAATAAAAAAAGTTTTTCACTGTTTACCTTTTCTCTAAAATTACGATAGACCTATAAAAGAATAACAACTTAAAAAATTAAAGTATTTATGATGAAACGTTTTTTAATAACAGCATGTATGATGGCAAGTATGAGTTTCTTTGCCCAAGCACAAAATGAAGTAATAACCAATGAAACCATTGTCAGCCTCCTAAAAGAAGGATTCGGTAGTGATGAAATCATCGGATTAATAGAAACAAGCCCAGATCGCGCCATCACATTCAGCATTGCAGATATGCGTAAGCTAAAAAATGCTGGTGCAGATTCAGGGCTCATCACTTACATTCAGAAAATAGCCAAAGTAGACCAAGGCCACGAAGGTGTATTATGGTGGAATCCATCTGATGGAGGGAAACCCAAAAAGTTGTACCGTACTACTTTCGAACGTGAATCGGCAAACGGTAGCGGAGCTATCATCGGCATTTTAGGCAAAGCTACCGGAGTTATCGGGAACAATGCTCTAGGTAATGCCGCAACAATAGGTTTGCTAAGCAGTTCCGGTGGCATCAAAAAGGTAGCTATGCAGGGAGCACATGCTAAAATTGTATTGACAGGTGCCAATGCAAGCAATCCCATCTTCCGTTTTTATCTTCCTAAAAATGAAAATAATAGCTTTGAAAAAACATCAGACTCTTGGTATTATAGCATGATGAATGAAATAGAAAGTCCAAATGAATTTCAGTGTATCCGTATGAAGGAAAAGAAAACCAAACGTACTTTTCCCGATGGAATTTCTTATTCCACTATGGGATTTTCCGCCAAGACTGCAACACGTGACATTATTGACTTTGAGATAAAAGACATTTCAAACAACGTGTTCGAAGTAACTTTTCCCAATGGGTTGGAACCAGGTGAATACTGCTTCTTCTATAAAAACGGAGCTAACAGCCAATGGTTTGCAGAACACATGTTTGGCTTTGATTTTTCAGTCCAATAAGCAAGGAAAAACATTCCTCAAATAAAAACCAATAAACAAGTGCCCAAAAATGTGAGGAGTCCAAACAAGACCTGTATGATTCCTCACATTCTACACTTTATATCCCTATTTCAAAACTTTTATTAACATCAAACTATGAAAACTACGATAGAACACTTTCATATATACTTACTGTTTATAGCTACAGTCCTCTTTACAGCATGCTCGGATAAAGACGAATCTCCTGTCATCACTCCAGATACCGACAGTGAAATATATTTCACTGATGCCATGAATTTCAATTCTAATGGAGGAGTGAAAATCTTTAAGTTCGCTACCAACAAAAACTGGACTATCAGTATCGCAAATACTGTCAACGGAAGCCGCTGGTGTACTGTATCCCAAGATTCAGGCAAAGCCGGAACTATCTCCATAGAAGTCTCCGCATCGAAAAATGAAGGATATGATGACCGTAGCATAGCGCTTACCATACAAGCCGGAGACTTAAAACGCACTATTATGATTACCCAGAAGCAAAAAGATGCCCTTACTCTTACAACAGACCGTTTCGAAATAGACCGTGAAGGAGGAATAATCGAAGTAGAAATCAAATCGAACATTGACTATCAGATAATTATTGCAGAAAAATGCAAAAGCTGGATTACACAACATGCCCCCAGTTCAACAAGCCGCGCTCTAAACTCAAAGAAACAATCGTTTGATATTGCCCCTAGCGAAGAATATGACAAGCGGGAAGGCGAAATCTATATAAAGAGTAATGATAAAGTAGAGACTATCCATATTTACCAGACCGGAGGAGGAATCCTTCTATTGAGCCAAAATAACTATGCGGTATCCGACAAAGGAGAAACCATTTCTGTCGATTTAAAAAGCAATGCAGAATACGGTGTCATTATGCCCAATGTAGCCTGGATCAAAGAGGCAACATCACGCAGTGCTTCTACCCATACCTTACTCTATACAATCAGCCCCAATGAAACACACGACAACCGTTCGGCAGAAATCGTCTATTATGACAAGAATTCCGACTTATCCGATACTCTAAAAATCAAACAAGTGCAGAAAGATGCGATTATTTTGTCTAAAAAAGAATATACAGTGAGCCCTTCCGGAGAAGTCCTTGAAATAGAGTTAAACAGCAATGTAGAAATTGAAGTCACAACAGATGATAATTGGATTACCTCCATAGAGACCCCAGAATCGCGTGCGTTGGTCAATCATAAATTATTTTTCCAAATAGCAGCCAATGAAACGAAAAATGCCCGTAACGGACATATCTTTATATCCAATGCCAACAAGTCTGTATCCGAAACGATCTCTATCAGTCAAGGTATACCACAACTGAAAAATATACACGTAGAAAAGGCCGGAACTTTGCCCGATTATATTACAGCTGATGAAAAATATAAAATAACGAGTCTCATCTTATCCGGAGAGCTAAACGGAACTGACATCCGCTTTTTACGAGAAATGGCCGGAAGTGACGTACTCGGCAAACCTACCCAAGGCGTATTAGCCGTTTTGGACATGACAGAAGCAAAGATTGTAAAAGGCGGTGATTACTATTACAATCATTATAATAAATATCAAGAGGATAATCCCTATCATCAATACTATCTTTATTATGACAATGATATTCCAAGTTTTTCTTTTAAAAACTGCCATTCACTAAAATCGGTCAGCATCCCCAACACCGCGACTATAATCAGCAATTCCGCTTTCAGCGAATGTACTTCACTAGAGTCTGTAAAGTTACCCGACAGCCTCATAAAAATAGAGGGTGCATTCTATAACTGCAGTTCCTTAAAAACCATTCAAATACCAAACAGCGTAAAAGAGATAGGCGGTCTCTGTTTTGGATTCTGCAGCTCATTAACCTCCGTCAAGTTACCGGATAACATAGCCTCTATACCATTTGCCATGTTCGCAGATTGTAGTTCATTGACAGACATTCAAATACCTAATAGCGTAAAAGCAATAGATAACAGTGCGTTTAGCGAATGCTATGCACTGACCTCTATACGGATTCCGGAAGGCATAACAAGAATAGAAAGCGGCACCTTCCATAACTGCGAATCATTAGTTTCTGTTGATATTCCTCAAAGCGTAACATTTATAGGAAAGGATGCATTTTATAATTGCCAAACATTGCCTTCCCTGAATCTTCCCGATAATATCACGACAATACAAGAATGGGCTTTTTCCAGTTGCGATTCACTGAAATCCATACATCTACCAAGCAAACTGACCAGTATTGATAAATGTCTATTCAATCATTGCTCTTCACTCACCTCAATAGATCTTCCAGAAGGAATAACCCGAATAGACACTTGCGCTTTTCAAGATTGCTATGAATTAAAATCTGTCAAAATCCCAAACACAGTTCAGTCTATCTATTGGGGAACTTTCATCCGATGCTATAAATTATCTGAAGTAAGTATATCAAAATCCCTTGCACGCATACCTTATGCTATGTTTTATGGCTGCATAACCTTAGAAAACATCACAATACCCCAAAATGTAACAGAGATAGAAGGTAAAGCTTTTTATGCCTGCTGGAAACTAAAAAGTATCACAATAGAAGCGATTATACCCCCAACCTTTATTATAGAGGGAAACAGACCACCTTTTGAAGATGAGGACTATAAGGAACTTACTTTGTATGTGCCGGATGTAGAAGCCTACCGGAAAGCAGAGGTATGGAAGAACTTTGAAACCATAAAAAATATCAAAGACAAAGAGAAAAATTCATTTTAGTGTTTACCTTTTCTGTCTTTTCACGATAGGACAGTAGAAGAGAATAACAATTATGAACTATTTAAATTAGAGTCGCATGAAAAAAACATTTCATTTTACATTTGCAGTTCTTATACTGCTGACAGTTATTGTATTGGCAAGCCTTAGCAGTTGTTCTAAAGAAGACGACCTCATTGCTGAAAAACCGGACCTAGAAAATCCAGACAATAACGGTGAAGAAGATAACGGAACAGTAACCGTTAATGACTTGAAATACACTTTTGCCGAAGCCACCATCGAGAACAACACTTTACATCTTCCATTTACCATAGAAAATGGAACAAAGGAAAGTGTCAGACTAAAATCTAATTACTACAATAACAATGATTGGTTACTTGATGACTGGGGGCTTTATTATAACTATTCAGTCGAATTTGAAAACCAAAAGGATGTATATACATTAGAAGCAAAAAAGAAAGTTGAAGGAAAGATTACAGTAAAAGAGTTAGCTGTTTCCGCAGCAAAAGTCAATTTACACATAACCCTTCATGAGAAATTAACGATGAAAGCAATAGACAAAGCCATCACCGGAAGAGTCTCTTCTCTTCCGGAAAATAAATATAACCAAACGCGTATCATCTCAGGCATTGAATTCACGGCTTTATGTTCCGAAGTTTCCGATAATGCTTGTGCCATTTATTACAAGATAAAAAATACAAAATCGAAAACTATAAAATTCAATCTAGGCAGCACTTCTTCCAGTACCGAAGATTCTTGGGTTATTGATGACTGGGGGTACATCTATAAAGATGTGTATAACAATGTTGGAAATGTTGACTCAAAGTACGGAATCAATAACATCAGCATTCCATCAGGTATCAGCCTATATGGCAAGATTCATTTTAAAAATATCAGAAACAATGCCTCTTTATTAAATTTATCTCTGAGGACATCACTCTCTGAAGACTACCGTGCAGATAACCTTCCACTAGAAGGCCGTCAGTCATCACTACCTAAAAATGTACTGGACATGAAACAGACCATTGATGGAATTGACCTGACAGTGCTGAACTGTACACTAAAAAAGAATATATGCACGGTAAACTATAAAATAAGAAATACAAATGCTACCCCAAAAAAGATCTACATAAAAGGAACAGCTAACGATACATGGATTATGGACGATTGGGGATTCTCCTATTGGAAAGCATTACATAGCTTAGGTAATTCCGAGAATGAAATCTACGGCATCAATACATATCTACCAAGCAATATCAACCGATATGGAAGTTTCGTCATAAAAGACATCAATGCCCAAGCATCCAAGATTTTTATCAGCTGGATGACAAATTTGAGCAATGATTTCAGAATAGACGATATTCCCCTGCCAGGAAGGACTTCTGCCTTACCCACAGGTAAGGCTAAGTATGAAATCGTTTACATGCCGGAAACATTCGACATCAACTTCATCAGCTGTAAGCGAAATGCAGATAAAGTACTCATTACATACAGTGTAAAAAACCTAAAGGAAAAAACACAAGATTTTTCCCTCGCTACATCTTTATGGGGGTACATTTCCAATCAAAATGGGGAAAAATGGGATAACAGCTCCATAAAATTCTCTTTTGGAGAAAAAAGAATTCCTTCCGAACTTATTGTTTACGGGCAAATAGCACTAAGCAAAGTCAAACAAGAAACAACGATGATAAATATCAAATCAGCCTCTAATTCAGACCTCAATGATACCGACTTTGAAATCAAAAATCTAGTTATCGAATAAGTAGTGAAGGAATCCGTCATCTATTCAAATGGGGGGGAGCAAACGCATGATAATACTTGTCATTAGCTTTCCCCCTCAATGGTTTCTTTCATCAAGGTATATTCCAGATAATCGTAAAGGTTCTACAAAAATCAAGAAAGTCCCCCCAGCATCATTCCTCTGTGCTCCATTATAAAAACAACAATTCCAAGCCTATTCATTCTTTAAACGAGCCGGCAACTCAGGCATAGCCCCATTCTGCGTACACACGTATGCAGAAACTTCAACAGCCAACCGGTGTGCCTCGGATACTGGCTTTCCTTTCAATATAGCAGCCACAAAAGTTGCTGTGAACGAATCGCCCGCACCCACCGTATCAGCTACCTCCACCTTGGGCGTCTCCACAAATGAAATCTCACCCGGAGTAAAGACATAACTGCCATTGACACCACATGTTAAAATCAACATTTTCAGATTATATTTCGCCAACAGAATCCAGCATTTATCCTGCAAGTCTATGTCAGGATAACCGAACATACGGCTCACCGTGATCAATTCCTCGTCATTGATCTTTAAGATATTACATTTTTTCATGGAGTTGCAAAGAACCTCCTTCGTATAGAAACCTTGGCGCAAATTCACATCGAAAATTTTGTATCGTCCTTCTCCGTCGGGCATAACATTCAGGAAACGGTTGATCGTTTCCCTTGAAACCACGCTGCGCTGCGCCAACGAGCCGAAGCATACGGAACGGGCATTCTTTGCCAACTCTTCCAAAGCAGGCGTAAAAGGTATATTATCCCAAGCCACCCCTTCTTTTATATCATATACAGGTATCCCATCAAGATCCAGTTCCACCTGTACGGTTCCTGTAGGATAAGGCACTTTCTCTATCAGATAATTCAAATTCTTGCCATCAAAGTTCTCTAGTATCTCATTACCCAGTTTGTCATCGCCAACCGCACTGACCACCCGGCTGTCAAAACCGAATTGTGACACATGGTAAGCGAAGTTTGCCGGAGCACCACCAATTTTCTTTCCTTCGGGCAGCACATCCCATAGTGCCTCACCCATTCCTACGATGATTTGATTCATGATATTATTACTGTTTACAATTGAAATCATTTCTTTATTTTTAAGGTCTGTATTGACAAATAGACAACTCCGACAGTCATCACCGCCACAGCACCTACAAGGGAACAATGGAAAACACATTGGAGTTACCGAAACCAATCATGATTATGCAAATATAAATAATCCTGTCATTACCGGCAACCTCTATAAAACATTTGTTACAGTTGCCGGCATTTTTGTTTCATTGCAACAAAAGTGATGGATTATGTAACATTTTTCGTAAACATCCTGCGTGTCAGAAAACACGCTTTTTCACGTACGTCCGCAAAGAGCTACACATACGTATGTGTAGGCCTATGCATACGTATGTGAATCATGACTGAAAGATCAAGTCGTTCTCAAAAAAGATCAAGAGCTTTTTTTAAAGACCTTGAGCTTTTTTAAAAACGTCTTGGTCTTTTTACCGCTACCGGAGAATCATATCCCGTGAAGGTACAAACCCTTCAATGCGCACATTTTACAAGGAAAAAGCCTGAAAACGCTCTGCTTTGCATCAAACCGGAACAGCCTATAAAAAGAAGCATATATAACTGAAAACAAGCGCATTATACAGAAATATGTATCTATATTAGTGAGGACAATGCCCTCACTAATATAGATGCTACCACCATTAATAAGCAGTTCATTATAAACAAGTTGGAACAAAAGTGAGGGCATGAGGGCATTTTCGCCTCCAACTTTCCGGTGAGAAAGGCCGATACATCAAGGACACTTCCGGAAGTTGTCCGGAGAACAAAACGCTCCTTTATTGTTAGATCATGCAAACCACCGGTCTGGATTTACCATACCTCACAGGCATTTCGGACCGCCCTCTTTTTAATCATACCAGGCGGGTTCTTGCGTCATATCTTCCGCCCAATCCGTAAAATGAGGATATTTATGGTCTACCCGCTGGCGTTCACCTGGATAATCCCAATCTTTAGGAACAACGATGGCATAAGGGATAGATGCAGTGGAATACTTGGGAAGAGAAACGTACATGTTATTTTCCACATCAAGAATTTTAAAGTCAGCGTTGCCCAGTGTACCATCCCCCGGCCAAACGATTGAACAATCCGTCACTATATCCCCTTTAACACCACCCGTATTTACCATCTGCCCCGGCTCGCATCCCATGGCCACATGTACTTCCCGGGCATCAAACAAAGGCGTATTTCCATAAAACACCTTCAAGTTTTTTGTCGCACCTGCGGCAACCAGCTGCACTTCCATCTTTCCATCGACTGGTATAGCGGACACTTTCAGCACCACATCATTAAAGTCATAGTCACCCGCTGTGGTGGTGATATCCTCAAAAGCATAAGTATAGACTAAAGGAGTATCAGTACCGGTGGAAGTTCCGCCATTATCGGTGGTATAACTGTTACCACAGCCATTAGCCGTCCCTAGTTTTACTTGTTCTGTACCGATTATCTCCACCGCTTCTTCCGCTATATAATAAATATTCCACTGAGTGTTTTCCGGAGTATGACCTTTTACCGCCACTTTTAAGTTGCCACTGTAAGTTACCGACTTCCAGGCACACTGACAGACAGCATCCACCCATAGCAGGGCCGATTTATCCCCCACGCCGGTAATCCTGCTTTGTCCGCCACTATATGTCATTGCCGACTTCACATAAAACATGGACTCCGATCCCAGGTTGATGGTCATACCATCCATTTTCACCTCATCGGCTTCAAAGCAGGCCTGTCCGTCCTGTTGGATATCCCCTCTTAACATTGCCGCCCCTGTTACTGTGAACCGGCAATTATTATAAAGTTGCATACCACCGGACACCTTAAGTGACGCCGTTGTAAAAGAGCCATTATTTTCGATAATATTCGTGCGATTCGCCAAAGATGTCTCACCACTTACCACCACCTTGGCTCCTGATTCATTAAGCAGTCTGCCTGATGCTGAGAAGGCCAGCTGCCGGGTTCTAAGTTCCGACAGATTTATAAAAGTCGTTGAATTGGTTATATTTACAACAGAGGCTTCAAAGCTCCCATCATTATAAATGATATTATCGCCATTGGAATTTTCCTCCACTGTCCCCGATACAAGAACAGTACCTCTGTTATATAATTGGCTATAGCCACCACCTGTGAGCTGCATATTCGTCACATTCAGCGTCCCACCCCTGGAAATATACAACGCCGTTCCGGCCAGCAGATTCAGGCTACCACTCATCTCCAGCGTACTGCCGGGAAGGACATACACCGTGGTACCGGCCGGCCAGCTATCGGAGCCTAACGAAACAGTCCCTTTTATAAATAAGTTATAAGTACCCGTGGTTCCACCATGCAATTGGCTGAATTCACAATTCTCAAGATAATAATTTCCATTTAGTATTCCAGTCCATGTTGTTGGATAAGGCTGAGCACCAGCAGGTATATCATTAAAGAAATCAGCGTCGGTGGGAGCTATATATGAAATGACACTACGGGAGAGAGCGTTTGCGCTACGGACACTTCGTCCCACCGCACCCCATGACACTTGCGGAGCAGCGACAGACATATCAACCATCTTCACCGAACGGTTATAGATTTTATCTTCCAGCAACACATAAACAAAAGCAGTCGCTTTCGGCATATCAAAAGTCAATGACAGCACAGTACCATCCTTTACCTGTTCTCGTTTTGCCATCAGCCTGGCACCGCTCTGCTCATTCAGCGGATTGGCTGTATATACTTTCACCGTATAAACTTCACCGGAACCTTGATTGACAGAAACCTTCAAAACTCCCACCGACGTCATATTCCAATCATGATCAGAATCAATATCCTGAGCTGGAAAATTTTCTTTCGACTCCTCCTCCACTTTAGCCTTATCAAACAAATCTTCTCTCTTTGAACAAGATATCATGCCGGCCAGGCACAATAATAACACGATACTCTTTTTCATACCTTTTCGTCCTATCTATAGTCTGTCATAATCATAACTCCGTTTTATACCAGTCTTCAGAGCCGATGCCTTGCCCCCATTCTTCAAATTGGGGGAATTTAGCATCTATGCGCTGATGTTCCACCGGATACGACCATGCCACCGGCACACACAGGGCATAAGGCACCCCGCCCGCCGCTGTATGCGATTCGACAAGATGCGATTTGCCTTCTTCGTTCGTCACATGAATGCGTATTCTTCCATTTGCGGCGAATGAAAAGTCATTATCGGAAACCGGGATCATGCAGGACGGAAAACCGGCATCTGTATCTATGACAGGTCTGTCTGTATTCTTCATCTGTGTCACGGGCACTCCGAAAGCCGCATGAACTTCCTGTTCTCCATTGAAAAGCAAATCAGTATAACCCGCTCCATTGTCCAAGCTATACTGCACCGTGATCGCATTCGTCGCTCCCGCCGCCACCAATATCACTTTTATCTTGTTATCTATCACATTGGTAACATGAAGCACCACATCGTTAAAATCATAATCGGTAGTTCCACCTATTATATCCTCAAAGCCGAAAGTAGCCACCGCCAGCTTATCCTTATCATCCTCCTCCGCATTTCCATGAGCCACGGTACATTCACCTTCATCTATCAAAAATGGATTGACGATCTCCACATGATCCGGCAGGTTGTCCTCATCACCGATATCTCCGCATGCGACTCTTAAAGATGACGAGCCCTCTGAAACAGTGACCTCCTCACTCCAGTCCATTTCACCGGCTTTTATCAAAGTATTCGCTCCTATGACGGAAAATGTCACATTATCCTCCAAGTCCAGCTCTCCCTTGATATGGAAAACACCTTCCCCCGCCAGGTTTACATAAATGTTCTCCCAACTTGCATCACCGTCCACCACTACATAACCTTGATTATTGAATACTGAATAAGCAGCGCCCTTATCTGCCGCCGTTCTTAGAATATCATCCTTGCCGCCTTTCTTGCTTTTTATTTCCAGACGGCAGTTATTCTGAAGCTGCACACCGTGCCCCATCTCAAATCCATCATCCGTTAAAGCTGTAAACATGCCGTCGTTCATCCAGACGCATGCTTTCAAATCCACATCCTCCACGCTGACAATGCCTTCTTCCCCGCAATAAAACTGAGGATTTTCATTATTCCCATTACTTCCATTCATTTCCAGATCAGCACGCGGTATTTCCAATCTCCCTTCCAGCACGCTTACGGATGAGTTCTTTCCGTCTATCCTCAGACCTCCGGTTCCCGTCATGACCAAAGCACCGCCCTCTGCAATATACAAATGAACGTCATTCCCTATTTTCACGCCCTCATCAACAGTCACCTCTGTACGAATGACATAATTTCCAGCCTTATTCAGATTCTTCAAGTCCTGTTCTTCCACTTCTTCCGCACCGGCAGGACATTCTCTATATCGGGGAGAGAAAGCCATCGCCTTTGCAACGGAACGAGCACCGGCCGCACCGGATAAAGACTCTCCAAAAATGACCTCAAACTGTCCGTCTCTCAAATCAGCCGCTTTCACATAATAATCAGTCGAAGTGAGCCGGCGCATGACGTACACACGCTTCAATATGGCAGGCGCGTCAAACTTTATAGTCTTCATCCCACCATCCTTCACCACTTCCTTCGCCAGAAGACAGGCTCCGCCCGCAGCAAAAGGATAACCATCATATACTTTGATTGTATAAGTTTCTCCGGTCTTTTCATTTACCGACACATTTAAAGAACGAGAAGTTCCCATGTTCCAATCCTGTTCAGGATCAATGTTTTGAACCGGAAAATTCTTTTTGGCTTCTTCTTCCGCCGCTCGTTCCTCATCATATAAATTCTCACGCTTCATGCAGCCGGAGGCCAAGACTGCAAATAACAAAATAGAAAGACTCTTTTTCATATTCCCCTGATTTAAAACTCTAACATTAAATGATTTACAGGCAAAAGTAAAAATTAAGCCTTTATCCGCCAAGAATTGGAGTCATTATTTTTAATAAATGTTATAAAAAGAGGAAGCGGGGATTCTGTACTTCGATGCAGAATTCCCACTTCCTTACAAATGTCTTTTTCACCGGAAGAGCTTTTAGTCCCCCGAAGACGTCTGATTATGACCTTATTCTTTCCGGGTACGGCTGGTGGCAATAAGATACGCACCCAGCAGAATCAGCGGTACACTGAGCCACTGCCCTATATTAAGAGTCATATCCACCTCTTCGGCAACTTGCGGATTCTTCATAAACTCCAGCGCAAAGCGGGAGCCGAAAAAGATGAGCAAACTGACTCCGGTTATCAATCCCACTCTTTTTTGCAAATGGTATGTATGGTACATCACCCAGGCAGTCACGCCGGCAACCAAGCAATACAGCATTTCATAAATCTGGGTAGGATGGCAAGGCAAACCTTCATACAGCTGATGCCACTCCCGGGAACGGACGAATTCAAAGCCCCAAGGCAACGTGGTGGGATATCCGAATATCTCGGAATTCATTAAATTACCAAAACGTATACAGAAGCAGACAATCGCCACAGCAGGTATCATGCGGTCGAACAACCACCACACACTTTTCCGGGTTACTTTTTTTGAATACCACATCAGAGCCAGAATGATGGCGAACACCCCTCCGTGACTTGCCAACCCGCCTTTCCATATCTTGAATATCTCAACAGGATGGGCGCCATAATAGTCCCATTCATAAAACAGACAGTGCCCCAGACGGGCGCCAATGACCGTACTGACAATGCAATAGACGAAAAGCTTGTCCACCCAGTCTTCCGGATACTTCTCTTTTTTGAATAAACGGCTCACTATTTCATAAGCCAATATGAAACCAAGGCCCCACATCAGCCCATACCAACGCACTTCCCAACTACCTACTTTAAATAAGATAGGATCCACATCCCATACAATACTTGCTATCATTGTTCTATTTCTTTGTTTATGAGCACAAAGGAAATAAAAAAATCTCTTCTCCGGAATAAAATGGAGAAGAGATTTTCAGAATATCGTTCTTTTTGAGGAAACCTCTTTATACCAGGTGCGCAATCAGTTCCTCACGGTCACCGCACAACAGGTCAATTACCGGAACCTCAATCATGGTATAACATCCGGGCTGCTGTTTCATGGAAGCGCGTGCCACGCAAACCAGTACCTGTGCGGTAAGAGCCGGATTATTGATCTTCATATCAAACTCGAACAACTGATTGTGAGTCTTGCCCGACACCCCTTTACGAACCAGATTGACACCATGACCCACGTCATTCAAATCGTCTACACATGGAACTTGTTTCACATGTGTCTCGTCATTTACAAAATAAGGATCCGACTTGATGGCAGCTTCCACAGTCTTGAAGTCCGCACCTTCCTCCAGTTCCACATACACCATGCGGCGATGGATACCGGTACCCACAGGAATAGTCATGGACAAAGCATCCTTCACACCGTCAATGGCACGGACTGCTACAGAATGCCCCATGCTGCGTCCCGGACCGAAATTGGTATAAGTAATGCCCTTCGGAGCGATGGCTTCCAGCAGCGTACGGACTACAGAGTCGCTTCCCGGATCCCATCCGGCAGAAATAATAGCGACAGCCTTACCGGCCTTTGCCGACTCGTCCAACGAACGGCGCAGGGAAGTGATCTGCGTATGAATGTCGAAACTATCCACCGTATTGATACCCATTGCCAGAATCTCTTTGGCATATTTTTCCACGCTACGGGTCGGAGTAGCCAGCACAGCCACATCCACATCTTTCAATTCCTTTATATCTTTCACAACAGCGTATGCTTCCAACTCGGCAGGTTTGTTTTCCGCACCGCTACGACGGACGATACCTGCAATCTCAAAATCGGGAGCAGCTTCCAAAGCCTCCACTACATACTGACCAATGTTACCGTATCCAACCACGGCCGCTCTTATTTTTCTCATCTTTTATTGGGTTTAGTTTACTATTATCTGTTAATTGGCTGCAAAAATAAACATTTTGCCTCGTTTTTTTGTTTACTCCGGCCTAATAATTTAAAAATATTCTTGCCGAACTTATAATTTAAAAGATAGATGTCCTATTTTTGCAAAGAACTGTAAAATTTCAAAGGAGACAACCATGATAGAATATATTAAAGGAGATATTGCGGAGATCACTCCGGCAATGGTAGTTTTAGATTGTAACGGAATGGGATATGGCATCAATATCTCATTGAATACGTATTCGGCCATTCAGAATCAGAGCAATACGAAACTATATATTTATGAAGCGATCCGGGAAGACGCCTACGTACTCTACGGATTCTCGACCAAACAGGAACGGGAGTTATTTTTGTTACTGATTTCCGTATCGGGCATCGGCGGCAACACGGCACGTATGATTCTGTCGGCTTTATCCCCTTCCGAACTGTGCGGAGTCATCAGTTCCAGCAATGACAAGTTATTGAAAACGGTAAAAGGCATCGGCCTGAAAACTGCCCAACGCATCATCGTGGACTTAAAGGACAAGATCGCCACTTCGGGCATGGAGACTGTGAACAGCGAAATGTTCGCCAACCCGGCCAATACCGAAATTCACGACGAGGCTGTCGCCGCACTCACCATGCTGGGATTCGCACAGGCCGCATCACAAAAGGTAGTGGCCGCCATACTGAAAGAGGAGCCTGCCGCCCCGGTGGAGAAAGTGATCAAGCTGGCACTGAAACGATTGTAAGGGCTGCACATAAAACAAGGGACACGGACAATGCGGACTTTGGGATATCTCTTCAAAATCCGCTTTGTTTGTGTTCCGATTCACATCATTTCTCTTCCTTCTGTTCCTGCATTTTGCGAGTCACGAACTCTATTTTCAAGTTCGCTTCTTTCTTATCTTTACGGATCTGCTCCATGCCGGACAGGATGCGCGCCAGTTCCGTCAATTCCGCAATCGCCTTACGGTCATTGGGCTGCATGGCCGTCTTGTAAGTACGGTCTCCGATAAACTGAACTTGGATATTCTTATCTTTATTAGCCACAATAAAAGCGATGACGCCGCCGTCTTCCCCCATCTTGTAATCGGCCTTCTCGATTGCACGGCCCAAGTCAGTGGTTTCATAACTGTCTTTCGAAGCGGGAGTCTCGGCAAAAGTATCCCCCGCACTCACTTTCACCGCCGTGTGATGCAAAGTGCCGCCTGCACAATAAATAGAGGTAAGGGACATTTCCCCCTGCTCGTTCACTTGTCCGCGCAAGAATGAACGGCCTACGTTCTTCTCTACCGTCTGGGTAGGATAAAAATAATTACCCACCTCCTGATAGGCAGTATCTTTCTCAAGAACAAAATTACCTTTGACAGAATCCAGCTGAGCTTGTTTCACCACCATCATGCTGTCCAGGTAAACCAGACTCTTCTGCTGCTCTTTCAAATCCACCTGCTGCATCAGCTTGACTCCCTGTTTCCTGGCTTCAAACGCTTTCGGATAAAGGATACGGATACTGTCTATCTGCAATTTGGCCTCATTAAAGTTCTCTTTTTCCAACGCCGCCTCAGCCTTACGCAAATTTTCTTGCGCTTTCTTCTCGCCGCCATCATCGCAACCGGCCAGCAACAAGGCAAATAATGCTACTAATCCTATCTTTTTCATGTACTTGATCGTTTTATATGCAGGCAAAAATACAATTTAATTGCGTGATTTCTCCTTATCCTGCGCAAAAAATCGTAAATTTGCCCCTCTTTAAGATGAATATGGAACTAAAAGAACATTTTAATAATAAGATATTCAAGTTAATCTCCGAGACGGCAGACGAATTGGGATTGGAATGTTACGTTGTAGGAGGTTATGTACGAGATATATTTCTGGAACGCCCCTCGAAGGATATAGATGTCGTAGTGGTAGGAAGCGGAATTGAAATGGCACAGGCCTTCGGCAAGAAGCTGGGGCGCGGAGCACACGTTTCTGTTTTTAAAAACTTCGGCACGGCACAAGTTAAATACCATGATACGGAAGTGGAGTTTGTCGGCGCCCGCAAGGAGTCGTACAGCCATGACAGCCGCAAGCCCGTAGTAGAAGACGGCACCTTGGAGGATGACCAGAACCGACGCGATTTCACGATCAACGCCATGGCGGTGTGTCTGAACAAAGCACGTTTCGGTGAGTTGGTAGACCCTTTTAACGGTCTGGACGATTTGAAAGAGAGAACCATCCGCACGCCACTGGACCCGGACATTACTTTCAGTGACGACCCGCTCCGCATGATGCGTTGTGTCCGGTTTGCCACACAACTGAATTTCTATATTGACGACACCACTTTCGAAGCACTGTCACGCAACAAGGAACGCATTCATATTATCTCCAAAGAGCGCATCGCCGACGAGCTGAACAAGATCCTGCTCGCCCCCATACCGTCCAAAGGCTTTATAGAGCTGGACCGCTGCGGACTGCTGCCTTTGATTTTTCCCGAACTGGTGGCGCTGCAAGGAGTGGAAACCCGGAACGGGCGTGCCCATAAGGACAACTTCTATCATACCCTGGAAGTTGTGGACAATATCTCCAAACATACCGACAACCTATGGCTGCGTTGGGCCACGCTGTTGCATGACATAGGCAAACCACGCACCAAACGCTGGGAGCCGCGCATAGGCTGGACTTTCCATAACCATAACTTCATCGGTGAAAAAATGATTCCGGACATCTTCCGCAAGATGAAACTGCCCATGAACGAGAAAATGAAATATGTCCAGAAACTGGTCAGCCTGCACATGCGCCCCATTGTTATCGCAGATGATGTGGTGACCGATTCCGCCGTTCGGCGTCTGCTTTTTGAAGCCGGGAATGACATTGACGACCTGATGATGCTGTGCGAAGCGGACATCACGTCAAAAAATGAAGCACGAAAACAAAAATTCCTGGACAACTTCAAACTGGTACGCCAGAAGCTGAAAGACCTGGAGGAAAAAGACCGGATACGCAACTTCCAACCTCCGGTGGACGGAGAAGAAATCATGCGGATATTCGACCTGCAGCCCTGCCGCGAGATAGGCAGTCTGAAAAGTTCCATCAAGGACGCCATACTGGATGGCATCATTCCTAATGAACATGACGCTGCTTTAGAATACATGCTGAAGAAAGCGAAAGACATGGGATTAACCCCGAAAAACTTATAGGAAATTGGCTATACACTATACCCAAGGAGAGGAATGGGCCAATACCCTGTCGCACGGTGCTGGTATCCTGATAGGTATCATCGGAGGCGGTTATCTGCTGCTTGCCGCCATGAAAAGCGGCAACGCGTGGGCAGCAGGCGGCATGTGGCTTTATCTATTCGGTATGCTGTCGTCCTATATCAGCTCCACCTGGTATCATGCCAGTAAGCCGTCCCCTCACCGCGAGGTGTTACGCAAATTCGATCATGCTTCGATTTATCTGCATATCGCAGGAAGCTATTCTCCCATCATGCTGACAGTCTTACGGGAAGTTGGTGGTTGGGGATGGGGAATCCTTAGTTTCGTATGGTTGTGTGCTCTTGCCGGAATCATTCTATGTTTTGGTAACCTGAAAGAGCACAGCAACCTGGAAACTCTTTGTTATATAGCCATGGGATGCAGCATTTTTGTAGGTTTCAAGCCTCTCTGCCAACATGTACCTCCTGTTTTCATTTATTGGCTGATCGGCGAAGGAGTGTCTTACATCACTGGCGCTGTCTTTTATTCCTTCCCCAAATTGCCTTATATGCACTCCGTTTTCCATCTGTTTGTATTGGGAGGAACGATCTGCCACATGATGGCATTATGGTACATTTTATAACCTTCCCATCTTCAACAAGTTATCCGTGTTGGAAAACTTTTATTCATTTTTTAAACAGAAAGTTTCCCAAAAAGTTATACCTTTGCAACCGTCCGACAAGGTGAAGTTAACCACTTCTAAGAGGGAATGCCGTGAAAATCAGCAACAGTACCCGCTGCTGTAATTCTCATTGAGCTGAAACAATATGCCACTACAAAAACATTTGCGGGAAGGCGTTTCAAGGGAGAGATAAGTCAGAAAACCTGCCTGAAAGGACAGCCAAGTTTTTTTTATTAACAATTAATTTTTCCAACAATGAATTACGCTGAGATTTGTATTATCAAGCGGGATGGAAAGCGGGAAGACTTTTCCATCAGTAAAATTAAAAATGCAATCGGCAAGGCATTCCATGCCTCCGGAATTGACAATGAGGACAAACTGATTGCTGAAATCACCATGCGGGTTATCAGCAATTTTGCATCTCCAACCATCAGTGTGGAAGAGATTCAGGACCTGGTAGAAAAGGAACTGATGAAAGTACGTCCCGAAGTGGCCAAGAAATACATCATTTATCGCGAATGGCGGAATACGGAACGCGACCGTAAAACGCAAATGAAGCACATCATGGACGGCATCGTAGCCATTGACAAGAATGATGTCAACCTGAGCAATGCCAATATGTCCAGCCATACTCCCGCCGGACAGATGATGACTTTTGCCTCGGAAGTTACAAAAGACTATACCTATAAATATCTGTTGCCTAAAAAATATGCCGAAGCACATCAATTGGGCGACATACATATACATGACCTGGATTACTATCCCACCAAGACTACCACTTGTATCCAATATGATCTGGAAGATCTGTTCGAGCGCGGCTTCCGCACCAAGAACGGAAGTATCCGCACCCCCCAGTCTATTCAAAGTTATGCCACTCTGGCCACTATCATATTCCAGACAAATCAGAACGAGCAGCACGGCGGTCAGGCTATTCCCGCTTTCGACTTCTTTATGGCGGAAGGGGTACGGAAGACATTCCGCAAACATCTGAAAACTTTAACCGAATTTTATATAGAAGTAGAAGGAAAAGAACCCGGAACAGAAGCCCTCAAGAAAATTGAAGAGAAAGCGTATGCCATGACACGCAAAGATACACATCAGGCCATGGAAGGATTCATCCACAACCTGAACACCATGCATTCGCGAGGTGGGAATCAAGTGGTGTTCAGCTCCATCAATTATGGAACAGACACCTCCCCCGAAGGGCGCATGGTCATAGAGGAACTGCTGAAAGCCACCATCGAAGGTCTGGGTACCCGTGGCGAAGTCCCCGTCTTCCCCATACAGATATTCAAGATCAAAGACGGTGTATCTTACTCCGAAGAGGATTACAAAAAAGCCATGGAGAACTTTGAAGCGGCACTGGAAGGCAAAATGGAATTCCAGGCTCCCAATTTCGACTTGTTCCTGAAAGCTTGCCGCACCACCGCCAAAGCCCTATTCCCCAATTTCATGTTTTTGGATACTCCTTATAATAAAAATGAGAAATGGGACATCAATGACCCCAAACGTTACCGCTATGAACTGGCGACTATGGGATGCCGTACCCGTGTTTACGAGAATGTAGCAGGCGAGAAAGGCTCATTAGGACGCGGGAATCTGTCATTCACCACCATGAATATGCCCCGGCTGGCCATCGAAGCACGCATCAAGGCGGAAAGTCTGGAAGAATCAGGCAAGAAAGAAGCCATAGAAAGAAAAGCGAAAGAAATCTTCATAGAAAGTGTACATGCTTTGTCCGGACTGATCGCCGAACAACTGTATGCACGCTACCAGTATCAACGTACAGCCCTGGCACGCCAATTCCCATTCATGATGGGAAATGATGTGTGGAAAGGCGGAGGAAAACTTTCCCCCAATGACCAAGTGGGAGATGTATTACGCCAAGGCACCTTGGGCATAGGTTTCATAGGCGGACACAATGCCATGATGGCTCTTTATGGAGAAGGGCACGCACATAGCCAGAAAGCATGGGACACATTATTCGAAGCCGTTACAGAAATAAACAAGGTGGCAGACGAATACAAACAGAAATATCAATTGAATTTCTCCGTACTCGCCACCCCCGCCGAAGGACTGTCCGGACGCTTCACCCGTATGGACCGCCGTAAATATGGCATCATTCCCGGAGTGACGGATAATGACTATTATGTAAACTCTTTCCACGTAGATGTAAAAGAACCCATCACCATTACCGAAAAGATAAAACGGGAAGCTCCTTTCCACGCCATTACCCGCGGAGGGCACATCACCTACGTGGAACTGGACGGAGAAGCCCAGAAAAATGTAAAAGCCATAACCAAAATTGTAAAAGTAATGCATGACGAAGGCATTGGCTACGGCTCTATCAACCATCCCGTTGACACTTGCCAAGCCTGCGGTTACAAAGGAGTCATTTATGACAAGTGCCCTGTTTGCCAAAGCGAGAATATAATGCGTATGCGTCGCATTACCGGCTATTTGACAGGCGACCTCAGCACTTGGAACTCAGCCAAGCGTGCCGAAGAGCGCGACCGGGTAAAACATGGATAATCAGCATGAACTTGTTATTTACCTATCCTGAAACAATAGTCGATGGTGAAGGCATCCGTTATTCCATCTATCTGGCCGGATGCCGTCACCACTGTCACGGTTGCCAGAATCCCGAATCCTGGAACCCATCGGCAGGCACTCCGCTCACACCGGAAAAAGTAGAAAGAATAATCTGCGAAATAAACGCCAATCCATTGCTGGATGGCATTACCTTCTCCGGTGGAGACCCACTTTACCATCCCCAAGACTTCCTGGCATTGATCAAACAGATCAAAGAAGCTACCGGACAAAACATCTGGTGCTATACAGGATATACGTTTGAACAGATACAAAACGATGAAATGTTAAAACCAATACTGGATTATGTGGATGTCATAGTAGACGGGCGGTTCGAACCTGATTTATACTCCCCTTATCTGGAATTTCGGGGAAGCAGCAACCAGCGCATCATCCGTGTGCGATAACACAAAAAAGGAACAAAAAAGGGCGTTTTCTTGATATATATCATGAATTCAGCCTTTTTTATGTTTTTCAGCATCTATTCACTTGCTAATATCAAGAAAAGCCGTACCTTTGCAATGTGGTTGTGAAACCAAATATTAAGTTAATAAAGAAAAGAACAAAATTAGGTATTAAGTATTAAGGTAAAGATTTTAATCAAGGTATTAGATTTAGGTAAAAAAAGATTGAATTAGAAAGGTATTAGTAGTAAGATTTAAGGTAATTAGAAAAAGAAAGTTTTCAGGAGATTAGTTTAATAGGTATTAAAAGAGTTGTTTTTTTTAGGTACAAGAAGAGGATAACACAACTGAGACGAGAAAGATGAAAAGAACCCCATTTATGGAGGGGGGTTCTTCAGGATGTGAGCGGGTTTGATAAGAACTTTCGCTCTTTTTTTTATGTCTTTTTTTCACCACAGAAGAGAAACAATATAATAAACGCAAATTTCCGCAAAGACGATTGATTCAATCTTTGCGGAAATCCGTTTCTATCTGCACTTTACAAAAAATGCCGTATCCTTTTCTGTAGTGCAAACCTAGAACAAGAATCGCATGATATCATTGAAATTCGCCCAGATGAGCAAGGCAAACAACAGAAACATACCGACCATCTGCGCATATTCCATAAATTTGTCACTCGGCTTACGACGGGCTATAATTTCATAAAGCAGGAACAGCACATGTCCGCCATCCAATGCCGGAATAGGCAGAATATTCATAAACGCAAGGATGATTGACAGAAAAGCAGTCATTTCCCAAAAACGATGCCAATCCCATACTTTCGGGAAAATGCTTCCTATCGTTCCAAAACCACCTACGCTCTTGGCCCCTTCTTTGGTGAACACATATTTCATATCGTTCACGTATCCTTTCAATGTATTCACCCCTAATCGCACTCCTGCGGGGAAAGATTCAAAGAACCCATATTCACGGATTGTTTCTTTATAATCAGCCAATGAAGAAAATATCGCCCCCACTCTGAACAGCGAGTCCGTACGCACGGTAGCTGTATCGCGCAATCCGCCACGCGAATAGACCATTTGCATAACAGCACTTTTATCTCCTGCAGCTTCCGCTGCAGCCTGCATTTTATCCAGTTTTTCCACCAATGCATTCCATGAATTCAGCATCTCGCCGTTGACAGCGATCAGACTGTCTCCTTTCTGTATGCCGGCCTTATCCAGCCCCCCCCCCGGTATCACCGAATCAACCACATTAGGAGTCAGAGCGGTAACAAACATCGGATCGTCCTTTGCTATATCCAGCAGGCTGATCTCAGGCATATATACATCTGTTTCCTTACCATCACGCAATACTGTCACGACACGCGCCTCGGTTATATCGCGAAGCATATCCATCCCGAAACGTTCCAATGGTTTCTCGTCTGCACGAAGAAGGATATCACCGTCACGGAAACCTATTTCCTGAGCACGCTCGTTGAACTTCATCCCGTATGTCATATCTTGCAACGAGACAAAGGAATCCCCCCAATGAAATAAAATCATGGAATAGATGAAAATAGCCAACAAGAAATTCATCAAGACACCACCCACCATGATAAGCAAGCGCTGCCAGGCCGGTTTTGAACGGAATTCCCAAGGTTGGGCAGGTTGTTTCATCTGCTCGGTATCCATAGACTCATCTATCATCCCCGAGATCTTCACATACCCTCCCAAAGGCACCCATCCGATACCATATTCCGTATCACTGTTCTTCGGCTTGAATTTGAACAAAGAAAACCACGGATCAAAAAATATGTAGAACTTCTCTACTCTTACTTTAAAAAGACGTGAAAAAAGGAAATGTCCTCCCTCATGAATAATGACCAATAACGAAAGGCTCATTATCAGTTGAAGGGCACGAATCAAAAATGTTTCCATCTAGCTATTTACTATTTTATAATTTATAATTAACATAATTCTTTGCCAGCTATCGCTTAAGATGGCAAAAGGGATGACGCCATCCTACGGGCTTCAGCATCAGTAGCCACATAGTCTTCATAAGTCGGTTCCTTGATATAAGCGACTTTGCCCATCGTCTGTTCTATGACATCACTCATACCCAGGAAAGATATCTTGTCTTTCAGAAAAGCATCCACCACCACTTCATTAGCCGCATTCACTATGCAGGGCATATTTCCGGCCTGATACAAAGCTTCGTATGCCAACGCCAGATTACGGAAGCGTCTGGTATCAGGCTGTTCGAAAGTCAGGTCTGTTATACGGGCGAAATCCAACCGTTCAAAAGAAGATTTCACACGCTCCGGATACGAAAAAGCATATTGAATAGGCAGACGCATATCGGGCATGCCCAATTGTGCTTTCACAGCCCCATCCTCAAACTGCACCATGGAATGAATGACAGACTGTGGATGTACCACCACCTCAATCTGCTCCGGACGCATTCCGAACAACCATTTAGCCTCAATCACTTCAAACCCCTTGTTCATCATGGAAGCCGAATCAATGGTTATCTTCGCTCCCATCTCCCAATTGGGATGCTTCAAAGCTTGTGCCTTGGTCACTGTCTGCAACTGCTCCATAGTATAAGTACGGAACGGTCCTCCCGAAGCTGTCAATATCACTTTCTCCAACCGGTTATTTATTTCCAAGCACTGGAAGATAGCCGAATGTTCCGAATCCACGGGAAGTACAGCTGTATGATACTGATTTGCCAACGCATTAATCAACTCGCCGGCCACAACCAGTGTCTCTTTATTAGCCAAAGCAATAGCTTTACCTGCCTTTATCGCATTTATAGTAGGACGCAACCCGGCATAGCCTACCATAGAAGCCAGAACAATGTCAATAGGTTGTGATTCCACAATCTGAGAGAGCGCATCCGCTCCCGCATAGACCTTGACAGGCAGATCGCTCAACGCCTCCTTCAGTTGAAGATATTTCTCCTCATTGGCTATCACCACCGCCTCAGGCATGAACTTCCGGGCTTGTTCTATTAATAAACCGACGCTGTTATTGGCAGTCAGTGCATAGACCTCGTATAAATCAGGATGCTCCTCTATTACCTGTAAAGCCTGTGTACCGATAGAGCCGGTAGAACCTAATATCGCTATTTGTTTTTTCATAATGTTGTTAAAATACAATGTATTTTGAGGGATCAATCGCACGTCCCTTGTGCCACAATTCGAAATGCAGATGAGGACCGGTAGTCTTCTCGCCGGTGTTTCCTACCAGTGCAATAGCTTCACCACCTTTCACCGGATCGCCTTCTTTCTTTAATAACGAACCACAATGTTTATACACCGACACAAAATCCTGTCCGTGCTGTATCTGAATGACATAACCAGTTTCTGCTGTGTAAGTAGCCAGAATCACTGTCCCATCCAATGTCGCCAGCACACTTTCGTTAGGGTTGGCAGCAATGTCCACTCCGTAATGCCTGTTCTCTGAATTAAAATTTGATGACATCATGCCACGTGTGGGACGATAAAATATCAATCCGGAAGCGGCATTATTATCATTAACGGCCGTCAGATTATACCGTTCCGATTCTTCATACTGCTTGCGGAACTCTTCTTCCTGTCTGGTGCGCTCCATCAAAGAATCAGAACGAAGAATAGTCAGAGAGTCAATAGACTGAACCGTATCCGCTTTTACTTTTCCACTAAATATATCCTGAATATTCATGATATACATATTCTGCCGTGTCACTACTTGCTGCAATGAATCAGCCCGCAGAGCGTTGGTCACTACCTGCGCACGCACCTCACTGTTCATATATCCCGGCAAATAGTTACGTAAAGGAGTAAATACAATGATAGTTGCCGAAATCAGGAAAATTACCGTTACGGCAGACAGCAATACAGACACACCATTGAGCTTGGAAACGTGCAATTCCACAATCTCCTCCAACGTGTTTTCATTGGTTATCGTCAGTTTATACTTAAACTTGAAATTATGCCAAAACGCTTTCTTTCCTTTTTTCTTCATCGCGCGCACCTTCTCTATTTATATCAAGCCATCAGGTACTTCGACCGTCAGCAAACGCTTTTTCTTATCCAATTGGATGATAAATTCCTCGTGGGCAGGCAACAAAAGTTCCTCACCGTCTTTCTCAATGGAAAAAAGGACATTCATCGTACTGTCATCCACCGCCACAATCTCGCCTAACCCACCATGATTCACATCCTCCACCTTAAAACCAATAAAATAGTTCCAGGTAGGTATATCCTCCGAATCTTCCTCCTCATCGGCATATTTCTTGGGGAAATAAACCTCTACATTCGTAAACATACGGGCCTTTTCTGAGGTATCCACCCCCTCCAGCTTTACCAAAGCGGTAGTATCCGAACGAAAACGGTACTCTTCAATAAAAAAAGGCACAAATATACCATCCAACAGACAGACCAGATACTCACATTCCGCACGGTCAAAAATATCATCGGTAAAAGTGAATGAGATTTCTCCTTTCACTCCATGCGGTTTGTTGAATATACCAATCTTGAAAACTTCATCTTTCTTAATCATGATTCTCTAAATTCTAGTAATGCGTGCGCCAAGCGCATTCAAACGCTGGTCTATATTCTGATATCCCCGGTCTATCTGCTCTATATTGTGTATGCGGCTGGTACCATCGGCACTCATTGCCGCTATCAGCAAAGCGATACCGGCACGGATATCGGGCGAAGTCATATTTCCGGCACGAAGCTGGAAATTACGGTCATGCCCTATCACAACAGCACGATGAGGATCACATAATATAATCTGCGCTCCCATATCTATGAGCTTGTCCACAAAGAACAGGCGGCTTTCAAACATCTTCTGATGAATCAGCACGCTGCCCTTCGCTTGGGTAGCCACCACCAGCACCACACTGAGCAGGTCGGGAGTCAGCCCTGGCCAGGGAGCGTCCGCTATGGTCATAATGGAACCGTCAATAAACGACTCTATCTGATAATGTTCCTGCTCGGGGATAAAGAGATCATCTCCCCGCTGTTCCACCCTGATTCCTAAACGACGGAAACTCTCCGGGATAATACCCAGATTTTCATGCGATACATTCTTGATGGTCAGCTCGCTTCCTGTCATGGCAGCCATTCCGATGAAACTGCCCACTTCAATCATATCGGGCAATACCCGATGACTGCAACCATGCAGGCTTTCCACTCCTTCAATAGTGAGCAAGTTGGATGCAATACCGGTAATCTTCGCCCCCATGCCGTTCAACATGCGGCAAAGCTGCTGTAAATAAGGTTCACAGGCAGCGTTGTAAATGGTCGTCTTGCCCTTTGCCAGGACGGAAGCCATCACGATATTAGCCGTACCGGTGACAGAAGCCTCATCCAGCAACATATCAGTGCCTTCCAAATGATCCGCACAAATGCTGAAAATACTTCGCTCCTCATCATAATTAAAGCAAGCCCCCAGCTTCTGTATGCCGATAAAGTGAGTGTCCAGACGACGACGGCCAATCTTATCACCGCCCGGCTTTGAAATCAAAGCCTTGCCGAAGCGGGCCACCAACGGGCCAACCAACATGACCGATCCCCGCAGGCTGGAACATTTCTTTAAGAATTCATCACTCTCCAGATAGTTCAAATCCACCGTGTCAGCCTTAAACGCATACGAATCAATTCCTGTTTTCGACACCTTGACCCCCATATCACGTAACAACTGGATCAAGTTGTTCACGTCCAGAATATCCGGAATATTAGTCACTGTCACTTCTTCCGAAGTCAGCAAAGTGGCACAAAGAATCTGCAGCACTTCATTTTTAGCACCTTGCGGGTATATCTCACCGTGCAATTTATGTCCTCCTTCAATTACAAACGAAGCCATGGTATCAGTTTTTAGGAATTAATATTTCTTTCTTTGATTGTTGTTTTGTTGCGGTCTGCGCTGATTGTTGTTCTGTTGCGGCCTGCGTGGAACATAAACCCGTTGCTGCTCATTCAAACGCAGATCTTCAGGGTTCAGATTGATCGCCCCCTTAGAATAATCACGAAGGTCGTCCAGAATCTTCTGGTCTTCCACCCCGTCTTTATTCCAGTTAAGGAAGCATTTCTTCATGTGGTTTGCGATCAGACTGATCAGCTGCTTCTTTTCCTCACCTTCCGGATAGTCCACCGCCTTTTTAATCATGTTCTCCAGAATACGGCCATAATGACGGTAGCGGATCCCATTATGCGGATAAGGCAACATATCGGGTTTTACCTCCAGATTTTCTTTCTTCACAATCTCATACGGATAATCAATATCCAGTTTAAAACCGGCCATAATAGCCAGATGATCCCATAGTTTATGCTTGAAATCAGGCACATCCCGCAAATGCGGGAACATACCGCCCATAATATTAATAATCGTGTTCGCACAACGCTGGCGCTCAGCTCTATCCTCGATAGTCAAGGCATGATCCACCATGTTCTGCACACTTCTACCATATTCGGGAAGGGGTAAAGTTCGTTGTTGAGTATTATACTCCATATATATCTAAAATTTATAATTTATGCACTAATTTGTCCATTGGATATTACAAAAGCTTTTTGGGTTTGGAAGCTACAAACTCTTTCAGATAGAAAGGCTCAAAATAAGCCACATCCTTAAAGTTCTGTCTTATCATTTCCTTTTCCGCCAATGGGAACATCCATTTGCCCAACGGACGGATATCATCAATGAAATGAGCATGGGGATGAGTAATTTTCTCACGGCATTTGGCAGCCCCGTTGCCAAAGAAATAAACCGGGTGTTCATTCAGAAACTCCAAATAAGAATGCTCATCAACAATATCGGCGGCTATTTCTCTTTTCACATTCAACGCACGGTCATAAACAGCCGCATATACCTCCATGCGACGTGCGTCTATCATAGGGCAGAGCAACGCATCCTCGGGTAAATCATGATGCAGCAACACCGGCACACACAATACCTCCAAGGTAGGAAGTCCGATAAGCGGCAGATTACGTCCATAGCAAATGCCCTTCGCCATAGAAACGCCAATGCGCAGACCCGTGTACGAACCAGGCCCGCAGCTCACAGCCACTGCATCCAACGGCATACCACGACTGTCGACAAACGATAAAGCCTCATCTACGAATACGCCCAGCTGCACGGCGTGTGAAGGTCCTTTCAAATCTTCTTTGGAAAACACCGCCAATCCATCCTCGCTGACGGCAACAGAGCAGGCCTCTGTTGAAGTTTCAATATGCAAAATACACGACATAATGCTCTACTTATATAATATAATCTGCAAATATACACTTTTATTTATACTTCATTTCCATAAAAAGATTACTTTTGCAAAAAAACATATTAGTTATGATACAGTCAATGACCGGATACGGTAAAGCAACCGCTATATTCGGAGAAAAGAAAATTAACGTAGAGATCAAGTCTCTGAACAGTAAAGCAATGGACTTATCGACACGGATCGCTCCTTTATACCGTGAGAAAGAGATAGAAATCCGCAATATGGTTTCCAAATCACTGGAGCGCGGCAAAGTTGATTTCAGCCTGTGGGTAGAGAAAGACGTTTCGGACACAGCCACTCCCATCAACGCCGCCCTTGTAGAAAACTACTACAATCAGATAAAGGCCATCTCCGAAACCACCCATATACCGATGCCCGAAGATTGGTTCGCAACTCTTCTGCGGATGCCCGATGTACTGACCAAAGTCGATGTTCAGGAACTTTCGGAAGAAGAATGGGAAGTAGTCCGCCAGGTAGTGGAAGAGGCCATCAGCCATTTGGTGGATTTCCGCAAGCAGGAAGGTGCCGCCCTGGAAAAGAAATTCAACGAAAAGATAGACAACATTGAGAGTTTGTTGAAATCCATCGAACCCTACGAAACAGAACGTGTAGCCAAGATACGTGAGCGCATTACGGATGCATTAGAGAAAACCATCAATGTGGATTATGACAAGAACCGTCTGGAACAGGAATTGATCTATTACATTGAGAAACTGGATATCAACGAAGAAAAGCAACGTCTTGCCAACCATTTGAAATATTTCCGTGAAACCATGGCCGGTGGTCACGGCCAAGGGAAAAAGCTTGGTTTCATAGCACAGGAAATGGGGCGCGAGATCAATACCACCGGCAGCAAATCCAATCATGCCGAGATGCAGAATATCGTGGTACAGATGAAGGATGAATTGGAACAGATCAAAGAGCAGGTATTAAACGTAATGTAACCGTCCCACACACCGGGCGATTTTTCATAAAAGAATAAAATATGGCAACAGGAAAACTTATCATTTTTTCAGCCCCTTCGGGTTCAGGCAAATCAACCATTATCAACTATCTGTTGACACAAAACCTGAATCTGTCCTTCTCTATTTCCGCCACCAGCCGTCCTCCCCGCGGAGAAGAGCGGCATGGTGTGGAATATTTTTTCCTATCTCCGGAAGAATTCAAGCAACGCATTGCCAATGACGAGTTTCTGGAATATGAGGAAGTGTATGAAAACCGTTTCTACGGAACGCTGAAAGCACAGGTGGAAAAACAACTGGAAGCCGGACAGAATGTGGTTTTTGACGTTGATGTAGTGGGCGGATGTAATATCAAAAAATACTATGGAGACCGTGCACTGTCTGTTTTCATCCAACCCCCCAGTGTGGAAGAGCTCCGTAAGCGTCTGACAGGTCGCGGCACCGATGCCCCCGAAGTGATTGAAAGCCGGGTGGCAAAAGCGGAATTCGAATTGGGGTTTGCCGATAAATTCGACACTGTGATAGTAAATGATGATTTGGAGAAAGCAAAAGCGGAAGCGCTGAAAGTTATTCAAGATTTTATAAAAAAATAAGATGATGATCAAAGATCCGAAAAAACTGGCTCGAAGAATGTTGATACTTTGTATCCTCATCGGCATCATAGCTTTTGCAGTGGGCATCATCGCTATGGTAATGGAACAATACATTATTGCCATAGCCATGGGCATCGTCACTGTAGGACAAGTATGGAATTACAATAAATGGAAAAGTATAAGATAAAGACCGGCATTTTTGGTGGTTCGTTCAATCCTGTCCACATAGGGCATCTGGCACTTGCCAACTACCTGTGTGAATATAGCGGGCTGGACGAACTATGGTTCTTGGTCTCTCCTCACAATCCATTAAAGCGACAGACGGATTTATGGGATGATAATCTGCGATTGGAACTGGTAAAACTGGCCATTGCGGATTATCCCAAATTCCGGGCTTCCGACTTCGAATTTCATCTTCCCCGTCCCTCCTATACCATACATACCTTGGATGCTTTACAGAAAGCCTATCCCGACAGGGAATTCATTCTTATCATCGGAGCAGACAATTGGCATCTTTTCCCCCGTTGGTACAAGGCTGAGGAGATTTTAAAGAATCACCAAGTAATGGTCTATCCCCGTCCGGGCTTCATGATTGATCCGGGCACTCTTCCCTCTTCCGTACAATTAGTCGATACTCCGCTCTTGGAAATCAGCTCCACTTTTATCAGACAGGCGCTGGCCGAAGGGCGGGATGTACGATATTTCCTGCATCCGGCGGTGTACGAGCGGCTGAAGAAATCCTAAGAAGCGATCTAAATTTACCTTTGCCGTCTGATGAATTTACAAGAGACCTGTTTAATTATAATTTTAAGGCGTAGTGTGATTGCATCAATAAGGGAAAAGACAGACTAAAAAAATCCCCGGGAAGACACAGCCATAGCTCCCCAGGGAAAAAACACATCAATTATTTAATCTAAAATTCAAAGGACGCACTCCTTTAACGTTTTGCCAACAATACTTCATTATTTATCAATCCGTTCAACTCCCACCCGGTCATTTCCTTTTTGTAGGAGTGCCATGCCAGAAACTTCCCGGCTTCATCCAACGTATATACATATTTCTGAGTAAGGACAAACGCTTTTTTATCCTTGTTCCACAAAGAATAATCAATATACGCTTCTGTGTTTGTGTACGCAACTTTCATACAATAATAATTCATCCAACTCGTACCATTCCATTTCATACTTTTCTTTTCAACAATTTGTCCCTTATCGTTGTATCTGAACTCAAAACGATACTCCGGAGTCAGAAAGGTACCCTCCTGTTCATAAACCACCTTCGCTGATACACGGCCATTCTCCATCTCTTCATTGGTAACCTTAACAGGTTCGGCTGCATTCACTGTCAATACACTTGCCATTGCAAAAAGGACTGCCATCATCGCTTTAGTAATCATTGTAGTTTTCATAATGTTTTATTTTAATGTTTGTAACTCGTGTTTATTTGTGTCTTTATCTATTAGACGCAAGCAACTCTAAAAACGTTGCAGCATTTCTGCTATTTTTTATTGAACTGCTTCATTTTATAAAATGCAAAGTACATGCCACAACGATAATATATTGATTATCAGCACAAGCAAATAAAAAAGGGTGTCCGATAATGAACACCCTGTACGTTATTGACGAACAACCGAATCTAATTTTTCTATTTTTCAACGCGATGCAAAACCACCAGGACCACTTCACTGGGAGTAAACAAACGGACATCAATGCGTGAGGTTCCCAACCCGTTGGTTATAATAACGGGAGTACCTTGACTGTTTTCTTTCCAGCCAGTGAGAAAACGGTTCCCATAGATGGAATGTTTTACCGGCGAATACTTTTTGAACAAACTTACCTGACCGCCATGCGTATGTCCAGCCAACACCAGATTGGCATTCGAAACATTCGTATCTTCCGCATAATCCGGTGTATGGGTGAGTAATATCACGAAGTCATCCGCCGGGAAATGCTGGGAGGGAGAATCACCGTTTTTCTTCAAATCGAACGGATTGCGCACCCCGCTTACTATAATATGCTGGCCGTCTTTCATCAACTTATAACTGTTGTGTTCCATCAACCGCACATGATTCTTCCGCATAGCCTCCACTACTTCAGAATAACAATAGTCATAATCATGATTCCCCATCACGGCAAATGTTCCGTAAGGTGTATAAACCCTGCTCAACGCAGCGAACAAAGTGTCCAGGTTTCCACCTTTCTTGCTACGATAATCCCCACCCAACAGCAAAGCATCGGCATGTACAGACTTTAATGCCCGCACAACACTATTCAGATCGTTTTTTTTCAAACGGCTCTCATAATGAAAATCCGAAGCAAACCCTATCCTGAACCCGTCGAAAGCCGGCGGAAGATCATAACTATAAAAATCATACCGCTTCACACGGCCTACTCCCGGGAACTCGGACAAGGTGGCTGTAGCGCAAGAAGACAATAAAACAACCGCCAAAAGCAGAAAAAGAAGCTGTTTCTTCATAATCCTTTCTATTTGGAGACAAAGATATGAAATTAATTGTCTTATCTTTGCATAACCTTATTATAAAAAGACATGGGAACAGTTCAAGTCAATTCAATAAAAGCATGGCTTCTGGCCGCCCGTCCCAAGACACTGGCAGGAGCCGCCACTCCGGTTTTGCTGGGGTGTGCCCTGGCTTATGCAGAGGGCCGGTTTCAGATGATACCGGCATTGCTTTGTTTTCTATTCGCTTTTCTGATGCAGATAGACGCCAACTTCATTAATGATTACTTTGATTACTTGAAAGGCAGCGACCGGGAAGACCGTCTGGGTCCCGAACGTGCCTGCGCACAAGGCTGGATCACACTGGACGCCATGAGGAAAGGAATCGCCCTGACCACAGCAGCAGCCTGCCTGACAGGAGCATGCCTATTGGCTTATGGAGGATTTGAAATGATTCCCGTCGGAATCTTATGCATCTTATTCGCCTTTCTTTATACAGCAGGGCCTTACCCGCTGGCTTATCACGGATGGGGAGACATACTGGTCATTGTCTTTTTCGGGTTTGTACCGGTAGGCTGCACCTACTATGTGATGTGTCGTGACTGGACTTGGAACGTGACTCTCGCTTCCCTGGCTTGCGGACTGATTATAGACACCTTGTTGATGGTGAATAATTACCGCGACCGCGATCAGGATGCGAAAAGCGGAAAAAGAACAATTGTGGTACGCTGGGGAGCCAAGACAGGACAGCGGTTATACTTATTTTTGGGATTAACCGCCGCATGGCTTTGCTTGTTGTTTATTCCGACCGGGCACATCTGGGCTGCCTTACTGCCCCAAATTTATCTGCTGCCCCACTTCATGGCATGGCAAAGAATGGTAAAAATCAGCAAGGGAAAAGAACTGAACAGCATACTGGGGGAAACATCCCGCAACATGCTGCTATTCGGAATACTACTGGCATCCGGGCTTATCCTATAACCCAACTCATTCCGCTTTCTCTATCAATACAGTGGTGTAAGCGGAAATACCTTCCTCCCTGCCTGTGAACCCAAGTTTCTCTGTAGTGGTAGCCTTTACGGAAACATCATCCACATCCACCCTCATCAAACGGGCAAGCACCGACTGCATTTCCGGAATCCGTGCTTTCAACTTGGGACGCTCGGCACAGATTGTTGCATCCACATTACCCACCTTATACCCTTTCGTCGCAATCAGATCCACGGTTTCAGCCAACAAAATCTTGCTGTCAATGTTCTTGAACTCTCCCGCAGTATCAGGGAAATGATAACCTATGTCACGCATATTGGCCGCTCCCAACAAGGCGTCGCAAATGGCATGAATCAATACATCGGCATCCGAGTGCCCCAGCAATCCCAATTCATGCTCCAATTTTATTCCTCCGAGCCATAACTCACGCCCTGCCACCAACTGGTGCACATCGAATCCGAATCCTACCCTTATTTTCATCTTACATAAAAATCTAATAATTTCTCACCTTCCAGATACCCCTCCAAATGCTGTCCTATACTGACCGGACCTACCCCTACAGGAGTTCCTGTATAGATCAAATCTCCAATCTTTAATGTAAAGAACCGGCTGACGTACGCGATTATCTCATCCACTTTGAACAACATATCCGCTGTGTTACCTCTCTGCACCGTTTTCCCATCTATATCCAGATGAAAGTCTAAATTCTGTATATCCTTGAATCTGTCTGCCGGCACGAAATCACCAATAGCAGCCGAGCTGTCAAATCCTTTGCATAGTTCCCAAGGCTTGCCTTCCTCCCGAAACCGCCGCTGAAGATCACGCGCCGTAAAATCAATTCCTACCGTCACCGCATCATAATACCTACTGGCAAAACGCGGAGCAATATTCTTTCCCAAACGATTAATACGCACCACCAACTCCGTTTCATAATCCACCTGCCGGGAGAAATCGGGAATAAAAAACGGCTTGCTGTCTTTCAGCAGAGCCGAATCCGGTTTCATAAAAATAACCGGTTCTTCCGGTAGATTTTCATCTGCATGCAACTCGTGGCAATGTGCAACGTAGTTCATTCCTACGGCTATAATCTTCATATTATTATTCTTGAATTACATTTAATCTGTTAAACATTACAGCCAGATGGGCATAAAGCGATGTATTCTGCACCACAATATTTTCCGGCACACGAATACGAAACGGCGTAAAGTTCCATACCGCCTTAATGCCACCCGCTATCATCTTATCTGTTATCTCCTGTGCTATATTAATGGGGACTGTCAGCACCCCGATGTTCACATCACAGGACTTCATTTTTGTTTCAAATTCATCCGAATGATAAATAGGAATTCCATTTATTTCCTTTCCTACCAGTTCGGGATTAATATCAAACGCACCTACTATCTCCAATCCGAAATGATGCAGGCCCGAATCGCGCAACAAAGCGCCTCCCAGACTACCGACACCAAACAAGAAAGCTTTATGCATCTTGGTAAATCCCAGAAAACGCTCCAGCACCTCTATCAACGCATCAATCTCATACCCCACACGTGTACGGCCGGATATGTTTACATAAGAAAGATCTTTCGCTATCTGGGAAGCATCGACGTTGATTTGCCTGGATATTTGGGTAGAAGACACATACGTTTCTCCCTGCTCTTTCATCAGTTTCACATTCGAAAGATACCACGGAAGTCTGCGCAAAGTCGGCTCAGGCACTTTATCCGAGAATTTATGCATACGTATATCCATCTTTTTCTTTAGGTATTATCATTAGGTAATTTGCAAAAGTACACTTTTATTTGTTACATTGACGGGTAGAGTATAAAAAAAGTCTTATCTTTGAGTATTCATTTAAGCAAAATTCACATGAAAAATAACGATTGGAAAGAACGTTTGAATGTGGTTTATTCCACAAATCCTGATTTCAAGTACGAAAACGTTGAAGAGGAAGAGTCCGAAACATTAGATAAAAAACAACAAAAGCTCCGCGTCAATATAGAAAAGAAAGGGCGGGGTGGCAAGACTGTGACATTAATCAACGGATTCATCGGCACAGAAGACGCCCTGAAAGAATTGGGTAAATTGTTGAAAACCAAATGTGGGGTAGGCGGTTCAGTCAAAGACGGGGAAATCCTTATCCAAGGAGAGTTCAAGCAACGGGTCATCGAGTTGTTGAGAGCGGAAGGATATACCCAGACCAAATAAATCAGGAAAAAGAAAGGGACTGTTGTCACACAGTCCCTTCCTTCTATAATTGCGGAAATCTTATTCAGCACGCAAAGTGAAACGTTTGAAAGCAACGATCTGCAATTCAGGATCAGCTTCCTTCAACACTTCTCTTACAGTCTTCTTACCATCCATGATATCCTCCTGGTTCAGCAAGCAAACTTCCTTCAAGAACTTACCCAGACGACCTTTAGCAATGTTTTCAATCATCTGTTGTGGCAAGTTGGCAGCTTTTTCAGCAGAAACAGTAGCAATGATTTCTTTAGCCTTGGCAATATCTTCGTCAGTGATCCAGCCCTTAGCCTTGTTACTTTCCATGTGCTCTTCGCTATCCACATGTGCAGGGTTGATACCAGCCTTCTTCAAAGCAACTTCAACAGCCTTGTCTACTTGTTCTTTCTTAGTTTTGTCAATAGCAACCTGTATTTCAGCTTCTTTTACAGATTCAGGAACACCGGCTTCATCAATTGCAATAGGATTCATAGCGGCAATCTGCATGGCAACTCCGTGAGCGGCAGCTTCAGCTTCCTTATTCATAGCAACGATAGTACAAAGCTGGTTGTTTCCCTGGTGGTTATAAATAGAAGTATAAGCACCTTCAACCACGTTGTAACCATCCAATTCCATTTTCTCACCCGTGATACCGCTACGGTCTGTCACAGCATCTTGTACAGTACCGTTACCCATAGGCAACGCCTTTACTTCTTCCAGAGTCTTACATCTGTTGGCAACAGCAGCATCCAGGATAGCTTGAGTCAAAGCTACGAAATCAGCATTCTTAGCAACGAAGTCTGTTTCGCATTTCAAAGCGATGATAGCAGCGAATTCGCCATCTTTCTTTGCCAGCACACAACCTTCGGCAGCCTCACGATCAGAACGTTTTGCAGCGACAGCCTGTCCTTTTTTACGGATAATTTCCATTGCTTTATCGATATCGCCGTTTGCTTCAGTCAAAGCGTTCTTGCAATCCATCATACCAGCTCCACTAATCTTACGAAGCTTGGTTATCTCAGCCATAGTTACAGCCATAATATTCCTTATTTTTTTAATTGTTAGTAATATCTTTAAAACAGAATTGAGAATTGAAAATTGAGAATCGAGAATTAAAAGCATAACCTGCCCCTTTCCCAATTTTCAATTCTCAATTCTCAATTTATACTATTAAGCTTCTTCGTCTTCTTTCAAGAAGGCGGCAGCCTTAGCAGCATTGATAGCCTCTTCTTCGGCTTTATCCATACGAGCTTTGGTATTTTTCTTCTTACCAGCACCCTTAGGAGCATTTTCACCGGCAGTTTCCATATCTACTTTCTCAGCTTTTCTTTCTTCCAGACCTTCAGCGATAGCACCGCAGCAAGCGTCCAGAATTACTTCTACCGACTTAGTAGCGTCATCATTTGCAGGGATCACGAAATCCACGTTTGAAGGATCTGAGTTTGTATCAACGATAGCAAATACAGGAATACCCAGACGGTTAGCTTCACGAACTGCAATGTTTTCTTTCAACACGTCGATAACGAACAGTGCTGACGGCAGACGAGTCAGATCAGCGATAGAACCTAAGTTCTTTTCCAATTTAGCACGCTGACGAGAGATTTGCAGAACCTCTCTCTTGGAAAGGTTTGAATAAGTACCATCGTTGGTCAACTTATCGATAGTAGCCATTTTCTTCACAGCCTTACGGATAGTCGGGAAGTTAGTCAACATACCACCCGGCCAACGCTCGATTACATAAGGCATATTTACAGAAGCAGCTTTCTCAGCTACTACTTGTTTAGCTTGTTTCTTAGTAGCAACAAACAGGACTTTCTTACCTGATTTTGCGATTTGTTTCAGTGCGTCAGCAGCTTCATCTACTTTAGCAACTGTTTTATGGAGGTCAATGATATGGATACCATTGCGTTCCATGAAAATATAAGGAGCCATTGAAGGGTTCCACTTTCTTTTAAGGTGTCCGAAGTGGCAACCGGCTTCCAATAATGTATCGAAATTAGTTCTAGACATTTTGTTATTCTTTAAATCGTTTACTTTCTTTTTTGTTTATCTCAACCAACCATCGGGTAGTCTGCTACCAAGTAGAGTCCCGCTGGTTTAGATACTAAACGCTTCTTAACCAGTTCCAAGTAAAACCGGATATTAACGTTTACTGAACTGGAATCTACGACGTGCTTTCGGCTGACCCGGTTTCTTACGTTCTACAGAACGAGAGTCACGTGTCATGAAGCCTTCTGAACGAAGAGCTGTTTTGTCTTCAGGGTTGATTTTAACCAGGGCACGGGCGATAGCCAGACGCAAAGCCTGTGACTGACCTGTAAAACCACCACCACAAAGGTTTACTTTGATATCATATTTTTCAGCAGCCTCCAGCTTGTTCAAAGGCTGTTTTACTACATACTGAAGAATAGTTGATGGAAAGTACTGTGCAAGGTCTCTCTTGTTAATAGTAATCTTTCCTGTACCTTCGCTTACGAACACGCGTGCTATGGCGCGTTTACGTCTGCCTAATGCATTTACTACTTCCATTCTTTATTATTTAAGTGAGTTTATATCAATTGATTTCGGAGTCTGAGCTTCGTGTTTGTGTTCACTACCAGCGTAAACATACAGATTACCCAGCAACTGTGCTCCCAGACGATTTTTAGGAAGCATACCCTTTACTACTCTCTTCAACAGTTTTTCTTCACCGTTAGGTTTCTTCATCAACTGGGCAGGAGTCATCTCTCTCTGACCACCGGGATAACCTGTATAACGCAAGTAAACCTTGTCGTTCCACTTGTTTCCGGTAAATTTCACTTTGTCCGCGTTAATAATAATAACATTATCACCGCAGTCAGCATGAGGGGTAAAGTCTGGTTTGTACTTTCCTCTCAACAGTTTCGCAACTTTCGAACCGAGACGGCCTACGACCTGATCGGTTGCGTCGATAACAACCCATTCCTTATGAGCTGTCTCTTTGTTTGCAGAAATGGTCTTGTAACTTAAAGTATCCACTCTTAAATTCTTTTTTAAATGTTAACTACTAAAAAACAATTCTTCCCAGCGTCTCTAACCGTTCCCGGACAAAGAACTATTAACACGCTAAGAATTAATCTTTTATAAACTTTTGATAATAATCGGCTTGCAAAGGTACGGCTTTTCTTTGAACTGACAAACAAATTAAGATATTTTTTCCTCTTGCTTTTTGTATCCAGGAAGCGGACACAACCACATCCAAGCTTCGAATAACGGAGTAAAAAACATAGGGAAGAATCCCGGTTCTTCCCTATACATATACTGTTACTCATGCTCTATTCAACAATCCCATCCACTCTCCATCTCGGAGCAGGCACAAACGGCTACAGACGCGGTGTTGTTTTCACCAGACTGACGAAGCTTTAAAAGTTCGGTTGCCGACACCCGCACCACTTTTCCATCGGGACGGCCATAGCACAATGTACCTTCGCGTCGTGCAGTTTCCTCAATCAACCGCTGTTCCGCCAGTTCCAAACCATAACGCAACTTCGCACTTAATTCCTTATATTCTTCTTCAGTTGACATAACTTCTGATTTTAGTAAAAAGTTCTTGATTATAGATATGGGCTTCGTCTCCCAAGCGGAAAGCGTCCGCCACAATAACACGCGGTGTGCAGCTATTGTCCGCAAGCATCCAATAATCCACGCAAGGCATATAAATACGGAAAAAGTTTTCCAATCCCGAGCGATAGCGACGGCGGATAATGGGAGCAGGCACGTCATGTCCTCCGTTAGCGACACGTTGTTTCACTCGTTCTATAGCCAGTTCAGGCGAATTCAGCCAAAAATAAATGAGGCTGACGCTGTATCCTTGATTTTGCGCCTGCTGGATAAGGTTGATGTAAGAACGGGTGGACAAGGTGGTTTCAACGGAAAAGCTGACTCCGGCCGACAGTAGTTCTCCGATGCGTTTCAGCATCAGCCGTCCGGCTTCGATAGCTACGCTTGAGGGGTTAAAAGGAGAAAGCCCCTTAGCGATTTCGTCGGCATTGACAAACTCGCGGCACTCTAAAATTTCGGGTAATACTGTGTACGAAGCTGTGGTTTTACCGGCCCCGTTGCACCCCGCTATTATATAAAGCTTAGACATTAATCTCCTTTTCTATTTCTGTTATTGGCGACAAAGTTAACGATTATTTCCAATCTTTGTTCTCGAAAAGGCATAAAAGTGATGAAGAATAGCACATTTTTTGAAATTCTGTGCAAAGAATGGAGGATTAGGGGAGCTTTAGCTTTATCAAGAAAGCCATCCCGCTTAATCAATCATAAGCCATTTCCATAATAGGAATCACTTCTACCACAACTCCACTATCATGGGAAACAGTTCGTTCTTATCCATCTTATATTCATGTATTCCCTCCTTTGGCATCATGGAATTTACACCCTTTGCACATTTCATATTCTTCCAGCCTCTTTTCAAATTGAGCCATATCTCTCCGCACGGATAGCATAAAAGCCTCAAGAATCTTTTCCATCCTATCTATGTGGCGCTGCAATTTCTGCTCATATTCCAAAACTTCCCTCTTCTGAATACTCATAAATATGCCTTGAGCGCGTAAAAGAGTACGCATCTCATTCAACTCACTTTCTGTTATAATACCCGGCTTCCTCTTACCCGCTTCATTCAACGCCATTCTCTCTTCAGGCGAATCATTCTCCGGCAATGTGGAATTTACCAAATTCCGGATATCCTCCAATAATTTCTCTGCTTTCTCTTTGTCCATCATTTTATCTATTTTTTAAATATTCATCCGAATCATAAAGTGAAGCATACAAGGTTTGCCGCTTCAATTTGTCCAAGCGCCTGTGCACCCATTCTGTATTGATAAGAAACCTCTCTATGCTAAATGACAACTGACAGGTATCGTTATTCAAATCATCATCCAAGAAACATAAAGTGCGGATCATTTCCTTATAGGTTTTCCCCTCCGAGTGCATGCCTATAGCCTTTTCATAATATCGTATGATCATTTCTATCTGGTCTGTCCGTGTCAGACGATGAAACATATCCACACCTACCAAATGCAACACCTCGTCTTCCAACACCTCCGAAGGCTTCTTGCCGTCCTCCCGTTTCCAGTCTTTCATCGCTCCACGCAGACTGAGTACAAGCGTTCTAAATACAAACCCGCCATTGCCGGATTCCAACCCATATTTGCGTTTCAGCACTTGAAAGATTCCAGCATAAGCATGACCTTCCGAGGCCCGGTATCCTAAATGAACCCAATCAAAGATGACTGTCCACCGCCATAAATGTTCACCAACCTCACCCATAAATACATTCGTATAAAGCGTAGTGTTGCTCAGCGGACTCACGATCCCGATTATTTTTGTCAGGCAGAACAGTGAATCAGCAATCAGGAAATTGACCAGTTCTATCCGGTCCTGCTTTCCCGTTTCTTCATCATACAGTCCATTTATACTCACCTTTTCCCCTTCTGAGAAGAGAGATTCCATTTTCTCCATAAATCTGACGTATCCGGCACCTCCATGCTCCAAACGCACCAGTTTCATATCTAATAGCTGCTCCAAAACCGATTCATTCATCATCACCTTCATCCGCAAGTTCTGCACATCCTGCGTCAAAGTGGAGATATGTTTATAAGGCCCCATCAGATCACTTTCATACAACCGGTACCGAAGAGACTTGGCGTTGCTATCATCCACTGCCATTTGCAACATATAATATCCATACAGCAATTCCTCTATATCCGGTGATACGGAGAGCGTGCTCAGGTCTAAATCGTCATAAGCTTCCACTCCATACATTGATTTCAGTTTCTGAGATTCGGCCAGGTTTATATGATCATAATGTGCATACAAAGCCATAATCCCCCTATCCACAATATACTTTTTTATCCGTCCCAAATATTCCTTCACTATCTGTTTATACTGCACCGCACTATGAACCTTCAAATAAGCATTCAGCATTTCTATCAGATGCTTATACAAAGCATACGCCGTATGCCCGTCACCTGCCATGCCATAAAAAACAGAAGCTTCCCAAAACAGCATGATCGATTTTTCCAATTTATTAGGAGCATAAGTCCCTTTATACGACAGTTTTCCCTCATAATAAATCTCAAGTATACGGAAAAAATACTCCAAGAACCCTCTGTTTATCAGCTCATGCTCACCGCTACAACTCAGCATCACGCATCCCAGTCCTTTCAGTGTATCACCTATAAGACTATGTTGGGTTTCGCGCATATTTTTCAGCTGCGGTTCATTATTCAGCAGCAAGTCCGCTATAATGACCGCCTTTTTCTCTTTCCTCCTGTCTGCTGTCCAACTCCAGCCCATCATCCGTTCCAATTCAAAGTTCATGCTGTGATTATAATACTTGCAAGCATAGCAGGGTGTACGCAGTCCTTTTTCAAAAAACCGTTCACGGTGTATCACGCATTCCCTTACCTTTTCCAGTGGAATATAGTCATCAAAAGAGTAATCAATCACTTCGTTCCAGTCCACTTTCTCACAACACCGGGTGCCTATGCGCAGTTCTGTTTCATGCCTCAGGTAATACCTCAGCCCTTCTTTAGTGGTTATCGCCTTTTGCTGTTCATTTGCCGGCTCATCAAACCAGCTTTCCACTATTTTCCGATAGTGATGGTAAGCGTCCCCCTTTTCACAAGTTTCTCCCCGACTTTCCAGAAAGGGCTTACAGATAGTATCCTTCAGCCAGCCCAAATCATATCCCCAAAAGTAAAGTGCCTGAAACAAATTACCGCTTTTAGTGTTGGCCAGCCCGTTCTTGTAATACACAATATCCCCGAACTTATTATAGAAATCGGCCACAGCCATCACCTTTTCCGAATCATCCGTGGCTAGATGCAGGAAGAAGAACTCCGCTTCCGCCACTTCCAGATTATTAAATGTGATCCCCTCCATATTCATCTTCTCCAGCACCGACAACTTGGCTAGTATAGGCAGGTAGGCCATACGGATATCATCAAAAAAAGTCATGCGTCCTATCACGGAATTCTTCAGTGGAGTGAGCAAGCGTGCAAACTCCGTCTTCAGGTGGTCGCACTGAAAAGCAAAGCCTTTTTTCCGTTCCGATTCCCCAAATCCGGGAAACATCGCTTTGGCCTGTCCCGAATCCTCCTCCGCGTCAAAAAAGAGCAGGGCATCCTTGTCCGCCCAACGCGTCTTATCCAGTATCTGATAGTGAAGGCCAAAATTTTCCTCCTTCAGGAAACGGTAATCCACCATCCGCTGTACCAGCTCGCTATAGGCCAGATAAGCGGAATCCAGCGTTTTGCGTTTTTCATAGGTCAGCCCCAGTTTCAACATATTGCGCACCAGAAAAAGCATGGACGATACCCAATGCGCATCCTTGTCATAATCCGGATCCTTTACCTGCCTCGATAATAGCTGCAAGCCTATCTGGTATTCAAAGATAGCTTGCGAATAGTCTTCGTCCTCCTGGTAGAGGTCTCCCAAGATATGATGGATGCTGGCCATTGCATGAAGCTCACGGTTCTCTATCCGGTTTATATTCCTGGAGTAATATTCCAGCAGGTTAATATAATGTTTCCGTATAGAGCGCGACTCATCCTGGGAAAAATTGAACAAGGCCGACAAGTCCTCCGACTGTTTGGACATAAAGGAAATCTCTTCCGATATCCTCATCGGGAACTTGAACAGATACAGTCCGGACAAGATGCGGGTGAGATGCGTCTTGCGTAAAAAGGCAACGATCGTCCCGATAAAGTCACGCAGTTCCGGAGTCTTGTTTATCTCCAGCAATTCCGGGATATGCTCCAGATTGCGCCATGAAAAGCCCGTGTTATGATACTTATAGATATGGTTGATCATAAATGAGGTGGATACCAGCAACTTGTCCTCATACACTTTCGATTTGTTGATCATGACTTGTGTCACAGGATAGACCACATAATGCACAAAGCCTATCTTCTGCACATCCTTTGCCCCGAAAGACAGATAGCAACCGCATTTCTCCGGTGGCTCATCCAAAGAGATATGCTTCACCTCTTCCAGGTATTCCCGCGAACGGATGTATTTCTCAAAATAGATGGAAATCTTTTTCGGCGACCCGTTGCTGACATGCACCAGATAGATAACAAACTGATAAAGCATCCCCACATTTCTGCTCAACCGTTTCCGATGCACTTCTTTAAGTCCTTCCTCAACCGTCTTCTCTATTCTTTCCTTTTCGATTTCGAAGTATTTCTTCAGCGTCATTTTTCCACCCTTCGTGCCTTTCTTTGCCAGCAAATGCAGGCACACAAACTCTTCCGTCAGCGATGTGATGTCGCTTCTGGAGTCTACCGGTTTTAAAAAGCTATTTACATTTATTACCCCATTGAATATACTGCTCACCGAGAACTCCCGGTCGGACACATCCTTCAAATAGGCTTCATACAAGTCCCTACCGGCTATAAAGACAAATTTGGCATGTACAGTAGACATGAAGTATTTCATGTTTGCCAGTGTACGTAGCAATTCTTTCTGACGGCTGTGCGGACTGTTCTTTCCCTCAAAGCCACCGACCGACGGATTGAATTCCGGCAAGATATCTTTATCCTCTCCGGCAACGGGCGGATCTACTTTATCCAATTCATCCAGCACAATGATGAAACGGGGATTTTTTATAAGCAGCATCCTTTCCATAGCTGCAAAAATAGAAACCAGCTCCTGTTCCATCTCATGCACAGAAGGTACATGATACTGCTTGCGGCGAAACAAGTTAAAAGCGATATGCTGATTAATGGAAGTCAAGTCATCACTGACAGAAGCGATAGACCTTTCATGCAACTGGTAAATTCGGTGCAACAGGGCGGCAGCCGTCTGAAAAGGGAACAGTTCTGACAGCCCCAGCAAACATAAAATACGCTCAAACACGATCGAAATAAAAAGAAAGACCAAGATATAGCCCAGTGGCGCGGCAAAGCCTCCCAATCTGTCTGCCGTGGAGGAGAAGACCTCCAGCACCCATCTCATATACTCGTTTCTCGGTGTCAGTGCCGGCATACCGTCCAAGGCAAGAAAGAGGAGAAAGGCCACACTTAGCTTTATCAACAAGGACAGATTATGATATAGTTCATTGCGCCCATAGTCCCAAACATATTCATTGAATTTATCGTAGGTGTTCTTCACAATAAGGTGAAGTATCTCACGATTACCCAAGATCTCATTCCCCACATTGATCTTCACTATGATAAACGGTTGCCTGCCTTTGGGCTTATGCCCCTTTCCCCTCATCAACCGGATGATGTATGTGATGCCTGTCAACCAGGCAATTACGCCTCCTATATATAAGCAATAAAAATAGGGATTGCTGTTTTTCGTTAAAATCCAAGCGCTTACCATTATCGTGCATATATAAAAAAATATGAAAAGACAGTTCACCCTGATATCCCCTTCCGTGCCATTCAACTGATGCAATGCTTTGCCTACAAAGCTGGACTTTCCCATTCCCCGAAAACCAGTTATCAGATAAGCCCCGTTTACGGAACGCGGATCGGCCAGCCAATGCTTCAGTTTGTCCAAAACAGGCTCCCTACCTAGAAAATTCTCGTCTCCTTTTTCCTCAGACACCGTCTGATGATAGCCATGAAAGCCACATAGCGGAATCAGAATATGTTTCACATACGAAGAATGCTCATCCGCAATAGTCCGTTTCTTATTCCCACTCTCCTCCGGGCTTTTCTCTTTGCTAAAGAGCCTCAAGAAAAACTTTAAACAAGTTTTGATATTCAATGGTTTCATCCTCCAATTCTTCTTTTATTGCTATCGGACATTTGGTCATCTTTATATGCTTGTCATAGAGTTCCTTCGCAACGCCACCGGTAGAGGAAACTGGGAGACAGAAAGCATCCTTATACTTATCAATGAACTGCAACGCCACAGCCAGATCTCCGGCTGCTCCCCCAATGACCACACCTGCATCATAACTATCCACTTTCAACATTTCATCATAAATAAGTTTCCAAGCCCCGGCCTCATCATTCTTTTCACTCTGCTCGTTTATAGTAACAATACAATCTTTAAATATCCCGTCATAATCAGGATGCTTTCCAATAAAATAGCCGTGCTTATATATTTTAACGCAATCTTTGGGGGGCTGTCCTCTCCATTTCAAAATAGACCCGATTAGAAAAAGGACAGAGGGATGCACCGCCAAATGCACCATGACATCAGACGGAAGCATGGCAAAGAATGTACATATCGCATGACGCACCGCCAACAAATTGATTGTCTGGAAATAGCTTTGATCTTCCTCCTTCCAAGGTGAAGGGATAGATACCAACAAGAAGACATTTTTCTTTTTTTTAGGTTGCTGAACAGGAAAGAATTTACGCACATCCATCAGTTCTATAGGCGAATATCCATTCAATCGTTCTCTATACGTTTCGTCACAAGACTTCGTACACAAACTGTCATAAAGCAGATATATCTTTTCTTTTTCCTCGCCTTTGGGAACAAGTCTTTCTGCCCGGGCCGACAGGGCATCAAAGCATTCGGGATGCGTAGCGCCTATGGCGGGCACATAACACTGTGTTTTGTCATATTGATAAGAGGAAACCCAATATCCCGGATGTAGTTTCCAGTCTACAGTAGAAAGTTTTGTTATATATTTGCACAACGTTCCGGTCAGGTTACTTGTTTGCGCCGTCCTATTGTCTATCCGCAAGTATTCTACAATGTCGGCCAGTCTGGCAGCAATGCCAGTCTGGCTGCGATTCAGTACCGCCAGTTTATCCAGCCGTACCTGCTTGTTCAAAAGTCCATACGGAAGCACATTATCCCATTCCATCACTTCCACTACCCCCACTTGCAGTCTGGCAGCATAAGCCAGCCGTGCCTGCACCCAAGGATCTTTCAGGCTGTGGGAGGTATGAAAAAAGATCAAAATTTCCGAGTCGGCCAATCGGTCTGTGCAAGTTTCTTCAAAATTCCCATTTCCTTTGATCTGATAAGGTTCTTCAGCCACATCATAGTTGCGTAAGAGCAGTTCCCTGGAAAGCGCTTTCACTATTTTATCCGATGCCTCTTTCTCATAATTAACTAACACCTTCTTCTTATCCAATAGTCCAAACAAATCCAACACATAATCAGCCAATTTTAAATAACTATCCGAAGAAGAAGAAGAAGCGAGCGTAAAGTTATCCTCAGAAAATAATGGTGATGCTTGCTCCTCTTTCATTTTATCAGAAAATCTTGCCACAGTCACCATAGGGACGCCCTCAGATTGAAGATTTTTTATCACTCTCTCATCTTCATTTTCTACAATTCCCTTTATTTTAAAATAGATAGCCAGAGCAGGCATATTCCGCACTCGGCATTCAGGGGTAGGATAATCTATCAGTTTATCCATTTCCAGCCCCAGCCGGCTCATCCGATCAATTAACATGCCTTTAAAATCATTTAAATGCTGATCTGAATCACCCAATAAAATCAGTTGGTATCTGCTCGTTATCTGGCCCATCGTTTATTTTAAAATTATATTGTTTTTAGCATACTCCACTTTGCGTTTCCATCCGTAATACCCATCCACAGGACTTTAAGAAAAACGATTTTTACAAAGATATAAATAATTTTCCATAATAAGGCTATTAATTGAAGGATAAAAAAGAAAAAAGCAGGGAAAGAACCGCCCGTTGCCGGATGCGTTTTCTTTCCCTACTTGGAAGAGTTAATTATATCTTTTATTTGACTACGACATTATAATTATTTGTTCACAATAACCTTAACATCAATAGACGCATCCTTAACATAACCCCATACGTCAGTTACCGTAACCTTAACAGGGGCAACAGTAGTCTGTGCAATATTCATAGGTTCTACCGGAACGTAACTTGCAGCCTTAGCTGTTGCAGCAACGCGTGTACCAACCTTGAATACATTTTCATTTTCAGACTTGAATGCTACATCTTTAATATATACACTGGCGAATGCGCTGGCATTTGAAATCCATTCAGGGAAGATGTGGTAAGCAACTGTATTATAAGTTGTTGCTTTAAAGTCACTTTCCACTAACTTAGCTTTAGAAAGATCAGTAGCTTCAACTTCGATAGCAGAACCTGTTGCAGAATCAACAGTACCTCTTTCTATCGGACTCATAACCTGGATGCTAAATGCAGCAGCTTCACGTTCTTCTTTAGTATAAGTGTATTTACCCAAATAAGAAGCAGCAGTGATATCAATGTTGATAGCCTTGTTGTATGCCTTCTCATTGTTAGTTAACTCAATTTGAACACCAGCAGCATTAGCATTATTCAACTTAGCCAATGTTGATACTTTATCATTACCAAACTTCTGATCAGCATTAATTGCAAATGTGATAGTAGTTCCATCCTTAAATGCATCAGCAAAGTTCTTGAATGCATATTTGAATGAATAAGTAGATGCTTTAATGCCCTTATCATTTTCTGTTGCAGCCTCTGCATCCTCGCTGTTCATATATGCCTTAGCAAGAGTAGTACCGGTAAATACAGCTTCTTCTTTTACCAACAGGCTAGCCAAAGAAGGAATAGAAATAGTGAACGGAGCTTTTACAGTATTCAACTTGTTACCTGTTGTATTGGCCTCATCATAGAATTCAATCAAAGCATAATAGTTCTTTGTATGGTCTAAGACTGTAGCGCCATCAATGCTAACTTTAACTTTAGTGATGTCTTTCAATTCCTTTTTATCAAATGTTACAGTCACTCCTGATATACTTGTATCTTCTGTTTCTGTTCCTGATTTAACTCGGTAAACAGTAACCTTGTGAGATTCAACATCAGACTTCCACAATGCGGTGTTATTCGTACCAAGATCAGTAAACATAGGAGCCAATGAAGCTTCAAAATTGTTCTTAGTTTGATCTTTCACAATTGCAATATTATTAGAAGCCAACTCTGTAATACCAGCGTATGCTTTAGCAGGCTGAACACTCAAAGTAGTTGTTTTCGCCTTACCCTCTAATGTTACATAATGAACATCTACCGAGATTGAAGGAACAGTAATTTGGTCAGCAAGTTTTGTAACTTTAAAGCTAATTCCATCAGTATATTCTATACCCCAACGAATCACATCTGCTTCATTAAAATGTAAATGAGCATCATATACATTTTCAATATTATCAAATGTTACAGTATTAGTCTCACCCAATTCAACAGGAGCCGAACCATCGGTAGTTTCATTGATTCCAATGGCATTCGCATCCAAATTAAGGTTTTGATTATAAGCAAATGCTAAATTATAATTAGTAGCAAAGCCATCTTTTTCTTGCAAAGCAAAAACAATTGCTTGATCATATGAAGAAGCATCTTCAAAATTTCTCGTAACAGTAAACTGTGCTTTATAGGCATCCGCATCTTTGTATGTCATTCCTTCCTTAGCTGATACAGGAATAGCCCATAGACCATTACCAGAAACAGCAGCCCTAGACAGCAAGCCATTGTATGCTTCAGGAGTACCTAAAACGAAAGGCGCTTCCGTCATCTTTGAATTAATCAATTTAAACGACAGTTGACTTGCATCTAATGAAGCAGGAGCAACGCGAACCAACAAATTGCTCCCCCATGAATTTACTGAAGATAATGCTTGACCTTTAATTATTTTCTTCACGCCTGCTTCTTTATTCCAAGCTTTCATAGCGTCAGCGTTAAGAATTGCATCGTCCACTAGCGTAAAGTTATAAATGAAATTGCTATATGTTGTATTCGCAACTACATCAACATTCATAGGAACCCACTTTCCATCTTCATAAGAGTCAAGAGTATAAAGATATCCCAAAACTTCTATTTCAGTGATAACAGTCGGAGATTTCGGCAATTTCACAGTAGTATAAGAAGTACCGGCCTTGTCAGCGGCTACATTCAATGTATAGTAGTTACCTTCATCTACTACATAAGCGCTTGCACCTTTGGCTGAAACACCTGTATCAGTACCTACATACTCTTGTTTATCAGCATCCCATGCATAAACTACCCAGTTTCCAGTAGTAGCATCGATAGAAGGTGATTTTGCACTGACACCGTTAGTAGAATTACCATCTTTGCCCTGTGCGCAAATACCGGTATCTTCGCCATCGATAATCCAGTTTTTAGTAGTAGGATCGATAGAGATTTCTACAGCGTCACCTTTATCACCCTTGTCACCTTTGATAGTTTCAATGGTACTTGTAGAATTGTCATTCCAAGTAATAGTAATACCATCACCGGCTTTTGTTATGTTGGTAACATACTTACCAGCATCTACTTTGGTTTGCAAAGCATCCAATTTAGACTTCAAATCGTTCAACGTATTGTCGATACGATCGATGTCTTCGTCATAGTCTTTACAAGACACAAATGTTCCCGTTGACGAAACCATTAAGGCTCCGAACAGGATTGCACTTAAAAACTTTTTGTTCATAATAGAAAAACTTTAAATTTATAAATTTAAAAAACTAAAATTGGTTATACATATTGAGCTTATTATTAACAGCTTGCCTAATTGGTTATCGGTATTCGCTGCCTCCTCCTTTCTCTTGACTGGTACGATAAAGGCGATACCCCCACAACACGACTGAAAGCCGAATAGAAAGCACTCTTCGACGCAAAACCACAACTACCGGGAAGTTCATTCAATGCACAACGGTCGGAACGAAGAAGCTCCTTGGCATATTCCACACGGTAACCATTCACAAGCTCCTTCAGATTGCACCCAAAGTACTTGTTCACTACATTACTCAGGTAAGTCTGGTTTGTCTCAAGCAGGTCGCTCAGCTTTTTCAAGGAAAGCGAGGTATCCAGAAATACCTGACGTATCTCAAGCTGGTACAATATACCTTTATATATATGGCAGTCCACCTTACGAGCGTCCGCTTCCTTTCCGGCAAACTCTTCCTTCCATTGCCGCTCGGCAGCCTTGAAAAGCAAAGTCCGTTGCCGCTCGGAAATGGCAGTCGTTTTTTTACGTCGTAGAAATAGATATTCCATCTGCTTTATGTTGTTTTCATTTAATTTCACAGCTTCAAGAACCAAGGTTGTCCCATATATAAAAAGGTCTTAAAAGCTACTTTTTTGTAGATCTCTTACTAAGAGATCTATATACACCCATTAACACGCATTATATCAATGAATTACGTTATATTCTAACAGATAGAAAAAGAAGATCAAAGAGATTCGGAAACTGATTTTTTATATAAATTCCTATTTTTTTTGCCAAAAATGTATTAGTTCTCAAAACTTTGCTTATTTTTGCACAGAAAATGTATATCTCTTAGTAAGAGATACATTAATAATCCGCTAACATTCTTCATTAAGCAGCTAGTTTTCAAGCAATTAAGCACAAGAAAAGTTTTTACCCTGTTCATACGATGGCATTTTGTGCGTTTACAACATTCCAAAACCAGACTTTCAGAAATATATCATTCAATTGGTGCCGGAAGACCCGTTCAATCTCTGAAGAAGAATATTCGGGTAAGAAATGCCCTGGTATGACTTTTGATAAAAGTTATGTAGAAAAGTAAGTTAAGTTCGTGGAGTAAGTAAGATAAGTAACTTGGCAAAGTAAGTTAAGTTCGTGGGGCAAGTAACATAAGTAACTTTTCCAAGTAACTTAAGTTACATAAAAAAGCGTACCGGCTTCGCCCGGCAAGCATTATGTATAAAATAAATCCGGGCTGCACTTTCAACGAATGAAAGCGCAGCCCGAACAGTGACTATCTTTTGTTTATAAACAAATATTCAAGCCTATCTGACCAGATCCTTTGGATAAACAGGAGGCATTTTCACCCGTTTCCAAGTTTCATAATACCAGGAATTAATCTCATTTCCGTCCTTATCCGTTTTCACAAAAAACTTCAGCACCATGACATCGCCCCCCTTCATCTCAAATTCCAGAATATTATCCACACCTACCAATTGCGGAAGATGCAGGTTTTTCTCCACATGCTCCGTATAAGCGTTAGGCGCTGTCTGCCGGTAAGTACCGGAACCAATGATAATAGCCCCATGATTGGGAATCATGGTCATATTGGTAAACTTGCCGTCATCCGACAAGATCTTAAAAGAATTACTTGGTTTCAACTCACCCGGAACCTGAGGAGTTCCTGATACATAAAAACACATCTGCCAGATACCTTTCAGGTTGACAGGGGCAGCGTCCGATTTTTCCTGTCCCACTACACGCGAAGTACCGATAAGCAAAAATGCTATCATCAGTAGGAATAAATTTTTCCGTTTCATAGTTGTATATATTTAGTTAACAATTTGCGTAATGTGGATATACAAAATTAGAAAAATTTTTCAAACTTCCTGCTTTTTTAATAACTTTTTTACAGGTAAATGCAAAAAAAATCCTGCTCTATGTTATAGGGCAGGATTTCTTGAATTATTTCCAGCAATTAGAATTCAGCATTGCGCGGAGTACGTGGGAAAGGTATCACATCGCGAATGTTGGTCATACCGGTAACGAACAGCAACAGACGTTCAAAACCAAGTCCGAAACCGGAGTGAGGACATGAACCGAACTTACGGGTATCCAGATACCACCACATATCTTTCATCGGAATTTCCAATTCCTGAATACGGGTCATCAGTTTGTCATAATCCGCCTCACGTTCAGAACCACCGATAATCTCACCAATCTTCGGGAACAATACATCCATGGCACGGACAGTCTTGCCATCCTCATTCTGCTTCATATAGAATGCCTTGATTTCCTTCGGATAATCTGTCAGGATGACAGGACGTTTGAAATGATCTTCCACCAAATAACGTTCGTGTTCAGAAGCCAAATCCACTCCCCAATATACCGGGAACTCAAACTTATGACCTTTTGCTACAGCCTCTTCCAGTATCTTGATACCTTCCGTATAAGGCAGACGGACAAAATCTTCTTTCAGCACGCCTTGCAAACGCTCTATCAATCCCTTGTCGAACATGTCGTTCAGGAATTTCACGTCATCATAGCAGTTGTCAAGCGCCCACCGCACACAGTATTTGATGAAGTCTTCGGCCAAATCCATATTATCAGTAATATCATTGAAAGCAACCTCAGGCTCAATCATCCAGAACTCGGCCAAGTGACGCGGCGTATTGGAGTTTTCGGCACGGAATGTAGGACCAAAGGTATAAATAGCCCCCAAGGCAGTAGCCGCCAGTTCACCTTCCAACTGTCCGGATACCGTCAGACTGGCTTGTTTGCCAAAGAAATCATCCTCATAAATAATCGCTCCGTTTTCATCTTTCTTCAAATCATAGAGGTTCTTGGTAGTAACCTGGAACATCTGTCCCGCACCTTCACAATCGGATGCCGTGATAATAGGTGTATGGAAATAGAAGAATCCCCGTTCATGGAAGAACTTATGGATAGCGATAGCCATGTTATGGCGGATACGGAACACAGCGCCGAATGTATTGGTACGGGGACGCAAGTGAGCGATCTCACGAAGGAATTCCATCGTGTGACCTTTCTTCTGCAACGGATAAGTGTTATCGCAAGTACCCAGCACCTCAATTTCGCGCGCCTGAATTTCGGCAGCCTGACCAGAGCCAATGGATTCGGTCAGCTCACCGTTCACACTGATACATGCACCGGTGGTGATCTGCTTCAGCATTTCTTCGTCGAAGTTTGCCAAATCAACCACAATCTGCACATTATTTATTGTAGAACCGTCATTCAGGGCGATAAAGTTTACCTGTTTGCTACCACGGCGGGTGCGAACCCAACCTTTTACATTGACCATCGCACCAAAGTCACGGCGCTTCAGCAGGTCAACAATCTTTGTTCTACTAATTTTTTCCATTGTTTTGTCTCTTTATTATTTATTATTCAAATGAGCCCATGCGGAGCATGTTCACTTCTTGTTCTGTCAGGTAACGCCAGTCACCGCGGCGCAGACCTTTTTTAGTCAGACCGGCAAAATAAACACGGTCCAGCTTGATCACCTTATATCCCAAGGATTCAAAGATACGACGCACAATACGGTTCTTTCCGGAATGGATTTCAATACCGACTTGTGACTTGTCTGTTTCTGACGCATAGCTGATGGCATCTGCATGGATTTCTCCATCATCCAATGTCACACCTGCTGCTATCTGATCGAGATCCGCCTTGGTTACATTCTTATCACAATATACATGATAAATCTTCTTCTTCAAGTATTTAGGATGAGTCAGCTTGGAAGCCAAATCACCATCGTTAGTCAGCAGCAATACACCAGTCGTGTTACGGTCCAGACGGCCCACAGGATAAATACGCTCCTTGCAAGCACCTTTCACAAAGTCCATGACCGTCTTACGTTCCTGAGGATCGTCGGAAGTTGTCACACAATCCTTCGGCTTGTTCAACAAAATATAAGTCTTGCGCTCAATGCTTACCGGTTCGTCATGGAACTTCACTTCATCAGTGCGCTTGATCTTAGTACCCAGTTCGGTCACCACTTCACCATTCACACTGACCACACCTGCTGTGATAAATTCATCAGCCTCACGACGGGAACATATACCGGCATTAGCCAGGAACTTGTTCAGACGGATCGGCTCGTTCGGATCTGTCAATATATCTTTGTATTCAATCTGCTTCTTCAGACTATATTTCGCATTCGGATTATAATCAGCCGTACGGGTACGGTAAGGACGATTGTATCCACCGCCTTGATTGTAACCGCCACCTTGGTTATAGCCACCGGTACGAGGACGATAAGGACGGTCGCCACCCTGATTGTAACCTCCGGTACGGGGACGCGGTGAGTAAGAACGCTGATCGCCCCCTTCACCACTGTTGAAACGGGGACGCGGAGAATAAGGACGCTGATCGCCGCCTTCACGATTGTAACCTCCGGTACGGGGACGCGGAGTGTAAGAACGCTGATCGCCGCCTTCGCGGTTATAATTCGTGCGGGGACGATACTGACGCTCACCACCTTCCTCACCATTAGGATTAAAGCGGGGACGCGGAGTATAGGAACGCTGATCGCCGCCTTCACGGTTATAATTCGTGCGGGGACGATACTGGCGCTCACCACCTTCCTCACCGTTAGGGTTAAAGCGGGGGCGTTGCGGACGGTCACCGTTATTGTTATAGCGATTATAGGAAGGACGGTCACCGTTGTTATAAGAAGAACGGTAGGGACGGTCTCCACCTTCGCGGTTATAGCTGTTCATACGGGGGCGGTAGGGACGCTGTTCGCCGTCGTTATTGTATCTGTTGTAATTACTGTCTCTGTTATAAGACTTATAACCACCATCACGGCTTACATTCTGGTTTTCCTCATTTGCAGCGCCTTCTTGTCTGCTTTCATTTTCTGTACTCATGGTTTCCTTCAATTTTTTAATTAATGTATAACGCCCTCTCGGGCTTTTGGATTAAAATCTAACTAACTATTTTTTAAATACCTGTATAGTTATGCGGTGTAATCACCCGCAATTCTTTTTTAATGTCTTCGCTTACATTCAATGTCTCAATGAATTCTTTAATGGATTCTTCTGTGATGGCCTGGTTTGTACGGGTCAAAGCTTTCAACGCCTCATACGGATGCGGATAGGCCTCACGGCGCAGAATAGTCTGGACAGCTTCCGCCACCACACTCCAGCAATTATCCAGGTCGGCATAGATTGCTTTTTCATTCAGCAACAGTTTGCGCAGACCCTTCAGAGAACTCTGGACAGCAATGACTATGTGGCCGAAAGGTACACCGACATTACGCAACACAGTAGAATCAGTCAAGTCACGTTGCAAGCGGGAGACAGGCAACTTAGAGGAAAGGTGTTCCAGAATGGCGTTTGCCATCCCCAGATTACCCTCGGCATTTTCAAAGTCAATAGGGTTCACTTTGTGCGGCATGGCACTGGAACCTACTTCGCCCGCTTTAATCTTCTGCTTGAAGTATTCCATAGAGATATACTGCCAGAAGTCGCGGTTCATGTCAATCATGATGGTATTGATGCGCTTCATGGCATCAAAGATGGCTCCCAGATTGTCATAGTTAGAAATCTGAGTAGTGTATTCCTCACGTTCCAACCCTAATTTTTCAGCTACGAACTTATTGCCGAATGTTTTCCAGTCATACTCGGGATAAGCTACATGATGCGCATTGTAGTTACCCGTCGCACCACCGAATTTGGCCGTGATAGGACAAGCCTTCAATGCAGCCAGCTGACGGTTCAGACGATAAACGAAAACCATGATTTCTTTACCCAGACGAGTCGGAGAGGCAGGCTGCCCGTGAGTTTTTGCCAGCATCGGGATGTTTGCCCATTCCTCAGCGTATGTAGTCAGCTGGGCAATCAGTTCTTCTATTTGCGGATAATACACTTGCTCCAATGCTTCCTTGATGGACAGAGGAACGGAGGTATTGTTTATATCCTGTGATGTCAGTCCGAAATGAATGAATTCCTTGTATTCCTCCATTCCGCCCAACTTATCGAATTCTTCTTTGATGAAATATTCTACAGCCTTCACATCGTGGTTTGTCACACTTTCTATCTCTTTGATACGCTGTGCATCAGCCTCTGTAAAGTTTTTATAAATAGCGCGCAACGCATCAAAACGTGCCTGATCAAAACTTTTCAGCTGTGGCAACGGTAGTTCACACAGGGTGATAAAGTATTCAATTTCTACCTGCACACGGTACTTGATGAGTGCAAATTCAGAAAAATAAGAGGCCAAAGCTCCCGCTTTTCCTCTGTATCGACCGTCAATAGGCGATATTGCCGTGAGTAAATCGAGCTCCATATTATATTCTTTGATAATTATCAGACTGCAAAATTAATTCTTTTTCTTGAGTTTAACAGTCTGAAGACGCATAAAGTTTGCGAAAATAAAGATTTATTTCACAAATCCCTTTTTTGCCCATTTCAAACTGTTCCAACGCTTCACAAAGATAATGCCGCGCAGATTTTCATCCAGCACGAATGCGCACCACATACCAGCCAGCCCCCACCCCCAATGGATGCCGAACAGATAGCCACAACCTACGGCCACCCCCCACTGGACGACAAGTCCCACATAAAACGGATAGTTCACATCACCCGTTGCGCGCAAAGCATTCGTAGCGTAAATATTAATCGCCCGGCCCACTTCCAAAATCACATCAATAAACAGGATGATAGTACCCAAACGGACAATCTCCGGATTGTCTGTCAACCAGCCGAACAAGGTATACCCCATCAAAGCCCAGATACAAGACAGGACAAGAGAGACCAGAATGGAGATACGCATCACATATTTGCCCAGCAGATAGGCTGCACGAATTTTCTTCTCGCCTACCAGATGTCCGATGCAGATGGCTCCCCCCTGCGCCATGGCGATGGCAAACAGATAGACGAACATCACTATATTCACCACGTATGTACGGGTAGTCAGCGCTTCATTCCCTAACATATTAATAAAATAGGTCAAGACTACCTGAGAGAAACTATAGGACATATTCTCTCCAGCCGAAGGGATCCCGATTTTCAACAGGTTTTTCAACTCGACAAACGGGAAAGGATGAAAATAGGACAACGGGAACTTGGGAATATGTTTCCGGAAAAGAATCACAAAAAGGATCACCATAGACACTCCCCGGGCAAATGCCGTAGAAATGGCCGCACCTTCCACCCCCAAAGCCGGCATACCGAACTTACCGAATATCAGCGAATAGTTGCCGATGATATTCAGAATATTCACAACCACCGTCACCATCATGGGATAAACTGCTTTGTCGGCACTTCGCAAAGAAGCGGAAATAGTCAAAGATATGGCCTGAAAGAAAGCGAACGCTCCTACTATTTCCATGTAACTCACTCCATATTCCATCAATTCGGGACGAAGCCCCATCATGGTCAGCAGAAAAGCGGCCCCGTAATGCAGAACAGCACTGACAAGCAGGCCGAACACTAAATTAAGCAGTAACGACACCCCTACTACTTGCACCATATTTTTCCGCATCTTCGCCCCCAGGTATTGGGAACAAAGCACGGAAGTTCCTATATTAATCACCTCAAATATCAGGAAAGCGAACATAACAAGCTGGTTGACTACCCCCACGGCGGCCACGCTATTGTCTGAATACTGACTCAGCATCACGGTATCCACCGCCCCCAGCATCATGATCAGTAATGTCTCTATGAAAATAGGAACCGCCAGCCTGGTCAGGTTCTTTCGCACACTCCTCGGTTCTTGAATTACGTCCACTTGTCTTCTTTTGATTTTCGGGGTGCAAAGGTACGTACTTTTCACGATGTAACGGTTTGATTTATATCAAGAAATACAAAGTTGAGATTTTTATAAAAAGATAAACAGGAGTCTGGTGTTTTCTTTTTATCTTTAGAACCGAATCTTAAATCAACAGAACAACATGAAAAAAGGAATCCTTTTGTTATCTGCACTTCTTGCATGGGGCTCCCTGTCTTCACCCGCCCAAAGAAGAACGGCCAACATGACCGGCGAAGAAATGTACCTGGATGCCATGCATCGTAACATCACCACCGAAAAAATTTTCGGTTATGTAAAGCAACTCTCAGACCCGGCTCTGGAGGGACGGCTCGCCGGTTCGTCCGGAATGGCCAAAGCCGTAGACATTGTAAAAGGATATTTTAAACAGTGGGGGCTGCTCCCCGGTGGTGAGAATGGTTCCTACATACAGCAATTCCCCCACCCTTGTGTGGAGATACAACCGGGAAGCACCATGGACATCTTGTTCCCTGTCACCCAGAACAAGAAAGAAACGGTATGGATTTCCAAAGCATATCCTTGGGCGGACGGCTGGTTTGCCGGAGGAATGACGAGCGACGGGGAAGTGACAGCCGATGTGGTATATGCCGGATTCGGCGTCACAGCGCCCGAGTTGGGATATGATGATTATAAAGGTATAGACGTAAAAGGCAAAATTGTACTGATAGAGGGAGAAACTCCTAATGTAAGCCGTAATCCCGATTCACTGGCCATGTGGTACAAACATACCTTGCACCAGACCAAGCTGAACAATGCTGCTGCCCATGGTGCGGCAGGCTTGTTATATAAATGGGTTCCCGGACCGAATGCCCCCTATAATCCGGGATTTGTCTATTGCCATGTCACAGACACGGTGGTCAATGACATTTTCAGGGGAACTGGAAAAACGTATAAAGAAACGGTCAGGCAAATTTATAAGACTCAGAAGCCTGCCTCTTTCCATACCGGAAAGAAAGCCCACATCAAAATGAATGCTACCTATCATCCCGATGCTACAGGGAAAAATATTTTCGGGGTGATCAAAGGCAGCGACCCTATATTATGTAATGAATATGTAATCATCTCCGCCCATCTGGACCATCTGGGAATGATTCCTTTCCTGATTGAAGGAGCAAATGACAACAATTCTTCTTCCGCTGCCATGCTGGGAGTCGCCGAAGCACTGGCCAAATCAAAAATAAAGCCGAAACGCAGCATCATCTTCATGAGTGTGGACGGTGAGGAAGCCGGACTTACCGGCAGCACTTATTATACGAATCATCCGCTTGTGCCAAAGGATAAAGTGGTGGCAATCCTGAATCTGGAGCAAGTGGGTGTAGGCAGGATGCTAGGAGCGAATTACCACCATGAATACCCCGAGCTGGCCGAACTGTCAAAAAAAGCCAATGACAAGTATGTGCATCGACGTCTGTTCACGAATGAGACTCATTTCCTGACCCGCCCTCGTACAGACGGTGCTGTCTTTATGAAAGCCGGTTATCCATGCATGGATTTATGGGCATTAGGAGGCGGTTATTACCATCATCCTAAAGATAATACCCGGTCTATCAATCCCGATATCCTCCGGGCAGCGACCGAATGGTTATACTGGACTGCTATTTTTATAGCAGACAAGTAACCGGATATAATAAATCCCGGCAAGTCATCGCTCTGCCGGGATTTCCTTATTCAACCGATGTCATGTCTGCATTGTTCCGTATATGTGTTGTGTTATTGTTGAGTCAGATATTCCTTGTACATTTTCTCTATCTCCTTCATGGGAACATCCAATGTCTTCATTTGTCTGAAAAACTCGGGCAGGTCTTCATGCAGGAATGTATCTTTGCGCAAAGCAATGATCCGTTCCTTGGCCCCTGCCGATACAAAATAACCGATACCGCGTTTATTGTAAATAATCTCCTGTCCTTGAAGATAATCATACGTGCGGACTACCGTATTGGCATTCACCTCCACTGTGGCAGCGTATTCCCTGACCGATGGAATACGCTCTTCTTCGGCATATTGCCCTTGCAGGATTTCATCACATATCCGGTCGGCTATCTGCAAATAAATGGATTTACTCTCTTTAAAATTCATAGCAAACGGAATTTGGGTTTAACAACTTGCGAACGGGTAAAGAGCCGGTAACTCAGCCACCAGTTAAACAGGGTGAACGCACTGAAGAATGCCACTCCTAACGAAAGTAACTTGTTCAAAGTCATCCATTGGAAATTGGCTTCCAGCCATTCCGCGAAGCTACGCATACCGTCATCGCCTACCCATGATATGATTTGCACCGACAAGACCGAACACAGAATAGAAATAAGTGTCAATGTACCCAATGTCTTGAAAAAAGGTTTCTTGTACCAATAACTGCCCCCTAGAATATACAGTGAGTGCGACCATACCAGGAAAGCCCATCCGCACAGTTCGCCCAGCCACTTCTGGTAGGACATATTCATGGCATAGCCTCCGTATGCCTGCTCACCATCTGCCGAAAGCATAGAAAGAAGGTTATACAGAACAGATTGATGGAATGTTTCAGGCACATTAAATAAAGGAAGTAACAGATAACGGGTAATTTCCGCCAATGACGCCGCAACAAAGACAGCCACCGCCAGTCCTACCGTAACAAGTAAGAACCGTGCCACAAATTTCTCTATCATAGTTGCCGGAAGCATCAGAAAAGCGATGCGTTTTTCTTTGGTAATCATGTTCTCCATAATGTTGGCAGCATAGACAATGCCGAAAATACCGATGATCAGAGCAAACGCCCCCAGCACATTAGAACAGTAATGCTGGAAAGCCGTCTGAGGATCATAATACGACGACGCCTGTTTCAACATTGTAAACACCATCACCAATAAAAATCCGGCATAAATCCCGATCAGACGATAAAGATTTGTTTTCCAATTTTCCATTATCTCGCGTTTCATGACCATTGCAATACGCGGAAAGCTAAAGAATTTATTCGTATCCATAGTGTTTGTGTATGTTACTTGTTAAACATTGACTGCATTTTTTCTCTCTCTGCCAGCATAGCGTTGAACAGTACTTCCAGATTCAGATTCGTCTCCTCATTATGTGTATTCGGAAAGATGACGCTGTTTCCCTGGACGGACGGCTGAACATACAGTGCGGTGTCTGTCGGTTCATTCATGCCTTGCTCTGCAAAATAAACCTTGTCACAGATGGTCTTTACCGACGCATCCAACAATACACGGGTTCCGTCAATAATAACCACATGATCCAGCAGGCTGTCAATATCCCTCACCTGGTGCGTAGAGATGATGACTGATTTTTCATCGGTCATGCCCGAAGCGATGACTTTGCGGAACTGACTTTTAGAAGGAATATCCAATCCGTTGCTGGGTTCGTCCATGACCAACAAAGAGGTATTGGTAGCTAATGCAAAGCACATAAATGCTTTCTTTTTCTGCCCCATCGAAAGCTCGCCCAGATGAATATCTTCATTCATATCAAAATCACGGAGACAGGCGTTCAACAGTTCTCTACTGAAATTCGGATAAAACGGAGTATTCAGTTTTAAATATTGTTTCAAACTGACTGCCGGCAAAGCAAATTCCTCAGGCACTAGAAACATGTCCTGCAAAGTCAGTGGATAGCGCATGGAAACATCCATCCCTTTGTAAAGCACCCGTCCGGACTGAGGACGAAGCAATCCCGTCATTAAATAGAGCAAAGTAGATTTGCCTGTGCCGTTCTTTCCCAGAAGACCGTAAACTGAACCTTTGTCCAATGCCAGCGAGAAGTCATCAAAGACTTTCTGTTTTCTCTTTCCATAACTGAAAGACAAGTTCTTTACTTCAATCATCATTGTGTTTATGGTTTTATTAGTTATTTAGTGTATTAGTTAATTAGTACACTGCAAATGTATATAGTTTATTTGAATAAACAAGAAGGACAACGGATATTTAATATTCATTAACCATTAAACGAATTAAGCGGGCAGCAACCAAGTGCTGTCCGCTCAACTCAAAATGATAAATGAAAAAAAGAAGGACTATTTAATTCCTCCCAGTGCCTTGGTGGCAGTCTCGTTTCCTGGATCAATTTCCAGGATCTTATTCCAATACAGTTTGGACTGGTCATAGTCTTCTTTTACAAAATAATAATATCCCAAATAGCTGTTACATTCCACCAACACCGACTTAGTAGCATCCGGCTTTTGCTCCAGAATGCCCAATGCAGCCTCATAATAAGGTTTTGCCAGTCCCTGAGCTGTCTCAGGATCACGCAACGAATTAACACGGGCACGCCAGAAGTTTCCTAAATAGTTATCGGGAACTTTAGCAGCCACTTGTGCAAAGACAGTATCGGCTTCTGCCAAATAGACCGGTTGCTTATCCTGACAAGCCGAATCGGTAGCCGCATAATAGTTCAGACGACCATACAAGAAGAGGTCACTGATATCCGGAGAGTTTTTCATTCCGTCCAGATAATTCTTATAAGCTTCTATCGCTTTCGGGAAATCACGTTCCTTCTCGTACACATCTGAGATCTCTTTATAAATTTCCGTATGCGACTGATCCATGGACAATGCTTTGTCAAACTGTGCCACCGCTTCTTCGTATTGCTTGTCCGCTTCCAGCAAACGGGCAAAATAGATATAGTCCAAGTACACATAATCCGGATTAGCGGGATTGGCAAAGAAGGTGGCAGCCGCTTCCAAGCCTGCCGTGTAGTCTTTCAATTCCAGATTATCATACATTGCCAGACGTTTCAGCACATGATTTTCCGGAGCAAGCTCCAGACCTTTCTCCGCCATGTCCAAAGACGGTGCGTAGTCTTTATTCAGATACAACAGCATGGCGTAGCGGGTATAGTCCTGCTCAGTGGGAGTGCCTGCTTTCAGATAACTTTCGTAAGCCTCTTTTGCCTTGCCATACTGCCCCATCGTATAATAGACGTCTGCCATCTCCTTGCTGATCCGGTTATCCTCCGGAGTCTTGGCCTGTAAGCGCGTCAGCATATCCAGTGACAGTTGAGGGTCTACCCCTTTATATACCTGTGCATATTTAAAATAAGCTTCGCCGCAATCCTCGTCCAGATAAATAGCCTGGTTATAATCACTGCTGGCTTTGTTCACATCATTCAGTTCCAGTGCCACATCCCCACTCAGCAGATAGGCTACAGCACATTTGCTGTTCACATCTTTAGCGCGCTGTGCATATTCGGCGGCTTCTGCCGTTTTCCCTTGGTCCAGATAAGCCCGGCCTATCTCTACCAACAAGGAAGTATTCTTCTTATTTTTACCTTTCAACAAGGCCTCAAAAGCCTCAGAAGCTTTTGCCGGATTCTCCTTTATCATCGTGGCAGCCTGTTTCACCTGCGGTGACCATTCACTGCCCGCCGATGTCTGTCCCCACATCGTTACAGCCAGGCACAGGCTCATCACGGTTAATGCTAATTTCTTCATGGTTCTTCTTTTTTTGATTCATTTATTATTCCTCTTTTACATCCACAATCCTCACGGCAGCCGTTGCAGGCACCAGCCCTGACTTCAAGATGATGCGCTGCCCCCGGAAGTCCGTCAGAAATGAAGTCAGACCACTGGGAAGGCCGCTTTTAGGATCATTGAGTAAAATATACACATTACGGGTTAGCGGATACTGGTTCATAGCCAGATAAGCTTGATAAGGCTTGAAACTATTTCCTACTGTAGCCGAATCCGCACGGCTGACAGCCATTATCCGAATGGCGTCATTGAAAGAGAGTCGTGTACTATCCGTAGGATTTCCTATCCAGTTGACACCGATAACCCCTAAAGCTGCGGGATTCCTGGCCACATACGAAATCACCTCCGGATTTGTTTTCTGCGCCTTCAGGTCCTTCGACAAAGGCTTACCCCCGCAGATCGAGTCGAGCACATAATGTACGGTGCTCGAATTGGGATTATCAAATACCAGTTGGAGTTTACCCAAACGGGAAGCGGGATTCAGCTGTTTCCAGTCAGTAACCTTCCCCGTCAGTATATCCTTGAACCGGTCAACCGTAATTAATGAATCTGTATTTTGCTTGTTCACGATCAAGGCCAGACCATCTGTCGCCATCTTCACCGATACGGGAAAGAATTTCTTGCCGTTGAAATACGCCGTTTCCTCCTGGGTCAGCTGCCTCGTGGTGACAGCCAGACGCACACTGTCCGCCAGCAAAAGTTTCATGGCTTCCACTTCACTGCAATAAACGGGATGCACGGTGGCATCCGGTGTCAATGCGTGAAACACCTGTAACTCCTCTTCCATAATGGGACGGAAAGTTTCGTCCACCGCTATCGTGATAGTGCCTGAGATCAACGTATCGTCTTCCCCCGGCCCGGGCTTGTTGCCGCAGCCCGAAAGCAGCAGCAACAAAGCAGCCAACAATGCAATATACAGTTTCATCATCATATATAGATATTATTGTAGCTTAAAAGTAATAGGAACGGTATAGTACACGGGAACATTGCGTCCGTTCTGCCTTCCCGGAATCCATTTCGGCAATGACTGGATGACACGGACTGCCTCTTTATCACAATATGGGTCCAGCGAGCGGAGCACCTTCACATCCTTCACCTCGCCTGTAGCCGAAACCACAAAGCGGACAAACACTTTACCCTGTATCCCATTTTCCTGCGCAATGGTAGGATAATGCAGATTCTTTGCTATAAAAGACAGCAATTCTCTGTCACCCCCCGGAAACTGAGGCATCTGTTCTACCATAGTATATGGTTTTTCTTCTGCTTCGGGGGCTTTGGTTATCACTTCTTTCAGTTCGGCAATATCTTTACCATTCAGTTCATCATTACCTTTCACATCGGCAATGGAGATAGCCACTTTGGTCTGAGTCAGTTCTTCCTGGCTCTTTATCTCTTCGTCATCACGCACCTCTTCATCCTTTTTGATGACAGGAGCGGTAAATTTGATAGAGCTTTTCAGAGCGGGAGGCGGAGCCACCGGTTCCACTTTCTTGAACTCCTCCTGCTTCACCTCGGGCTCTTCCAGTTGCGATAAGGTAGTCACTTCCGTCATCACCTCTTTCTGCTTCGGAGTTGCCAGTTTTACCAATGCAGGTATGCTGAAACCTATGGCGGCAATAATCACTACAATTACCATCGCCCACGTGTGGCGTTTCGGTGAATTGGCACGCATCTTATAGGCACCGTATGCCTTGTTCTTACCTTGGAATATCAGTTCACACCATTCGGGTGAGGTCAAATCTATTTTTGTCATTTTCTTTTCCTCCTTTTAAAAGTGTGTCACTATTCCGCGATGTCTTTACTCAGATCGCCCTTCGTATCATAATTCTTGATCAGAAACTGATCCGCATCGGCCATATCCGTTATCACATACTTACCTATATTGCATATCTGCATTTCATCCAGAGCATCAATCAGATTCTTGTAGGAAGAGTCGTCCGTCGCCTTTATGATGACCGTCGGAGTATCCTTTCCGCTTTTTATTTCAGAAAGTTTCTTCGTGTAATCTTCCTCTGATATCTTTAGGTCAGCTTTCTGCTTTTTCAGTTCGTTTACTTCACGAACTGCCGCCGAGTTCTTATCAAGAAGGATGGAACGCAGACCATCCGCCTGATAGGAAGTCTCCTTCAGCGATGTATAGTCTTTGTAATTAGGTTCTCCTTCATAATAATACAGTTTATCTCCTCCAGCCAGCAACAGGGTTATTGCTTGTGAAGCCTTCACCTTGCTCTGCTGCTCTTCAGTGATGTTCTTGTCATTGCTCGGCATACTTATTTCCATCGTCTGAGGTTTGCTCAGCGTGGTACACAGCATAAAGAAAGTAATCAGCAACATGTTCATGTCCACCATAGGCGTAAAGTCCACACGAACAGTCATCTTCTTTTGTTTTGATCCTTTTCCTTTTTTGCCGCTTTCTTGTACTTCAGCACTCATAATTATTCGGTTTTATTTATCAGAAGTAGTCTTCAGAGAAGTAATCAGATTATATCGGTTCTCTCTGAGGTCCTGAAGTGAGCTCATTACGTTTTTAATCACAGCATAGGGAGTTGAGGCATCAGCTTTGATGGCAATGCGCAGATCCGGATTCACCTGACGGGCATTACGTACCCATGATTTAAACTGATTGTCCGTACTGTCACAGGGGATACCTTCGTTTTTCAACAGTTTGTCCTGTTGTTCGGAAGGCAGATCCAGATATTTCTGCATGCTTCTCATCGGAACGCCAAATGCAGAAGCGGTCGCAAATTTCTTCTCCTGTTCGGGAGTAAACTCAACTCCATATTCCTCACCCATTTTCTCCAATACAGCCTTCATGTCGGGCTGTTTGTCGAGGCTCATAAATATTTTCCCTTGCGGGTCCACCAGAATCTGGAGGATATTCGTTTCCGGAATCTTGATTTCGGAAACGGAGGCGGGCGTAAACACCTGTACCGGTTCTTTCTTTACGAATGTCGAAGTCAACATAAAGAAAGTAAGCAGCAATACAGTGACGTCACTCATGGCCGTCATATCTATGAACGTACTTTTCTTTTTAATCTTTGCTCTACCCATAGCAGTTCATTTTAAAGGGTGGCACGATTATTTATGAGAAGCCGCAAAGGTCTGTACAATAGAGAAACCTACTTCATCGAGGCTGTAAGTCAATTTATCAATCTTATTAGTATAGTAGTTATAAGAAATAACCGCCAACGCACCTGTCAGGATACCGAACGCCGTATTGATCAACGCTTCGGAAATACCTTGTGACAATGCCATGGAGTCCGTACCGCCACCGGCAGACAAAGCCGCAAACGAACGGATCATACCGATTACCGTACCCAGCAGTCCCATCAGGGTACCCAGCGTGGTGATAGTACCGATAACCGGCAAGTTCTGCTCCATCATGGGAAGTTCCAGCGCTGTGGCTTCTTCCAGTTCTTTTTGGATGGCCAGTACTTTCTGGTCTTTTGATAGTGTAGAGTCGTTCTCCACATCGGCATACTTCTTTAAGGTGGAAGTAACGACATTGGCTACAGAGCCGCCTTGTTTATCACAAAGTTCCTGTGCTTTCTTCATATCCCCGGCAGCCAAAGCCGATTTGATATTAGCGACAAATTTCACCAACGAGCCTTTACCGAAAGCCGAACGGATGGCGAAATAACGCTCGAAACTCAAAGCAATGACAGTGAGCAAGAGGGTTTGAATAATAGGGACCACAATCCCCCCTTTATAGATAGTTCCCAGGAAATTACCCGGCAACGGATGATTGTTAGGATCATTGTTCATAAAATTAGCTGGGTTTCCCAGTAAAAAGTTGTATATACAAACCGCTATGATAAAGCAGCATACAATTACCCAACCTGCATTTTTTATACCTGCAATCTTATGAGTGGTTTTATTTTGAATAGCTTCCATGATATGTTTTAATTAATCGTTATAGTTAAGAAAAAGACAATTCTATACCAACCCCGACACTCTGCAGGGCGCCGGAGGAGGTTAAACAACTAAATTTATAACGATTAATTAAATCAAGATGCGTCTCAGCGTGAACACAAAATAATGACATGCCGGAGACACACAATGAATGGGGTTAGAGGGGAAGATTCTGGCGCGGTCAACAGCCAGTAGTCCCTCCCGTAGTGAAAAACGATTTATGAGAATTTTTAAGAAGTTCTGTTGAAGTTCCTCCGCCCTACGGATCCGAAGATCTTCAGGCATCAGTTTAACTAATACCTGCTGCTGCCCCGTTAGTAAAGAAGTAGTGAAACCCATCGTATCCAATGTTCCGTGATCAGAGTGCAGAGATTCCGTAGTAACAGCATATCTGTCAACAGCGGAAGAAAAAACATCCGCATTGACTCCCTGATAATTCAGCATTAAAAGCAGGGTGATTAATCCTATTTTGACGATAAGCTTCATTGGCTACTGATTTCGCAAGATTCTAGGTTTATATTATACAAACAATTCTGTTGTCTTTTTGTTCATGCAGACCTGAAATTATTCAAGTGTTTTTTTATACGAAGTTTTTCTTTTATCCTATAAGGTTTCTCTCATGAATGATTCGAAATGCACGTAACAAATGTAGCCAATATATTCGGTTATCATCAAGGGATGATGAAATAAAATCCCTTGTTTAACTCCTTTTCTGATTCCAGACGATAAAGAGCATTCTTTTCACTTTAATTAAAGATGCATCATACGAATACAAGCCTGCCTGTTTCTATTTCCGGGTGAATTTACCGGGCGTACATAACAAAAAAACTCCTCCGGAACTTGATTGTTCCGGAGGAGTTCTGTAAAACGGCGGCTACCTACTCTCCCACTGTGACGCAGTACCATCGGCGTGGTGAGGCTTAACTTCTCTGTTCGGAATGGGAAGAGGTGGAACCCTCACGCTATAGCCACCTGAATAAGGTTGACATATTGATAAGCTGTTATCGTAATTTCAATTCGTAGCAACAATGCTAAAGGTATACACCATCCACATATAAAGAAAGTGGACGGGCAATTAGTAATGCTCGGCTTTGATGTCTCCATCTTTACACCTGCATCCTATCAACGTCGTCGTCTGCAACGACCCTGAGAAATCTAATCTTGTGGCCGGCTTCGTACTTAGATGCTTTCAGCACTTATCCGATCCCGACTTGGATACCCGGCGATGCACCTGGCGGCACAACCGGTAAACCAGAGGTCAGTCCAACACGGTCCTCTCGTACTAGTGTCAGAGCCACGCAAATTTCATACGCCCACGATAGATAGAGACCGAACTGTCTCACGACGTTCTGAACCCAGCTCGCGTGCCACTTTAATGGGCGAACAGCCCAACCCTTGGGACCTTCTCCAGCCCCAGGATGTGACGAGCCGACATCGAGGTGCCAAACCACTCCGTCGATATGAGCTCTTGGGAGGGATCAGCCTGTTATCCCCGGAGTACCTTTTATCCTTTGAGCGATGTCCCTTCCATACGGAAACACCGGATCACTATGCTCTAGTTTCCTACCTGCTCGACTTGTGAGTCTCCCAGTCAAGCGCCCTTATGCCATTACACTCTCCCGGCGGTTACCAATCGCCGTGAGGGCACCTTTAGAAGCCTCCGTTACACTTTTGGAGGCGACCACCCCAGTCAAACTACCCACCAATCAGTGTCCTCGCATCACGAGTTAGAACTCAAACAAATGAAGGGTCGTATTTCAACAGCGGCTCCACAAATACTGGCGTACCTGCTTCAAAGCCTCCGACCTATCCTACACATCACGTGCCCAAATTCAATGATAAGCTATAGTAAAGGTTCACGGGGTCTTTTCGTCCCATCGCGGGTAATCGGCATCTTCACCGATACTACAATTTCACTGAGCTCACGGTTGAGACAGCGTCCAGATCATTACACCATTCGTGCAGGTCGGAACTTACCCGACAAGGAATTTCGCTACCTTAGGACCGTTATAGTTACGGCCGCCGTTTACTGGGGCTTCAATTCAACGCTTCTCTTGCGATGACGTCTCCTCTTAACCTTCCAGCACCGGGCAGGTGTCAGGCTGTATACCGGATCTTTCGATTTCGCACAGCCCTGTGTTTTTGTTAAACAGTTGCCTGGACCTATTCTCTGCGCCCTCTCTTGCGAGGAGGGACCCTTTATCCCGAAGTTACAGGGTCAGTTTGCCTAGTTCCTTAACCGTGAATCACTCAAGCGCCTTAGAATATTCATCCCGACCACGTGTGTCCGTTTACGGTACGGGTACCTTTACGGTATAGCTTAGCGGATTTTCTCGGCAGTATGCTTACGTGCGCTATTGCCTTGTCCCGGAGGACGCGGCATACTGTCAGGTTCGAATCACGTGGTGGATTTGCCTGCCACGATCAGCTTCTACACCCTTCAACCATCTATTCCGTCAGATGGCGGCACTGTCACTTCTGCGTCTCCACATCGCCCGTAAAGGTAGTAACGGAATATTAACCGTTTCTGCCATCGGCCTCGCCGTTCGGCTGAGCCTTAGGACCCGACTGACCCTGATCCGATTAGCGTTGATCAGGAAACCTTGGTCTTGCGGCGAGCAGGTTTCTCACCTGCTTTATCGTTACTTATACCTACATTTGCTTTTCCACACGCTCCAGAATACCTCACGGTACGCCTTCGACGCCGGGTGGAATGCTCCCCTACCGATCATTTACATGATCCCACTGCTTCGGTAGACAACTTCATACCCGATTATTATCCACGCCGGACTCCTCGACTAGTGAGCTGTTACGCACTCTTTAAATGAATGGCTGCTTCCAAGCCAACATCCTAGCTGTCATGGCAGTCCGACTTCGTTAGTTTAACTTAGCTGTCATTTCGGGACCTTAGCAGGTGGTCCGGATTCTTCTCCTCTCGGGCACGGACCTTAGCACCCATGCCCTCACTCCTGCGGTAGGACTGATGCGCATTCGGAGTTTGTCAAGACTTGATAGGCGGTGAAGCCCTCGCATCTTATCAGTCGCTCTACCTCACATCAGTAACCCGCAAGGCTGCACCTAAATGCATTTCGGGGAGTACGAGCTATCTCCAAGTTTGATTAGCCTTTCACCCCTACCCTCAACTCATCCAGAAGCTTTTCAACGCTTATTGGTTCGGTCCTCCAGCTGGTGTTACCCAGCCTTCAACCTGGTCAAGGGTAGATCACTTGGTTTCGCGTCTGCCACTGCCGACTCAGGCGCCCTCTTCAGACTCGCTTTCGCTTCGGCTCCGGGTGTCATCACCCTTAACCTTGCCGGCAACGGCAACTCGTAGGTTCATTATGCAAAAGGCACGCCGTCACAGCTCAAACTGCTCCGACCGCTTGTAGGCGCACGGTTTCAGGGACTGTTTCACTCTTCTGTTCGAAGTGCTTTTCACCTTTCCCTCACGGTACTGGTTCGCTATCGGTCTCTCGGGAGTATTTAGCCTTACCGGATGGTCCCGGCAGATTCACGCAGAATTCCTCGTGCTCCGCGCTACTCAGGATACCACTATGCTTCGACAACATTCGAATACGCAACTTTCATGCTCTATGGTTGAACTTTCCAGATCATTCCTCTCTGTTGTTTTCATGCAATATCGTGGTCCTACAACCCCACACATGCCGTAACATGGATGGTTTGGGCTCTTCCCCGTTCGCTCGCCACTACTTGGGGAATCATTATTTATTTTCTTTTCCTGCAGGTACTAAGATGTTTCAGTTCCCTGCGTTAGCCTCCTACTAAGTAGGATAATATCTCTTCAAGATATTGGGTTGTCCCATTCGGAAATCTTCGGATCAAAGGTTATTTGCACCTCCCCGAAGCTTGTCGCAGCTTATCACGTCCTTCATCGCCTCCGAGAGCCAAGGCATCCGCCATGCGCCCTTGCTTACTTTCTTTATTCATTCGCTGACACTTGCATGTCGGCGGGATGATATATACTTCCAGCTCTTTACTACTAAAATTACTTTTTGCTTGTACAATATGTCATAGACCGTTTCTCTTTTCAGAGACTGTGGAGAATAACGGATTCGAACCGTTGACCCTCTGCGTGCAAGGCAGATGCTCTAGCCAGCTGAGCTAATCCCCCGAATCTTGAGATTCGTAGTCCCAGGCAGAGTTGAACTGCCGACCTCTACATTATCAGTGTAGCGCTCTAACCAACTGAGCTATAGGACTAAGTTCAACCTAGTCTGTATTAGACCCGGCTTCTTCTTTCTCTTCTCTGTATTTCTACAGTTATATGTTAAATAAACAACCAGCAGCACAAGGACAAGAACCTTTCGATCAGTCATCCTCTCCAGAAAGGAGGTGTTCCAGCCGCACCTTCCGGTACGGCTACCTTGTTACGACTTAGCCCCAGTCACCAGTTTTACCCTAGGGCGCTCCTTGCGGTTACGCACTTCAGGTACCCCCGGCTCCCATGGCTTGACGGGCGGTGTGTACAAGGCCCGGGAACGTATTCACCGCGCCATGGCTGATGCGCGATTACTAGCGAATCCAGCTTCGTGGAGTCGGGTTGCAGACTCCAGTCCGAACTGAGAGAGGCTTTCGGGATTGGCATCCACTTGCGTGGTAGCGGCCCTCTGTACCCCCCATTGTAACACGTGTGTGGCCCCGGACGTAAGGGCCGTGCTGATTTGACGTCATCCCCACCTTCCTCACATCTTACGATGGCAGTCTCCATAGAGTCCTCAGCATGACCTGTTAGTAACTATAGACAAGGGTTGCGCTCGTTATGGCACTTAAGCCGACACCTCACGGCACGAGCTGACGACAACCATGCAGCACCTTCACACTCGCTATTGCTAGCTATAACGTTTCCGCTATATTCGAGTGCAATTCAAGCCCGGGTAAGGTTCCTCGCGTATCATCGAATTAAACCACATGTTCCTCCGCTTGTGCGGGCCCCCGTCAATTCCTTTGAGTTTCACCGTTGCCGGCGTACTCCCCAGGTGGAATACTTAACGCTTTCGCTTGGCCGCTTGCAGTATATCGCAAACAGCGAGTATTCATCGTTTACCGTGTGGACTACCAGGGTATCTAATCCTGTTTGATACCCACACTTTCGAGCATCAATGTCAGTGGCAGTTTAGTAGGCTGCCTTCGCAATCGGAGTTCTTCGTGATATCTAAGCATTTCACCGCTACACCACGAATTCCGCCTACCTCAACTGTACTCAAGGCTGCCAGTATCAATTGCAATTTTACGGTTGAGCCGCAAACTTTCACAACTGACTTAACAACCCATCTACGCTCCCTTTAAACCCAATAAATCCGGATAACGCTCGGATCCTCCGTATTACCGCGGCTGCTGGCACGGAGTTAGCCGATCCTTATTCATAAAGTACATACAAAAAGGCACACGTGCCTCACTTTATTCCTTTATAAAAGAAGTTTACAACCCGTAGGGCAGTCATCCTTCACGCTACTTGGCTGGTTCAGGCTCGCGCCCATTGACCAATATTCCTCACTGCTGCCTCCCGTAGGAGTTTGGACCGTGTCTCAGTTCCAATGTGGGGGACCTTCCTCTCAGAACCCCTATCCATCGTCGACTAGGTGGGCCGTTACCCCGCCTACTATCTAATGGAACGCATCCCCATCTTATACCGAAGTTCTTTAATCACGAGAAAATGCTGGCTCGTGATACCATCCCGTATTAATCTTCCTTTCAGAAGGCTGTCCGGGAGTATAAGGCAGGTTGGATACGTGTTACTCACCCGTGCGCCGGTCGCCATCAGTCTTAGCAAGCTAAGACCATGCTGCCCCTCGACTTGCATGTGTTAAGCCTGTAGCTAGCGTTCATCCTGAGCCAGGATCAAACTCTTCATTGTAAAAATATTCTTTCCACTATTGCTAGTGTTGTAATCTGCTCAAGGATCCAGATCTATCAATATCAATTATTGACGGTTCTTGTTTTTCCATACATCATATAATGTATAGGCTTGTACTACTTGTTTGTTTATCTATAAGTCTTTCAAAGAACTCTTCTTCTTGTTGTGCTATCGGTTTCGAAAGCGGATGCAAAGGTAAGGGATTTAATTTTAACCACCAAATGTTTTTGAAAGTTTTTTAAAACTTTTTTTTCAAGGCGGCCGGTTGTACGTTCCGGAAGGTCTTATCCGTTCTCGCTCCCTTAGCCACGCCAAGGTAAGATACCGGGTGCAGATCCTTATAAAGGAAAGCAACGCTCCTACGTTTGTATCACCAAGTCAGTCACACTGTTTTGTCAGTGCCGCATCTCTCCCGATTGCGGTTGCAAAGGTAGACGGTTTTAACTTAACAGCCAAACATATCTTACGGTTTTTCCTGAACTTTTTTGAAACAAGTTTGTAACAGGCTGGTTTACAGTTGTGTTACAGAACATATTTTTATGGTGACGTCCGGAGGCGGGAAAACAGATACACATTATAATATTCACGCGCGGGCGTGCAAGCGCGTATATGGGAAGGGAAAGGGGAAAGAATGGGAAAGGAATGGGCGGGAATGGGAAAGGAAGCGGATTACGGCAGCGGCAAAAAACATCAGGACCTTTTTTAAAAAGACCGGCATCTTTTTAGAAAAGACCATCATCTTTTTATTAAAGACCGTTATCTTTTTGGAGAACGGCCTCATCCTTTTCCGAAAGGACAAGAACGTCCGGGCCGGAGAGGAAAGGGCATTTCACATACATATCCGGAGAATTCCGTGCACACCCGGACGATTCACAAAACACCTACAACAGAGTTTTGCAAAACTGCTGCCACTGCTACCACCCACCCCTCTGAAACCACGATGGACAGGGCGTTTCAAGGGGTGGTGGCAGCATCTTTTTTTATGCGGTAAAAAGGGCTGCTGCCACCACTTTCACCTGTTTTTTACCCCGGAACGACCGTTGGAGGGGGAAGATACAGGAGGCGGAGGAGGACCAAACACAGGGAAAAGGAGACGGGTACGGACAGACAAAACTACGGTTGCATACAGACAAAGCCACAGTTGCAATCCGGCGGAACTCTGGTTACATCTTGACGGAACTGAAGTTACAGCCGGACGGAACTGTAGTTTCAACCGGATGGAACTAAAGTTTCAGCCGGACGGAACCGGTTGAAACTCCTTGTCCGTATGCTCATTCATTGTAGCTTAACGCTTCAGGCTGACTACTACTTCATCTTACTTGTAAGGATGGTTGACGGAGTTAATACTTAGTTATGATATCAGTTGACGCTTTCAAGATGAACAAGGCGGACCGTACGCATCACCAGCTCCGGACACCAGCCCCGAAAAAAACAGCCGGAAAGCACCGGTCATCCGGAAAAAAAACGAAGAAAGGTGGTGGCAGCAGCCCTTTTTACCGCATAAAAAAAGATGCTGCCACCACCCCTTGAAACGCCCTGTCCATCGTGGTTTCAGCAAAAAGGGTGGTGGCAGTGGCAGCACTTTTGCAAAACTTCAGGAGGGGGAAAAGGCAGAAAAGAGAACCCCGAAACTACACAAAAAGGAAAGAGTTCATTTTCTTACATATTGACAGTTGTCCAAAAGCACTATCAACTTCAAAAAAATACTTGCATCCAGCCAGAAGCAACAAAACAAACACATTATCCATCGAGCCACATATATTCCGCTTCATGAATAAAAGACAACTGCCCTATTTAAAGAAGAAAAGTTTTCAGTAGATTTGCACCATAAAAGATATACAATGAAAAAAGTAATTATCGCCATCGATTCATTCAAAGGCTGTCTAACTTCAGCAGAAGCAGGAGAAGCTGCCGAAAAAGGTATCAAAAACATAAATCCTTCCTGCCACACTTCAGTTATTCCCATCGCCGATGGCGGTGAAGGTTTACTGGACGTACTCGTCACAGCCACCAAAGGAGAATATATAACCCTATCAGCACACGACCCACTCATGAAAATGACAGAGACACGTTACGGTCTGTCCGGCAACGGCAATACAGCCATTATAGAAATGGCCGCCATCAGCGGACTGCCTCTCGTACCCATTGAACAAAGAAATCCTATGCTGACAACCACCTTTGGCACAGGAGAATTGATAAAAGACGCATTAGACAAAGGATGCAGGGATTTTATAATCGGCATTGGCGGAAGCGCGACCAATGACGCAGGGCTAGGAATGCTACAGGCACTAGGGTTCCGCTTCCTGGATAAATCAGGACATACATTAGGGACAGGAGGCCGAATCATGGAAGCCGTGGCCAACATAGACACATCCAGTATTCACCCCGCACTAAAAGAAGCGCACTTCATGGTAGCATGCGATGTAGCCAACCCTTTCCACGGCCCTGACGGAGCGGCATATACCTTTGCACAACAAAAAGGAGCCGACCCTGAAATGGTGCAAAGGCTGGACAAAGGCCTGCAATCGTTAGCCGAAGTTATAAAAAGAACGACAGGAAAAGACCTCACAAACTACCCCGGTGCGGGTGCGGCCGGAGGCATGGGTGGCGGACTGCTGGCTTTTCTACATGCAGAATTAAAGCCGGGAACAGAATTGTTATTGGAAGCTACCGGCTTCCCCGAGAAAATAAAAGGAGCAGACCTCATTATTACGGGCGAGGGAAAAGCAGACCGTCAGACTGCCATGGGAAAAGTGCCATACGGAATACTGAAGGAGGCACAAAAAGAACACATCCCCGTCATTGTACTAGCTGGCTGTATAGAAAACCTGCCGGAATTAAACAAAGCGGGATTCAAAGGTATATTCTCCATAGCCCCCGGCCCCATCACCCCGGAGGAGGCAATGAAACCGGAGTTTGCTAAAGAAAATATCACCCGGCTGGTGTCCCAGCTCTGTTCTGTTATAACTAGCTTCGGCTAATCTGCAAGCCCTTGTCGGACAAAGTCATATCAACAAAGCGGGCACAACTGTTGGGTGGATTCTGAGTAAGGATACTCCGGATACGTATAGCAGCCTCGGGATCTTTAGCCACCATATAAAGATAGCCGCCTCCCCCCGCACCTGGCAATTTATACCCCAGGCAATAATCATCAATCCGACGAATGACAGCCTCAACCGCCTCAGGATTAGTGCCGGGATCCAACGCCTGGTTCAGTTTCCAGCTTTTACCAACCAAACGTCCCATTTCATCGAAGTTTCCACACTGAATGGCTTCATATAAGTCAAGGGCATGCCCCTTCATACCGCCAAGTATAGACAAATGCTCTGTGGAGTTGAGGAACATGCTGCGCACGATTTCAGCTAAAATTCCTTTGGCTGTACGGGTAATTCCCGTGTAATAAAGCAAATGACACTTTTGATATTCGCCGCCTGTAAACAAATAATCGGGCAGCCAGCGCACCAATGGACTCTGATCCATACCTGCATGGGTCTGTAATAATTTCACTCCACGAAGCACACCTCCGTATTGATCCTGCCAGCCCCCTCCGGTAGTCAGCAGCTGTTCCAGAATAAGCGTACGGTTGCATACCTCGTTCTTATCCCAGTTCAGCCCGCAGAAATCAGCGACAGCCCCCAGCACAGTCGATGCAAGAATAGAACTTGTACCCAGACCGGAGCCCGCAGGAATCGCAGAAAGCAGCGTTATTTCCATTCCGGAGCCAAACGCCTTCAACTGCTCTTCCAGTGAAGCGTACGATTCGGTGGAAAAGCCCGGTTGAAAACCTGCCAGCACCAATGCCGCTTTAGGTATGGAGAACGGAGAACCCACCTGCATGAAATCCCTCAGTTTCTCGTAAGTGTCAACCTCCTCCATAGCGCCTAAGTCTATGGAGCGAAGAATTATTTTATACTCCCGGCAAGGTTTCACATAAACCTGCAAAGGAGGCTGCCCGTTCAGTTCAATAGCTATATTCACCACATTCCCTCCTTCGTTCAGGCAATAAGGCGGAGTGTCCGTCCATCCGCCGGCCAGATCAATACGGACCGGACTGCGCCCCCAGACAATCTGATCGGAGTACACAGACAGATGCGGCTGCTGTCTTTTGGCCAAGGCCGAAGCGGTGAGCCCGTCGCGCATCAGGCGGAAAGCCTCATCCTCATATTCCCGATAAGCCATTCCCTTGAGCTGCTGCACCCGGGCACGGAACATGCTGTCACTGATACGCGTCATCAGCGGAACCGAGTCCGATAAAGGCTCAGGCAACGACAGGTCATACCGGGCAAATTCTCCGGCAGCATTCTCCAGATTGAGCTGATAAAAGACACTTCGCTCATAATTGTGCGCCAATGCCGGCCAATTCTTTACCCGGAAAGCCTCACGCTGTTCTGCCAGACGGTGAAGATCAGCATAAGCGGATATTTCATCGGCAGACAACTTACGGCTGCGTTGCCATATTTCTTTTCCTTCCTGTAATGCCGGTTCAGAGACCATCCAGCGCATAACCGCCCCCAGTTCTTCCACAGACGAACAAACCGGGAACAGGCGTGCGGCCTGCAAATCGTGACCATTCTCTATTTCCTCCACCGAAAGACCGCGCACTGCACACCACTCGCCTACAGGCATCCCTTGGTAACAGGTTCCAGCCTCGGACAAAGCCCCCTTGAATGTATCATGGAAGCCGTATGGACGCGCCACATAGTCAGATTCTCCGAAAGGCACCACATCAATGCAGACACCGGACGGAACCTCCAGATTCCAATCATTGACCGGCACACCTGTTATGATGGTCTGCTGATGGATGTTCCACGCTGCTCCTACACAACTGTTCTCTATCCATATTTCCGAATTCTGCGAGGTCAGCTGATAACCTACCTCAGCGTTCTGGACAAACATAGCCGGATGCGGTTTTACCTTCCTGTGCATGATCTCCCGCTGGTCGTTTACCAGATTTTGTACAGCCAATGTAGAAGAAATAAGCTCACGACTGGTTCCGTAATGATAAAACTCACCTCCGGGCAGCGGCAGAATAGCCACGCTCAGCGCGTTAAGCTCATCGTCCATCATACGCGGATGCTCTCCCAATGTCAGTCCGAAATCGGAATACATGTCATAATAAGAAAGCTTTCCTTCCTGATGCGAGCGCTTCACCAACAAACTGACCGCACGGTCACTCAACAGCCAGATACCGATGTCCATCAGGAAAAGATGAGTCTGCATTAATTTCCCCAATTCCTCCACCGAAGGCTTCTGAAGCATAAAATCGAGTTTGTCGGGAGTGGCCCGTGAAGAGACAAAAACGCCATGGTTCTTTGCCAGATTAGGATCCACCCATAAACCGTAACACACCACATCTGCATCAGGAATAGCCTGAAGCGGCTGGCCCGCACGAATATAGACATCCCCACTGGCAATCAATGTATGAAGAGAAGACGGAGCCTTCTCCATGATCCGCTCGTATAAAGGAAGTTGGAGCGAAAGCAGGTTTTGCGACAGTCGTTGTCCTCTGGCCCATCTGAACACAGGGACGGGGGTAAGAATTTTGCCGGACGGCGCATATCCGGGCAAACGGCGGCTCTGTCCGCCTGCATGAAGTAAAATACGTTTTTCTTTTCCCAGCCAGGTAAGAAAATCACTGTCAGAATCCATTTCCTGACGACAAGCTTCCAGCAGCCATGCGGTCCCCCCGCCCGACCCCAGCTTGCTGCCTATAGGATCGGAGGTACAAAACCATTCAGTCCGGTCTGCTTTCTCTATATCATGAAAACATTCCACCAGATTAGGAGGAAGTGATAATAATTTCTTCATAACGCATCTTTGTTTTTATTGCACACAAAGATGCTCATTTTCCCCTAATAAGCCAAAAGAAGAGGCATGAATTTAATCAGTGAACTCAAAAACGCGCTTGTCCAGCGGCATCACTTCTTTAGGCCCCGGTTGCGCAACAGGCACACCGAACGGCATCTGTGCTATCAATTTCCAATCGTCGGGCAAATTCCAGGCTTTACGTACTTCATCATCAATCAACGGATTATAATGTTGCAAAGACGCCCCCATTCCGGCCTCCTCCAGCATAGTCCATACCGCCAGCTGATGCATGGCGTCGGTCTGTTCCGACCAAACAGGGAAATTCTCCTTATAGGCAGGAAAACGTTCCTGCAAAGAACGGACAACAGCCACATCCTCGAAATAGAGAATAGTACCGTATCCGCAAGCGAAACTGCCGTCAATCTTCTCTTCGGTCTTACTGAACGCCTCTGCCGGAATCCGCTTGCGCAAGGCATCTTTTACAATATTCCACAACCTTTCATGCGCCTTACCTGTTAATAATACAACACGTGTGGATTGAGAATTGAATGCCGAGGGAACATGTTCTACAGCAAAGCGGATCAGATCTCTTATTTCTTTATCAGACAACGTGGACTTGCTATCGATCTGATAAAATGTGCGACGGGCTTTCAGGGCCTCTTTGAAACTTTTTGTCATATCATACAACGTATTTATGGGTTATTATAGAGGAAGAACAAACAGGCGACAAAAGAAGTTCACTTTTTTTGCTTTTTTCAATGCAATAACCTATTTTTGTTAGCTAATTATTAACATTAAAACAACACATTCAATGAAAGATTTTTTAAAATTTACGTTCGCCAGCGTCATCGGCGTCATTCTGGCAGGCGTAGTGTTCACGATACTAGGGATTATCACTCTGGTTGGCGTAGTTGCATCATCGGATACCGAGACGGTGGTAAAGGACAACTCTATCTTTGTACTCGACTTTAAAGGCAGTTTGTCCGAACGTGTACAGGAAAACCCACTCCAGCAGCTGTTGGGCCAGGAGTTTGAAGCATACGGGCTGGATGATGTTCTGGCTTCCATCAAGAAAGCAAAAGAAAATGACAAAATCAAAGGAATCTATCTCCAACCTTCTTATTTGGGAGCTTCCTACGCTTCCTTAGAGGAGATACGCAACGCACTGCTGGATTTCAAGGAAAGCGGCAAGTTCATCGTTGCCTATGCAGACCAATATGCACAGGGAATGTATTATCTCTCCAGTGTGGCCGATAAAGTAATTGTCAATCCACAGGGAAGTATCGGATGGCACGGGGCAGGCATGCAACCTGTCTTCTTCAAAAATCTGGTTTCCAAACTGGGACTGGAAGTGCAGGTATTCCGGGTGGGTACGTACAAATCGGCCGTGGAACCGTTCATCGCTACAGAAATGAGTCCGGCCAACCGCGAACAGATGACCGAATGCCTGGAGTCCGTATGGCATCGCATCCTGGCAGATGTGTCCGACTCACGCCACATCCCGACAGATTCCTTGAACGCTTATGCTGACCGGTATATGGATTTTTGCCAAGCCGAAGAGTACGTTCAATGCGGACTGGCAGACACCCTGATGTATAAGGACGAGGTAATTTCCTATCTGAAACAACTGAGCGGCCGTGACGAAGACGACAACCTGAACAGTCTCTTCATGGAAGATATGATAAACGTCAAGAAGAATGTGCCCAAAGACAAAAGCGGAAACGTAATTGCCGTATATTATGCATACGGAGAGATTCTGGACGCCCCCGGCAGTTCCACCGAAGATTGCATTGATGTACAGAAGATGTGTAAAGACCTGCGCAAACTACGCGACAATGAAGATGTAAAGGCTGTCGTATTACGCGTCAACTCACCGGGTGGCAGCGCATACGGTTCAGACCAAATATGGCGTGAAGTAGTAAGACTGAAAGAGAAAAAACCGGTTATCGTCTCTATGGGTGATTATGCCGCATCAGGAGGCTATTACATTTCCTGTGCCGCCGACCGTATCTTCGCCGACCCCACCACGCTGACCGGCTCTATCGGCATATTCGGCATGATGTACTCGGGTGAGAAACTGTTCACTGAAACCTTAGGACTGAATTTCGATGTAGTGAAAACCAACAAGATGGCTGATCTGGGCGCCAGCCTGGGCCCTGTCCTTACCCGTCCATTGAACGCATCAGAACAAGAGTTAATGCAGAACTATGTCAACCGTGGCTACAAGTTGTTCGTAAGCCGTTGTGCGGAAGGCCGAAAAATGACGACAGAGGCTATCGAAAAAGTGGCTGAAGGCCGTGTATGGACCGGTGCTATGGCAAAAGACCTCGGGCTGGTGGATGAACTGGGAGGTATAGACAAGGCTTTGAATGCCGCCGCCACCCAAGCCGGTATAGAAAATTACAGCATTATCAGTTATCCCGAAAAAGAAAATATTTTCGCAAGTCTGCTAGGCAGCCAGAAAAAACATTATGTAAACAGCGGAATCAAAGAATATCTGGGAAGCTACTATAACAGTTTCAAGGCGTTGGAGAACATAAAAGACGCCGACTGCATACAGGCACGCATGCCGTTTGATCCTAATATTCAATAATTTGCGCATGGAAGGTAATCTTATCAAAATAAACAAGTGGCTATATCCGGTTTCATGGCTTTATGGAACCGGTGTATGGCTGCGTAATAAATTGTTCGACTGGGGGATATACAAAGAACGCAAGTTTGATATCCCGGTCATCTCGGTGGGCAACATCACCGTGGGCGGAACCGGAAAGACCCCCCATACAGAATACCTGATAAGATTATTGCAGAAAGATTACCAAGTGGCCGTACTGAGCCGTGGCTACAAACGCAAATCCAAAGGCTTTGTACTAGCCGGACCGGACACGCCCGTACAGATGACAGGCGATGAACCTTTCCAAATGAAACAGAAGTTTCCGGAGATCTATATGGCCGTGGACCGGAACCGTTGCCACGGCATAGAGCAGCTATGCAACAGTCACGTCGCCCCCGGAACAGAAGTGATTATTCTGGATGATGCCTTCCAGCACCGGTATGTGAAACCCGGCATGAACATCTTGCTTGTGGATTACCACCGGCCGATTTGCGAGGACGCCTTGCTGCCTGCCGGACGAATGCGCGAACCCGAAAGCGGAAAAAGCCGGGCGCATATTGTCATTGTCACCAAATGCCCAGAGGACATCACCCCGATGGATTTGAGAGTCCTGAGCAAGCAAATGGAACTTTACCCCTATCAACAACTCTATTTCACGACATTGACATACGGCAAGCTGTATCCGTTGTTTACAGCAGAACATGCGGTTTCATTGAAAGAGACAGGAAAGGACCAGCATATCCTACTGGTGACAGGTATAGCCTCACCGGCAAAACTCATTCAAGATTTATCACCCTACAATGAGCATATTGACTCGCTGGCTTTCAGTGACCATCATGACTTTACAGCCAAAGACATGGAACTGATAAAAAAGCGTTTCATGAAACTTCCGGAAGGTAAACGCATGATTATCACCACAGAAAAAGATTCAGTGCGGCTGGCCGCCCATCCGCTGATGGACGAGACACTGAAACCTTATATATATGTGTTACCCATTGAGGTATCCTTTTTACAAGACCAACAAGAACTGTTTAACTCAAATATAACCGACTATGTTAGAAAAAATTCAAGAAACAGCAGCTTTTCTTAGAGAAAAGATGCATACCAGTCCCGAAACTGCTATCATACTAGGTACCGGCTTAGGAAGCCTGGTACACGAAATTACCGATAAATACGAAATCAGTTACAAAGATATCCCCAATTTCCCTGTTTCAACCGTAGAGGGACATAGCGGCAAATTGATTTTCGGCAAATTGGGCAACAAAGACATCATGGCCATGCAGGGACGTTTCCACTTTTATGAGGGATACTCCATGAAAGAAGTCACTTTCCCTGTACGGGTAATGCGTGAATTAGGTATCAAAACGCTGTTCGTGTCCAACGCCGCAGGAGGTACGAACGCAGACTTTGAAATCGGTGATCTGATGATAATCAGAGACCATATCAACTTCTTTCCCGAACATCCGTTGCACGGCAAGAACATTGAATACGGCCCCCGTTTCCCGGATATGAGTGAGGCCTACTCCAAAGAACTGATTGCCAAAGCACTGGAGATCGCCAAAGAAAAGGGTATCAAAGTGCAACAGGGAGTATATATCGGTACACAGGGCCCGACTTTCGAAACTCCGGCAGAATACAAGATGTTCCACATTCTTGGAGCTGACGCCGTAGGCATGTCCACCGTTCCCGAAGTCATTGTAGCGAACCATTGTGGCATCAAAGTGTTCGGAGTATCAGTCATCACAGATCTGGGTGTGGAAGGAAAGATTGTGGAAGTTTCACACGAAGAAGTTCAGAAAGCGGCAGATGAAGCGCAGCCGCGTATGACTACCATTATGCGCGAAATGATTAATAGAGTTTAAAAAAAGATATGCAGGAAACAAACAGAACAGAAATAGCCACCTTGGGCGAGTTCGGTCTCATCAAACATCTGACAAAAGATATCGAGTTAAAGAATCCGGAAACCCAATATGGCGTGGGAGATGACGCAGCCGTGCTGGAATTCAAAGACAAAAAGGTTTTGGTGACCACAGACTTGCTGATGGAAGGAGTGCACTTTGACCTGGTCTATACCCCGTTGAAGCATTTGGGATATAAATCGGCCATCGTAAACTTCTCGGACATTTACGCCATGAATGGCACTCCGAAACAAATCACAGTCTCTATCGCACTGTCCAAACGTTTTTGTATCGAAGATCTGGAACAGTTCTATGACGGGCTGAAACTGGCTTGTGAACTACACCATGTAGATATTGTGGGGGGAGACACAACTTCTTCCGTAACGGGGCTCGCCATCAGTATCACTTGCATAGGCGAGGCGGACAAGGACAAAGTGGTTTATCGCAACGGCGCACAGGACACGGACCTGATTTGTGTCAGCGGCGACTTGGGAGGAGCCTATATGGGACTTCAGCTGCTGGAACGTGAAAAGGCCGTCTTCCAAGGAGAGAAAGAGGCTAATCCGGATTTTTCGGGAAAAGAATATATTCTGGAACGTCAGTTAAAGCCTGAGGCACGCAAGGATATTATTGAAAAACTGGCAAAGGCGGGAATCAAACCTACCGCCATGATGGATATTTCCGACGGCCTTTCTTCGGAACTGCTGCATATATGTTCACAAAGCAATACCGGTTGCCGTGTTTACGAGGAAAGAATTCCCATTGACTACCAAACGGCTGTGATGGCGGAAGAACTGAATATGAATGTGACAACATGTGCCCTAAACGGTGGTGAGGATTATGAGCTGCTATTTACTGTTCCTTTGACGAAACATGAACAGGTTTCGGCCATAGAAGGCATTAAAGTGATTGGCCACATCACCAAGCCGGAACTGGGATGTGCCTTGATAACCCGCGACGGACAAGAGTTTGAACTGAAAGCGCAAGGCTGGAATCCACTAAAAGAAAAATAAATTCAGCAGAATAGCACTGATAATAAGCATATTATGTTTTTATCAGTGTTTTTTCTTTAGAAATAGTTTGCAGATTTAAAAAGTTTCACTACCTTTGCAACCGCAAACGAGAAACAATGGTGCCATAGCTCAGTTGGTAGAGCAAAGGACTGAAAATCCTTGTGTCCCCGGTTCGATTCCTGGTGGCACCACTTTTCAAGAAGGCAAAACGATGTAAATCCCTGAATTTCAAAGAAGTTCAGGGATTTTTTTTTCCAAGAATAGGCAAAATTAGTGGGATTGAAGCAAACCATACGTCCTTATTCAAGGGACTGGTTTTAAAAGCCCAGAATGTTCCACCACAAAGCATCTACTTCATTCTTTTACAGCACGTTGCACTATTTTACATAACAGGGTTCTCGGTTCGATTTCCTAACTTTGTATCATTAAAAATTGAGCCGTATGGAAAGAAAAAGATTCAGCGTGTTGTTCTTCATCAAGCGTAGCAAACTGTTAAAAAACGGGGAAGCACCCGTGCGTGTGCGTGTCACTTATGACCGCCTATACGTGGAACTTCAACTAAAGCGGAGTATCAAAGTCTCACTTTGGTCGCAGGAAAAAGAGAAATCGACAGGCAAAGACCGAAATTCAGTCGAACTTAACCATTACATTGACGCCCTGCGTGTGAAATTCTATCAGATTTACCAAGACTTGGAACTGGAGGGAAAGATTATCTCCGCACGTGCCATAGTGAACCGCTATCAGGGAAAGGACGAAACTTTCAAGACATTGTATAATGTATTCAAGGAACATAATGACAACTGCCGAAAGCTAATCGGGACGGACTATGCCGACATCACCGTAAGACGTTACGACAATTGCCTTAAATACCTCATGGAACTGGTTAAACGGAATTACAAGGTAGATGATATACTGTTGCGTGAGGTAAACGGGGAATTGGTGCGTAAATTCGATTTATACCTAAAGACAGAAAAGCATTGCGCACAGAATACCGTTATCCGGTACATGAAATGTTTCAAGAAAGTGATAAACCTTGCCATTGCCAACGAGTGGCTGACAAAGAACCCGTTTGCAGGAATCAAGTTTCACGAGGTGGAGGTGAACAAACAGTTCCTAAGCCAAGCCGAGATAAACCGGATATGGCAGAAAGAGTTCAGGATTGAACGGCTGGAACTGGTACGGGATGTTTTTATCTTCTGCGTATATACCGGGCTGGCATTCATAGACGTGTATAACTTGCGCCCCGAACACGTTTCAGAGGACAGCAACGGCAACCTGTGGATAGTGAAACCCCGTGAAAAGACAAACAACCTCTGTAACATCCCGCTTTTGAGCATTCCCAAACAGATACTTAAAAAGTATAAGGATAACCCCTACTGCATGGATAAAGGAACTTTGTTGCCCGTTCCCTGCAATCAGAAGATGAACAGCTACCTGAAAGAGATTGCCGACCTGTGCGGTATCAAAAAGAACCTGACCACGCACACAGCCCGGCACAGTTTCGCTTCGGTTATTGCGTTGGCTAACAACGTGTCACTGCCGAACGTGGCTAAAATGCTGGGACATTCATCCACCCGAATGACACAGCATTATGCAAAGGTATTAGACCAAACGATACTAAGGGATATGCAAGCCGTTGAAAAACAACTATCTGTATAACAAAAGATTACTTAATACATACTTATAGAACTAATACTTCCTAAAATTGTGAGGAAAATTTTCCTCACAATTTTAGGAAGTATTGACCTATTTCTTTATATTTGCAGAAAATTTTCTGCAAATATGGACAATATAGACATAGAACTTAGTAAAGTAATTGATGCAGCTGTTCAATCTTCAATCGATATAGGTCAGGTTGCATCCTTAAAGGATTTGTATAAAGAAAAGAAAAATTCACTAAACTTATCAGATAGGCAGATTCAAAAAATTTTAGGAATGGATTCTAAAACTATAAATCCTATATTAAATGGAACTGCTAAACAAATCAATTTCATAAATGTAGTAAAATTGGCTCATTTTTTAGGTCTGTCTGTTAATGACCTAATAAAAGTTTACGTACCAGAATTAGCTCCTAAACAAATAGGAGAAATCCAACGAGCAAGAGAAGCAGGATATATCGTTGAAAATTTTGATGTATCTATCCTTGTTAAGATGAAGTTTTTTAATTCCAATGCTTCATCTAAAGATATGAGTGATAAAATCAAACGTTTTTTTGACATTGATAATATTTACAGTTACTCGGAAAATTCTTTGCTTCCCGTTTTTAGTCGCTCTAAAAGAAACTCGAATGATTTAATGCGTAATTTTTGGATACAATCTGCGTTTATCCAATTTAAATCTATTGCAAATCCCAATCCATACATAAGAAAAGAACTAGTTGAACTAATACCCAAAATCAGACCATACACAAGAGATATAAAAAATGGTCTAATTAGAGTGCTGAAAGCACTATTTCGTATTGGGGTCACAGTTATATATCAACCAAGCTTAGAAAAAATACAAGTTAGAGGAGCTACCATGATAATAAATGATAAACCATGTATTGTACTTTCTAATTTACAAAATAATTATCCTACATTATGGTTTACTCTTTTACATGAACTACATCATGTACTTTTTGATTTTGATGAAATCAAAAAACAGACGTATCATATTAGCAATAATGAGGGAGACATATTTTTAATGAATGAAGAACAAGCAGATAATTTTGCTTGTGAATATTTATTAAATGAATCCCGATTAAAATTTGCATCAGGGTATATTACATCACATTATAATATTGAAAAACTAGCTAAAGAATGGGGAGTACATACCTCTATTATATATGCAATGTATTGTTATAAAACCAACGAATGGGCTTTTTATAATAAATATATACCTAAAATGAATGAAGCCTTAGAGCTTATAAATACTCACCCATTTGAAAAAGAAACGTTAATGGAATCAGTACAACAAATCAAAGAGTTTTTATACAATTAATTATGGAAGAAAAAAAGAAAAAAAAATCTCAGGAGGAATTAGAAGAACTCCAAAGGAAACAAGAACAAGATTTAGAGCGTGCAGCAATTTTAATGAAAGCTGATGAAATCAAAGAAGAAACATTTGATTTTGATGTAAACGGTCAAATCGAACTCAAAAATGAGTTGGCAGATATGGTTTTAGAACAAATCGATGACCCTGAAGCTAAATATAATTTATATTATAATGTTGTCAATCGTTTATTAAGAAAATATCTTCCAAAAGGCGATACATATAAAGATGCGAGAGATTTGATTTATGAAGAAAAGAACACATTTTTAACTCGTGGACACAGAAAAGATGCACAAGGTATAAGAGGAGCAGACGGAAGAATGTCCTATATTTCAGATATAAATGAGCTTGTTAACATTATCACTGAATGGATTTCAAACAAAGGAACAATGTTTGATTTATATACTCAAATTAGGGATTTGAATATTTCTAAAGGATATGGTGCTCCACAGTCAAAATAAAATGAATAGAGCTATATATATACTCATAATCTCTATTTTAACCTTTCTTTGTTTACACAGTTGCACTGTGGATATTGACCCTAAAATAGCTAATACAGCCTTTGGGCTTACAGCTATAAAATACGAATATATAATAATGATTTTAAGTTTATGCAGTGGCATCTTCTGCATTATTGGAGGTATTATACTTACTATTTTAGGGTTTACTGGGAACATCAATTGGATTATTGAAGGAACAGATTTTACATCAAAATTAATAAATGCTTCTCCTGGAGTTTTACTAATGGTAATAGGAGCCTTGATTATTATTTTTAAAAGATTGAAAATAAGAAGTAAGTAAATAGAAAAGCCAGCAACACAGTTTTCAAGAAAACATGATTGCTGGCTTTCAATCAATCAAACAATATAGAAAACAAGATAGCTATATTTCAAGAAAGCAAGACATCAATAAAACAAGATTTCATGTTTTCAAGATTTCATTTTCTGTAATGCCTTTCCAGCAGGTCTAAAATCTCGCTTTCACGGTAGATGATTTTTCCCGGAAGCTGCACGTAACCCAGCAGCCCCGTGTCCCTGTAATCCTGCAACGTCCGTTTGCTGATGCAAAGCCGTCTGCACACTTCATCGCCCGTCAGGTAGTGTTCACCGTTCAATACCGGGCGATAGTTCATTACCACGTACTCCACGTTTTCCAATACCCTGTCGAGGGAAGAAAAACAGTACCAGCGTGGTTTCGGAGTCTTTCGTTATCAAATCCATACGCCTACTTTTTAGAATTGTCCCTTACTTGGTCGAGCAGAAAGGCTTCCACGTCCGAAGCCTTGTAGTAAATCTTGCCGTTAACCTGCGAGTAAGGCAGTTTTCCCGTGTCACGGTAGGTCTGCATCGTCCGGGCTGAAACGTTCAGCAGGCGGCAGGTCTCGCAGTTATCCAGCCATTTGTCACGCTTCCTGCGTAAAGGCACGCAGAGCGCATCCACACGTCCCACAAAGTTTTCAAACCTCTGTTTCCATAGTTCAAACGTTTTCTTTTCAATCGTCACTATTTCCATAACCGATATATTTATTCTTGTCAATACTCCGTTTTTCTTCACTGGTGCAAATATATAAGGCTGAATAATAGGTTGTTCCCCTCTGTCCGAAAATGACCTTGCGTGTCCGAAAATGTCCACTGCCAACCCAAAAACAACATGAAAGAAACGAACCGATAACAAAAAAACTGTTTTTTCTCCACTCCTTACATAAGTAAGGTAATGAACACAAAGCCGTTTTCTATTTGCCGACATTAATTTGGTGCAGAGCGAAGCAAAGCGATTCCAAACGGCTGACGCTTTGTTTTTTACCGATTTTTCTTATTTTATTTGTGGTGCTAATTCAAAAAATAAGCACTTATGAACAATCCTTTCGAAGAAATTTTCAAACGGCTGGAGAACATCGAAAAGATGATTGCCCCGGTCACGGGCGCACAGCCCGAAGAACGGCAGGACGGAAAAGAGCCTGTGTTAGTCAAAATATCCGTTGCCAGCGGTATAACCGGGTATTCGGTCAATTACCTGTATCATTTAGCCGGCAAGGGGATGATACCGTGTGTCAAGCGTGGGCGTACTCTGCGTTTCGACATGGAGGAACTCAAAAAGTGGATGCAGCAGCAGTATGTCCCGGCTTCTAACAGACTTCCCGATGAAAAAGAAAAGAGGTGATGAAACACGGCATATCGAGGGCTGGCAGTCAAAGAACGAGCGCATCGAAAGCCTGTTGAACGTCCTGTACGATTTCCGGTTCAACACCGTAAAGAGCCGGACGGAATACCGGGCTGCGGGCTCTTCGGACTTGTACCAGCCCGTTACAAAATTCGCCCTGAACACTTTCAGGCGCAGGCTGGACGCAACGGCTGACATAGCCACCTCGACCGACAACATACGCATGATACTGGAAAGCGACTTCGCAAGAAAGGCTCACCCCATACAGGAGTATTTCAACGCCCTGCCGCTTCTCAATCCAGCCGAACACGGGCATATCGGCAGGCTTCTGAACACGGTACAGGTAGCCAACCCCGGCAAATGGGAGGAATATTTCACGAAATGGCTTATCGGTGTAGTAGCCAACGCGATGAACGACACGGGGTGTCAGAACCATACTTGTCTGGTACTGACCGGGGACAGGCAGGGGCAGTTCAAATCGTGGTGGCTGGACAACCTTTGCCCGACACCGCTTAAGAACTACCTGTTCACCGGGAAGATAGACCCGCAGGGCAAAGACATCCTGACACTGATAGCCGAATACCTGTTCATCAACATTGACGACCAGCTAAAGGAACTCAACAAGCAGAACGAGAACGCATTGAAGAACCTTATCACCACCCCGGCGGTGAAATACCGCAGACCGTATGATATTTACATCGAGGAATACCCCCACCTCGCCAGCTTCATGGCTTCGGTGAACGGCAACGAGTTCCTGACCGACCCGACAGGCAGCAGGCGTTTTTTGCCGTTCGAGGTGCTGCACATAGACAAGCCCACGGCAGAAAATATTCGCATGGATAACGTCTATTCCGAAATCATGTACCTCTACCGTCAAGGCGTGCGCTACTGGTTCAATGATGCGGAGATTGAAGAACTGCACCTGACAAATGCGGAATTTGAGGTACAGACAATCGAGTTTGAGATGCTTACACAATACTTTGAGAAGCCGACAGAGGAGGAAGAAGCCCTGTTCTTCATGACAACGGCACAGGTACTCGCATACCTGCGTAATATATCCCCCGTCCAGCTATCCGAAAAACGGCTGGGCGAATCATTGCGGAAAATCGGTTTCAAGCGGGTACAGAAGCGCATCAACAACAACCATTATCCGGTATACGGGTACAGGATAAAGCCCGTTCCGGCTTCCCGTACAGGGGATGATTACGGATAGAACCGGAATGTAGTAGCTTCTACATATTGTCTTATATATACATAACAATCTAATAAACAACAGTTTACCAATTATGTAGTATGAAGTAAGATAGAATCCCAAACTTTTGGAAAATCCGGGAAAAAGAAAAAACGGCAATATGATATATAGAATATATTTATTCCTTTTTTAAAGGATAAATAATTACTATGTTACTACATGTACTACAATCCGTTGAAAAAGAAAAAGATAGATGTAGTAGTGTCCCGTGCTTCTTCTTACTCGCTTCTTGCTTCATTATTACTATCGTTAAATAAAAAAATAAAGATTATGACCTACAAGGAAGCCAACAATATCAGTATCAAGGATTACTTGAACTCTTTGGGAATCCAGCCCGTCACGGAAAAGGGAAGTTACGGGATGTACCGTAGCCCCTTACGGGAGGACAACACACCGAGTTTCAAGGTGGATTATAACGCCAATCTATGGTGTGACTACGGAACTGGCGAGGGCGGGACGCTCATCGACCTTGTGATGAAGCAGAACGGGTGCAACGCCTACGGTGCTATCTGTCGGCTGGAACAGGGCGACACCGCCTCTTTTTCCTTTCACGGGAAAGATCTGCCCGAAAGGGACACGAAAAGGCAGGCTGCCAGCCCGATAGAGATACGCAGAATACAGCCGTTACAGAATCCGGCACTCATGCGCTACTTGCTGGAAAGGGGGATTTCCCCCGGAACGGCAGCCCCATACGTGCAGGAAATGTATTACCGCATCGGTGGGAAGCCTTATTTTGCGCTGGCATTCAGGAATGATTCAGGAGGTTACGAGCTTCGCAATCCCCGTTTCAAGGGCAGCACATCGAAAGACATCACCCATATAAGGCAGCAGGGAGAGCCGAGAGATACCTGTTTCGTGTTCGAGGGCTTTATGGACTATCTTTCATTCCTCACTATCCGGCAGCGGGAAAGCCCGGGTATGCCCTGTACCGACTGGCAGGATTACGTTATCCTGAACTCCACCGCCAACGTAGATAAAGCCTTATATCCGCTGGCTGGTTACGGGCATATACCCTGTATGCTTGACAATGACGAGGCAGGCAGGAAAGCCGTTGAAGCCATAAGGCAGGAATACAAATGGCGTGTACGTGACGCATCACACCTGTACAGCGGTCACAATGACCTGAACGACTATCTGCGTGGGATAAAGGCAAGCCAGCCGGAAAAGCGGGGCTTTGAAAGCAGGATGAAGCAGCCCGGCAACATATCCCAGCCAGAGCAAGGCAACAGACAAAATCCGGGTGAAAAAAGAAAGAGAGGGCTAAGGATGTGACCTGCAAGGCTGACGGCATGAACCGACGGCAGGCTGTGTGATTAGGGAGAGCAAGGTTATGTTTCGGTAGACCGAAACACCTTGCTTTGCTTGACAGCAAAGAAAATTTCTCCCGTTGGTCGCAATTTTTAAGATACCACCTAAAAGCAAAAACGTATGACAGGGATAAGGAATAAACCGGGAGGTCGCCCGGCAAAAAGCCGGATAGACAAGCAGAACCGGGTAGTCAGCACGAAGTTGACCGAGTTACAGTTCTATGCAATCAGGAAGCGAGCCACCGAAGCCGGGCTGCACGTCAGCGAGTACGTCCGGCAGGCGGTCGTTTCGGCAGAGGTAACGCCCCGGCTGAACAGGCAGGATGCGGACACTATCCGCAAGCTGGCGGGCGAAGCCAACAACATCAACCAACTGGCGCACCGGGCGAATGCCGGAGGATTCGCACTGGTAGCGGTGGAACTGGTGAAACTCAAAAACAGGATTGTTGAAATCATAAACCGGTTGTCGGATGATTGGAAAAATAAAAAAGGGAAGCGGATTTAAGGGCTGTGTAAATTACGTGCTGGGCAAGGAACAGGCTGCCTTGCTTCATGCGGAGGGAGTGTTAGCGGAAAGCAACCGAGACATCATACGCAGTTTCATTCTGCAAGCCGGGATGAACCCCGACCTGAAAAAGCCTGTCGGACATATTGCGCTAAGCTATTCCCCAGTGGACGCACCCAAGCTGACAGACGGGAAAATGATACAGCTTGCGCAGGAGTACATGCGTGAAATGAAAATCACCGATACGCAGTACATCATCGTGCGCCACCAAGACCGGGAACATCCGCACGTGCATATCGTGTTCAACCGCATAGACAACAACGGCAAGACCATTTCGGACAGGAACGACATGTACCGTAATGAACAAGTATGCAAGAAGCTGAAAGCCAAACACGGGCTTTATTTCGCTAAAGGCAAGGAGCATGTAAAGCAACACCGTTTGAGAGAGCCGGACAAATCCAAATATGAGATTTACAACACAGTAAAGAATGAAATTGGGGAATCAAGGAACTGGCAGCAGTTACAAACCCGGCTGGCAGAAAAGGGTATCGGGATTCATTTCAAGTACAGGGGACAGACTGGCGAAGTGCAGGGTATATCCTTTTCCAAAGGCGAATATACGTTCAAGGGTTCGGAGATAGACCGCAGTTTCAGTTTCTCCAAGCTGGATAAATGTTTTGGGGATGTGGGGCTGAACACTACCGAAAGCAACCGACAGACGATTTCCGCACCTGTTCAGGAGCTATCGCAGACACCGGGCAAAGCCGACAGTCCGTTACTGGCAGGCTTGGGCGGTCTGTTCTCTACCCCGTCCTCTCCGGCTGATGATACGCCCGACAATCTCGGTGAAAGAAAAAGGAAGAAAAAGAAACGACACTTAAAATTGTAGGAACATGGAAGAAAATTTAATTTTGGAGGGGCTTCTCTCTATGGTTACGGAACTGAAAGAACGGCAGGAGAAGCAGGTAACGCCAGCCAGCCGGGAGGAAACGATTAACCGACTGGACGTTATCGAACAGCGCATTTCGGAAATGCAAGGTAAATCCGGCATTACTGAAAACACGGTACGGGAGATTCTAAACCAAATCGGCAGTATCGGAAAAGGGCAGTCCGAGAACCAAAAACAAGACCTTGAAGATATAAAGGGGCTTATCGTGACCTCGCACCGATATTTCAAGGAACGGTTAAAGGTGTTGTTCCCGGCTGATGATACAACGACAGGGGAAGCAATGCCCGTTTCATGGTACGGCAAACTGACATACCGGGTAACTCCCTATTTGAAACCCAAGTTCTTTCTTCTTTCAGCAGGGATAATCATTTGTCTTGTGTCGCTTGCATTGAATGTGCGGTTTATACAAAGAATGCAGCGGTTACAGGACAACGATATAAAATACCGCTATATCCTGATGAAAGGAAAGGCAGACGGCAGCAGCCTTGATTTGCTGGAAACGAGGTTCAGCAGGGAACGGGACAACGATTTCATCCGAAGCCTGACCGATTCGGTGAAAGGCTTTGAATACCGCAGCAGAAAGCAGGCGGAAGCGTTGGAACGGGCAAGGCTGTTAAACGAGCAAGCCGAGCAGCTAAGGGAGCAAGCCGACAAATTAGGCAAGCCATAAAACAAAAGCGAAACCGGAACAGAACCGCCCCGGCTTTTTAATTCACTTCTTTTTCTTCGTGCAGTGTTCTTTCTCGAACTGGCGCAACGTGGTGACGCTGAACCGCTCCTTGATGAACTCCCGGACATCGGAAGCCTTGTAGTACACTTTTCCGCTGATTGTGAAGTACGGCAGCGCACCGATAGCCCGGTAGCGTTGCAGGGTCTTGATACTTACTTTGAACAGCAGGCACAAGTCCTGATTATCCAGCAGGTTGTCATCTTCGGGCAGCACCCTGTCGGCATTGCGCAGTACCCGTACATCCTTGCAGAGTTCTTCCAGTTTGGCGTACAGCTTCTGCATCCATACGCTGAAATCGTCATTGTCTATATACATGATTGCTTCATTTTTCTGATTATACATTATGGTCTGTCAATCGATTGATGAAGCAAAGTTCAGAAAACAGGTGCAAAGAAATTATAGGGGAACTAATGGAATCCCCTATAAATAAATCGTAAGCCGTTGGTTATCTGTACCCCTTCTTGTCATGTTCCTTTTTGATAAGTTCTACCAATCCATTAAGAAACCCGGTCAGTTTGCCCGGCTTTCGTTTTATCACGTCCTCATGTTTTTGGTAACAGTCGCCTATCTTGATGTTGAACAGCCATTCAAAGGCTTTCGCCAAGTCCACCAAGTAGGCGGGCTTGCCGTTCTGATACACGATGTCTTTGGAGAGGAACAAACCGCTTACCATTTCCATGATGTTGATAAGGGTTGTCTTGTCAGCGAGGTAGAGAGGGGAAAGTGGTTGTGTATTAGAATGTGTCCTGAACTGTTCGGGATATTTAATTCGTAACCTTATAATATAAATTTCTGTATTTATTATTCCTATTGCTTCATCAATAAATTGCGTAAAGGGTATTTTCCTTTTGCCCAAATTGCATACGATACAATTTGAGCTTGTTTAATCCCATTGAATAAAAACGTAATAGGACTGCATAATCCTGTTCTACTGTACTTATTTCTACTAAATAAGCAGTCAATTCATTGATAGCATCTGTCAACTCTGCAACAGATGCTTTGTGTTGAGTATATTCAGACAATAACTGAAATATGCTCAATTCAAGGATTCTTTTCATTTTCTTTAATTTAAAGTGTCGTTAAACATGATTTTATGTACTCGTCAGTCGATATAATAGTGGCATAAAATGGTGTTAATGCAGCTAAAAAAATAGCTTGCACTTTTTCTGCTTCTACCTTAAAACCTTGAAATTCTAAATCTTTAGTAGCGCAAGCGTCCTGTATTATAGTGCATTTATATCCCAAGTCTTTAGCAGCTCTTACGGTAGCATCCACGCACATGTGTGTCATCATACCACAAATAACTACATCTGTGATATTTTTAGATTGTAACAAATTATTTAATTCTGTCTGATAAAAACTGTTCGGAGAATGTTTAATAATTATATCTTCGTTTTTTATCGGAGCAACACTGCTATGTATTTCTGCCCCTATAGTATCAGGTAGAAAAAAAGTTGCATCCTGTCTAGATGAAATATGCCGTATATATATAACTGGTAGGGAATTTAACCTAAAATAATGTATAAGTTTTTGCGCTTTTAATACAGCATCCAAACTGCCTACCAGTGGATATAATCCACCTTCAAAATAATCATTTTGGAGGTCTATAAGAATTAATGCTTTCTGTTTTTTCATTTTTATGCTTTTAATATTTCCCACAAAGTTAAATGTTTACTATCTTTGTATCAAGTATGTACAATTTAGTATGATACAGACTAAAAGGTATCGAATATTGATTATCAAATTAATGTGCTCAAATAAAAATGAATAAGAACATTAAAAAAGATATTTGTGTGCTTGATTTTGCTTTCCAACGGATAGGAGGGAAATATAAAGGACGTATTCTTTGGGCTCTGTCAAAACATACGGTTATGCGATATGGTGAACTGAGCCGTGAAATATCCGACATAAGTACAAAGATGCTCACACAAACCTTGAGAGAGTTGGAAATGGATAATTTGATTCATCGTGAAATGTATCCCCAAGTTCCCCCAAAAGTCGAATACTCTTTAACCAAGACAGGCAAGGAGCTTATTCCATTCATTAAATATTTGGTTGATTGGGGATATAAAAAAATGGCTGAAGAAAACGAGAATTGATTAATTTTCATAATAACTAATTTTGTATCATCGTCATAAAAACTTATGCTGAATACAGAAACCATACAATCACTCATTGACAGTGGAGAGGGCTACAATGTGGAGTTTAAAGTTCGTGTTCCTTCAAAGGTTCGTGAACTGACAGAGGAAATATGTGCTTTCGCCAATGCAGACGGAGGATATTTGCTTATTGGAGTAGATGATAACGGGCAAGTGGTAGATACTAACTTAGAAAACGATAAGCGTTCTGCTATTCAAGGTTCTATCAGCGAAATATCTCCTGCACTCCACTGTGAACTGTATTCCGTAAATATTGTGAATAAAACTGTTTGGGTGATTGATGTTCCGTCCGGCAAGGATAAACCTTATATATTCTCCGGTTCTATCTATGTCCGTGAGGGGGCAAACTCACAGAAACTTCGCACAGCCGAAGAAATGCGCAGCTTCTTTCAGGAGTGTAACAAAATCTTCTTCGACCATATACCCTGCCATTGGTTCAATATCTACACAGATGCAGATGAACAGATGATTAAGGATTTCCGAACAGAAGCAAAACTAAGTCCATCCACACCCGACAAACAAATATTTGAAAACTTGGAACTGTTTACCGAGAATGGAACGGCAAAGAACGGTGCAGCGATGTTCTTCGGCAAGCAACCTGAACGAAAGTTTCCACATGCTACCACAAGGTGTGTTCTTTTCAAGGGAACGAATAAAGTCTATATTATAGATGATAAAACATTCGGAGGTTCATTGTACCAGCAATACCTACAGGCTATAGCTTGGTTGGAAAGTAAACTGCAAGTAGCCTATAAAATAGAGGGAACAGGACCAAGAGAAGAAATTTGGGAAATACCTCTGACCGTATTTAAAGAAGCTATTATAAACGCTCTGTCACATCGTGATTACTATGAACAAGGTGCAAGCATTATGATAGAAATGTTTGACGACCGGGTAGAGATTTCCAATCCCGGAGGACTTCTGCCTGTTGTGGCTAAAGATTTCGGGCATAAAAGCATGACACGTAATCCGTTAATTTTCAGTTTATTTACCCGTATGCACTTAGTAGAAAGAGTTGCATCCGGTATTCCTCGTATGCAGGAAGCCATGAGGGAAGCAAATCTGCCTGAACCGGAATTCCATACAGAGGGGATGTTTACAGCAGTATTCAAACGCCAAATCTCTAACTCTGCCAACTATGACACAGTAAATGGCATAGTAAATGGCATAGTAAATGACATAGTAAATGACATAGTAAATGATACTATAAACGAGAATGAACAAGCTATTCTCAATCTATTGGTAACTACTCCCGGCTTAAATGCTTCTGAAATCAGTAAGCATATCAACAAAAGCTTAAGAACGACTATGCGATATATCAAGATTTTACAAGACAAAGGTTTGATAAAATTTAAAGGCGCGCCCAAAACTGGAGGATATTATATATTAATTTAATAGATATTTATGGAACAAAATTTTTTAGAATCAAATTTTTTACAAACTATTATAATGACAATAACTGTTTGTGTTACGGCTATTATCTATTGGAATAATAAAAGAAATGCACTTCAAGCAGCAGCAACTATATTGAAGCTTCAAATTCAGGATATTGAAGAAAATATTGAAACATTGAAAGCGGAAGCGATTGTAGGAAACAGTTTGTCAGAACAACCATTATATTATTCAAGAATTATTTTTGAAGAGAATAGTTGGTTAAAATATAATCACATGTTTGCTAATAAACTAAAAGCTTCCGATTTTGAAACAATAGATAAGTTTTTTAAAGTAGCTCAAGAAATTAAAACTCAACAGATTTTTATCAAAATGAAAATCCAAGATTCAATAAATACTAAATGCTCTTTTTATTATTTACAACAATATAATAGAATAAATCAAACAGTATCTGATATTAGAGAAAATAGAGAACAACTTTGTACATTTGATTTACAATATGCTAAAACTCTATACAATACTCCAGCTTTAAGTGTCGGAACATATATACATCAAGAATTATGTAATGGGTTAGAAAAAGGATTAAATAGATACCAAAAACTATCAGGAAGTATTGCTTTTCAAAAACTATGTGAAGTTGGCAAGATTATTCGTTAATACTTATTTGTTTTTTACTTCTTAATTACTATCTTTGTATTCAGAAATCGTACCCAAGATACAAACTAATGTCGAACGGTGCAAAGCTGTGAAAACCTTATTCAAGGGACTAACATCGTGATAAAGATATAACTTATTGAGAAATAGTGCTATACAAACCGATTTTCGGTTGCTGGTGGCACCACTTTAATAACCAGAGAGTTACTTACTAAAGTAACTCTCTTTTTTTGTCTATACCCTACCTGTTTCACCCATGATTTGAGCAGAAAGTTAAACCAAGAGTTAAACCAGTTTTCTTATGAATACTAACGTTAACATCTTGTGCTACAAGTCTAAAACATTATCAAACGGCGAGCATCCGCTCATGATTAGGGTCTGTAAGGATGGAAAGAAGAAGTACCAAAGTTTAGGAATTTCTGTTCATCCTGCTCATTGGGACTTCAAGAAGAACAAGCCCAAGAACAATTGCCCTAATAAAGAATACATTAACAAGATTATCGCAGACAAGTCTAATGAGTTCACGGAACAAGTAGTTAAACTAAAATCTGAACATAAAGATTTTACAGCCAACAGTTTAATAGATAACACTTCTAAGAAAGTTAAACCAAGAACTGTTGGAGATGTGTTTTTGGAGCAGTTACAACGTCTTGCAGACGAGAACAGGCGTGGCTATATGCTCTCTACCAAACAAGTTTATAACTCTCTTATGGAGTTCAACAAGCATTTGAATATCTACTTTTCTGACATGGATGTTACTTGGCTGAGAAGATATGAAACTTATCTAAGGAAGAAAGGACTTGCAGAGAACACAATTGGAATAAGGTTCAGAACGCTACGAGCCATGTACAATCTGGCGATTGAGGAGAACATTGTAAAAGCTGAACATTATCCATTCAACACCTTCAAGGTCTCCAAACTCCACAAAGAGACAGCTAAGCGAGCTATATCTAAAGAGGATGTAAACAGGATATTGGAATACCAATCCACCAATAAGTACATGAGGCTTCCCATAGACCTATTTGCATTCACTTATTATGTGGGGAGAATAAACTTTGTGAATATTGCCTATTTCACTAAAGAGAATCTTATTGATGGAAGATTGATTTACACCAGACGCAAGACCGGGAAGCTGATCAAGCTCCCTCTGCCCCCCAAGCCTTGGGCTTGATAGAAAGATACAGGAATGAAGACAATCCTTACTTGTTTCCAATTCTCTCCCCTAAACACAAGACTGAGCAACAGAGAGCAAACAGGGTACATAAGGTTATCTCCAAGGTCAACCAAAGGCTGAAAGAGATAGGAAAGGCTTTGGACATTCCTATAGACTTGACCACATACGTGGCAAGGCATAGCCAAGCAACTGTAATGAAGAAGGCTGGTGTTTCAACGGCTGTAATCCGTGAGATCATGGGGCATAGCTCTGAAAGAGTGACACAGATCTATCTTGACAGCTCCGACAATGAGCAGATAGACGAGGCGATGAAGAATCTACTCTAAACCAATAATTCTCCACTTGTAGCAATACAGGTGGGGATTATTCATTTGCTGACGTTAAGGGATGTGTTTATAATTTAACTAATCCGCACGGTTTTCAGATGAGACATGAAATTACCACTGAGAGGTTTGGACACTTCTAATAATATGCCTTACTTTACATTGTCGAAAGGTTCTTGATACCAGCCGACTGATCTTCTGATAAAGACTGTAGTACAATCTTATTTCACCTACGGAAGGCGTAGGTCACTAAAAGAAGACGAACAGCATATCTTTTAAATCAAAGTGAACAATAACGGTCATCCCCGCAAAGGCTGACTATTTATTTCCTTTAAAATTTAATTGATATGAATATAATTAATTTTGGGACGGAAACAGCCCCTAAGTGGCTCGCAGTAGCCACAGTTTCAATCAAGGGTGAAGAACAAGATATTATTCCGGCATTCACCGACTATTCCATCAAGCAGAAAGACTTTAGTAAAGATAAGGTTTATACAGCAATGGATAAATCTAAAATTTTACCTACCATTTTCTGTTTAACAGATGCGGAAGTGTTCATTAAGGAAAATGTTAAGCTATTCGACTACAATGGTCAAGAGATTGATGGACTTCCCGAAGGAGCACCACGAATATTAGTCTGTCTTGACAAGCCGGATAACATCAATCTTTGGAGCTTAGATATTCCGATCAAAGCAGAAATAGTGGAGTGTGACAGCGTAGCTGATGCTTATCAACGGGTGGCAACGACAGCATATCTATCCCAATGCCCATCAAAGGATGATTGGATAGGACTTGCCGGAATCGTTTCCAAAGATGAGCTTCTGTTGCAGATTAAAAAGTTCAGCAATAGTTTTGGAATGAACGGCACGGCCGCACAAGGTTATTTTGGTTTAGATACCACAACTTCCTTAATGCAAAGCAAGGCAATTGTAACAAGTACTCTGCTGCCAAAGGGAGAGCACCGAACATACAGCCAAGCTGAAATTTTAATGAAAGCCACCGTCCAAGCATTTGGAGCAAAAGCAGCCAAACAGACCAGATACATCAAAGCCATTAATTATTGCATTTCACAATACGGTTTTGATAGAATCTGTGAGGCTCTTAACAATATTGAAGCTGACGAGAAACTTAAATTGGATGCTTCCAAATGTGAGGATAAAGTTCAATGCCTTCAAGGAATTATCATTGAGCAGGTGCATATACTGCACAAAAATTCCAACAATAATTAATTAAGTCAAATAAGGTTGTACATAAAATAAATGAAGGGGGGATCGAACTAATTATAGATAATCCTGTCTGTGGCCACTAGTGTCGTATTCCTATTTCTTACCCGCAAAGACCACCTTTTGTCCCCGGCTGCGCAAGGCGATCCTTTGGACAGGTTGACTGAAAAAATCATCCTCGCTTCGCGAGGGCACTGGAAAATAAGGACTTTTTCAGATTCCTTTCGATTGAGTCCTAAAAAATGAGTTCTCCAAATCCCTATTCTCGGATTTGGAGAACTTTTTGTTTTTATACACCTATGATGTTCATAGTGTGATGTTGTTTTTATGAACTAATTTGCTGTTATACACAAAACAGAGGACTGATTTATATTCGAGACTGGAAAAACGATGTCATCAAATATCATCAAAAGTCATCAGATGCCACCGATCATCCATCTTAAATATTCATTATCCAATACGATGTTCCATAGCATTATCCAAGAGTTTTGATAATAGAGTCGAAAATGAAATAAGAATACAGTTTTGAATCCAGAGAACTTTTTGTTCTATGGAAACAGGATTGTCACTGAAAACTCAGCTATACTCTGTTCTTTTCCAAGTTCATGTAAGGAACATGGTGTCAACCCAAAAGAATGGCAGAACGATGTGGTCGGCAAACGTCCTTATTATCTTGCTCTAAAATTCAATAAAAACTTGAAAGAACTGTTTCTGGATATATGGAGAAAACAATCGGGACAGTTCCGGAAAAAAACGAGATAGTGTGGGGATAATACTTAAAAATCACTCTAATAGACAAAATTGGAATGTCTTTATTAACTAATACATTTTTTGAATAAGAGAACACACTAGATGTATTAACTCAACTGCTTACTGTACATTATGCAATGCCGATATATTGATGATAAGGAGAACCAAGACAGCCGAAATAAACATACCTCCATGATAAGGAAGTTTATCGGGTATTTACACTAAAAGAGGAGCAAATAGTCAAATATATATTGTCATTCATCCTGACTTTTATAGATAAAAAGCAGACCCTTGAAAAACAGATACTTGTACAATATGCATCCTTGTACATTAAGCCCTCTTTTCTCTTTTGAACGAAAGGATCTTTTGTTTGTACGATACGGACCACACCTTTCTTCGCGATTATCGACTTTTGTGTTAAAATCAATTGTGTGTTGAAAGGTCAGACCAAGTATCCGCAGTTATTATTGTTCTTTTCCGGTGGAATTTTTTTATGATTTTAACTGCGGATTCATTCTGGATACAAGATGTTTCTTGGAGGATTCAGTCGCCTGAAAAGAATCAACGCCGATATGTCGAATCTGGGATAACAATATTGGGTGTTATCCTTTACATGGAATATAAAATATGAGATTAAAGTATGAGTATGAATGATAGAAAAATAGACAGAATCCCTTACGGATGTTCGGGTATATCAGTTATAATTGTTGTCATCATTAGCGTTTTATTTTATAAAAGGTGTTTTTGTGACGATGACATCCTGCTTACCGGAAAGCTAAAAAATCTTGAGGCCGGTGAGTTATTGCTGTTCTCGGAGAACAACGAGGAAGCTGACAGCATCCCGGTGGGTACGGATGGCACTTTCGTGTGCCGTTTCGCTATGGATGAACCGCCCGGGGTCTATATGCTGTATATACCACAGACCTCGACATCCGTTTATCTATATTTACGAAAAGGCGCCCGGGTACATGTCATGTCTGACCCGGCACAAGCCGGTCAGTATCCGAGAATATGTGGGAATGTTGCCAATGAATGCGAGATAGTCCGTAAAATGAACGAGGAGTTCATCCCCAGAGACCCGGAAGAGATAGCCCGGATGAGTTTCCCTGAATACAGGAAGGGAATTATGGAGGAATACACAAAGATCACCGAGTTGCTGGAAAAGGTCAAAGACAAGGATTTTGTGAATTCCGTCACGAAAGAGCTGAACGCACGCAAGGATTATCATCTCTATTGTTACCGTGCCAGTTACAAACTTTATGTCTCGCCCGAAGGCGATGTGCCGGATGAGATGTTCCGGAAATTCGCGGAAGGAATAGACCTGGACAAACCGGAGAATGCCAGAAGCGGACTGACGAACCTTGTACTGGTTTGGGATTTGCAGGCCGCGGGGAAGCCACGCTCAGATATCAACATACTGTATGAATTACGGAGAAGGGTGTCCAACCAGGAAGTGCTGGACTATATATCCGAGCGTTGTCTCGGCTCCTCTCTGGTCAACGAGACTTCCATAAAAAATTTGGAGGAGGTTTATACGCTTTTTACCCGTACATGCAGGGACAGTAAAATGTTGCAGGACATGGGACGTAAATATGAATCCGCCATAAAGGCGCTGCACGACCTTTCTCGGGGGAAAGAGCTGCTTGACATAGAAATGGAGGACCGGTATGGCAACAGGACCAGTATCTCCGCCCTGAAGGGCAGGGTACGGTATGTTGACGTGTGGGCCTCATGGTGCGGCCCCTGCCGCCGGGAAATTCCCTTTCTTGAGAAATTGGTGGAAAGGCGCCGCAAGGACGGACATCTGGAAATCATAGGTCTTTCCATTGACGAGGACAGGAATGCATGGCTGAAGAATGCCCCGTCTGACCGTCCCGGATGGAAACAGTACAGGGCGACGGAACATTCACGCAAAATGCTGGAGGATGAATACGGCATCACCGCCATCCCGCGCTTCATGCTGTTTGATGAGAATGACAGGATTATTGACGTACACGCCCCGTTTCCTTCCGATACAGAAATCGATATCATGTTGCGGGATTATTTGGTTCCGGAGGAGAGATGAGGCGGTATTGAACCATAAAAAACAAATCTTATGAAAACAAACAGGAGACTTATTCGTACAGTGTCGCTTCTGGCCTTTCTTTTAATCCCCATACCCCTCTTACCTTCAGGGGACAGTCTGCGGGCCTTCGTTTATTTTGACCGTGGAAGTTCCACGTTGGAATCCATCCTGCATGACAATGCCAGGGAACTGGAGAGCTTCGTGTCAAGCATACGTTTCGTGGGAAAGCGGGTCCCGTGTCACCCGCGGCATATCCGCATCATTTCAGGTTCCTCCGTCGAGGGAAATCCGGCCCTCAACGAGAGACTGTCCTGGCAGCGTGCCATCCAAATCCGTTCATACCTTCAGGAACGCCTCTCTTTCCCGGATTCACTGTTCGTCTTGTCAAGCCGTGGCGAGGATTGGGACGGTTTGTATCGTCTGGTCGTGGATTCCGACCTCCCTTGCCGTGGCGAGATTCTTACCGTCCTGAATGAAATCATGGGAGAAGCGGATCGCGGTGACATGACGAAAGAAAAGCTTAAAAGTCAGCTCATGATGCTGCATGAGGGACGCGTATGGCATTATATGCTCAGACACTTCATGCCGGAATTGCGCCGGGGCATAATCGTATGCGAGTTTGAAGAGGCGCAGCCCGCCCACTCCCCAACCATCCAGATACGGGAGGGAAAAACACAAGAGGGGGCATCCCCCATACGGGAGTTCGTCGGTGCTGTCCCCGACACGGTAATCCCACCGCGTGGTGGCATGCATTCAGGAATACCGGAAAATACACACGGACATTGTCGTATGGCCCTGAAAAGCAATCTGCTCTATGATATCGCCCTCGTGCCCAATATCGGCCTGGAATACGCCCTTGGCAGGGGATGGAGCGTAGGGTGCGGCTGGCAATATGCCTGGTGGAAAAATGACAGGCGTCACGATTACTGGCGTGTTTACGGTGGAGAGCTGGAGATCCGCAAGTATTTCGGCGCACATGTGGCAGAAAAAGCGTTTGCCGGACATCATGCCGGACTTTACCTGCAAGCCCTGACTTATGATTTTGAATTGGGCGGACCGGGATATTTAAGCAGGTTCAGCTACGGCGGCGGTTTCGAATACGGCTATTCCCTTTCCCTCCACCGCCAGCTCAGACTTGATTTCAGTATCGGCATCGGCTGTCTGTCCGGCAGATACGAACAGTATACTCCGGCTGACAGCCATTATGTCTGGGAACGGACCGGCATGCACTACTGGTTCGGGCCGACCAGGGCCGGGATCTCATTGCTGTGGCTGCCCGGAAACGGGTGCCGCAAATCAAGAAAGGGAGGTGTATTATGAGATTTTTCCGTAATCTGTCCGTCCTTCTTTTCTCTCCGCTGGGAATTCTCGTGTTCCTGCTCGCTTCCTGTGAGCATAAAGAACTTTGTTATGACCATTCCCACACGGTCGATGTGCGTGTCGTCCTCGACTGGAAGAATGCAGCGGAAGCCAGTCCGTCAAGCATGCGACTCTATCTGTTTCCTCAAGACGGGGGGGATGTCCTTTCATACGGGCTTGCCGACTGTCGTGGTGGAAATATCACTGTACCCACCGGTTGTTACAAGATCTTGTGCCTGAACAGTGACACCAGGTCCATTCTCTATCGCAACATCGGCCGGTTTACGGATTTTGAGGCTTATACCGTCAATGATGTTCTGGTACGTCGTTCCGCTTCTACGCCGCGCGCCGACGGGACACAGGAGGAACGTGTCGCCAGATCCCCCGACAGGCTCTGGTGCGCCCGTGCGGACGGGGTCTGTATCGGAGAATCCGACAGGCTTCTTACGCTTTACCCGGAAGAAGCCGTATGCCGGTACCGGTTGGAAATCAGACATGTGGAAAACCTGAAACACATCGCCCCGGATGGCATAAGCGGAGCTCTCTCTGGCATGTCCGGAGGTTTGTTTGCCGGCAGGGGAGTCACCGGCACGGAAGTCGTCACCGTGCCCTTTGGAATCATCCGCGGGGACTCAACCACGCTGACCGCCGATTTCCTATGTTTTGGCTGTCCCCCTCCACCGGGGAAAAAGCACATACTGACCGTCTATGCCTTTTTGGCTGACGGCGGCAAATACTATTATTCCTATGATGTGACCTCCCGTATTCACACTGCGAAGGATCCCCGGGATGTCCCCATAATAATTGACAGCCTCCATCTGCCCAGACCGATTACCAATGGCGGCGGTTTCCGCCCCAGTGTGGACGAATGGCAAAACATGAACATTGATATCCCCATGTAAACATGCATGTATAATAAGAACATATTCATTTAACTATTTATCTTATGAAAACGAAACTTTTATTTGGAGTCCTGGCTACAGCAGCCCTGGCTTCCTGTAACAACGACGATGTGGTGAAGGTAAACAACGGGAAGGGTATCTTTTTCCGCACCTCATTGGACAATCCTGTCACACGTGCCAACACGATATCGCAGAGCAACCTGGACGTGTTCTATGTCACGGCGGTCGGTAGTGAGCCCGTCCTGATGACACACAACGGGGTAAGATCGACGGATGGGGGGAACACATGGAATTGTGACCGCGTATATTTCTGGCCGGATTACCGTGTGAGATTCTTCGCTTATTCCCATCTGGACACCACACTGGTGAAAATAGACAACGTATCCCAAAAAATCCTTGGATTCGAACCCGCCCATACGGTATCCGGACAAAAGGACCTTGTGGTCTCCTATAACAGCGGGACACGGGAAGCGAACGAGGCGGGAGGCGTGGCCATGAATTTTAAACATGCCCTCTCGCAAATAGAGCTCAGGGCCAAGTGCTCGAACAGCAACATAAAAATCAATGTCCGGGGTGTGAAACTTGCGAACGTGGCCACAAAGGGCGATTTCACGTTTCCTGACGAGGTGACCGACGCCAGCTATGTATTGAGGCAGGAAAAATGGGACAATCTGAAGGGGGGTGACGCCCCTTCCCGGGCTTATGTGATAAGGGGTGACGAGTTTTCCCTGACGGGTGACGCCGAATCCCTCATGTTCGGAAATGACAATTTCATGCTGCTCCCGCAAAAACAACACAAGTGGAATGCCACCAGAGACACCACCGGCGTTTATATTTCCGTGCTGTGCCAGATTTTCAACGTGGATGGCGACAACAAGACACAACTTTTCCCGAAAACGGCCGGACTGTTCGGTTTCGCGGCCGTACCCGTTGAAATAGACTGGCAACCAGGTAAGAAATATATCTATACACTAGACTTCTGCAGTGAGGGGGGAGGAGCCGGAAAGCCCGATCCGGATCCACAGGACCCCACCAACCCCAAGGATCCGCTGATCGATCCCGATCCCGCGGTTCCGGGTAAGGACATTCTGGGAAAACCTATCAGGTTCACGGTGACGGTCGAAGAATGGGGTGAGGAGGACAGTGATATCAGGATGTGATAATTATTCCATCCGCGTTGCCGAACGGGCATCCCGGTGAAATACCGGGTGTCCGTTCCACGCATGGCATAGCCGGACTTTGGGAAACGCTGGTACCCTTTTTGTTCCCCTCATTCAAGTCCGTTTCTCCAAGGCGCTTGACGTTACCTTGAGACCATACGCCCTCCCTAGCCATGACAAAAAATATTTTTAGGGCATATTGGTCCTATTGCCTTGTCCAAAAGAGAAGACAATGTGAAAATGGCTGTCAGTCCTGAACCGATATGACCTTTTGGGGAGGGATGTTGGGAAAGCCCATAAGATGTAGCGGGTTTTGCGGGCGTCTTGAACCGGTTATACGGGCGGACAGTCCAAGTCAATTATACCGACACATACCGCAAAAGCGATCATGATAATATGGTAGGTGCAAGGCGTCACTGTTTCCGGGGATTGAGTCTATTTCCCTACCCGCATTTTAGTGCCGGTTATCTCAATTTTCATCGTATCAATAAAAAAAGAAGAAAAATGAAAAGAATATCTGACGGAATTCTTTATTCCTTATCGTTGGCGCTTCTCGTGCTCGTGTCCTGTGACAGGCATGAGAACAACGGAGACATTTGTCCTACGGGACCGGATGCGGACTACACGGTCATGATGTATGGTTGTGGAGGCGGTGATCTGGATGAAAATATGATATATAATCTGGAACAGACGGAAAGTTACGGCTATACGCCGCGCGTCCATTTTTCCGCCAAATTGAAGTTCTCCAGAGAGTTACAGGAGGAAGCGGGCGCTTATGGAGGCACCCGCCTTTTTACGCTGACAGAGAACGGTCTGGAAAATGAATGTGTGGCCGACCGGGAGTTCCGTCTGGACGATCCGCGGAATATCGCCGACTACATCCTTGATACCCGACGGCGTCTGCCCGCCAAACATTATGTCCTGATTTTGTGGAACCATGGGGACGGATTCAGTATCGGGGACCAGCCGGTGGAGAAAAATTATCCGTCAGAGGCGGGCACACGTGGTGTCGCCTTCGATGACAACACGAACGAGAATATCTCCATTTTTGAACTGGAAGAGGGGCTGAGACGTGCCGGGGTGAAAATGGACCTGATATATTGGGACGCGTGCCTGATGAACATGCTCGAAAACCTGTACCAGATAAAGGAGCGTGCCGCCTATACGCTGGGTTCGGCGCACCTCGTCCCGGGAATAGGAGGAAATTACGCGCAGCTAATGCATGCGTTGGACAACCATCCCGTCCTGCTGGAGGCGATGCGGGAATACGTTCCCGCCACCGTGGCGCATTGGGGGAACGTGCTGGGGGAGGATGACGGCAGGGACCTCACCCTTTGTAACATGGAGTATATTGACGGGGTCGTACAGGATGCAAAGGAGTACGTGGACGAGTTCTTGCGACTGCGTGGCGGAATGGAGGCGGACAGCGAGGAGGAGATGTATTTCCAGAAAATAAACGGAACGCTCCAACCGCATTATCATTCTGACGAAGGGGTTCTTTATTTCTTTCACAATGACGAGGATGAATTTGTTCCGAGCGCCGACATGTATTCCGCTTTCACACGCATAGGCAACCGTCTCATGTCCGGCAGGCTTTCGGCGATAACCACCCGAATGCGTATAGCGTTGGGACGAATGATTCCCGTGAGCGCCTGTCATGGAATTCCTGACTATATGGACAGGGTAAGCGTCGGGATATCATGGATGGAGCGGGATGATTTCATGTCTGCCGATCAAAGTCATGCCGTTCCATCGCTGGACAAATTGTATCCTCTGTTGAATTTCGACAGGGCGACAGGATGGAGCCGCTTTTTAAGAGACAATGTGATGAGAAAGTCATTTACAGAATAAGAACGATACTTCCATATATGCGAATATTTTCCATAAAATTAAAACAATACCATTTTACCATGAGACATTTCTCGTTTATATATGACATCCTTTGGAAAGCAGGATTTTGTTTGCCGGTCTGCGTCTGTCTGTGCGTGCTCTCCTGTTCCGATGAACTGGAACATCCTTCCCGTTCCTCCCGCGTCTCGTTCAACCCGAGCGTTCGGTATTCGTGCCTCTCCGTGTCCCGTGGGGCTGTGGACACCTTCCCCGGAACCACCGTCCCTTTGACGACCGATGACGGGAATGGTATTTTCCTGCATACATCTTACACGGACGGCATCGTTCCCGTCCCGGCGCAAGCGGGCGGTGATGGCACGTCCGTTACCCGTGGCACCCCCATAAAGGGGGACAACATGTACGCCACCTTCGGCGTATCCGCCTATGCCTATACCGGCCCATGGAATGAAAATTGTCACCCCAATTTTATGTATGACATCCCCGTAACCAGATCCGGGGACTCCTGGGCTCCCTCCTCCGATTATTATTGGCCCGGAGAAACGTACAAGACAAGGTTCTTTGCGTATGCCCCGAGAGGAAATGCGGCCTACCGGTTGTCAGGGCAGGTCGCCGGTGCCCCCACCATAGCCTGCACCATACCTGCCGATGTCGCGGAACAGGAGGATCTGCTTGTCGCGGGTACGGGGGAGCTGGACGGAAACTCCAACTCCGTCGTAAACCTCACATTCCAACATGCCCTTACCGCCGTCAAATTCGTCTGCGGCAGTGACATGCAGCCCGGAACGGTAAAAAGCGTGGTTTTGAGAAATGTCTGTTCGGGTGGCGTTTATAACATGGAGACCGGAGAATGGAGCGATACAGGAGGGACGGCCTCCTTCTCCCAAACACTTGACCGGCAGACTAACGGAACGGAAGGGGATACTATCACCTTCGAGCCGCAGACCTTCATGATGATTCCACAGACACTTCCCGACAGTGCGGCGGTCGAAATAGTTTTCAATGACGGAAAAATAGACCGTACATTGAAAGCCAGTATCAAGAATAGCGTATGGCCGAAAGGCAAGACCGTCACTTACAGAATCTCCACCAGTTCCATCAACTGGAGATACATTCTGGATGTTACAGCCCCGAAAGACATGGAATATTATGGCGGCAGCCAAAACTACAGTGTCTCCAGCTATAGGGAAAACGCAAGCGGGGTCAGGGAACCCGTTCCATGGAATGCGGTATATTCCACGGACGGAGGGATAACTTGGATGCCGACAAAACCCGAATGGCTGGCAACCTTTACGGCGGAGGGTGACGGCGGTATCACCGCAACCTCCTACAGCGTATCCGTTTGCTCCCAGACAATCAGCCCCCAGACTGTGAGGGACAACGCGCATATCCGGAACTTGCAAGACGCCCCGAGCAGGGGAACCGCCGGACGGCCATACAACCTGTCGAACAGCAACGGGGATAGGGATGTGGAGAATACCGCAAACTGCTACATTGTCGGTGCGCCGGGTGTATACTCTCTCCCACTGGTATATGGCAACGCCATCAAAGAAGGGAAACCCAATGAACCGGCTTATCGTTCGAATAAGTTGAATAACAGGATGTTGGGCAACTTCCTGAATCATCGAGGTGATATAACCGATCCCTATATCAACAACAATACTGGGTGCGAGGCGAAAAGCGCCGAACTTGTCTGGCAGGACGCGATGGACCTGCTGGCTGACGTGGAATTGGAGGGCAGCGGAGAATCCGCCTACGTCTCTTTTAGTGTAAACAAGACGACAATCCAGCAAGGCAACGCAGTGATAGCCGTAAAGGACGCCGGAGGGACAGTCCTATGGTCCTGGCACATCTGGGTAACTGACAGGGATATGACCGGGACCAAGGAAATCACCAACTACCAGGGAACAAAATATGAGTTAATGCCTGTCGATTTAGGATGGTGTGATGGTGGAAACATAATTTACGAGGCACGGAACGTGAAAGTAAAATTCACACAGGGAGAAGCCGGTGAGACAAAAATCATCATGATCTCCCAAAAAAGGCATGAGGAGATCCTGAACGGAAACGCGCCTTACTATCAATGGGGACGTAAAGATCCTTTTCCACCGTCAGTCGGAAAGGGAAGCGTTACCAATAAAACGTGGTATGACGCGGAGGGAAAAGCCTCCAGTCTTGCTCCTAAAGTGTCCGCTTTTCAAACGGGCAAGGGATGTATCACTGACGGCATTCAAAATCCCGCAGTGATGAACAAGAATATGTATATGACCAATGTCTTTTATAATCTGTGGGATGCCAGTTGCTCTGCAAATGTCGATCAGGACAGCCGTCTTGTAAAAACTATCTATGATCCTACCCCCGTTGGTTTTCATTTGCCCAACAGGATGACATTTACCGGCTTCGTCGCTGGAGGTAAAGCCGGCTCGAATATAAAGGGCTTTTGGGATTCAGCTTTACACGGTTGGTATTTTTATTGCAATTCAAGAAAAGAGGAAACCGTTTTTTTCCCGGTTCTAGGGCGTAGACTAAATAATGGTAAAGTCGAAAACACCAAACCACTTCAAACTCGTTGGTTGGCCAGTGCGGCCACTGAAGCATTAGGAGGAGTTCTCTCTTTTCCAAAAAAATCAAGCGGTTCTCTGAATCCTCGTCATTCGGGCTACAGCGGAGAGGGAGTTGTCATTCGTGCGGTCAGAGAATAAAGGCTTGTCATATATTAGTCAGCCTTAGTAATTATAGGTGATATAAAGACCTTATTGTTCCTTTGGCCGGCAGCGTTGGTCTTTTTTCTGACAGACACCTTGGCGCAGAAGAAAAAAACGATAATTCATCCTGTAGTAGTACGGGAACGGATTCCTGTTTCCGGTTGTATTTCAAAAATATTACAGGGGATTATGGGATCCGTACTTTTCACGGTACCAGATTGCACGATTCATAAATTGAAATGTGCAATTTGATACCGTTCAAAATATGACGCATCCTTTGGCAAACAGTTCCCATGGTTGTGAGAGGTTTCCGGAAAATAAGTCACTTTGGAGGGAATGACAAACAGCGCAATTCATCCCGTACCTTCCGATTTCCGCCTTTTGCCCACCCCCGACAGGTCATGGGAAAAATATCACGCTCCTCTTATTCCCGGAGCCTGTTTTAATTTTACTTTTTTTATTGAATTCTCATCCATTCTCACTATCTTTGTATCGTATATAGTTCGCAATCATGGCACGTCGGAACCAGAGGAGACAGTCGGTTGTATTTCGCCCATGAAAAAACACGGATTTAAAAGCGATATGTGACTGTTGGAATCTTACCGGTAATAGTCGAAACTGTCATATAAGTATATGTTGATATATATCCAGTTAATACTGAGTCTGATGATCTTAAGCCTGTGTGTGTTTGGTGGAATAACCCTCCTCGCACATCCACGCAGGAGCAAGGCCAAATTCATTCTAGGGGCAAGCATGTTGTTCTGGGGAGTGCTGATAATCCTCCGGCTGTCTTTCAACCCTTTTTTGGATTGCGCCAAGACTCTTTTTCAACCGATGATTCTCATCACGGGAAGTATCGTGATGGCGACCACGACATGCTATGTCATTGAGGTTCTACGGCCCGGATATCTTACCTTCAGACGGTTTTGCCTTTTCATTTCCCCGGCTATTGTCTGCTCACTGCTTTTCGGATGCCATTACATATGTTCACCTCAGACGCAAACGTATTACAACCTGTACGATTTGTTTCTGTTTTCGGATACCGACATCTTCTTACGGCTCATGCTATTGGCGTGCAATATATTCTATATGGGTATACCGGCTTATCTTACGGCACGTTACAACAGGGAGTATTCGCAGTTCATTAAAGAAAACGTATCCGATCCGTACGACTATGATTTGCAGTGGCTGCAAAGGACCATGTTCACTTTGTCAGCCCTATACATATCCTACCTGGTACTGCTGTTCACGAATGACACGCTCCTGTATGTGATCAATAAGGTCTTTATCCTTGTCTTATGGTATTATCTTTTTTACAAGGCCTTGTTCCTGAAAGAAATCCCATGGAAGATATCCTTCAAGGCGGGTTGGCAACATCCAGACGAGGGAGTGGATGAGAATAGGTACGAGGACTGTATCTCTCAAAAAACAAACTGTCTGGAGGATATAAACCGATGGTTCGAATCTGAAAAGCCGTATCTGCGGGGTGATTTACGTTTATCCGACTTACAGAGAAAATTTCCAATCAGCAGAACTTATCTCTCCCAGTTGTTCAACAAGGTGCAGGGAGTTTCCTTCTCTGATTATGTAAACCGGTTCAGGATTGAGGAGAGCAAACGCCTGCTTGAAACGGAACCTCAAACAAGCATCAATGAGATCGCAGAACGTTCGGGGTTCAATTCTATCAGTGCTTTTCGCAGGGCTTTCATAAAAAGCACAAACATATCCCCTTCGGAATATAGAAAAAAACATAGTGAGAATTCCACATCATTGTGATACACAGGATACAAGTCTGACTAGTACAGAAAAAATCAGACTTTAAGAACATATTCTTCGTTGCGTAAAGTAAAAAAGTATCATTTTCAAAGCCGCTTTTAGCATAGTCTATGATAGCGGCTTACAAAATCTTAGAGCCTGTTTTGTTCAAGCCAATATGTTATGTTATTTCATTCGTATTTGTTATTAGGAGGAGTCGTTTCATTACAGATTTTCAATGCAGAAATATAATCTTCATTCGATGTTTTTGTAATACGCTTAATTGCAAATCTGTGTTCTAACAAATTGGGCATAGATGATAATATTAAGTTATCAGTTATTCAATATGCAAATTTATATAAATGAATATCAGAAACCAAGTAAACCGACATCAATATTTTGATAATGATACGTAAAGCTATATTGAAGGAGTTTAATGAAATCCGAAACATAAACACTTAAACCTGATTCTCTGATGGTTATCACCTCACAAAGATTACATTGTTGAATCCTTTGTTTTCTAATTTTTTATCCTTATATTTGCAATAGTACTCCAAAAACATGAAATTTTATGTTGTATCAAAAACTCTCTATAGACAATTTTTTGTGTTTCGACCATTTCGATATACAGTTTGCACCAGGTGTGTCCATTATTATCGGACGCAATGGTGCTGGAAAGACCACACTCATTAGAGCTATGGTTTACTCGCTTTATTTTATGTTTACGAATGACCGTTCAATGGGGGATGACTTCTTGTCGGCAGGAAATCCTGATTTAAAAATGAAATCTATCAAATATGATGAATTTCATAGAAGAAAAGATTCAGAGGATGTAACTGCTGATGCTAATTTTCATGGACAAATAACTTTTCAAGGAGAAAATATAGAATGGGATATGTATCGCCGTTCAACTAGCGGGTCTTCACTGAATCCATCACGCTATAAACCTGCTTATCAACATCTGATGCAACTGTACAGAAAATACGATGAATTGCCATTACTTGCATATTTTTCAGACTCTTTCCCGCATACACTCACAAATATATCCTCCTTTGCCAAGCAACAGATGGCTGCAAATGGAAAAACATTACGCAACTTTGGTTATTACCAATGGGATAATGAAACAGCGTGTGTAGAAATATGGCAACGACGACTATTAAATTCAATGGCTAAACTAAAACAGCTAGATGATGATACTGACACATTCACACGTAATGAAGTTGCATTTGTCACTAAAAAATTGACACAGTTTTCTCTAGTACTTAATAGTGATATATGTGATACTGCTTTTGAGATAGATCGTCTTTTCTATTTATTTGATGAAGAACAAAAACCAGAATTGTGGCTTCGTTTAAAATCAGAACAGGAAATCAAATTTGACAGACTTCCCGCTGGGTATAAACGATTATATTCCATTGTCTTAGATCTGGCATATCGGGCTTATTTGTTAAATAGACGAATAGATGTAGAACCTACAGGTCTAGTTATGATAGACGAAATTGATTTGCACTTACACCCTTCGTTAGAAACAGAAATTGTAAAGCGGTTTACACAGACATTCCCGAAATTACAATTCATAATGACTTCCCACTCGCCATTAATAGTAAGCAACTTGTCACCGGACGAGAAACAAAATAAAATATTCAGACTTGTGGCTGGAGAGAAGCAACCGCATGAATTGCCAGACCTTTTTGGCATTGATTACGATGATGTATTACTGGATTGGATGGGAGGTATTCCTAGAAACGAGGAAGTGGAATTTTTACAAATGGCAATAAAAAGAGCTATACAAATGGAAAATACACAACTATTCAACATGAGACGCAAAGAACTAGAAAAAATGCTGGGAGAAAAAAAAGCGTTACAATTAATCAATAAATGGAAGGAAGAATAACTTCACATTATTTAGATATATGTTTTGGATTGATAAGCATAATAAAGGAAAGCGACGTAAAGGTCATCAAATTGTAAATCGCTTTCTACGTGAAGCGTGGAACGAACAAGATGGGCTATATGTAAATTGCACTTATGCTTCATTTAAGAGAAATCACAAAATGGAGAGATTGCTTTACTGGGAACAACATGGATTCTGCTGTTATTGTATGAGGCATCTAGAAGTAAATCAACACACTTCCTTGGAACATGTGATGCCTCATAGTTCTGTGACCAAACAAAACAAGATAGATTTTAAGAAAATTGATTACTACAAACGATTCAACAAGAATTTTAAACGAAATGTCATTTATAAACATCTAAACGGTACAAGACGAAAATGGCACAGCGGCCCACTATATCCTCATTTTTGCGCTTATGAAAACCTAGTATTGTCATGCGATGGTAGTCTTTTCATTGATGAAGACAAGGACAATAAATTATATCCTTCTAAAATGCATTTATGCTGTAATGAGCACAGAGGAAATAAATTAATTGTCCCATTATTTTTCATTCCTAATATAAACGATTTAATTATATACAATAAAAATGGAACTATTGGCATATCGAAAATAGTCAAGTCCTCCCAGCGTCAGATTGAATTATCCAATACTATTGAGGACTTAGCATTGGAGCATGAGCGTTTAAGAATCATTCGACAAACCTGGTATCATATAGCTGCAAGCAGTATATACAATGTAGAGCAAGTAAAGGCTGCTATTAGTGATGAACCTTTACGAAAAAATATTATGATAGACAGTGGTATTCCACTTAATATCGTAAACCGCATTAAACATCCTATATACTGGTCCTTATTATGTGAATATTTTTGGTTTTATAAATACTTCACACAATAAATATGCAACTTCATTCTATATTTTTTATGGTACAGTTATGATTTTGATGTTACATCGAGGATAAGAACAGGGACGAATGGAACAATTATCGACATTAGTGTCAAAACAAAACATATCAATATTCTTATTGACAAAAAATATTTGATTATACCTAAATCAAGTTCTAAAACGATGTACAAATAACCTCGTTTTATATTTTCTAATAGCTTCAATAAAGTGTCTTTTGATTTGAATAAACAAAAAAAATCTGCCTCATATATCTTATATACAACAGATTTTGCATTGTTCCTTTGAAAAATTTAATAAAAGCTTGTAGCAATCGAACCTTTTATTTATCTTTGCAACGTCAAAGAGATAATGAATGTTGAATTGATAAAGAAAAGCGATGAATTTAGTGTGATGCTAATTCAGTGGCTTTCATAAAAGATAAAGTAATAAGTGTACAGTCACTCAAGGGGTTAGAATAAACCGAAGCAAAAGGTTCGATTCCTGGTGGCACCACTTTTTAAGAAAAGCAACAAGCAGTAAAATCCTGATTTCCAAACGAAATTGGGATTTTTTGTTTTCCGGCGGAACGCAAAAAGCGGTAGAATATTACGGTTGCCGGTGTTCCAAAAGGTGGAGCAAAAACAGTGGAGTATAAATCTCCTTCTAATGAGTTTACTCCTTGATATGTTTCCAGTTTCTATGGCTACTTTTGCATCAAGGAAGTGATGTTGATAACAAATCACAGCTAAGCATAGAAAGAAACACGGTTGCCACTTCGTTACTTGGTACTATAAAATGTTTCCCATTTACACAAAATATTTTATAGTGCCACTGAATTTAACACTTCGTTTCACTTCCTCATGCCATCCGGTTTTGACGACACGAATCCTTATACATTATTTTATATTGCGACTCCGTATGTTCCCCTCCCGCAGCGACCACTTCTGTCACAAAACGTACATTGCCATCAGGAAAAACAGCTTCTCATACGGCAGTTTTCTGTCCGCAAGCCGACAAGAACAAGGCCACCGTGCCACAAACTCCATCCATAGTTTTTTCATATTCATTTATTCTTTAAGGTAAATCTAACTATATATCCCCCGCCACTACGCATCATTCCAGTGAGTGAATCAGTTCTCCGACAAAAGACACGTTCTTTCTTGATAGAAGCCCCGTCACCCGGACGATCCTTATAGACTGTTCCTTCATACCAGCCCTCGCCCAAGAACGAAAGCGGGAATTGAAGTGTCCGCTCTTCTTTGCCGTTCAGCACAGCCAGGTACCAAGTTTCTCCTTTACGACGGGCAAAGGCAGCCACCTTGCCTATCTTACTGTCGGGCAATACAATAGTCTCATCCCATTCGGCAGGCATAGTTTTGAACAAATCGGCTGCCGGATTATCCCCAATGGACTGCGGATGCGCTCCGAAGAAAATAACTGAAGAATTAAATATCAATGCAGTAGCAATCTGATGACACCAAGAGGTCTCCAACCTGCGCTCACCAAAAATCACTGGAGTATAATCACCCGCCCCCACTACAAAGCGAGTAAAAGGAAGCGTCACGTTGTGGACTGTCCACTCAAACTGATGTTTACCATATTCCAGTCCATGCACTCCTTCACGGCTCATCTCATTGGGCCAAGTGCGCAGTTCGCCAGTCGGTTTGTTACTTCCATGTATGTTCAGCATCAGTTTGTGCTCAGCCGCTTCTTTCAGACAAGCTTGATACAAATCCACAAACTCCTTCGACTCATGCGAGAAAGCATCCAGTTTCAATCCAGCGATTCCCAATCTTTGGCAACGGTCAAACAGTTCCTTTCTTTTTTGCGGGTCGCGAACATCGCGTCCATGACGCCACAACCAAATCTTCACCCCAAACCGGGCTGAATAATCCACCAAATCCTTAATCTGCTCATCCGTCCATTTATACCAGAAAGCATCTACCGTATTGTATTCAAAACCAAGTTCACCGGCTAGTCTGGAAAATTCCTTCATGCCTTCTACCGTCCGTTCTCCACCGTCCAACCAACACCACACCGAACGTCCCGGCTTCACCCAATCGGTATGCACACCGCGAGGAAACAACTTTTTATCAGGAGCCGGAGATAAGTTGGTTATCAGGTCCGTATTAACCAATCCATTCAAATCGTTGGCTATAATGATGCTTCGCCAAGGAGTCAGGATATCGCCCTCTATGGCAGCCGGAACCGACAGACGTACTGCTTCTTCCAGACTATAATCGTGTGCAAACGGATAACCTGCAGGCTGGGCATGTCCCAAGCGAGTCACCAGTCCACACTGCCCGTCTGCCTGCAAAGACATACCGGCATAATTCTTTAAGGCAGCCTCCGTTATGCAGGCATATCCCTGCGACTCTGGCAATTCAACAGTTACCGGGGGTGCCGCCCACTCCCCTTCCTTGACCTCGGTTATTTCTTTTTGTTGATGAATTCCTTCATAATGCGCATACATATCATGATACCACATCCGGCTTCCGGCAGGAAGAACAAACGTGGTTTGTTCATCGGGCACCAGCTTCATCCCCGGCTTACCGGAATAAAGAAGGCGAAATGCTATACCGTCATTATAGGCTCTAGCCTCCACTGTAAAGTCTTTGCCTGAATTGCTTTTCATTTTCATCTTCAAGCCATTGGCCTGATTGACTGCTTGTGCATGAACACCACGCACCGCATACGTTTCATTCACTTCATAGGATTGCGAAGCAAACACTGTGCAATCAGCAGTCAATACCTTGCCATCTATGGAAAACACCAAAGGCGACTTTTCAATGACCGGAACACCGGCTTTGGTTACTTCAAAATACAATCTTCCTTCTGTCATCCACCACTGAAACGCAATTTTTTCGTCCGGACTTTTCAATGTGGCTATCTGCGCCAGCGCATTCACTGCACTGACACAAAGCCACAACATAAAACCTATTTTATATAACCTCATATACAACCTCCTTTTTATCATTTATAAAAACAGCTAAAAAAACGTTTCATACGATTCTTCTATTTTACAGATTAATTTCTTTCCTTTACTATAAACAACCGATGAATGCGGTTGCCACGTCTTCCCTGTATCTCAAACTGAAGGGTACTGGTTCCCTTTTCCAGTTCGATAGGGAAATAATAATCGCGTGGCTGATTACCCACCGTAACCAAGAACCCAAAGTTTTCCGTCACCTTCTCCCCATTCAGATAAACAAAAGCGGGAGCTGGGTCCGTTCCGGTATAAGTGGCACCCAAGTAATACTTTCCTTTCTTTGGAACCTGAATGTTCCAAGTAGCCACATTACGTTCCTTACTTCTTTCACCCGAGAGTGCCAACTGGCCTTGATCGTTAATCAGGAAAGTTCCTTCCAGCTTTGCATCGCGTACTGGACAGTCCTTCACTTCATCCATGTTTCTCACCACCAATCGTTGCTTGACCACTTTGCCATCAGCATCTTCCACCAACAATTCAAAACTGGATGTCCGCTTTACAGCAACAATCAAATTTCCTTTGCCTGCCACTTCCTTACCGTTCAACAACACTTTCTGACCATTGGATGTATTCCAATACAATACGACTTCTCCTTTTCCTACCACCACACTGCGGTCGGCATAGAATGTTTCAATAGCCGCGCGGTTTGCTTTCAACGGAACACGATACAACTCGATGCCTTCTCCCGTTCCTAGGTTACGACTATACAGACGGTCGTCCGGATTGTTCCAATGCTCGTGTACACCCAGACTTTGCTGGTCACGCCCTTTGTAAAGAATGCCCGAAGGAGGATTACCGATATTGGCAGCCTCGTGCAAAAAATTATCCGAATTAGCGGGTAACGGAAGTTCCGAATAAATAAAGTCGAGCACAACCGATTCAATAGCTACCTGATCATTGGACGCAAAAAAACTGGAAGTCCAACCGTTATTGAATGGAGCACGCTTGAAACGAAACGCCTTGCCATTATGTTTCGGGTTGACATACATACCATCCACAATATAAACCAACGTGTTTCCGCCAATACGCTCGTGTGCCATTAAATCGACAATGCAATTATAGGTGCCCATGCCGCGGAAAGAAGACCAGTCACGAATGGAGTAATGCAAAGGAGGTACTTTGCCCACCGAACCAAACTGATTCTTTCCCGTTGCTGTGATACCAGTCTGTCCGGCACTGTCACGCCACCTTTTGGTCGGTTCGGAGTGACGCTTCAACAACGCCATGTTTATCATATAGTCCGCCTCGTATGCAGCACGTGCCAAACTCATAGCTCCCTCATCGGTAATCTCGCTGGAATAATGAATCACATTGGGCACAAAACCACCCCAGTTCTGATAAACCACATCGGGATAAAGCGACTCCACATACGTGTAAACGGCTGAAATGCCCCGACGCTGCGCATCATACACCGTGATGCAATTTTGAGGAACACCTACCACTTCTACCAACTGATACAGCAAAGAACAAACCGACTGCGGAGTAGCATCAATGATGTTCGAGCCACCATTGTCATTCAAGTTAATCTTAATAGCAATCTTCTCACCCTTTTGGTAACCCACGGTTCCTTTTCCTTTCCGCTGATTAAACGTACGAAACAGTTCATCCCAAGCATCACCTATAGCACTCTGATTGGTCAATGCCAGAATCACTCCTTCCAGCATATCTTCCACACGAGTCTGGCTGTTGTTGTCGGCATCCGAATATAATCCGTGTTTGCCGTCCCAAGCAGCCGCCTTGGCATCGTGCGCCCACGCCACACGTCCCGGATGAATTCCTCTCGCTGTCCCCATGGGAGTGTTAGGCTTGTCAATGGGGATAAACTCTCCCATGTCTGTATCATTGTCTATCTGTTTCCGGATAACCTGCCCTAATACCATATTATCTACCGACATGACATACAGGGAACCCGTAAGCAAGATTCCCGTCAACAACACTCCCATCCCCATGCAGAAACGATGCGAATGCCATAAAGCGCGAAACTTTTTCCAAGTCGTAAATCCTGTTAAGGTACTACCTATAAAAGCAAGAAACGAGAAAGCAATCGGCGCCGCCACTTGTTGGCAAGGATAATCTATACGATTGGGTTTCGGTATCACACGTATCAGAAACCATACCAACGCCGCCAGTCCGAACAGCGGGAAAAATATCTTCAACATCACATTCTTTTGATTGACTCCCACGATGCGTCCGCTTTTGGGACAAGTCTTAAAAAACCATTTCTTAATCTTTTCCATATTATCAGATTTTACATTATATTTCACTAGTCCAAAGGTAGTCCTGTAACAAGAAAAGAATTTATAAGATTATGCCCAATATTTATAGTATCGTTTCAAAAGAGAGAAATGCTCCTCTTGCAGCAGTTATGCGGCATCCTTTCACGACAAAAGGCGGCCTTACTCAAGAAACAGCAGACACGCCATGCCGCGGCATAAAAAGACGAAGCGAAGAATACATAGAGATGAGAATGAAGCAAAAAATCCTTTATTCCCCTCTTTCCAAACCGGCTATACGATTTTCACCGCTTTTCCAATGAAAACCCATCCATTATTCTACAAAAAATTTTATAGAACATACATCTGTATAGAAGACAATTATAAGAAAAGCAAAAGGAGAATTATGTAAGGAAAGGCTGCCGCAATATTATCCAAAGGAAGATGCAGCGTTACACACTTATTAGTGTATGCTTACATCCCCTTTAGGAAGCACGATAAGTCTTTTAGAAAGTACCATCAAAAACTAGATCACCGCTGACAAAACACCAGTTCGATGCCTTCCGGTTTGCCCAGGTTACGACTATACTGTTTGTCCGCAGCATTGTTCCAATGTTCTAACACGCCCAGACTCTTTAAACCTGTGCCGTCACGTTCCGGATCATAAAACGTGCCTGACAGCGGTTGGTCTGCTAATGCCGCCTCCACCAGATACATATCACAATAGTCCACATCTGCCATAGCAGGGAACTCCGAAGAAAGGAAATCCACACCCACTGCATCAATGGCCACTCCATCCTGCGAAGCAAACAATGAGCAAGGCCAAGCGTTGTTGAAAGGTTCCATTTTCCACTTGCCGGAGGGCGCGCCATTCACATCCTTCGAACCATACAGACCGTCTATCAGGAACAACATGGTTTTAGCGCCCAGATCCTTGTGCCCCATATAGTCGGTGAAAGTCATGTAACGCGGCTTGCCGCCACGGTCCTGATTGAAATTGTTATGCTGGTTCTTGCGAAAATTACGGTCTATGTCCGTCACTCCGTACCAGTTCTTGGCACAAAGTGTCACCCCCTGTCCGCCATGTCCTTTCAGCAATGCCATGTTGATGAGATAATCCGCCTTGACGGCACACTGTGCCAGCCCGCGTGCCAAGCGACCATTGTCTGCCGAATAAGGAATGGCTTCGGAAACATAAGCCGCCTTGGTACGTCCGTGCGTACCTTCATTGTCCATGTAAACCACATCAGGAAACTCGGCATGGCATTTGTTAAACAACGCATCGGTCATGAAACGGCTGGCATCAAAAACCGTAATGCACTGCTGAGGTACACCACCCTGACGCACCAAGCTGCGCAATAAGGACAGAGTGACATGGGGCGAGGCATTGAGCTGCTCGTTGTCGGCATACTCAAACGTGTTGTTCATGTTCACCTTTATGGCTATTTTCTCTCCTGCCGCATAGCCTTTCTTGCCTTTGCCATGCTGCACGTTGAAATAACGGAAAAGCGAGTTCCAGGCTGCCTGTTCGTCTGCCTCACCGGTAAGGGAAAGCAGCACCGTACTTACCATCCAGTCGGTTGCTTCCTGATTGTTCCAGCGGTCTTCGTACCAGCGACCTTCCTGTTTGTCCCAAGTAGCGGCACCGGGTGCATACGCCCACGACACACGTCCGGGATGAATGCCACGTGCCGTGCCCACCGGATTGTTCTTTCCCCATGCCATGCGCGGTTCCTGCTTGCCGCGAACGGTCTGCGCCACCAATTCCGCACTGTTCTCGACCATAAGCGTTGCGCCGCAAACCACTGCCAGCAACAGGCCCGCGAGAGCCCATGCGTATTTCCGACAGCGCAAGCCGGCAAACAACTGGCGGAAGCCAGTAAACAATCCTGCCAACGATAGCAGGTAAAGCACAAAAGCAGACATCAGCGGAGCGGCGGTCTGCATACAGGGATAAGCCGCCCGCGAAGGCTTGGGAATGACACGAACCAAAAACCACATCGTAGAAGTAAGTCCCAGTCCCCAGAACAACAATGTGCGATAAAGGGCGGAGTTTGTTCCTGCCTCCGCCTTCCGTTTAAAATACCAATAGAGTCTTTTCATATCTCTTCTTTTTTATCGCCCGGATACAGCTTGCAGACGGCTGTTGCCTGGATATACCTTTATCAAACGAACCCCATGCGGAGCAATAGCTGTAGTAAAACTTTCAGCCGAATCTGCCACATCCTGCTGACGCCACAAGTCACGCACTTTCTGCATGCCGCGCAAGCCCAGGTTCTTCCAAGTCACGGTGCCTTCAGCAGACGACAAACCCCGATTGAACAAGCCTACCGCCATAGAGCCATCCTCCAACGGCTTGGCATAGACCACCACATCACCTTCCTGCGCCACGACCATGCCCTGCTTACCCAGTGGATCTTGGTTCACCTCAATCACTTCGTCATTGGTAAGCAGACTCAGGGTGAAGTCATCCAGCTGCGCCATATCGCACCCTATCAGCATCGGCGAAGAAAGCAGGCTCCACAGGCTGATATGTGTATATTGTTCATCGGCAGTGAGACGCGTATAGTGCAACTTCGGTCCCCAGCCCACCATGCCTACTACCAGCATGTCGGGGTCTATCCAATGGCCCGGTCCCACAAAAGGTGCCCACTTGGTCTGGTTAAAGCCGAGTTTACTCATGCTTTCCCACGTATCTTTGATATCGCCCGTGGTGCGCCAGCAGTTTGCCATTTTCTCCCATTGAGCGGCATCGCCCCACGGCGCACTGTTCGACAGACTATATACGATATCGCGGTCGTGCGAACGGAGGGCTTCCTGCATCTCTTTCACATGATAGACATCATTGGGGTTCCAGTCATACTTCAGGTAGTCCATGCCCCAGTCCACCCACTGCTGCACATCGTTTTTCACAAACGAGTACTTGCCATGGTGGTAGTTCACACCGTGTTTCACTTTCTTTTCCGGATCAACAAAACGATAATACTCATTGGCATACTTCTCCACCCAGTCGTAAGTACCATCCGGATTGTCGCAATACGCGCCTACGTGTCCGGCGTAAGTACCTACCCACGGACCGGAATAAATGCCTATTTTAAGTCCCATGCCGTGCACTTCGTCTGCCAGTCCTTTCATGTCGGGAAACTTAGAGTTGGTCATGATACCTTGATGCTTTCCACCACGCAGCCCCTGCCAACCGTCGTCAATGTTGATGTACTGCCAGCCGTGATTTATCAATCCTTTCTCGACCATTGCTTTTGCCGAACTCAGCACCTTTTCCTGGCTGACGGCATTGCCCCAACAGTTCCAACTGTTCCAGCCCATGGGAGGAGTCAACGCAATGTGTTCGCCTACCCGGATGCGTAACTCGCGGCGAGCCGTTCCCAGTTCATTGACAGCCACCAACTGCACACGGTACTCTCCCACCTTTTTCACCCGACCGGTGATTCGTCCCGTTTGTTTGTCCAGCTTCAAGCCCTTTGGCAGGTTTTCTGCGGAGAAACTCATGGGACGGTGTCCTGTAGCCGGAATGGTATAAAGGAACAATGACCCGGGACGAACGCCAAACACTTTGGCTCCATTGATGCGAGGAGTCTCGGGTGCTTTCGGAGTCAAGATATAGTTGCTCAATGTATCGGGCACGGACAAAGCCTGCGCCGAAGCAGTTCCTCCGCCCAACAAAACTGCTCCGCCCAACAAAACTGCTAAAATGAAATCGTGTTTTTTCATCATATTCCTTTTATTTAATCGTAATGTTTTTGCTTCGAACACTCTCCACCGGCTTTTTCTCATTGATGCCGTCCGCCACCTGCAAACCGGTAATGGCAGCGTTCAGTACATCGTCCAGATAAACAGCATGACGCGCATCGGGTTTCTCGGTGCGGATGGTGCAATTCTCCAGCACCATCCCGTCCACATGACGGAACCAGAAGCCGAAAGCCGGTTGTATCTTTAAATCGCCTACATTATAACGGCCCACCCCTATCTCGGGCGGAAAGGCTGTAGCGTCTTTCTCCGGATGACCACCTTTTACAGTCAGATCCACATCGCTGAAGCAGATATTCCGGATATATCCGGTGTGGCGTCCGTCAGGCATCCGGAAGGTTAGCCCTCCTTTCACCGCCTCCGTATCCGGCAGCTTAAAGCCGGCTATGATGGGAGCCGCCTCATTCTGAGAACCGTCGTAGGGTTTCCAACGCTCCTTCTTGAAAGAACTTCCGCCATAGACCTCACTCACATCCACCGCGTGGATAAAGATATTTTCCACTTTTCCGATGTTGGCATTGGTCACTAACAGTTCTTTCCGTTCCACCCCGTTTTCCATAAACGTGAACATTTCCACATCGGCACCCAGCACACGTCCACGGTTGGAGATCGAGATAAAAAAAGGTGCACGCGTACGCTTCATCACCGAACGGGAATGAAGCGGACCGGTCTTTCCACTGTTGAGATAGACATTCTTGATATGTCCGCCATCATTCGTGGAAATGGAAAAACCTGCCTTGTTGGCTCCCAAGACATAGATATTGTCCACATACAAATCCTGAATGTCGTCCGCCGTTTCCGAACCTATCTGAAAAAGATTGCAGTTGGTATCGCCCACAATATTGCGCACCCAGTAGCCGGAAGCCGGGCGGGTAAAGCCGAGCGAACAGTCCGAACCCGGTTTCACGATATCATCTGAACTGACTTTGGAATAGATATTCATCACACGTACATCGTTACAGCCCATGAAGTCATAAATGTCGCGCGCATTTTCCGTATTATACTTCCCGAAAAACGTATCGTGTACATAAATGCCGTCCGTACCGGTAGCCAACAACACGAAGTGCCCTCCCTGGTCGATGTGCAACATGGTACTGTCGTTGTAAATGCGCCGGTCACCGTCCATATAATAAGGTATATCCTTGTCCGGATCATACCACATATCCCTGCCTGTGTACAGACCGCCAATTTCAATATCCTTGCACAACTTGAAGGAAAACATCTTGTCGCAACGGCGGTCGGGGGCATTGTTCATCACACGGTCGGTAGTGACGATATTTCCATTGCCGGTGATGCGTCCGTTGCCCACAATCTTCACATTCTCGATGCGTTCACCAAAGAACATGGTATTATGAAAAAAGGTATGACCTACATCCTGTTTGGTCAAGTAATTCTCCGGATCCTGATAAGGACGCGGGTCAGTAGGTGACAAGCCCGAACGATAAGCACGGTCGCTGAACCAAGTCGTTTCGGGCGCATCGGCACCGGGCAAAGCACGAATGACCGCTCCCCGGTCTACATGCAGCCATACATGACTTTTCATGTGCAATGTCCGAACCGGGTATTCCCCTGCCGGAAAACGGATGATTCCACCGCCCAAATTGTGAACACGAGTAATCAGTTCGTTAATCTTGTCCGTATCGTCGGCCGTACCGGTTCCTTGCACACCATATTCCTGCGCATTCCACTCTCCCGAATAGAACCAAGCTATATTAGAATCACCACGAGCCGGTCCATTCGGCACCCGTAGTTTAAAAGCATACAGCCGATCGGGTTGCAGACGCGAGATATTCAGCTGGCCGTCAGCATCCGAACTTCTCATCTCCTTAGGCAATGTATCCCAAGTTTTACCTTCATCCATAGAGTAAAGTACCGCAAACTCCTGCGCATCTCTGACGGGCGTCCACGCAAAAGAAGCCCCTGAGAAACCTTGCGTATCCTTGTAATAAGCACGGCGCAAAGGCAAGCGGACCCAATCAGCAATGGTAGAAACCGCTTGAAGCGAAGCCACTGTCACCGGGCTACGAAGTATCCGGGGCTGGGAGGTGGTATAAGATGCCTCGAAACAATATTCCTTTACTCGCGATACCGTGACCCCTTTGATTACCAAGCGGATATCTGGCCCGTTGGAAGGGCGCAAGTCTAATCCCGAGAAGCGGATTACTGTCCCTCTCTTTCCCATCGGATGCAAAGTAACCTCTCCCACTTGCTTATAAGAATAATGCGTACCGGTACGTCCGATTGACTGCTTCGGCAACTCGCGTAACACAACCATACCGCGTCCGATCACATCTACCATAGCATTATCCAATGTCACATCAATGCCCGCTGGAACAAGAATATCGACACAGGCCATCGGTGTGCGCTGTCCGGCAAAGAAATCGAGCGTGATTTCCTGAGACACCCCTGCCGTCACTGCTTCCCGATGCAATTTCAGCACCGGAGGCAAAGCTGCCTCCTGAATGCCTACTTTATATTTTTTCAGTACCTTGCCCGAAAGCGGAGAGAACTGTTCCAACCGATCTCCATTCTGTGGAGTTCCGGTCAGTCGTGGTTGTTTCCGAGCATCTACAAGGCGATATGCTATTGTAGAGTCCTGTGACAGTTTTTCCAGCAATGCCGGAACCGACAACAAAGTAGATACTACACCCTCTCCTTCGGGTGTATCTACGGTATAGCGACAAGTTTGTCCGGCATAAAGAATCAGAGAATCAGCAGTCATTCTCCATTCATTGCCCGACTGTGCCCAAGTGGAAAGAGCTAATACCCAGCCCATCAAGCCTAGTTTCCATCCCTTTTTACCATTCATACGTTTTTCCTTTCTCTGTTTTCACATCAATTGTATAAGTATCTTTCAAATCCAACGAGCCACGATGCTTCGCCGTGTTCCCGTTGCATACCCACTGCGGAGCATCGGGAACAAAACACAATGGATTGGGATTCACTCCTTCCGCCGCCTCACCTTTCAGCGGGGTAAAACTCCTGATCCGGCAATTACCGCCCAGCGTGGACGTGATTTTCACATGCGTCAGTCTGCCTTCCTTCCAGTCCATGTCAACAATGAAGCCGCCGCGCGCACGCAAACCGCTGACTGACCCCGACCGCCATGCATCGGGCAAGGCAGGCAGCAAGAAGAGTTCCCCCCCATGGCTTTGAAGCAGCATTTCGGTAATTCCTGCCGTTCCTCCGAAATTTCCGTCTATCTGGAAGGGCGGATGCGCATCAAACAGGTTAGCATACGTTCCACCACCTTTAGTCGAGACATCGGTAACATCAACATACTTCAATCCGTTTTTCAACATCCGGTAAGCATGGTTACCGTCTTCCAATCGTGCCCAGAAATTAATCTTCCAAGCCATCGCCCATCCGGTACCTCCGTCACCACGGATCTCCAAGGTGCGTTTGCAAGCCTCAGCCAGTTCGCGATCGCGACGAGGCAGAATCTGTTTGCCGGGATGTAAACCAAACAAGTGTGAGGCATGACGATGTTCGGGATCCTGATCCTCAAAGTCCAGATGCCATTCCTGTAACTGCCCCATAGCTCCTTCATGAGCAGGATAAAGATTCTTCAACACAGACCTGACACGTCCGCAATAAGCGTCTTCGCCCAAGATAGCGGAAGCCTGCAAATAATTAGAGAAAAGGTCACGAATCAAAGCCATATCCATAGTCGATGCTTTCGCCACTTCGCCTTCCCTGCGTTGTCCTTTGCTGTCAGTGTAGAAAAAACGATTCTCCGGTGAAGTGGAAGGATTGGTCACCCAATATCCCGATTCGTCTTTTTGCAGCCATTGCAGTACAAAGACTACCGCCCCTTTCATCAGCGGATAGGCAGTATCACGCAAATAAGCCGTATCGCCATGGAAAGCATAATGCTCCCACAAATGCTGGCAAAGCCACACTCCCGACATAGGCCAGCACGACCAACGAGGCGCACCTTTCACATCATTCGCATACCCTCCCGTAGGAGCGGTCTGTGCCCAAGCGTCCGAATTATGATGAGACGCCCATCCTTCGTTGATTCCATAATTAACACGGGCGGTCTGCTCCCCGTTCTTAGCCAAAGCGCCGATGAAGTCGGACAAGGGAGCGAGACACTCTGAAAGATTGGCCACTTCCACAGGCCAGTAGTTCATTTCCGTATTGATGTTTACCGTATAGTTAGAACCCCAAGGCGGCTGTACGTGCGGATTCCATATACCTTGTAAATTGGATGGAAGTCCTCCGGCACGCGAAGAAGCAATGGTAAGGTAACGTCCATACTGATAATACAACTCCACCAATCCCTGGTCCGAATCGTCTTTCGCAAAATGCCGAAGCCGTTCGGGAGTGGTGAGCCGGCTGACCGCATCGCTCTGTGACTCACCCAGTGAAAGATGTACCCGGTTGAACAAAGCCTGATAGTCCTGTTCGTGTGCTTTCAGCAAGGCAGCATACTCTTTTCCGTCAATAGCCGCCAACACTGATTCCGTCAGTGCCGACGGATCTTTCCCTTCCGAACCGGGCTGTTTGTCCACACCATTATAACTGGTGGCAGTTGCCAGTATCAGGACAGCCCCATTTGCCTGACGTACGGATACGACCGAGTCTTCTACAACGGAAGTCCCTCCATCGGACAACACCTTGACTTTCACGTCAAAATTCATGCCTTCCTTTCCTGTCTCGTCATAAACGATCTGATTGGGATCATAATCACGGTTCGCCACATACACAGGTGCTTTTCCTGTAAGCGACAAAGTTTGCGCATCATACTTGGCAGTCTGGAAACGAAGCTGGCTGGTCAGTTTCATATCGAAAGACAACGCCTGAGGCTTGTCGGCTTCCAGTCGTACCACCATGACTTGGTCCGGATAAGAAATAAAGGAAGTACGCGTATAAGTAACTCCGTCCGCCATGTAACGTACAGTAGCGGTGGCATTGCTGATATTCAGATCACGGTACAGCCCACTGACTTCCCCGTCAGTCTTTACATCCAGTTTCAAGTCCGCCAGCGGCAAATAACGTGCCGTGTACGGACCTTGTCCATGATTTTTCCATAATTCACGTGCCTTTGCATAATCTCCCTCGTCCACGGCCTTACGAATTTCGGGAAGCGCCTTTACCGTTTCCTGATTATTCCAGTCACCCGGTCCACCAGACCATAACGTTTCTTCATTCAACTGATAGACCTCCTGCAACGGATTTCCAAACACCATGGCACCGATGCGTCCATTGCCCAAAGGTAACGCTTCCTCCCATCGGGAGGCAGGAGCATCATACCACAATCTCAAGTCTTCAGCCGGTTGCCGATCTCCCTGATCCACACACCCCGAAAGCACGGCACCCAATAATATACATTTCAAATAATTTTTGTTTTTCATGCGTCTTTCATACTTGCTTGTTATTTTATGCCTGCTTATTACTCCGTATCTACAATTTTAAAGACCTTCTCCGAATTGGAAACCAACTTGATAGCAGGAAGCTTTTCCTTCAAATCCAGCCGAATGACAGTCGCTGTCCGGTCGGGCATTCCGGCAGGCAGCTGAATGGTTACCGAACCTTTACGTGCTTCCAGTTTCAGCGGTGATCCGTCTGCCAGAAGAGTGGCACGTCTGCCTGTGAAATCTCCTTGCAGATGCAGCTTGCCGTCCGTGGGCCAATCGAAGACACAAAGATAAAGTACCGAATTCTTCTTGTAATCCTTACGCACACACTCTCCCCATGCCGGATGAAGTCCGCTTCGTTGGGTATTATATATCGCCTCACCGTTACGCGACAGCCATTCACCTGTCTCTTTCAGACATTGACGTGCCTCAACAGGCACATCGCCCAATCCGTCAGGCCCTACGTTCAACAAGTAATTCCCGCCCCGTGCCGCAATAGTAATCAGATTACGGATAATCTCCTGAGACGACTTCCAGTTTTTGTCCCAGCTTTTATAGCCCCAAGAACTGCCGATATTCATACAGGTTTCCCAATAAATACCTTCTATATCCTCAGCCTTGGGTACTCGTCCTTCCGGTGTTTTATAGTCTCCGGGAAAATTAGGACGCTTTAAGCGGTCGTTCACAATGATGTGCGGATAGTTTGCCAGTTCCTTCATCACATCCTGCGCCTGCCGATCGGTAATCACCTGCGGTGTATCAAAAAACATGACTCCGATGTCATTGCCGTAACGAGACAACAACTCACGAATCTGCGGCAACGATACCCGATAAAAATAATCCTGGAAGGATACCGATGTTTGCAGACAATCCCACGATCCGATATGTTCTTTCGTATAACGGTCTATCTCTACCGAATCGGGATTCGCCCAACCCTCGCGCATCTCTTTACGGGCCGTGTTACCTCCCGGGTTACACCAGTCCTGCGATTGCGAATAATAAAAACCTATCTTCATGCCGTGACGGCGGCATGCCTTCACCACCTCATCCACAATATCACGACGGAAAGGCGTATAATCCACTATATTGAAAGAACTTGCCCGGCTTTGAAACATGGCAAACCCATCGTGATGCTTGGTGGTAAAGACAATATATTTCATACCAGCCTCACGAGCCATAAGCACCAGACTATCCGCATTAAAATGCACCGGATTGAAAGTACTGGATTTGGCACGATATTCACGCACCGGTATCTTGCAACGGTTCATTATCCACTCGGCACCGCCACGACGTTGCTGATATCCGTTATACACTCCGCCATACAGGCTATAAGGCCCCCAATGGACAAACATGCCGAATTTGGCTTCTTGCCACCATGCCATTTTCTGTTCTTGAGATAAAGACCGCTGACCGACACATCCTATGGTTGTCAGACAAAGCAAAAGGAATATTGACAATTTTCTTTTCATCGTATCAATTATTTAATCAGTAAAGACAAATCCGCTTTTTGGCGGGCCATCAGTTGAGTTACATAAAGAGAACGCGGAAACACATTGGTTTCATTATGTCCTTCCCATACGCCGTCAGGCCTGTCTGTAAAGACTCCGGGATATCGTTCCCCTTTAGTCCCTATACTATAGTTCTTTCCAGAAGCCCAAGGACTCTGCACTGCCGCGCGGCCTACATGACAATTCCACAATACCTGAGTCACCCCGGCCCAACCATGACCGCTACCCATTTTTCCACGATCCTGCACATTGATATCGCCATCTGTCACAATATTATCATATAGAGTTCCTACTGCCCAGCGATGATGAGGACCAATGTCCGCATACGTCTGTGTAGCCGTACAATTATAAAAAACATTGGGACCGCAGACCTGTGAACCGGTGATATAATCATGCCTTCCTTCCGTACTTTGACAATTCATAAACAAATTCTGCTGGCCTATGTTATTGAAAGAATAACGCAAACCACCCGTAATGACTGCCTTGGGTTCCAGATTCCGACAATTCCGCACGGTCACATTCTTGGCGAAACGTTCACAACTGACAGCGGCATAGCCAAAATAACGTGCTGTGACATTATCCACCCAACAGTTTTCCGCTTTTTCTATCTGTACGCCTATCCACCCGTGTTGTGTATCTTCATAGTCGTCAAACTCTGATTCCAGACACAAATCCGATACACCTACCTCATTGATGCGTCCGTCAAACTTATACTTGTAAACATCACCGCCACCATATTTCCAGTCCATCTGCATCACTACCGGATTATCAATAAAGAGGCGATTTCCCTCCACCCGAGTCACCTCCCTCTCAAAAGCAAGGTTGTATTCCTGAGGTGTCCATTGGCGGGTTCCTTTCCGTTCCTCAATCTGATCCATCTTTATATCATGAACCCATTTCTGTGTTCCGGGACGATAAACAACGATTTTATCACCGGACTTGAATCCCTCACCACAAGAGACTTGGAAAGAATGAGTACCGACAGGAACAAATTTATCCGTGATGCTCACCCGTGTCCCTGATATTTCCTCACGAATGCCGGCACCTGAAATTTTTATTAGAGCATACTTCCTTTTGGCAGTAGCAATGAGCCGAGTCTCGTCCACATTACTTCCCTCTCCCTTCAGAACCACTCCTCCAGCCTTTATCACGACAGACTGTGAAACAGGATATAATCCCCGCTTCAAAAGCAACACCCCCCGATGTCCGTTCTGATCAGCGGGAAGCTGCGATATTTCATCCACCGCCTGCTGAATATGCGCCCAGTTATCTCCCTCAACAGGAGAAATAATCCGAGTAACAGAATGTTGCGGAATACTTTGGTTGCCATGATGATAACCCACCCGACTGAAATCGGGGATTACATTCCCCTCCTCATCGGGTATATAAACCAGTTCTCCACTTTTACTTATTTTCACAAGAGAGGATTGCCATGGAGCCGGCATCTTTGTCTGTGCAGGCAAGACCGTACACAAGGCTGACAATGTGCATGCACTTATCCAATGTCTGAATGTCTTCATTTCTTTATATCTTCTAAGTTATACCTACTTTTTCACATACAAAAATAAAGAGACACCCTAAAAAAGACTTTTAATATTATTCCAATAAGTTGTAGAAACACTCCAACAATGCCTGTCCCCATAAAAAAAGAGGCTGAAAACAACAAACCTTTGTTTCCAGCCTCTTAATAATTACATAGTTCTTCAAAAATGCACTTTAAACCCACCCATTCCGTTGAATCCAGGCATTGTATAACCACGATTGATCATATAATCGGTATTTGTTATATTATTTAATGTAACAAATAGTTCGAAAGCACGGAATGCCATATAGGTGATTTTCATATTGAGCAATACATAGTTCTGGTGTTCTGTTTGATCAGAAACATAAAGCCCGCCGATTCCCTTCAATTCCGCATCCATTTTAAGTTTTGGCAAAGCCTGCCAACCAAATCCTAAAAAATATTGATTTCTGGGTGCTGCCGTCAGATTATCTAACGAAGTGTGAAGATAACTATAGGAAGCCCTCAAGTTTAACTTATCAATCGGACAGCTACTTGCCGACACCTCTATTCCCTTATTGATGAAACGACCTGCGTTCTCATTCTTCATATCTACTGTTTGAATCAAATTATCTCCCTTGCTGTAATAACCGGTGACATCCATGCTGAAATAACGGGAGAAAGTTTTTTCTACAATCACTTCATAGTTCATCATCCGTTCCGGATCAAGTTCCGGATTGGCAGAACGATAAAGATACATCTCGCGAAAGGAAGGGTTACGATATCCTTCAGACAAAGAGGCTTTTACCGTCCAACCCTCAGCAGGATGAATCACGAAACCTCCTTGCGGTATCCATTGCGTACCGAAACGATCACTGTTCGCCATACGAAGCCCTGCATTCAGAATCAATGCTCCTTCGAACCAATCTTGAGAAAAAGTAATATAAGGAGAGTATTCCGTAATGCTTTTCCGACTGATAGTAGATATAGAACCTTCTGTATGCGCATTGCCGCCTGAAACAGGAATTTTGCCCGTATAAGTATCATAGTCAAATCCCAACGTAACTGACGCATCCTTCCAAGGACGGACATTCTGATAGGCAAGAACACCAAAACGGTCATCCAGACTATGGAAATGTTTCGGATCATCAATGTAATGGTTACCATAACTATAATAGATACGCACACAACCATTTGTCCTCTCATAATAGTTGCTCAATGACAAGGATGCCTCTCCACGAGTGATGTTTTGGTGATAAATATCCGTAGATTCCGATTTAGAGAGCTTGGGATAAATCGGGTCATTGCCTACAAAATTCATTAAAGAATAGTCAGCACGCTGTTTCCAAGTCTGACTGAAATCATATCCCAACTTGACATACAGACTACCTTGTTTGAAATCAAAGTCATCCTCTATACCGTCCGTACGGTCATAGCCCAAAGATACGAGTGAGGAAAATTTGCCTAGCCGGACCGTATTGACAAGCGATGAACGCCAAGTGTTATAAGAACCATATTGGGAGCTAAGGGTCGTATGCACTCCATTCCGGTCGGCATTCTTGGTAATGACATTGATTACTCCTCCCATGGCATTAGACCCATAAAGTACCGAGCCAGGTCCTCGAAGCACTTCCACCCTATCTACATATTCCGTTTCGTAAAAATCAGCCACATGATGCGAATAGATTCCGGCAAACTGAGGCTGACCGTCCACCATCATCAGTACCGCATTCGTAGGAGAACCGCCAACACCTCGTATCTTGATTCCTCCCGATCCTCCGTTACTGACTCCAAAACCCAACACATTGCGTTCGGAGACAAATAGACTGGGCACCTGGCCTGAAATAGCCGAAAGCAACTGCGACTGTCCGGTAGCCTCCAACTGGGAACTTTTGACAGTAGAAACGGTATAAGGAAGCAAATTACGTCCGGTAGCATGATTGCTGCCAGTCACTACCACTTCACCAATGCGGTAAATGCGAGTTGTATCCACCACCTGTGCTGATGCACCCAAAGAAAGAAAAGCTGTGCATAAAGTAGCACAGCTTATACATTGTTTGAAGGATAGTCGGTTCATATTCCAATAATCTATTAAACGCTATTCTACAAAAACCAACTGTCTATCTACTTGCAAGCATTTTCAACAAGAAATACCCTCCAAAAATCTGCAATAAAATGCCAGGAATACCTATACGGAAGTCTTGGACAGCCGCATAAAAACTGCCTGTCAATGCCCACTCTGCCAACGTACCGAATACTTGGTAACCCAATACTACTCCCATTAATGCCGGTATGGAAATCTGCTTACTACGAGAAGCCATATACCCCGCAATAATTGCCAACAATACGGACTTAATCAGAATAGCCGGCAAAACAGCCACGGCAGGCATTCCAAAGAAAGAACTATTAACAAGCGGAGACAGGATAGCTGTCAACAATCCCACCTTCATGCCATACTTATACGCACCCACCAAAGTAAAAAAATAAATAGGAAGCAAAGTAGGTCCACCTAAATGTACCCAATGACACAACTGAGGAAGCATAACATTGCCAAAAACGAATAATAGGGCAAACAGATAAGTGTGCACATTATTATAATTCAATGAATAAAGTTTTGCTGTAGATTCCATAATTTTCAAACGATTCTAATTTATATCCATGTTTATTTTTCTGTCATCATTTTATTGGGCTATCTTGTCCTTTTCCATAATTACCGCAGCCCACAAAACGCCTGCCACTGCTTCTTTGGCGTTCAAAATTTTATTGACTGTAACATAAGCCACAAAATCCTTCTTGATGGTCACCCCATCACACGCGCCGATGACATCGAGCAGACCTTGATTGTTCACTCGCACAAAAGGATAAAGGCTTTCATATCCTCTCCGGGCCACAGAAGCATATTCCTTCTCTTTCAACAATCCCAAATCAATGCCACGCTGTATAGCATATACAAACATCGCCGTACCCGACGGATCGATAAAATTCAGCGGATTAGTACCTTTATCTACCACCATGAACCACCCCCCGGTATTGGCATCTTGCACATTCTTCAATCCTTTCACCATTTTTTGATAGACATTCAACACATCATTATAATGTGCATGAGTTTTAGGAAGGATAGCCAACAATTCGGGAACGACCAAGGTGTACCAGCCCATACCCTCACTCCACACTTCGGGAGAAAGACCGGTCTGCTTATCTGCCCATATAGCTTTTTCGGGTTCGGTAGTCCAAGCATGGAGCAACAATCCGTCAGGACGCTGCAAATGCCGGGCTGCCGACAGAATATTACGACAGGCTATATCCAAACAATAATCCGTCTCACCCACGTATTGTGCACAACGAATCAAGAACATCTGCATCATAAAAACACCGTCAATCCACATATTAGGCGATTTATTACCATGCCAGAATTGTCCGTCGGAACTAGGGTAATCGGCAACAGCTTTCAGAATCTGTAAAGCAGCCTTTTTGTAACGCTCATCACCTGTACGCTTGTAAAGCGTGCAAAAAGCAGAACCTGTCATAAAGTTATCCAAATTAGTCAAGGCACCTCCCTTATAATTACCTTCCGAATCCATAAAATGATCGATGTATTGTTTCATATACTGGGTGTACTTCTCATCACCAGTAAGCAATCTTAATCGGTCCATGGCTTCGAACATATATCCTTGTACATACGTATAATCCTTCCAATAAGCAGTACGGTAATCCGGATAACGCGCCATAATTGTTTCCGCCAATGGTACAGCCAACATTTCGGGAGCTGCTCCCGGTACATAATTCAGTTTTGCAGCAGGATCTCCCTGTGAAGTTGTACGGCGCAAACGAGTGGTAACTTGTTGTGTCACCATCATAGTTACATTGTTCTCATTAGTTACATATCCGGTTGTAGATACAGTATTCTGAGCTTGTACAAACACAGTCTGCAAGGCAGCAAGGCCCAAAAGCCCTATTACCGCAACAATTTGTTTTTTCATGGTATTCATTTCCTAAGATTATTCGATTTTTAATAAAGCCAAAGAATGGGATTACGAATCGGCAGGTTACGAACCACTTCTTCATTTTCAGGGAAATGATCCAATGCCAACCATGTCCGATAATAATCCTCATTATTAAATTGTTTCCAAGCAAAAATCAATGCAGGTTGCGCCACCGGCCACTCTTCCCAATACATCACATCGGCAGGATAGCCCCACGACTGTTTATCAACAATATAAGGATGCATAAACTGAAGAGCTTTCCGCATATTTTTCCCGTCGGAAGTGGTGTACTCCCATAAATTATCTTTGTCAGTAGAAAGTATTTGGCAGAGAGCAGCCATGGCATCCAGATTGAACAAGGAATATCCATAAGGTTTTGTGCGTTTCAGCTCACGCGGAAAACTTCCATCAACTTCCATTTGCTCTACCAAGAATATGTGCTTGAAACGTTCTGCACATTGTTCCATGATCTGCTTGTTCCCCACGTATTTGGCGAAAATAGCAGCCTGCATGGCCCAACAAGTTCCATGATTATTGGCAGCGTTCATTTCATCTATGCCATAAGGATGTGTCGTCATCCAATCCAGATAAGCGTCAAACCATTTCTTTGTACCCTCCAACAACTCTTGAGACAGAAGTCCCTTTTCCTCCAACCGGATAAGCGACTGAACGATCTCTACCAAATGAATCGTATCAATTATACCAATGCCACGTCCTGTCGCTATGCCTTTAATAGCCTGTGCATAAAGTAAATGCGGATTCATACGGGTTCTTTCATCCATAAACCAAGCCTTTATATGCTTCACAACAGGAGCTATATAGTTTGGATCACCCGTCAGCAAATAGGCAGAAGTCAGATTACCCACAATCCGGCTGAAGCGTATCATCGCATGTCGGTGTTCCACAAAGTTATCCGGATTGGTTTCTCCATCCCGACGGATATACGGACCTTCGGGATGAAGTGTATCAGGCCACCAATAATCCCCTTCTGAAAAGAAATCATGGGGAGTACCTACACTGCGCTCGGCAATAAAAGATGTCACAGTCACCGGTTCTGCCTGCATATCTTTTTCTGCCCTTTTCAGAATCTCCAGTTTCAATGGCTCTTCCAACTGCGCCCGCACCTTGTCTGCTGAATGGCAAGATTGTAAAAGAAAAGTCCATACAACAACTATATAATATACATGCTTCATATTTATTAATTTATAGTTATAAATTGTGTTTCAAGATTCTCTGATTTCACGGCTACCACTGACTTACCGGAACCTCTTTTTACCCGGATGGAAGCAGTACCATTAGCAGCCTGTACTTTAGAAGACCCACTCACCGTTCCTTGATTCTTGACAAGTTCCCCATCACCGGCCAGTTCAAAACGAATCACTTTCTTTGAATCCAGACAAGGAATACCCTTCTCATCCACCAAACTTACCTTCACTAGAACAAATGTTTCATCCATCCCTTCTGACGAAACGAGCAAACGTTTTTCCTCTCCCCATTTCTCAGTCTGATATCTTACCGTAATTTCATCTTCCAGAACAGTCTTGTCTTTCGCCACAGCTATTGCCTTTATCTCATTCTTTCCTGCATTCAGCAGTACCTCCCAACGCAGACCTGCAGCAGGAAATTCACGGCTGTCACGCAGTTTTTTTCCTTGGCTTATCCCATTGACAAACAACTCCACCTCTTTGCAGTTGGAATATACCAGCACTTCTTTCCTTTCGTTCTCACCGCCCCATCTTACAGCTTGGGAATGCCCATAAATATGCACCATAGGAGCAATCGCCCAATAGGACTGGAATACATAAAAACTTTCTTTCTTAGTAAAATCGCGCTCTATCACTCCTTTCTGGTTTACATACGGCACCGGATTTTCAGGACGAACCGGAGTAGAAAAGTCTTTGAACGGCCAGTAAGCGGTTCCGGTAAGCCATGGCATATTCTCTTGTTCTTTCAAATGCCAGTCTATCAACTTCACGACGTAAGTCTCGGACCAATCTTTTTTTGTTGGCTCCTTGTCTTCAACATGACGCCCCGCATGACTGTCACCTCCCCATTCCACATGCAGAAAATGTTTAACACGCTCCATCGCTTCCCTTGAATAATTCACATAGTCTGTATATTTTCCGCGATACCATCCTGCCCAAATGGTAGGTGAATAGACATCAACAATATCACTGCAAAACTCACAACGACGGATAGCCGTCTTACGACAAGCGTCCAATGTGTGAGACAACGTATTCAGTTCACTCATGAAAGCACGTATTTCACCCTGTTCGTAACGCTCGAAATCATTAGGCCAGTCATTCTCATTACCTAATCCCCAAATAATAACAGCCGGATGATTGTAATGCTGGGTAATCATGTTAGTCAACATACGCCGAGCTTGCGCCCGATAGTTCTCTCCACCAACTCCACCACGGCACCAAGGTATTTCCTCCCATACCAGAATGCCTAGTTCATCACACAAGTTCAAAATGATTTCAGACTGCTGATAGTGTCCCAAACGAATAAAGTTCACTCCCATCTCTTTCATCATTTTCATTTCTTGTATCATCTGTTCCTCAGTCATAGCTGCTCCTACCCCTGCATGGTCTTCATGACGGTGAGTACCCCGAAGCAACAAACGTCGTCCGTTCAAATGAAAGGGACCTTTCTCAACAAACTCAAAATGACGGAATCCAAATTTCTCGACCGAAGTGACGCTCTGTCCGTCTGCACTCACAGTGACTTCACAAGTATATAGCCTTGGAGCATCCACGTCCCATACTACAGGTTTATCGATCTTGACATCAAGCAAAGAGAGTTCCCCCAGCGGAGTAACCCCATTCAGTTTCCGACTAACAACGATCTTTCCATCCGCATCCTTGACACATACCTGCACATCTGCCGTCCGGACATCTGCCGGGTTATAGAACGTTCCTGCGATTTTCAAAGAAGCATCCTTCAGATTCTTTGCCAAAGACGGATCAATGTGCAATCCGCTCATGGCTACCTTTGGTAAATAAACCAAATTCAGGTAACGGTAAATGCCACCATATACATTGAAATCAGACAAGTCCGAAGGAATCATTTCAGCATCTCGACTGTTGTCACAACGTATGCTCAAAGGGATCTTTCCCTTAAAACGAGCCGCGGCATCACTTGCTAAAAATGCCTTAACCGCATCCGTGATATCTACATTCCAACTGTCATAACCGCCCACATGGCTTCCCACCTTGGTGGTATAAATATAGACATCAGTCTTCTGCCCGGCTCCTTCAAATTCCAACAGGATACGTCCGTCAGGATAGGGATTATGAAGGGAAAGCTGTGTCTTGTACCAACCTGGACCCTGATAATAATTCACATCCGGATCCACCCCATCTTCCGCATTGAAACAATGCGGAAGAGTGACTTCCTGCCACAAAGGCAGTTCTTCGGGCTGCCCAGGTTTTACAGGACGGACCGCCTCCCATATATTCCCTATGTCCTGACGAAGAAATACCCAATTATCCGTCAAACGCTCTTTATGTTGCACAGGAACCTTCGCTTGGAGGCTACCTGCCAACACCGTTAAAAAAATAATAACACCTATCCACCTACTAACCATAATCCTATCTGTTATTTTTTTACAATACCGCACTACCTGTCGCTTCCAATTTAGCCTTCTTCAACAATGCCTCCAAGAAATAATAATCGGCATAGATGATAGGCACATCCATTTCTGAATTATGATTGCCCGATCCTACACTGTGAAGCAATAAAAAGCCACGATCTCCCCGCAAACGTGCACGATACCCCTTCGTAAGATTTTCCAAAATAGCATCGGCCCATACTTTGTATTGCATGGACATATCCGAAACATACGTGGACAATTCGTACAAAGCGCAAGCTGTCACGGCGGCAGCAGAGACATCCCGAGGTTCATCAGGAATTTGAGGAGCATTATAATCCCAATAAGGTATCAAATCCTCGGGAAGCGTCTTGCTGGAAAAGATGAAACCGGCTATCCTCTCGGCTTGCTTCAAGAATTCGGGCAGACGAGTTTCACGATAACACATTGTGTACCCATAAAGCCCCCAAGCCTGCCCTCTAGACCAAGCCGACTCATGTGCATATCCCTGATGAGTATGCTTATGCAACACCGCACCAGTTATTGTATCATAATCAACTACATGATAAGAACTGTAATCTTCTCTGAAATGATTTCTCATCGTCGTACGCGCATGATTCACCGCAATGTTATAATAAATAGAATCACCCGATTCCTTGAATGCCCAATATAGCAATTCCAAATTCATCATATTGTCAATAATGACCGGGCACTGCCATTTATCCCGATTATGATCCCACGAACGAATACATCCCACATTTTCCTTATAACGCGTAATCAAAGTAGCAGCCGACTGAAGCATAATTTCCTTGTATTCCTTATTACCTGTCAGCCTGTATCCGTTTCCGAAACTACAATAAACCTTAAAGCCCATATCATGAGTACCCGCATTCGTTTTTTCACGTTCTACCGGTGCTGTAAATTCTTCTGCTTTCTGCTTCCAGTAATTGTCTTTGGTATATTCATACATATACCAAAGCTCTCCTGGAAAAAAACCACTACACCAATCACGCGAAGCCACCAGACGCAAGGATCCATCCGGCTGTATATTACGCGGAGCAAACAAATGACGTTCTTTTTGCTCGTCCGTGAAACCGCTTTTCACACTGTCAATTTCCGTAAAAGCATATTTCAACTGTTGGGAGGCAAAGTCAAAATTATCTTTCACAACATCTGTCGATGCCGTATTCCTCACTCCACACGAACTGCATAAAAGCAACAATGAAAAAATTCCTGTCTGTATTTTCATAGATTTTCTATATTAAATATTTGTTATCGTCATAGGACAAAAGTACGTCATTTGCGCCCAAACTCATTATAGATTTATTTCAAATCCTTTTATTATTTTCCCAACTATCAATGCAGAGCACCTTCCAGCGCACAATCGACCACAAAAACAGAGGACAGTGTCTGAATCTCTGTGCGATGCCCCCATGTACAAAGAATCTTTTTTTCCCTATTGACTAAAAACATGTGAGGCACTTTCTCCTTCACCCCATGCCCTTGCCAATTGGTAAACAAAAGCCCTTTCTCAGGAATGTACTGCATGCCCGACAAAAATTTGAACGGCCGCGTATCCGGAAAATCTTTATTAGATAATTCCCATACAATTTCCTTTCGCGGATTGAACTCCACAATCCGAGGATTCTTATCCGCATCGGCTACAGCCACCACGGTATTTCCATCGGGCAAACGAATGACAGAATGCGCACCACCGGATATAGATACCTCCCAAATATTTTTTCCGTTTTCATCATACTCCACCACTTTCTTTCCTCCATAATGAGCCACCAAATAATGACCATTATCCAGTCTGCGCGCATTTCTGATAAAAGATTTCTTTCCGTCTTTCACACCCGGAGGTAAAATACAAACCTCCTTGACAACCCTTCCTTTCGAGTCCACTTCCAGCATTCTACCCCTGTTGCACTCACCAATGAACGTATTTCCATTCTTCAGCCGCTGACAGGCAAAGATATAACTATCACTCTTATACTGGAACACCGTATCTTGATCTCTGGTCATTTCCAACACTCCATGCCCGATAGTAAAAAGAATATTTCCATTCTTCAAGACCCATATATCATTAGAATCAGGCGCGTCATGTTCCCATACAATCTGATCATTTTCAATCAGGAAAACCTTACCTTGAGAATAATCCGTACAAGCAAAAGCCGGGCAAGGCTGTACCTCTGCCAACGGTTTCAACGAGGAGTAATATTGTTCCACAATCCATGTTCCCCATAAAAAAGAAGAAATGACTTCCTGACCGTTCATTTTACGAGGACGAGTAACATACATTTCATAATCTTTTTGAATGCCTAATCCATTGTTGGCATCATACAAATCAATCAATCCATCGTTCAAACTGATTTTCGCTTTCGACAACAAGCCGTAATAACCTTTCAAGACCGTATCTTTATAAGAAGTTTCAGCTATGAGTCCTAGTTCTATGGCACGTTGAATGGCATACGTAAACATACCGCTTCCAGATGTCTCATGCCAGTTTCCCGATTCCATTCCTTTATCGACTACCTGATACCATAATCCGGTTGTTTGATCCTGACAATGTTTCAGCCCTGCCATCAGTTCACAGGTAATCTTGACCAATTCATTGTATTGCGGATGAGATTTCGGAAAAATGTCCAGTGTTTCTACCAATATCAGAGCATACCATCCCAGCCCCTCACTCCAGACTTCAGGAGCCATGCCTGTGTTACGGTCTGCCCAACGAGCATCCTTATCTTCGTCCCAGCCATGATAAAGCAATCCTGTTTCTCCTTTTTTCAGATGCGTATGCATACCAATCAGTTGCTTTGCCGCCTCATCGAAACAATAAGAAGCATCACCAACATACTTTCCATATTTAGTCAGAAACATTTGTCCCATAAAAACACCATCTACCCATATCTGGCCCACTGTGCCTCTGCCATGCCAAAAAACGCCATCCGTTGTCCGAGGATAATCATCATAACTTTTACGGATAGTTTCGGCAGCTTTTCTGAACTTTTCCTCCTTGGTCTGCTGATAAGCCCATACAATAACAGAACCTGCCATCATATCGTCCATACTACGTCCCTTGAAATAAACCAAACTACCATCCGGACGTACCACCTGGTTTGCCCAATTCATGATATAGTTATAATATTGTCTTTCTCCGGTAGTACGCCAAAGTTTTTCCAATCCCATCAGGAAATAGCCTTGCGGATAGCACCAAGGCTTAAAAGGAATATTCAATGCAGAAGGATAACGTGTCATTACAGTCTGGGCTATCCCCTGCGACCACTTTCCGGGCACTCGCCCCGGCAATTGCGCAATAGCTTGCGCAACAACCAAACACATCAGTGTTACAATTGTTATTTTTTTCATTATACATTTATTTTAAAGCCTGTGCTAAGGTAAACCTCTCCCCCTAAACCGGCTTTAAATAATGTATCAATAGTTAGCAAAATCAATCAACACCCTATTCTTTCTTATGTTCCATCAAAAATTCGGTAGGCGAACATCCATACACAGACTTGAAACATTGAGTAAAATAGGCATGGCTGTTGAAACCAACACAAGTTGAAATCTCCGATACAGAATAATCAGACTCCAACAATAGTCTGGCCGCCACTTCCAGACGTTTGTTACGGATGAGTTCCACCGGTGACAGTTCGGTTATGGCCTTCAGTTTACGGTAAAGATTGGTACGGCTCAGCCCCACTTCACGACATATCAAATCAATATTCAACTCCGGATTGGCGATATTCCTCTCTATCACTTCAAAGAACTTCTGCGTGAATCTGTCGGTTCCGGAAACAATCTCCACTCCGATGGCCTCCGGAGAGAACTTCTTCCCGTAGAGACTCCTCAGCTTTTCGCGTGATGCCAGAATATTCCGAATGCGATAAATCAGCACATCCATGTTGAACGGCTTCACAATGTAGTCGTCAGCTCCCGCCGAGAAGCCTTCTTTAATGTGCATCACCATGGAACGGGCGGTCATCAGAATGACAGGGATGTGGCCTGTCCTCAGATCCTCCTTTATCAGCGTACAAAGTTCAAGCCCGTCCTTGCGGGGCATCATGATGTCGCTCACCACAATGTCGGGATATTTGTCCAAAACGATCTCGAAAGCCGTTTCTCCATTATCCGCCTCCAGCACAAAGAAATGGGGGTCCAGACACTCCCTTACATAACTGCGCACCTCCTCATTGTCCTCCACCAGCAATACGGTGTATTTCTTCTCCAGACCGAAAACCTCGGGAGCGGTGGTCGAAGGGATGACATCCATGACCACCCTATCCGCAGCCTCCCGGTCTATCTCCTCTTCGGTGTACACACGGCGGTCTATGGGAAAAAGCACATGGAAGGTGGCACCACCCCGCGCATTATTCTCCACCCGGATGGTGCCATGATGCAACCGGACGATGGACTGTGTCAAACTCAGTCCGATACCGGTGCCCGCCACATCCTTCGCCTTCCTGTCCTCGATCTGATAGAACGGGGCGAAGATGTTCTTCATCTCCTCCTCGGGAATACCCTTGCCCGTGTCGCTTACGAAAAGATGAACCAGCTCCGTATCCTCCGACAGACTTTCCAGTTCTTTCCGTTGTCCGGCAGGGACATCTTTCAGCTTCAGTTTGGCAACAGACAAAACTATTTCGCCTCCCGCCTGCGTGTATTTGAACGCGTTGGAAAGCAGGTTGAACACAACCTTCTCGAACAGGGACTTGTCAAACCAGGCAACAATGCCCACCTCACCACCCTCATACCGAAAGCGGATCTCCTTGCCGGAGGCTATCTGGTTGAACGCGCAGTAAATCTCCATGACAAAGGAACAGATATCGTCTTTGGCTATCTTCAACTGCATCTTTCCTGCCTGATTCTTGCGCAGGTCCATCAACTGGTTCACCAACAGCAACAAACGCTGTGAGTTGTTGTATATCAAATCGAGCTTGTTTCTGATCCCTGTATTAAATTCATTCCGTCGCAGCAGTTCCTGTAAGGGGGAAATGATGAGGGTCAGCGGGGTACGCAGCTCATGCGAGAAGTTGGTGAACATGCGCATCTTGGTCTGATGGAACTCCTCGGCCTGCTGTTGTTTCAAGTGCTCGTAAACCAAAGCCTGTTCCAGATTCTTCTTCTTGATGATATAATACATCACCAGGAAACAGATACCGAAAAAAGAAAAGGCATAAAACAAATAAGCATACCAAGTCATCCAGTAAGGAGGATGGACAATAATAGAAAGTGTACGTATCTTATCATTCCAAATACCGTCATTGTTGGAGGCTTTCACCTCGAACACATATTTCCCAGGTCCCAAATTGGTATAGTATGCTTCTTTACGGTTGCCTACATAATTCCAGTCTTTATCATATCCTTTCAGCCGATAGGCATATTGATTCAAGTCAGAACACACATAGTTCAAGGCGCAATAACCGATCGTTATATTATTCTGATTATAATTCAACTCTATTTTCTCCGTATCGTCCAGTACCATTTGCAAGATGCCCTCCCCAGTCGGATTCACAACCCTATTGTTCACCGCCAGTGTAGTCAAGACCAATGGAGGTAAGAATGAATTGATTTGCAGGTTTGCAGGATCAAAAGTTATAAAACCATTATTAGCACTAAAACAGATATTTCCGTCAGGCAGCAGCATTCCGCTATGTGGACTGAATTCCTGTGCACCAATTCCGTTATCCATATAATAATTATATACCTCATCCGTTTTCGGATTATATCTGGATATACAACTATTGGTACTCATCCATAAATCCCCGTTACGATCTTCCACAACCATACAAACTTCATCATCCAGCAACCCTTCCTTTTTCGTTATATACTTCACGATTCCTTTTTCTTGATCAAACAGACTGAGGCCTCCGCCAAACGTGCCCACCCAAATCTGTCCTGACTTTGTACGGACAAGCGAAGTCACATAATCGGCAGGCAAATGGTTAGCGCCCTTCCCATTCTTACTGAACACAGTACATTCACGCTTGTTCTCGTCATACTTGTACAATCCATTATTACGCGAACCGACCAACAATACCCCTTTTTCCAATTCCAGCAGGCAACGCGAACTACCCGGTGTCCATATACGCCCGGAATCGGCCAACTCAAAACGATTCTGCATCTTTCTGTCTTCAGTCAGTTTCACCAATCCCACCTCCGGCTTAGAAGTGGCCAGCCACAAATTATTATCCTGTGTACGCAAAATAGAATAAACAGATGTAGACTGATGCAAAGGAAAAGCATAGTACAATGAAAAACGTTTGCTACGAGTATCAAACCGATAGATACTTCCTTGCGTCGTCCCGCACCAAATATAATCCTTCTCTTGCATGACCGACTTAATAATATTACGACTATACTGCTGTGACGAAGACGTATCATATAAATAATATTGATAAGTATTCGATTCCAGATGATAATCCAACAAACCTCCTCCTTCAGTTGCTATATATAGACAATGAGGAGGCTGGCAAGCCATAGCGCCATAGACCCCCATCAGCATATTGAGAGCGTTTGTCGGCTCATGAAAGACAAAACGGTTATTATACTTGCTGAAATAATTAACTCCTCCCGAATAAGTACCAACCCATACATTTCCACTATTGTCCACACAAATGGAATAAATGGAAAAATGGCTTAACGTCCCCTTTTCCAAAGCAGCATTGGAACATCCTTTCAGTTGATTGTCTGTCAAGTCAATGGTATAAAGCCCGTCGAAGGTTCCGATAAACAAAGTTCCGGCCGCCTCAGCCAAACAACGGATATTATCTGTAGTAAGTTTACTGTTAGCCGTTGTATAATGAACAGATGTCCCAGTGGACAAATCGACCTTTGACACTCCTCCATAATTGGTAGACACCCATAACTGCTTACGGGAATCTTCATGAATATCAGAAATATTATTATCGGGCAAAGAAGCATTTCCCTCAGTCTTGGCATAATGACTGATTAATTTCAAATTTAAATCACATACGTACAATCCCTTATGTTCCGTACCAATCAACAACTGATGATCTGAAGTTTCCGTAATGACAGAAATAAATTCTCCCTTTATTTTCCCGTCCAAATCGACAGATTGAAAAGTGTCCGCCTCATGCACAAACAAATACAATCCTTTGGAGGTACCAACCCATAAACGGTCATTTGAATCGATAAAAAGAGAACGCACTCCCGAATCCAACAACGAAAAGTTCTTCCCTGCATAAGGAGTGATCCGGTCTGTTTTTAAATCCAGCCGGTTCAGCCCGCGTGACGTTCCCACCCATAAACAATTCTTTCTATCCTCTACTATCGCCGTGATGTGGTTGTCCACCAAACTCAATGAATCACTGTCCAAATGTTTATATACCACCATACGGTTTCCATCATATTTGTTCAGTCCGTTCCGCGTACCAAACCACATATACCCTTTCGAGTCCTGATAAATTTTCAATACGGAAAGTTGGGAAAGCCCGTCCTTCAGGCTTAAATTAGAAAAATAATATGTATTGGCAACCGGAGCGGACTGTACCTCCGTCCATCCTGCAATTTGTAACAATAGAATTATACAAAGCAGTCTTTTTAGCATCTTTGTGGTTTTCATTGTACACTATCAAATAAAGGTTATGCGACACAAAGATAAAATGTTTTCTTTAAAAATTCCAAGCTCTGTACAATTCTATTTATAAAATATTATTTTATGATAAAATCCGGAATCAGTTTACAGTAACCAGTTCCGTAGCACACCATAATAACGGTGCATGTGCATGCAAATCACCTGTAATACGTTTACGATTCATATAATGATTCTTATCATTCTTGATATTCGTTCCCTCACATACGTCCTCCACCTCATCATCCGCATTGATATAAGACACCAGTCCCAACCATCCTTTGCGCGCGACAAGCGCATATTCTTTTTCATCCAGCCATCCTTTTTTTACTCCGACAATCATGGCGTATGTAAACATTGCTGTACCCGACGTTTCATTCCACGCCTCCCTTTCATCAATCAACTGATGCCACAATCCTTCTTTTCCCTGATACTTTTTCAACGTCTTCATCATCGTCTTATAAGCCTTCATGATAGCCGGACGATTCGGGTTGTCCTCCGGTAAGGCAGAAAGCAGTTCAGCCATGCCCGCCGCCATCCATCCATTGCCTCTCGCCCAAAAGAAAGGGGCTTCGGGAGAATGATAAAACAATCCGTTCGGACGTTGTATCTCTTTCAGGTACATCACCATCTCATTGGCAGCACGGTCAATATACTTACGGTCACCCGTCACCCGATAAGCCTGCGACTGAATGGTTGTAATCATAAACATATCATCTATCCAGATGCGAGTCTGCCAAGAATAACCTTTGTCGGCATAAGCCCTTTGTTCCGGTTTCGCGTCAGCCGGCACCTGCCACTGGGTATCAGCATATTTCATACCCAAATCATAGTATTCCTGTCCTCCTTGCTTTTGAATATAAATTTCCAAAGGGACTGCTCCCACCACATTATAGTCCACATGAACCATACGTGGCAACATGTGTTTCTCTGTAGAAAAAAGCGGTTCAAAGCGTTTCACCAGTCCTGCTGTCATCAGCTTGTTATCGGTCGCTTTTGCATACCACAAAGCACCCAGCCATGTACATGCATCAGGATAAGTTATGTAATCAGGTGCTTTTTCCGCACGTGGGTTTCCAAATCGCGTATGTGGAGTTTTCAGGAACTTGTTCACAATTCTGTCTCCCACTTCTTGCGGTTGTGAACCTTCAGGGAAATTTTTTAATGCGGCATTTTGCGCTGATACATTTACCGTGCTCCATAAAAGCATGCCCCATACCCAATTCAGTAAATAGTGTTTTTTCATGTGATCTGTCTTTTAAATTTATACTCGTTTGACCACAAAGATAAAAGAGTTCATGATCATGAACTGCCAAAAATATTCCATTCTCTTTATGTTCTGTATCAAAATAAAAAAGGAGGAGAAACCGTCACTTGGCATTCTCCCCCCAATAAACCTCGGAACCCGAACCGATAGAACGGAATCCACCGATGGACAAGACACTGACTACAGCCTGACAGAAATCTGCTTGCGATCCGCTTGAAAGAGTCAACTCATATTATAACTAAGTATTAACTCCGTCAACCATCCTTACAAGTAAGATGAAGGAGTAGTCAACCTAAAGCGTTAAACTACACCAGAACTACGGTTGCATCCCGACAAAACCACAGTTTCATCCCGGTGGAACTGAAGTTTCAGCCTGATGGAACTAAAGTTTCAACCCTACGTAACCGGTTGAAACTCCTTGTCCGTGTACGCATTCATACAGATGAACGAAGCAGATCATGCGTATCAATAAGTGCTGCCAACAGTTCCAGAAAGACAGCCGGAAAGCATCACACCTCCAGAAAGAACTGGGAAAAGTGGTGGCAACAACACTTTTTACTACATAAAAAAAAGTGCTGCCACCACCCTGCTGAACGCCCTGTTCATAGTGGTTTCAGCAGTAAGGGTGGTAGCAGTGGCAGCACTTTTGCAAAACTCTGAGAGGGGGCGAAAAGTTCAACTAAAGAATAAAACTTAGCCTGTTAGGATTTTGTTCAGCATTCTTTTGAACATTCTTTTTGAAGAAAATTTAAACAGGCTGTTACATTAAAGGCTATTTGATGTTCACTGTCACATAATAATTCTCACTGAACGCACGTACTTCGTACTCATTCGTACGTACAATGACTGTACTTTCCACATCTGTCACATCCATTTTCTTAGCCGGATCAAAAGTCAGCACGCGAATACGCCCTTTTTTTCCAGGCAATGCCTTGATGTATACATTCTGACTGCCCTTCACAGCGTTCTTCCACACCATGCTATAACCTCCTTCGTTGGTATCAGGTGCCAACACATTCCCTTGAGCGTCTACCACTTGGTAATCCTTACCGCATTCCAACCCCTCTGCCGAAGAAGTGTAATAAGCCACTACCGGACTATAAGGACGTGTAAACACGCTCCAAAAATAAGTGGGGACAGCCAATGTTTCTCCTTGATTGACATTATAAACCAATTCATTACCACCCGGAAACTTCACATTTCCCAATCCATAATAGTAAATATGTTCCATTTCCGGATTATTGTTACCCCACTCATCATCACTACAGCTTGTGAACAAAGAAGATACACAAACCATCACTAACAAGATTAAGATATTTCTTTTCATCATTTCCCTTTTTAAAATTAATTACCCCATTTCGGATTTTGTGTTATATTTCCACCAGACGTACTGATTTCATGTGTCGGAACCGGATACAAATAATCACGTTCAGGATCAAAGCTACGCGATTCAGCTTCTTCCAACACATAAATAAAACCTTGGTCATACACTTTCACCCCTTTATAAGTTCCATCCTCAGCAGTCAGGTTATTCTTCAGTTCATTGTAGTTCGCCGTTGTTTCATCAGAACAATAAATCAATCCCAGAATAGCCTTCGGCAAAACTTCTTCAGCTGTTTTCCAACGGATGATATCATCATAGTGCAGATTTTCGTCTATAAATTCCACCATACGTTCGCGACGGATTTCATCAAGCATGTCCAAACCGTTTGCAGCGACAAAGGCATTGGTCAATCTAACATTGAAACCGGCTCTTTCTCTTACCTTATTAATAGTAGCGTCCAATTGATCGTCCGTAATGCTTCCATTCTTCTCATAAAGCAATTCGGCATACGAAATCAAGACTTCGGCATAACGGATAATCATCTTGTCATTCGTTCCATCGCTGGAGTATTCAGAACCGATGTATCCCTTCTTGATAGCATAACCAAAAGCATGGTTCTGATTGGTGGTCACAAAAGGTACATAACTTCCTTTATAAGCTTCTTCACCTGGAGTAAATACAGTCATAGCCAAACGTGGATCGCGATTCTTCAACATATCGGCATACGAACTTTCGGGATGTATCCGTAGAGGTGATTTTTCACGAGGCAATCCATCAGTGTACAAAAAATTGTCCACCATATTCCGGGTCAGTGTAATGCTGCTTTCCAACTGACGGGAATGCTTATGGTTGATAGTACCTGCCGGTCCGTAAATCTTGACAAACAGATTTTCCTTGTTTTGACGTCCTTCTCCATCGTGCAAGAACAGTTTATTGAAATCCGGATAAAGATCATGCTTGCCACTGTTCATCAACTGCCGGGCCGCTGCTATCCCTTTATCTAAATGATCCACATAATTGCCATCCGGTGTATGGTGATATTTCTTATGAGTACCCTCATATAAGCCGATACGGACCAGCAAGCCCAATGCAGCCGACTTCGACACTCTGCCCCAATCATTCTTCAACTCGGAATCATCAATATCGGGCAACCATTCCAAAGCAAACTCCAAATCATCATAACACTGCTGGATAACCGTTTCCCTAGAATCACGAGCACGAACCACATCGGCATCCGACGTGCTGTTGAACACTTTCAGAATCAAAGGAACATCGCCATACTTCTTCACCAACTCAAAATAATTATAAGCACGGAAGAAATAAGCCTCAGCCACCCAGCGATTTCTGCGCCCCGTCTCCACCTGCGCGTTTTCCGATTTTATAATAATGTTATTGCAAACCCCGATACGGTTATAAGGATCCGTCCAGTCACCGGAAGTACCGGAAACACTACGGTTTCCACTGGAAATTCCATTCTGGCTCTTGTCTCTCAATTCATCCGAACGGAAATCGTTCACAAAACCCGGCAAATCCTTATACATCTTATTACAAGCTCCCCGGAGGTCGGTTTCCGACTTCCAGAAGTTATTGTCCGCCAGCGTGGTTTCAGGTTCCCTGTCCAGCGTACAGCCCGACACCATCAATGTGGCGGTTATAAAAAATGAAACTATTTTTTTCATGATCAATCAGTTATTTTAGAATGAAACATTAAGTCCGACAGTCCAACTGCGGAAGAACGGATAGAAACTCCGGTTGATACCATCCTTGCCATTGTCCTGCTCAGGATCGAATACAGACAGCATCTTGGTGTGCTCCCAAATATCCTCACCGGTCACATACACTCTCACGCGTTCCACATATTTTTTCGGTATAGGCAATGTATACCCCACTGTGACATTCTTCAAACGGATATAGGCGGCATTCTGTATCCACTTATCCGAAGTTTTGAAATTGAAATCATTGTTGGCATAGTTACACAGACGAGGCCAGTAAGCATCCTGGTTATCTTCCGTCCAGTAATCACGATGAATGGTCCACGGCATACTCCCCGTACCCGAAAGTGGAGCAATGGCACCAAACTGAACCATCGCTTTACGCTTGCCCACACCTTGGAACATAACAGAGATGTCGAAACCACGCCATTGTGCAGACAAGTTCAATCCATACAGATAACGAGGGTCTGTGTTGCCCAAGTAAACCAAGTCTCCGGTATCGCTCAACGTGCCACTGCCTACACCAATCTCGTGGTCGGCCTTGCCCTGTGACACATATCTTATATCACCGCCACTTACTTTTCCGTCATTAAACGACTTGTACCCCGGATTATCTTTCTTATACTGCAAATATTCCTCACGGCTGCTCCAGTAACCGTCCGTCTTATACCCCCAAATAGTGTTCAGTTCATATCCTTGAAGGTGCTGCACAATACCTGCCTTCACCACACTAACTCCATTGTATTCCACCAGTTCGTTCTTGCTGTCTGAAATATTGAAACCGATCTGATAATTGAAATCCTTGATTCTGTCCTTCCAAGTCACATTCAAGTCCCATCCCCATGTCTTCAGTTTTCCAATATTCAGGTTGGGTACCTTGATACCGATCTGATGAGGAACCTGCGGACTGGCCAACATGTTGTCGTTCACTTTCCAATAATATTCAAAACTACCGGACAAACGATTGTTGAACAATCCAAAATCCATACCGATGTTGGTGGTAGAAACAACTTCCCATGTCTTATCAGTAGAAGCCAGTTCTTCTTGGAAATAGGCCCCTTCACCCATATAGTCCTCTCTCTTGATGAGCGGCATATAGTCATACAAACCCAATACCGCACCATTTCCCAATTCACCCCATGACGCACGTAATTTCAGCTGGCTGATGAAATCAGCCTTGAACCATTTCTCCTCATTGACACGCCAAGCGGCCGACACAGAAGGAAATGCTTTCCAGCGTTTGCCGGGTGCCAGACGGGAACTTCCGTCATAGCGAATATTGGCCTCAAACAAATAACGTTCACGATAATTATAATTGATACGACCGAAATAAGACATCATAGACCACGGATCAATCTTGTCAGAAAGTTCGGTATTGGTCGCAATCGAAGAGTCATAACCGTTGAAAGAGAAGAAATCATCCGAGTTCAGCGATTTAGCCGTAGCATCAATCTGGTCCTGACGATAATTCTCATAAGTACTTCCGGCAAGCAGACTGAAGTTATGCTTTCCATTCAGATCAAACGTATAATTCGCTGTAGCCTCCAACAAATCATGGTAATTGGAATATCTGCATTTGTAGAGCTCGTCCGGATTGTTCACCTGATTACGGATCGTCTTTCCGTCACGGGTTCTCCATTCCAGATGATGCTTCTCCATCACTTCGGCATAGTAACCGGCACGACGGGATGCACTTAAATCAATACGTAGATTCTTCACTACATCTTTGATGCCCAATGTCGCTTTCCCAATGTAGTTTTCCAGCTTTCTCTCTCTGATACCTCCATTCTTCATGATGTCAATAGGATTTCCCTGCAGGTCTCCATTATAGATACTGCCGCTTTCATCCCCCTCGGGTACGAATACCGACTGGCGTCCGCGTGTGGTAAAGAGCGAGTTGAAAATACCTCCCGCACCGTATGAAGGAGCTTCGATATTCCTGCTCTGATATTGCGCATTCAACGAAAATTCAAAATATTTGTTGAACTCAGTCTTCACCTTGGCATGAAGGTTATAACGTTCATTACTGTCAGGACCATACTTCAACAAACCGTTTTTTGTATAATAATTGGCCGAGAACATATAATTAGTTGTCTTGTTTCCGCCACTCACCGACAACGAATGAGTCTGCTGTGTGGTAAAGTCTCTGGTACCTTCTTCCACCCAGTTGATGGCATCAAAGTAATCCCAACGTCCGTTGCTCAACGGTCGGGTATTAAAATTCGGGTTGCCTACCCAAGAAGCCTTTTCTTCCGACCATTCCCTCTTTCCGTCATAGTTCAGACGGCTCTGGTCTATAAAGGCCTGTTCCTCCCATGCGGGAAGACGCTCGGGCATATTGCCCGGTGTATGGAAAGTAAAGCTTCCGTTATATGAAATTTTTGGTTTCCCTTCCGTTCCCGCCTTCGTCGTCACCAATACAACACCGGCAGCAGCACGTGCACCATAAATGGCACAGGAAGCTGCATCTTTCAATACGGAGATAGAAGCAATATCATTGGGATTCACCAAGGTAAGATCTCCCTCCACGCCGTCAATCAAAACCAAAGTCGAAGTGCTGTTGACCGACGAGAAGCCACGGATACGCATACCGGAAGTCTCGCTACCCGGCTGTCCGCCACTACGCAGCACCGTTACTCCAGGCAACTCTCCCTGTAAGGCAGAGAGCACATCTGTAGAAGGCTTGGCAGCGATCTTGTCTCCTTCGATAGCCGACACTGATCCGGAAAGATTTACTTTCTTCTGCATTCCATATCCTACCACGACCACTTCCTGCAAGGTCTGGCTGTCTTCTTTCAATTTAATGACTCCATGGCATTCGGAAGCTTTCCGTTCTAAAGTTTCATAGCCGATATACGAAAAAACCAACGTAGCCTTAGGCGAAACCGTGATGACAAAGTTTCCGTCCATGTCCGTCACCACGCCGTTGGTTGTACCTTTTTCCTGAATAGACACACCAATCAACGGTTCATTGTTCGCCGCATCAATCACTTGTCCTTTGAGTTGAGAAGTCTGCTGGGCATATACACCTATATCCCAAAGGAGCAGAAAACAGCAGCAAAAGAACAATCGCCACCATTCCCAAGAACAATTCTTCTGTTTCATAATTTTAGTATTTTAATGTTTAACAAATTTAGAAAATTCCCCATCAGTCATCCACTGCCTGAGGGTTGTCATTTGATTTTTTTTCATATATCTTGAAGTCTGTCAGATAAAGTTCTTCATCTTTCAGCAAGGCATTGGAGCCAAAAGGATTCTTGCCCACATTGCGATAGATGCCATGCTTGCTGCGGACATTGGTTGTCCCCTTGTCACGCCACATATCAATATGCTCGTTGGTATAATCCATCAGCACCTTGCCGTCGCTGATACGGGTCAGCTTGATTCCATAATAACCGTCCCGGCAGAAATGTGATTCCGTACGCGCCTGTACCCATTCTCCTTCAAAGTCACTCATCGGAACATTATCCACCAATGTGCCTTGATGAGTAGCAGTGCTACGACCGTTATGAATAACCTGTACCCTACGATTACTTCCATCAGCATTAGAGCGCAGCGAAAGAGTAATGATCGGCGCCGAGATATTACTTCCATCATGTCCTTTCAACTGATAAATGTGCGTAAAGGAGGTAGAAGGCTGGAAACCTGCCGGAATCTTGAATTTCCATTCCACGATTTGCCACTCGTCATAGTTTCCATTCACATCCTTGTATTGCGCCTTGTTGCTGCTCACCACACGGGTTTTCATCTCATTGCGCTGGCGGTCCTTCTTTTCCCCACGGTCACCGTCAATCATCTGCTCGTTTTTGTGAACCATGAAGCGGAAAACCGGCTGCCCCAATACCAAGTCCTGAACCACTTCTATGTGCTTACCGTCCACATCTTCTCCTGTATCGGTACTCTTCGGTTGATTAGGATGTTCGGTATATTCCCAACCATACTTTTTCATGTAATCATTCACCACTTTCCATTCACTCCCCAATAATGTTTTATCAGGAGTCATGCTTCCAGTCTGCACATATCCTGCCGGAATCGGTTCTTCCGGAGTCCGATACTGTGCCTGAACGACCGGCACCCTTACTTCTTTCGCTTTTTTATTTTTATCTGTAAACAACAAGGTTGCCTGACGCGGCTTTCCCTCATTGGCAGCAAAGGCTATCGTTGCCCCGGCAGCCGTCTTGTTCTTTACAGTAATCCAGTCTGACTTCTTTCCGTCTTTATCAACAGCCGTACATTCCCAGTCCACTGTGACCGAAGCTGTAACCTGTACTGTCTGTTCTCCCCCATCATAAAATACTTCTATTTCTTTCAAACTGACAGTCAAGTCATGTACATTGGTTTCCTGCTGACTGACAGTCAGCTGCATACTTTCCGCCTTTCCTTCCTTATCTTTAAAGGTTACAATCGCCTTACGGGCAAATCCTTTATTAGGTGCTACCGTAAAAGTAATATCATAGAGACTCTTGGCCTTTTCTGTAATCCATCCGGTAACGCCCGTACCTTCATAAGCGATATCATACGCCCATTTTCCACCTTTAAACATATCAACAGAAACCGTATAGTCGGCACCAGCCGGAGACAACTGGTCAAAACTTCCCGGAGTCACCACCATGTCATAAATTTCTTTTTCATCATCCGATTCGCAAGCATTCAAACCCATAAGCCCCACAACAGCCAATGCGCCTGACACTAAAACATCTTTCACGAGTTTATTCATACTATTAAATTTTAATTATAAAAATATTCATATCATTTTATCGGCAAAGTAAGTATTTACCGCAGAAACAAAGTTCTATTATCACACCTAATAATATCATTATTGTCCCATTCTCTGATCGTGCAGCCTGCTTCACAATAAAGGACCTTCTTTATCCTAATTTTCCATCAAACAATCCTTTTTACAAAACCCATCCGCATTACCAATTTCCAGATGCCATTTGACTAAGGCTTTTCTACCCATTACTTTCTATCTCCAAGCCCTACGGAAATAACTCCAAAGGCCATGGAGATAGAACATATACCTATAAAAGGGATGTAAAGGGTTAATATAAAAGCCGGAGGGAATTAAAGAAAAAAGCCTTTATCACTACCATCCGGCAAAAGAACTATTATTCCTTAATTCCAAGGAGCATTCTGTTCCCAAATGTCACCCATGATATCCATCTGCTTCTGCGGAACAGGCCACAAGTTGCCATCAAATTTACGCATTTTTCCGCTTTCGTCATATTGCACGGTAGGAATCACATCCTTGGCAATATCCCATCGAATAATATCATAATAGCGAATTCCTTCGTACGCCAGCTCCACCCGACGTTCATTGCGGATATTCTCACGAGTCAGTTCTGTTTTGGGAGGCATATTCACACCCGGACGCTGCCGCACGGCATTTAAAGCGGCCAATGCCTTCGGATCACCGCCCTGTCCGCTTTCGAACATGGCTTCGGCATACATCAACAACAAATCGGCATAACGCATCTTCACAATGTGCTGGTCACTCAGTGTCGAAGCTTTGGGTGCCATGATGGTGGGATTCACATATTTCTTAAATGCCATTCCCGTAAAAGGCACCAATCCCTCGGCACGATTGCCGTCATCCTCAAATTTTCCGGTCTTGTCATTACTTACCCAAGGATCGCCTGCTTCGTACATGGTCATCTTGATACGGGGGTCACCTTCCTCGTAGGCGGCACGCAGATTATAACTGGGAAAGATTGTCATACGACTAGCCACCATCTGATCCAGTGCATGGAAATCGTCAGGAGCAGTAAACTGAATGGAAAACATGATTTCCGGATTGTTGATCTGTCCACCAAAAAAGATTCCCGCATAATCATCCGCCAACTTAAACGGATTGGCCGGATCGTGAATAAAATCACCTGCCAGTTTGGCTGCATCAGCATATCGTTGGTCGTTCAACAAAATACGGCATTTCAAGACCACAGCCGAACCTTTCACCGCATGACCATCAGTATAAGCCACATTAGGCAACCATTCGATGGCGAAATCAATATCATCCAACATTTGGCTGATCACCTCGGCACGTGGTGAACGGGGCAACTTCTCAAAGCCATCTCCCAGCTTGGCACTATGCAACATCATAGGTACCGCACCATAATGCACCACCAATTCATTATAATAAAACGTACGTATAAAAAGTGCCTCCGCCTTCAATTTATTAAAATCGACTTCCGAGTACAAATCCCTCACCTTATCAAAATTGTCCAGAAAATAATTGGCCGCGGCAATACCTTTGTACGAGTCATCCCACAAATCATTCAACAAACCTCCGGTAGAGGGATTAATACCTCCCTGCTGAATAGCCGAATGAGCACCACGGGTAACAGCGTTGTCCGACAAACATTCTTGTTCGGTACAGGGACCTCCAGCAGGAACTGCCGAGAAAGTTCCGTTACGGAAACTGGCATAAGCTGCAGTCAACGCCTTATCGGCATCTTTTGTGGTCTGCCAGAAAGTGGAAGTACTAACTTTGTCCAATGGCTGTTTGTCCAAAAAATCTTCGCATGAAGTGAAACCGGCCGCCAATGCCATAGCAATTGTGCTAATCAATATATGTCTTTTCATCTGTATATACTTTATATTATAAGGTTACTTTTAAGCCGAAAGATACCACCTTCGCCTGTGGATAGATAACTCCTCGTGAATTCTTTGCCGTACGTTCCGGATCCAGTCCTTGAAACATGTCGGTGAATGTCAATAAATTGTCACCTGAGAAATACACTCTCACATTTTGGAAACGAACTTTCTCCAACCAGGACTTAGGTAATGTATAACCAATCTGAAGATTCTTCATTCTCAAGTAAGAAGCGTCCTGCAGCCACCAAGTAGAGATGGCTGTGTTAGGCGCATAGTTATCATTAAAAATATGAGGAATCGTATTGGAAGTTCCTTCTCCATTCCAAGCGTCCCTCCAGTACACAGCCGGAACAGAGCCTTGACGGAAAGGAGCAATACCCCATTCTTTCACGTAAGTTTTCTTTCCTTGCACTCCCTGAAAGAAGACAGACAAATCGAATCCTTTCCACGCCGCATTCACCGTAAATCCATAATTGAACTTAGGGAAAGCGCCACCTACAACAACGCGGTCCTCAGGAGTAATCTTTCCGTCACCATTAATGTCTTTGTATTTCATATCGCCCGGTTTGGTCAAGTTACTCAATGGCTTCAGCGCATCAATCTCCGCCTGGTTCTGATAAATACCATCAAACACATACATATAGTAACTATCCCAAGGAAGACCTTCCTGGCGAATGGTTCCGTTGTTGTTGATTTCGCGGGCACCGAACTGTACCAGCTCATTCTTATAAGTTTCCAAGTTGGCGGAAATGCTATAAGTAAAGTCACCGATGCGGTTCTCGTGTCCCAGCACAAATTCCCAACCGGTATTTTCCATAATACCCCTATTCACTGTAGGAGCAGTCACACCAATATGAGAAGGGACCTGCAAAGTGCGGAGGATATCCTCTGTCCTCTTTTTGTAATAATCTACTGAACCATAGATTTTATTATTGAACATCCCGAAATCAAAGCCAAAGTCAGTAGCTGTCGTAGTTTCCCACATGATATCCATATTGGTCAGCGCATTTTGTGTAAGTCCCTGCGTTACAATTCCTCCAAAGTTGTATTTTACGGCACTCAACGCATCCTGATACGGATAATTACCGATGTTCTGATTACCCAACTGTCCCCATGAGCCGCGCACTTTCAAGTTGGAAAGCCATTCCACCTCTTTCAAAAAGCCTTCTTCTGAAGCACGCCAACCACCAGAGAACGACGGGAACAATCCCCAGCGTTTGTTGCTTGCCAGACGTGAGGTACCATCATAACGGAAACTGGCCTCAAACAAATATTTACCCGCGAAATCATAGTTCAAACGACCGAAATAAGACTGGATAGCCCATTCGTAAGCGCTGCCCTCATTGGTTTGCCCTGCTGTAGGAGCCACATCCAATTCCCAATGTACATTGGTAGGAACTCCTGTCCTGTATCCACCCAATTTATCATAACGGAAATTTTCCTGGTTATAACCCAACATAACATTCAGATTATGATTCTTGGCAAAAGTCTTCTTATAATTCAATGTTCCATATAGTGTATATTGCGTTTCAGTTTCTTGACGTACAGTCAATGTATTGACATCACTATTGTACACACTTTCTTGATGATCACCAAAAGCATTCGGGTGAAATGTATAGGCAGAAACCGAAACGGTAAGGCATTTGGCCTGTGTCTGATTATAGCGGACAGAAGCTTTCACCTCAGCATCCAGACCTTCCAAGATCTTTACCTTTGCAAATGCGCTGCCCAGTACATAGTTCTCATCAAACTTCTTTCCACCTCCACTGTAAGCCACCGCCAACGGAGCCTTGTTGTGACCACGACCCGCATAACCGCTGGAAGCGAAACGCCCGTCAGGCAAATAAGGAGTATAATACGGACCTTGGGTAAAGGTGCAAAGAATCAAGTCCTCCGTTTCGTTGTTGTCAATCTGATTGCCACCACTGGTATAAGAGGTAGAATGACGATTGGATTTGGAGAAGTTTATATTGGTACCAAAAGTTACCCGTCCGCCCAGATTTGTTTTCAAATTGACTTGCGCATCATAACGCTTGTATCCAGTTTGAATTACCATACCATCTTGATCCAGATATCCCAAGCCAAAATTATAAGTCGTTCCGTTCTTGCCACCATTCACACTCAAGAAATGCTGTTGCATGGGAGCTGTCTTGATTACATCACCATACCAGTCGTGATTGGGATATTGAGGATCGTTGGGAGCGGCATTCTTATAAGCATCAATCCATTCCTGTTCATAACCTTTAGTAGCAATATCACCACCTGTATGTTCCAATGCTTTATTGAACAAAGTCATGTATTCAGCTGAATTAATGATACGTTTCTGAATGGTAGTAGGCGACTGCCAGGCCATATTAAAACTGTAATCTATATTCAAACGTCCTTCAGAACCATTCTTGGTAGTAATCAAGATAACGCCATTGGCTGCACGCGAACCATAAATTGAAGCAGAAGCAGCATCCTTCAGTACCGTGATATTTTCAATCATGTTAGGATTTACCTTGTCCATATCACCTTCTACCCCATCAATCAAAATCAAAGGATTGCTACCCGCTCCAGAGAAAGTACCTTGACCACGAATCTGGATAGCCGCAGACTCCGCACCCGGATTGGCCGAGTTCTGTACAATTTGCAATCCCGGCACGCGTCCTTGCAACATAGAGGACGCATTGGGAGATACCCGTTTTGTCAGGTCTTCAGCATCCACACTACCTACAGCACCGGTCAAGTTCACCTTTTTCTGCACACCGTAACCCACTACAACCACTTCATCCAGTTGTTTGGTATCTTCCTGCATCACTACTTTCATTGTAGTTCCGATGACCTTCAACACTTGGTCTACATATCCTATATAGGAGAATCTCAATGTAGAACTTTTTTCAACATCAACTTGAAAATTACCCTCAAAATCCGTAATAGTTCCCGATGTAGGATTTTTCTCAGGAACTACCGAGACTCCAATCATAGGTTCGCCTGTAGCATCCACCACATGGCCACTTACTTTGATTGTCTGCGCTGAAAGAGGAATACCGGTCAACAAAGTAACCAAGATGAAAAGAAACCGCCGAAGCGACATGTTTTTTTGTTTTTCCATAATAGTAGTTTTTTATTTTTCCACTACAAAACAATAGAAGTTTCTGCAATTCCTCTTCTAGTATTTCCCCAACATCTATCAATATTAAACCAACTCACAAAAGGCTTTCCAAACGTTTATAATATTGTGTCATTCTTTTAAAGAAACGTTCCAAACCACTAATAATAAGCATCCTACAAATATTTTATTCATAAAAACATTTTATTTTTGCATATCAACAAACAAAAATGGAAGAACCATGAAAACAAATTATCTACTGGCCGCCTGCCTATGTATGACATTGGCAGGACAAGCACAAACCATTTCCAGCAAACGAGAAATAATGGAACGTTTTCTGAATGGAACATTAGAAAAGAACTATGCTCCAGCAGCTTTCTTCATGCATTTTGGTAAGGATGCGAAAACGGGAGAAGCTGCTGTCAACAGCCACATCAACTATTTTGTAGCCACAGGAATGGATATCGTAAAGATACAATTCGAACAAGGCTATGGACGCATTCGTATAGAAAAGCCGGAAGACTGGGAACAAATAAAACCACTACCCCGTAATTTCTTCGCGCCAACCCTAGAAGTGATTGACCGCATTGTGAATATTGCCGGACACGATGCCATGATTTTACCTACCATCTATTCCCCCTTTCAAATGCTGGTACAAACAGTAGGAGCTGCCAACCTGATGAAATATGCCAAAGAAAAACCGGAACAGGTGACGCGTGCCATGGAGATTTTCACCACAGCATTGATACAATTCGCCAAAGACTGTAAAGCCAGAGGTGTGGACGGGTTCTACACACCCTCGCAAGGTGGAGAAGAGAAATTCTACATTGTACCCCGATTCTTTGAACGATTTGTAAAGCCCTACGATTTGCAAGTGATGAAAGAATGCAATCAAGACACCCGGTGCAACATTTTGCATATCTGCGATTATGAAGGAAACTACGATGATTTGAGCCGCTTTGCCGACTATCCGGGGCAAATTGTAAACACCCCCAATATCGTAAATGGCAAGCCTTTCACCTTAAAGGACGGAGAACGACTGTTCAAACGTATTGTGATGGGTGGACTGGACCGGAAAAAGACCATTCACAATGGAACACCGGAAGAGGTGAAAGCCGCCGTGTTGAAGATTAAGAAAAACTATAAAGGACGGCTGATCATAGGAGCGGAATGTACTATCAAACCGGATACCCCTATGGAAAACATACGCACAGCCATTCGGACAGCACACGGGAAGTAACCCTCCACGGTCCTTTCGACTTCCAACAAACATAACATAAAAGCAAAAAAGTAATCGATGTTCGTAAACCAACACAGATTACTTTTTGCCAATATACCGAACAATTCCATCCGTTACATGAGCATTTTCAATCTTTCGGACAAAGAACGATACACTCGCCTTCCGAAGTTTTGAAAACAAAACGATTGCCCGAAACTGTTTCAGCCTTGTCTCCATTCCTCCACAACTGCACCGATTGGCCTTTCCAAGGATTTTCCATTGTACATGGCATCCCTTTTTCGCTAATCAATTCCACAGAGTCTATCACTCCCGACCTCAGACAGGCACTCACCAAGAATGCACCATAAGCACGAAGTTTTTGGAAAGAAGCATCCTGATCCATTATCCAATTGGGAAAGACACGCAACACGCCTTCATAGCTTTGCATCAACATTTCGTTAATGGTTAATGGAACGGCAGCTAACGTCTCAATACCCCCTCCACCTTGTGTTATCCACAAATTGGGATAAACGGTCAGAGAAATACGCTTCTTTAAACGCTTCAACAGATCTGCAGCATCATAGCCCACACGAACCGCTCCAGGAAAACAAGTCTCTATGCCATTATTAAATGTATTTCCCCAGTCATTGGGACGACGCATCTTGTCCTGCCAATGATTGACATCCTCCAACAAAATGGCATTGAATACAGAATCCGTTACAGGTCCTGCCACCCCTCCCGGCAAGACAAGCCCATGAATAGAAACACGATTCAATCCGGAAGGAATATCTTCCACTCCTTCCGGTCCACTCTCCATGTTCCGCAAACTCAAGCGTCCTGAAGCATTCACTGCAACAGGATAGTCACTCAAATGCTCCAATATATCATACCATTTTACCCGTCTGTCGGCATCCACCTGCAAAAAGGCACTCATATCCACCATTCCTTGAAACAACATTCGTACCAATCCCAGTGAAAGCGTGGAATTGAAATCACCCAAACGATGCCGCCACTGTCCTTTATTCCGATGATTGGGCATCACCTCGTTAAAATGGTCCATGTGAATGACATAACGTCCATTCTCCAATTTCAGGTAATCTTCCCAAAAATCGGCACATGCCAACAGATAGGGATAGACCCGAGAGGCATACGTTTTGTCATAAGTACTATAGTAACGCATCAGCATATTGCCTGCACTAAACACCGCATTAATTTTTTGCCCTAAAAACTTATACCCACCGTCAATTGTATTCTCACGAGTAGCATATTTTTCCATCATCTCTTCCGGAGTAAGTGGCCACATAGCGGTACACAATCCTTTAGGACCGATACCTACCGGATAATAAATGCCCCTACAACCCAATAAATCGGCAGCATGTTTCCGTCCTGCTTCCATATAGTCCAACAAGGGCTGGTCAAAATTATCGGTCAAATAAATATGATTGGAAGAGAAACAAGCCCAATAAGGAGCCTGATAATTGTAATTCAAATGATAATCACCACCCCAAGCAGCCTCATCACGCGTTATAAACGGTCCCCATATACCTGGAGCAAACTTTCCGGCACGGGAAGCACAGGCAAACAAGTACTGGGACATATAGTAATAACGCTCCAATTCCTGATCCCCAATGGAAACAGAAGATTCTTGCCAAAAGGCATTCCACCAGTCCTTATGCTCGACTTTCGCCTGCTCCAACCTATCGACTGTCAAGCCCTCCGCCTCAACTACAGCCTTTTCCTTCCATTGAACAGTATCATGGTTCGTATACGCCACAACAGCTATCCATTGCTTTTTTCCCGGCTGCAACACAATCTTTCCTGATTCCGGCAGCTGCATTTCCGGAGTACCCATAGCCAAAGCTATATGCGAAGACCAACGAAGCAATGGTTCTTTTTCAAATGATCGGGTAACCCAATTCACCGGTACTTTCCCTGATGAAGTCACCGAAGTATTTCCTTCCGCTGCCCACAAGCGTGATGACAATTCCAACGGTTCATTGGCCGTCAATTCTATAATCACCCAATTGCGGGTTGCTGCCACCCAGGCGGTCAATTCCAGAACTGTCTTTCCTTTAGTAAACTTCCCTTTTATCTCAGCACTACCCGGCAATTGCTCCACTTGGTAATCGGCACCCGCCAATGCTTCCGCATACAAATCTAATCCGCCCGGCAAAGCGATTCCTCCTGGATATACCGGATATGCCCTCCAAAAATCATTTTTTCCTATATAGAAGCAAAGACTGTCCGATGTACCTCCCAACGTAATACCCAAATCACCATTACCAGCCAAAGCTGCATCCGGTGTTTTGGTAGACGGCACCATTTTGGACGGTGCCGTCAATACCGCTTTGTAACGGTTCAAAGAAACAGCACTTACAAGTTCTACATCGGGAGCAGTTGCGCAAGCCACCAGCAGTCCTCCTACAAACAAGCTCCCTATAAAACGAATCCAATTCTTCCTGTTCATTTCCTCCGCTCTAATTTGTCATTCCGTTTCTTTGCATAAATTCTTCCACTATCTTCACTCCGGCCGATGTTCCGAGACGAGTAGCCCCTGCTTCAATCAAATTGTACCGACGGGCTTCCGCACACAATTTTTCAATATTGGCAACCCCGCCAAAAGGTTTCAAGAAAGTATGATCAATCATACCTGCCAATCGCTCTACTGTTAATGTATGAATATCAATCATTATTATCTATATTTTAAAGTTAAAAGGTTAATATTACTTTGATTGCCTCATTACGCCCTGCCACTGCAAAGGCTTCAGCAATGTGCTCAATCCTAAACCGATGACTCGCAAACTCATCAGCATGCAGCCGACCGGATTTTATCCATTCTGCCAACAGCGTCATGGCTGCTCTCTCTTCGGAACGGGTAGGCCATTGGGCATGTGCAAGGTAAAATGAAGAGGAGCACGAGAGATTTCCAACAAAGGATTTCTAGTCATCACGCCAAGTACAAGCCAATACCCCTTCTTCTGCTGGAACCTCCTTAGGTATCGCATTCTGTATCTCAAAACAATCGACCCGGTCATGCGCCTCATCAGCAAGCGTACCACTCCCCACGCCATACCGGCAGCACCAATACACCAGCTCTGATCCAGCCATATCCCATTAACAGGATTGTTGATAATTCCATTATAATGATTCATTATACCACATAATTCCTATCAGCAAGGCAGCAAGCAAGCCACCCTCCCATTATACCATAGGATTTCCACAATTCCGGCCATACACAGAAAGCAAAGCCTCCGCAAATCGCAGAACCTATAAATGTAGATAGAGTGTTTTCATAAGCCTGTTTTTATTGATTTTCCAGTTCCAGTTGTGCCAATGTGTAAGGTTTATCATGTCCGGCATTCACTTTATCGGGTCCTGTCACTATGTCAAAACAAGAAACTATCAGTTTCCCGTTCCATACAATTGGCTCCCCAGGCTGGTCCAGTCCACCATTACTTCCGTCACAGTCGGGACTTTGCGCTATTCGAGCCACCTTTCCGTCAGGAGTAATACGCGCTATGGCATTCACGGAAAAATCAGCTACATACATATTGCCTTCCTCATCCATACACATACCGTCTGTAGTAGTTAACTGCGTACTGTCCTGTGCCCATACCGTATTGGATACCACTTTTCCTTCCTCATCCAATACAATCTTATGAATGGCTCCATCACCAAAATTGCCTACATATAAATTCCCGGCTTTATCAAACACAATGCCATCCAATCCGTATTGCACCTGTGGATTACGGGTTGTTACTGTAACCAGCAGATTCTTATCCTCCAACGTATTGGTTATTGCTATACCGCAGTCGCCCTCGTTAAAACAATACACTCCACTTACCAAACAATCGGACGGGATGGCAGACAACAAACTTTGAGTGACATATACCTTTCCATTCCGTACACGCACTCCATTGGGATGTTCCATTTGACAAGCCACCGTTATGGTTTCCTGCAACATTCCCTGACTGTCAAATACCAATTTCAGCAAACGTCCTTTGCCACGTCCTTGCTCACTTCCTGACCACCCCTGATTATCACAAATATATAACTCGCCTTTCTCATTGAAAGCAATTCCCATAGGACATGCGACACCTGTTTCCGCCAACACCGGCACATCTATCCATTTAGAAATCTGTTTATCAGGCGTAATCCGCATCAAACAGGCAGGCGTAGCCGGATTGGCAAAATTAGGACAGGCCACTATCAGATTCCCGTCAGGGGCTATTGCCATACCATCAGGAGTGGGACAAATCTCCGGCAACTCCATAAACAATGTACTCACTTGCAATTTTTTACCTGTTTGCCCCTCAGAGCAGCAACCTATCAACAAACAAAGAAATAATCCAATTAACAGAAATGTTGTTTTCATCTTATTATCTATATTTTAGATTATATAGTTTCTTTTCCAGCAAAATTAGGGGAAGTCTTCGGGGTCCGGTTTCAAAATCATTCCAAACATTTGGAATTTTATTCCAAATAGGAAGATACATTCTCCTATTAGTGCATTAGCAATCAACAACATAACAAACCTTTTAAAAAGCTATTTCAACTTGAACGGAGCCTCCAGTTTCTTCTTCAAGCCCTGTACGGTATGCTCTACATAATAAACTCCAGGCTGTTCCGGAGTGAATATTTTTCCCGCCACTACTATTTCTTTCTTTTGGTAAACGGCCACCCAGTACCCTTTTCCGATGGAAGGAACCTGCACCACCTGGGCAGTCGCATCATTGCGAAGGACAATGACTTCTTTCTCCACATCAAACTTTTCCAGCTTTTCTTTCGAACTGCCCGGAAAGACAAGATATTGGTATCGGGCTTCCTTTGGACGAACCCCGTGACGAAGATGCAAAGAAACCACCTCGCCTTCCACTATGGAAGGCTTGTACATCTTCATAAAATCGCACCAACGACCAGTACGCTTTCCAACCTCCGTCACCAAGGTATCCTTACCTATTATTATATAGCCTGTATGGTCGTGGAAAAAGCGCAGCTCTTTCTGTGCGAAGGACTCCTTGCCAATGACCTCCCGCCATCCACTTTTTGTTCGGACAAGGAGTTCCCCCTCTTTCAAGCGTTGGTCCACCGAAGTGGTCACACACAAAGTGGTGTCCGCCTGAATGCCGGTACCCAGACAAACAACAAAATCATCCGCAAACAAGTATGATTTATAAGCCTTCAACCCATCACGGTTCAGTTCCATAACCGTCATACCTCTTTGGCCGTCGCTCAGTCCTCCGACCAGAGAGGTCTTGTTGTTCGTTTTCATTCCCTTTGCCATAGGAATCGGAGCTACATCCTCATAGGAGGTGACACCCGGAATCTTCCGCCAGTCCCAAAACGGAAATACGTCCAGGTATTCATCGCCACGGACATAGAAATAAGTGGCACCGTCACCCAAATAATATCCTTTCAGGTTGTCCTCATTAACTAATTCTGTACCGATGACCCGATTGGAAGACATTTTCACCGTTCCCATCCAATCTTTGCTGCGATGTACAGTATAGTCCGAATCGTCAAAATGCTTATGCCCTACCAACAGATTGCCCGCCTTCGGAAATCCTTTCAGCCCCAAGTCGGCAGCGGCAAATGCCAGTCCGTATGCCTTATGAACCTGCGCATGATGAAAGAACTGACGACCCAACGAGCTGACATCCATATAGCGGTTCCAAATAATCCACCGATAACCTTCGTTTACCAATGAATGAAGGATTGCCAGCTGCTGACGGTCAAACTGATACGATGTCCCTTGAAACAACCGGCTGAAAAAGCTCATACCAGAGATATATGCCAGCCCATAATTGCCAAACTGCTGCTGAGGACCGTGCTGGTGAAAGCTCCAATCGTCCTTGATACCTTCCTTCCTGCCTGTACATATCTCCGAGGCAATGGTATCCCGCGCTGCTTTTGCCAACTGACCGTCATTTTGCAAAAGGGCGCGAATCAGCACATTCCCTGCCAGCCAGACTTTATTCTGTCCGGTCATGCCAAACTTGGCATTCTCCATCACCTTTATGGCAGCCTGTTTCTCCTCTGCCGACAGCTGTTCTTCCAACAGGACGAAAGCCGCTCCCAACGTCTTGGGAAGTCCTATTTGGTTGTACCACCAATTCCGGCACTTTGGTTCTGTCGAAAACCAATAGGCCAGAGCCGAATGAATGACCCGACTTACAATTTCCGACCGATGATAGTCCGTTCCTTCAGCGTAATATAACTTTGCCAGTTCTAGAATACGTTCCGCATGCAGCTTGGGTTCCCAGCCGGAACGTTTCGTATCGGCATAGTTGATGTCCGACCACGAACCGTCCGCCACCTGCTTCTTCAAATAGCCTTTTATCTTGTCCAAATCGAAAGGATAACGCTGGTGAAGTTCCACCACCATCTGGTCGGACATTTCCGTTTCGGGTTTTATCCGGATAAAATCCGCCTGCAAAGAATCGGCCTTTCCAGCAGAAAGCATCAATATGTTTCTATAATTCTTTTTAATTATACCTAGTTCATCCGTCTCAGTCGCCCAAAGCGGAAGAACTGCCAACAAGCATCCGCCTAACAAAATACATCCAATAAATTTGTTCATTTTCATAATAAATTTAAGTAACACTGATATGCAAATATAAAAGGGAATTATCAATTTTGATAGCAATATCGAACCAAAAACTATTAATTTCCTCATCAACTCAGGAGATTGAAGTAAAAGCAGTATCGAAAAGCGTCAAAGAAATAATAAATGTTGAATTGATAAAGAAAAACGATGAATTTAGTGTAGAGCTAGTTCAATGGCTTTCATAAAAGATAAAGTAATAAATGTGCAGTCACTCAAGGAATTAGAATAAACCAAATCAGAAGGTCGATTTCTGATGGCATCGCTTTGAAGAAAAGCAAAAGATGGTAAAATCCCGATTTCGTTTGGAAATCAGGATTTTTTGTTTTTCCAAAGGGACACAAAAAGCAGCAGAATAAGGTATTTGAAATGAAAATCTCCATGATTTATCCATTATTGTCCGCAAAGGTGGAAAAAAAGAATCGGACAAAGCAGGGACTGGATGAAATTATTTGTTGGCTGATCGGATATGACAGGAAAGGATTACAGGAACAGCTGGATAAAGAAGCTTGCTACCTTTTTTAATGAAGCACCGCAAATGAATCCAAACAGCAGGCTTATCAAGGGAGTGGTTTGTGGTTGCCGTGTGGAGGAGATTGAAGATCCTCTGATGCAAAAAATCAGGCCTCTGGACAAACTGGTTGATGAACTGGCTAAAGGAAAGAGAATAGAAAAAAATTTGAGGAGGTAAATTATAACAAGAAGATTTCAGATACTGAATAATCGGAGATGATAATGAAGACATGGTTTCAAGCGCTGTTTTCTTATAATTGGAGAAGCATTTGCCGTTACATGTCGTTGAGACAGCAATAATGATGGGCTGTTTATATTATTCTGCTCAAAGAATACTTTCGGAAATATATTTTGAAAAAGATATCCCAAAATATACCGATAAATGTTTGTAGTCTAAAAAATATATGTATCTTTGAAACGTTCATCTTGATGAACAAAATAATAATAGATAAAAAAGCGTTTAGCTGGTTCTGTATAAGTGAAAAGTCGAAATTTCCTTCTAATGTACCCAAGGACAGCCATACGTTCAACCTGCGATATTTTGCGGGGGGCGTTTTTGTTTGTACCAAGGGCTTCGACTCCCTCACTTATAGACAAAGTTAATGCCCTTCCGCTTTTAATTTAGATGGGTTTGCATATAGGGCACAAGCCTGGAGGTATGATTATGATACAGATAAACAAGTGCAAATCCCTTTCCTTCTTGAAAAGTATTGCCAAACATTGGAACTCCACTGAGAAGAAATTCCTGATATATAATTGATATGTAGGCTTGTGGTGTGTCTATGTATCAGCGGAAATCGGTTTCCCTATGGGAACCTGATCTGTTTCCTATACCCTGATAAAGAGCACAGAATCTGATTGTTATCAACTGATATATAAACATTTAAATGTAAGAAGCATGGACAAAAGAATTGTAGGTGTCAATGCAGGTAATGTATGGCACGCCCTTAATGAAGTGAAAAGAATATCAATTCCGGAACTTGCCAGAAAATTGAACCTGAGTGTTGAAAGTACCGCACTTGCTATCGGATGGCTGGCTCGTGAAAATAAAGTTTGTATACACCGGGTAAATGGACTAATAGAAGTATGTGACGAAAGCCAGTTTGATTTTACTTTCGGATAATTATGTATCCGGAAGGTTAAACCTATCATGTTACTTTAATAGTGGAAGACCGGAATCAATGAATAAGGTTCCGGTTTTCTTTTTTCTATTGTTGGAAGCATACCAAAAAGAAGGAGGGATAAAAGCCCCTCCCTCATTAAGTCATTTTACCCATTCTGCGACCTTGTCCTTGGCATAGAAATAATAGAAAGCCAGTCCAAGCCAACTTGTGATGATGATCAAAACAATAAACAACAGTTTTTTCGCCATATCACCATTTGTTTTCCAGATCTCCATTCCGGCCTTTATGGTAAGTACAAGGCCAATAATCCATATAATAAATCCTATCATAGCTTTATATATTTATTTGTTATTCGGAACAAAGATAATATTTTTTAAAACAATGAACAACGATGCCGGAAAAAAGAAACTGAAATTATTACATCCGGCTTCCTAAAAACTAAATTCGTCTCTGTACTTTCCCAAATGATGGGGCTGGATAGTTACCGTTATTTTTCCGGTGAGCTAGTATGGAATACGTCCTTCTTCCCGTCCGCCCTGCCTTCTTCACGCCCGGTTTGGACCCTATCACAGAGAATGGCTTACCAAGATTATTGTCCGGTTGCCGTACTATACAAGAGACAAAGGAAAAGATTTAGGCATTTTATCATCGACGAACTGCAAAAAGTTCGGCTTCAGTCTCCCAAGTATCATCCGGACGCTTCACTATGCGCTGCCAACGGAATGAAGTAGTTGTAATTTCCGAAAACACCCACTGTATATTCTTCTCATTAACTTCCGTCTGCACGATCCTGTTTCCATCTCTTTTTCCTTCAAGCTGTGTAGCACCTCCCAACTCCGTATATAAGATATCCCATGTCCCGGTATCAGGATTATACATACGTACCGTAGTCGCATAAGCTGCGTCCGGCTGATAATCCTTAATCCGTGCCTTACGCGACGGACAAATAAACACATCCTGAACTGCGGTTCCCTCCAGTACCCAAGCAAATATCCACTCCCCCTGAATATGTCTTTCATCTGCCGTGCCTTGGTGGTCAACCCATTCAAAATCCCATTCACCGACAAACTGCCCATACAGATTATCTCTTTCCGGTATCAAATTACTTTTTCTTTTTGATACCAATACATTTATAAATTCTCCCATACTTTACTTGACTGACTCTAGATAAGACAAATATAAGATTTATAATTAACAATCGCTAATATTAAAACAATTATCTGTATGCGGTATCCATGGTGAAAAAACAGATTCCCCTACTTTCCAAGCAGTTCTTTATATATTACACTTCAAGAATATTTCATTTACATATTTATTGCAAAAGAACGTATTTGGTCATTAAACCTCAATTATTCAAGAAGGAATTGCCAATAAAAAGTCTTTTTTTCCTATATTTGCTAGGCTAAAAAAAACGTCATTAACTCAATTAATATGAAAAAACTATCGTTTATTACCGTATTTGTATTCCTGTCCATCCTTTTTGTACAGGCACAACAAGCGAAGTATGTATTTTATTTCATCGGAGATGGAATGGGTGTCAATCAAGTTTTAGGCACAGAAATGTATCGTGGAGAACTAGAAGGCAAAATTGGTGTGACCCCCTTATTATTCACTCAATTTCCCTATGCAACCATAGCCACGACCTTTTCGGCCACCAACGGAGTGACAGATTCAGCCGCCGCCGGCACCGCTCTTGCTACTGGGAACAAGACAAAAAATGGCGCGTTAGGTGTCAAAAAGGATCTGGAAACCCAAATCAACAGTGTTGCTTCCTGGGCAAAAGATAAAGGATGCCGTGTAGGTATCAGCACCAGTGTCAGTGTAGACCACGCCACTCCGGCCGCTTTTTACGCACACCAAGGACAAAGAAGCAGTTATTACAACGTAGGTCTGGACTTGATTGACGCTAACTTCGACTTTTATGCCGGATCAGACTTTTTAGATCCGACCAACCAAAAAGCCGCCGGTTCAAACTCAGAAAGTCTATATACACTGGTGGACAAAGCCGGCTATACCATAGCCCGTGGTTACAAGGACTATCAGAAAAAAGCAAAGAAATCGGATAAGCTGATTCTTTTGCAACCCGCTACCGCTACTGACAATAGTTCTATCCCCTACGCTATAGACCGCCAAAAAGGCGATATGACTTTAGCAGAAATCACTCGTGCCGGAATCAACTTCTTATCCAAAGACCTATCAAAAGGTTTCTTTTTAATGGTTGAAGGAGGCAAAATAGATTGGGCTTGCCATAGTAACGACGCCGCCACCGTATTTCATGAAGTCATGGACATGGACAACGCTATAAAAGTTGCCTACGAATTCTATGAACAACACCCCGATGAAACTTTGATTGTAGTAACAGCCGACCATGAAACAGGAGGAATCGTTTTAGGGAAAGGTCCGTACACCCTCAACCTGCAGGCTTTGAAATCACAAAAAGTAAGCGAAAGCGGATATACTAAAATAGTAAACGGACTAAGGAAAAAATACAAGAATCAAGTTTCCTGGGAAGTTATCAAACAGTCATTGAAAGATAATTTCGGCTTCTGGGACAGCATTCAACTGAATGAAAAACAAGAAGCGTCTCTGAAGAGAGTATACGATGAATCATTTAGTGGTAAAGAAATAGATTTAACAAAAAGTGAATATCAGCAAGACGAACCTTTGGCCTCTGAAGCTAAAAGAATCCTGGATGACATCGCCTTAGTAGGTTGGACCAGTGGAGGACACTCAGGAGGTTATGTTCCTGTTTTTGCTATCGGAGCGGGCGCCCAATTGTTCCAGGGCCGCATCGACAACACCGAAATCCCGGTAAAAATAGCAGAGGCAGCCGGTTATCCCAACAATTAATCGAAAGTAAGATAATACGATAAACGTTCCAAGTCTTTCTCAGTGAATTCCTCATACAGGGATAATTGGGAAAGACTTTTCAATTTTCCTTTTTTCCTCCTGTATTCCATTATCACCTTTGCCTTATAGAAATTCATATAGGGATGAGAACGAAGTTTGTCAAGCCCCGCCTTATTGGCATTTATCCGATGAATTGATGCGTTTTCCAGTTTAAACCATTTCAGCATATCCTCATTTACATAATCCACTTCTTTCAATTGTGCAGTATCATAAAAACCTCCCAGGCGATTCCGATAAGCCACAATCATGCGTGCAATGCCACTGCCTATCCCCGGAATTTTTTTCAACTCAGTTGTGTCCGCTTCATTCAAATCCACCAAAGTCCCTTCCGGATATTTATAAACCGCCAGCGTATCTTTCCTCATTTTTTTAACGGCATGCAATGTATCTTGTTTCCGCCGGAAGACCTCCGCTATCCGGATGTAGGGTTTTAATATTTTAAATTCCTCGGAAGACAAGCCATAAACACGAGAGAAATCATCCGCAGTTCTGAATTTGCCACCAGCCCTTCGATATTGCAATATAGTATGTGCAATAAAAGGAGGCAGTCCACGTTGCAAAAAGTCGATGGAATCGGCCGAATTTGGATCAAAAGCAGCCAATACCACCTTTCTTTTCTTTGGCTTATCATAGGAATATTGCAGAGATTGCCTTTCCTCCATCTCATGTACTCCGGCCAAAAAATTTTTTATTTCTTCTATTCCCTCTTGATCCTGTTCTAAAGTTTCCTCTTCCTTTACTGGAAAAAGAACCCACATACAGATAAACACAAAAAGCAATGTTAATAAAAAAAGGACAGCTCTGCGCTCACTTTTCGAGAAATAAAAGAAATCTTTCCACATTACAGTTCTAAATCAGACCCAATTCATTAATAAAGATCAAAATGATAGCCACAGGCGCCACATATCTCAACAGGAAAATATACAGATTAAAAAGGCCTGCTTTCAGCTTTCCTCCATTGGTCCATTCCTCATAAGAAACGGAACGTTTCAAGTACCATCCCACAAAGACACATACCAGCAATCCACCCAAAGGAAGCATTATTTTTGCAGTGACAAAATCAAGCAGATCAAAGAATCCTTTTTCAAACAGTGTATATTCCTGCAAGACTCCTAATGACAAGGAAGAGACAACTCCGATGGCAATACACCCGGCAGTTACCAATCTGGCAGCACGTCCACGAGTTAAATTGAATTCCTCATGCAGAAAAGCCGTCACCACCTCGTGCAGGGAAATAGTAGAAGTCAATGCAGCCAAGGCCAACAGGACATAGAACATCACCGAGAAAATATAAGCCAATACCGGCACACCGCTGAAAGCCTGTTGAAACACATTAGGCAACGTAATAAAGATCAGTGACGGTCCCGCATCCGGCTGGAGTCCTACAGAAAAGGCAGCCGGAAAAATAATCAATCCGGCTAAGACCGCCACAAAAGTATCAATAACACCGACACTGAGTGCCGTATTACCTAACTTGGTTTCTTTCCCAAAATAAGAAGCATAGGTAGAAAGGCATCCCATTCCCAAGCTTAAGGAAAAGAAAGCCTGCCCCATAGCCCCTAGAAAAACATCCCCGTTCACTTTACTGAAATCAGGCTTCAGCAAAAATTCCAGACCTTTTTCCGCATTGGGGAGCGACAATGAGCAGCCAACCAAAACCACGATCAGTATAAACAAAACCGGCATCAGCACCTTCGAAGATTTCTCTATTCCATCCTTCACCCCCTTTACTATAATAAAATGAGTAGCCAACAAGAAGATGAACAGCCAAACAAGCGGACGAACAGGATCTTGCGAAAAATTCTGGAAAGCAACAACAAAATCATCCGGCTTTTTATTGGCAAAGCCATCAACTCCCGCTTCCAGTATATATTCCAAAGTCCATCCTGCCACTACCGAATAATACCCTAAAATAAGGAAACCGGCCAAAACACCCAGATACCCCAACCACTTCCAATGAGTTCCCGGCGCCAAGACCTTATAAGCACGGCCTGTACTTGCCTTCGAATGGCGTCCTACCGTGAATTCGGCAATCATGATAGGCATCCCCAACAGAAGGACACACGCCAGATATATCAAGATAAACGCCGCTCCCCCATGATTTCCTGTCTCGTATGGGAATCTCCATATATTGCCAAGTCCTACGGCCGAACCTGCCGCCGCCAGAACAGCTCCAATCTTACTCCCAAAATTTACTCTTTCGCCTTTTTGCATAAAAAACTATCAAATTATTATAAATCAATCCCTATTGGCCTGCAAAAGTATAAAATTAATCGTACTTTTGCGATGAATCACAAAAAAATTAAAGTATGCTATATTATTTTAGAAGATATCCGGTATCATTAGTTATTGTGGCTATCATCTTTTATCTGTCCTTTTTCACTCCTCCCAAAACAAATATGGAGGAAATCCCCTACATAGACAAAGTGGTACATATCTGTATGTATGGAGGGCTTTGCCTCATTTTATGGATAGAATATCTGAGAAGCCATAAGACTATCCACTGGAGTCATGTAGTATGGGGAGGTATCATAGCTCCTATAATCATGAGCGGATGCATTGAACTGATGCAGGCCTATTGCACGGACACACGTAGCGGTGACTGGCTGGATTTCCTGGCAAACAGCACCGGAGCCGGACTGGCTGCACTAGTGGGATATTATATCCTCCGCCCTCTTATATGGCGTAAATTTTAAAAAGAAACGCCGACGATTCTTCGCGAACAGCCGGCGTGATGATAAAAGTCAAAGTTATATAATAAAGATAGAGAGTCAACTTAACGGAAATCTTTCAATTCATTCTGCAACCTCTGACGGGTGAAGAAGATGCGGCTTTTCACTGTTCCCAACGGGAGTCCCAGCTTCTCGGCAATTTCCCTGTATTTAAATCCTGATACATACATAGCAAACGGCACACGGTAATCTTTGGGCAACGCATTCACGATACGATGTATCTCCTTCAAATCATACGCACCTTCTGTAGAATCGAATCCCGATTCCTGCGGAAGATTCAAATGGAACAAGTTATCTGTATGATCGACAAAAGTCTGATCACGCACTGTTTTACGATAATTATTTATAAATATATTACGCATGATGGTGTACATCCATCCTTTAAAATTCGTATCCGGAGTAAACTTTCCTTCGTTGTCCAAAGCTTTAAGTGAAGTTTCCTGCAGCAAATCATTAGCCTCTTCTCTGTCAGCTGTCAATTTAAATGCAAAGCGAAATAATTCGGTTTGTATACTTAGTAAATGCTGTGTAAAGTCGACTGTCTTCATATTAATCTATTTTTAAATTGTTATTCTCTGTTTTTGTTTTCTGCTGCAATATTAACGACTTCTCATAAAAGTCATGACAGAAAAACTAACAACAAAGGGGGTACAAACTATCAAATAACAGTTTTTACCCCCTAAATTAACAGTTAACAGGTGGTTTCGTTTTAACTTTTAATTAGCCGGTTGCCCCCTACCGGTTCCAGCATTGCCTCTTCCACCTTCAGATCATCATTATTACTACTTCGCACCGCTTTTTCACTTCATTCTTCGCCCCCCATAATCAGTCTTCACCTCTCTGTTATCAAGAGAGATCCTTCCATTCCATGGCATATTCAGTTCTGTGTCCGATGGCAACTTCCATATCACCTACCAGCGGGTATAGGGATTCTTCATCAGAAAAGAATTATAATAACGTACATCTCCCGTCACCTCTTTTTCGATGAAATGGGGCTTTTCGAACATTTCATCCTCACTGTTCAATTCCACTTCCGCTACAGTCAAGCCTTCATTCTCACCATAAAACTCGTCCACTTCAAAGATATGCTCTCCGCTTTTCACCAAATACCGGGTTTTATCAATCACTCCGGGTTCACACAGCCTCATCAACTCTCCGGCCTCCTGCAGACTGATTTCCTTCTCCCACTCATAACGGCTGGTACCGGATTCGTTAGCAGCTCCTTTAATCGTAAGATAACCCTTGTCATCCCGAATACGCACCCGGACAGTTCTTCCACGAGCACTACAGATATAACCTTGTACAATATGACTATGCGCGTATGCTTCCTGTTTATAGCTATCGTCTTTTACTAAAAATTTCCGTTCTATTTCTTGTCCCATACCTTTTCAATACATAAAAAAAGTCCCGCACGAGAGCAATCTCAGCAGGACTTTACTATTTCTTTTTCTCTTCTTATCCGTATATGGCATAACCCACCATAATAACAAGGGCCAATACGATCAATCCGATGAACAGGCCTTTTACAATTCTATTTGCTTTCTCTTCTTCCTGCTTGCTATAAGCGGCTTTCTTATTCTTTCCCATAAGTATTTCATTTTTAAGATTAAACTTTCTCCTTTGAATATCCCAAAAGTACAAAGTTTCTAGAAGAAAACAAATAAATTACGAAGAAATTACTAATTCTCCGAACCGGAAAACTCCATCAGGTACGCCTTGATAAAGCCATCAATCTTTCCATCCATCACTCCGTTCACATCCGAAGTCTGGAAATTGGTCCGATGATCCTTCACACGACGGTCGTCAAAGACATAACTGCGTATCTGTGAGCCCCATTCAATTTTCTTCTTGCCCGCCTCCACTTTGGCCTGCTCCTCCATGCGGTGCTGCAATTCCTTATCATATAAGATTGAGCGCAACTGGCGCATCGCATTTTCCTTATTTTTCGGCTGGTCACGGGTTTCAGTATTCTCAATCAGGATCTCCTCCTCCTCACCAGTATATGGATCTTTATATTGATAACGCAGACGTACTCCTGACTCCACCTTGTTCACATTCTGTCCGCCGGCACCTCCCGAACGGAAAGTATCCCAAGACATGCGGGCAGGCTCAATTGTCACTTCAATACTATCATCCACCAATGGCGTGACAAACACAGACGCAAAAGAAGTCATACGCTTGCCCTGAGCATTATAAGGAGAGACACGCACCAAGCGGTGAACACCATTCTCACCTTTCAGATAGCCATAGGAGAAACTACCCTCAATGTTCATTGTCACTGTCTTGATTCCAGCCTCATCGCCATCCTGAAGATTAGCCACGCTCACTTTGTAGCCATTGGTCTCCGCCCAGCGCATATACATACGCATCAGCATGGAAGCCCAATCCTGACTCTCAGTACCACCGGCGCCACAATTGATTTTCAGCACACAGTCCATCTGGTCCGCTTCCTGACGAAGCATATTCTTCAGCTCCAATGATTCTACGGCAGTTATAGCTTTCTGGTAAGCAGCATCAATTTCTTCCTCCGTCACCAACTCATCTTTAAAAAAGTCAAAAGCCAGTTCCAGTTCATCTGCCATGGTCTTTACCTCACGGTAACCGTCAATCCATTTCTGCAGATCTTTCACCTTCTTCATTTGTGCTTCCGCTTTCTTGGCATCATCCCAAAAACCGGGCGCCTGCGTACGCAGCTGTTCTTCTTCCACCTGAACCTGTTTGTTTTCTATGTCCAGATATCTTTCAAGTGCCGCAGTACGCTCTTTTACGTCTTTCAGTTGCTCTATTGTTATCATCTTGAGGATTTTTGCATTTCAGAGTGCAAAGATAGTGGAAATCTATTCATTTTCCCATTATTCTTCGTACATCTTTTCTATTTCGACAGCATAGTTCTTGTTCAACACACTACGTTTTATTTTCAACGTATTGGTCAGTTCACCACGCTCCATACTGAAAGGTTGGGGCAACAAGGTAAATTTCTTGATCTGCTCATAATGTGCAAACTGCTGCTGCAACGTATCGATACGCTCTTTAAACAATTCTATAATTTCCGGTTTCCGCAACAAATCCTCCATACTCTCATAATGAATGCCTTTTTTGTCGGCATACTCTTTCACCAATTTATATTCAGGTATAATCAGAGCAGAGACAAATTTACGTTCATCGGCAATGATAGAAATCTGGTCGATATAACGGTCCACCACCAATTTGGCCTCAATAGCCTGAGGAGCAATATACTTACCGTTCGACGTTTTAAACAAATCCTTGATGCGTTCTGTAAGGAACAAATGTTCATCTTTTATATAACCCGCATCTCCCGTATGGAACCATCCGTCTTCGGTGAACGCAGCCTTTGTAGCAGCTTCTTTCTTATAATAACCATGAGTAATTCCTTCACCCCTGAGCATTATTTCGTTATTCTCCCCTATCTTGACCTGCACATGAGGCATAAGACGTCCCACGGAACCAACTACATGGTCATAATCATTTTCACAAGCCACAGTCGCCGTGGATTCCGTCAATCCATATCCGGCTACCATATTAATTCCTACAGACAGCACAAACTCCTGTACAGCCGGTGGTATAGCCGCTCCCGCCGTAGGAAAAAAACGCCCGTTTTCAATACCAATTGTTTTTTTCAGCAGGCTGTAGATCGTCTTCTCATAAAACTTATATTTCATGTGCAATACAGGCGGAGGGGTCAGCCCTTTGTACACGTATTCCAAATTATGCTCACGTCCTACTTTAATCGCATCCAGCATCAGTTTCTTTTTCAATCCGGTTGTCTCATTGATTTTTTCTTGCACACCGGCATATACTTTCTCCCAAAAACGAGGGACACTGCACATAGCTGTAGGACGAATTTCCTTTATTGTCTTCTGAATATCAGCAGGACGCAAGTTAATTGACAAAGTACACCCCATAGAAAGACACCAGCAAGTCCATGCACGTTCAAACACATGAGTAAAAGGCAGGAAATTCATAATCACATCCTGATCACCTAATTGTGGAAAGCGTTCATTGTGTGCCGGGATAGCCGCCTCATAACAAGAATGATGCAACATCACCCCCTTACTGTCTCCGGTTGTCCCACTGGTATAAAGAATATTGGCAAGATCACCATTGCCCGACTCTGAAATACGTTTGTCCACTTCGGCCTGATGCGGATGTCCCTCACCCAGTTTCAAGAAGTCATCAAAATAAATCGAAGTCTGGTCGCGCTCGTCACGCTTCACCTCTCTGTCGAAAATTATAATCCGTTTCAGTTGACTTCCCAGTTGCATAACTCGGAAAGCCACATCATACTGCAACTGCTCACCTACAAAGATATAACGTATTTCGGCATCGCCTACCATATAATGCACCTGTGCCTCGGAACTGGTAGCATAAAAAGGGACAGTCACCGCCCGAACTCCAAAAGCCCCGAAGTCCACATACAAACATTCCGGCTTGTTTTGAGAAAAGACTGCTATATTTTCCTGTATGCCTATACCTAATTCTATCAGTGCGTTTGAAACAGTTTTTACTGTTGCGGCAAACTGATTCCATGAAACCGGAATCCATGTTTCTGTTTTATAATCACGGTAACGCAGGACTACTCGGTCACCATATTTCCTGGCCTGGCGTTGTATCAGGACAGATAAGAAAGAACTGCTCATTCTAAAGATTTATTTTTAATTCATCGGCAAAGTTATCGTTTAATTTGGAATTATCCCCTATAAACAGGCATTAATTTTCCCAACCAATCAAAGAGTTAGAAGAAATCCGCCGAAAGTTTTAGTTGCATATCTAACTTAATTAACCACTTTTTTCATCACCATTTACCATTCAAAAATAGTATCTTTGCAACACATTAAATTATTAAAATCAAGATGATTGATATAGAATATTACACTTCCGAAGCGACTACATTGCTGAATTCGTTAATCGGTATCCCCTCACTGAGCCGGGAAGAAGAAGCTGCTGCCGACTTTCTGCAGAACTATATTGAAGAAACAGGTATCATGACCGGTCGTTCGGGCAACAACATTTGGTGCATCAGCCCGATGTTCGACCTCAACAAGCCGACCATTCTGCTAAATTCCCATATCGATACCGTAAAACCGGTAAACGGCTGGCGGAAACATCCTTTCACACCGAAAGCCGAAAATGGCAAGATTTACGGTTTGGGAAGCAATGATGCAGGCGCCAGTGTAGTATCCCTATTTCAGGTGTACCGTCATCTTTCCACCACCGAACAGGCATATAATCTGATTTTTCTTGCTTCTTGTGAAGAAGAGGTTTCCGGAAAAAACGGAATAGAAAGCGTATTGCCCCAACTGCCTCCTATCGCTTTGGGCATAGTGGGTGAACCGACAGAAATGCAGCCTGCTATTGCCGAGAAGGGATTAATGGTGCTGGATGTTACCGCATACGGCAAAGCCGGACATGCCGCACGCAATGAGGGAGTGAATGCCATCTACAAGGTGCTGGAAGACATTCAGTGGTTTCGCGATTATAAGTTTCCGAAGGAGTCATCCCTGCTGGGACCCGTCAAAATGAGTGTGACGCAGATAAATGCCGGCACACAGCATAATGTCATTCCCGATACCTGCACTTTCGTTGTGGATATCCGCAGTAATGAATGTTACTCAAATGAGGAATTATTCAAGGAAATAAGCACCCATATAAAAAGCGAAGCGAAAGCCCGTTCTTTCCGTTTGAACTCATCTCATATCAGTGCCGGGCATCCCTTTGTGAAACGCGCGGTAAAACTTGGACGTGTACCTTTCGGTTCTCCCACGTTGTCCGATCAGGCGCTGATGAAATTCCCGTCTGTCAAGATCGGACCGGGTAAGTCTTCACGCTCACATACGGCCGATGAATACATCATGGTTTCGGAGATTGAGGAAGCGATAGGGCTTTATATCGAGATACTGGACGGACTGGTGCTGTAAGCGGAAAGAGCCTTAAAGAGACGCTATTTCCTCCATAGACAGACTGGTAACATGTGCAATTATATCATATGCAATACCGGCCTGTTTCATTTTTGTAGCATTCTTGAAACATTCTTCCTTACGGCCTCTCTCAAGACCCTCTTCAGGACCTTCCTCACGCCCTTTTTTCAAGTGGGTGGACATCACGCTGTACCAGTCGCGGAAATTCTTCAAACTTTCCCAATACCCGCCTAATTCCTTTGAATTGAACTTAGCTATCTCGGCAGCCTCGAAAAGACGGTCGAAGCCGAAATCCGTATAAGGGTTAACGTATTTATCCTGTATGCCTTCTGTTCCCACATCTATCCGAGGTTTAATAAGTTATGATACAGGACAAAAGTTTCCGTTCAATTAAAAAACAGATCAAACTCTTTTTTATACTTTCCAAAAGAGGAAACATAAGGATTAAATTCAACAGATTCCGTGACATCAACCAATTGATTATAATCAGACAGAATCTTTTTCACATCATCTATATCATATCCGTCAGGCATATACACCGGATGTAAATGATCAAAGTCGGACAAATCATTCGTCAACAAGTTGGAGGCTATCCCCTTGCCGGGATCCAGTCCGGGATGAGGGGTAAAGAAAGAAAAAAAGACTTCAATATTGTTTGTTGGAGTCCAGTCCCTGATATAAGGCAATATGTTCTGTAAATAGTTTTTAGACATTCCCGGATACAACACCTGTAAAACCGGCCGTGCTGTTATATGATATCGGGCACATAAATCCATTGCTCTAAACACGGTTTTGGTCCAAATGCCCGAACGGCTTTTCAATGAAGATACAAGGTGTTCATTTTCAAAGCTCTCCACTCCCATAATCAGATGAGTAACCCCGAATTCTTTCAGAACAGATATGGACTGTTCATTCACCCTGTCAATCCTTGTTTCCGCTATCACCTTCTTGAAAGATGACCGGAAGTCACATGCTGCCAGGATATGTGGTGACTGCAAAATATCATCGTCTATGATTTTCAATACTTGCCGATTGGCAAGACGCTTCAAATCGGAACGGACTACCTCGACAGACCTGTGTGAACAAACTCCTGCATTCCAAATGCGGCGTAGTGAACAGAAACTACAATTGTACACGCACCCGAAAGTGATCTCATAACATACCGGATCGTTCCGATAACAATCAAACAAAGGCAAATCCAAAATATCGCCCACTTCGAAATCAATATCATACTGTCTTTTGCCTTCCACGATCCTGTCCAAAGGGAATTGGTCAAACATTCCGGCAGGAGGAGCCCCTTTGATAATTTTGTCAAAACAAAGATAATTCGTTGCTATTCTCTCTGCATTCATGCTGGCAAAGATTCCCCCAAGGATTACATAACATCCCTCGCTCTTGGCTATCTGCGCCAATTTCACGGCATGGGGGAAAGTTGCCGTATTGGATGTGATCAGCACAAAGTGAGGTTGCTCTGCCTGCAAATGCTTAGAGAAAGACTGCTCTGTCCTTCCCTCTACATACAATGAAAGACGGAATTTCTGGTCCAGTTCCAGAAATCTGATTAAATAGGGGAAAGTCAATGCCAACGCGTATTGATGAGAAGTGATTTGGTATTCGCTTGAAGGCTGAACCAGGCATAATCTGTCGGAAAAAACGAGCATAGCGCACTATCTTATATAAGGTGAAGTCTTGGAACTGACGAATTTCTGTATCTGGTCTAGTTCAATGTCAGTAATATTGACCGTCAGGTTCAGCAAGGCCAACAGCTGTCTGATGTGTTGCTTGCCAATGTCCTCACAGCGTTTCAAATCGTCTCCCCAATTTACCTGACGATCCAGGTGGGTATAAAGTTCCCGCCCCTGCTCCAGCTCCATCTTGTACGCATTGTAAAAATCAGAGCCTTTTGAATATACGACACCCGGTTTCGTCCGGTCCTCCCTGGTTACAAGAACCATATTATCAGAGAATTCTCTTTTGAAGATAGAGAAGTGATTTTTCAGATAGACATCAATGTTTAAGGTTCTTCCGTAAAAATAAGCCGCTACGATGGTTGCCAGCAAATCGCATTTTACATTCGTTTGGGTAACCATATTACCCGGAGTCACCAAATTACTGTATGCCGCGTACATCCGACAGACGTTCTGGTTCCGAGGGTCAAGAATATAGATGCAGACATGCATGGTCCGATGCTGTTCTTCACACAAATTCATCAAACTAGGCAGAGTGATGTCTCGGGTGTAGCGTCCGCTTCCCCCGTCATACCACCATTCGTGGGTATTTGTTCTGCATTCGCGGTGATGATTATTGATTTGATAGGGCTGCAATACTTTAAATTCACCTATTTTCATCTTTTTGGGAGATGCCCAAACCAGCAAGCCACCCAATATGACTGCGACAGACAAGGAAGAGAACAAGGTTTCGAGTATGGACTTCCACAGCAAGTATCTGGTCTCACCGGTAGCCAGATTCGGATAAATCACATAATGCAGGACTAAAAAAAGACCACCCAACAATCCAATGATTACTATCCCGAATTTTACCTTGTTGGATATCATTTCTAATTTCTCTAGTTCCATGATAAATCGTTTTTCATTGTTTTTACATTGTATGGTATCAAAGGCAATAAGAAAAGCGAGGAAAGAAACGTCCGTTGCCGGATGCGTATGCTTTCCTCGCTTGAAAATAGTTTGAAAGAGAGGAAGATGTTAACCCATCTTCCTTCTTTATTAATTATTCAGTCAATAGTTAAATACTATCTTTTCTTCACTAGAACATCTGAAATCTTAATCACAACATCATGACCGAAGTAGTCTTTTGCCTTGATTATCAATGTAGAATATACATTTCCTTCAGGATTCTGTGCTGCAGAGTTAGGAGTGAATGTAATACCCGCACCTTTCTTCTGATCTTTATCTTCACCTACAGTTACTTCTGCTGCATATTTAGGAGTAAAGTATTCATTCTTAGAACCGTCCTTGATAGCACCACCTTCTTTAACCTGACTCCAAAGTTCATAAGTAGCATTTTCCAAGTCTTGAATCATCTTGTCACATTTTTCTGTAATCAATTGGTCAAGAGTTGTAGAGTACTTACCGTCTCTCGTGTTTTCAGATTTAATGTATGCAAACAATGTCTGACCGTTTTCCTGTGCATAAGTCAATATCGGAGCCTTCTTATCCACCCAATTGTAATCATTGATTTCAGCCAGACAAGAGAAGATGATATTCTTAAATTCACCACCCTTAACAGTATAGTCTTTCTCACCAAGTTTAGAAGAGATCTGACCGAAATTGTAGGCAACAGTTACAGCATGAAGTTTTTCATTGTCAATGAAGTCTTCAGTAACATTGAACTTATAGTTAGTAGTTCCATCATATTTAACTTCCAGATCTTTTACTTTATCACCTACCTTAGCAGCATCTGCAAATGTGAAGATAAAGTTCTGATCGTAAGTATCAGTTGCGTCTTTCAAACCATTGAATGAAGATACCAGATCTTTTTCACCCTGAGCACCATTTCCAGTCGGAATCATGAACGCATTCAAAGTACCTTCTGCATTCAGCTGGTTAACCTTAGCCTGGAATGTAGACGGGAATGTAGGCAATACTTTCTTGAAGTTTACTGTCAAAGTCTTCAATACCTGACCTCTAGCGTTCTTGAATTCCAGTGTACGAGAGTAAGTCTTGGCATCATCATACCAGTAATCAGCAGTACCTTCAGTTGTGGCAATAGTGATGAACTTAACATCGGCAACTTGTGTGCTCTCAGTAAATTCTTTTTGTTCACCGTCTTTTTTAGCAGCATACTTGATTGTGAATGCCTTCTTGCTGTCAGAACCATAAGCTACAGTATCCACTTCGCTAGCTACATAATCTACAGTTGCTACATTCTTCAACCAGTCACCGAATACGCCGTCAGCTACAGGAGCCATAGAAATTCCAAATACACCGTTTGCAGTCCATGTCTTTTCTACGCTGTATGCGTTCAGTTCTTCAGCAGCGTCGCCTGTCAGTACATAGAATGCTTTACCATCGGGATCAACCAAAGAACCGTCATGATTTACAGCATATACACGGAAACCATATACATCCTTTACATTGCTGTCGATTAAGATTTCAGCCTTACCTTTGGTTGCTTCTACGTTATAAACGGTATTGATACCTTTTATATTCTTTTCAGCAGCATTCCAAGCTTCGATTTCTGAATCGTCAGAAGAAACAGCACGGTCTTTATCCAATACAATGTAGAATGCAGTAGCAGCTTCCATTGTTGCTTTATCCAACTGTACAGTGAACGCTTTCTTCAATGTAACAGGAAGAATGGCTTGATCTTGACGATTATCGCCTTCTACTGTATTGCATTTTTCATTCTTATCATCAAAGATAGGTTCAGAGAAATCCTCAGCATTTGTATTCCATACATATTCTGTCGGAGTCACTGTTTCAGTCTCTTCACTCTTCTCTGCACGGTTATGAATATTAGCAACATCTTTACCATCTACAGTGAAACCTAAGCTTCTTACAGCTTCAGCACCATCCTGTTCAAATGTAAGATTATACTCAGAAACTACATTTCTGGAATAAGTACCCTTTTCTGCATCCAAGGTAGTGTTCAGACTAACTGCATAAAGAATGTATTCAGGACGTTCTGGATAGTTTCCATTTTCATCTTTTGCCTGAGTAGCTGCTTTGAATGCTTCCGCATCGTATTCCTTGTTCATTTCAACAGAAACTTCCCAAAGACCGTTAGCAGAAATACCGCGAGTCAGCAATCCTGTATAAGGTTTCACGTCGCTGACAGAAACCATTCCTTCCATATCAGCACCCTGTGAATTAATCAGCTTAATGTTTTCAGCTGAAATTACAGCGTCTGTAGGAGACACACGGATCAGGAAGTTTTGTGTGAAAGTAGAACGAGCGCCTTTTTCAAAAGAAACAGCACCGGTCAGCTTGTCACCGAAAGTCCATGTTCTTACAGCTTCAGCAGAAAGAAGGTCTAAGCTCCAATTGAAAGCTCCCTCAGTACCAGAAAGGCCTGCCATCAATGAAACATGAGTCACACCTTTATAAATAGCGGCAGACAACACTTCCAACTTGTTATCAATAGTAGAAATTTTTTCAGACAGTTTTCCTGTTTCAGTCTGCAAATCTTCGATAGCCTGCTGAGTTTCAGCTACATCGAAAGCTTTCAGACCGTCTAAAATTTCTTGTTGCTTACCTAAAGCAACCAGAATATCTTCAATCTCACCCTTATTCGCTTCTACAGCAGCGTCATTTGACGCGATGTAGTCTTCCAAAGCCTTTTTCTGAGCCTCGATGGCAGCTTTGTTCTTACCGATTTCAACAGCGTTTGCTTTTACCTCAGCATCCAGTGTAGCCAAAGTACCCGCCAAAGCCTTGTCAGCCTCAGCCAAAGACTTCAATGTTTCTTCGGTAGTCGATTGGAAAGCCTGAAGGGCGATCACCTTACCGTCTACTTCAGCAATAGCGGCAACTGTTTTTTCCACGTCAGCCTTGATGGCAGCCATTTCTTCTTCAGTAGCTCCCTGCAATTTGGCGATAGAAGCTTCCAGTTCACCTTTTACAGTAGCCAATTCGGCAGAAGCAGCAGCGATAGCAGCCTTCTGAGCTTCCAAAGCAGCTTTCTCGGCAGCAGTCTTCGCTTCAGCAATCTTAGCATCCAATGCGGTCTGGGCAGTCTGCAAGCTGGCAATAGAAGCTTCAACAGCTGTTACCTTGGCTGTCAAATCAGTCTTCTGACCGTTTATTGCATCCCAAAGCTCGGTGACATCATCATCGTAGTCTTTACAAGACACAAATGTTCCTGTTGACGAAACCATTAAGGCTCCGAACAGGATTGCACTTAAAAACTTTTTGTTCATAATAGAAAAACTTTAAATTTATAAATTTAAAAAACTAAAATTGGTTATACATATTGAGTTTATTATTAACAGCTGGTCTAATTGGCTGCCGGCATTTGCCGCCGCCTCCTTTCTCTTGACTGGTACAACAGAGGCGACACACCCACCATACGGCTGAAAGCAGAATAGAAAGCGCTCTTCGAGGCGAAGCCACAGCGACGAGGCAGGTCACTCAACGCACAACGGTCCGAGGAGAGCAGCTCCTTGGCGTATTCCACACGGTAACCGTTCAAAAGCTCCTTCAAGTTGCACCCAAAGTATTTGTTCACCACATTGCTCAGATAAGTCTGGTTCGTCTCAAGCAGGTCGCTCAGTCCTTTCAGGGAGAGCGAGGGGTCCAGGAACACCTGACGGAGCTCAAGCTGGTACAATATACCTTTATATATATGGCAGTCCACTTTACGGATCTCAAATTCCTTTCCGGCAAACTCCTCCAGCCAGTGCCGCTCCGCGGCCTTGAGAAGCAAGGTCTTCTGCCGCTCGGAAAAGGCGGTCGTTCGTTTACGTCTTAGAAATAGGTATTCCATCTGCTCTATGTTGTTTTCATTCATGTTGCCGTTCCAAAGCCGCATTTTACCTTTTATAAAAGAGACTTAAAACGGAGTTTTTTGTAGATCTCTTACTAAGAGATCTATCAGATGGAAGTAATACACATTATATCAACGGATTACACAATACATCGGCAGGAATAAAAGGGGATATAAGCGGGGAGGAAATTGATTTTTTTATATAAATCCTTATTTTTTTCTCGAAAAATGTATTAGTTCTCAAAACTTTGCTTATTTTTGCACAGAAAATGTATATCTCTTAGTAAGAGATAGGTGAGTCAGGCAACTCCAGCCAACCGGTAAGTCGCTAAGAATCAACCGGATATTATCCTTCAAATTTATATTCCCCTTTTTTAAAGAAAGCATTCCTGTTTCTTATGCCGGTGATAGAGGAGTGGAGGAAAAGAAGTACCCGTAAAGTTGTGGGGAATATAGCGGACCGGTGTTTCATCCTGCATCAAAAAAACGCACACTTCCACACGTACATACGCATGGGCCTTTACATACGTATGTGTAGCTCTATACGGGCGTATGCGCAGGCCTACACGGACGTATGTGGTTTCCTGCGTGACCTGACGCATGAAATCCCACACGTCCGGCCAAAGAACAGGATGTTTTTTTTAAACATCAAGGGCTTTAAAATAAAGATAACGGCCTTTTAAAAAAAGAACAAGAGCTTTTTAGAAAAGACCACGGGCTTTCTTAAAAACGTCTTGATCTTTTTTACCACTGACAGAATGATAGTTTTTCCAATTGGATATATAAAAAAACAGGTTATAAAGAAGACTTTACTCTATAACCTGTTTTATATGTTCAAATCACGCTGACACAATCAGAAAGGAATGTCTTTCATTATCTTCTCCAATGCTCCGGCATGATGGTTCACATAATCTCCGGCAGCTTTCCCCGCTTGTTTCAAGCAAGTCTCATCCGACAGGAACTGATCCATCAACCGGCTGAAGTCATCATACCCGGTCACTTCGAAACCGCCTTTCTTCTCCAACAAATGTTGCGCTTCACGGAATTTCTTATTATTAGGCCCGAATATCACAGGAATGCCATATACGGCCGCCTCCAGCACATTATGGATTCCCACTCCGAAGCCACCACCGATGTACGAAATCTCACCATACCGATAAATGGATGACAGCAGTCCGTAACAGTCGATGATCAGACAATCGGCCTGTGCCACATTCTCCTCTGTAGCCTCAGTATAGCGGATGCACGAACGTTTCATTTTGTCCATAATCTCCTTCAAGTGGCTGTCGCTCACCACGTGCGGGGCAATAACCAGCTTCATTCCAGGATGCTCATTGAAGTACTTGATAAAGATATCCTCGTCCGGCCCCCACGAGCTGCCTGCGACAAATGTCAATGCCTCCCCCTTGAATTTCTCTACCAGCGGAAGCTGCTTTGCCTGATGGCAGATATCCAGCACACGGTCAAAACGGGTGTCGCCCACTACAGTCACATCGGTCACGCCTATCTTTGACAGCAGCTCCTTCGATACTTCATTCTGTACAAACAGATGGGCGAAAGTTTTCAGCACCTCACTGTATTTCTTTCCATACCAACGGAAGAATATCTGGTCGGGACGGAATATGGAAGACACACTATAAGCAGGGATACCCCTCCGATGCAACTCATTCAAGTAGTTCTGCCAGAATTCGTACTTGATAAAAAATGCCATACAGGGATTGGCCAGCTCCACAAACCGGCGCACATTGCGCGGCGTGTCGAAAGGCAGATAACAGACCAAGTCCGCCCCCTGATAGTTCTTTCTCACCTCATACCCCGAGGGAGAAAAGAAAGTCTGCAATATTTTATATCCGGGGTATTCCTTACGGATGCGTTCTATCAAAGGACGCCCCTGTTCGAACTCACCCAACGAGGCCGCATGAAACCAGATATAACGGGCATTCCGGTCTATCTTGTCACGCAGGGCGTCAAAGACCTCCCGGTGACCTTTCACCATTTTGGCGGGCTTGGCACTGAACAGGCCGGCTACCTTCACTCCGAATAGATAAATATAGATGACTAGGTTATAAATCATGACTACCGGCTATTACTTGAGCACTTCCACAGCCCGACGGATGCGTCGCAATGTTTCCTCTTTCCCTAAAACGGCTGAAATATCAAACATGTGCGGGCCTTTCCCCTCGCCTACCAGCGTCAAACGGAAAGCGTTCATAATATTACCCAAGTGATACCCTTTATCTTCGATCCATTTCATGACCACGGCTTCCTGATTCTCCAGTGAGAAGTCATCCAAAGCTTCCAATACGTCCGCCAGTTCCAGCATACGTTCAGGAGAATCTTCTTTCCAACGTTTCTTGCGGGTCTTCTCATCATATTCCGTAGGAGCGACAAAGAAGAATTTGCAAGTTTCCCACAAATCCTTGATAAAACTTACACGATCTTTCATCAAACCTACCACGGTCACCACTTTATCCATAGGAGCCTCAATGCCATGTTCTTTCAAGAGCGGCATGAAAAGCCCGGCCACGTCCTCATTGCTTTTCTTCAATATATATTCATGGTTAAACCATTTTCCCTTCTCAAAGTCGAATTTCGCTCCGGCTTTGCTGCAACGATGCAGATCAAAAAGCTTCACCAGTTCATCCATGGACATCAGTTCCTGGTCATTGCCCGGATTCCATCCCAGCAGGGCAAGGAAATTGATAACCGCCTCGGGCAGGTAGCCTGATTCACGATAACCTGAAGAAACCTCACCAGTCTTGGGATCATGCCATTCCAACGGGAACACGGGGAAGCCAAGACGGTCACCGTCACGCTTGCTCAGTTTACCGTTTCCATCCGGTTTCAACAACAATGGAAGGTGTGCGAACTGAGGCATGGTGTCTGCCCAGCCGAAAGCCCGGTACAGCAGGACATGCAACGGAGCGGAAGGCAACCATTCCTCACCACGGATTACATGGGAAACCTCCATCAGATGGTCGTCCACAATGTTTGCCAGATGGTAAGTAGGCAGTTCATCCGCCGATTTATATAAAACTTTATCATCCAAAATGGAAGAATTGATCACCACCTCGCCACGGATAATATCATGTACGTGTACATCCTCATCCGGTTCAATCTTGAAACGTACCACATATTGCTTTCCATCGGCAATCAGTGCATCCACTTCTTCTTTTGACAGCGTCAAAGAGTTGCGCATAGACATACGGGTAGAAGCATCGTACTGGAAATTAGAGATTTCCTGACGCTTGGCATCCAGTTCCGCCGGAGTATCGAAAGCAATATACGCCTTACCTCTGTCCAGCAACACCTGTACATACTTCTTATAAATATCACGACGTTCAGACTGACGGTAGGGACCGTAGTTACCACCAAAGCTGACTCCCTCATCGAAGTTTATTCCCAACCACTTAAACGACTCTATGATATATTCTTCCGCACCCGGAACAAAGCGATTTGAGTCGGTATCTTCTATACGGAAAATTAAATCTCCACCATGCTGGCGAGCAAACAGATAGTTATACAAGGCTGTGCGCACACCGCCGATATGCAACGCTCCCGTCGGGCTCGGAGCAAAACGAACTCTTACTTTTCTTTCTGACATTGTTGTTTTATATAAAATACGCTGCAAAATTAATCTAAATTTCCCGATTTTTTCGTATTTTGCGCGCAAAAATACTACGATTATGAGAAGTTTCAAGACCAGCAAACGGTTTTCATATAAAAATTTGATTTATAAAAGCCTTATTTTCATTGCAACCGTATCAGTGATAGTCTATTTTTTACCCAATGAAGGGAAGTTCAACTATCAATTTGATATAAGCAAGCCTTGGAAATACGGACTGTTACAGGCATCATTTGATTTCCCGATTTACAAAAACGACATACAAGTACAAAAGGAACAAGACAGCATCCTGGCGGACTATCAGCCTTATTTCCAGATAGACAAGGAAGCCGAGAAAAATGTCCTTTCCAAACTGAGAGAGGACTACAACAAGACGCTACGCCATTCATTGCCGGGCACGGACTATGTGCGCTATATTGAACGCACATTAAAGGCACTGTACGATAACGGGATCATTGCCGGAAATGACTTGAAGCGTATGGAGGAAGACAGTATCACCGCCATACGACTGGTAGACAAGAATGTAGCGACAAGCCGTTTTATCGATCAGCTGTACACCGTGAAGGAGGCGTATGAATATTTGCTGAACGCGGATACCGCCCACTATAAAAAGAACATATTGCAACAATGTAATCTGAATGATTACATTACACCTAATCTGGTTTACGATGAAGAGAAGTCCGAAGCGGCGCAAAAGGATCTGCTTTCCAATATTTCATGGGCAAACGGCTTTGTGATGAACGGACAAAAGATCATTGACCGTGGGGAAATTGTTGATGAGCAGACTTACAACATCTTGGAATCCTTGCGCAAGGAATGGGAAAAACGAAGCGACTCGGTACAAGAGAAAAGACTGACACTGGCCGGACAACTGCTGTATGTCGGTATCTTCCTGTTCTGCTTCATGGCCTATCTGGAGCTGTTCCGGGCAGATTATTATGAACGGAAAGGAACACTCACCCTGCTGTTTGCACTGATTGTGTTCTTCCCTGTCCTGTCTTCCGTTATGGTGGAACAGAACTTGTCAAGTATTTACGTGGTTCCGTTTGCCATGATTCCGATCATCGTGCGTGTTTTCCTCGACTCACGGACGGCATTCATGGCACATGTCACCATTATTTTGCTTTGCTCTATCACACTGCGTTTCCCGCATGAATTTATATTGTTGCAGGTAGTGGCAGGAATGGTGGCGGTCTATAGTTTGAGAGAATTGTCCCAACGGTCGCAATTGCTACGGACAGCTTTGGTTGTATTTATCAGTTACGCCTTACTGTATTTCGCTTTCGAGTTGATTCACGAAGATGATTTGACCAAACTGAATACGCGCATGTACATCTATTTTATGATCAACGGCATTCTGCTGCTGTTTGCCTATCCGTTGCTATTCCTTCTGGAGAAGACGTTCGGCTTCACTTCGGATGTGACTTTGGTGGAATTGTCAAATATCAACAACAGTTTGCTTCGGGAAATGTCCGAGGTGGCTCCGGGCACTTTCCAGCACTCATTGCAGATGGCCAATCTGGCTGCCGCGGCGGCAAACAAAATTGGAGGCAAAAGCCAGCTGGTACGTACAGGAGCGTTATATCATGATATCGGCAAAATGGTGAATCCGGCTTTCTTTACAGAGAATCAGTCGGGAGTCAACCCGCACAAAAGTTTAAGTTATGAACAAAGCGCCCAGGTTATCATCAGTCATATTACCGACGGGCTGAAACTGGCGGAGAAGCATAATCTGCCCAAAGTAATCAAAGACTTTATCAGTACCCACCATGGACGGGGACTGACAAAGTATTTCTACATCTCGTACAAGAATGAACATCCTGACGAAGAAGTGGATCAAGAGAAGTTCCGCTACCCCGGTCCGAACCCGTTCACCAAGGAACAGGCCATTCTGATGATGGCGGACTCTGTAGAAGCGGCTTCACGCAGCCTGCCGGAGTACACGGAAGAAAGCATCAGCACACTGGTAGACAAGATTATTGACACACAGGTATCTGAAGGGTATTTCAAAGAATGTCCCATCACGTTCAAGGATATAGCAACCGTGAAAGCGCTGTTTAAAGAAAAGCTGAAAACGATGTATCACACCCGTATCAGTTATCCGGAACTAAGGAAGTAAGCAAGCCTGCACAGGCATCTTCCAGTATATCAAGCACGTTCTCGAACCCTTGCGCACCGCCATAGTAAGGGTCGGGGACATAGTCTGCCACCTTGGTACGGCAATAGTCCGTCATGCGATGGATTTTCTTTTCCGTTTCCAGATCGGGGGCACGTTCCATCAAGTCTTCTATATTGCGGTCGTCCATGCCGATGATCCTATCAAAATGATAGAAATCCTCCGTGCAGACAGGACGGGAACGATGGGTCAGATGGTAACCGCGGCGGGAAGCGTGCATCCGCATACGGCTGTCGGGCAATTCCCCTTTGTGATAACTCAGAATTCCGGCAGAATCCACCTCTATCTCGTGTTCCAATCCTTTTTTCTTGATAAGGGTACGCATTATTTCTTCTGCCGAAGAAGACCTGCAAATGTTTCCGAGGCAGACAAAAAGTATTCTTTTCATATATCATCTATAAATGGAGGTATTCTTTAAATGATTTTACATCACGGTTCATGATCAGCTCCTCGGGGAAACCGGTGAGCTGCAACAACTCATACAAGTTATCGTAACGGGCTATATCAAACGAAATATGCGCGTCACTTCCCAAGATGACCGGCACTTCATATTTCTTGCACAAACGGAGAATGGTGAGATTGTTCTCACGGGCATCGGGCTTGTTACGGGTGGGCTTTAAAGAACTGTTATTTATCTCCAATAAAGTATGGTGTTCTTTGGCCGCCACTACCATCGGTTCAAAATGCAACGCCGCCGTACCGTCTCCGGGATGGCTGATAATATGAATAAAAGGATTACGGATAGCCTGCACCATGCCGTGGGTGTTCTCGTCTATCGTACCATGTTTATAACATAGAGAGTGGATGCCCGCAATACGGATATCGAGCATCTTCATATAGTCCTCGTCCAAATCGAGGTTTCCCTGTCCATCCAGAATATTGATCTCAGCCCCCAACAATAGTTCGAGGCCATACATCCGGCGGGGAACCACATGCAAGTTTCTAAAATAAATAGGATGGCAAGTACCGGGGATACCGGGCGAATGTTCCGTTATCCCTAAAACTTTCAATCCCTTGCCGGCAGCAGCTTGCGCCATTTCCTGCAAAGTACTGAATGCATGCCCGCTGGCAATGGTGTGAGTATGTACGTCTAATTCTATCTTCATCTTTGTTCTTGTTTATCTTTTCTATGATCACCCCCTGCATGGGGCCGCTTATTGTGGATCTACATCATAATACACCAGCAGCGAACGGAAGCGTTCATCTTCCAATATGGCACGTTGCACGGCAAGCAAGTAATCACGCACCTTCGCCATAGAGGCAGTCTGCTCCACTTTCACAATCATTTTCTTTATAAATAAGGTCTGGATACGGGCAACCGGTGGTTTGTCCGGCCCTAGCACCCTGTCGCCCAAGCCGGAACGAAGTTGTGCCGCCATGGTGTCCGCCGCCAAATCCAGCACATCCTCTTTGCGGTGTTTCAGATATACATAAATCAAGCGATAGTAAGGCGGATATTTGAACATCTGCCGTTCTGCCAATTGGTCATAATACAACTGCTCGTAGTCATTATACATCACTTGATGAATAACGGGCAAGTCCGGCGATTTGGTCTGAAGGATAACCAGCCCTTGCTTATTTTTACGCCCGGCACGCCCTGCCACCTGGGCCATCAGTTGGAAAGCACGCTCATAGCTCCGGAAATCCGGGTAATTCAGCATGGTATCCGCATTCAAAATCCCCACCACACTGACATGGTCAAAATCCAAGCCTTTGGACACCATCTGGGTGCCAATCAGTATATCGGTCTTTCCCTGTTCAAAATCTGCGATAATTTTCTCGTATGCGGTACGGGTACGGGTGGTATCCAAGTCCATCCGGGCAACTTTCGCCTCGGGGAATATCAGTTTTATATCATCTTCTATACGCTCCGTTCCGAAACCGCGATGCATCAATTCCACTCCGCCGCACGCCGGGCAGGAACGGGGAACTTGATAGGTATATCCGCAGTAATGGCAAGTCAGCTGGTTCAGCCCCTTATGATACGTCAGGCTCACATCACAGTTCTTGCATTTAGGCACCCAGCCGCAGGTATGACATTCTATCATCGGAGCGAAACCGCGACGGTTCTGGAACAGGATCACTTGCTCCTTACGCTCCAATGCCTCTTTTATCTGCTTGACCAATGCCGGTGAGAAAGGTCCCTGCATCCGCTTCTGATGCGCCAGTTCCTTGATGTCAACCCGTTCTATATGAGGAAGCCGGATATCTTTATATCTTTCTTTTAATTCCACCAAGCCATATTTGCCGGAAGTGGCATTGAAATAGGTTTCCACACTGGGCGTAGCTGTTCCCAACAAGACCTTTGCCTTGAACATAGACGCCAGCATGATGGCCGAACTACGGGCATGGTAACGTGGGGCAGGGTCTTGCTGTTTATACGTATTCTCGTGTTCCTCATCTATGATGACCAGCCCCAAGTTACGAAAAGGCAAAAAGATAGAGGAACGAACTCCGAGAATCACATCATAACTCTCCTCTCCCAACTGTTTCTGCCAGATCTCCACCCGCTCGGCATCCGGGAACTTGGAATGATAAATACCCAGCCGATGCCCGAACACCCTTTTCAAACGTTGGGTAATCTGAGTGGTCAATGCGATTTCAGGAAGCAGATACAAGACTTGTTTTCCTGTTTTCAGCACTTCCTGAATAAGGTGGATATAAATTTCCGTCTTGCCGCTGGACGTGACGCCATGCAGAAGACACACATTTTTCTCTCTGAAGCATTGAAGAATGTTACTATAGGCCTGTTGCTGTGCAATATTCAGCGGATTTATATCACCGGTATCCCAGATCCCTTTATCCAACCGCCCTATCTCCTGATAATAAACCTCAAAGATTTTCTTTTCAACCAATCCGTTAAAAACGGCCGCAGAACCTCCCGACTTTTCAAACAACTCTTTCTTTGTCACTTCCTTTAAAGCATACCCCTTGGTTACCCAGCTGGATAATTCCACATACTTCATCAACATCATCAATTGCCTGGGAGCCCGTGACAGTTCATTGAACAACCTTTGCAAGTAAGCCTCATCCGCCTCTTCGTTCGCCAATTTCACCCTTGCCTCAGTACGTGGTTTATAGTTACGTTTCAGTTCCTCTTTGACAAAGATGGCCTCCTTGTCCAACAAAGACTTGATAACAGTCAGCACATTTTTCAGTCCGCTGGCCTTTTCCAACTGGGTTACGCACTGCTCTGTATCCCGGCTCAACAAATCCAGAATTTTCTGCTCTTTCTCCGGCAACGGTGCGGCGGCCTCAAAATCGGGATTATATTCCACCAGCGTTTCACTTTCCAATTTCATGCCCGAGGGGATAGCCGCCTTGTACACATCGCCCAATGTACAAAGATAATACTCCGCCAGCCATTGCCAGAACTCATACTGTTTTGGCAACAATATCGGAGATGAGTCCAGCACTTCAGCTATATCCTTCGTCTCATACCCTTCCGGGGCTGCATAATGCACATGGGTCACTATTGCCGTATAGAACTTTTTCTTTCCAAACGGAACAACGACCCGACAACCAATCTGTACCCTCTCTTCCATCTCTTGGGGAAGGGAATAAGTGTATTGGCTGGCAATAGGCAAGGGCACTATGACATCTACGAACTTTTTCATGGTGCAAAATTACAAAAAAGGAGGCATTCAGTGAAGAATGCCTCCTTTTTATCTTTTATTAAATAAGGTTGTCTAGAACAAGTATGCCAAAGAAACTTGCCAAGTGTTGTTCTTTATCTTCACATCCTGAGTAAGTGGTTTACCATCAAGGATTATATTAGAGTCAGCATAAAGAGTGGCAGTATGTCCCAAAGCAAAATTATAATTCAAGCCAAGCTGTAAATGGCGGATCAGTTTCACACCTGCCCCCACATTGAAGCTGGTGTTGTTCTTCTTCAGATCATAATTCATAAATCCTTTCTTATTACCAATATTGAAACCGAACTGAGGCCCGGCAGCAATATAAGCACCCAACATGCTTCCAAGTCCGAAAGACCATTTCAAATTTACCGGAATCTCAATCGTTTTCAGTTTTGCATCGGTGGAATATCCCTTTGCAGCCAGTTCTGTCTGTGAATACAAAGCCGCAACATCCGCACCAATCCCAATAATGGGCAGAGTGAATTCAGCCATCGGACCAATGAACCAACCGGTTTTATTATCTCCTTTTAAATCTGATTTCGAGAAACTAACCTTTGACAGGTTCAAACCACCCTTTACACCAAAGTGCAACTGAGCCTGAGCAGGAGCAGCCATCATCAAACATACAGCTACCATGAATACACTAATAATCTTTTTCATGTTTGTCTATTTTTAGTTTACGCCACAAAGATAAACACTTTTTCTCTGCTAAATGTTCAATTTATCAGGAAAGTTACATATCAACCTTCTTGACGAACCCTCCCTATAGATAAATAATCAAAATAAAAACGGACAGAACCAAAGATTCTGTCCGCTATGTTTTTTCTAATATTCCTCTTCGTTGAAAAAGAAATCCTCCTTGCTCGGATAATCCGGCCAAATGTCTTCTATACTTTCATAGATTTCGCCTTCATCTTCCATTTCCTGCAAATTTTCGATCACTTCCAACGGAGCACCCGAACGCATTGCATAGTCAATCAACTCATCCTTCGTAGCAGGCCAGGGAGCATCCTCTAACTTCGAGGCCAATTCTAATGTCCAGTACATAGTTTCCTTATTTTTAAAGTAAATACTTTTCTTTCGTTCTCTAATTAGTCGCAAAAGTATAATAAATTATTTCATTTGCAACTTTTATCCCAATAAATTTCTTCTGTTTTAGTTAATTGATTTAACTTTCGGGCCAAAATGAATAAATAATCAGATAAACGGTTGACAAATGCTGTTACACGGACATCTATGTCACATTCCTCAGCCAGCGCAAGAATGCGTCGTTCGGCACGACGGCACACCGTCCGGCAAATGTGCCCAACGGCTGCTCCACGATCACCTCCCGGCAGAATAAAAGCATTCAAAGGAGGAAGCTCATTGTCTATTACGTCAATAGCCTGCTCCAACATCCGGATATCTTCATCCTCTATACGACTTTCCATACGCAACTTGGTCTGTGCCTGATCCGTTGCCAGATACGAACCGACTGAGAATAATTTATTTTGTACATGAAAAATGATTTTCTTATCCTCCTCGTCCGCCAGATACGTTTGCAACAGTCCCAAATGGGAATTCAGTTCATCTACTGTGCCATAGGCCTCAAGCCGTATATGCGTTTTCGGCACCCGGGTTCCACCTACCAATGATGTGGTTCCCTTATCACCTGTTTTGGTGTATATCATACTTTTCTTCATGATTCCAGTTATAAGAAATTTACAATATAATGCTGTTTATACCTTGCTTTATCAAAAAAGACCAATCCTATGTCATATAAATCAAAAGTGATACCCGTCGACTCACTGGCTACAATTTGCTCCCACCATTTCCGTTTTTCCCTCGACTCATGAATTCCTCCGACAATAAAGCAGCTGCGAGGTCCGGCATAAGGAAGTACCAGTTCAAAAACTTCTTTATAAAAAGGAGTATGCCCTATATGCAGACAATCTAATGTATGCACCTCCGACAGTTTCTCCTCCAGTTGGCGAGAGGTCTTTGTCCAATCCCTGCCTTTCAAGGTGACGGAGTCCATAGTATGACACGCAGCCCGCATATATCCTATGGATGCCCCATTACCAATCCCCACTTCAATCAATGACTTTGGTCTGAAATAATTAACCAACCGGAATAGTAAACGGTTCACTTTTCTTCGATAATGTGGTAAATAAGCAGGAAATCCCCTTTCTTTCAATACCCGATAAGCATAGTAGTGATATTTTTCATAAACGACAGAAGTAATCAGAAAAAAATCAGACGGAGAGTGTACTCCGTAACCACAACGATGACGGAAACGACTGCACCAATTCCATATACGATGAAGAAAAAACATATTTCTCAGCTTTATTAAGTGACACAAAGATAAAAGATTACCCGACAATACCGAAATAAAATACTATTTTTATTTTATATACTGAAGATCAAACTCTTACATTTAAATTATAACTCGGTTCATGACCTGTACGCTTTGTCGAACAGGACAAAGGTAGCGATTATTTTAATCTAGCATCACTCTTCCTCAATTTTTTCTCCTCTCCAAAACCGCCATGAACTTCGAGAACTGCGGGAAGGTCGGTTCGCCCATGTAAGCGACGTAGAACTCCTTCTTGCCGCAGTCCTTATCGCCGGACACAACCATCGGATAGACTTTGCGGATTTTTTCTCGGCCTTCAGCGCGGCCGCTTTCTCCTTAATCTGGGCTTCCTACTCCAGCGTAAGATTCTTATCTTCCATTTTTGCGTGATATTTGGTTACAAAAAAGAATTGTATGCTTCTGTGAGAAAAGTTTATAGTTTTATGACTGCAAAGATACAAGTTCAAGTCCGTTGACTCTATTTTCTCTAACAACCAGCTAATTTTCAAATATTTCAAAGAACTATTGCGATTTTTTTAGTGGACACTAATGATATGCAAAAGGTATTTTGAAAGCTTTAAGATATACTCTTGACCAGATATTCTACATTTTCTGACCAGTTTTTAGTCGTTTTTGCCAATAAAAGGACAGTAATATATATATATTGCTTTTATTTTCAACATCTCCCAATTAATTAACCATTAAATTTGCGATATAACCATTAAATTTTATATGCTTATGAAGACAAGATTGCTTATCTTATTATTATTCCTATATGTAGGAGGAAATCTAGTGGCCCAAAATGCTACAATTACGGGTGTTGTCACAGATAATGAGACTAAAGACTTCTTAATTGGCGCAACTGTCATGCTAAAAGGGTCGAATAAGGGAACAATAACAGATGCCAATGGGCAATATACCTTATTTATACCTAAAGGCAAGCAGACAATCCAATTCTCTTTCATTGGATATCAGACACAAGACTTTGATATAGATCTTAAATCTAATGAAGTGAAGACACTGAACCTCGTTATGCGTCCGGATAATCATATGTTGAAGGAAGTAGTGATCAGTGCTCAAGCCAAAGGGCAGACAGCGGCAATTAAAAGTCAGTTAAATGCAACTGGTATTATGAATGCTGTATCTGAAGAAAAGTTGCATGAACTTCCTGATGTAAATGTTGCTGATGCTATTGGTCGTCTTCCCGGTTTAATGATCCAGCGTGATGGAGGAGAGGGTCAAAAAATCATCATACGTGGTTTGGATCCTAAGTATAACTCGATAGCTATTAACGGTATGAATGCGCCATCAACAAGTAGCACCGATCGGAGTACTGACTTGAATATGATTTCACCGGACATGATTGCTGGGGCTGAAGTATTGAAAGCCAGTACGGCCGACAAGGATGCCGACGGATTGGGAGGAACAGTAAACCTAATAATGAAAGATGCCCCAAGAGACTTCAAACTTAATGTAACCGGAGAAACAGGCTACCATTCACAAATTAATGGAATGGGGCGATATAAAGGTGGTATCATGGCGAGCAATCGATTTTTTAACGAAAGATTAGGTGTCATATTTACCGCAAGTGCTGACCAGACAGACCGGAGCAATGATACATTTAATGCAGCTTATAAAGTAAATGGCAATACGCCTACTCCTGGGTTTGATTACACGAAACCATGGATTACAGGGGTTAGTCTGGAATCAAATTTAGAAAAGCGTCAACGCTTTAATGTAAACCTGAATATGGATTTCGACTTGGGAAAAGGGTCTAAACTCAAAATGTCTAATCTCTTTAGTAGAATGAACAGAGATCGTGATATTCGTCAAAAACGTTATGATTTAGAAGGAACCCGATTGAGATTTCAACAAACAGACCGTAATTCACATAATACCAATATTACCAATATGTTGCAAGGCGATTTCAATGTTTTGGGAGCAACTTTGAATCTCGGAGTGGGACGTAGTAGCTCGCGCACAAGAACCCCATACGATCACCAAATGCAATTCCGGCTGAATGCCCCCTTTACAGCCGATATCGATGCATTATCTTATCAACCTCCTTATTTAATAGCTAATTCTAAATTCGTTAAAGAAGATGATCTTACACAATACTATCTGTATGAAACTATTTTTAACACAGAGTTTGCCAAAGAAACAGAATACAGTGCATGGCTAGATTTAAAGAAGCCTTTTAGTTTCGGCGAAAAGGTCAATGGATACATTAAAATCGGTGGAAAATTCCGTCAAAAAGAGAGAAGTCTTGAAACTGCTCGTAGATATAGACGTATGGATTTGTCTGAAGGAGCTGATCCGGTATTCGAGAATATGCCTGATTTAACTCCATCATCTTTCAAAAATACCTATATAGGTATCACTGATTTCTTAGACGCTGATTATAAGCCTCATGATTTTTTAAACAATAAGTATAAGGACTTATGCATTAATTTTGCACTGGATCATAATGCCATGAGAAACTTTTATAATATAAACCAAGATATATATGGTAAGATCCTTACTACAAAAATCCTAAAAGACTATGATGGGAATGAGAATCTTTGGGCAGGATATATTATGGGTGAAATAAATTTTGGCAAGTATGTTACATTTATACCAGGTGTACGCTATGATTTTTCTCACCTGAAGTACAATGCATACAGTGGCTCTAATGTTCCTGACAATGAAGAAAAAGAACATGAGTTTGAATATGAAAAGAGTAATGATTCCGACAAATATGGATATTGGCTACCACAAATCCATTTGCGTGTAAAGCCAACAAATTGGATGGACATCAGGCTGGCATACACTGAAACACTATCAAGACCTGATTATAATCTTCTTGCTCCACGAACAATCATAAAACCGAATGTGAATGAAGTAACATGGAGCCGTACTAATTTAAAGCCTGCTTTATCTCGAAATTATGATGTTATATTGACGTTCTATCAACCGGATTATGGGCTGTTTACTATTAGTGGATTTTATAAAGATATTAAAAACTTTACTTATACTCGCTCTGCCTATATGTTGAATGGTACAGTGACGGATCCTGCTAATTTTGACTTACCTATGAGTTTGTCAGGTGGTAGCATTACCTATCCTTTAAATAGTCCATATAATGCAACGTTGAAAGGATTGGAATTTGATTTGCAACTGCAGTTCCGCAAAATGAGGAATTTCATGAAAGGTGTGGTATTCAGTGCTAATCTTACCCTTATGGATTCTAAAATGAACTACTTTGAAACGTTGAAGTCAAGAATTAAAAATCCGGATTTTACTCCTGGAGGTACTGAGAAGCCATTCCTTCCAACCAACTCTGACATTATATATACAGACCGGTTGTTAAAGCAACCTTCCCTACTATTCAACGTTTCTTTGGGATATGATTACAAAAAATTCTCAGGCAGAATATCTTGCAACTATCAAGACGGAGTGTTGATTGCAGAACAGCACCGCCAAGATGCAGCTGATGTGGAATCTACGCGTCCATTCGTGAAATGGGATATGCAGTTGAAATATAGTTTGACCAGACAATTCTCTCTGTATGCTACTTTATCCAACTTTACACAATCTTCCGATCGTAAACGTCGTGATATAACGAACTATCCGTCCAGAGTTGAATACTATGGTTCGGCTGCATACATCGGCTTTAAATACGACATCTTTAAATAAACATTACTCCACTAAAACACTAAAGTTATGAAACTATATAAAATATATTCTAGAGCTATAGGATTACTTTTCGCATTATCACTCTTATGTGTCGGCTGCGAGAATGAAGATATACTCGATATTAATGATTTGGAAATCTCTCCAAGTAATCCTGAGAGTGTAATTATTGTAGAACCGGATGATGGTATTACGTCGGTCAACGCTTTAACCAAAGCTATTAATGAAAATGGAGATGCAACATATATATTGCGTCGTGACGGAGTTTACTATATGGAAGGCAAGAATGTCTTCAAACATAATGTTGTAATTAAGGCCGAAAATGGTTCTGGCAAAATGCCTATCATACAACCTATTTGTGACGCGCAAGGAGCCTTAAATGCTGATATGATCCGTTTGGAAGGTAACGCCACTTTTGAGAATATCTATATCATAGGTAAAGATGCGGCAACTGGTAATCTCATGCAGCGTTTATTTCGTATTGACGAATCAAATGTGAGACTAAAATTTGACAATTGTTTTATTGACCATTGCAGGAACTTCTGTATTCGTACTGACAATGTCAATAATAAAATTTATCTGAATAACTCTACCATCCGTAATTTAGCTCTCACAAGTGATCCAGCCAATGGCAGATTGATAGATTCACGTGGAAACGAGCAAGATAGTATTGTTATCAATAATTGCTATGTTTATAATAACACTGCCCATATTGTACGATTTGACAATGTAGTCACAAACTATTTTGGAATTAAGCACAGTACATTCTATAATGTTGGGCACCATATACAAATAAACTATGCTATCAAAGTTGAAATAGAGAACAATATTTTCGCTAATGTAGGGTGGAAATCGAGTGCCGAAAGTAATGTGTTTTGGCAAATTTCAATACCCAAGAAAGATGAACGTGCTCAGGATATTAGTATGAGTATTTGCAATAACAATTTATTTTTCTCTGAGGAATTTGAAAGACTGTTTGCCAAATACCCACAGAATTTGAAGCGTACTACACTCTCTGACGATGGCTATCAACTGATAGAAGAAGGTAAACTGACTTTTAAAGATAATTTCTCGGAAGTACTGACTTTTGATTATCCGCCTGTTTTGCCAATGGAATATATTGACAAGTTTTTTGAGAATATGGGAAGTAATATGTCCAAATGGGCAGATCTTCCATTTTATGTTGACGAAGACGGAGTAGAAGGTATTGAAGCAGGAAAGACATTCACATTTCATTATTCAACCTCTTCCAAATCAGCAACAGCTTCCACAACCCAAGGACCTATTGGAGCATCGTTTTAAAACTAAAAGAAAATGAAGAATATACTATTTATATTTTTAGCAGTGTTATACTCTGCTTGCATATCGGCTCAAGAAGGAGATAGTAAGAAGGTTAAAGACAGAGTACATCCCTATCTGATAATGACAACAGAAGATGAATCTGTCATCCGTTCTGCTATACAAACAGATGGAGTGTGGAAGGAATATCATGCCATCATGCTAGAAGAGGCCGACAATATTCTTGGCAAGCCTAATTGCCAAAGAGTTATTCTCGGCAGAAGATTGCTTGAAGTGTCGCGTGAATGTTTGCGCAGGACGTTACTTTTAGGATATGCCTACAGAATGACTGGTGAAGTGAAATATGCCAAACGGGCAGAAAGTGAATTAGACAATGCCGCAGATTTTGTTGATTGGAATCCATCTCACTTTCTGGATGTAGCTGAAATGACTACAGCTATGGCTATCGGATATGACTGGCTTTACAATTTTATCAGTGATCAAACTAAACTTAAAATAGAAAAAGCTATAGAAACCAAAGGTTTGAATCCATCATTAGACAGCCAATATAATAGCTGGCTCTATCGAAATAATAATTGGAATCAGGTATGTAATGGAGGAATAACACTTGGTGCCTTGGCTATTTATGATAAAATTCCAACTCTTGCTGAAGAGTTGATCAATCGGGCTGTTCAGTCTGTTAAACGACCTATGTCCGTGTATGCGCCTGATGGTGCGTATGCCGAAGGCTATTCCTATTGGGGATATGGAACGACTTACAACCTCCTCTTAATTGATGCTTTGGAAAATGTTATGGGAACAGATTATAATCTTTCTCAGGAACCAGGTTTCTTGAATACTGGAAAGTTTATCCAGAACATGTTACTTTCTGATGGCAAATCCTTCAACTATGGAGACTGTTCATCATCTGGTCGCGTAAGTCCTGCTATGTTTTGGTTTGCTGATAGGACTGCCGATAAAGATATACTTTGGAGTGAGAAATACCAGTTTAGCCTGTCTTCTAAAAAGAGTATCAGGTCCTATCGATATGCTGTACTGGCTCTGATATGGGGCGCTTCCACTTCTATGGATAATCTGCCTAAACCAACTCAAAGAATGTGGGTATCGAGTAAAACAACCACTCCTGTTGCCCTTATGCGGACTACTTGGGATTATCAACATGGATTATCCATTGCGCTCAAGGGAGGGACAGCACAATCAGGACACACACATTTGGATGCCGGTTCTTTTATCTTTATCAGTAAGGACACTCGCTGGAGCACGGATTTAGGTCCTCAGGATTACAACTCATTAGAATCCAAAGGCATTGATTTGTGGAATAAGAGTCAGGAATCTGATCGTTGGAAAGTGTTTAGATACAATAACCTGGCTCATAATACACTTTCTTTTGACAATAAATATCAAAATGTGAATGGTTATGCAACGATTACAGATTTTTCGGATAATGAAAACTACATGTATGCTATTGCAGATCTTACAAAGATATACGAAGGTCAAGCAAAGGAAGTAAAAAGAGGAGTAGCTATCGTTGATTCTCACTACGCCGTTGTTAGGGATGAAGTAAAGACATTGGGACAGCCTACTGTTATTCGCTGGAATATGGTGACGGAAGCTCAACCTGCTATTATAGGAGAGCATACAATACAACTATCCCAGAATGGAGAAAAACTGTTATTGGAGGTGGAATCTCCGGCAAAGGTCAGAATGAAAACTTGGAGTGCGACATCACCCAACAGTTGGGATGCTAAAAATCCGGGGGTGACGTTCGTTGGGTTTGAAGCTGAACTGCGGCCCAATACAACAGAAGTATTACAAGTTAAACTCATACCGGAAGGTAATTTCGATTCCAGCAAAGAAATAATGCCGTTAACTGATTGGAAAAATAACTAACAATAAAACTATATGAAGAAAAAGATATTGATTTTGGCAGGACTAGTAATAGGACTACTCTTATCATCATGCAATAATAATAGTAATGATATGATGAGTTCTGTGATAGAAAAAGGATTAAAACGTAGCATTGAACAGTCTGAATTTATGGCTGCCAGTCTGATGGATCAGCCTGACAGGCTTCCAAAAACTACAGAGAAAGACGGAACTCTTGTTACGTCAGATACGCATTGGTGGTGTAGTGGTTTTTTTTCAGGAACTTTATGGATGCTTTATGAAGCTACCGGGAATGAGACACTGAAAAAATATGCAGAAAACTATACGATGCGTATTGAAAAGGAGCAATATGCTTTAGATACGCATGATTTAGGCTTTATGATGAACTGTAGTTTTGGAAATGGCTACAGAATAACAGGAAATGAAAACTATAAAAAAATCCTGTTACAAAGTGCCCGGTCATTGGCAACACGCTATAACGAAAATATAGGAGTTATTCGTTCATGGGATAATAAGCCTAAATGGATGTATCCTGTAATTATTGACAATTTAATGAATTTGGAACTATTAGAAAATGCATATAAATTATCACAGGACTCATTGTTTGATAAGATTGCAAACAGCCATGCTACGATAACTATAACAAATCATTTTCGTCCGGATTATAGTTCATGCCATGTTGTAGATTATGATACCATAACTAATAAAGCGCTCAAGATGGATACCCATCAAGGATATTCAAGTACTTCGGCATGGGCACGTGGACAAGCATGGGGATTGTATGGCTATACAATGATGTATAGAGAAACCCAGAACGAAAAATATCTTCAGCAAGCCATTAACATTGCGAAGTTTATCTTGCACCACCCAAACCTTCCGGAAGACAAGATACCTTATTGGGATTTTGATGCACCTAATATTCCGGACGAACCGCGGGATGCTTCTGCTGGAGCTATCATAGCATCCGCTCTGTTAGAATTGGGTCAATACGTCAATGATGATAAGCTTTCTAAAGAATATCAGTCTGTAGCCGCTCAACAACTGAGAACACTCTCGTCAGACGAGTACCTGGCGGCTCCCCGGACAAATGGTGGGTTTATTCTTAAGCATTCTGTGGGGAATAAACCTCGAAACAGTGAAGTTGATGCTCCACTTACGTATGCCGATTATTATTATGTAGAAGCGTTACTCAGATATAAGAAACTGTTGCAATAGGTATTCGGCCAATTATATAAGAATGCGGGTTAGGACGGTTAAGACAATCCAACCTGCATTTTATTTATAAACAACACTTAATAGCTACCATGAAAAAGAAATTGGTTTATTTGTTTTTACTATTATGGGTCTGCTGCAATCAAGTACAGATTGCACGTGCCCAGTTTGCTATGACAAACGTATATGGACGGAAATATGTACTATTAAATGGGAAATGGGATGTAATCATAGATCCTTATCTGCATGGGCATAAAGACTCTATCTATAAGGATAAACCTTTAAAAAGTAAGTCCGATTTCAAAGAATATGCTTTTGAAGGAGGAGTGCGGCTTAATGTACCGGGTGACTGGAATTCTCAATATCCGGAATTAAAATATTATGAAGGTACAGTATGGTACGCAAGGCATTTCAGTATAAAAAGGAATTCTGACGAAAATGTATTTCTATATTTCGGGGCAGTAAATTACCAATGCACTGTATATCTGAATGGAACCAAAGTGGGGGGACATGAAGGAGGATTTACTCCATTTCAGATAAATGTAACAGACTGTATTGTTTCTGGAGACAATTTTCTTGTATTGGAGGTTAATAACTATAGAAATAAAGATGCGATACCTGCTTTACTCTATGACTGGTGGAACTATGGTGGCATAACTCGGGATGTTATGATTGTGAAAACTCCCCAACTCTATATTGACCATTATTTTATACAGTTAGACAAATATAAGCCGGATCTGATTCATGTCAAAGTGCAACTTTCTGAAAAGCGTATAAATGAAAATATCCGAATTACTATTCCCGCTTTAAATGTACTTCGACAGTTGAGCACAGATAGTACAGGTATGGCGCAGGCTTCCATAAAAGTTAAGCGGTTACAACGTTGGTCACCGCAAACGCCCCAGCTATATCAGGTTCAACTGGCTACTCGCAGCGATACTATTAAAGAGGAACTCGGATTTAGAAATCTTTATGTCAAAGGGAAACAAATTTATCTGAATGGTAATCCTGTTTTTATGAAGGGTATCAGTTTTCATGAAGAAATAGCTCAGAGACAAGGTAGAGCTTTCTCTCAGCAAGACGCAGTAACTCTGTTATCCGAAGCAAAGGCATTGGGAGCAAATTTGATACGACTGGCACATTATCCTCAAAATGAATACATCGTAAGACTGGCTGAAAAAATGGGGTTCATGCTTTGGGAAGAAATACCACTTTGGCAAAATATAGATTTCACTAATAAAGCAACTTTGCAGAAAGCATTGACTATGCATACTGAAATGATAATGAGAGATAGAAACAGATGTGCTTTGACATTTTGGGGAATTGCTAATGAAACCAGTCCCTCCAAGTCGCGCAACAGTTTTCTAAAAGAAATTATAAATAATTGTCAAAAGATGGACACCACCCGTTTACTTACTGCTGCTTTTGATAAGGTGAAGTGGAATGGTGATACCCAAACATTTGAGTTGGAGGATACACTTACAGAATATCTGGACGTTATATCTATTAATAAATACATGGGATGGTATCATCCGTGGCCAATCAAGCCGTCTGAAATTAGCTGGAACATCTGTCCTGATAAACCGCTTTTTATTTCCGAATTTGGCGGAGAAGCATTATACGGCCAGTCTGGAGATGCTACAGTAGCGAGTTCTTGGAGTGAAGAATATCAGGAACAGCTGTATAAGGACAATTTAGAAATGTTTATCTCTATTCCTAATTTGACAGGTATAGCCCCTTGGATTTTGTTTGATTTTCGTTCTCCTTATCGTTTTCATCCGCTCAATCAAAATGGTTGGAATCGAAAAGGGTTAATTTCAGATCAAGGATATCGCAAAAAAGCATGGTATGTGATAAATGAATTCTATAAAAGACATTAACTTTTAAACATCTCACAATGAATATCCATATACTTTTTTTACTGAGTGTTGCAACTATTGCACAAGTATCAATTGTGACGGCACAGCCTACGCCTAGAGTCAATATTTTGTTTTGTGTAGCTGATGATGCAGGTCACATGAGTGCTTATGGAGTTCCATGGATAAATACACCAGCATTTGATACCGTGACTCGCAATGGACTTTTATTTAATAAAAAGGATCCTAATTGCATGGTCAATTTGATTCAAAAGAAGGAACATACTTGCATAAAAGATAGAATGGAAGAAGAAATGACCAGACGATTATTGGATCAAAAAGATCCGCGAATGTATAATAAGGGGGATATTTTTGATAAATATCCGGACACCAGCGAAGCCCATGACTTTTGGCACAGGATAAGGAACGGAGAACGAGTACCGACAGATTGGATTAATATTTCTGATTTTGAAGAAGACTTTCCACAATAAGAGCTTTTCTTGTAAAAAAAGAAAATAAAAGAGTATCTATATGATATTTCATCCGCAGATGACACAGATCTATAATAGTAAATAATTGCTATATCTGAAGAATATCTGCGGATATCAAACTGGTTATTCTGTTCCTATATCTTTTTCTGAATAGAATATTGTTTCGGAGTCATACCAAACTCTTTCTTAAAGCTTTGCCCGAAATAGCGTTGATCTGAATATCCAACCATATAACATATTTCTGAAACAGGATGGGAAGTTTGTTTTAGCAGCTCTGCTGCCCGTCGCATGCGCCTTTTTCTGATTAAATCACTTGGTGACAAATTTGTGATTTCCATAGTTCTTCGATATAAAGTAGAGCGGCTTATATTTAATAAACTAGCCAATTTATCAATATTAAACTCGACATCTGCTATGTTATCTTCTATAACGTTGATGATATTAGCAACGAATTTGTCGTCATCTGATGTGATAAGTACTTCTTTAGGATCCATAATCAACTCTTTCCGAATGTTCTCTTTGATTGCTGTACGTACATCAAGTAGCTGTCTTATTCTTGCATCCAGGCTAGCTACATTGAATGGTTTTGCAATAAACACATCAGCCCCTGCTTCATATACCTTCTGCTCCGTTATTTCAGAAGAAAGTGAGGAAATGAAAATGACGGGTATTGCTGATAATATCTGGTATTCCTTCATTTTGCGACATAACTCAAATTTATAATCGTCTTCTTTTACCACATCAAAAATAACTAGAGAAGGTGTTTTGTCGAGTATGTGCTTTATGCCGGTAGCAGCTGTGTTTAGTGATACGTTAAACTTATGTTGGAAAACAGACTTTATGAAGAGGTCTATGTCTTTGTCTCCCTCATACAGATAAATCACTGGCAAAGTTTTATCCGAATCAATATTCAATTCATCCACAGTTCTATCTTTTTGAACAGTTACAGGTAATAACAGTGATACAGATTGTGCTTTATCCAATGTTTTCATTTCTCTTACACTATAATGGGAGTCGCCTAATAACAAGTCGAAAGTATATTCCCTCATCCGGTTTTCTTCGATATTACGTATGGATAGTTCGCTATGATGCACTTTTAGATAATCGTATGCAATGAAAAAGCGAGTATTTAACTCTTGTACATTAGACTCGCCTTCTCCACTTCGGGATGCAATAATACTTACGTTCAGCCTGTAATCATGGGAGTCAAGCATATATTTCACCTCAAGCCTACCATTATCTATTATATAGGAAATAGCATCTTCCATAATATTATATAGAGCTACTTCTATCTTAGTAATGTCTATGATAGTTGTAACAGAAGTCACGTTTCCTTCTATTGAATAAGTTATATGTTTGGTGGCAAACTCATCTAGAAATAAATTACAAATTTCTTGGATAACAGGAATAACATCCACTTTTGATAACTGTACATCATATTCTCCCAAGGATACTTTTTTGAACTCCATCAACTTCGATACTTGTTCCGACAGTTTGAATACATTGCCTGACATCGTATGTAACATACGCTTAATATCTGTATTTGTCAGCTGATCATAATTTTTTAGTAAATATTGCAGAGGCGCATAAATCAGAGTTAAGGGTACCTTAAAACCATATGACAAACGAGTGTAATAGTCTAATTTCCACTTAGACAAAGCATCCTTGTGCCGCAATTTAGAACCTAAATTAAAGTTTCGGACAACTAATAGTAAAATGCCTGCAACTATGGTTACATATAAGGAGTAGGCCCACCAAGTTCTCCATGGTGCCTTTTCTACCACAATCTCAATAGTCCGTATATTGTCCATCCAGATACCCGAAGCATTAGTTGATTTTACTTTAAAAGTGTATGTGCCGGGAGTTAAATTGGAATAAGAAGCGTTATTTCTTGATGCGTCTGTAATAATCCAATCTTTATCAAAGTCCTCTAACATATAGGCATATTCTATTTTTAGCGGATCTTTATAATAAAGAGAACTGAAAGACAAGGAAAATTGAGTGTCTTTATACGATAGCACTAACTTGCCCGAATTATTAATCTCGTGCAAGCGATTTTTCTTCTCATCGGAAAAACTCTCTTTATTCAGCAGTTTTATGCCGGATATATAGACATTATGCGGATAAGTGTCTGGTGTCAATTGAGTAGGATTAAAAAAGTTGAGTCCATTTACTCCTCCTATGAATATTTCTCCATTGCGGTTGACGCATGTTCCCAAAATATACCATGTCTTTACAATATCTTGATTTACATTCAATTCATAATAGACAATCAAATCTTCTAGATTGATTTTATAAATACCGTGTAAACTAACCGCCCATACATTCTCCATATTATCCTGTATAATAGCCCCAATATAGGAACTCTTTCTTGAATATGGGAATTCTAATCTGGTAAACTTATCTTGCTCAATGTGGTATCTATATAATCCGTTTGCTGTTCCGGCCCATATTCTTTTTTGATGGTCTATATATATTGCCGTTATCCACGATCCACCAAACATATTTCTAGGGTATAATTTTGTACTTATAACTTTCAAATCATCGTCCAGTTGTAGGCGATATAACCCATCATTGTCTGATGAAAGCCAAATGTCTCCATTGCTGTCCCTACAAATGGCTCTGTGTTTGCCTTTCACCTTTTCCGGATAGTCTAATCTGGTGAATATGCCGGTTGAAGCATTGATGCTACCAGCCCCACCTTCGGAGAATGCAAGCCAGATATTATTGTAATAGTCTTTAAATATGGAACGTACATATCGCATTCCATATCGCTCTAATGCAACATTCAGTAATTGATCGTCATAAAAAAGGCATCTTCCCGAATCGAAAAATTTGATTGCGTTTTTTGTGCTGATCAAAAAGGTTTGATCTTTGAATTTGGTAATGCACTGTATTTTGTTACCAGCCATTATGTCATTTGTATTTCTCCGGTCAACATATCGCGTAATAGTATAGTCATTTTTATTGTTCCACTTTATCTTATTAATTCCATTGGATGTGGCCAACCATAAATAATCATCGTCACAGTATATGGAAGAAATAATATTGCTGGATGGAACATTCTTTCCATTTTTACTATGCTTGATGGCATGAAAGTTGGAGGACTCATCATTGTATAAATATACTCCCTCTAATGTACATATCCAAATTCTGGATTTCTTGTCTTTATAAATTTTACTAATCGTGTTTTTCAGTTCGCTATCTCCTGATTTATCTATTAATAATTTATTTTTCAAGACTGCCTTTCCGCTATGGTCATATTCGTATATGGAAATACCATATCCCCTGGTTCCCACCCACACTTGATTTGCATATTCGAAGAAAGAGATAACTTCATGATTATAGGCTATATGCTCAAATCCCGATATTCCCATAGAATCCAAAGTATCTATGTTACTATATAATATTTCTTCGCCACGGCATATCCATAGTTTATTACGGCTATCAATAAATAATTGAACAATTTTGTCTCCACTATATAAAGTATTGCTCTTCGTTTTACCGTCATTTTCAATATGAATGATCACCAAACCTGATTCTGTGCCCAATAAGGCTTCTTGATTGCCATAAATCACCATAGAGGTAATATGATTATTCAGTGATTCCTTATATATGGTTATTTTGTGGATGAAATTCCAGTGATAGTCAAAAAGGAAAACCTCTCTGTCTGTAGCTACAACTTGATAATCACTGTTACACTGATAAGCTATAATATTTTGGGATTTCAACAATGGAGAACAAAGATCACATTGGTTATTTATATAGTTGTAGGCATAAAGTCCTTCATTAGTTCCTATATACAATGTTGTTTTTCTGTGGCTTAAGAAATTAACATAACGGTCGCTTATCATTGAATGAATTAATGGCTGAAGAGAATAACCATCAAAAAGAAAAACGCCGTTATCCAAGCCTAACCACATAAAGCCTAACGTATCTTGTTCAATAGAAGTAATTGTATTATAGAAAAAGTTTCCTTTAAAATCAAAAGACTTTATGTTTTGTGCCATTCCATAAAATGGATAGGACAGCAAAATGCACAATAGTACCAAGATAACTTTACTAATATGTTTCATAGTATACTCAGCTAAAAAACTTTACATATAGGATAGTCGCCTTTATCACACCTATATCTCTTCAGGCTTCTACTAATATGCTATTTCCTATTAAGAAAACAAATCTACTAATTTATATTGTTTCATGTGCTATTCAGAATCTTAAAATGTAAAAAATGTATTTGGAGCTTGAAATAATTCAGGTTGTGATGTCTATTGAGTTTCCCGTTTGTTGGTAAAGAAAGGCTATATAATACCAAAGAAGAGTTTTCTTCCGATTGCGAGACGAATAAAGAGCAACTTGCGGATGTGGAGGATGTAGATTTCCACGAAGTGATCTCACAATTTGTGCCGCCTGTGTTGACGTTTTCGTTTCGGGTGCTTAAAAAGGCAGGGATTAGGGAATGCAAGATTTTTGGGAAAAACTTGTATGAGAAGAAAAAAATCAGGGAGACTCATTTCAAAATCTCCCGTTTTATTGTTGCTTTTGCATACGTTTCAATAATACTCCAATATATATAAAGAAATAAGGTTGGCTCTTTGTGAAGAGTTCAGCCTTATTCTCTTTTTAAAATACATTTCGGTTCTCAATCCTTCCTTTTTATACTACTTTCCCTCACCTGCAAACAAGTAGGAATAATGATTTGCCTGATTTTTTTATCTCCTTTAATCTTATCAATCAACATCTGACATGCGGCTTCCCCCATCTTATAAGTCTGATGCGAAACAGCCGAAAGGCGGGGTACCACATAATTGGCATGTTGCTCATCTGTATACCCGATAAGTGCTATATCTTGGGGAATACGAAGATTATGATTTCTAATCACTTCCATAGCAGCAAACGCCAACGTATCATTCATGGCAAGAATGGCATCGGGAGGTTCAGGAAGTGACAGTAAAGTCTCGGTAGCTATTTTCCCTTCCTCGAAATCAATTTTCCGGCACACAACCAGCTCCTTCTCAATAGGTATCTTATTTTCCCTCAACGCCTCAAGGTATCCATGTTTTCTCTTTCTTACTATATCCAGATGGTTTGCACCACCAATAAAAGCAATCCGTTTGCTTCCATGATCCAACAAATGCTGTGTCGCCATCTGAGCGGAATGTACCCCATCGGCCACCACCGTAGAAAAACGTTCGGGCATACAAACACGGTCAAATAGAACAAGCGGCATATTCATATCATCCAAACCCCGCCAATGGGCATAATCCGTTGTTTCTTGAGATAAACAGCCTATAATACCTTCCACATGCATATTGACCAAATTCTCGATATTTCTTTTCTCGTGCTCGTATGACTCATGGGAAGTGGTGATAATGACAAAATAACCGTTTGCTATGGCAGTATCTTCTATACCACTTAAAATAGACGCGAAGAAATGAGTAACAATATCAGGGACAATTACGCCAATCGTGCGGGGAGTATTTTTCCGAAGGCTCATGGCAAAGGGATTGGGATGATAATTCATCTCTTTTGCCAATTTCTGGGCTTTAGCACAAAGTGCCCGACTGATTTCAGGACTATTTTTCAAGGCACGGGATACTGTAGGTATGGATACCCCCAATATCTGTGCCAAATCTTTCAATGAAGTACGTCTCGATTCTGCCATATCAATGCTGTAAACGATGATTCAGCTACAAAGGAAACATATTCCCACCAATATACATGTAAAAAGTACATTTTTTTAGTGGTGAATCATTAGTGGCAACATTCCGCGCATCCGATCTTCGAATGCAGCGAAAGCAGCCTTGGCACTTTCCCCCATGACTATGACTATCTGCTTACAGAAAACACCGGTCACTATCCAACATCGTTTCTATGATGCTAGATCTTACCCACTAAATCAATGCCAGGTTTCAGTGTCTCAGCGCCTTTCTTCCACTTGGCAGGACAAACCTCACCATCATGAGTAGCTACAAACTGGGCAGCTTCTACCTTACGAAGAAGTTCATCAGCATTACGTCCGATACTGTTGTCCTGAATTTCAGCTAATTTAATTTTACCTTCAGGATTCACTACAAAAGTACCACGATAAGCCATACCGTCTTCCTCAATCATCACACCAAATGCACGTGACAAAGCACCTGTAGGATCTGCCAACATCGGATAAGTGATTTTCCGGATGCTTTCAGACGCATCATACCATGCTTTATGAACAAAATGCGAATCGGTACTTACCGAATAGACCTCCACTCCCATTGCCTTGAACTGATTATACTTTTCAGCAATGTCCACCAGTTCGGTAGGACATACAAAGGTAAAGTCAGCAGGATAGAAGAAGAAAATAGCCCATTTACCTTCAATGTCTTTGTTGGTTACGGTTTTAAACTCTCCATTATAGAATGCCTGAACCTTAAATTCAGGAACTTGTGAATTAATAATTGGTTCCATACTCTTTTTATTCTTAAATTAAAACTAGTCTTTAAATTATAATTATTACATTTACAAAGATAACCGGCTTCAGCACCTTCCACAATACCTAATTATTAGGATTATATAGAACAAGGTTCGCCATAAATAGGTATTGGACAAACGATTTTTTAAGCAAATTTTGCATGTAATCAAAAGAATGCCAAATGCTTTAACAACAACAGTTTCCGTCAGGAGCCTCAACCGACAAGACACAGAACATTAGAACTACGCTATGGTAACAAAACCCGCTATAATAAAAAGGCACCTTGAAAACTGCAATCAATATGAACACAATCATTGCTCCGGCACTGATTGCTTTCCGGTGACGTTCTTAAAAAAAAGTATAAAAGCCTCCTGTTTTCTGACTGTCCTTTAAAGGTTTTATGTACTTTTGCATCGCTTTAAACAAAAAACAATCAATAAAAAATGGACGATTCAATACCACGAACGTGCAATAGTATTAACTGATCTGACAGGGCAATCACTACTCTGAATGCCTCTGAACGGATATAAACGAACGAAAGGAGGCAATAAGATGAGAAAATATCTTTATTGTGAGAATGGCTTTGTAGAAAAGCCACAATGGATGCCAAACTGCTGGGTGAATGTAGAATGCCCCGACCAAAGTGATTTTGAGTTTCTGACTAAAGAATTAAAAGTTCCCGAAGCTTTTTTAGAGGACATCGCCGATATGGATGAACGTCCGCGAACGGATACGGAAGACAACTGGCTACTGACCATTATCCGAATCCCCCTGCAGCAACAGGGAAGCATCCCTTATATCACGATCCCCATCGGTATCATCACAAACAATGAAATCATTGTTACCGTGTGTTATCACTCCACTGAAATGATTCCTGATTTCATTGACCACACCCGACGCAAAGGAATCATTGTGCCTAATAAATTTGAATTGATTTTACGGTTAATTTACTCATCTGCCGTATGGTTCTTGAAATATCTGAAACAAATAAACAATGATGTAGCTGCCGCAGAAAAAGAATTAGAAAGAAGCATCCGTAATGAGGACCTGCTAAGATTGATGAAGCTACAAAAAACATTGGTTTATTTCAATACGTCCATTCGTGGAAACGAGGTGATGGTAGGTAAATTGCAAAGTATCTTCCAGGAAAAAGATTATCAAAACCGCGATTTGGTAGAAGATGTAGTCATTGAATTAAAACAGGCTTATAACACGGTAAATATCTACAGCGATATCTTAACCGGAACCATGGACGCATTTGCCTCCATCATATCCAACAATGTGAACACCATCATGAAACGCATGACCAGTATTTCCATCATTCTGATGGTACCCACATTAATAGCCAGTTTCTATGGAATGAACGTAGATGTACATGTAGATGCATTACCACATGCTTTCAGTTTTATTATTTTGGCTTCCATCATCTTGTCTGCATTGGCTTTCGTTATTTTCAGAAAGATAAAGTGGTTCTAAAAAATCCTGTAACAATATCATATGACCTGTCATTCACGGCAACAGGTCATATGATAAAACTCTTTTCGCCCCCCAATCTTATGACAAAGATATTCCACTTACTCTTAATTTCTTTCTCCAAATTCGTCTTATCCATAAATAGTATCCTGTTAATGGCAAGGTGGCTCCTATCAAAGCTGCTATAAACGTCAGTAAACGGGTAAGCATACCGCCCCAACTACCAACATGTACAGAATAGATCCATCCGCGAATCTTTCCAGCCTTCTCAGCATCTTTATATAAAACGACCTCATCAATCTTACCACTACGAGGATTGAATGTATAACGGTCGGAAGCACGTTGATTACCGAAAGTATTGAAAGAGACATTTGCCACCCCATTTGATAAGGTTATCTGCTTGTAGCCGGGATTATTTAGGGCTAATTGTTCATAAACTTGTTGCCAACAAACATAGGACGAAGAATGAGAAACATTCTTTCCGGATTGGCCGCTACCTCTCCCACCACGCCGGGCTGCCCCACCATGAGCACCTTCCTGCTGTACTTCCACGCCAAACACTTTATAGAAACCTGTCCGATACCATCCAAAAGACCATGTTAGTCCGGTAAGGGCCATAGCCAATAAAAACAACAGCGCATACATACCACCTGCCACATGCAGGTCATACCAAAATCTTCTGAAGCCCCTGCCGACAGATATGCTTAAACTATTTTTCAAGGCTTTTCGTGTACGAGGCCACCAGATAACGATACCCGATATCAAAACCACAACAAACAATAGGGTGCTGACACCTACAATCATTTTTCCCCAGAAAACTCCGTCCTCCGCTTTCATACTGTCCAACAGCCAGCGATGCAGCCTGAACATAGTCACAAAAAATGCAGGACGTTCATATTTACCTTTAATCTCACCAGTATATGGATCCACATACATGGAAGCACGATGAGGGCGTGACAGATTCACCTGCCAGGTACGTTCCGGGTCTGGGAATATACTGATTCCTGTCACAGACACACTGTCGGGCAACGTGAGTTCTACCTCTTCTAATAATCGATCAACAGAAAGTGGAACTGTCTCTACCTTTTTTACATAATAGAGCTCATGCCTGACCAGTTCCATCACTTCATTTTCAAAAACCAACATGGCTCCCGAGAAGCAAATCAAGGAAATGATTAACCCGAAAGGAACAGAAAGCCAAAGATGTATTTGGCGAAATATTTTCTTCATAATTTCTTCCATACGATTCATAAAAAGAGTCTGCATAAGCACATACTGCCCGCAGACTCCCACTATATTATTACAATACTCAGTTCTGAGGTTGCAGTTTACCGACGCCACTGATTTGTGTCGCTTCTATAGAAACACCCTTTGTCACTACCGCACCCACCGGATCTATTTTATAAATAGACGGATATCCTTCTGTTGTAGTTACAGCCATATAGGCATATCCATTCTCCACATACGGAGTATTACCAAAGCCGGAGATCAAATCGGCAGAAGGCAAACCGGTTACATAAGTCAGTTTTCCGGTTTCTCCTTTATATATTGCTAACTGATTAGCAGTGAAACCAGTTTCAGTCAAGGGACGATCATACATCAGCAACAGGAAATAATCTCCCGTAATATGCCAACAACGAATGAAAGATTTACCTCCGGTCTGCGCTTCGATACTATAATAATAATCAGGATCAAACTCTTCTGTTCCAGCCTTTATACGTACTACTCCGGCATCCAAGGTAGTCTGCTGGCGCTTATCCTTCATGGTCTTCGCATAGCTAGGAGAAAATACATAAATATCCCCATTATCTGCCGCCCAAATCGTTTGATAATACTGTGATTTAAAACGCCCGCAAGCATAACTGATCTTATCTGTTTCTATGATTTTTTTATTTGTCAGCGTTTCATCATCAAAAATAGCCACCCAGCATTTATTGGGATATTGCGTCCATTGCAATTCACCTTTTTTATAACTGCTGCTGTTGGAACCACCATCTTCTGTCTTTACCAAATCCTCATTGCCGGGAAGTATCCATTTTCCCCCGTCAGTGGCCGATCCATATTGACTTAACCCCATTGGAATAGCAGCGCTATACAGCTTATTATTTCGTTCCAATATGCCGGCCAATGTTACATATTCTCCATTTCCCAAGAAGTTTTCGGACATATAAGCCTTATTTTGAGTATCATTCGTTGTAAATGTTTCAGCAGATACGTCCAAATAAGAAAGCAAAAACATTTTTGGTAAATATCCATTCTCATCAGCATACGCAGTGGGTCCGTCACCGGTAGACGAGGTCATGATATATTTATCATAAATACCGTAAGTAGTAAACCTCTTTACGGCAAACTCCCCCGAACGAGCCTTTACTTCATTCTTTGAATCCATGATATAAGAACGGGTCGTACCTGCATTTCCTTGATTATAAGTCAGTGCATAAAGATATTGATTCTTGTAAAACACCCATTGAGTTGCGCCATCATTCACAAGACCATTATTCACTGTAGAAACAGTGCCTTTATCCAACGTCTCGGAAGTAAGCAGCACATTCGTGGTATTTCCAGACGCTGTGACCGACGATGCAATAACATACTCACCTTTAGCCTCGGTACCCGAACCGTAATCCGGCTCATGATCCGTACATGCACTCAACGCCATTCCTGCCATGGCAGTAGCAATAAATCCGTTCAATAAGAAATCTTTCTTCATTTTTATTCTTCCTGTTAATTTAAAATTCAATTAATTATAAACTCCTTTTTTCTAATCCTTCAGCAGCTACTAGATAACTCCTAATTATACCGCTGACGCTCCAATTCTGTGCCAGCAACCAGCCATTCAGTGACAGTAATTCGTGGATCAGTGGCAGTGATCGACTAATCAGCATCACTGATTAATAGACAAAGCAGGCTGAAGGGAGGTATGTTCTTATAAAAACCGTCACAAGTTCTTTTTTAATCGCCGAAACAAACACGCAGCTTGCCATAAAAAGCCCGGCCTGCCTTCTGGAGACTAAAATTATCATACAGTTTCTCGTCTGTGAAGTTACGGCATTCCAGTGATACGTTATACCGCCCTTTTTGCAAACTATAAGAAAGAGAGAGATTGTGTGAGAATTGACTCGGTACCACATAGTCCCCCTTATTCGAACCTATTCGGGAAGAATAATAAGTAAAGCTATGCAGATATTGATTATCATAAGATACTGTCAACCTATTGCCTTTCCTTCCTAAATCCCGCCAATAAAAAGTAACATCCGAATCAGCAAACATATAGGGCAGATTCGGCATCCGTTCTTTATAAGCCAGATTTTCCGCACTGCTGGAAATAGATGTTTTCATATTGTCGCGTACATCCATTTTGGTAAAATTACCTCCTACACTCACCCAATTGCCAAAACCGTAACGAGCAGAAACAGTATATCCTTTCGTCAATACTTTACCGTAATTAATATATTTCGCAGCATATTTACCACCACTCAAATCCGCAATATTACGCTGAATATAATCTTTCGTATTCCGATAAATCACTCCACCTTCCATATATACAGAATGCCTGCCAAATGTCCTGTTATAGCTCAAATTAAAATTCAAATTATCACTACTCTCCGGTTTTATACTGATATCTCCCATTTCCAAATCCTCATCTCCAAACATTTCTTCAATAGTAGGCAGACGATATGCTTTTTCGTAGGACAATTTCGCCTGCAAACCGGGTAGAATGAAATAAGTTCCCGCAGCTCCATACCCTATGGAATTCATGTTTCGGGTAGTACGGACATAATCATCTTGATTCGTAGTCGTAGCCATAGGACCTGCCACATACAAACGATAATATTTCCCAAACACTGAGAGGTTCCAATGATCAGACGGCATCAACCGATAGGACAATCCGGAGATATTCTTATGGGTTTCTTTAGCGATGGCATCCTCCGATTCCACCTTAGCCAATAAAGAAGTATTAGAACGGCGGAAAGTATTCAACACATGATTAAAGGTCAGCATGTGTATTTTCGCCAGACGGTAATGAACGGTTAATGTTCCATTCCAATTGTTATTATCCGCCCGTGAATATTGGTTGGATTGTTCACCGGGTGAGTTCATTAATTTCCTATCACCCAACCAATTGTACTTATAGGAAGCTGTATCTATATTTGTCGTTGCATTTTTATTATAATTGGCAGTCAATGCCACATCCAGACCTTTGATGAATAAGCCACGCCTATTATACTCCAATGACGGCATCAACGAATGTACTTTACGATGTTTTTCCCCATAGACTATTTCCTGGCGTACTCCGGTCTGTATCTCCTTATACATATGTGAATAAGTAAAGCCCAACATCAATCTGTCTGCCCATTTCTTATCCACCATGCCAATCTTACCTATAACCGCCTCATTATGATAGGTATCATTAAAGCGCTTCACACGTACCTTTTTATCTTTATCAATTCTTCCGGTTTCAAAGTCCTCTACCGGTGCGTCCACCTGATAATCATTATCCGAATAGTTTTGGAAAGCATTTATTTCGTATGTAAAGCCGTTTTTGAAAGTCTGTCCAAAATTCACATACGATTTATGCGTATGGAACGACCCGTATGAATAGGAGCCATCCAAAAACCAATTACGTTTCTTCTTATTGGTTACAATATTGATAACACCACCTATAGCATCCGTGCCAAATCCTACAGGAACCACCCCTTTATATACTTCAATCCTATCTGCAAAATTCACAGGGATATTATTTAAGCCAAAAGAGCTCCCTACTCCCTCCTGAGGTACACCGTCGATAAATATCTTCACATGTTTGCCACTGAAACCATCCAACATCAATTGCATATCCGAACCTACCCCACCCGACTCACGGAGTTTCATTCCCGGAGCTTTAGCCAAAGCATCACTCAGATTCTTGGTAGAATTCTGGAACTCTTTTGTATCTACAGCTATCGCATTGAATGCGGAACGTTTCACACGGGAAACCCCGTTAGATACCACTACCACTTCATCCAACTCAGTCACCGACGGGGCAATCATTACATTCATCTTAATCCTTTCTCCATGAACCAAAGTTACGGGCTTTTCTATAGTCTTATATCCTATAGCCGAAACAACCAGTGTGTATTTCCCTGCCGGTGCATGGAGATGATAGATACCTTCTTCATTCGTTGTACAGCCATAAGTTGTACCCTTCAAATATACGGTTGCAAAATCTACGACTTCCTGTTTTTCTTTGGATATCACTTTACCGGATACCATTGTCTTAGGTTGTGCAAAGATAGATATCGCTCCGATTATAAAAAAAAGAGAGCCTAAACTGATCCTTTGTAACTGTCTTCTTACCATGAATATCTATAATTCTAAATTCTTACTTTTCGAGAGTGCAAATTTCTATAAAAAGAAAAAAGGGAACAATCACCTGATTTAGGTAATTTGTCCCCTCTTTTTTACGGTATATGCATACCGTGCAATAGCTTTTTATAGGTATTTATGTCACAAACACACTATCGAATCCAGTTCCGGAAATCAAACCATAGCTTCATTCTGAAGCCCTCATCCCCTTTATTAATTTTAATATAAGAAGCTTCTCCTCCTGTTCCCTGAGAGTTGACAGCCGGAATTTCAAATAAGAACGAAATGTCTCCAGCAGGATATTCCTTTACTGATATTCCACGGCTTTCACGGTCACGCTGCTCCTCCGGAGTGAAGACGCGAAAGAAAATGCCGTCAGTTTCCGAATAAACCGTCATCGGTGTTGTCTTTGATTGGAGTGTCGCCCAATAGAGATCTGCATGATACCCTTTGAATTCCGGATAAATAAGCGGATGATAATATTCTCCCGTCACCGTATTGTTGTAGTCCTTCTGCCAGATACCATAATTCGTTCCTTCGATGCGGTTCTTCCATACCCGGTAAGGGCCTTTGCCTAACCAACGCATCCCACTGACGTTCTTTTCAGGAAAAGAGAATGAAAAACCGAAATTATGAACCGGACGGTCAAAGTATGCACCGTCAAACTTGTTCTTTGCTCTGTAGTTCAGCACCAATGCATCCATTCCAAGCAATCCGTCAGGTGCCATTCTCCAGACAATGGAGTCGGCCGCACCTTTATATTTTACGGTATAAATGGCAGTATCACCTTGCATTTTCAGGTTGGCAGAACAGAAAAGCATCTTCATCCCGACCGGGAGAGGACCGTCAGACAATGGTATGATCCTGCCACCATTCTTCACTTCCACTAAATTACCATTCGCCTTGTTGAATGTTGCTGCAACTCCATTCGCCATCAGGGTAACCCTGTTGTTGTCTGTCTGATAACTGGCAGCAGTTGTTGCCGCCGGTTGTAAGTGCCTGTATTCTGCAAAGTACTTACGGTTATTCTTAATAGGAAACGTCCAGTTACATACTGTGTCTCCCGTCGCATTGTAAGCTTCCAATTCCAAAACATCGCCATTGAAGAATTTCTCAGGCAGATCGAAGTGGGCTGTCCCCTTCTCACCAGGCTGGATCGCAGGTAACAGTACGCCGCCCTCCGCCAGGCAGACGGGGCTGTCGGCTACCTGCGGAACAGGTAAACGCATTACCTTCCACTTCATCCGGCATTCGCTTAAGTTGCTGAACAAGTAATCGTTAGTTACATAAAAATCTCCTTTGAAAGAAGAAGTTATTTTTAATGGATGTATTTGAATGGGTGACCATACCTCCCGAACAGTATAAAAGCTGCCTTCTTTTTCGCGATTTGCCCCCACAATACCATCGGGAGCATTAGGTCCGTAAGTGTCCATTTGTCCGGTATCTGTACGGCGGACAGCTTCATCCACATACGCCCAAAGGAAGCCACCGGCAAAAAGTGGATTTGCCTTAAACTTTGACCATAGTCCTTTGAGACCTGCACCCTGTCCACGGTCATAAAGGCCATGCAGGAACTCCGTCATCATAAAAACCTTATGCCCGCGTTCCAACCGATACATGTTATCCGTACCATTAGGGTAATGACGTGTATCCAAGCCATTGAAATCCGCCCACGGATGAATGACGTGACGTTTTTGCGGATCATAGTCGGCAAAACGATTGTCAACAGCAGCATTCCATCCTCCTTCGTTACCGTTTGCCCAAATAAAGATACACGGGTGATTCACATCACGAAACATCATCTCGGGCAGTAACTTTTCTGCTATTTCAGTGCTATAGCTATTCTGCCAGCCACATAATTCATTGAGATAAAGAAGACCTATGGAATCACACGCCTCTAAAAAATGAGTATCTGGTGGATAATGTGAACGCACGGCATTCATATTCATCTGCTTAATGAGCAAAGCATCCTTCAGACTGAGTTCCCGGCTGATTGTCCTACCTGTTTCCGGATCAAAGCAATGGCGGTTAGTCCCCTTCACTAAAAGACGAGTACCGTTCAGATAGATGCCATCTTCAGGACGGAATTCAATGGTACGGAATCCGATGCGCTCCGTAATCTCGTGCACAACATCTCCTGTTGTGGAAAGAAGACGCATCGTGAGCCGGTAAAGGTTGGGATGTTCCGGATCCCATCTCTTGATATTGTTCCAATGTGTGGTAAGTGTTTGTTTCTTTTCCGTCGAAAGTCCGCATACCTGCCGCCCTATAGGAAGCTGTGAATCACAAGAAATGAGTGACAGTTCCACTTGTTGTCCTTTGGAAATATTTTTCAGATATACATCTGTGCGCAACGTACCGTCAGCACGGGCATCCACCGCTATATGTTCTATTTGCGTGCGAGGTTTTGCCGTCAGATATACAGGGCGGTAGATACCTCCGAAAAGCCACCAGTCAGCCCGGCGTTCCGCTGCATTAACTGATTTATCAGCCGACTGCTTCTTCACCGTCACTTCCATCGAATTCTTTTTCCCGAATTTCAGTTTGTCCGTGATATCATAAGAGAAACGATAGAATGATCCCTGATGAACAGGGCCAGCGATAACATCGTTGATTTTCACTTCAGCATCAGTCATAACACCTTCAAATACAATGCTTATCAGTTTGCCTTTCCAAGTGTCCGGAACGTCAAAACGATGACGATAGATGCCGTATTCATCGCAAAAATCATGTTCCCTGTAGGCATCATATTGCTTTTCTTTCTCGCGTTCCTTATAAATATAGTAGCGCCCGTAGGTATAGCCTCCAAAACCTTGCTGTTCCCAGCAAGACGGAACATCTATCTTGCTCCACTTTTGGGAATTCATACCTGAAGAGCACCAGAAATCCCACTTCACGGTATGATCCGGTCCTGTACCGGAAAGATACCTCACTTCTGTCTGTTGAGCTTTTGCCGTGCAAAAGCATAATAAAACAATGAATAGTCCAATAATTTTCTTCATACAATTCATGCTACATTAATAGGTTGGTTGAACAGGAAATACATAGAACATTCTGTCTGGTTTGAAATCAATCATCCATTGATCTATCAGGACATGATCATCCAAAGCAGTAATGGATAAAGTATGCTTTCCTTTTGTCAATTGATGACCGGTTTCACGAACAGCCTGTCCACGGAGCACATTCTGTTTCCATCCTTCCGAACGAAACGGCTCTTTAATAGAGCATATCCGAGGCTTTTCACCATCTATGCTGACACTGAAACGAATGTCTCCTTTATCATTAGGTTGTGTCGGGATTACGGCAGTGCGCAGTATCGCCTCTCCATCCCATAAACAATCAAATTCAAAAGCAATTGACTCTCCCTTTGGTACGGAAACGGCATTCATACTATGTCCCAATGATTGAATCGTCACGACCTCTTTGGATGCGCTTGTATAATCGCAAGCATTAGAAACAATACAATGATCCTTAGCCACTTCTGCCAAAGGTAACGATTTGGGTCTTCTAAAAGAAGCATATTTCTCTATTTCCTTCTCTGTCAGCCATACGGGGACTTCAGGCGGATAGAACACATATAAATCCCGCGGATTATGGCACATGGAGTATTTCCATTTACCACCCGCCAGTTCATTGTTATAGTAATCTGTCAAATCGCGGATTTCCTGGTAAGCCTTGATGCTTTTGGCACAGGCAGCCATTAATTGACTTTCGCGGGTCCATAAAGTCGTGTCGCAGCTTCCCGAAGAGATGCAACGTGCTCTTTGTGCCTCCAGCATCTTTGTGCTCATCGCAGCAGCGCCAAATACAGGATACTTGATTTGGGCAAAGAAAGCATCTTTTCGTTCCTGAGGAATCATTGGTTCCACTTCCGATAAAATTTCTTTAATGGCTTCATAGGATTCCAGATAACGATCCAGTTCGCCGCCGAATTCGGTTAAGCTAAAGTCCGTATTTTTAACCGGAGACCAGCCTTTGGTATATTTCTTCTTGTCCAGTTCCACTTGGTTCCAACCCATAAATTCCGGTTTACGGATGCCACACAGGCGATAAAACTCTAACATGGCAGGCAATAATTTTTCTCCTGCTTCTTTACCAAATTCGCGGCAAAGCCAGTTCTTCTGATGCTCCACAAGAGTAGATGGAGATACGGAATTGATATTCCATGCCATATCCAGAAAGAGTTCCAAATCGTATGCCGCGGGTTTCAAATCGTGCACATTAACCACCCATAGGCGGCGGGCATTGCAATCGTATGCCTGTTTCATTTCACTATAAACCAATCCCGGCTGGGTAGTGCATAGCCACATATAGTCATGCGGACGCCCCCAATAACTGAGATGATAATACACCCCGGCACCTCCGCTACGCTTTTGCTGTTCCTTGTCACTTAAACGGGTCATATAGCCATAGTTGTCATCACACCATATCAACGTGATGTCTTCCGGCAGTTGCAAGCCATTCTCCATGATTTGAAGCACTTCTTTATAGGGGACAAAAGCCTGGGGAATCTTCTCCACATCTTTATTTACATATTTCGACAGCAGCTTGCGCTGGTCGTCAATAACCTGTTGCAGTGCATCGGTCTTTTCCTGAAGGGTCTTGACTCCTTCCATTCCACTGTCGTGAATACCTCGCATGCCCATGGTGTAGAAATTTTCATAAGGGCCTGCCTCTTTCAGCCGTTCTATCCAATAGGATTGTACCCCTTCACGGTTTGTCATGTAATTATAATCACCCCGTTCATTGACTTTCCATTCACCTACATTATTGCGCATCATCGGCTCGCAATGCGAAGTACCGATGAGAATACCGCAACTGTCAGCCGCTTCTTTAGCTCCCGGCACAAAGTAGAACGGAGTCGTAATTCCATGCATCCCCGGCCAAATAGCATTGGCACGAAGGCGCATCAGCAATTTGAAGATTTCTTTATAAGTACGGGCACCAATACGTCCTTTTATATCAGACGGTTCAAAGTTTTTCCAGCTCCAAGGCTGCAAGCTCCAGTCTTCATCATTTAAAAAGATTCCACGATACTCTACCGACGGACTCTGAAAAGTAGAATAATCAGCCGGAAGGGTCAACCGCTCTTTCCTCATCGGTGTCACATCTCCCCACCATACCCATGGAGACACTCCTGCCAAGCGGGAAAGTTCAAGTATGCCGTAAGCAGTTCCCCGACCGTCACTTCCTACAACCAACAACTGATTTCCTCTTATCTTTATAAAGAAAGCGTCTTTTCTGGCAGCAATACTATCCACCGGAATTCCGTCTTTACGGAGTTCTCTTAGGACAGACTTGTTTTTATCCAACTGAATAATATTAATAACCGCCGTTCCGGAAAGAGTTTTTTGAGGTAATACCCCCGTCACCTGTTGCATGTCACCCTTAAACATATCCAGTGCTACCGTCACTACTGGAGAAACAGATTCAGGCAAGGAATAAGTAATAGGACGTTTACCATTATACCAAACGAACTCTTTATTGGCAGCATACACTGTTTCAATACTAACCAACGAAATAATATACGCTATCATCACAGCCAATAGCTGGCATTTATTCTCTAATTTAAGACTCATCAATAATCCTTTCTTAATTAAAATTTAAAAGGGCAGGAATACCACATAAACCAGCATTCCTGCCTTTACACATCTCACGATCTCGTTATCCTACTAATACCCCGGATTCTGATCCTCCGTACTCAACAAATCATTTGCATCAATAACAGCCTGTGGAATGGGCCATAACAGTTTCTCTCCAATTGCAACCGCCGCACTCCCCTTCAATTTGGGATTATACAAATCATTATATTCCACCAGTTTCCCGGTACGCCGCAAATCCATACGCCTATAACCATTACCAAACATTTCGCAAGCCGACTCTTTCAATATAATATCAAGATCAATAGTCGTTACTTCAGGAACCCCGGCACGCTTACGGACTGTGTTCAGACGGGCAAGCGCAGTTGATATATCACCACTTTGCAGATATGCTTCCGCAGCAACAAAAAACAGTTCAGGCAATGTAATGACATGTATATCACGAAAACTTTTACCTGCCGCATATTGCGCTGTTTCACTATCATCAAATTTACGACAAGGATGTACCGCCCAACCCTTTTTCTGTGCATCCGTAAAATCATATTTAGCGATGACACCCGAAGGAAATTCTGCAAGATCCTTAACATAGTTTGACATAGGTTCCATTTCCGCTGTCAAATCATTCTGCGGAATGACGAATGTATTGGTTCTGTTTTCCGGATCTTCAGCACGCCATGCTGCAACAGAAGCCGCATCACACTCCCAATATGCAGGATAATATACGCCTACCATTTTCCCCATTGCCGTTTTTCCATTTGTATAAAACGAGAAGTAATCACCTAAGGGTAATCCATCCTCTTTAAACCCACCTTCAATCGTCCAAGCTTTCTTTACTAGCATTGTTTTCATAAATGTAGCATCATACCGTTTGTCACCCGGCTCAAAATATTTTAAAGTATGCATAAGCGGTCCGAAATTAGAAGTAACTCCTTTCATACCTTCTTCCTGACCACCATAGAATCCATTGTAGAACGATTGCCAACGATTACCGCTATTTTGATCATGCGTACTATCAAAGTCATATTCCACATCAAAGAGGAATTCGGCATTATCGTCACCCGAACGGTCGGCAGCCCACAAGTCTGCAAATTCTGTTGTCAATGAACGCCCGTTAATTACTTCATCGGCATATTTGGCCGCCTCTCTAAAATATTCAACTTTGTTCAAGTCCCAAGCAGCAGAAAGATACGTTTTAGCCAATAGAGCTTTGGCGGACTCTATACTAGCCTCACCTCCTCCTTTGGTAGCAGTAGAAGCCGCCAACTTATTATTGCTGATTACACCTTGAAGTTCATTTATAATGTAATTGTACACCTGTTCAGCCGTAGCACGCGGATATCCCTCGACCACCGTGCTGGCATATTCTGTTACCAACGGTACACCACCATAATTATTAACCAGCAAATAATAATACAACGCTTCAACAAAGCGTCCCTCATCAATTGCTTTTTGTTTGACATCATCACTGACATTCGCTACAGAAGCATAATATTGAATAGCCAAACAAGAACGGATACCCTTGTAGCAATCTGTATAGAATTCCTTGACAATGCTATTCTCCGGAGTAAAATTCTGCCAACGGTGCAAGGCGGCATTTATATCATTACGTCCATCATGATACAAATCCGTACCAGCATTAAAATAAACACACACATTGCTATTATTATAAATCGTTTTCAACCCCGAATAAGCATCATTAACCAGAGACTGAAAGCCGGATGCAGTTGCAAAATATTCAATATCTGTTACAGAACTTTTGTTTTCAGGTGTCAGAAAGTCATCACACCCCGCCAGTACAACTGTCCCTAACAAACATGCCGTATATACTATTTTCTTACATGTATTCATATTACCTAGATTTAATTTGATTAAAACTTAATATTTGCACCAATTTGATAAGTTATTGACGCAGGACCTCCATTTGTCAGATTTGCACTGGCCCATTCGGGATCAAAGCCTTTATAATTTGTGAAACAGAATGGATTAAGTACATTTATATACAAACGCAGATGTTTTACGAAAACCTTATTCATCCATTCTTTAGGAAAGGTATATCCTAATGTAACATTTTTCACTTTTACAAAAGAAGTCTTCTGATAACGTACCGAAGCACTGCCACTCTTAAAATAGCCTCCTCCCGTTTTATCCGAATTATTGGGATAAGGAGCCGAACCGACATGAGCCTCAGCCAACCAGGTTATATCCCCAGTTTCTTTATCTAATACAGGAGTGCCGGCCGGAATATAATAATCAAAACTCATTTTTTGACGTCCGCGGTCATTATAATCCATGTATTGTTCATGAAAATAACTGCGTGACCATTGTCCCTGTTTCGTATAAAGCATGAAAGAGAAATCAAAATCTTTGTATGTTATGGTAGAACTTAAACTTCCGGTCCATTTAGGATCTGTACATCCATAAATCTGCTTGTCGTCATCATTAATCTTACCATCGTCATTCCAGTCATTTACAGCCATCTGCCCTTCGTACCATTGTAATTTGTTAGCACTTTTAGGTCCAAACGTATCATATACTTCCTGCAATGTATAATGCCGGTCGCCATTTACGGTATGCATTGTAACACCATCCGCCGTAATAATACCGGCACTGGTATAGTCGCGCAGAACGTTGAGACGTTCTCCTATAAACCAATTATTGGTAACGTCATCGCCATTAGGCAGTTCCTTTATCTTGCTCCAATTGCGTGCGAAAGACAGATTCATGTCCCAGGTGAAATTCTTGTTGCGGAGAATTCCCAAACTTAAACCTATTTCAATTCCGGTATTTTGTATAGAACCGATATTGGTCGTGATTGAACTTTCACCAGTTTCCAAAGGAACCGTAGCCTTCATTATCTGACCATCCGACAGACGCCGATAGGCATCCGCAGTTACATTGATACGATTCTTAAGAACCGAAAGATCTATACCAAAATTCAATTCCTTAATTTTTTCCCAAATTAAATTTCGGTCAACCAGCCCATTGGCATAGTACCCTTGATATTCCTGACCACCGAGAACTGCATAAGAAGGTCCAGACGCAGAAGAGGAGGTAACATAATCATCCACATTATTATTACCGGTTACTCCGTATGACAAGCGTAACTTAAGATTATCTATCCAATCCACATTTCTCAGGAAATCTTCTTCGGAAGCACGCCAGGCAAACGCCGCAGAAGGGAACCAGCCCCAACGATTATCTTTGGCAAAGCGTGATGAACCATCTGTACGTACCGTTACAGTGGCCATATAGCGTTCTTTATATGCATAATTCAGACGAGCCGCAAAAGAAACCAATGAAGACTCCGTATAAGCAGATTCTACCGTCTTGGTACCGGAACCTTTATCCATTGCATTGTATGACAGCTTGTCATCTGAGATATCTGTAACAGACTGTTTGTAAGTCTCCTTATTCGTATAATACATGGAATACATCCCCATGGCATTCAGTCTATGCTCCCCCCATGTTTTGCTGAAATCCACCTGATTGTCCCAAGTCCAGTCCAAACGTTCTGTATTCACTACCTCTGCCTTATTATATTTCTGCTTTTGATAATAAGCCGTTCCTAAAGGATACTTTTCGGAAACACCGGTACCCATAAATATGCCTTGACGGCCATGATAATAGTTCGGAGAAAAAGTGGTTGTAAACTTTAAGTTATCCATAATATTAAAACGCAGATAAGCATTACCGAAAACATGAAATTTACGGGTTTCATTTTCGTATGCATCAATGTCAAAATCCACCAATGGAGAAGCTGTGGAAGTTAATGACAGTTTACCTACTTTAGCCGGAATGGCCAACAGATTGCCATTTTCATCCCATGGAGAAACAACAGGCGCAAACCAGAAAGCATTATTATAAGGAGAATAAGAATTTGAGGTTTCTGTTATCCAGTCATTTTGTATGCCATGCACCAAGTTTACAGACATTCCTGCTTCAACAACTTTAGACAATTTGCTGTCAAAAGAACCTTTTATATTATAACGCTTATAGTCATTCTTTTTAAAAACATTCTCTTCATTCTGATAGCCTGCACCTAAACGATAACTTGTCTTCTCTGTAGCACCACTTGCGCTAAGGAAATGATTTTGTTGAGAGGCAGTACGCAATACTTGATCAGCCCAATCATAAGTTTTATTGGTTCTCCAACAGTCATACAATGGAGACTCCTTCCACTCCGCACCATTCTGAAATGCAGTCTGCAAATCACCATCTGTAATTTTATAGACAGCATGACCTGTCTCATCCGGAGCACCAGTAGTAAAACGGGCAAAACGATAATCCATCCACTCTGTTGATTCCATAAATTCAGGCATACGGGCTACTTTGCGGATGCCATAATATCCGTCATAGGATATTTCGACAGGCTGTGCCTTATTTTGTCCGGCACCAGCACCTTTGGTAGAAATAATTATAACTCCCTCCGAAGCACGAGATCCGTAAATCGCTGTGGAAGAAGCATCTTTCAGGACATCAATGCGTTCTATATCCTCAGGGTTCAGAAAGTCGATAGATGAAACGACCATGCCATCGACAACATAAAGTGGCCCGCTCGTATTATTAATGGAAGCCTGACCACGAATTTGAATATCAAACTTACCATTGGCACGGCTGTTTGACTGAGTAATATTGACACCGGGAACAGAGCCCTGCAATGCGTCCTCCACACGAACAGTTCCACGTGCGGTCAATTTATCAGAAGAAACAGAAGCCATAGACCCTGTCACGTCCGTTTTCTTCATTGTGCCATAACCTACCACCACGACTTCATCCAGGACCTCTGTATCCTCTGTCAGAATCAAGCTGAAGTTTTTTTTGTCCTTTACTTGAACTTCCAATGTTTTATACCCGACAAAACTGACTTGCAGTATGTCATTCGTCGATACACCGGAGATAGTAAACATTCCATCAAAATCGGTTATTGTACCATTAGCAGTTCCTTTCACCACCACACTTGCACCGATTATAGCCTCACCATTTGCATCTTTCACCGTTCCTTTTATACCATTGACCTGTTGTGAGGAACGGATTGAGAGCGATTCGTTCACTGCATAAATCACAGGGGTTCCGGAAAGAAAAGCTACGCTGAACACAATCGCTACAAGCGATTTTCTGCTTCCATAGAAATTAGATTTCATTAGCCAACCTTTTTAAATTAGACATTAAAGTTTTAACGTCACAAAAGTAATCAGCTATTCATTTTACAGGGATGAAGCATCTCCCGATAAGGTTGAAACATGTTTTCTCCACCTTTTAGGAACATATTTCAACCTTGCCCACCTTGGCATGTTCAAGCGTTTTTGCCCGATTTCATCGAATATTCTGTAGGCTGCATACCAAATTCCTTCTTAAAACAGATAGAAAAATACTTGGGATCATTAAACCCGATCTTATAAGCCAGTTCGGAAATGCGGATATTCGGATTTTCATCCATCATCCTGCAAGCTGCCTTCAGACGGATACTACGTACAAAGCCAGTCGTATTCAATCCCGTCAAGGATTTCAATTTCTTATGCAACGTTGTACGGCTGGTTGCCATTTCATCTACAAACTGCGGAACATCAAAACCGGGATCATCCAAATGACGGTTCACACAGGCGACAGCATCCTGCAAAAACTTTTCTTCATCCGAAGGAATGTTCGTAAAGAACTGCAATTTCAGATGATGCACCTTGTCCGTCTCACCTTCCTGCAAAAACTTACGATTACGCAATAACAGTCTCCGGCGAATCTCCCACCATATCAATACCATAAACAGTATAGCCAATAATACATAAATAAAATAAGCCCACCAAGTAGCCCAGAAAGGTGGTTCAATACTAATTTCCATTTCTCTCACGTCACCCCAGTCACCATTCTCATTCGTTGCCCGTAGCTGAAACACGTACTCCCCTGCAGGCAATTTGGAATAATAGGCAGTCCGGCTGGAAGCGTCCACATAATGCCAGTCAGCATCAAAGCCTTGCAACCTGTACGCATACTTATTCTGCTGGGGACGATTATAAGTCAGCGATGCAAAGCAAATGGTAAAATGGGAATATGAGGCAGGAATAACTAATCTGTCTGTAAAATCGGGAGTAAAAGGAGTAATCTCCTTTCTGTTCTTATCCGGCATCTGTTCCAATGGCCTTCCATCCACCAAGATATCAGTTATGCATAAAGAAATATCAGCCTGTTTCTCTTCCACCACTTCCGAGTTGAAAGTCACAATTCCCCTGCTGCATCCAAAATAGAAAGTACCCTCACGATAGAAAGAAGCATTTTGATTAAAGAAATTATCCGCCAACCCATCGGCAACAGTAAAGATACGTACCCTGCCCTTTTCCTTTCCGGATATGGTCAGCTTTGCCAGCCCTTGATTGGTGCCCAACCACAGATTACCACTATTATCTTCCTGCATACTGCCAACCATATCTCCGGGCAAATTAAACTCCTTATGAACAGACTTGAAACAATCATTTTGCACATCATATAAACAAAGTCCGCTGCCCTCCGTCCCGACCCAAATCCGTCCGCTTCTATCCAACAAAAAACAAAGAGGAGTATTGACCGGCAGCAAACCATTCTCCATACAATAGTTCTTACACTGCAACGATTCCGGACGTTCCATATCCCCTGTAACATGAACAATACCATTATTGTTGGTTGCCAACCATAATGAGCCGTCATTATCCTCCACCATCGTAGTCATCTCCCGGCCAAGCAATTCGTCTGCTCCGGACAAACGATTGAAACAATACTCACGCCCGTCCCGGTAACGCACTCCAAGTCCTTTATAGGTACACAACCAACGGTTCCCCTTACGGTCCTCATGAACCAGATACACTAAATCATGAGGAACAAAACCGCAATTCGAGGTCTTATACTGATGTATTATTTGTCCGTCACGACAAACTATCATCCCCTCGTCATGCACAGCAAGCAATACCTCACGGGTTAACGGGCTATAAGAAATATGATAAGGACGTTTCGAAGGAAACAATGTCACTTTTTTACCTCCATGCTGATAATCCAATCCATAGCCCATACCTATCCAAAGAGCTCCATTTTCTTCCACATACAATGTAGAGATCAAATCTGTAAAAGATTTATCGTTGCCACGAGGATAAATTACATTAAAGGAACGCTTCCGAGTATCGACATGAAAGACACCAGCCCCTTTAGTACCGATCCACATTAATCCGCTTCGGTCCCTAAAGACTGTGTTCACCTCGCGGACAGGAAGATAATGTTTAGAGCCAGATTCTTGATAATTGATAAACTTTCCCTCATCAGCCAGTTCCATCACACTAACCCCCTCTCTAGTGCCCAACCATAGCGAACGTGTCTGTAAGTCTTCATGAATAGAATAAATATAATCAGACGGCAAAGAAGAAACGTTTCGGGCATCGTGTCTATAACCTTCAAAAGAAACCGTTTTCCTATCGGATGAAAAATGGGCCTTATACAGCCCGGCCCCACTAGTTCCTATCCACATCACCCCTCTGGAGTCCTGAAACAAAGCCAAAACAGAGTTCTCCTCATCTAAAGGCGGATAGTGCAAAAATGTATTTTCCTTTATGCAATAACGATAAAGCCCATCCTTCCAGGTGCCTATCAACAAATCACCATTTACATCCTCAAACAACGTTTGAATATTCACAGATTCGGGTACGTCCCCTCTACAATTCTTCCGGGTCATCAAAGCCAAGGTATCCTGCATTTCATCATAATAAGCCATTCCACGGATATACCCCAGATAAACCCGGTTCTCTTTTGTCACATGAATTTCATTCAGCCGTTGTTTGCTGACTCCACCCAGTTTCAATTTTTTCATCTTCCCTGTCCGTTTATCAAGCATACAAAGTCCCTCGTGAGTCCCAATCCAGAGCCGGTGAGAATAATCTTCTTCCACACAAAGCACATTATTATTAACCAGAAGACCGGGGGTATAAAGATTTGATTTATAGGTACGGACCTCGTAACCGTCATAACGAAACAATCCATAGAAAGTAGGAATCCAAATATATCCGTCACGGTCCTGATAAACTTGGTGAACCATGCTATTCGGTAACCCTTCAGGAGTGGAAAACTGTTTGAACTCCAGATCGTCCCAACAAGTCTGAGCTTTTCCCGGGAATATTAATACACTCATTGTCAGAAGCATGAATACTATTCTAAGTGCTTTCATTCTATTTTCTATTAGATTTCATTTAGCAAACTTACAAAAACCTAAGAATTAAATAAAGTTTTCAGAATAAAGATTCATGTATAAGCCTATATATGAGATTACTCCTAATACATAATCTTACAAGAGTCCTCAGACAAAAAGGCAGTCGGTTCGAACCAGAAAGACCTTGTTCTTTTTAAAAAAGATAAGTTCGTTTAAAAAAAAGGACAAGGCCTTTTTTAAAAACGAACTTATGTTATTTACCAACTTTTGCAAGCCAAATAACTTCTCTGCCAATCATCAGGATACACCTTCACCAGAAATCAAACTTCGGCCTGACAGGCACACTTAATTGTAACCGGCATTTTGCCCGAACTCTTCTTTATTGATAATGGCATCCAGTTGAGTCTGAGGAATAGGACGTAGCAAATGATGCTCCTTTATATTCACTTTCGCATCCGGATTGTACGCTTTTACTCTTTCCAACAGCTTACCAGTACGCTTCAAATCGAACCAACGTTGCTGCTCTCCTCCCAACTCACGAGCCCTTTCATCCAAAATAAAATCCAATGTCAACTGTTCTGGCTTTATCTCCATGGCAACTTCCTTGCCGGGAATAGCGGCTCTTCTCCTTACCTCATTGATATAAGATGCTCCAGAAGCATTATCGTTCAAGAATAATTCAGCCTCGGCAGCTATCAGATACAACTCGGCAAGACGAATGACCACACCATGTCTCACACTTCCCGTATAATTCACAGACTCACGAGACGGATCAAGGAACTTCTTGAAAGTCACATTCTGAACCCTATTCTTGATAGAGCCATCGGCATTGTAAATAAAATCCTTATCTATGGTAATATAATCGTGTTTAGCTTCCTCTGCATCGGACACACTATATTTAGTAAAGAAAATAGCCGTATCTCCCGGTGAGATATAAGCACTGTTCGTATTGTTACAAATCCATGCCTGCTGAAACACATCATCATAACGGGCATCCATCTTTTCATCGAACAGGTTCAGATAATACAGCGTAGGCATATATCTGTTAAAGCTGCGACCATATTCTATGGAGCGCGTAACAGGTTTCTTACCGTCTTTATCGAGTACCTGATCATAGCACATCACCCACAACAGATGTGAAGGATTATTACCCGGTGTTCTCCAGATGATAGGTTTCCCGTCAGGACCTTCTTCAATGGAAGTTCCGAATATCTCACTCTTTGTGTACATACAAACAAACACATTCTCTTTTACATCATTACATTTATAAATATCACAAAGGTCCGAATAATCCTCCGCCAAGCTATAATCATAATTGTTCATGACATTACGGGCATATTTCAACGCCTCTTCATAATTTTTATTATACAGATAAACGCGTGCCAGAAACGCTTCGGCCGCACCTTTGGTAGCACGCCCGTAATCAGAAGTGGAAGCCGGCAATTTAGCCACCGCCTCTTTCAAATCGGCTATAATCTGAGTATAAAAATCCTCTTCGGACGAACGGTAAACATAACCTGACGGCTCGGTACATTCTTCTGTCGTTAAATAAACACCTCCCCATGTCTCTACAATATGCCACAGATAAAGAGCCCGCAAGAAATAGGCTTCCCCCATACGGATATCTTTAACCGAAGCTGAAAGTTCGGAGTCAGGCAAACGGTTCAAAGCGGTGTTACAGGTATTCAGAGCCGAATACAAACGCTCCCATTCTTTCGTTATCGCATTGCTGGAACCTTGTAGTGACGAGTTATAATCGGAAAGTTCAGCCTCGGCACAACCATTTCCCCGGGTAAATATATCTGTCCCCAACTCCGTCATTGATGTGGCATATTCCTGCCCATACCAGAAACGCAACGGTGTGTAACATGAATTAATCAGAGCTTCCGCACCCGATTCGGTCTTATAAAAAGTATCAGCGGTCAATCCGCTGGGATTTTCCTCTGTTAGGAAATCATTACATGAACTCAAGGTTGCCGCCATACAGCTGAGCAAACACCATTTATATAATTTATTCATACTTGTTCGCTTGTTTAAAAATCAACATTAATACCAAATACTGCTTGTTTTGTCATCGGATAGCTCAAAGAACCTCCCCGTTCGGGATCATAATTGTCCAAATGGCTGAAAGTAAAGAAATTCTTCAAAGAACAATAGACACGGATGTTAGAAGCATGAATCTTCCCGATCCATGATTTAGGTAACTGATATCCCAAAGTGATTTCTTTAATCTTCAGATACGAACCATCCACGTATCCCAGTGCATTCAATTTGGAAGAATCCGAATAGCTTTTTTCCGGACGGGGAAATTCATTCGTAGGATTCTCCGGTGTCCAATAGTTTACTTTAATACCCGGATCTCCCTGAATACGGTATGATCCGTAACCGTTGGCTTCCGAATGCAACATTTGCCCTTGTCTCCAATACATGAAAACGCGCAAATCAAAGTTCTTGTATTTGAATGTATTGTTCAACCCCATTACGAAATCGGGAGTTTCCGAACCCAAGATGACACGGTCGCTATCATTGTCTATGGAACCATCCTTATTCTGATCCTTTATCTTTATGCGTCCGGGCTTCTCACCATATTTGGCCGCTTCCTCAGCCTCGTCAAGTTGCCAGATACCCATTTTCTCCAATCCATAATGTGTCTTGATGGCATGTCCTACAAACCAGCCGTTACTGATATCACGGTCGGTTCCATCTGCCAGCTCGGTAATTTTCTCTCTATTCAACGTAAACGTATAATCGGTATTCCAAGAAAAATCCTTTTGGTTGAAATTCTGGGTATTAATAACTAATTCCACCCCTTTATTTTCAGTTTTTCCTACATTATCCCATGCTATGGAATATCCGGTAGAACTAGGTACTTTCTTCTGCATCAGCAGGTCTGATGTCTTTTGTTGATAAATATCCAACGAACCACTGATACGGTTATTGAAGAAACCGAAGTCAATACCGATATTAGCCGTTGCTGTTTTTTCCCAGCCCAGATTATAATTCGGTGTCAAAGCCGGATAGTAGCCATAGGCTCCGTTTTCCGTATTATTTATGAGATAAGCATACATGGTCTTTCCCAATCCTCCCTGAGTCTGATAGGCAGAAACAGCACTGTTTCCCGAAATACCATAGCTCAACCGAAGTTTCAAATTGGAAAGTTGTTCTACATTCTTCAAGAAATTCTCTTCATTCATACGCCAAGCCAGGGCCACGGAAGGGAAGAACCCCCACTGATGATCTTTTGCCAGTACAGATGAACCATCCTGACGCAAAGTCACAGTCATCAGGTATTTCTCATTGAATTTGTAGTTGATACGCCCGAAGAAAGATGCCATAGTGGTTTGTACATAACTGCTGGATATCTGCTGACTATCCTGCAAACCACCCAAATTATAAAACAACATAGTGGATGAAATAAGGTTATGCCCCGCACCTTTATATTCCTCGGCCACATTTTTATATAATGCGTTACCAGCCATCAGGCTCAGATTATGTTTTCCTAATGTGAATGAATAAGCCAATGTATTTTCCCACGACCAATTGACGTCACTATGATTGGTAGCGTCCGCCAGCGAGTAATTTCCCGCTCCGTCCAACGTATATGTATCAGCAAAATGCCCTGTACGGATATCTTTCTTGTCAAAGCCAAAAGTCGAAGTCAGTGTCAAGTCCTTGATAATGTTCCAAGTAGCCCCTACATTCCCCACCAAATGGCTGGTCAGCCGGTTATTTTTATAGGCTCCGGGGACTTCCTCGGCTATGGGACTGATGGTCTGTCCGTCATTAAAAGGAAGCACATTGATGGAGCCGTCTTCATTATAGACATCTCCATAGGGGGAGTAATAAATAGAACGGTTGAAAGGATCACGTCTGATGTTCTGATCCAAATAGGTATACACCACATTGGCATTCAGTTTCAAGTTATCAGTGAGCTTATGCGACAAGGACAAGGTTGCGTTATAACGATCCATATTATCCATCTTCACCAAACCGTCTTCGGACATATATTCAAAAGCCAGATTGAATGTTGTTTTCTCCGTACCATTCGAGATATTAACAGAATGGGACATCTGGCTACCCGTTTGCATCAGCATATCCACCCAGTCTACATTTTGATTGGATTTTACCGCATCATAAGCAGAACCGAAAATCTTGGCATCATCTTCGGGACTTGCCCACTGGCCATCCGCGCGATAAGCCTCTCTCTTGAAGTCTGCCCATTCAGACAGATTCATCCTATCGGGATAAGCAGCCACGGAATTGACGGAATAATAACCGTTATATGAAACCTTGGTTTTGCCTACAGCCCCTTTCTTTGTAGTGATCAAGATGACTCCGTTAGCACCGCGAGAACCATAAATAGCGGTGGAGGAAGCATCCTTCAGAATCTCCATAGATTCTATAACATTGGGATTGATATCAATATCTGTCCCATAGGGTACTCCGTCCACAATAATCAACGGAGCATTCGATGCATTCAATGACCGGTTACCTCGAATGGAAAACGACAGGCCCGAACCTGTCTGGCCACTTGATTTAGTCATATCCAGTCCAGCCACTTTTCCTTGCAGGCTTTCCAAAGCATTCGTCGTAGGAACAGCAACAATGTCCGCTTGCTTGATAGAGGTCATAGAACCAGTCAAGTCCCGTTTCTTTACAGTACCATAACCTATGACTACCACTTCATCCAACTCTTCCGTATCTTCTTTCAAAATTACCTTTACCGGAGTTCCCGGCTTAATGACAGCCTCTTGTGAAAGCATACCGATATAACTGATTTCCAATTTTTTCGTGTCCGCAGGGACCGACAAGGAGAAATTCCCCTCGAAATCGGTAATGGTTCCTACGGATGACTTCCCCGCCACTTTTACATTAGCACCGATGACAGGCTCACCGGCACTGTCAAGAACTGTACCTGTCACGGTAACATTCTGTGCATAAACATTCCCGATACTCATCACCAGGAATGAAAGCACAAACAAAATAAACCTACTTTGTTTCATGTTCTTCATTGTTTTCATTTATAGTATCATTTAAAGTTTTTAGCACTGCAAAGATGCCGTACTTCCCATAACTACCATTGCATTATTCGTTCAAAACTTTATAAAATCCGGTTTTGAAGAAAAGAATAAAAATACTCACCGTAGAAACAAATATAAAACCTGTCCCTACGGTGAATATTATAACATTGTTTTTATAAATAAGTAAATGCATAAGTCTGCCCTGTTTCAGGTGCATCATACCAATAGGAATCTTTCAGTCCCACTCCACGCAATAGAGTTCTCTCGCTAATCAGCAATTCCGGATGCGCAGCCAAAGTTTCCATTCCATAGACCATCCAGTAGCGAAAACGCCACACTGTATCAATGTATTACGGGCTATTTTAATAACTTACGTGTCATTCTATAATTAAATGAATAAATATCATCGACTTTTATAATGGAGAAAGAAATCCATTCTCTATCAACCAAGCTTCAGCCAACTCCGGCCATATAACCGTGCTTCCCCTTTGTGCACGCAAAGAGATGGCATGTCCGCCGGCAGGAAACAGATGCAGTGAGGATTTCTCTATTCCCGCTTTATACAAGGCTGTATAATAAGCGATGCTGTTCAAAGGAGAAACAGCCTTATCATTAGAAGCATGAAACAAGATAGCCGGTGCCGTGTTGCCATCCACTTGTTTTTCCAAAGAAAACAAGTTTCTGAGAGCAATATCCTGTTCCCACTTTCCCAACAGATTTGTCCGGCTACCTTTATGAACAATAGCGTCATCCATCGAAATAACCGGAGATATCAATACAGCAAAAGAAGGTTTACAACTATATGCATCCAGTGCATCGCCCACTCTAGACCAGTCTTCATCAATAGCACACAATGAAGCGGCCAGATGACCGCCGGCAGAACAACCCATTACTCCCACTTTATGAATATCTATTCCATATTCCTCCGCATGAGCACGTATATAGCGAAGGGCACGTTGTCCATCCTGCAAAGGAGCTTTGTAAGATTCTATTACATCCGGTGATTGCGGGAAACGATGTATCAGGACAAAAGCCGTTACTCCCAAGGTATTATACCATTTTGCCAATGCGATACCGCTGATTTCATGTGCCAGTTTCACATATCCGCCACCAGGAATGATCAGTACCGCCGTACCGGTACGCTCGGCCTTTGACGGTTCATAAACATGAACAGCGGGAATTCCGACTTGTACCACACGTTCCCTAGCTACAGAATCAGTAAGAACTATACCTTTGCTATTGGGCATATTATTCTGCCACAAAGGAATTATTTTCTGAGCCTGAAGAGTGACCGTCATCAATGCCATCAAAAGAAAACTTAATAAAAATACGAATCTGTTCATTACTTTATACACCTTTAAAATCCTGTCCATTTACCGTTACATTCTCAAAGTGAATGTTTTCAACACCAATTACTTTATTAATCTCAGGTTTCATCACTCCATCAAAAGTACAATCTTTTACAAAGATATCCCGCGCCCGTATTTTATCTTCAAAACCATCCAGATGCAAAACATACTGACTCTTCTTACTTGTGATATTTTCCAAATGAATATTATGAAAATAAGGAAGATACGGTCCGTCGTCCACATGCCAGTATTTCAATTCAAAGCCTAAAATAGACTCCTTACATTCACCTACCCTAATATTCCGGACAAATATGTTTTCCACTTCGCCTCCTCGCATGGCATTTGATTTTATACGGATAATACGGTCGAGTTCAGGACTGTCCATGGTACAATTTTCCACCCATACGTTACGGCAGCCTCCGGTCACCTCACTGCCAATAGCTACTCCGGCATGACCATCCTTCATTCTGCAATGACGGACTATAATATTCTCACTGGGAATATTCCAGTAACGGCCATCTTCATCACGTCCCGATTTGATGGCGATACAATCATCGCCTGTGTCAAAATCACAATCCTCAATCAACACATCCCTACATGATTCCGGATCACAACCATCATTATTATAACCATGACTCTGCATCTTTACTTTTCTGACAGTGATATTCTCGGACAACAACGGATGAATGAGCCAAAACGGCGAACGGTTGATAGTAAATCCTTCCAATAGAATATTCTTACATTTGTAGAGATTAATAAACTGAGGACGCATGCCATTCTCTCGCATAAATACACGTTCTTTAAAAGGAATAGAATCCTCTTTCATTTCATACAGCAATGTTTTCTCATTTATTTTCTTACCATCTTCCTGTACCATACCGCGAATTCTGCTTTCACTGAACCAATTACTGCTATCAGCCTGGCCATCCATCACCCCATTACCGGTGATGGCAATATTAGTTTCTCCATAGGCATAAATCAACGGAGAGATATTGTAACAATCTATTCCTTCTATGCGAGTCTGTACAGTATCAAAAAGGGAAGGATCTGCAGTAAACTTCAAAATTGTACTGTCAGATAAATGAAGGTTTACATTGGACTTCAAACGAATGGGGGCAGTGAAAAATTCTCCGTCGGGAATAAGCACTTTTCCACCTCCCTGCTCGGAACAAATGGCTATGGCCCGATTGATGGCATTTGTATAAAGCGTGTCTTTCACATCATGATAATCAGTTATCACAAAAGTTCTATCGGGAAAAACGGGAGGTATAATCTGATTACTAACCCCGACCATCCTATCCCACGGAGACACTTCTTTTTCATCGCATGAAGATATGGCTGTTGTCAAAAACAACAAAGATGCCAAAAATTGAACGGTTCTTGTCTGCATAGTATTGTATTATGTTTATAATTCTATGCAAATATAAAGCAAGACACCTATGCGGAAGTTGCAGTATTTAGGCTATTAGTTATACATTTTGCCCAGCAATCGGTTTATGCTTCAATTTATACTCCTTTGGGGTACATCCCATTGCTTCTTTAAACACTCTGCTGAAATATTGCGGAGTAGTGAACCCGCTCATATACCCTACTTCGGATACGGTTAATTCATCCTGTTCCAAAAGTTGGACCGCCCGTTTAATCCGCATCGTTTTTACAAAATCTACGGGAGAAACTCCCATCAGCGATTTCACTTTCCGATAGAATACAGTCCGGCTCATACTCATGGCCTCGGCCAGATCATCAATTCTAAACTCAGAATTCTGAATGTTTTCTTCCACACTCTGAAGAATGTTCCGGATGAAATCATCATCGAAATGAGTAACTTGGGGAGTAGAAGGAGCAAGTTGTTCCATAAGAGCAGTGTCCTTCTCTCCTCTCATTTTTGAAGTATAATAATCATACAATATTTGCCTTTGCTTGAGCAAGGAATCTACCCTGGCCTTCAAATAAGCAGAGCTGAAAGGCTTCGTTATGTATTCATCCGCTCCATATTCCAACCCCTGAATCTGATCATTCAACGAAGACTTGGCAGATAACAGGATGATAGGAATATGACAGATATCACTATTTCCTTTCACTTGTTTCAGGTACTCTATTCCATCCATCTCAGGCATCATAATGTCACTGATCACAATATCAGGCAATTCGCTCAAAGTCATTTCAAGCCCTTGACGACCGTTACCCGCTTCAAAAACCACATACTCCCTGGCGAGTACGCCACAGATAAAATGACGAAGTTCTTCATTATCCTCAATAATAAGAATCCGTGTTTCCTTATCTTCCTCTTCTTCTACAAGATTATCAGGTACCACTGTCTCCGATCCGGAATTTTTACCATCGGCCAGAATAAATTCGGCATTGGCATCAGCATCAAACGTATCGCGACTCCCCGGCAGTCTGACAAAGAAACTGCTGCCCTCACCCAATTTACTGTCTACTCTGACTGTACCATGAAGCAGATTCAATAATTCTTTGACCAATGAAAGTCCTATGCCGGTAGACATATTAGGATCAGCCTCATCCAACGTGTCAAAACGGGTAAACAGACGATTGAGCTTTTGGGCATTGATTCCCCTGCCCTCATCTTTTACTTGCAAACACAAAACCTGTTTCTCGCAAGTAACAGACAAGGAGATAGTCTTCTCATCGGGAGTATATTTAAAGGCATTGGACAATAAATTAAAAAGAATCTTCTCCAATTTGTCCACATCCGTATACATAACAAAGGAATCGAGCGGACAAACCAACCTGAAGTCAATACGGTGCTTATGAGCCATAGGGACAAAATTACCGTAGATTTTTAAAATCAAAGGAACTACATCCACTTGCTCCACCAATACTTTCATCTTATCATTCTGTATCTTGCGAAAATCCAATATTTGATTGATGAGCCGCAACATTCTGTCTGTGTTTCTTTTGGCCACTTGCATATTCTCCAGGCCTGCATCAGATAATTTCTCATTACTGATAACTTCGTCAATGGGACTGGCTATAAGCGTCAACGGTGTACGAAGTTCATGGGATATATCAGTAAAGAAACGCAGTTTCAAGTTAGAAATCTGTTGTTCAAAATCTATCCTTCTTTGCAGGTTAGTAATGCGTAACACAATGCAGATCACTACCAACATAATCACCACAGCCAGGGTGATATAGAGCAATACCGCCCAAACAGTTTCACCAAACACAGGGTCAATATGTATGGACAAAGAAGCCACATTATCAACCCATACCCCATCGGCATTAGTCGATTTGACCTGAAACAGATAATCGCCGGCAGGAACATTCACCAAACTAGCAGAGCGATTAGTTCCAAGCTCTATCCACTGGTCATTCAGTCCCTTAATTCGATATGCGTATTTTATAGCCGGAGAGTTAACATAGTCCAAGGCAGCAAAAGTTATAGTGAAATTACGCTCATCCGGCCGCAGGTACTGAGCCTCATCGTTACTATATATGTCCTGCCTGCGAGAAGTATTATTCTGATAAATGTCAAGATGGGAAAAAACGACAGGAGGAACGAAATCACTCTTATGCAACTCATCGGGAGTTATACATAACGCACCATATAGTGATCCTAAAAGCAATTTACCAGAAGATAGCAGAACAGGCTTGGTCTCTGCCATCTGTATCTGATCTTTATACTCCTCGAGCAGATTCAGACCAGCATCAAATTTGGAAATCTTATTTTCTGAAACGATCCATATATTTCCTTCTTGATCCTCTATGCTGGACAGTGACAAATCCGGTAATCGGTCATTAGTGGCATTGTCATGTTTAAAGTTCAATCTTTCAGATAAACCGCTACCATCATCCAGAATATTAATACCACCACTCAAAGTAGTTACCAGCAGTTTGCCACCCTTAGTTTGGGTTATATCCAATATATCATTATTGCTCAAACTGGAATAACGCTCATCACAAACATTATGAAAAAAACGAATCTCTTCCGGACGGGGAAAATCTGTAGAACAAGACAGTAGTCCGCCAGTAGTACCTATCAAGATCACTCCATCAGCCGCCTCATATAAACAACGCACTTTCTCACATACATGAATGGGATAATTATTGAGAATATTACCGTAATGAATAAACTTCAAATCCCCTCCTGCGGAAGCAGACTCAACCAAATTGATACCTCCACCGAAAGTGCCAATCCATATTCTTCCAGACGAATCTTGCAAAATAGAGAATATAGACTTGGAAGAAATGCTGTAAGGATTATCTTTATCGGGCAGGTAACAGGTTACCTGATAGTTGTCCTCCCCTTGAAAACGGAATAAAAACAAGCCGTCTTCTCTAGTCCCCATCCAGATGTTATGATCTTTATCTTCATAAATACAATACACATCGGCATTAAATGAGACAGACTGATCCGCCACTATTTTTCCTTTTTGCGAAATATTTCCTATCCACTGTCCTAACGAATCATAAAGACAGATGTTTCCCGGTTGAGTTTTATGATTCCGTTTCCAACCAATCCATACACGTTTGCGATGATCCTCCATCAACGAACGGGCAGACTCTTTATGTCTGTTGATTATATAATCCAATCCACTTTGATGAAAAGAAAGATATCCTAATTCACTTCCCGGAGTGGCATACCACAGATTTTTATGATGATCAATAAAATAGCTGAAAGCCTGAAATGAGATTGGTACTCTCACTCCTTTCTCATAAACATAAGCCTGTTCCAAAGATCTAGTCATCGGATTATAGAAATATAACTCACCTTCTACAGGATTCACCCAAATACAACCATACTCGTCCTCATGTATAAAAGTACGAGGCTTGGTAAAAGGAACTTCCTTTAACTTAGGATAACTTAATAAGATAATATCCTCAGTAGTACAATCCAAACGAATGACCCCGCCCGTGACTCCCAGCAACCAAAGAATACCTTTTCTATCTTGATATATATCAGGACTAATCTCTACAGGCATTTTATAAAGAGTAAACTTGCCTGTTTCCGGATTATAAAACCGAATCTCTTTTCTCTGTAAAATAGCGATTTTATGGTCAGATAAAGATGTCAATCCGATAATCTCAGACATAGGTTCATCGGGGACACATGGAACTACATTTTGACTCTGATAGTCATATCGGGCAAAAAAGCCTTTTGAAGTAGCAAGATAGATATCATCTGCATTCTCTACCATAAACTTAAAAGGCATAAGATTTGCCATACTCTTCTTCCCTACAATTGTAGTTCCTTTATTTGTCAGAATCCATTCATCTCCATCCTTGTCCTGCATCACAGTATAGATACTGTCTCCTATGTTATTTTCTGTTTTTCCAGTATATAATTGCACTGACTCCGTAGCAGGAAATCTATTTTCATCCAAACGGAATAACTCATTTTGTACACCTACAGCCCATGTTATCCCTTTACGCAATACATACAGTTTTTCAACTGAGTTCTCCCCCCCCTTGTTGAAAAGAAAGGGATCTTCATACTGATAAGTACGGGTATTAAACAGATAACAATGTTTATCATACGTCTGACACCAAATATTATTCAGAGAACTTTTTTCAATATTGGTAAAACGATGATTCGTTATACGTACATCACTTTCAGGATAAGTTTTATAATTAGTAAAAGAATATCCATCAAAACGCTCTAGTCCGTTCCATGTAGCCATCCATATATAACCATTATCATCCTGAATGAAATTCTGAATATTTTTCTGTGATAACCCATCCTGAACTGAATAATATTTAATATCAATCAAACTCTGACCAAACAAAGGCAAGGCAGAAAAATACAACCATATAAGAAGAATTTGTTTCAACATAGTATTTATCTTTTTCAACCACACAAATATCGGAAAAAGATGTCACAAACCAATAACCTGAATAGTTATTATAATGATTAAACCTGTTTTTATAAGAAATTCTACCATAACATTATATCCACCCAGAAGCATAAAATTTCTTCTGGAAACAAATCATGCAAGTGCGCTGAAATTCTTCCTTTACAAAATTGGACAGTTCTTCGGACAAACACAGGATTTTACAGGTACTCCGATTCTTTTCTATTGAATTATTTTTTTTGCAAAGGTACTACTTTCTTTCAAGTAAACACAGGTTTATTACTAAGTGCCCCCCAATTGATTATCTGTGGCATAAAAGTGGTGCAACCCACAAAAATAAAAATCGCAAGCTATTTATAATTAAAAGCTTGCGATCTTATCCTGTACTCGAAGCGGGACTTGAACCCGCACAGCCGCAATGGCCAAGGGATTTTAAGTCCCTCGTGTCTACCGATTCCACCATTCGAGCATCCTCGACGAGAGAGAGCGGAAAACGAGACTCGAACTCGCGACCCTAACCTTGGCAAGGTTATGCTCTACCAACTGAGCTATTTCCGCGTTTTGTTTTAACGGGTGCAAAGATAAGCCATTTTATAATACCAACCAAACTTTACACCCGTTTTTTTATTCACAATCGTAAAATTCCCTCTATTTCAGCCAATTCTTCATCAGTAAAGGCCAGATTATCCAACGCATGAAGATTATCTGCCAGCTGTTTCACAGAGCTTGCCCCCACAATAACAGAAGTCATCCGTTCGTCTTTCAAGACCCATGCCAATGCCATCTCGGCCAAAGTCTGTCCACGACGTACAGCCACCTCATTCAACCGACGTGCTTTCTCCACTTTATCTTCTGTCACTTGATCTACTTTCAAGAATCCGGTAGCACGAGCCGCACGAGAATGTTCCGGAATACCATGCAAATATTTATTAGTCAGCAATCCTTGTGCCAGAGGCGAAAATGCAATAAAACCGGAACCTTGTTCAGCTGCCAACGGCAATGACTCCGCCTCCACAGCACGTTCAAACATACTATAACGATATTGGCTGATCAAACACGGCACACCGGCACTCCTCAATATTTCATAAGCCGCCTTTGCCTGCACAGGTGGATACTTTGAAATACCCACATACAATGCTTTTCCTTGTTTCACTATATCAATCAATGCCTGCATCGTTTCCTCAACAGGAGTCACACCATCGAAACGATGACTATAGAATATATCAAAGTAATCCAAACCGGTACGGTGCAAACTTTGATCAATACTGGCCATCAGATTCTTACGCGAGCTGTTTCCTCCATAAGGTCCATTCCACATTTCGTGTCCTGCTTTTGAGGAAATAATCAGTTCATCACGGTAACCCTGAAAATTTTCCTTCAGGATTTTACCGAAATTAATCTCTGCACTTCCCGGAACAGGACCATAATTATTAGCTAGATCAAAATGGGTAACTCCACTATCAAAAGCGTATTTAATCATATCGGTCGCCACACCGAAATCGTCCACACTGCCAAAATTATGCCACAGGCCTAAAGAAATACGAGGTAAAAGCAGGCCGCTGTTCCCACAATATTTATACTGCATTTTACTATAACGGTCTGCCGAAGGTTGATATTTCATACCATTACGATTTATAATTATTCTTATCTACCCAGAAGGCTTCGTTCAGCCTGTTCCATAACCGAGAAATTGAACCCGTCCACTACTTGCCGCATCAAACTTTCGATCCTGTCATTACACAAATTACCGATACTACCCTCATGAGTATGATGCACCTTCTTGTTATGAGTGAACTTACCGGCCTCTATGTCCAAGCCCACCTTTTTATAAGCATCACGGAACGGCATGCCTTCAGAAGCCAGACGATTGACCTCTTCCACACTAAATATATAAAGGTAACGGTCATCGTCCAGAATATGTTCGTTGATTTTAATCTTGTCCATAATATAGGCAGCCATCTGCAAACACTCCTTCAATTCCCGGAACGCAGGCAAAAAAACTTCTTTTATAATCTGCAAATCACGAAAATACCCCGAAGGCAAATTATTCATTATCATCATAATCTGCTGAGGAAGAGCCTGCAACTTGTTGCATTTTGCCCGTGTCAATTCAAACACATCAGGATTCTTTTTGTGGGGCATAATACTGGAACCGGTAGTACATTCATCCGGAAGTTTCACAAAGCCAAAGTTTTGGCTGCTGAACATACAAGCATCAAAAGCCATTTTTGAAACAGTCCCGGCAATAGAAGCCAAAGCAAATGCCACATTACGCTCCATCTTGCCACGCCCCATCTGCGCATACACCACATTATAGTTCATCGAGTCAAACCCCAACAAACGGGTGGTCATCTCACGGTCGAGCGGGAAAGAAGAGCCATACCCGGCAGCAGAGCCCAACGGATTGCGGTTGCACATTTTGAATGCGGCCTGCAGAAACATCATATCGTCCACCAGACTCTCAGCATACGCGCCAAACCACAAGCCAAAGGAAGAAGGCATCGCTATCTGCAAATGAGTATAACCCGGCATTAACACATCCTTATATTTATTGCTTTGAGAAATCAGTACATGAAAAAGTTGTTCCACCTCTTCGGCCACTTCTTTTAATTCCGCACGAGTAAACAGCTTCAAATCCACCAGCACCTGGTCATTGCGTGAACGTCCACTATGAATTTTCTTTCCGACATCTCCCAACTTACGGGTCAACATCAATTCCACTTGTGAGTGCACATCCTCTATACCATCCTCTATTACAAATTCCCCTTTTTCGGCAGAAGCATAGATATTCTTCAATTCTGCCAACAAGATTTCCAATTCTCCGGCTGTAAGCAGACCAATGCTTTCCAACATGGTAATATGCGCCATTGAGCCCAATACATCGTGTTTAGCCAGATAAAGGTCCATTTCACGGTCACGTCCTACAGTAAAACGATCAATCTCATCGTTTACCCGGACATTTTTTTCCCAAAGTTTCTGTGCCATAATTTGTTTATTTTAATAAGGAATCATTGATAACATCTCGGCCAGTTTATCCACGCCATCCTGTAAAGGTTTAGTCACCATCGCCTTCATAAACATGTTCACTTCTGCGCGAATGGTCACTTTCAGTTTTGCCTGTCCAGACTCTACCGGCAGAATCTGAATCCACAAATTCATCGGAACCGGAGACTTCTCACTCTCGAATTTAATACATTTATAAGGCTCACGCTCTATAATACGCAAAGTGATGCTTATGCCTTGCACTGTAAAACTCAAAGAGTCTCTGTCAAACTCCATACCTTGCACCTTGTCAGCCAGTTTATCACGTACAGATTCCAAGTTACTCAAATCCGACAACTTATTAAACACCTGCTCCTGACTGTAAGGAACATATTTCACACTACTCTCAAATTGTGCCATAATACCTGCTCTATAAAACACGAAAAGAACAATCCGGAAATCCATAAAAATTCCCGAACGGTTCTCTTCATACTATATTTGTTTTAAAACTATAACTTATTTGCCAGCCTCCCAATGAGCCGGATCCTTTCTCCAGTTGTCCAGAACCGGAACATCCTCTTCATTAATATATCCGGTTTTCAAGGCTGATTCCAATACAGCTTCATAAGTAGTCAAGGTAACCAAGTTTACTTTTGCCGCCTTGAATGCTTCAATTGCCACCGGGAAACCATACGTAAATGCAGCGACCATACCAATCACTTCACATCCGTCACGACGGATAGCTTCCACAGCTTTCAAGCTGCTGCCGCCAGTTGAAATCAAGTCCTCAATAACTACGACTTTCATGCCAGGACGAAGTTCACCTTCAATCAGGTTTTCCAAGCCATGGTCTTTCGGAGTAGAACGAACATACACAAACGGCAGGTTCAATTCTTCAGCCACCAAAGCTCCTTGAGGAATAGCACCTGTCGCCACACCGGCAATAGCATCTACCTGACCGAACTTTTCCAGGACAATACGGCTAATCTCAAGTTTCACAAAATTACGAAGAGAAGGATACGAAAGAGTTTTGCGGTTATCACAATAAAAAGGCGACTTCCAACCGGACGCCCAAGTAAAAGGATTAGCCGGCTGCAACTTGATAGCCTTAATCTTCAGTAATTTCTCTGCGAATAATTTTTCTAAAGTCTTCATAACTCAACTATATCTGATAAATATTGTGCAAAAATATAGAAATACATCGAGATAATGAAAAATCGGACAAGGTATTTTTCTAAAAAATAGTTGTTGTTATCAGGATTCCCCTGCCAACGCCAAAGTAAGCACACTGATACGCAACCCGGGTATGTCACGAAAGGCATCGGCGCAGGAAACAACCGTAGCCCCTGTTGTCAGCACATCATCCACCAGCAGGAGGTGCTTTCCCCTCAGTCCGTCGGGAGAAATACAGGCAAACAAATTTCGCACGTTTTCCCATCTTGCATATTGTCCTTTATGCGTCTGTGTATCATTACACCTGTTCCTTATCACGATTTCAGTATCCATCGGAATACCTGTCACCACCGAAATTCCCCGTGCCAGACACTCACTTTGATTATACCCCCTCAAACGTTTTTTACGTTGATGCAACGGGACAGGGACAATCAGATCTATCCCATCGAAAAAATGGGAATGCATCAGTTCGGACGCCATCACCCGTCCCATCACCTCCCCCACTTCCTGATTACCATGATATTTCAGTTCGTACAACAACTGTCGGACATTCCCTCCTTTTGTATAAAAGAGAAAAGAAGTGGCATGTTCCACCGGTATTTTCCCCCAGAAATTACATTCCACAGCATTATCTTTCCATAAATGGAATCGAGTGCGCGGAAGTCCTGACAAACATTTCAGGCAAAGCACTCTTTCTCCCGTCACCAGCTGCCGTCCACAAAGCAGGCAACTACGCGGAAAAAACAAATTCCAAAGATCAGTCCAGATAGACATCATCTCCTCCGGCCTGCTTTACACAACGGCAGACAGCCTCCATTTCAAATCCTTTACCAACAGCAAAACGAATCAATTTCCCATTCCGCTCGTATTCCGTACATGCTTTCACACTTCTTCTTTTCTGCTCGATCAAGCCGGACAGAATCTCCATATATTCCTGTTCATCTATCTCCTCCAGCCCTTCGGCTATAACATCCGCAGGGATCTTCTTCATGCGCAAAGCCTGACTGATTTTCACCCTGCCCCATTGATTAAAACGGTATTTATCACGCACAAAAGCCGAGCAAAAACGCTTCTGGTCAATGTATCTCTCATCTTGCAAATGCCTGACGATTGTCTCCATCATTTCCGGAGCCGCCCCCCATTGCGACAATTTAGTCTCCACATCCGCCACACAACGTTCCATCGAGGAACAATACGCTTCCGCCTTATACCTCAACTCATTCTCACTTAATTCTCCTTTCATCTCATCTTTCCGCTTTTATCATTCTGTCATTTTGAAAGATATCTTTCCTCAATTCTATATTTTTATATTCCAAACCAGCCAGCATATCCACCGTTTGCCCGCCATACTCCCGATTAATCTCAAAGTAAAGCCTTCCGCCAGGCACCAGCATATCTCTGCCCAGCTCCGCTATTTTCCGATAAAACAACAAAGGGTTGTCATCCGGCACAAACAAAGCCAACTTCGGCTCCCATTCCAACACATTAGCACTCATATCCGCCTTCTCCTTTTCTGTAATATAAGGTGGGTTGCTGACAATGACATCAAACCGCTCACCGGCAGGAGAAGCAAGCAGCACATTCCTTCGTTCAAGCGTCACACGAACCCCATTCCGTCTACAATTACGCTCCGCAACCTGCAACGCCTTTTCCGAGACATCCCATGAAACAACCTCCGCCGCTTCCAGATTCTTTGCCAGAGAGACAGCGATGCAGCCGCTTCCCGTACCAATATCCAATATTTTAACCCGGCCATGCTTATGTTCCCGTATCACCCAATCCACCAACTCCCCCGTTTCCGGGCGTGGAATCAACACGTGTTCATTCACCTCAAAGGTAAGACCATAAAACTCTTCCCTACCTATTATATATTGAATAGGTTCCAGTTTTTGCAGACGGACCAGAATATCATCCAACCGTTTCTGCTCATTCACTGAAAAAGTAGTATCTTTGCCTGCATACAATTCAACAACAGACATGCCGAAAACTTGTGTAAGCAGCAACTTAGCCATAGGCACAAGTTCAGAATCGGGATAATATCCCTGCAAGGTTTGTTTTATGTAAGATACAACAGGATTCATAATGTCATTTTATATGCAAAAGTAAGAATTTAAACAAGATCGTTATGACAAAAGATGAAAAATATATTTCCCGCTGCCTGCAACTGGCATACAACGGGCTCTGCAACACAGCCCCCAACCCGATGGTAGGCGCTGTCATTGTGCACCACGACACCATCATCGGAGAAGGATACCACATCCGTTGCGGAGAGGCGCATGCCGAAGTAAACGCCATACGTTCCGTCAAAGACGAAAATCTCTTGAAGGAATCCACCATTTACGTAAGCCTGGAACCATGCTCCCACTATGGGAAGACCCCTCCCTGCGCCGATCTGATTATAGAAAAGAGAATCCCAAAAGTCGTCATAGGCTGCATGGACCCGTTTTCCATGGTAGCCGGCAGAGGAATCGAGAAGCTGCGCAAAGCCGGTATCGAAGTGACCGTAGGAGTATTAGAGGAAGAATGCCGGCACCTGATAAGACGTTTCATTACATTCCACACGTTCAAACGCCCATACATAACCTTGAAATGGGCAGAATCCGCCGATGGCTTTATCGACATGAACCGCACAGAAGGAAAACCGGTCATACTATCCAGTCCGCTGACCAGCCTGCTGGCACACAAGAAACGCGCCGAACACGACGCCATATTGGTGGGGCGCCGCACGGCATTACTCGACAACCCCTCCTTATCCACCCGGAACTGGTACGGCACGCACCCCCTTCGTCTGGTCATAGACAAAGACCTGACCTTACCCCGGGATCTGGAACTTTTCAACGGCAGGATAAGGACATTCGTATTCACCCGGGAATCCCACCACCAGCCAAATGCATTAACAACATACATACCACTGGATTTCAGCAAAGACATCCTGCCACAAATCATGGAAGTCCTATATCAGAACAAAATACAATCACTTCTAGTAGAAGGTGGAAGTATTTTATTACAGTCTTTCATAGACTCCGGCTTATGGGATGAAGCCTTTATAGAAAAGGCTCCACTGTGCCTGAACAATGGGATACAGGCACCCTTCATTCAAAAAAAATACTTTAAATTGAATAAAATATACTTTGGAAGAGAAATGACACATGCCGTCCATCCGCAAATCCGGAGACAAAATGAGGCTGATTGACAGAGAAAAAGGGCAAGTTTATCTATAAATTAATATAAAACTTGTCCCAAAACTTCTGTATAGAAAAAAATCTTCCTACTTTTGCGACTTGTAACAATAGACTCATTTGCAAATGAAAATAAAGTTTTTGACTGTCATCACAAGTCTGCTAGCTGCGGCTTTTATGATTACATCTTGCTTGGACGACAACGAAGTAGAAATAGAATATAGTTCAGAATCAAGCATTACCGCTTTTGCTATAAAAGATAAAATTGAGACTCAATACACCAAAGAGGTCAATGGGAAAGACACAACGCTGACATTCACCGTTGACGGTGCGAAGTATCCTTTCGCCATCAACCAAAAGACAAGACACATCTACAACGTAGACTCCTTGCCCGTCGGCACAGACATCAGTAAAGTCCTAGTCAGTATAAAGTCAGACGGGATTGGAGTTTTCATTGTCGCGGAAGACAAAGATTCTCTGTGGAATGAAACCGACTCCCTGAACTTCGAGAAACCGGTCCAGTTCAAAGTGATGGCTATGAGCGGAGTCTATGGACCTATCTACAAAGCAGAGATAAATGTACACAAACAAGTTCCCGACTCATTGCAATGGAGCTATAGAGGGAACAGCTTCGACAACACCATCCAGGCACAGAAAGCCGTCACACTAGGAGACTATATTTACGTTTTCGCACAGCAAGGCAACCGTGTCGCTGTTACAAGCACCCACATCAATGATGGAGGAACGTGGACGCCTTTACAAACTTTACCTGAAGACATGCTTAACGCAGACTATACTTCCGCCATGGCATGGGGAGACAAGTTATACATACTTGCCGGCAATGACTTATACAATTCCTCCAACGGAAACAGTTGGAGCAAAGTCGGAACTAACGCCCGGTTCAACAAGTTGACCGCCAGTGTTTATTCCGAGTATAACCACAAGTTGTACGCCATAGACACCAACAACCGGTTTATGGAAAGCGAAGACGGTCTGGCATGGGATACGAGCGGAGAAGTTCCGGCCAATTTCCCGGAAAATCAGTCGTCATACGCAGCTTACCCGTTGGTAACCAATAAATTCATAGACCGTATAGTGCTCATGGGTGAAAGCCCCGTTGCAACCGACACAACCTCCACTGTATGGACCAGGCTGACCACAGAAAACAGTTGGGCGGATTATCCTACAGTCGCAAACGACAGCTTTTATTGCCCCAAGCTGGCCAATATAACCATGATTCATTACAACGACCAGCTATACGCTTTCGGCGGTCCGGGCAAAAGTTTCGGCAAAGACATTCCCGCCTTCAGCCGATTCTATGGATCAACCGATCAAGGCGTTACATGGAAACCGGTCTCAAAATATGTATTTTTCCCTACAGAATTCACCGATCTGTATAACCAGGCAAACGGCAACTATTCTTACGTCATAGACAAGAACAACTTCTTATGGATAATATGGAGCCGGAGCGGACAAGTATGGAGAGGAAGAATCAACAAGCTGGGGTTCGATTCCAAAGAATAAAGTCAAAGAGAGTCATATAAAACAGATTGCGACATGCCATATAGAGAGCAAATAAACAAAAGCCGTATCCCCGCCCATGTAGCCATTATAATGGATGGAAATGGAAGATGGGCCAAACAACGTGGACAGGTACGCAGCTTCGGACACCAAGCCGGTGCAGAGACTGTACACATCATTGCAGAAGAAGCGGCCAGACTGGGAGTCAGATACTTGACACTATATACATTCTCTACCGAAAACTGGAATCGTCCGGTAGATGAAGTCGCTGCTCTGATGAGCCTTTTGATGGACTCCATTGAAGAAGAAACTTTCATGAAAAACAACATCAGTTTCCGCATCATCGGTGACACGGCGAAATTACCGGCAGAAGTACTGGAACGGTTGAACCAGTGCATTGAACATACCTCAACCAATACCGGTATGTGTCTGACACTTGCTTTAAGCTACTCTTCCAAATGGGAAATAACAGAAGCGGTAAGACAAATAGCAGCCAAGGTTCAGAACGACAAGCTGGCCATTGACAGCATTGACGACCATTTGATCAGTACGCATTTAAGCACGAACTATATGCCCGATCCGGATTTACTGATACGTACCGGAGGAGAAATACGCCTCAGCAACTATCTGCTTTGGCAATGTGCTTATTCCGAACTATATTTTTGTGAAACATTCTGGCCGGACTTCCGCGAAGAAGAGTTTTGCAAAGCCATTTATGATTATCAGAAAAGAGAACGCCGTTTCGGCAAAACCAGTGAACAAATATAAAGTTAGATAAAATGCTATATCGTATTTCACTTATACTATTAACGCTTACATGCCTATTTTGCTTCTCAGCAGGCAGCTACGCCCAAGAAGCAAACGTAGAAGAAAACGACAATCCAGTCATACTTTATTCCGGGACACCCAAGAAGTATGAAATCGGCGGAATCAAAGTAGAAGGGGTAAAAAACTATGAAGACTATGTATTGATCGGACTTTCAGGACTATCAGTAGGACAGACCATTGTTGTTCCGGGAGACGACATTACCACCGCCGTAAAACGTTACTGGCGTCACGGATTGTTCTCGGATGTACAAATCATAGCCGAGAAAATAGTCGGGGACAAGATCTACTTGAAAATCATCCTGGCCCAACGCCCGCGTATTGCCGACATTCGTTATCACGGGGTAAAGAAAAGCGAGCGCGAAGATCTGGAGGCCAAACTAGGTCTGGTAAAAGGAAGCCAGATTACTCCCAACTTGATAGACCGTGCCAAAATATTGATCAAGAAGCACTTCGATGAAAAAGGATTTAAAAATGCCGAAGTAACCATTGTAGAGCGTGATTTGGCCGACAACAAGGACCAAGTGGATGTTGATGTGATGATTGACAAGAAAGAAAAGGTGAAAGTCCACCAGATCACCATTGACGGAAACGTAGTGTTGAGCGACAAGAAATTGAAACGTGTCATGAAGAAGACAAACGAGAAAAACAAACTCGTCAACCTCTTCCGTACCAAGAAATTCATTGAAGAGAAATACGAAGAAGACAAGCAGCATATCATCGACAAATACAACGAGCTGGGTTACCGCGACGCCCAAATCGTAGTGGACAGCATTTCTCCGTACGATGACCGTACCGTCGATGTGTACATGAAAATAGAAGAAGGTGACAAATACTACCTGCGTAACGTGACCTGGGTAGGTAACACCATCTACGCTTCGGACTGGCTGAACGAACAGCTCCGCATGAAAAAAGGAGATGTTTATAACCAGAAATTGATGACCGAGCGTCTGACCGGTGATGAAGACGCCATTGGCAACTACTACTATAACAAAGGATACGTGTTCTACAACCTTGACCCGGTAGAAGTGAACATAGACGGCGACTCCATCGACCTGGAAATGCGTATTCAGGAAGGTCCCCAGGCCTCTATCAGCAAAGTGCGCATCAACGGTAACGACCGTTTGTATGAAAATGTGGTACGTCGTGAGCTGAGAACCAAACCGGGTGACCTGTTCAGCAAGGAAGCTTTGGAACGTTCTTATCGTGAAATAGCCCAGATGGGACACTTCAACCCTGAAAACATCCAGCCGGATGTCCAGCCGGATCCCACCAACGGTACTGTAGACATCAACTGGAACCTGGAATCTAAAGCAAACGACCAGGTAGAGTTCTCGGCAGGTTGGGGACAGACCGGTGTGATCGGTAAGTTAAGCTTGAAGTTCACGAACTTCTCTATGTCAAACTTGTTCCATAAGAGTGACAACTATCGCGGATTCCTGCCACAAGGCGATGGACAGACATTGACCGTCAGCGGACAGACCAACGGTAGTTACTATCAATCATATAGTGTATCGTTCTTTGACCCATGGTTTGGCGGGAAACGCCCGAACTCATTCTCAGTTTCGGCTTTCTACTCCATCCAGACAGATATCAGCAGCAACTACTATAACTCTGCTTATATGAACAACTACTATAATTATTACAGCGGTTACGGTAGTTATTATGGTGGTGGCTACAACAACTATGAGTCCTACTATGACCCCGACAAGTCCATCCAGATGTATGGAGCATCCATCGGCTGGGGTAAACGTCTGAGATGGCCGGATGACTACTTTACGCTGTCGGCCGAGCTCTCGTACCAGCGTTTCATATTGAAAGACTGGAGTTACCTGTATATCAAGTTGAACAATGGAGAATATATGTCAACCGGTAACTGCAACAATTTGAGTTTGAACCTGACTCTGGCACGTAACTCTACGGACAACCCGATTTTCCCGCGCCGCGGTTCTGAGTTCTCGGCTTCCGTACAGCTGACCCCTCCGTACTCACTGTTCAGCAACAAGGACTACTCGGTATACGGTAAAGATGATTATGACGAAGCGGCCAGCATGTTCAACTGGATTGAATACCACAAGTGGAAATTCAAATCGAAAACCTACACCGCCCTCACAGGTGGCCAGAAATGCCCGGTTATCATGACACGTGCAGAATTCGGTTTGCTGGGTCATTATAACAAGTACAAGAAATCACCGTTTGAAACATTCTATATGGGTGGTGACGGTATGACAGGCTACAGCACCAGCTATGCTTCCGAAACCATAGCACTGCGTGGTTACGAAAACGGTTCACTGACCCCCTACGGTAGTGAAGGTTACGCTTACGTACGTTTAGGCGCAGAGTTAAGATACCCGTTGATGCTGGAAAACTCGACCAGTATCTATGCGCTAGGCTTCATCGAAGGAGGTAACGCATGGACAGACGTAAGCAAGTTCAACCCGTTCCAGCTGAAACGCTCGGCAGGTGTCGGTGTCCGTATCTTCCTGCCGATGATTGGTATGATGGGTATTGACTGGGCATACGGTTTCGACAAGATCAACGGTTCAAGCCGTTACAGCGGAAGCCAGTTCCACTTTATCTTAGGACAAGAGTTTTAATAACTAAAAACAAAGCGATTATGAAAAAGGCTATTCTATTATCTCTATTGTTTGTGGCTTGTGCATTCACAGCCAGCGCTCAAAAGTTTGCCTTGATCGATATGGAATATATCCTGAAGAATATTCCCGCATACGAACAAGCAAACAACCAACTGAATAAAGCCTCACAACAATATCAAAGTGAGGTGGAAGCGAAAGCAAAAGAAGCGGAAACACTGTATAAGGAATACCAGAAAGCCTCGGCTTCCCTGTCGGCCGCACAAAAGACGCAAAAAGAAGAAGCGATTGTGGCAAAAGAAAAGGAAGCAGCCGAACTGAGAAAGAAATACTTCGGTCCCGAAGGTGAAATGGCCAAAAAGCAGGAAGCCTTAATCGCCCCGATTCAAGATAAAATCTATGAAGCGGTGAAACAAATCTCAGAGCAAAAAGGATATGCGGCAGTAGTGGACAGAGGCGCCGCCCAAAGTATTATTTTCGCATCTCCAAGCATTGATATCAGTAATGAAGTGCTCTCAAGATTAGGATATTCAAATTAATTTCCTACATTTGCAACCGATAAACCAAATTTGCAATAACTAATAAAAAATAGAACTATGTTGAAGAAAATTGCTTTACTACTTTTACTTATCGTTCCGATGAGTGTATTTGCTCAGAAATTCGGGCATCTTAAATCTACAGATGTACTTACCATCATGCCGGAATTCACCAAGGCGCAAACTGACATCCAAGCCATGCAGAAACAATACGAGGATGAAATGAAACGCGCGACAGATGAGCTGACCAAAAAATATACCGAATACCAACAGGAACAGGCCAACCTTCCCAAGAACATTCAGGAAAGACGCCAGAAAGAATTGCAGGAATTACAGGAAAAAGGAATGCAGTTCCAGCAGGATGCCCAGCAGCAATTGCAGAAGTCATACGCTGAGATGATGGAACCCATCTACAAGAAAATTGAAGACGCCATCAAAGCAGTGGGCCAGGAAGGTGGATATACTTACATCTTCGACTTGAACAGAACAGAAATTCCTTACATCAACGAAGCGCAGTCCACAGATGTAACTGCTGCTGTCAAAGCAAAAGTAGGAATCAAATAATTAAATTAAAGACCTTTACGGGCACGGGTTACACAGATTTCACAGGTTTCAGCACCGTGATCATCCGTGTAACCCGTGCCCTTATTATATAGCTATACCGCCATGATCCCATCTTCCCCCCTTTCAACCGGCCCTATCGGTGTGTTCGACTCCGGCTACGGTGGTCTGACCATTCTGGACAAGATACGCGGACTGATGCCCGAATATGATTACATCTATCTGGGAGACAGCGCACGCTGTCCATACGGGCCACGTTCTTTTGAAGTGGTTTACGAGTTCACCTTGCAGGCAGTAGGCAAACTCTTTGAATTGGGATGTCCTTTGGTGATACTGGCATGTAACACAGCATCGGCAAAAGCCTTACGCACCATCCAGCAGATCAATCTTCCGGTGATGGACGCCACCCGTAGAGTACTCGGAGTCATCCGGCCCACAGCAGAATGTATAGGTGAAATCACCCGAAGCCGGCACGTAGGCATACTGGCCACAGCCGGTACCATCAAGTCCGAGTCCTACCTTCTGGAAATACATAAACTGTCCCCCGACATTGTGGTGACAGGAGAAGCCTGCCCCATGTGGGTTTCCCTGGTAGAGAATAACGAATACCAGTCGGAAGGAGCCGACTATTTCGTAAAACAGCACATCAACCGGCTGCTGGATAAAGACCCGATGATTGACACCATCATCCTGGGATGCACCCATTATCCGTTATTACTGGATAAAATAAGACAGTTCACCCCCGGACATATCCGCATCATCGCGCAAGGAGAATATGTAGCCCGGAGCCTGCGCGATTATCTGGACCGCCATCCCGAGATGGACGCACGCTGCGGAAAAGGAGGGAAGTGCCGCTTCCTCACTACCGAAAGCGGAAACAAGTTCGAGGAATCCGCCTCCATCTTCTTGGGCCGGCAGGACATAAAGGTAGAAAGTATCGCTCTGGAATAACTTTCCTCCGGTTTATCTGTTATATATACCACCTATAACGCTTAATTCATAAAAACATGTATGCAAATAAAGTAAAGAAGATAGCCGCAGTACACGATCTGTCCGGTGCAGGCCGCGTCTCCCTCACCGTTGTTATTCCTATCCTTTCATCGATGGGCTTCCAAGTCTGCCCCCTGCCCACAGCCGTATTGTCCAGCCACACCCAATACCCGCACTTCTCTTTCCTGGACTTGACGGACGAGATGCCCAGAATCATCAACGAATGGAAACAACTAGAGGTACAATTCGACGCTATTTATACAGGCTACCTGGGATCTCCCCGCCAGATACAAATCGTATCCGAATTCATTGATGACTTCCGCCGGCCCGACAGTCTGGTCATGATAGACCCCGTATTGGGAGACAACGGAAAGCTATACACCAACTTCGACGGGCGGATGATTCTGGAAATGCGCCATCTCATCCGGAAAGCCGATGTCATCACGCCCAATATGACCGAGCTCTTTTATCTGCTTGACAAACCTTATCAGGCAGAGAATACGGACACAGAACTGAAATCCTATCTGCGCGAGATATCAGAACAAGGCCCCGGCATTGTTATTATTACCAGCGTACCCGTTCAAGACGACCCGCACAAAACTTCCGTATATGCATACGACAGGCAGGGAGACCGTTATTGGAAGGTTACTTGTCCCTACCTGCCTGCACACTACCCCGGCACAGGCGATACATTTACCAGTGTGATAACCGGTTCCTTGATGCAGGGAGACAGTCTGCCTATCGCATTGGACCGCGCCACACAGTTTATCCTGCAAGGCATCCGCGCCACATTCGGATATGAATATGATAACCGCGAAGGGATTCTGTTGGAGAAGGTGTTGCATAATCTGGATATGCCTATTCAGGTGAGCAGTTACGAATTGATTTAAGGCAAGACGGAGTGTATTTAGCTCTTTCCATGCCTTCCGTTCTTTTCAGCATCATCCTCATACCCTGAAAAAAACGATTCAGATCTCAAGAACAACCATTTACTTTTGTCGGTAACTCCCTTTTCGTACGGAAACAGACAAATCACCGGAAATCCCCCCTCACTAACAAATACCCCTTAAAAATCCTTCAAATGTTTCAGCCTCTCCGCAAACCCTTTGCTGGTGGGCGTTCCGGCTGATGGATTTCCCCCGCAAATCCTTCAGACCGCTTACAAATCCTTCAGCGTACGGACGAGCACAGATTAGCGTCTTTTGGTTTTACACCCGAAAGAAAAATCGCTTATAAGCTTTAAAATTGTCAACGGAGAACCGGCAATTCCCAAACTTGAATCGCTTTTTATCCATATAAGCCCCTTAACAGATATTGGCAAGATGGAATCAGGCTGTTCACCTGTTACTCATCTGTTCCCGCACGGCAGAGTTTGGTGTCTCAGCCTTTCCAGTTAATCGTTTCACTTAGGTGATGAAGTTTCATCACTAGAGTAATCGAATTGTTTCACTTGAGTGATAAAGCTTCATCACTTTAGTGAAATGATCTGATCGACAGGGGAAAAATCATATACCGACCTTATCAAAACGCCTGTTCCATCCGGATGATTCAGCCCGGCGGAGGGATAAGGAGCCTGATACATACCATACAAAATCAGCCTAAACCTGACCCGGACAAAGCTGAAGGATTTTTTACCGGATGAAACATTTCCGGATCGGATCCTTCAGCCGGAACGCCCACCAGCAAAGGGTTTGCGGAGAGGCTGAAACATTTGAAGGATTTCTAAAGGAAAAACTAAAAGGGGATAAAAAGGGGGCTATTTTCCCAGCAACCGGCGGCTGAGATAACGCACGGGATACCACACGGAAAGGAAACCCACCACCAGCACCGTAATGAAGACGATCACAATATCCCATACATGGACACTGACCGGATAGGCATCCACCACAAAATTGCCGCCGGAGTTGCCGCCTCCCAGCGAAAGCAATCCGAATTCCTGCTGGACGAAACAAAGGATCAGCCCCAGCACCACTCCGACCACCGCGCCTATCAGTGAAATCATACGCCCCTCGAACAGGAATATACGCGTGATGAGCTTGTCACCGGCCCCCAGATTGCGCAATGTCACCACATCGGCTTTCTTATCTATAATGAGCATGGACAAGGAACCTATCACATTAAAGCAGGCGATCATCAGAATAAAGGTAAGGAAAATATAAGAGATCAGTTTTTCTATCTCCATAATGCGGAAAGTATCCGCTTGCTGCTCATACCTGTCCTGCACCCGGAAATCATCTCCCAACATCTGCTGTATCTTCGCTTTTACGCTGCCGGCATCCGCACCGGGCTTCAACTTCAACTCTACCGAACTCACCTCGGTGTCATATTGAAACAGCCGGCGGGCAAATTGCAGGGAGGTCAGGATGTAAGAAGAATCATACTTTTGCTGGTTCACCGCGAAAACCAGTCCGCTGGAATATAAATGGGCGGCATGAAAGCTGGAGGCAGGATTGGCCATATTGACTTTGGCTCCCCGTTTGGGAGCATAAATCTCCAACGGATCGAGGAATTTGATGCCCGTCCCCAGAATGGAGACCAGTTCGATGCCGGGAATGGCATAATCCACCACTTCATCGTGCAACACGAATTGCCCCCGACCGAAAAGAATACTGTCAATAGCTGTCAGATCCTCGAAATTATCTTCAATTCCCTTGATCACCGCCATGGTCTGCCGGTCCTTGTACTGAACCATCGCATTCTCTTCCAGAGATTCGGAAAAGACAGCGACCTCCGGCATCCGGCGCAAAGCCTCTATACGTTGATCCTGTCCGTCAAAGACCTTTCCGGTGACAGCCGTGATTTTCAGTTCCGGATCAAAAGCCGTAAAGAAAGTGGCCACCAGATCCTGGAAGCCGTTAAAAACGGACAAAGTGCATACCAGTGCCAACGTAGCCAAAGCCACTCCGCAGACGGAAATGGCTGAAATGACGTTAATGGCATTGTGCGACTTCTTGGAAAAGAGATAGCGCTTCGCAATATAAAAGGGAAAATTCACCGTCCGGTTCTACTTTTTCAACAGTTCGTCTATACGTTCGGCATAATCCAATGAATCATCCACAAAGAACTTCAGCTCGGGGATGATGCGCAGCTGATGGCGTACCCGTGTGCCCAGTTCGTAACGGATGGCCTTCATGTTATCATTGATATTCTTTACTATTTCCTGACTCCTCCCGGAAGGGAACACGCTGAGATAGACGCGTGCAATACTCATATCGGGACTGATGCGGACCGCACTGACCGATACCAAGACACCATTCATCGACTTGGTTTGAAGCAGGAAAATCTCACTCAACTCCTTTTGGATCAAACGAGAAATCTTATTTTGTCTGGTCGTTTCCATAATTAATCATTATTCATTCAACATTTTCTTATGATCGTCAGCCCGTCGCGCAAGGGAAGAATCACTTTTTCCACCCGTTTGTCGGCAGCCACCCAATCATTAAATTTCTTTATTCCAATCGTCTGAAGATCCGTATGATGCGGCTCCTCCAATACATGTCCGTCCCACAACGTGTTATCGGCAATGATGTATCCGCCGGGCGACAGTTTCTCCAGCACCATCTCATAATATTCAATATACTTCCGCTTGTCACCATCTACAAACGCCAAATCGAAAGTAATGTTCATGGCAGGCAGCAGCTTCAGCGCATCACCTATATAAAATTGAATCTTGCCGGCGTAGGGCGAGCCTTCCAGCCAGGGGCGTGTAAAGTCCTCCTGCTCATCGTTTATCTCGAATGTGTGCAGCATGGCTCCCTCTTCCAGGCCTTCGGCCAGGCAAAGCGCGGAGTAACCGCTGTAAGTCCCTATCTCCAGCACCTGGCGGGGACGTATCATCCGCACAAACATTTTCAGCATACGCCCCTGCAAGTGCCCGGAAGCCATGCGGGGACGTAATAACTTGACGTGCGTATCACGATAAAGAGCCTTCAGATAATCACTTTCCTCATCAATGTGCCGAAGGATATATTCGTCAATAGCGTCCGTTTCTTTCATCGAGTCATCAATTCTTCGTTACAGATAACGGTTACGGTTAGGCAACACATAATCCATGGCATACTTCAACACATCTCCCACTACATTGATCTCAAGGAATGAGGTCCGCGTACCTTGCTTGCCACTGCTCAGATAGGCCACCATGTCGCTTTCACTCAACACGCCGTCATCCAGCAATTTGCGCAAGGCGGCGAAATAATATGCCTGTCCGTTCGCCTTCTCGGGCATATAGATAGCCTCCACTCCGTATGACAAAGCCAGATGGCGCATCGTCTTTTCTTTATAGCAGATGGCCAGTACCGGATATTTGCCACGGAAAGCGGCGATATTGCGTGCGGTACGTCCGCTGAAACTGTCGGTGATAATGGCGCGGATACTCAGTTTGCTGGTAGCCTTCACCGCTTGTTTGGCCAGGAAAGCAGTCACATCATTGGAGTTATCGTCCAAAGGAATACGGATATCGTTCTCCGCCAGCTTGTCTTTCTCGGCCTGTGCCGCAATCTTGGCCATCGTCTTCACGGCTTCCACCGGATATTTACCGTATGCCGTCTCCCCGCTCAGCATCAGCGCGTCCGTGCGGTAGTAAATGGCATTGGCAATGTCGGTCACCTCAGCACGGGTAGGACGCGGATTATTAATCATGGTATGCAGCATCTGGGTAGCGACAATGACCGGTTTCTTGGCCAGGATACATTTCTTGATCAGCAGACGCTGGATGCCGGGAATGCGTTCTTGAGGAACCTCAATGCCCAGGTCGCCACGAGCCACCATGATTCCGTCGGCCACTTCCAGAATCTCGTCAATGTTGTCCACGCCCTCCTGGTTCTCTATCTTGGCGACAATCTTGATGTCACTGCCGTATGCATCCAGTATCTGGCGGATATCCAGTACGTCTTGTTTATTACGGACAAACGAGTGTGCTATGAAATCAATGTCCTTTTCAATCGCATACAGTATATTGTTACGGTCTTTTTCTGTCAGAGAAGGAAGATTGATGCGCACGCCCGGTACATTCACGCTCTTACGGTTGCCCAGAGTGGCTTCATTCTGCACCTCGCACAGCAGATAGTCATCCGTCTTCTCCATCACGCGCAGCTCCAGGTCACCATCATCAATCAAGATATCACCGTCCACCTGAAGATCGTGCACAAAACCGGGATAAGACACAGCAATGCACTCACGAGTGGTTTCCTGTGCAGGATTGCCTACAATCTTCACTTTGTCACCCGTCTGATAAGGGATAGGCTCGCCGCCCGCGATAGCGGTAGTACGTACTTCGGGGCCTTTCGTATCCATCAATATGGCAATGCGGTTGGACACCTCACGTACATTGGTTATCAACTTTTCAAAACCTTCACGCGAAGCATGGGCCGTATTCATCCGGACCACATTCATACCCGCCTTGAAAAGATCTCTTATAAACTCTACCTCGCAACGCTGATCTGAGATGGACGCTACGATTTTTGTTTGTTTCAACATCATAATCTTATCACCTTATATTATACCTAAACTTTTTATTTTCTCATTAACAAGGCTTCAACCGCCAAGCGATAGGAATGAAGCCCGAACCCGCAGATCACCCCCACACAAGCGCAGGAGATCATTGACTTATGGCGGAACTCCTCACGGGTATGCACATTCGAGATGTGTACCTCGACCACGGGAGCTGTCACGGCGCGGATGGCATCCTGCAAAGCGATGGAAGTATGTGTGTAAGCTCCCGCATTCAGGACAATGCCGTCATAGTCAAAACCCACTTCGTGTATTTTGTTGATCATCTCACCTTCCACATTCGACTGATAATAGGCTATTTCAATGTCCGGATAAGCGCGGCGCAGTTCCACCAGATAGTCTTCAAATGAGACAGCGCCATAAATGGAAGGTTCCCGTTTTCCTAATAAATTGATATTAGGTCCATTAATAATTTGTATTTTCATATTTATACTATATCTAAACTTTTTCTACCTTTGCAGGGAATTTGGGTACAAAGGTAGGAAAAAGAAATGAAAAGAACCGAGAAAACAGACAAGATATTGGTGAAATACAAGCAATATTTAAAGTTGGAGAAATCGTTATCTGACAATACAGTAGATGCTTACCTCACCGATCTGGACAAGTTGCTGGCTTATCTGACATTAGAAAATATCAACATACTGGATGTCCGGCTCGAAGACCTGGAAGACTTCTCGGCCGGACTGCACGATATCGGCATCCATCCCCGCTCTCAGGCACGCATCTTGTCAGGCATCCGTTCTTTCTACCGTTTCCTCATCATGGAAGACTATCTGGAAGCCGATCCGACAGAACTACTGGAATCCCCCCAGACAGGCTTCAAACTGCCCGAAGTCATGACCGTGGAGGAGATAGACCAGCTGATAGAAAGCATAGACCGCGGCACCAAAGAAGGCCAGCGCAACAGGGCCATACTGGAAACGCTTTACAGTTGCGGCCTGCGTGTTTCCGAACTCTGCAACCTGAAATTGTCCGAACTCTATTTCGACGAAGGCTTCATCAAAGTGGAAGGGAAAGGAAGCAAACAGCGCCTGGTCCCCATCTCACCGCGCGCCATCAAGGAGATCAGGTTCTACTTCGCCGACCGCAACCTGATGAAAATAAAGCCGGGATTTGAAGATTTTGTCTTTATCAGCAATTTCGGGAAAAACATCTCCCGTATCATGGTGTTCCACATCATCAAGGAACTGGCCGCCCGCATCGGCCTGAAGAAAAAAATCAGCCCGCACACCTTCCGCCATTCTTTCGCGACACATCTGCTGGAAGGAGGTGCCAACTTGCGCGCCATACAGTGCATGCTGGGACACGAAAGCATCGGAACCACAGAAATTTATACACACATAGACCGCAACATGCTACGCAGTGAAATCATAGAACACCACCCCCGTAACATCAAATTCAGAGAAAAAGGTAAATAAAGGTTCTATATCCTAAATTATTTTAAGATAAATTGAAAAAAAGCAGGCTAAGAAGCTAGCACATAATAGAGTTTTTTCCTATCTTTGCCCCCAAAGAGACGCACAAAAACGTACTATAGCGAATTTTACATTACAAACGTTAAATTAATAAAGTAACTATGATTAAAAAGTTGTATTTGCCCCTAGTGGCTTTATTGGTCCTTGCCCTGTCATCCTGCGGCAAGATGGGAGAATTGTCTTCTGACTATTTCACAACTAACCCTGAAGTGCTTGAAGCAGTCGGTGGTAAAGTGCCTGTGACAATCAATGGTAAATTCCCCGAAAAGTATTTCAAAAAGAACGCAACTGTTGAAGTGACCCCCGTTCTGAGATGGAAAGGTGGCGAAGCTAAAGGTCAGCCTGCTGTATTCCAAGGCGAAAAAGTAGAAGGAAACAACCAGACTATCGCTTACAAAGCAGGTGGTAGCTACACTATGAAAGCTTCTTTCGACTATGTTCCCGAAATGGCAAACTCTGAACTTTACCTTGATTTCAAAATCACAAAAGGAAGCAAGAGCTATACTATTCCTTCAGTGAAAATCGCTGATGGTGTCATCGCAACTGCCGAACTGCCTACTGCTGCCAGCTCTAACGCATCTTACGCCAACGATGCTTTCCAACGCATCATCAAAGACGCACAGACTGCCAACATCATGTTCTTGATCCAGCAAGCTAACTTGCGTAACAACCAGTTGAATTCTGCCGACATGAAAGAATTCCACAAGAAAGTGGCTGAAGTAAACGCTGATACCAAGAACTACAAACTGAACAACATCGAAATCTCTGCATACGCTTCACCTGATGGTGGTGTGAAACTGAACACCGGCCTGGCTGAAAACCGTGAGGCAAACACTGAAAAGTATATGCAACGTCAGTTGAAGAAAGGCAAAATCGACACTAATCTGGATGCAAAATACACTGCACAGGACTGGGAAGGTTTCCAGGAACTGGTATCTAAATCAAACTTACAGGATAAGGACTTGATCTTACGCGTTCTTTCCATGTACAATGATCCTGAACAAAGAGAAGCTGAAATCAAGAATATCTCTTCTGTATACAAAACTTTGGCTGACGAAATCCTGCCTCAGTTGCGTCGTGCACGTCTGACTGCCAACTATGACATCATCGGCCGCAGCGATGACGAAATCAACGAAGCATTCAACTCTGATCCTAAAGTATTGAGCGTAGAAGAATTGCTGTATGCAGCTACTTTGACTAACGACAACGCACGCAAAGAAGCTATCTTCAACAAAACAACCCAACTTTATCCGAGCGACTTCCGCGCTTATAACAACTTGGGTGAAATGGCATTCGCTGCCGGTGACGCCGCTAAAGCAGAAAGCTACTTCAAACAAGCTGCTTCCAAGAACGCTAACGCTCCTGAAGTAAACGCCAACCTGGGTCTTTGCGAATTGGTTAAGGGTAACGTTGCAGCAGCTGAAACCTACTTGGGCAAAGCTACAGGCGCTAACGCTGCCGGTGAAGCTTTGGGTAACCTGTATATCAAACAAGGTCAGTATGACAGAGCTGTCAACTCATTCGGTGACGCTAAGACTAACAGCGCTGCTCAGGCTCAGATTCTGGCTAAGGATTACAACAAAGCAAAAGCTACTTTGTCTGCAATCAAGAACCCGGATGCAATGACTGACTACTTGATGGCTATCGTTGGTGCCCGCACTAACAATGCTTCATTGGTAAGCAGCAGCATCAAGAGCGCAATCGCAAAAGACGCTTCAATGGCTGCAAAAGCTGCCAACGACCGCGAGTTCGCTAAATACGCTGACGCTATCAAATAAAGATACGTTTCTCCAAACAGCATGATAATAAAAAGGCATCCGTAAAGCTCTACGGATGCCTTTTTATTATCTATTCCAATTCAGGCATTAGTCACAAACTCTGTACCAAAACTCCGAACCTAAGCCATTCCCTTCCGTCAGCCCGATAAAGAAAGAGACCTTCATCAGACGGTCGTGCAAGAACTCATAAGAGATATCATTCCGGGTACCGGGAATGATATTGGTGTAAGCAGTCTTCAGGATTTCCTCCACATACAGGGTTTCTGATTTCACTGTATAGGTACCCTGATTTGTCACCACAATCCGGTTGTTTGCAGCCAGTACGTTCACAAAAGTCTGGTCGGGAGAAAGGAATTTCATCACAGGCAGCAGTTTCAAATGATAGCCGTCGGCTTTCTGCTCCAACAGGCAAAACTGCCATATACCCGCCAGTTCGTGGCACTTCACCTCCTGCCCCGCAGGCAATACGATTTCCGCCAGCAAAGGAACCTCTTCCATCTGATCCACACCCTCTTCGCGCGCCGCCGAAGACGCATCTTCCTGCGCATTCAGCCGGAAGCAACTTAGCATCAGCAAAAGAAAAAGAAAACTTGTTTTCATGATAGTCAAAATTAAGATTAGTAAATCCGTTAAAATAAGAATGGAGAAGAGAGTGCCACCCTACTTCAATCACAGTAAAACTCAAGTTGCACTTCTTCTCCAAGCTATCCTCTCAAACAAAGTGATTCGCATCACATCTTTTTTACCTCCATTCTTTGTTTTATCTCCATATTTTTTTCAGCTCAAATCTTTTTCACCTCAACTCTTTTCCCGTCTGCCTGCACCGCATAGACCACTACATCAGCAACGGGAATTCCAGACGGCAATGCAATAGTGAATGAATTGGAGAAATAAACCATTGCTCCGTCCCGGTAGATTTCGAAAGCCACCGCCTCATCTCCGTTCTTTATTTTCAGCGTCTGGCCGGTAGCGGTATAAGTGATGCTCTTCGTTATCTTCTGACTCTCCTTGAACTGAGTATAGTATCCCACATCGCCCGGATCCACATCCAGTCCCACATCGCCTGTCTTGCGGTCTTCCAGATACTGGAAAGCATGTTTGGGTTTGGGGAATTGCGACATATATTGCTTGGTGTCGGCAATCATCTGCTCCGTTACGTTGTAGTTCCAGTCTCCATATTGCGAATAAGCCACATTGTCTACCGGCACAAAGAAGCCCCACATCTCAAAGAAATCGGTCAAATCCTGATTGGCGGCCTTACATGCCATCTTGGCGAACAATAATTGTCCCGCCCCCGGGTTCGATTCCACAATGCGGTTCTGACGCAACAGTTTAAACAGGGTTTGCCAGAAGTCCGGTTTAAATCCGCAACGGTGGTAATAGTTCCAAAGCTGCCAGTTCATACGCATGTGGATCTCGGTCGATTCATTCTGATGCGTGGCGTCCCCCATGTTATACCATCCCTGCCGGTTGACAAAGCGGGCCTTTGCCAGTTCGCTCAAAGCCGATCCGCGGGAGCAGTATTTTCCTAATTTATATAAGACATAGTTAGAGAACAGATTGTTGGATGACTCCGTAGAACTGGGCCAGTTGATGGCTTTCTGGTGGATATGGCCTATCTCGTGCCCCGGTCCCCAGGCATTGTCCTTAGCCGCCATCACATTCTCTTTCAACAAGATGTTGTTCAAATAAGTATATACAAAAGCAATCCGATATTCGGAAGCCCACATATAACTTCCTTCGGGCGAAATAGCGAACAAGTGATTGTTCACCTGCGTAGGACGCACATCCTCAATTCCCATCAGTTCTTGCTGCCAGCCCACAATATCGTCCCACAAATTGATGGCCGACAGTATGTCATAGGGCACGGCCTGCTTCATCTTGTCGCGATGGAAATAGAATATGATGTTCTTGCCACGGACACAGAAGTATTTATAATCCGACTTGTCTATCAATTCTTTATACTTGTCGTTTGTCTGATGCCGCGCCAAGTCAAAGTATCCTCCCACTTTTCCGCTGCCGGGCGGGATATGGATTTTCACAGGTTTGGCCGTCGGCGAAGTCAAATCCGTAGTATAGACTACAAACAACATACCGGTCTGCTTGATACCGATTTTGTTCACTCCTTCATTCAAGAAATAAGCATCGCCGCTGGCTGCTGTCTGCTTATACGTTTTCTCCTCGCCAAATCCGGTCTCTTCCTCTCCCACATTCTGCAGGTTGATACGCTGTCCGTGAGTGTCTCCCACCAGGATGATGAGCGAGTCTCCTTTTTCCACATAGATTCCGGTAGGGTTATCCAGGAAGCTGTAATGCTTGGTCATCAGTTTTTCCGACCACACTTCGGGGATGCTGTAGGGAGCGTAATGCTGAATGCGGAATTCCTTTTCGTGCGCATCGTACGTGTTGTTCCGGATGGTTGTCGCCAACTGGCCGAAGTAATCGGGAAGGCGCTCTATATCTGCATCGGTAATGCCTTCTTTCAGTTCTGTACAGGTGAGGTCCTTAAATACCGTCAGCAATTGTCCGTCCAGTTCCTTGTCCTTGTTTCTGCGGTAAAACTCCATCTCGGCACAGCTGACGAAGCCTCCCAGTCCGCTCTTGACCACAAACTTCACCTTGCTTACCCCTTTTTGAGTCCGGGCGAAATCAATCCGGCTTGTAGCTCCCTGCATTTTAAAGTCATACGAGCCATAAAGCTGATACTCGGGTTCGCTTTCCGTAGCCAGATACAAATCGAACTCGCCGAAGTTGCCATTCCCGTTACGGGTATAGTAAAGGATGTAATCCATGTCGCCCTTGTTTTCTCCGAAGAGGAACTCAAGCGTCACAGGCAGTTTGGTATTATACCAGTCGGAATGGTAATGGTTGGCGGGGTCTGTGTCACCGTCAATCGCCCATCCCAGCCCTTGTCCGGGCTGCTCGTCGCTCGCCTTGGCCGCTGTAGGCTTCACCTTGATGTCCGCCTCGACAACGACATCGGAAGGAGAGCCTTCCCGGCTCTTCTGCGTCAGCGTAAGCACGGCGGGTTTGGCCGGGTTGTCCGTTGTGCGGCTGTCGGCAAAGGTTATCGTGGCTTTCCTTTCTTGAAAGCTCTTATTAGCGTCAGCGTAATAATGGTGATCGTAGTCCACCAAAGCCCTGCCGGCTTTTCCGGCGCTTGCTTTCAGCCAGTCCGTCTCCTGAAGGACAGCCGTATAGGGAACATTAGTGGTCACTACCACATCCACTTCTCCGCCGTCGGGGCTGACAAACTCCGGAAACGTCTTTAGCAGGATGGCAGGCCCGTATCCCAGCTGGCTGATTTTTATCGTGTAGTTTTCGATGGTCGATTTTACATCTACGGTGGTGCTTCTCACTTCGGGCTCTTCACTTGCCGCAACGGACAAGGTAATGCTTTTCCCGTCTACGCCTTTTGCCGCCAGGCACCAATCGGCATTCGATTTTACACTCCAGGCGTCACCGGCCAGGTCTGTATGGACAGGAACAACCAGCACTTCTTTCTCCTTTTTGAAATTGTGGCTTAAATCGGCCTCGTCCATCTCAAAGGTAGGAGGTTTCAGCGGCGTGTCATTCTCTTTAGCGCACGAAGAGGCGGCACAAAGACACAACGCCGACAAAAGAAATAAATGGAATATTTTCATATCAGGTAAGGATTTAATGTTATCAAAGGAAAAAGGCTGCCACCTATTTTTTAAAAAGAAAAATACAATGGCAGCCTTTACTGTTAATCTAAAAAATCAAGCGAACTATTCACCATATATCTTCATTTCTCCACAGTTCCAGTAAGAGCCCGTCGTCACATTGCCCGCATTACTTTCCACTCCCGAGAAGCGTAAGTATTGGAACGGAGTTTCCGACTTGAACACACTTGAGTTATACTCTTCATCGCCTCCCGACAACTTCATGCTGACAGTCTGCCACTCTTTCCAGGTCGATCTGTCATTGCTGGTGTACAGAACGATTTTAGTAGGAGCGCCATTCGCGTTTTCAAAACGGCTCCAAAGATCAAATGCGAAGAACTGGATAGGATTAGGCAACTTAAAGTCGATATAATGTCCGTATACAGGGTCAACCACCTGACCGGCCCAGTTGGAATGCCAGTGTTTGCCACTTCCCCGGCCGTCAAACAAGCCCGGCAAGCCCGTACCGTCATTGGCATGTGTCGCGTTGGATGACAACATGTCGAGCGACAGAGGAATTTCGGCGGGGGTATAGATGATACTGAACAGACAAACGCTCTTTTCTTCCTCAATCTGGAAATAAGGCTGCGTGCAGTTTGTCAATCTCAACGGAAGGACATATTCTCCCATATCCAATTTGGTCTTATCCACCACAATCGAGTTATTCGCCACCTTTTCACCTAATCCGAACCGGTTCGTCTCTGTCAGCGTGTAAGCATCGGCAGGCAGCATTTGGAACGAAGTGTGATGCTCTGCATTGTAGGCGTCCAGCAAGTCCTTGTCCGCCTTTACCGTGTACTCAAACTCCCACTTATTGGCCAGAGGAATAATAACCGAGAGGTCCAGTTTCACCTGATCGGGTCCGCTTTTGCTCAATGAAGTGCTGCTGAATCCTGACTTTTCGAAAAAGATAGTCGGGATGATAGGATTGGGCTTCACAAAAATCACATTCTTGTTTTCAGTCACGGTCTTGCTAGAGCTCAGCACCATCGGCAGTACATAATTCGCCTTGGGCAGCTTATAGATCAGCTCGGGGTTGAAAGCCACATCAAACGTACGGTACAGGTCATCGGCCGCGAAATCCATCTTCAACTCTCCGTTCAAGGTATAGCACTCAGAGGGCAATATGCTGTAGTTTGTCACATTCTGGTCGTTATAGGCCAGCAACTGCGCTTCATCCATCATCGTGACAGAGGCATCGGCCACAGCGTTCAGTTCGCTGCCGGCCTTTACTACAGAGACGGTATAATTCGTCAAATCACCGGTGATATAGCAATCCTGCTCTTGCAAGTCGCTGTTTCTAAAATACATGCGGGTGTCATAATCACTCAAGAACTCATCTCTTTTATCTTCACAAGAAGTACCGAGTACAAGCAAGCCGATGAGTGACGCTGCTATTATTCTTTTTTTCATACGATGTTCCTTTTTAATATTACCAACCATAATTTTGAGTAAGGAGTTTATTTCTATCCAACTCGCGCTGTGCAAAAGGATAAAGATAATGATTCTTCTTAAACACTCGTGTTTCAAACACAGTTCTCTGCCAGAAACCTTCGGGAGTTTCGGTGGTCTTCATACCGTCCTCCAACAGACAGGCCGTATTCATGCCATACATCGGTCCGCCATCTGTCTGCGTCGCGATCATCCATGTACGGGTGTCAAAGAAGCGGTGTCTTTCAAACGCCAATTCCACACGGCGTTCTTTACGGCAAAGCTCAATCAGTTCATCGGTGCCGGCATTCGGATAAATCTCGGTAATGGGAGACATGCCCGAACGGTCGCGCAGTTCCGCCCATTTCTCCATCGCCTCCGCTTCATAACCTCCGGGAAGAGCAACTCCTCTTTTCTTACATTCCAACACTGCTTCAATGAAGTTCAGATAAATTTCGCCCAAGCGGAACTCGGGGAAAGTAACGTTACCCCAATTGTTGTTTCTGGAGTTCACGCGATGGTCGTAAAAACGGTTGCACAGATAACCGCTCTTGGGATAGTCGTGCGAGATATTTCCGTTACCACCTTTGGCAAACGAAGTCGTTGTATAAGCGTCTCCATGCAACCAGTGGGAAGCTCCCCAGAATACTGTCACATAAAAACGGGGTTCTCTATCCTTATACATGTTGGGAGCGACAATGTCATAGTCGCCAAAGTTGCTCCACCCGTGCGACGGATAAGTCCAGGTAGTTTTAGCGAACTCATCGCCCGAATAGCCCGACTGTGCGTCAATCACAGGATTACCGGCAGTGTCATATCCTGTAATAGGATAACGGCCGTTATTCATGGCGTAAGCATCCACTTGCTGCTGGGTAGGTCCTACCGCTCCATAACCTCCGATAGAAGTAGGCGCTGTATTCACTCCGATATAGAAACGGCCTACATAGCCGTCGGTAAAGATCAGCTCGCTGTTCCACGTCTCATTCAAGATGCCGGCATAGTTGGCATACGGATCGTTCGAAGGAGAACGGTACAGTGAATACGTGTTTTCATCAAATACCTTGTGCGCCGCTTCAGCCGCCTGCAGCCACTTATTGGCATCATACGTCTGAGGGAAGATATTCTGTCCGGACAGTTCCGGGAAACCTTCGGCAACGGGGTTCTTCACATTATGATACAATGTGTTTCCATTGAACAGGTCACGTGCCGAATACAATTTCAGACGCGAGATCACCGCATAACAAGCACCTCTGGTAGCCATTCCCCAGTCGTCTTTGGCCAGTTCGCTCTGAGTCTGCATGGCCGGATCGTTGGCACAGGCGGTCATTTCACTGACTACGTAGTCCACACATTGATCCCACGTGTTACGAGGGCGGTAGAACGATTCCGTAGTGGCCGAGAAGTCCAGTGTTTCATCTCCCAGCAAGAATACGGGTCCATAATCGCGCATCAGCAAAAAGTAATAGTAGGCACGTGCCCAACGCGACTGGATCTTCCACTTTTCCAGTTCCTTTTTAGTGACCAGCGGATCGCTGCAACGGTCTACATTCTGCATGAAGATGTTGCACTCACGGATACCTCTGTAATAAAAGTCAAATTTATAATAAGGTATGGCCGAAGCATTCCATGAGCCGAAGTTCATCCAGCGATAAGCACGGTCGTAAGCAATGGTACATTCATCCGAAGCACCCAGGTAGGCTTCACCGTCGCCCACGTAGCTGTTGCTGTATCTGGGCAAAAAGGACATGGAATTGAGCCAGTATTGCTTGGTTGTATTACGTGACAACCATATTTTGTCAAAAGTCATCTTTTCGTCTTCCTGTCTGTCCAGAAAGTCTTCACAAGAAGAGCTGACCAACGAAGTTCCTACAAGGATGCAGCACATCCAAAGCGATTTTATTTTAAGTTTCATCTTTTTCATAGATTGATAGTGATTTAGAAATTAGCGTTAAATCCGACTGTCACAACTCTGTTCAAAGGATAACCGGAACCTTGTCCGCCGCCCTTTTCAGGATCCCACAGTTTGAACTTGCTGAAAGTTAGCAGGTTGTTTCCCGATGCATAGAAACGCAGAGACTTGATGAATGTCTTTGTCAAGATGCTCTTAGGCAATGTATAGCCTACTTCAAAGTTCTTCAGACGCATAAAGCTACCGTCTCTCAACCACCAGGTAGAGGTCTTGGAGTTGTTGGAAGCTCCCGCTCCACCGCTACGGCTCAAACGCGGATAGATTACATTGGCATTCTGCTCTGCGGTATTGGTAGACATCCAAACCTTGCCATATACATCTTCATTCACAGCTGCACGTTCCATATTTCCACTGCTGAACGGATTGCTGATGGTAGATCCGCCTACAAAGAAGGAGTTGCGTGCCACACCCTGGAAGAACACATTGACATCCCAATTATTCCACTGGGCACCCAGTCCGAATCCATAAGTGATTTCGGGCAAGTTCGTATAACCGATGGCTACCATATCCTGGTCGTCCACCTTTCCGTCACCGTTCACATCCTGATACTTGATATCACCTACACGGTATTCACCGTAAGTCTGTTCGGGGCTGTTATCAATTTCTTCCTGACTTTGGAACAATCCCAATGCCACCAGTCCAAACGGCTGGAGAGCCCCATTCGAGCCGAACGGTTTTCCTGTTCTGTTCTGGTATTTGTACTGCCAGTCGGGTTCATCGTTATTCACCAGTTCGTTGCGGTTGTAAGTAAAGTTTCCGCGTGCGGTCAGCAACACCTTGCCCACCTGCTGTGAATATTCAATATTGGCATCTATACCCTGGTTCAAGGTTTCGCCCACATTGACATAAGGAATGGTAGAAAGACCTACGATGGCAGGCAGTCCGGCACGTTGCAAGAAAATACCCGTACGTTCTTCTCTAAAGTAATCAGCCTGTACTTTCAGCTTTCTGAATAAAGAAAATTCAATACCCACATTCAGTTTCAACGCCTCTTCCCAGGAAGCCGATAAGTTTTCAATCTCGCCAATACGGATACCTCCGCCGCCATTGCCTCCGTCCGAGCCATAATTCCAGCCTCCGCCACTTACGATACTGGATTCATACACCCAGCGACGCTGGCCGCCGATATCATCATTACCTACTTTACCATAAGAACCCTTCAGTTTCAACATATCCACCGTGTTAGTCAGGGGTTCAAACCATTTTTCATTAGACATCATCCAACCGATGGCCGCTGCCGGGAAGAAACCGAAGCGGTGTCCGCGGGCAAAGTTTTCAGAGCCGTTATAACCTACATTCACTTCGGCAAAATAAGTGTCTTTGTAAGCATAGGTAACACGTCCGGCCAAACCTTGGTTTTTGTAAGGAAGCGAGGTGTCCTTGTCGCCCGCCTGGGTCTTGTTATGTATCTTATGATTATAAAGGAACAAAGCTCCGACGCGGTGCTTTTCGTCAAACAAGCGGCTGTAGTTCAATGAAGCCTCCATATAGGTAGTCATCGTACCGTCACGTCCTATACCATACGACAATTCATTGCTTCCTGTATGCACGGGATCCCATACGCCATCATTGTTATTGTCATCGTATTTCAAGCTTCCGTCCTCATTGCGTCCGCGCGCATGATAGAAAGAAGGTATTTTGGCACGGCGTTGCGCTGTCGTATTCCAGGCATCCCATGAGAATTTAAAATTGGCGGTCAACCCTTCCAACGGTTTCCACAGTTTTCCTATATCCTGTGTCAGGCCGATCAACGACTGTGAGGAGTTCCAGAACTGTTCGCGATAACCCGAGTGCACCAACATGTTCCAAGGATTGAAGCCCGAGTCGGTAGAAGGTCCGGAAAGTGTTCCGTCCGAATACTGCAACGGGAAAGCGTTGGGGGAGGTCCAGAAAATATAATTCCATATTTCACTGTCATTATCGCCAAAGCCCGGTCCGAACTTCTTTTCATAGATATTGGCCAGGTTGATATTCATCGTAGTGCTGGGAGTCACCTTGATATCCATGTTCGCACGGAAATTAAACTTGTTGTATCTGATGGACGAGTCATATCCATACATGTTCCCGGCGCTTTTGTAAATAGAATTTTCATGATAGAAAGATCCTGACACATAGTATTTCACCACATCGCCACCACCGGTCACACTTAAGTTCACGCGTTGGTTCTGTGCCAGGTCGTTGAACATCGAGTCAAACCAGTCTACATTGGGATAAAGGTCGGGGTCGCTTCCGTCACGGTATTTTTGAATATCGCTTTCGGAATAATACTTGCTTTCATACGCCTCGTTATATAGTTCAGCCCATTCTGCCGATCCCAGCATTTTGGGTTTTTTAGTGGGGCTGGTAAATCCGAATTCAGTACGCACATTGATGGCGGGCTTTCCTTCTTTACCTTTCTTTGTCGTAATCAAGATAACACCATTGGCACCACGCACACCGTATACGGCTGAAGCCGACGCGTCTTTCAAGATAGAGAAAGTAGCGATATCATCCGTATCCACCAGGTCAAGGTCGCGTTCAATACCATCGACCAGCACCAGCGGAGTAGATGTTCCCTTGAAAGAAGAGACACCGCGGATATAGAAATCGGCTGCGCTGCTCTTTCCCGGCTCACCGGAACGGGTCATTGAAACCACACCCGCCAACTGTCCTGCCAACGCGGTAGAGATGGAAGCACCCGGCACCATCAGCTTGTTTACGTCCAGTGTAGAGATAGCGCCTACCACGCTTTCCTTTTTCTGGCTACCATAACCCACTACCACGACTTCGTCCAAGGTTTCGGTATCCGGCATCAGCGTTACATTGATTTCTGTCTGGTTGTTGAGGGCTATGTCCTGGCTTTTCATACCGATATAAGAGAAAGTCAACACACCGCCTACCCCTTCTATCGTGATGGAGTATTTTCCATCAATATCGGTGATGGCGCCCACCGAACTATTCTTAAGCCATACATTGGCTCCGATAATGGGTTCTTTGGTATCCCCGTCCGTAATGGTACCTTTAATGACACGTTTTTTAGCTTGCTGAGGAGCGCCCGCTTTCTGTGAAGAGGTCAGGATCACCTCTTTGTCTTTCACCACAAAGTCCACTTTGCTGCCTTTCAATACTTCTCCCAGTACAGTCTCTATCGTACCGTCACAGTTGAAATTGTGTTTTTTCACATCGTCCACATCCTCCGCCTTATAGAAGAAAGTGTACTCACTACTTGCCTCTATCTGCTTCAAGGCCTGTCTCACAGTAATCGCATTGCCTTTTACCTTCACTCTCCCTTGAGCGGCACTAAGCGTAACAGGAAAAAGCATCATGCCAATCAGGGCAATCGTAAAATGCCATTGTTTTAATTTTAAAACTCTCATTTTCTGTAATTTTGATTAAATATTAAGTTAACAAAACATTCCGGTTTCCGGAATCATACATCACCCTCCCCTCAAGCAAGGGGAAGTACTTGTTCACGAAGTGTTTTTCATCATGCGTCTTTCATATATTAATTAGTTATAGTTAAAAAAATCACACGGATCACAGCCGTCCACGATCAATATAGTTCTATCTTTTCCCCGTCTTTATGCCTTATCTCAAGTCCCATGTTTATACAAATCTTATCCAGCACATCCATCAGTCCTTCTTCCCTTCGGATGGTTCCGGTAAACAGCACCTCTTTATTTACCTCATCGCCCAGCGTCACATTAACTTTATAATTCCTGTTGATGAAATGAATCAGGTCCTTCAACGGCTTGTCTACAAATTTATATTTGCCCGTACGCCAGTCATATTCTGCCGAGTCCACTTTTCCTAAAATGATTTGCCCCGTCCGTATATCATAAGCTATCTGCTCATTGGGCTTCATTCTGACAGGGCTATCCAGCTCCGGTGCAGAGAACTCAACCGCTCCGGTAAACAGGGTCACGGTAGTGGTCTCCGGCATTCGCATGACATTGAACTCTGTACCCTTCACCTCTATTGCCGCCTGTCCGGCATGCACGATAAAAGGTTTTCCCTCCATCTTCCTCACATCAAAGAATCCTTCGCCCTCCAGCTCCACTTTTCTGTCTTTCACAAAATCCTTTCTATATCTGATGCTGGCGGCGGCATTCAGCCATACCTTCGAGCTGTCCGGCAGCAATACCATCTTTTTTGCCTCCAGTGGCGCTTCGACAGTGACATAGGATACATGGGTACCGATCAGCCATGCGGCAAACAACGATACGGCAGCGACTGCTGTCCAACCGGCCAGCGTGAAGAAAATTTTCTTTCCGGCAGGAACGGAGCGGCTCTTTTCCTTCCAGCATTCATCTACAATGCTGTTCCACATATCCTGTGGCTCCACCTTCTCTTCCTTGTGCCATTCCTTGCCGTTATGCCATTGCTCCTCAAGCAAAGAGGCCAAAGGCTGCTCTTCCGCCAAGGATTTCCGGTCATCAGCAGAAAGGTTTCCTGCAAACATCCGTCCTATTATTTTCTTCAATTCGTCTAAAGTCATCATCCTATTGTCTTTTTTACCGTTCTATATAAATACTGCCGGAGGAAAAGGACACCCTACCCCCTCTCCGGTATTTTTCTTCGGCCAGGGGGATAATTTAACTTCGTTTAAGAATTTGGGAATAAAAGTGAATGGCTGGCAAACGGTCTACAGACACGTTTCCAGCCTGGAATGAATGGGTTGTATCTTACGAAAAGATCGCGTTTTTTTCCATCATAAGCATTTGCAGCTGGGGTGAAATTGTTTTCAATGCGCTCATGCTTGCTTGGGTAGGATATTGAGCCGGCAATATAGAATTGATTGCCGGGGGTGGTTTTCTATGATTGTTTTATGTGGATTTTCGTGGATTATTTATTTTTCAAAGCTCCCTCTACAAGTATATGCTTCCTCCGAACTTGCATTCTTTGTTCGGATTTGTGAGAATCCGCATTTTATCAAGTCCGTATCTTTACCGAAAATCCGTAATCGTATTATGATTCGATATATTGTTTGATTTGCTCTATAGGTATGGCTAACTGTTTGGATATTTCGTCGATGGACGCTCCGTTGTTGCAGAGCATTTTGACCATTGAACGAATCATCTGCTTGTTCTGTTCTATTTCTTGCTTTTTTCGCTCTATTTCTTGTTTGTTCTGTTCTATCACTTGTTCTTTCTGCTCTATGAGCTGTTCTTTCTGCTCTATCACCTGCTCTTTTTCCTCTATCACCTGCTCTTTTTCCTCTATCACCTGCTCTTTTTCCTCTATCACCTGTTCTTTTTCCTCTATCACCTTATTCTTGAGCATTATTGTCGTATCCCTGTCCTCTATTTCCGAAAGAATCTCGTCCTCTATCTCCATGGCACGGCGAACGGCGGGTGCGGCAGCGGCCTTCAGCAGGCGGTGCACCACATACTTCACTTCCTCGTCCATGTGCTCATCGTTTATTTCCAGATAATGCTCGCTGTCGGGCTGCCGGTATTCCTGGTCGAACACGCTCAGCAGACGTTCCAGGCGGTTGCGGGTACGTCCGGTGAGGAACGGGATCTGGACGATGATGCTGTCATGCGTCAGACTCTCGATGAAAGGGTCGGGAGCAGGGAGCGGATGGTCGTCATAGTCCAGATAGCTGCGCCGCACATAAACCACCGGCTCGGTGAGGTCACCCAGGGGATGTCCCAGGATGTAGATGGAGATGATGGGCAGCCCGTACGTACGTCTTTGTCCGTGCTCGTTCTTCTCTTCGACCATGTTCTCCTTGTTGAGGTACTGCGTACCCAGGTATTGGCGGAAGCGCAAGGTCTCCGTAATCAGCCAGGTCTTTTGCAGTTCGATAAGGACAAGGTGTTCCGAACCGTCGCTCTCGCGAATCTTTGCAGAGAAGTCGATGCGGAAGAGCGAGATGCGTGTCTGCTCCATGGATGTATACTCGTGGCGGCGCATCTCCAGGTCTATGATCTCCTTTTTCAGCAATGCGGAGAGCAGTATCTTGGCCACTTTCTTGTCTTCCATCAGGAATTTGAAAACGGCATCGTAAATAGGGTTGGCTATGATGGTCATAATGCTTATGGTTTGATGATGAAACAAATGTACCTCTTTTTTTTGAATAGCAAGCGGATGGAAAGGTTAAATTCTTCTATCGGAGAGGAATTATGCCGTTCTGCCAGTGAGGCTACCCGAAGACGTAGGGACAGCCCCATGTGTCCGCCCCTACTGTAAATGATAACAGATCACTTGGTTATCACTTTAAAACCGTTACAAAAAACAAGCAAAACCGTTACATTTTCACTGCCATAATTTCAATCGCTTCGATGAAATGGGCGTTTTTTGTGAATCGAATATAAGTTGGAATGTTTCTTTCGTCATATTTTTCTTCAATCTGCTTTTGCGGGTACGGAGTGCTCCAGCCGACGTCCTCGTGCAATATACAAGTATGCGTTTCCGAAATTTTAGGCCGGACAAGATGCAATAGTAAATATTTTCCTTACCTATTTTCGGATAGCTAGTGACGAGTTCCGCTATAAATTCTTTAAAGTGCGTATCCAACTCCCGGTATAGCAAGTCCTGATCATCCGGCTTTATATATTCTCCGGAAGTAATTTCCTTTTGAACTTCCTCCAGTTTCTCTTTCCATGGAGACGAGCTGAATGAACAGATTCCTGTCTCCAGGCTCTCTTTCCTGAAATTGCATACTGCCTCTTTTACTAAAATTTCTTCTCTATGCCCCGGCAGTTCTTCTCCGTGCTTCCTTTTCAGGTATTGACAAGAGCCAAGCCCTCCCAACAAAAGTATAACCATAATGAATCCACTGCCGGAATAGGAAAAAAACGAAGGAGCCTGGCACAATGACTCTTCTACAGCATCCGATACGCACGAACCGCATCCAATGATGATGAAGAGAAACCATATCGCATAAACCCCTTTCCGCATAAACAAACTCTGATTCAAAACCTATAATAAATACGCCCCAGAAAAGGAATTCCCCCTCTCCGATCATAAGTTTTTTTATTTATTATAAAAAAAGTTGTAGTTCCTAAATATTTATCATATCTTTGTTATAAATAGGAAAAAGAACACAAGAAGATGGATGAAAAAAGAGCTATTGCATTGCTAAGACAGGGAAGTCATGAAGCCTTTTCCTCCATCTATGCCACGTATTGGAGTAAAGTGTACAATTTCAGCCGCCTCTATACGGTTTCCACAGACGATGCCAAAGAAGCCGTGCAAAGCGTATTTGTCAAGCTATGGGAAAAACGGGAACTGCTGGATGAAGAAAAAAGCCTGGAAGGACTACTGTTCATCATGACAAGGAACTTCATTTTCGATCAAGACAAAAAACACCTGAACGAGGAGTTATACAGAGACTCCGTGCTACAGGCGTACAATGAAGATTATATCAAACACCATTGCGACCTGGAAGAACAGATTATAGCCAAACAGCTGAGCAAACACATTGACCTGCTGATAGACTCATTGCCGGACAAACAAAAAACAGCCTTCACCCTGAGCCGTAAAAAGTATCTGAGTTACAAGGAAATAGCCATAGAAATGAATATCAGTGAAAAAGCGGTGGAGAAACTCATTACAAAAGCACTGAAATATTTGAAGCAAAACTGCACGCTGCTGTTCATATTCTGTAGCATGTGACAGGAATGTGAAAAAGTGATGTGACAGGGGGCGTTTAACAAAAAAACAACTTGTTTATACCATTCTTTAGCAGTAAAATGCGTATTTTCGCAGAAAATAATTTGAAATGAAAAAAATACCCTTTTACCTTATAATAATATTGCTCCTTTCGGCATGCGGAAAGAAAAGCGCATTTACATTAAAGGGCCATATAAGCGGACTGACTTCCGACACGATTCTTGTTTTCTACCAACTGCCCATACAGCAACTGGATACAATTATTGCGGAAAAAGGAAAATTCACTTATACCATCACCCCGGACACCTTCACGCTTTTCTCATTGATCATGAACAACGGGCAAACCTTGCCCATCTATGCAGACAAAGGAGAAAAGGTGGCCTTAAGCGGAGAGATAGACCAACTACAAATAAAAGGCACAGGCGAGAATGAAAGGCAGGCACAAATCATGCGGCAGCTGAACAACACTCCGGACAACGGACGCCGCCTGGTGGAAGCCGTAGATTCACTGATCAAAGCCCATCCACAATCGTATACCAATATTTATCTGATAGACAAGTATTACGTACAAGACTCCCTGCCCGACTATAGCCACATAGACCAGCTGATAAAGGGACTCAGCGGTGTCATAAAAGACACACCTTATATGATAGACCTTCAGAATAAGTTGAGTGAACAAAAAGAACTGGCAGACCATCGCTACATCCCCAATATCTCGTGCACGGACAGAAACGGAAAGACCGTCAGTTGGAACAGCGTAAAAGGGAAATATGTCCTTCTGGATTTTTGGGCAAGCTGGAACAAAGAAAGCATTGCCGCACAAGATTCTTTGGTATCCGTACAGAAAGCATTGAAAAAAGAAAAATTCGCCATAATCAGCCTCTCTCTTGACCTGGACAAAAAGGAATGGCTGGAGAAGACCCTTCAAAGAGACACCACACAATGGAAACAAGTCTGCGACTTCAAAGGCTGGGACAACTCCGTAGTGAAGCAACAAGGCATCATCCGGCTTCCCGCCAATATACTGATAGGCCCAGACAAAAAAGTGATAGCCCAGGATATACGGGGCAAAGAACTGACAGACAAAGTAAAGCAACTGATAGAACAAGATAAAAAGAAAGAAAAAGCCGCCAAAGAGGCAGAACGCGCTCGGAAGAGACAAAATAAAAAATAAAAGCATGCTGGTAAAAGTCTATGGAGCAGCCGTTCAAGGTATCGACGCTACCATTGTAACTATTGAGGTAAATAGTTCACGAGGTATAAAATTCTTCCTTGTCGGTCTGCCGGACTCGGCTGTGAAAGAAAGTCACGAACGCATTATTTCCGCCTTGCAGGTAAACGGATATAAATTCCCCACCTGCCAGATTGTGGTAAATATGGCTCCTGCCGACATCCGCAAGGAAGGCTCCGCCTACGACCTCCCGCTGGCTATCGGGATACTGGCCGCTACTAAAATTGTTTCGGAAGACAAACTTTCACGCTATCTCATCATCGGCGAGCTGAGCTTGGACGGAAGCCTTCAACCCGTCAAAGGAGCCCTTTCCATCGCCATCAGTGCCCGCGAACAAGGGTTCGAAGGATTTATACTCCCCAAACAAAACGCCCGGGAAGCTGCCGTAGTAAATAACCTGAAAGTATATGGCGTAGAGAATATTAAAGAAGTCATTGAGTTCTTCAATAATGAGCGCACCTTGCAACCGACCATTGTCCATACGCGCGAGGAGTTTTATGAAAGCCAAAGCAACTTTCCATACGATTTTGCCGACGTAAAAGGACAGGAGAGTGTGAAACGCGCCTTGGAAGTAGCCGCCGCCGGAGGGCACAACCTGATTATGATCGGTTCGCCGGGCAGCGGCAAATCCATGATGGCCAAATGCCTGCCGGGCATTCTTCCTCCCCTCTCATTGGGAGAAAGCCTGGAAACGACCAAGATACATTCGGTAGCCGGCAAATTGGGGAAGGACAGTTCGCTGATTGCCATCCGCCCTTTTCGCAGCCCCCACCATACCATCTCGCAAGTAACATAAATATACGATTTGGTGGTGGATAATTTTTTTTTCTATATTTGTATCCGTAACCAATAATATATTCTTTCACTATGAAATGTATATTACTAGTCAGAGTTTCTACAGAAGCCCAATCCTATGAAGAACAGGAAAAGGAGCTATATGATCTGGCTCATTTCTATGGATATAAAGATAAGGACATTTCTTCAATAGCCACAAAAGAAAGTGCTATTAAATTGGATGAAGAAGAAAGATTCGGCCTTAACCGCATGAAAGAGCTGCTTGAAACAGGTGAATATGACTGTGTATTCGCTTGGGAAATCTCACGTATAGCCAGAAGGAAAAAGATATTGTTCAGTATCCTTGAATATCTTACCACCAAGGGAATCCAGCTAATCATCAAAGAGCCAAGAATTAGATTGCTCAAAGATGATAAAACCATTGATGAAGGAGCTGAGACTATCTTCACATTATACGCCCAGCTTGCAGAATCAGAAATGAGGAACAAGATTGCCCGTTTTTCCAGAGCCAAAAAAGAAGGCTTCAACAAAGGTAAGTATATGGGCGGCAAAATAACACTTGGGTATAAAGTTTCCGAAGATGGTTATTGGCAAATTGATGAAGAAGGATCCAAGTTAGTTCGCCTCGTATTTGATATGTATATTTCCGGTGAATACAGCTTGACGGAATTAGGGAAAGAGCTAAAGTCCAGAGGCTATTTCAAGAATCTGTCTGTAACCAACGTGAAAGCAGAGATGTATGGTTTACTAAAGAATCCAATCTATCGTGGCATAAGAACTAGTAACAATATCTATCCCCAGATTATAGATGATGATACATGGGAGAAATGCCGTAAGAAAAGGGAAGAAAACAGGACCCGTTCCAAAGCAAAAACTCCTCACCTATTAACACCTTTAATCCGTTGCTCTTGTGGTGCATCATATTCAGTTAATCTTATGGATGCAACATATTCATGTAGAGTAAAACATAATGCTGTAGAAAAGGGATTACTTCATTCACCGGACATTAATGTGAATGTAATAGAATCATTGGCATGGTACGTGGCTCTCCAAGAATTACATGAGGATATGATCTGTAAACGCAACGATGCAAAAGAAACATACGAAGAGGAAATACGCATCTACAATCAGAAAATAGCCTATTCACGTGGGATATTGGAATCAACCATGCAGAGACGTTCCGACCTTGACGAGAACTATTTTGTCCATGGCCGTTTCACGAAAGAGAAATACGAAGAACTGACAAAAAAGCAGAATGGCATAATAAAGGCAGAGCAGGACAACATAAGAAAATATGAGGCTGCAATCCAGAATATGGAGAAACAGATTCAGGCAGACATTACCTTTGACGACATGCTTGACTCACTCAACCAGTCCTATGACACCTTAAAAAATGGAACGGATATGGAAACCATGAGGAGAATCACCCATAGATACATCACCGATATTAATATTGAACCGTGGAAAGGCAAAGCGACATCCTTCTGGAAAAAAGTGACGATCAGAACTATCCATGATATGGGTAAGAAAAAAAAGATAGAACAGCTCAAGGAACAAGGACTGGATAACATGACTTTTACACTTGTGGGTACGTTCTATGTTAATACTCTCCACAAGAAAGCATATTGGGATAAAGATATGATAAACTGTGTACCAATGGTTTATATAGAACGTCTAACTAGGAAAAGAAAAGATACGAGAATAAATAAGAAATAATTATACCATGGAACATGAATTTATACAAACAAGCAATGAGTATCTGCAATATTTGAGTGACTTAGGAAGATTTGCAGTACAAAATTTGGAAATATCGGCTAGACAAGAAGAATTAATAAAAGATAAGCTTGGAAAAGTTATATTATATATTGTAACAAAGAGAGATTCTGATTCTTCTTTGAAAACCAACAAGGATGTTGCAAAAGCAGAGCATGACTTTCTTGAAATCCCCCTACAAATCAGAAATGAATATTGTAACCGAGTGTACTATGTTCTCAAAGAAAAAACAGATCAGTCTGTTCCTGTCACAGACGGGCTGACAACTGCTATGCAATATATTTTCAGAAAAACACAAAACACATTGTGGGATTCTTATATATCTAGTGTCTGCATATTCATTGTCGAAAACAACCTTCTGCCAATGGCTTCCATAAATTCCCTGAATAAAATACCCTTTATTCCGGATATGAGAATCACAGCAGAACAACTTTATGAGGCCTTAAAAAAAATGAGATACGAGTCCAAAGCACTGGGATTTATTAAATCAATACCCTGTCCCAATGCAATTTTAGATCTTCTCATTGAAAACTTTAAAATGAATAAAAAGAAAAAGTTCATAAAAGCCATCCATGATAACAATTGCGATTTAAGTTCAATACAAAAGATCTGTTACATTAATCTGAAACTTGAACATCTCAGATTTTTATACCAACAAAAAATAGAATTGTCATCGGAGATACTACTAATGGAAGATCCTCCCCAGGAAGAAAAAGGACCGTGCATCATTCTAGACGAAATACAGAAATATGAGAACAAAGTACTTGATCCACTATTTCATGCCCTTTTTGGAATAGATTTAAAATCTATAGATACAGAGAAAAAAGAGTACAAGGCATATAATATGTATTCAATTCTAAGAAATCATTTAAGCAATGAAGAATTGGAAGTTACAGGAATAGAGAAATTCTGTTCCAAATATCTTCAAAGGGGAGCAACCGTAACTATATCCCCGCAGAAAAGCAATGACGAGAACGTTCCATTCCAGTTACCCGAGAAGTATTTTGAACAAACCACAGTCCCTGACCAAAATGCTTATTTCTGTAAACTAAAAGATTGTGTCAAAACCGGAGGAGGAACAAAATTTATGGAATTTATCAACTGGCTGGCAAAAGAAGACAAATATATCGAAGATACTCCTGAAACGAAGGCCACTCTTGCATTCCGTCTGACTGGAATCTGTCCACCTCAAAATCCTGTGGAAAAAATTGAATGGAAAGCAAAAGCGACATATTTATTTTACATAATAAAAAATTTCTACCAGAAAGAAGATAGTAAAAGAGAGAAACTAGAGAAGTTCTTTTCCTGTAAGGACGACCAGTTTAAAAACGTGGCAAGCTTCTCTTCCTATGCAAAAAGAGGGGAAAAAACGACTAAAAATCCTTTTTTACTAAAAATTAGAGAGTTATATCCGAATATAGAAAAATAATTATCCTTTTAAATCGTTAGTCTAAAGTTCAGATTACCAAAGGAGAAGAAAACCCACTTAATCTGTATACGAACACAGAGGTTCAACAACCGATAGTAGTATTTTCTCCTTCCGATAACTTGTTTTAAGCTGAATTAAAACTAAAGTAATTCAAAAAGCAACCATCAAAACCAATATTCCAAGGTCAACCAAGAATATCACAAAATTGCCGCCAACGACTATAATCCAAACATAACACACCACATCAACAAGAGAACGTTTTAGTAACATGATACAATACTAAAACGTTTTTTTCATATAAAAGGAAAAAAGAGCCATATATTATGCCCCACCCGACCCCAATTCGGTTACACCTTCTTGCTATAACCACTTCCACAAGATTTTCATCTTCCAACACCCTATCTAATTTCCAATCAATTAACTTCAAGCATTCTGCTATAACCGTTATAACGCTTCTTACAATTATTCTAACAATTTGATTATTAGGATATTAAATAAACTCTATAGATCTTTGCAGCGTTCAAACAACAATGAAGTATGAAACAAAGTATGAATAACCCGGAACTGCTGCAACTGATGGAGAAGAAGCAAAAGCTCCTTCTTAAAATAAGAGCAGCTATCACATTAGATCGTATGGATCTAGTGAAGGAGTTGTCGTATGAGTTTCAGACCGTCATTGTCGAAGAACATAAATTTAAAAATAAAAAAAATGGAAAAGAGTCTAATTGATGAAGCAGTTTCCACACTGGATCTGCAAGGGTCAAATGTGAAAGAATCCACTGTAGAGGATAAGGATCTACAGGCAGGTGCATCTGCTGGTGATGCACAACAAACTAATTCAGAAGAAAACAAAGATGAAGCCCCAGAAGCAGTACCGATGAAGCTGACATGGGAAATGATCTACTCCTTATCTGTACTGCTTGGAATGGGTTATACTTTCGGGCGTATCAAGATTAACCGTGATATTGATGCGAAACAGGTCAAGAAAAAAATAGCTTCCATTCTGGCCTGCAAAGGTATCATATCTCCATTCCTTGTCGTACCTGCCATTGTTTGCCTAAAAGCGGGACTGGAACTGGAAGACGAAAACGGAAATCCAATCACAGAGGATACCCCGAACCTTGATCTTATCCTTATTGTAATTGACGGGCAGCACCGCATGGAGGCTCTCAGGCAGTTGAACAAGAAACTGAAGAAAGAGGGTAAGACGGAATATGAGGGTTATGTCTATCTTCCTCTTATAAGCGAGTATGATGTTCCCACGTTGTTGAGAGAGGCCAATTCAGCAACGAACCCTTGGGATGGTATGGATTGGGTGACACAACTTCTTGCCACTGCCAAAGAAAAAGGTATATCAACTGAAAAATTGGAGTGGGTAAAGGAGAAAGCCAAAACCGGATCTGATTCCGCTGCATGGTCTTGGGTAAATGGTGGCAAAACCAATTCAAAGACAGTCTGCATCAAGGCTTCGACCAATGATCAAAAACTGGAGGAGCTGGCTGATACTACATCATTTGAAGAAGACAAGAAGCTTTATGAAGCAGCCGCCAAGTCTTTTGAAGGGAATTCAGCCAAGGTTCTCGGTTGGAAAGTATTACCGGAATGGATTTACAAGCAACTGGACTCCCTGATAAAAAGGGATATGAAACGGAGTGAGGCCATGAATCTGTTGGTTGCATTTCTTGAAGGCATAGGAGCTACCAATGCACAGGAAATAAGCCAGATGAAGAAGAGTGCCAATCAGAGCAAGGATAATATGATTATCACCAAGCTGAACGAATTATTTGCTGATTTCAATCTTAAACACTAATCCCGGTTTCCCCATCATGTGAGAGGTGATGGGGATTCCATAAAACAACAAATCATGAAAAATTCTAAAGAAAATAACAATCGGATGAACACTAGTATTGACCTGTCGAGAAGTGAAACAGAGTTATGTTCCAACGCTTTTTATGGAAACAAGACTGTCGAAAAGGTGATACTTCCGGATTATGCGGATACAGTACCGGCCAATCTGTTCAAGGGATGTATAAACCTGAAGGAAGTTACCCTTCCGATGGATCCGGATATCGGTGAGGCAGCATTTGAAGGATGCAAGTCACTGACTGATATTCATATTTCGTTTTATGTAGGCAGTATTGCGACAAACGCTTTCAGGGGATGTCGGGAAAATATCAGATTCCATGCCGACTCATCGGGTATCAATCCGAAAACACTGAAGCAACATATCGAGAAAGAACTGGGACACAGTATCGAACTGTATGATATTTCCGGTAACTTGGTGGTTTCAACAGACTAGGCGAACCGGAAGATATCCACTTTCCACAAGACCGTTTTCATCATGGTTTCCAAAGAGAAGTTATGAAATTGGAAACGGTCTGTGGATTTGAAGAGAACAAGCAATAACATAATTAAAAATTTTAGGATAATGGAAAAAATGAAAATTTCTATTACAGCCCCTTCTATGCCTAAAAACATCCCGGGTGTAGGATATAAGAAACTGAGGGACAGAGGGATAATAGTATTGAATTTAAAAACAATAAGAAACAATGAGTAATAACAGCAAAATCTCATGGACTACAACCACATGGAACGTTACAGCGGGTTGTGATCCGATCAGTGATGGATGTAAGAATTGTTACGCAAGAATGATGGCCGAACGTCTGAAAGCTATGGGACAGGCCAAATATCAGAATGGCTTTATCCCGACTATCCATCCTGAATGTTTAAACGAGCCATTTGAATGGAAAGGGAACAAGCTTGTGTTTGTGGTAAGTATGGGAGATTTATTCCATAAGGATATTCCGTTTGATTTCATCGACAAAGTAATGGAAGTTATCACTAAATGTCCACAGCATACATTCCAGATTTTGACAAAACGGGCAGAGAGGATGTATGAGTATTTTTCAGTTCATACTATTCCTGAAAATGTCTGACTCGGTGTTACAGTCGAGAATCAGAAGATGAAAGGCCGTATTGATTACCTGAAGAAACTGGATGCTCCGGTACGGTTCCTCAGTTGTGAGCCTCTGCTGGAAGACCTGGGAACACTTGACTTGTCTGATATTGACTGGGTTATCGTTGGTGGAGAATCGGGAAACAGAGCCAGAAAAGTGGAAAAGGACTGGATTCTGAATATTAAATCCCAATGTGACGCTTCCACAGGTACAGCTTTATTTTTTAAGCAGTGGGGTACTTGGAGTGCTGACGGAGTGAAACGTAGTGCTAAAGAAAACGGGTGTCTTTTGGACGGAAAAGAATACCACGCTTATCCGACTCCAAGAAAGATAAAACCTTGATTGAGTAATTAACCGATAAAGCCTGAACCCATTTATGGGATAGGGCTTCATCATAAAACATAAAAAATGACTTTAAATGAAATTCTTAAAGAGATCCTTGATAATATTCCGAAAACGGATTTCAAGGAGATTTATGCCGGTGGATTGTACCGGAGACTGGAAAAGGAAACCGATCCTGATGTGAAGAAACTTTTTCAGGAGAAGATCTATTCCATACAGATCACTGATGAGAACAAATCCGTCCTTGTTGTCGAGAAAGTGAGGGAAGTAGCTGAACAATTGGGATATGGCCTGGTGATCAATGAGGGAAAAACGTGCTATCTGTATAACAAAGTGTTCTGGGAACCGATAAACGAGCTTGACCTGAAACATTTCCTAGGCAAGGCTTTCCAGAAAATGGGAGCCGACAAATATACAGCCAGAAATGTGAGGATAGCGAACAAGGTCCATGAACAGGCCTGCTACTCACTTTACAGACAGACAGAACGGGATAAGGGTGTGGTTAAAATCAATCTGACTAATACGACCCTTGTGATTGGTCATGATGGAAACGTGAAGGAACAGGAGCATTCGGCTGATGACTATTTCTTCTATGTCCTTCCTTATGAGTACGACCCCAAAGCGATGTGTCCCATGTTTCATAAGTTTCTGGATGAAGTATTGCCGACCAAAGATGTTCAGGAAGTATTGCAGGAGTTTGTCGGTTGCTGTCTCAATCCCTTCATCAAACTGGAGAAGGCATTGTGTTGTGTAGGTTCAGGATTCAATGGCAAGAGCGTGTTCTTCGAGATTGTGATGGCTCTGCTTGGCGAGGATAATGTCTGCTCCTACAACATAAACTCCTTATGTGATGATAAAGGATACAGCAGGGCAATGATCAGGAACAAGCTTCTGAACTACAGCAGCGACTTCAACGGCAAGATATTCGCTAACGGTATCTTCAAGCAACTGACGAGTGGAGAACCCGTTGAAGCCAGAAGATTATATAAGGAACCGGAGATTTTAAAGGACTATGCAAGATTGGCTTTCAACTGTAACTCCATGCCTTATAGCAGTGATACGTCTTTCGGATTCAGGAGGAGGTTACTGATTATTCCTTTCGATGTGAAGATAGACAAGAGTAAGGCTGACCCTGACCTAGCTAAAAAATTGAAAAGTGAATTGTCAGGTATTCTCATCTGGGCTATCGAGGGTCTGGGAAGATTTATCAGGAATGGAAAAAAACTCAGCAAGTCCTCCACCCTTGAAAATTTGGAGCAGGCATACAAGGAGGATACGGATACAGTGGTCATGTTCCTGAGTGCCAGAATGTGTGTTCCTGATAATGACAACAAAATAGGTCTGACTCCTCTATTCAACAATTATCGGGAATATTGCAGGGATAATAACCAGAAAGCCGAGACCAGGGAAAACTTCAAGATGAAACTGAAAAGCGAGGGTTATGTGGTGGAAGAGGATAACAAGAAAGGTGTGAAGATAGGTATAAACAGTTCTAAGATTAGACTTTCTTTACCTTTTGATTAGATTACTTTTCTTTCCCTACCTCAAAGGGGAAGAGGGGAAAAAGGAGGGGAAATGGGGGAAAAAGGGGTGGAAAAGGCTATTTTTTATAACTTTTTTCAATTCTACTTATCCAGAAATTAGTAAAAAAATAGGTTTTAGAGGTTCCGCTTTCCCCTTTCCCCCCTTCTCTCTCTTGAGGACGGGAAGAAGAAAGATAAAATGAAACATTAACAATTAAAATTTAGAAATTATGATTACAATAACAATCTTCAAACAAAAACCTTATAGTCAGGAATATACAAATCCTCTGACCGGTATAAAATCATTCAGAGTCATGGAATATCCTCCCAACCATGTGGATATTGATCTGGTATTCGATATGATTAAACAGGAAAAACTGAAACCTGAGATTGATGCCATGAGACTCTTCTATGATACTGACCATTCAAAGTATTCCGAACTTAAGGGAAAGTTACCTATCTGTCTTTTTGCCGGAACATTCGGAAGATTCTGTAATGATGCTCTTATTGCTCCTTCGGGTCTTGTAGTTGTTGATTTCGATAAGATTCCGGTTCAAGAAATGGTTAATGTCTGGAATATGCTGGTTAATGATCCTTATACCTATGCTGCATTCCTTTCTCCTTCCGGTAGAGGTTATAAGGTTATTGTCCGTGTTGCCAATAATATAGATAACACCAGTCATAACGAATACCTTGACGCTTTGAAGGAATATTATAACTCTCCATTCTGGGATGACAGTTGTAAAGGAATGTCCAGAGCTTGTTATCTAAGCAGTGACCCTGATCTTTATCGGAACAGGAACAGTATTATATGGACGAAGAGAATTTCATCATCCCCTTCTTCACCAGTTGTTATCCGTGTTAAAACTTATGCTCCGCCTTATGAACATGGGAAGCTGCTGAATTTCTTGGAAGGCGGATTTGACAAGTACCCAATGACACATGGAAACAGACATCAGTCATCTTTTGATAGAGCCAGAGAATTAGCGGAATGGGGTATTCCACAAGAAACAGCTTTCAGGTATCTCTCCCAATTCATAGAACCGGATTTCCCGGAAGAAGAGTTGAAACGTGAAGTAAGAAATGCCTATAAGTGGGTTGATGGTAAAGGTAAAATTGGTAGTAAATATAGAAAAATTTAAGATTATGGATTACAAAAAATTATTAGGGGATATAATCAATGCCATTCCCCAACCGACTATTCCAACCAACAAAAAGGGGACAAATACTGAAATCTGTTACAATATACAGCAGATAGCAATCAAGATCGGTCATCCTTTTCAAATGTTCAGAGACCAATATATTTATTGTTACACTGGGAATCATTGGGTGCGTATTGATGATTTTGATCTGAAAATATTTCTTAGGGAAGCTTTGGGGAGGATGACAAATAATATGGTGGAGGCATCACAAAGGGAAGTGGTGGAAGGATTGTTCAAGCAGTTCCCATATACGGTGATGGGATTTGCGGTAGAGCAGGACAAGGAGAAAATCAACTTTCTGAACGGTACGCTTGAACTTAAAACCGGAAGACTGGTACAACATCAGTATTCGGATTATTTCAGGTATGTTCTTCCTTACCCTTATAACCCAAATGCGACGTGTCAGATGTTTATGAAGTATCTGGACAGAGTATTACCGGACAAGGACGCTCAGAAAGTTTTGGCTGAATATATAGGCTGGATATTTACTTCATTGAAACTGGAGAAGTGCCTGTTCCTCTATGGATCCGGGAAAAATGGTAAATCGGTGTTCGTGGATATTGTGGAAGCTCTTCTAGGCAAGGAGAACATTTCCCATGAGTCTCTATCGGATATGTGTGGAGAAAACGGAGACAGAAGCAGGGCAAATTTATCCGGGAAACTGTTGAATACCTGCTCTGATGTAGCCCCAAACGCTTTCTCGGGGGATATTTTCAAACGTATCGCCAGTGGGGAACCTATCAGCACCAGACAGTTATACAAGGATGTGGCAACACTTACCGATTATGCCAAAATGCTTTTTTGTCTGAACGAGCTGCCGAAAACCAACGACAAGTCCAATGGATATTTCAGGAGGTTTCTTATCGTTCCCTTCAAAGTCCAGATACCCAAATTGGAAGTGGATCCGAAACTGGCTGAGAAGATTGTTTCTACAGAGTTACCCGGAATTATGAACTGGGTGCTTGAAGGTAGAGAACGGTTAATAGCGCAATCCGGTTTTACTGAATCTTCATTATGCCAGAAACAGTTGGAGGAATACCGTTATGGCAGTGGAGTACGGAAAAAGGTGAATCTAATTCTGCCTGACGGATTCAAATTATAAAAAGTAAAAAAAAGGAGACTGAACTATACAAATGTTCGGTCTCCCTTATTTTTATGTAGATGATATTTATTTGACAAATTCTGAGATTACTGACCATTCTTCCAACTTCTTCTCAAAACTCAGTTTACGTGTATTATTGGATGTTGAAGCAAGTAATACAATCTTTCCATCAAAGTCTATTGTGGAGAAAAAACGTTTGAAAAGGAAAGTTGTTGAAGGATGTTTTTTGCTCCCTTTTCCTTTGCCATTCAGAACTATTGTTTTTATACTCGGATGTTCCTTCAAAAAGGATTGTATATCATTAGGAATAAGAGAATTAATGCCATACCCATTATCCGTACTTCCTTTTCTTATTCCACTCTGTACACAATCCCACAAAGCTATATTATGGGAAGTGATGAAATCACGGTTGGACATCATATCATCCTTTTCCTCAAAGAGTGAATACATAATCTTCCAAAACGAATTATGGGCTGTATCACAATAATATGCTTGTTCTCTTAAAGACTTGTCTCCCGGCATAGTCCCTAAAATTAAAACTTTAGGTGAATCTCCTACCCATGCAGATAATCCTATTTTATGATCAGATAGAGGAGTGCTTTTAGGTTTATCATTCTTTATTTTAACTTCTTTGTTTGCCGCCTTCTTTATAGTAATAATATTGGATTTAGTACTGATATAGTTATAGATGTCATTGATTGCTTGGTTTTCTGCACCATTAAGTTTCTTATTCCAATATTGAGCATAATCAGTTTTTAGTTCTTCCTTACTTTTATTCAGAAAAACAACATTCTCTTTGGAGTTGTAATCTTTTAGAAAAGTGAACACCTTATTTAGGGCGTTATATCTACATTTTGCAATGCCTTTACTCTGATATTGCAATTCTATAGCCTTTTGTAATTCATTCGTTGTCATAATTTAGATTTTTATCTTTTCACAAAAATAAGGAAAGTAATTCATTTTAAGAAAAGAAAGCCGCTATACCTTTTTCAGTATAACGACTTTAACAAAATATGAACTATCCACCATTTCCTATGACTTATTCGTTTAGTTTATCCAATCCACTACAGTTTCTCCCTTATAACCCTTTTCCCATACAAACCAAGCATAAGCGATAGCATTCCCATTTGTCTGAGCTGCTGTAAAATCTCCACTTTTGGCTACAATGGCACGGGAAGAAAAGACGTGAATTTTTAGTGGAGGATTGATTTGAAAAAAGGATTTACATCTTTTTCCCTCTAAGAATGTTAGTTTCAGGAACATCCATTAGTGATATAAATCATTATCTTCTCTGATTGTGGTATATATTGTATTTTTCATAGTTAATCCATCGTGTTTGTCGTTATTATCTATGCTGCTATAGTCTTACCTCCCCACTGAAGAGCCATTGCATCCGTTATCAAAACATACTATTCATCCGTATTAGCAAAAAACAAGCACTATCTTTAACTCCATAAGCAAAAAGTCCATTCCCCACCATCCTCCTTGGTACTGTGACTGCTATGGAAAGAGAGAATATCAGCTGTCGGCTACAGTCAGGGAAAGCACAGTATATAGCTAAAGGTGGGAAAGTAGGCAGGAAAACGGGATATCGTAAACCGAAGGAGGAGAAAGCTGAGCAATATTCAGGTGTTTTTAAACTTTTAAGCAAGAATTATCCGATAAAGACGGTATCCAAACTTGAGAAAGTAAGCATCAGTACAGTCCAGAGGTTGAAGAAGGTGTTTTACTTATGAACATGGAGAAAGGTGCAACAAGCCTCTCTTTTGTTCTTCAGAGACCAGTTTCCCGATTTTACCTTTATCAGATTGAATACTATACGCTTATACGATACAAATATCAAATTTCATGTAGAAATTTTACATTAATGAGCTTTTTCATTAAGCCATTTGTTTTCTATTAAAGGTTTATCGCCATCTTTGATATCTTCTGTTGATATATCACATGCTTTTTTTATCAAAGACTGATAATCTTCAGTTAGACATATTTCTTTAAAGAACTCATTATCTTTAAGGTAATTGGCATATTTGTTAACCTCTTCTTCATTTTTGTGGGATATCCAGTACTCCAGTTGATTTATAAAATAGCAGAATAATTCATCATTATTCATCTGGCCTTCAATCAACTTGACATACCTTTTTTGGTCTTTTGGTTCTAAAATATCTTTAGAGTTATACATTACGAATGACACTTCTCTATGTATATATTTAAAATAATTCTTAAAATCAGCAGAAGAAGATAAGCCAATACTACTATTATATTTTTTTCTAAAATCAGAAATTGAAATTTTACTTTCTTTTATGAGATATTCATTTTCAAACGCCTCCCTGCACATTGTAAAAAGATTAGAAGCATTTTTTGCTCTACAACGAGCAATTATAATATCAAGTAATGTGATTTTTTTACATAGAACGTTATGTTGTGTAACTTTTCGATGTAAAATATTATGTTGTGCAAAAATTTGAGTAAAAGTGGCATCAAATGACGCTCTTCTTGCAGCAGTGGTCTGTGATCTAAGGGCTCTGAATGCAAGATATACAGACATTAAAGCGAATATGGAAGTCAGGCAGGTGGCAAAACCTCCCCAATCACCCATTTTAGTTGATATCAGTGTATCCGTTCTTACCCTACATAATTCACCTTGGTTGAAAGTATAAGCAAGCAATCTCCCAAAAACAATGATTGCTGACAATATTCCAATACCAAAAGCTACATTCCATTTATATCTTTTATATTTACGTAAGAGTTTTCCAATACCTTTACTTATGAATCTGTCAAATAGATAAAGTATTGCACTATGAGAAAAAGCCACACCGACAAAAATTAAAGTCACCAGAATGCACCAATAAATCCATTCGATTTCAGTGCCGTTTAAAGTTATAGCTTCATTATTGCTTATCATAGTAATTTATATTTATGAACTGTAAGGTAAAACAATTATTTTTATAACGATGATGGAGTCTGTGATTCATTATCTGGCCTGTTTTGCGATCTCGTCTGTGTTTCTTTTGTTTGATCGTTTTGTAAGACCTCAACATTAAAAGTGAAATTCATAATATTATCTATTTGGGGGTTATTAGAAAAAAATCCCCGACTTTCACAAGCAGGGGATTCCATTATAAATTTAAAGTTTTTCTATTATCTAAGGTCCTCCCACTGGAGAATCACTTATTCTATATAATTTGCTCTGTTAAGATTATCTCTTAACATTGATTGTAATGTCTTGGCTGATACTGAAGCCCCATACATCATTAACTGTTACAGTAATGTCACCAGTTGTATCGTATGCAGGGTTAACAGGTTCAACTTTGACATAACCTTCATAACCATCCTCACCCTCTTGGGTATTCTTGATCTCTTTAACTTTCAAAACTTTGTCATCCTTAGAGGTTATAGTGATAGTTGCATCATCATTATATTTGATCCACTCATAGATGCTGCTGCCTTTCTTAGTAGCATCTGATGGGAACAACTGATACTTGGTACCTGCTGTAGAGTAAGTCTTGGCCAAGAACTTGGATTCAACAATCTTCTGTTGGTCTGTAGCGTCTATTGCAATAGTCTTAGAACCATCAGCGGCAGAAATAGAACCTTCCTTGATCGGACTCTTCATTGTAATAGTGAACTTCTGAGCTTTCTTTTCGTTATCAGAGTAAGCATACTTGCCAACATATTTGGCATCAGCTACTTCAACAACGAACTTCTGACCATAAACCTTACCGTTCTTACCCTTTTGAGCCATCAAGATAGCGTCAGATGCATTAACATTAGTTTGGCCAGGAACAAGGATTCCTTGATTTGCGCCTGACATAGCTGCAAGACCTACGATTTTACCTTCAGAATTTTTATCATCACCATTGATGAAACCATTGGTCTTGAATGTCAGAGTTGTTGCTGTAGCACCTGTAGGAGCTAATTTTTCAGCCAACTTAACAAATCCGTAAGTCAAGTCATACTGCATAGCAACAACATCGTTATCTGCTACATTGTAATCTTTGCTAAAGATGTAAGCTGTACCATCATTTGTACCATTGAACACACCCTGTTGTTTAACCAGGAATGTAGACAATTCAGGAATATTTACAGTGAACGGCAATTTGGCAGTGCTCAGCACATCACCTTTCGAATCTTTGAAACTTACCAATACATAATACTCTTTATCGAATGCTAGATTGGTTGGCCATTCTTGATTCAAATTAACTTTGATAGAAGCTGCATCCACAGCATTTGAAATTATTGCACCATTACTATTTATCAAAGAAACCATGTCTTTGATTGTTTTAGAACCATTTGTACCATCTTGACCATATTGCTTGTATCTTGAAATATTCGTAGGACCATCAGCATTAACCTGATATACATCGTAGTCATAACTACTAACAAATTCTTTCCAATTGGTCAATTCCTCAGCAGACATTGCATCGTACATCTTCTTCAAAGGAGCAGTAAAGTTATCTTTACTCGGAACAGCATTGATTGTCCATGCTTTAGCATCCAATGTAACGTCGGCAGAAATACTTCTTTCAAGACGAATATAAACAGTCTGAGTTACTGACTTGATAGAACCGTCATTAACAAGTTCGATATAATTGAAATAAACAGGGAATGAAGGGATTGTGGCTTTATCAAAATACTTATTAACAGTAAATGTATTACCCTCAATTTTTACGCCCCAGTTTTGTGCTTCAAATTCATCTACGATAATTTGGCTTTTGTAGATTGAAGTCGGTACGTCAAAGTAGAATGTGTTTGTTGCACCTAATTTTACAGAGATATAAGACCTGTCTTCTGGATCTGAATTTGATTTCTCATTTTTACCCGTATAATAGATAGTATTTCCTACATGTGTCAGGTCTTCGTCCTTAACCAAACCATGATCGTCGTCATTAATAAAGGCATTTGCAGCTTTTAAGTCTATATTATTAAATGCCAAATTATAATTTGAGATAAAACTTGGGGTCTTCAAAGCAAAGGCTATGTTCTTTTCAGTCGCATCTTTTACACCATTACCATTTGCATCAATAAAGAAGTTCTGTTTTAAAGCTTGAAGACTTCCAACATCGCTTAACACTTCACTGCTCATAGGAACACTCCACAATCCATTAGCTGAAGCGTCTCTTGCCACTAATCCTTTATATGCTTTAGCTGCACCCAAAGCGATAGGAGCCTCCTTCAACTGGGAATTGATCAAATTCATGGAGACAGTTGACAGGTCAGCAGAAGCGGGAGCTACACGAACAACAAGAGAAGCACCTTCCAGAGAAACCAAAGCCGTTTTTTCCGCCATGCTTCCTGAAACCTTTTGAGAACCATCTTTATCTTTCCATTCCCATTCATACTTTTGTTTAGCATAAAAAGCAGAACTGTTCATTTCATATTTGTTATCAGCAGTTCCAGGGTTAGAGAATGCTGTAAATTGACCGGCGGCATTTAAATAACCGACAATTTCAAGTTCAGTAATAGAAGCGGCAGTAGTAGGTAATTTAACTACTGTAGTGGTTCCGTCCGGGTTTACCACAGTCAAAGTACAGATACCATCAGCTTCAACAGCGGTAACAGGAGCCGCTTTAATAGTAGATTTTTCAAGTTTGCCTGTTTCCTTGTTTACAAAATACCAATAACCATCGTTACCAACTTCAGGTACAATTACAGTAGCAGTTTCACCTTTTTTGGCACAATACCATCCTGTAGGCTCACCATCAATCAACCATTGGCCTTCAGCATCAAGAGTCAACTTGCTTCCGTCTACACCTTTTTCACCTTGTGCACCATTCTTACCGTTAGTGATATTGAATGTCCTGCCATCATTCATAGTGATAGTAAGGCCATCAGAAGTAGGAGTGACATCAGTAATCCACTTACCATTGTCGACAGCAGTCTGTAAAGCTGCAATCTGTGACTTCAGATCGTTCAACGTATTGTCAATACGATCAATGTCATCGTCATAGTCTTTACAAGACACAAATGTTCCTGTCGAAGTCACCATCAAGGCTCCGAACAGGACTGCACTTAAAAACTTTTTGTTCATAATAAAAATTTTAAATTTATAAATTTAAAAACTAAAATTGGTTATACATATTTTATTGCAAAGGACTTAATTGCTTTGTTTTGATTTTGTCATATATTTCATAGGCGTCATTCCGACTGTTTTCCTAAAAGCCGCATAGAACGGACTCTTTGACGCGAATCCGCATTTAGCAGGCATCTCCTCCAGAGTGTAGCATCCCGCACATAGCAGCTCCTTCGCATATTCTATTCTATAGCCGTTTATCAGCTCTTTCAGGTTACATTCAAAATATCTGTTCACCACATTGGAAAGATAGGTCTGGTTCGTATCAATCATATCACTCAACTTTTTCAGAGACAAATCCGAGTTCAAGAATACTTTTCTTATTTCCAGCTGGTAAAGCAAATTCTTGTAAATCAGACAATCAATTTCTCTTTTGCATCTGTTTCTCATGACAAATTCCTCCTCCCAGTGCTTTTCAGCAGCCTTGAAGAGCAGGTCCTTCTGTCTTTGAGAAGTGGAACTTACCTCTTTACGTCTTAGAAATAGATATTCCATAAGTCTTTCCTCCTTTATTTTTTCTCCGCCACGCATCATTGTCGGATGTTATCCGTGGATTTGTTTTTTCCTATTTTTTAATAGGATGAAACGTTATTTCGCTGCAAATATACATACTTTATCGAAACTTTGTGCATTTTTCCTATAAAAAAATATAGAATCCCGTAAAATAATTGTTTGGGAGGTTATTTTCAGGCTGTTATGTGAAGCGGAATTAAACCGGATATACCATATTTAATATGAATCCGCATTTCATAAGCAGACGACAAGCGGATAATTTAATGAATCGTATTCTATGAAAAATAAAAAATCCACCACCGCACAAAAGCAGGCTGATGGATAAATTAAGAACAAAACCTCCGCTACACTTCACAATTTGGCGGATTGATAAAAACATATCTTTCGCTGGAATACAAAATTAATATAATAGGATGAATCTCAAAAAACTCCGCCGACAAAAAAGAAGGAAGGGAAGCACTATGCACTACGCACAATACTTCCCTGTAAAGCATATATGAACTATAAAAAGGAGCAGATACTAAAACGTCAACTTCACCACCACTTTCTCATAATCCGCATCCACCGGCATCCCCTTGATCCGGACAGCATCAGGTTTCCTTACCGATCCTTGATTTTCGGGGAGAACAACAGAATTAGTGGCGTTTTTCCTAGGTATCCCACAATTATATCATCAAAATATTCTCTATGCTGCTATAATCCTGCCTCCCCATTGATCAGCCATCGCATCCGCTATCCCGGGGAAGGTCTTGCTCCTCAGTTTTCTCCTCTCTTCTGCCGACACACCCGAGAAGAATATATCGGTAAACCATTTAGGAGATTTGTTTCCGCTCTTTGAAACATAGACCTCACCTTTCCCGACTATATTTGTAGGTATTAAGAGAGGTAAGTTTTTCAACCACAGACAGGTTTTCTTGCTAGCCTCATGACCAAACTGCCAAGGCTCTATAATCTGGTCGGGTTTTCTCCACCGGCTGCTCATAATGCCCACCGGATTTTCAATAGCTAATTTTTCCACTCCAACCCTTGAAACATCCATGAAGAACCGAACTGCTTCCTCACGGTCTTTGGCTCTATCGGGGAACTTCGGATGTGGTCTTCTCTGTTCTATCGGAAGGTTCTTATCGTCAGGATGATAATACCACCTTGCACCCGAGACAGCAAGAAAAGTGCAGGGAGGATGGGCTATGATTAAGTCCCAGTTACTATCAAGGAAATATTTGATGCCATTCTCCAAAGTTCCACCACGATTGGCTATTACATCAAACATGTCCCCCTTGAAGTGATACTCGGGAAATCCACCGCTGCATTCCTGAAGGTCACAACTATAGGCGTTATGCCCCAATCTTCTAAAAGCCAGACATACAGCCTGACTCTCTTCACATGCTACTAAGACATTCATTGGCTTAATAGGTTATCTTCATTATTAATTTATCCTCACTCAGCCCTATCGTTATATCCTCCACTCTTTCTTCCATCATAATCATCAAATTCTTATAGAATCTAATAAATGCAAGTACAGGGGAATAGAACCGGCTTCCTCTCAGGGTTAAAGGATAAATGACCGGATCGCCTAAGGGTTTAAGATAGAAGTTTGTAATGTTCACGCCGGATGCCATGGCCATGTCGCAGTCTGCAATTTCCTTCAAGTCCAGGTTATAACTGAGGGTCCGGTGATAAATGAGTACAATTTCATTGTCCGCAATTTTCTGATACTCAAATTTCACCAGGCCGCTTGTTATCTCTTCAAGTTCGATATTGACGGTCTCTTCGATTTCTTCTTTGGATTGGTTGATATTACATACAGCTCCGCCTGCTATAAATACGTGGTTCTTCATAATGTTTTAGATTTAGTTTTTCGTGATGTGATTGTTAATGTTATATCCCATTCTTTCATCAAATAGGATTGCAAACCTCTGTATGAATCAACTCTTCTTCTTTCTCTCGGCATAATGGATAAAGACTCCAGAAGTGTAAGATTAATACAGAATCCGGTTTTAAAAGCATCCCCATATTTGCTCCGGAGTAATGCTACGTCTTTTCTGTATTTCTCAGGGACAGGTTGGGGGGATGTCTTGTTGCTGTCTTTTGTTACGATAACACTTGGCACAGCACTCTTTTCCAAGCGATCAGAAGCAGTAGATCTTCGTTCTGCTCCTAATATCCTGTTTATAAATTCAGTAAACATTAAAATTTATATTTCAGGAGTAAGGATTTGAGCTGGCAAGAATAGCATTTTAGCAATTTGGAAAGGAAGAAGAAAGAATAAAAGAAAAGTGTCCTCAAATCAGATTTATAACCATGAATATCGGACACTCTTCTTATGAGTATTGTTTCTTCATTGATAAGGCCTTCAATGCTTTTTTACAGAAAGGATAATATGATGCTGACGTAATACTTAAACAACTAAAAAGTCAGATCCCGTTATTTTCCATACCCTTTTTCTTCATCAACCGGCATCCTGATATAATCATCAATAATTTTCCCAACCCTTTCCCTTTCACCATACCTATTATATATAAGCTGCCAAAACTAAAGAAAGACTTGATTACCATCCTGAACAACAAATACAAAATATATAATCGCTTTTTCATTTCCCTACCTGCCTGAAATGTTATATCTTTGCACCCCGAAAACATAAATCAGAACATATTACAATGGCAACAACCAAGAAAACAACAGCTAAGAAGACAGCAACAACTAAAAAGACTATAACAAAAAAGACAGCCACAAAATCACCTGTAGAAATCATTACTCCTGATATTGTTGGGACCAGTGCGGGCAAGATTTGGAACACACTTAATGAATCAGAGAAAGCATTGACAGAAAAAGAGTTATTGAGCCTGACCAAACTTTCCGGACAATCATTATATCTCGGATTGGGATGGCTGGCACGTGAGGGAAAACTGGAGTCTGATGGTAAGGAATTTAAACTGGTATAGAATTCCAAACAAAACAAATTATCAGCCGGAAACAAGTAATTACCTTCCAATACTCCCTCCGCTATTTAAAGGTGACAATAACAAACATCAAATCCAGACAAAATTATCAAAGTACCTGACAACATTCAAAACCTAAACCCGGCTTTGATTCATTGGTCATCATCGTTTCCTTCTCTCTTTCCACCCTCAAGAGGAAAAGGAGCGGAAGCGGGGCGGGGAATTTATAGAACCTGTTCTTTGATTAATTCTTGAACAGATAAAATTGAAAAGTTATATAAAAACACTATTTCCGACCTATTTCCCCGGACATCCCCGCTCTTCTTTTTCTTGAGGCAGGGGAAGAGAAGATAACAGAACAATAAGACATCAAATCTGTCCGGACTATAACTGAGAAAAAGAAAGCTACAAACCAATCCTGACTGCTACAACCAACAAAAAAAGACTTGAACACCAACAAATATCAATCAACGGTCAGAATAATAAAAGTTCTCCAGTCATTTTTGTTTTGATTACACAAACCCGAATGAAATCAAAAATGAACAGTACCGCAACTCTTCCACATTTTCTTACTCTTTATAACAAACTTGATCCGGGTTAAGTCGAAGACAGGAGTACAGACGAAGAATGAGTGTGGTACATAACCGGAGGATGGAATAATTTATCTACATAAATGCTTATTCTTTAAGCTTTTGTACATGATTTGCACACTTTTTTATTCCACCTTGTCTTACAGTTATGTCATGCATTCCACTTACGTTTCATACTTCCGCCTCCAGCAAACTCCATAACCTGTAATTTCAGATTTTTTCAGAAGACAGTAATAGTAACCTTTTTTCTTTCTCTATATATAGGATACTAGATTTTTTTGGTTGCAAGAAGAAGAAAAAAATTAAAAAGAGAGACCTGTTTGGACCAAGTCTCCCTCTTGTTCATTGTGTCAGAATCCATAGACTGTCTCCTGCAAACGTTCAACCGCCATCCAGTTACAGTCAAGAAGCCTGAATCCGTAACCATCCTCCAGAGTCATCAGATACTCCTCAAAATCATCATACTTCTCCGAGTCACGTTTCTGCTCCTCCGACAGTTTGATCCTTATGATCTCTCCGGTACTGTAATCCAGGAGAATAAGATAGTTGTACTCCATAATTTCAATCCTCTTTTAGGTTATACCTTTTAATCAGTTTATATACCGTTGATTTTGTGAAGGAACAGCCTTTGGAAGATACAAACCCTTCCTGATTCAGGATATTTGCCATTTCATTATAGCTATGGCTCTCTTTCACTAAAATCCGTAATATAGCAACAGCCCTTTTATTGTTGGGGTTATTGTCAGCCTTATCCTTGCAAGTCCTGATACTGTTTTGGATGGCTTGCTCATGTCTATCCATCAGGTGTTCAGGATTACCAAGTTTGAATCCTCTGCTTTTCTTAGCCTGTAATGATGCCTTCGTTCTGGCTGCTATCAATTCTGCTTCGTATTGGGATATAGCCGAAATAATATGCAGTACCATTTTATTAGCCTGTGGGAAGTCGCAAAAGACTATTTCCACATCACTTTCTAACAGGTTGGATAGGAATGAAACAGACCTTGCCAGTCTATCCAGTTTTGCTACTATTAAAATAGCACCGTCCTTTCTACATGACGACAACGCTTCCTTAAGTTTGGGTCTCTCTTTTTTCCGGCCCGATTCAATTTCAATATATTCTGCAACCGGAGTTTTATCACAAAGGTAATTCTGTATTATCTCCCTCTGTGCCTCAAGTCCCAGTCCTGAATATCCTTGTTTTTGTGTGCTTACCCGGAGATAAGCCACATATTGGTTTTCATCCTTCATTGTCATTCGTTTTTTAACAATAGTTCCACTGACAAGATGGTCGTCTAATCTATGGAACCATTTACATTAATACATAAAAAAAGGCTTTCCATGAGATTGCGGGTTCTTATAAAATCTACTCTCTCACAGAAAGCCTGTTATCACATTTTCCGATTTTTCAGAGAACCGCTAATATCTTATAATATTATATGTATCAGAAACTCTCTTTTCATAATCATCGGTTCTCTCCACAAGTTCATCCACCACAGAAACAAGCATATCAAAGTAGATATCCTCTCTTTTATCCCTGATTTCTCCATCTTCACCAAGCAGACAGACTTCAAACAGGTCAGCACCCTCATTCAATACAATCTGAACTTTTCCGGTATGTTTGAATCCGTTGACTTTAAATTCAAGACCACATGCTATTACTTTCACTGTTTCAATCTCAACTCCCCAAGACATTAGAATCGGGAGATTGGATTTCAAGATGGCCCAGATATACTTGGCCAGTTCCAAATCGTAGTTCTTATCTCTTTCCATAATCCAAAGTTTTTCCGTTCATATCTTCTTCATCCTCAACCCAAAACATCCGATAATCTTCATATATCTTTCTATAATCCTCCAATCCGAAATGTGGAAAATTGGTGGAATACATGTCATAAAGATCTTCGGGAGTTAAAGTCGGGTCATTGTTCAGCATATCATAAACCTCATCCTCAAACTCATAGGGACTGAAATATGAATTACTTTGTGTATGGGGATAAGTGTCGGTACAGTCCTCTATGATATGTTCTATAAATCTCAGACACTTCATCAGGTCTTTCTTCACTGTAATCTCCTCATCGGTATGGGCATTGTAGTAACCACATGAGACGTTGATACAGGAAACTTCAAGTCCTTTTTCTTTCAAGGCCAGGATATCGGTCATCAACCCGTTCTCCTCCATGTAACCCCATTTCTCAGGTTCAAGGGCTTCTATAAACTTATCGGAACACAAGCCGGCATATCCTATACTTGTAATCAGATCCGAATCACCCTTTCTGTCTGGTTGGATAACAAACCTTACATCATCGAAGAAAGACATCACCGCCTCAGAACTTCCCTTGCAGCCTGTTTCTTCCTCTCTAAAAAAGACTACTTTCATAGAATCATATTTCTTCAGGCATTCAAGACAGATGAACACTCCATTTTTATCATCGGCTCCCAAATTCTCAAACCTCCTGTTCTTTGGCGAATAACCGAATATGACTTCCCTTGTCTCCACCGCCTTGAAATCCTTTGAATGCTTGCAGTGTGAAACCTGGTCGATATGGCTCACTAAACAGGGATAACTTTCCGATTCTCCCTTTACCACATACAGGTTCCCGAACTTATCCTTTGACACGGATATGTTTCCGGGAAGTTGTCTTATGTAGGAACAGAGGAACTTCACCATCTTCTGTTCCTTTCCGCTCGGGCTGTAGATACTATACAGCCGCTTCAATAATTGTATATTCATGATTCATCTCTTTTTTAAGTTTATAACCGTATGGAAGGTTGGTGCTCGGATTTACTTTATCAAATACATCCTCACCGAACTCCCATACATCTTCATTCTCAATCAATCCATCCAATGTGTCTATACTAATGGACTTCTCCTCATAGATACCTTCCGATTCATTCCAAATATGAATACAGATTATATCATCAAGGCTTTCATACCATTCATCATCATACTCGGAATAATACCAGTTCTTCCGCTTGAATTCATCCTCCGCTTTCTCCATACACTTCTTGCAGCAATAGTATTCCTCCGTTACTTCCGAATACATGGCGTCATCTTCCAGAATATCCGTTCCGCACTCATCACAGCAGACACAATCGTTTTCATGGTGATATTCCTGCCTGGATTCTATCCATACGAAATCATCCAGGTTGTCTGAATCCACCCGGATTTCTATTCCATTCCGATAACAGAGCCTTGTATCATCACAATAGTATTGATGATAACTATCCCATTCTCCATCATCTTCATTATCATCCCCGTAAAGATTAAGGTCCGTTGTATCAAGGTTGTATGAGGTCCCGGAGTTTTCGTAGTTATAGGCTTTGTTCTGATTATAACTATACCATTTGAAAGAATCCTGATAGGAAAGCGTGTCTTCCAGTTCCAGTTCACAATCTATTTCAAATTTTCTGTCAGACAACGAGTTGCCACAAACATCCACAAAGGAATTTGCATCATGACAGGAAGCACCGATCACCTTGTAGCCGTCAATATAATCTTCCTGAATAAGTTTATCCACAAGCAGGCGTTTCAATACATCATCACCCTCCGAGGAATACTGCCTTTCAAGCAGCCTCCATTTCTTGCCGTCCTGATCCGTAACATCGGTAAAAAGAATTGCCCTTGCTACAATCAGCCCCGTCTTGTCTATTATGTATGCAGCCTTGGCTTTTACCGAATCATGATAGAACGAAGTCCTGTTCTCATCCACCATGCATGAACCGAAACTCCCTTTACAATAGTTACTGTCATAGATTCTCCCAAAATCATTGTTGACATGAAGTTCCATATCAGGCGATTTTCCATGAGTATAAGTACACCATTGCTGAGTGAAAACATCCCCTGCAATCCAGTTTACGACACAAGGCGAGAGTAGTTTCCCTATCCCTGTTTCAAGTATAAGCTCCCTCATGAATTTTCCGGCCCTCATCTTGAAGACTCGGTTACGTTCAATGTTGACATAGCGGACCGAACTTTTATCCAGATCCTCACATACACCCTTGCTTTCGTCAGTCTGATATCGGGAGGAATAATATGTCTTGCCTATCAGTTCCACCCTATAAGGCAACTTTTCATCATTCTCTCCTGATTTGATAATGGCTTCAAATACCTTCTTTTGTAGATCAGCCATATTGTATATATGCAGCAGAGTATAGTCGTTATGTTCCCTGCAATATCTGAGCAGTGCAGGATTTTTCAGATGGCCCAGCAGTATCCTGTTCTTTCTTACCGCCACACCATTGTCTCCCTTCTCAAGTCCGAAACGGGCCTTGAATCCTTCGTAACCACAAAAATCATAGTATAACATAGTCTTCTGAATTTTAAATTGTCGGTAAATAAAAAAAGGAGGGATACTTCCTTTCAATCGGAAATATCCCTCCCCGGAATATTATCTCGGTATGTCTCAACCGTTTCAGATGAATGGTATCGTCTCGTCCTCCAGAACTCCCGATTCCACTATCTTCTTACAAATCTCATGCGAAGCTTTGTTCCTCAGGTCATATCCGTAACCTTCACTTCCCATTGTTTTAATCACTTCAACCATACTTCTGAATAAGGTCTGTTGTAGGGTCTTGTGGAATGTGGTAACTGCAATAGCGAACCTTTTCTCATTCCACCCATAGTCGTTCAGGGCATGTTCAAGTTCTTTTGCAGCCTTGAATTCCCTGCTGTTTTCCAGTTCATGTCTTTCCATAATATTCATTATTGTTTATATATTATTCCTATTGCAATGATTTAGAATAAGCACCTTTCTTACATTCATCTATACGTGACTGACATTCATCCGGTAATTCCTTCAGAATCTCAGCACATCTTTTATCAGAACAGCCTTGCGGCAATCTGTCTATGTATGTCATAATATCATTCACTTCCATATCATATATCTGTCAAAGGGTTCAACAAAAAAGGGAGAAAGACCATGTTTGTTATTTCAGTTCTTTCTCCCTTGTGAGTCAATTTATTTTTCAGGTCTAACTCAAAAACCATCCATAGTTCTCAGCATCCTCACCGTTTAAAGCTTTTTGGATACCAATCGCAAAGTCAGTGCAGTTCCGGTTCCTCTCCAAGAACTTGTCTATGTAGGACTGTTTGGCGGCGTCATTAAGAAGCTGCATCAAATCCCAGCATGAAATATTCCCTCTTCCACGTAATCCGAAATTAGGGTTTTCTATATAACCTTTCGTAGCTGCGTTTACATTGGAATCACCTAAAATCACCTTTGGCAGTTCTCCAAGTTGGGATGCAGGTAAGGCTTGATATAGCCTAAGCCTGCCAATTATCTGACAAAACTGTTCCTGTGAAATCTTCGTCCTTCCCAGATTTTCAAGCAGCCTGAGATTTTGTTCGGGATTAAAGTCTTGAAATAGTCTGAGTGCCGAACTGTATATATCTGCATCACTCATTACTTCCAGCCGTCCGGTCAGGCCATCATTGGTCAACATTAGATTTGAACAAACTTTCACTCTCCATCCGATAAAGATTTTAAATTTCTCCGGTGATTTCCGGTTGTATAAGTTCTCCTCATTCAAACTACGTACCCCACCTATGCAAAGATGCACTTCTTCTCCGTTCATCATTCTGCTCATGGAACGGATATGAAAACAGAAAGCCATACGTTGGTAATAAATCGTTTCATCTTCCGGTTTCAGTTCCTCCTTCTTTTTGGTTAATGCTCCCGGAACCCTGCCCAGGATTCTATGTGAGACTCTGATTTCCGTGTTTCCAAAGTTCTCACCCGTAAAATAAGTCCTTGCAGCCTCCTCGATCCGGTGTATGAATGTCTGGTGGCTGATTGTTAGTTGATTGTCTCCAAAACTGGGTACAATGCAATTACTCTCCAGTTCTTCAAGTGTAATACCCGAAGTGTTCGATTCTATGAAATTGGGATGTTCTTCCTGTTCTTCTTCCGATACGATTACAGCATCTTCGATTTCCTCTGTATTAATCACATCCATCATTCTTGTCATCATTCCGATTGTTCCTGGAATGACAGTAAGTTCATTAGTCATTGTTTCCATACTCTTTGTTATTTTTTAGTTGTCAATAAAATCCGGTAAACAAAAAGAAGTCGAAAAGTCCGTTATTTCTTCTTCAAACTCTTCAACTTCTTGATTCCTTTCAGTACCGAAGCTATCACCTCCAGCACCGTTATAACTACGTCCTGTGCCTTGTCATAATTCATTCATCGGACGTATTATCAGTTATTGTCGCCGCAGTATCCGTAGCGACTTTACCCGTGGCGGATTTTTTCTTTCCCAATCTGCCACCATACTTCTCTGCAAGTTCTATTACTACTGAACCTGCCACGATGATCTCCGCTACATTTGCGGCGATCTTCAATGCTTTTACTAAATTTCCCATTTCTCTAATTTTTAATTGATTGTTATTACGTTTCTATTCTCTTATATATTCTTCTCACATATAAGGCTTTGAAGGATTCAAGAAAGGGGAAGAAAAAAAGAAAAGCCGTCATCAAACCTCCTCGATCTGACTTGACTTTCCGACAGACTGCATACTTTGGGTAATCAAGACTAAAGCTGTGAAAACTACTCGTACCGTTGCTGTCCCTCGAATTAAATCTCTAACCATTATCTGAAATTAGAATTAACCCGGTAATTATTTTTATCATTAATGCCTGAAGCTGAAGCACCTTATTCCAATGGTGCTGTATATGCTCCAGGCTTTTTCTCATATATAAGGGTTTGGAAGGTTTCAGGAAGGAGAAAAATAAACGGCCACACTTTGATATATAAATGAAAAGTCCGCAAACAAAGATCCGGGCGCTCTGTTATATCCGGATAAAGGAGCATTGTATGGAAAGAACAGAACTGACTGAGGCTATAAGAAAAGTCTGTGAGATACAAAACGATATCAGAATAGACATGAGGGTGAGAGGTAAGAACTGGTACTTTGATGCCGCATACATATTTCTTGGAGAAAAAGAAGTGTATGTGACGGATACATTATATATAATAAGGATAGAAGAACTGGACACAGAGTCCTTGAACAGAATATATCAAAAGATTGTTCTAAAATAGATTCCTTCATAAGGACAATAAGTTAATTGAAACAACAAAAGTGGCGGTTCGTTGAGAATAGCCGCTTTTATCATTTTATTTTGGAGGTCTTGAGTTTTTTGCCTATCTTTGTAGTAACCCATATATCAGACCATTATGAACAGCAACAATAAAAACCAGATAATCCGTTTTGACTGGGCGATGAAACGTCTGCTCAGAAACAAGGCAAACTTCAGTGTGCTTGAAGGCCTGCTCACCACGTTATTGGGTGAGAGGATCATTATCCAGAGGCTTCTTGAGAGCGAGAGCAACCAGGAGGACGAATATGACAAGTATAACCGTGTGGATATGCTTGCCGAGAACTCCAGGGGTGAGCTGGTATTGATAGAGGTACAGAACAATAATGAATATGCCTACTTCCAGCGTATGTTGTTCGGAACTTCCAAACTGGTCACTGAGTATATCAACAGAGGGGAGAGTTATGACAAGGTCCGTAAAGTATATAGTGTCAATATAGTCTACTTCTCCCTAGGGCATGGCAGGGACTTCGTCTATCATGGAAAGACGGAATTCAGGGGGATCCACACCAATGATCTCCTGGAACTCACTCCATTCCAGAAGCAGACATTCAAGGTGGATACGGTAAGCCAGCTATATCCTGAATATTATATCCTGAAAGTGAACGGTTTTAATCAGATAGCAAAAAGTCCCCTGGAAGAATGGATCTATTATCTTAACACTGGGGAGATACCTTCCACAGCTACAGCTCCCGGTCTTGAGGAGGCTCGTGAAAGGTTGAAACTGGATAGCATGACCAAGGATGAGCTTGCTGCCTATTATCGTCACTTGGATAATATTGTAATCCTTCGTGACAATATCAATACTGAACGGGAAGAGGGCAGGGCGGAAGGGATTGAAGAAGGAATAAATAAAGGAGAAAGAAAAAAAGCAATAGAAGTTGCCCGTTATTTAAAATCATCTGGAACCTCAATAAAGTTAATTATGGGAGCAACTGGATTGACCAAAGAAGAAATTGAAGAACTATAAAACAAGTTTCTCTATATAACACTGTTTAGGAGGAGCATACATTTCGTATAGTTCCTCTTTTTTTTTGCATGATTGGTTGTTTATATAAAGTTCAAAAATACCAATCCACCACCTAATAGTTAATTAGTGTTGTCGCCATGGTAGGCGGCGGAGCCAATCCCCAACCCGGAGAGATCAGTCTTGCCCACAATGGATTGCTTTTTCTGGATGAACTGCCCGAGTTCAACAGAGGCGTGCTCGAGGTGTTGCGCCAGCCTTTGGAAGACAGGCACATTTCCATTTCACGCGCCAAATACAGTCTGGACTATCCCGCCAGTTTTATGTTGGTGGCCAGCATGAACCCATGCCCATGCGGATATTACAATCACCCAACGCGGACCTGTGTCTGCAACCCGGGACAAGTGCAGCGCTACTTGAACCGCATCTCCGGACCTCTGCTGGACCGCATTGATATCCAGATAGAAATCGTCCCCGTCCCCTTCGAAAAGATGGCGGAGGAAAACCGTGCGGAAAACAGTGCCAGCATACGCGGACGGGTAATAGAAGCGCGCAAGATACAGGCACAACGCTTTGCCGCGCATCCGGGCATTTATTGCAACGCACAAATGGAGGCCGGACTGCTCCATCAGTATGCCCGGCCCGATGAGCAGGGGTTGGATTTACTCCGTGCCGCCATGACACGCCTCAACTTGTCGGCACGCGCCTATGACCGCATCCTAAAAGTGGCACGTACCATTGCCGATCTGGATCATAGCGAGCACATCCGTTCCACCCACCTGGCAGAAGCGATCAGTTATAGAAACCTGGACCGGGAAGGATGGGCGGGCTAATTGTCAGCCTCTCCTTCTTTCAATGGAAAAATGACCTGCATCAACGCATCCAGCTCCATGTAGTTCGAAAGCATATCCTCTTCCTTGTCTGCCACATAGCCATCTGTAAGTTCTTTCTTTTCCGGAAAGAAAATATCCCAAATCTTATACCATGCATTCATCACTCACATAAATTAAGGTTTTACCAGAAAACAAACAAGTGAGTGTTTCGTTCGTTATTCTTCCGGTTTTTTCTCTTCTTTCGATAGTTTGACTACCGGAGCAGTGTACTCAAATTGCCCCTCAAACCAGCCATTCCCTTTTTTCAACTGTTTCTTATCCATCTTCTCCAAGGCTATGGAATCCGATTTAAAGGCACCTCCCTTGTTCTCACCGTCCGTATCGTCAAAATAAACCTTCTGCTGATCAATGGCTACAGTGGACAACTCATGGCTCTTGAACTCTCCTTTCGCATTTGTATATACCGTATCGGCATTATCATCCGCATTGTCCCAAGCAGTTCTTACCACCACCCGGATACCCTCCAACGGCACGTCCTCCTCCGAGAGCACCGTTCCCTTCACCTGAAAATCAACGATAGGGCAACCATACATATCCTCGTTTCCGCCCGATCCGTCACAACCCGCAAAGCCCAAGACACTCAACGTGCCGGCCAGTATCCTGCTCACTAATTTTCTTTTTTCCATATCCAGTCTATTTAAAGTTTTTGTATTCTCTTCAGATGGCAGAACAGCAACTCCCCGTTTCCATCACGCAAATGCATACCGCTACCCTTGCAATATCGGAAAAACTGGCAGTCCCCGCACTCCCCTTTACGCATCCATTCACGATCACGATAAGGCTGATACCTGGTGTTCCAAACCTCCATGAAATCATCTTGATAGATATTTCCCTGATGATAATCCGCGCGAATGCTGGGACAGGCAGAAATAGCCCCGTCCACCAATACAGAACCCACCGACACCCCAGCCTGACAGGCAAAGAAATAATCACGCACCTCTCCCTCATAGTTACCCAAAAAGCCCTCGCAACCATAATTCAACCGGATACGTCCTTCCTTGCGCGTACCTTTTATAAAGTCCATCACCCCACGGAAATCCTCGTTGGAAAGTTGTAACTCCTGATCTTTTGCAGCCCTTCCCACGGGGAAAACCGTGAAAAGCCGCCAGCGCCTCACCCCTATGCTCAACAGGAATTCTTTCATCTCTTCCAGCCGCATGTAACTATGCTTGTTGACACAAGTCACTACATCAAAAACAAAGCCGGGCTCTTCCGCCATGATGCGTATGGCCTCCACAGCCCGCTCAAAGCTTTGTGCATTTCCCCTCATCCAGTTGTGATCCGCTGCAAACCCATCCAGGCTGACTGTAGCCGTATGCAACCCCGACGAACGTAAACGGCGGAAGCGTTCGCGTGTCATATACAACCCATTCGTTACCATTCCCCACGGAAAGCCTTTGTCATAAATTGCCCGTCCGCACTCTTCCAAATCTTCACGCATCAACGGTTCGCCCCCCGTAATAATGACAAATACCTTATGAGGATCGGTCTGCCTCGCCACACTATCCAGCACCTTTAGAAAATCTTCTTTCGGCATATCGGGATGGCCGGCCATTTTCTTACAATCGCTGCCACAATGGCGGCAATGCAAATTACACCTTAAGGTGCATTCCCAAAACAATTGTTTCAAAGGATGCCGGTTCACCAAATCATTGTTCAGTTTCCGCGCAATCTCAAGCCCGAGACGATGGCGCAGGGATAAAGGCTCATTCATCACTCTCCCTTTCCTCCAATTTGACGCGGATTTCCTCTCTTCCAAAATAAGTATCCTTAATCGAGACTTCTACAGTGTGTGATTTGAACGAACCGTTTTTCGCACCATCCACATCCTCAAAGGTCAGTTTGGCCTTGGCGGTTTCCAAGTCATCCATCCCTCCTGACAAGTCCTGCTCGGTCCTGCCTTTTGCATTGGTATAGGTCGTATCTCTGACCAGTTCTCCATTTATACCTTTATATTCCAGCACTGTCCGGATACCTTCAATCGGTTTCTCGTCCGCATCCGTCACCAAGGAGCGAATGTAGTGCTTCGCTATAGTGCCGTACATACAAATCAATTCTTCCTCCTCGTCACTACATGCCGAGAATCCCAACAAAACCAATGCCCCGGACAAAAGGCGGTACATCAGTGTTTTCTTTTTTGCATTCATGTTTGTCCTCATATTAAATATTAAAGCCGTTAACAATCAGTCCTTTCTTTTAAAATGCACGAACCTGCAGAAGACTGCACCAATTCTTCAGTAATATTTGTTGGCGGATTCATTATGTACTGAAAGTTGGTGCAATGGCTGATGGAGTAGGGTGCGATACATACAAAAGCCACCATATTTTTAAAATACGCCTTCATCTTTTAAAAATAGATCTTCATCTTTTTTAAAAACAACTATACGTTTTTTAAACACGCCAGCATGTTTCGTGAACAGACCTAGCCTGTTCAGTGAACAAGCCTAGTCTGTTCCGCGCACAGACCTAGTCCGTTCAGTGTACAAACCTAGCTTGTTCATCGCATTCTCCCCCCGCTAAGTCAACATTCCCCTTTCTCCCATCACCCTTTCATTTTATGCAATACCCTCAGACAATCAGCCGGTTAAAACTGAAACCACATCCCCTCACTCCCGTTTCAGCCGTACTGTTGTCTCCTTTCACCCAAAAGGGCAAGTAACAAAATGATCGTCACTGGCATGAGATAGCTGTGAGGTCTGTTTGGTTGTAAAGAAAAGTATGTGGACTTCGTGAGCCAAGTAAGCGGTATTACTTTGCCTAGGAACATATCTTACTTTGCCCACGAAGATATCTTACTTTTTTCAGTGGGATATTTTTCCCTGAAATCGGTTGCCTCGTGTAGCCACAAAAAAACGTACATGAGTTATTCATTAACAAACAAGTTATGTGATGCAGAACGCTGCTTTATCGCCAGTGAAGTCATCTCAGATCGTCTAAGTCGAGGTATGGCGATGAAAAATATGGTATCAGTGAAGTTTCACTTTAGCGCTGGATTCGTAAATTTGCAGTCGACAAAGGCAATTTAACCATGGAAATAGAAGAATCAAAGAAGGCAAGTGACACTAAAAATGGTTGACTTCAAGCCTGAAAGGAGGCTGAAAGGACAATGACAGGGTAATGACAGAAGCCCCTACATAGCCGGAGTTCCCGTCATGAAAGGGAAAATGTCATCCGAAGAAAAGCAACAGTCCCTTATTTTCTGCAGCAAGGCGAAAAACATGCCAATATAACCTCAATTTACAAAAAACGCCCATTTCATCGAAGTAACAAGAATATACGTATAAAAAATGTAACGGTTTTCCCTGTTTTTGTAACGGTTTTCGTCTATTTTGTAACGGTTTTAAAGTAACAACCAAGCATATTTAACATTATCTTCGCAAAAATGAGAAACACAATGAAAACGAAAAGACAGCTTTTTTATACTGATAGTTTGAAAATTGGTAAAATAGATCTTTATACATTAATGATATCCCTCAAACTGAAGATCTGAGTGAAATCTATTTGAGAATCAGAGAAGGACTTCGAAAAGGAACGTTATCAAAAAAAACATTTAAAACAACAAGAACCATGAAAACAACATTTACTCTAATCTTAGTAGCATGCGCGCTATTGGCAGGTTGTAAAAGTACCACAACACCCCTCACACAGGAGGAAGAAAAACTGGTTGGAAAATACTATTTTTCAGAAACAAAAGACCTAGAAAAGATGGTGGAAGGCATGTCTGCTACGTTTCTTATGGAAGGTTATACTGAATATAATTCGGACAGGACGTGCGAAAATGAGGGAACGGTAAAGATCGTTATGGTCTCTAAAAATATAAAAGAGGTTATAATCAATGTTCAATATCAGTTTTCTTCCGAGGGCAATTGGAAAATAGAAAACGGGGAATTGATGGAAGTGGCGAATCCGGAAAGTTTCCGATTCGAACTCAGTAAATCGGATGCCAAGTCGGAAGCTGCTAAAAAAGCGGTTAAAGTCCTTGAGAGAGCTTCCGGGATGATCGCTTCCTTGATTAAGGATTCAATGATGAAATCGGAAAACGCGAAGATAATAGAACTTACCGATACGAAACTGGTGATGGAACAAGACGGACAACAATACACTGCTACCAAAGTGAAATAAGAAATGAAAACATGTGCCGCTTCATAGGAACTTTTCATGTAATATAAGTTAGAACTTTAGTTATGAGAAACTTATTGTATGGCCTGCTCCTTCCCTTTTTATGGGGATGTACAAGCCAAGGTAATAAATCACAAAGTGGATTTGCACTAGAGACATCGGAAGATGTCTCTATGCTACCTATATCTGTAGAAAATGGAATAAACATCAGAGTCGGATCGCCTTTGCCCGAAATAAAAGCTTCGGAACTGATTGACGATTATAAATATATCCCATTGGAAACAAATAGCGAATCCTTTATGGGCCAATTACATAATGTAATATTCTATGAGGACAATCTATATGTACATGATATAGAAGGAAATATGATATGCATATTTGACAGAAACGGACGCTATCTGAATAAAGTAGGCATACAAGGAGACGGGCCGGGTCAGTTCAGTACATTACTACAGGATGTCATAATTGACCCCTTCGCCAAACGCATGATGATATACGACCAAGGATTAGGGAAGATACTTTATTTCTCATTGAAAGGTGATTATCTATTCTCCCGAAATATGCATCTGCGTATAAATGGTGATTTTCAAATGATATCCCCGAATCAGATTCTAACCTACCAAGCTAAATGCAGGCATAATGTTCATTTAGGTGAAATGGATTCTTACCGAATTATCATGTTAGATTCCCTTCTTAAAGTATCAGGCTACGGCCATCTATATGATGACAATACAAATTCCAACTATTCACCTCCAGTATTTCCACACAGCAATGAAGGGGTTTTATATAATCCGATCTTTACAACTGATTTTTATTCCATTACTCCCAAAAGTATAGATTTGAAGTATCACCTTGACTACACCAATTTTGGGAATCCCATAAACCCCGATAAAGTTGCAGAATTGGATGATAGAAAAAAGATTATAGACTATCTGTTTTCTACGACGCATACGATGATTAAGCCTGTAGAAACTGTAGACTTTTTCTTATTCAGAACTTATTCCCAAAGCAACGATAATAGATTCTATACCTATTATGACAAAAAAGCAAAACGCAACCTGTCGTTCCGAAAGATTATACCAGACATAGACTTTGCTTTCGACTATATCCTTTCTAATTGCGATGACTATATAGTAGGAGAAGTGAATATTTCCACATTAAGGACCCTAGCAGAATTATGTAAACAAGGTTCTGTAAAAGGGAAAAAAGAGAACTTGGAAATGATAGAAAAATTAAATGATGATGACAACAGCGTATTGGTGCTGTTCAAGCTTAAACCATTAAAACAACATGAATAAGAAACACTGCCAAGGAATTTATCTGGTGGCAGTAGCGGTCTCGGCCATATCCCTCACTTTTCTAACCATGTTTCCCTTCATACAAGGAAGCTCAAAAGAAACTTTTTAAAGAATTCATTTTATTTACTGACAGAACCGATTAGGGGTAGCTAATTTTTAATAAACTATTGATGATATGCGACATGTAGAAAAACTTATTCTATTTTACTTGGTAGTCATCCTCACCGGATGTCACTTCAAAAAAACAAACGATATTAGCGAAGGGCTAAAAGCCTCAAATTTGTGTGACACGGTTAGTTTCGCCATGGAAACAGAGAATGCGGTAACCATAACCGTACCACCACCTACTGATAATCTGAAGGCCTCCGACCTATTTGAAGACTTCAAATACATTCCTCTAGAGAGTTCTGAAAAATCTTTCATGGGACAATATCAAGGTCTCTGCCTCTATGAAAACCGAATTTTTGTCCATGACATCGAAACCAATATGATCTATATCTTTAACCTACAGGGAAAGTTCATCAATAAGGTCGGAAAAAGGGGAAACGGGCCGGGAGAATTTTTCCAACCGGAATCAATGACCGTTGACCCATTCAGAAAACAATTACTGGTTTATGATACATTTATCAAGGAAATGTTCTATTTCACCCTCGATGGAGATTTTTTGCGCTCAGAACAGATGGCAATTAGGAGTTATCAGAACTTCAAAGTAATAAGTCCCAATTTGATCGCTTTTGGAGTGGGCCGGACACTCGAGAACCCACAGCTAAAGGAAATAAACAAGTACAACATTATCTATACGGACTCTGCATTAAATGTGCGGGGAGGGGTTCATAAAGGGGAAGAAAATTATATTCCACACTTTTCACTCCCTTGTTTCAGCTCGAATAACGGACAAGTCTATTATACCCCCCCCCTACGCTTCTGATATTTATGAATTTGTAGGAGACACATTGGTAAGTAGATTCCATCTGGACTATTCAAAATGGGATAATCAATTTAATCTGGAAAAATTAAAAGAGCTGGAAGCCAATGAAAAGGGAAGATATTATTATAATTCGGTACATGTAAAATCTCCTGTTCTATCCAGCAACCGCTTTCTTTTTTTTAAGACCATTACAGAAGAGACACGCGACAACTTCCATAGCTATTACGACAAAGTGACAGGTAAAATCTTGTCATTCGATATTTATAAAATAGAAGCGGAGAATGATTTAGTATTCACTACTGTACTAGCCAGTCATGGAGATTATTTTATTGGCTATGTATCAGCTGAGGCATTGATTTATTTAAAAGAAGAACGTGAAAAAAAAGGAATTGCAATGAAACCGGAAATTAGCAACATGATTAATAGTTTGTATACGGATGATAATGATGTGATTGTTTTGTTTAAATTTAAACCCATACAGTAAAGAATAAATGAATCAGTTAAAATCATTAGATTTTGAAGTATTGCTTCTTCTCAGAATTATCATTTTATGAGAACTTATAATTTAGCAAATGAAATTACTCAAAAAACGTTTCAGTTAAATCTGGATCAACAACTGAATCCAGAAAAGGAAGAATTGCTATTTCGTCATGGGAGACGAACGAGAAAACTCACTCGATAGCCGTTATATTAGGATTCATTCCTTATCAAAGCATAGAAGGCCGCATTTCTCATGTCTCTATTCACCGAAAGCCTCGGATTACGGAGTGGAATCTTTGGGAGTGAAGCGGATACAGTAGATCGGTTTACAAGAAATTATAACATGAAAAACAAGTTATGTGATGCAGAACGCTGCTTTATCGCCAGTGAAGTCATCTCAGGTCGCCTAAGTCGAGGTATGGCGATGAAAAATATGGTATCAGTGAAGTTTCACTTTGGCGCTGGATTCGTAAATTTGCAGTCGACAAAGGCAATTCAACCATGGAAACAGAAAGATCAAAAAAGGCAAGTGACACTAAAAATGGTTGACTTCAAGCCTAAAAGGAGGCTGAAAGGACAATGACAGAGTAATGACAGAAGTTCCTACATAGCCGGAGCTTCCATCAACAAGGCGTTTCAGCGATAACTGAAAGGAGGAAGGAACAACCGGATTTTATTGCTGTGGCATACAAAATGAAGTTAATCTCAGCATCCCTACAGGTACACGAACGGATAATTATCAATGGAAATCTCCCGTCATGAAAGGGAAAATGTCATCCGAAGAAAAGCAACAGTCCCTTATTTTCTGCAGCAAGGCGAAAAACATGCCAATATAACCTCAATTTACAAAAAACGCCCATTTCATCGAAGTAACAAGAATATACGTATAAAAAATGTAACGGTTTTCCCTGTTTTTGTAACGGTTTTCGTCTATTTTGTAACGGTTTTAAAATAACAACCAAGCATATTTAACATTATCTTCGCAAAAAGAATCTAAGAAAAATAAATGATGCACCGACAATTGAAAGACATATCTATTATCATTCCGTGTTTGAATGAAGCGGCTTGTATTGAGACACTCTATAAAGAATTATCACAAGTATTAGCTTCTTATTCCTACCCCTATGAACTGCTGTTTGTAGATGATGGGAGTACAGATAATACTTTAGAAGTCTTGTCTATCATAACTCAAGCAGACAATCGCGTGCACTGGATAAGTCTTTCTCGCAATTTTGGCCATCAGAAAGCATTAAAAGCTGGAATTGATGCAGCAAAGGGACAAATTGTTATAACAATGGACGCGGACATGCAACATCCACCAACAGTTATTCCCCGAATGTTGGAACTTTGGCAGGAAGGCTATGACATTATAAATACCGTCCGCATGGAAAACCATAAATGCAGCCCATTCAAAAAGCTGACTTCCCAATGGTTCTACCGCTTGATGAATGTCTGGTCGGAAGTCCATATAGTGAAAGGAGGAGCTGATTTCCGTTTACTTGACGACAAGGTAATACGCGTATTGCGTGAGTGCCGCGAAGAGTCTCTTTTTCTACGCGGAATGACAGCGTGGGTAGGATTCCGCCAAATCCAAATACCTTATGAGGCTAATGTACGCTATGCCGGTGAGACAAAGTATTCTTTAAAAAAAATGTTTTCTTTTGCACTATGCGGGATAACCTCTTTCAGCGTCCGCCCTTTGCGGTGGGCAGTTGGCTTGGCCGGATTTTTTGCCTTATTGAGCGTAGCAGAAATACTTTATGCTGCCTATATTGCTTGTTTCACCGAACAAGCTGTTTCGGGATGGGCATCTCTGGCAATACTGATTTCTGCACTTGGTGCGACAATCTTGTTAATGCTGGGAATTATTGGAGAGTACTTGGGAAAGTTGTTCATGCAGTGCAAGCAACGACCGGAGTATATTATAAAGGAAAAATACATGAAAGAATAACCGTATGAAGAAAAAAGAAATTTATATTTATGTAATAATATTGATAGCTGTAAGTATAGCTATCTATTATCCGGTAACTGATTATCCCTTTATGAAAAGTTGGGATGACCAGTGGCAAGTCTTGAATTTCTATACCACAAATGGGTTATCAATGAATAGTATAATATCTATTTTTTCTACATTTTATAATGGACAGTATTCTCCATTAAATCAATTGTACTATACAGCTATTTTCCATTACTTTGGTTTTAATGCCTCTGTCTTTCATTTATTCAGCCTATTATGGCATGTAGGTTATACAATATTAATATTTTGTTTTATCCATAAATTGTTAAATGAATATCATAGAAAACCTGCTCATGCCAATATGTTAATTGCATTAGGAGTTTCTATATCAGTTGCAATACACCCAGTTAACGCAGAAGTCGTATCATGGCTGAGCGCATCAAAAGTTTTGCTGTGTTCCTTTTTTTATATGGCATCTTTATTATGTTATCTATGTTACATAAAAAATGAAAGGACTATTCTTTATATTGGAAGCTTATTTTTTTTCCTTTGTGCTTTCTTCTGCAAAGAGCAAGCGGTTACATTACCATTATGTTTGCTATTAATAGATTGGTTTGTGCGAAGAAATATGCATTCCAAAATGATAATTATAGAGAAGATTCCATTTTTCACGATGACATTATGTATGCTAGCAGTTACTTTTGCTTCTTATCAGGAAACTTTTATAGATGTCGTAACAGACAATAACAATTATCCATTGTTTCAACGAATAATATTTTGCGGGTATGCAATCTGCGAGTATATTCAGAAAACACTTCTACCGATGAACCTACAGTATATTTATCCATATCCGATGAATGTAGGGGATTCTTTACCAGTCCGTTTTTATTTTTATTTACTGATAGTCCCCGCATTAGGATATATAATCTACATGTGTAGAAATCAAAAAATAATTATATTTGGAATATTATTCTTTCTAATACAATTATCGCTTTTTCTACATATCATTCCGTTACCTCGTTTCACTATTACGGCAGATAGATATTTATACATAGCTTCCATTGGCCTGTTATTTATGCTATCATATTATTTTCACTATGCAGTATGGCTATATTGTGCCAAATGGAAATACATTTGTATTCCTACTCTAATTATATTATTAGGAATAATAGGGTGTTATACACGACATTGTAGTCAGAAATGGGAGAGTGAAAAATCACTAAAATATGAAATAAAACAAATATTAGAAGAACGAAAGAAGTTCTATAATTATTAATCTAAAAATTTACAATTATGAAAACAAAACATTTAGTTTTTATGGGAGCAGTTATCTTACTCGCAACAGGTACTGCAAGTAACTTTCAGTGGTCAATAAACAAGTATGGTCTATTATCTGGTTCGTTGTCGAAACAAGTATTAGCTTTAAGTAGCAACGATACATCAGATGGTAAAGATGGGGATACAGATGATACAGGAACGAATGAAAAAACATACAAAGAGAAAAAGTATCAAGGAGAAAAAAGAACATTAACTACGACCACCACAACAACCAAAACCGTTGGAGTCAACATTGGGATTATAAAAGGTGAAACAACTACAGTTAAAACGGAAACAGAAACAACCTATCAATACTTGAATGAATGTATAGGAGAAGGTGATTTAAAGAATTGTATTTCTTCATGGGATTCAACTCCTATACGATAATATTTATGATATATTTATGATAATATATATATATAAATTTCTTTATGTACTCCCAATCATTACAATGATTGGGTGTACGTATAAAGGCAATAAAGCATTGAACAGTTTTACTTTCAAAACAGCTGACAATGCTTCCGTATTACCTTTATCACAAGAGAGTGGATTAAAAATAAAAGTAGAAGAACCTTTGCCTGGAATAAAAGCCTCAGAATTGGTCGAATCTTATAAATATATTCCACTGGAAACTCGAAATGAATCTCTAATAGGATACATCCGGAAAGTTTGGTTCTACAGTGATAGAATTTACGTCCGAGACGTAGAGACAAATATGATTTATATATTTAATCAGTCCGGAAAATACTTGAATAAAATAGGTCAGAGAGGTAATGGACCTGGAGAATTTTCCGACTTGTTGTACGGAATGACCATCGACCCTTTTGCCAATCGTCTATTGGTTTATGACCAAGGAAAAAGAAAAATGAATTATTTTACATTAGACGGAGCCTATTTATTCGATAGAGATGTCCCTATGATTCTTGATAGTAATTTCTCCGTCATGTCGCCAAACAGGATTTTGGTTTCAAATCACAAAAACATTGAAAATGATCATCTCGGGAAGTGGGATTCATATAGAATCATTCAGTTGGATTCTCTTTTACAAATAGCTGGAGGAGGATATGAATACGATGATAACGTACATGCTCGTTATTTATCTCCGGTATTTCCTCCTTCTGGTGAAAATATTTTATACAATCCAATGTTTTCCAATGACTTTTACTCCGTTTCTTCTGCCGGACTCAATCTGAAATATAGTCTTGACTATAGCCGCTTTGAAAATGTGATTGATACCGGCTATGTTAATAAGTTGAACAATGCGGGAGATATATTTGATTATATGGAGTCTACAACTTACGTATTACCGGAATGTATAGAAACATCAAGTTTTTTTTGGTTCAAGACCCACTCACAAAATAATTCAAATGAATTTTATACCTACTATGATAAGGGTTCCAAACTGAATGTATCTTTTCGTAAGGTCATTCAAGATGTAGATTTTATTTACGATTACACAAAGGCCTACTGCGATGATTATATAGTCGGCATAGTTGACGTGCCTACTTTACGGGCATTGTATGATGCCTGTAAGAAAAATCTAGTAAAAGGGAAAAAAGAGAATATGGAAATGATAGAAAAGATGAAAGATGATGACAACAGTGTATTGGTGCTTTTCAAACTTAAACCATTAAAACGATATGAATAAGAAACATAGCCAAGGAATTTATCTGGTGGTAGTGGCGGTCTCGGCCATATCCCTCACTTTTCTAATCATGTTTCCTTTCATACAAGGAAGCATAAAAGAAAATGAGAATAGATATCGAGTAGAACAATTGCCTGATTCCGCCAGCTATATGATGAAAAATTTTAAAAGAGGTTTGGAAGTGGAAGGGTTAGAACTGAATGATGTATCCCTGTACACTCAAGATAAAAACACGTCTTTGCACAAATTAGTAAAAGAGCCAACACTCGTATTTCGCTTTTTTGAAACGAATTGCGAACCGTGCATTCTCGCAGAAATGACTGCCGTGAAAGAATGCACAGACAGTATACAACATAAAGTATTGCTAATAGGCTCGTATGCAACCTATAAGGGAATGAGAGCTTTTTTAGCTGCCAATAAAAAGGATTCATTATTAGCCTACCGGATGAATCCTTTGGATACTTTAAAATGGGAGCCGGACAAATATGAAAGTCCCTATTATTTCATCCTTTATCCGGGCGGAAAAACCTCGCATTTCTTCATGGCGGTACCCGACTACATAAAATATACAAGAAAATATTTAGAAGGAATAACCAACCTGCTGAAATAGAACAGTAAAAGAAAGGAGGAAGTTCTGAGAAAGAAAAAATACATATTTATTTGGGCAACCGTTTTATCGTTCTCTGGCATCATAAAACTTCTGCTTGGCGAGTGGGCAACCGTTCCTACTTCAAGCATGGTTCCCACTATATTACCCGGTGACCTAATATGGTATGAAAAATATAGCTATGGCGCAGTGATGCCTACAAGGATTTCAGAATTGCCTGTGCTCAACCTTCTCTGCCTGATTCCGGCTGTATGGGAAAAAGACAAGATCAGAAATTGGGGATACCACCGTACCCCCGGTTTTAACAAACCGGCACGAATGGACATCATTGTATTCCGCAATCCGCTGGACAGGAACCAACTGCTAACCAAACGCATCATCGGACTTCCGGGAGATACGCTGACAATACGTCGCGATAAAATTTATATCAACGGAAAGGTTATAAAGGATATTGCCCGTAAAAAATGACTTGGGTAAATGCAGAGATAGGATTTCCAACGGACAAAAAGGGAAAATGGACAACGCTGAATTACGGTCCGCTTCCTATCCCCAAAAATGAAGCTGATGAAAGGAAGAATTGCTATTTCGTCATGGGAGACGAACGAGGAAACTCACTCGATAGCCGTTATATAGGATTCATTCCTTATCAAAGCATAGAAGGCCGCATTTCTCATGTACTCTATTCACCGAAGGCCTCGGATTACGGAGTGGAATCTTTGGGAGTGAAGCGGATACAGTAGATCGGTTTACAAGAAATTATAACATGAAAAACAAGAACAAAGTGAAAACAAGTAAAAACATGAGAGTATGCTGCCTCTTAGCATTATGCAGCGTATGTTTCTGCGGATGTTCATTCGCACAGAAAACAGTTGTCAGCAAGAGTGTCGTTTGCGTATCAGACTATGATGCCAATATCAGCTCTACAGAACTGGACAAAGTATGGAACTCCGGGTATAAATACATTTTCTCTATGCCCGACAGTGCAAGGCTGGTAACCTATCAAACACTACAGAAACTGCTTGCCACTCCGGCGTACACCCCCAGCAACACCCTTGTCCTGTGCTCTGACCAAACGTATGAACTAACCAAAGATGCCTGCAATGGCAATGCCACCGTTTCAAAAGCACTAGGCAGCTCATTGTCGCCCAAAGGCATGAAAATAAAAGAATATAAGGTTGAGAAGCCTTCGTCCAAGGAGTACGACTACAAATTTTCATTGACAACAGAACATTAACCCCTCAAAGACCCATTGGCGCGATGACACTTCCCCACGAACCGGGATTCCGCCAATGGGTATATGCCAAGCACTTGCCACTTCCCCCCCCTGCCATGAAAACACTGATGAATTAAACCCATCAGAAAAAGAACGCCCCAACCAGTTTCCACAACTCCGCCACACAATATTTATGCAACAAATAGCTGCATACTTTCTAAAAATCACTACCTTTGCACATTACATTCAGAAAATCATAAGAAAACACTATATACATGGAAAATAAATTCAAAAGAACCACCGTCACATCCGCTTTGCCTTATGCAAACGGTCCGGTGCACATCGGCCACTTGGCAGGCGTATATGTCCCTGCTGATATTTACGTGCGTTATCTCCGTCTGAAGAAAGAAGACGTTCTCTTCATCGGAGGCTCTGACGAACACGGAGTGCCTATCACCATCCGCGCCAAAAAAGAAGGAATCACTCCGCAAGATGTGGTAGACCGCTATCATACCCTGATTAAAGATTCATTCAAGGAATTTGGAATTTCATTCGATGTGTATTCCCGTACTACATCAAAGACTCACCACGAACTGGCTTCCGAATTCTTCAAAACCCTGTATGACAAAGGTGAATTCATTGAAAAAACCTCCATGCAGTATTATGACGAGGAAGCCCGTCAGTTCCTGGCCGACCGCTACATCACCGGAGAATGCCCGCACTGCCATGCAGAAGGAGCCTACGGTGACCAGTGCGAAAAATGCGGAACGTCTCTCTCGCCCACTGACCTGATCAACCCGAAGAGCGCCATCAGCGGCAGCCAGCCCGTGATGCGCGAAACCAAGCACTGGTATCTGCCATTGGACAAACACGAAGGATGGCTGCGCGAATGGATCCTTGAGAACCATAAGGAATGGCGTCCGAATGTGTACGGACAGTGTAAAAGCTGGCTGGATATGGGCTTGCAGCCTCGTGCGGTAAGCCGCGACCTGGATTGGGGGATTCCTGTTCCGGTAGAGGGTGCCGAGGGAAAAGTACTTTACGTATGGTTCGACGCCCCCATCGGCTATATCTCGAATACAAAGGAATTGCTTCCCGACAGTTGGGAAACTTGGTGGAAAGACCCCGAAACCCGTCTGGTTCACTTCATCGGAAAAGACAACATCGTATTCCACTGCATCGTGTTCCCTGCCATGCTGAAAGCGGAAGGAAGCTATATCCTGCCGGACAACGTGCCCAGCAACGAATTCCTGAATCTGGAAGGTGACAAGATTTCCACTTCACGCAACTGGGCGGTATGGCTGCATGAATATTTGCAGGACTTCCCCGGTAAACAGGATGTGTTGCGTTATGTGTTGACCGCCAATGCCCCCGAGACAAAAGACAATGACTTCACCTGGAAAGACTTTCAAGCACGCAATAACAATGAGCTGGTAGCCGTTTACGGTAACTTTGTAAACCGTGCGCTGATGCTGACTCAGAAATATTTCGACGGGAAAGTGCCCGCTTGCGGTGAATTGACCGATTACGACAAAGAAACATTAAAAGAATTTGCAGATGTAAAGGCGGAAGTGGAAAAACTGCTGGATGTGTTCAAATTCCGCGACGCACAGAAAGAGGCGATGAATCTGGCACGTATCGGCAACAAGTATCTGGCTGACACCGAACCTTGGAAACTGGCCAAGACGGATATGGACCGCGTGGGCACAATCCTGAACATCGCCCTGCAACTGGTTGCCAATCTGGCAATTGCTTTCGAACCTTTCCTGCCCTTCAGCAGCGAGAAACTCCGCCAAATGCTGAATATGGAAACATTTGAATGGGACCAGCTGGGACGTACCGACCTGCTGGCAGAAGGACATCAGCTGAATAAGGCCGAACTGTTGTTCGAGAAGATTGAGGACGAGACCATTCAGGCACAAGTGGACAAGTTGCTGGCAACAAAGAAAGCCAACGAGGCTGCCAACTATAAAGCCAACCCGATAAAACCGGTTATTGCCTTTGAAGAATTTGAAAAGTTGGATATCCGTGTAGGTACCGTATTGGAATGTGAGGTAGTTCCCAAAATGAAGAAACTGCTGAAATTCAAGATTGCCGACGGACTGGAGAACCGTACTATCGTCAGCGGCATTGCACAACATTACAAGCCCGAAGAACTGGTAGGCAAACAAGTGTTATTCATCGCCAACCTGGCTCCACGCCAATTCAAGAACGGACTGGTGAGCGAAGGTATGATTCTGAGTGCCGAGAACTTTGACGGTTCACTGGCGGTTACTTCTTTGCTCAGAGAGGTGAAACCGGGCAGTGAAGTGAAATAATATACACCTCAATACAGAAAAGGCTGAAAGCAACTGAAACGTCCGCTTTCAGCCTGACTGTTTTATAACAGACAAAAGAAAATCCCGTCAACAAAGACTAAAGGCGGTATGGAGAATAAAGGAATGGCAGAACAAAAAAAAAATCTTTCTTCTTTTATCCAAGAGATAAAAGAGATTATACTCTCCTCACGTGCCAATGCCGTAAGAAGTGTTGATTTTTGTCGCGTACAGATGTACTGGCAAATGGGTAAACGCATATTTGAAGAGGAACAACAAGGTAAGGAAAGGGCAGATTATGGAAGCTACCTCATCAAAAATTTGGCTAAAGAAATTCAACCGGAGTTCGGGAGTGGATTTTCATATCGTCAATTAGCCTTTTGTAGACAATTCTACAAAACATATCCAATTATGAACGCAGTGCGTTCACAATTAAACTGGACCCAATATAGGCTTCTTATCCAAATAGATAACGAAGACAAGAGAAGTTATTATGAGCATGAAGCGGTAAACAATTGCTGGACAGCCCGTGAACTGGAACGTCAAGTCAATTCCAGCCTCTACGAACGCCTGCTTCTAAGCAATGATAAAGAATCTGTGCTGGCAGTAGCCCGTAAAGAGCGCATTCCCCAATCTCCGAAAGAGGTGATTAAAGACCCGATGGTACTGGAATTTCTCGGCCTTAAATCCCAATCGTCCTATTATGAGAAAGATTTAGAGTCCTCTATCATCACCAATCTGCAAGAATTCCTGTTGGAACTCTTATGCAAACCTTTACATAATAGTTCTTATGCCAACAAATTTATTATGCAAAGTGACTTAAACTAAATCGCAGCTACAAAAGTAATTATAAAAATATAATCATTTATTTCTTTACATAAGAATTTCATTAATTTAAGTGCGGTGATATTGCCACAACTTAAATTAATGACGTATGAATGATCACTCAACAACTTTTGAAGCAGTCACATCCTCTATGCTGAAAATCTTAAAAGAGGATTTTTCTCGTACAGATAGTACATTGGAAGGCTATGCATGGAAATGGAATCAATTAAGGCAGTTCATGGAGAACAATGATTTGCATTCCCTCACCCCTAAAGTCTGCGATGATTTTTTATCTTCTCTTTATGGTTCTAAAGATTTAACTTCATTAAAATCTGGTGACAAGAAATTTTTATCCGCTATCTTACTCCTGAAAAATTACCTCATTACAGGCCAAGTTATTCCAAGAAAAGTTCCGGTAGAATTGAAAGGAGAGATTGGCAGTTTGATGATGCAATATATATTATCTCGAAGTCAAGAACGCTTGTCCGGACACACTATCTACAATCACAAACAAATATTCCATCGTTTCCTTGATTTTCTAACATCTGCAAAAGTAGCCTCCATAGAACAAGTTGAGATTACCCACATCATTAAATATCTTAATACCATTGGTACTAAATATAAATCTGTAGCAAGTATATCCATCCATATTCTACGTAACTTTTTCCGATATCTATATGAACACAAAATTATAGATATGGATTTAGCGGCATTTATTCCAAAAGATAATTATAAGAAACAGCCTAAGCTACCGTCAGCTTACACTTCTGAAGAAATAAAAAAGATAGTGTCTTCTGTGGATAGAAGTACGACTACAGGAAAACGTAATTACTCAATTATTCTATTAGCCACAATGCTTGGTTTGAGGGCTTCTGATATAGCAAATTTAAAGTTTGAAAATATATTGTGGGAGGATAATGCCATACGTTTAATCCAGCATAAAACAAATAAGGAATTAGAACTGCCACTTCTACCGGAAATAGGCAATGCTATTATTGAATATCTACGGTATGGACGTCCAAAGTCCCAGTCATCATATATATTTCTCTTGGCACGTTCTCCCTATACTCACATAAACCAACCGGTCATATCCCAGATAGCCAAGAAATATTTTCTTAAAGCCAACGTAAATATAAAGAACAAGCATCATGGCGCACATGCCCTTCGACATTCCTTAGCGACACTTCTTTTAGAAGAGCAGGTAAAGCTCCCTGTTATAAGCGAAGTTTTAGGGCATGAGAACACGGAATCAACAAGTTATTATCTAAGAATAGATATCCAATCACTGAAAAAATGCTCCCTTGATGTATCACCTGTATGTGAAAACTTTTATACCCAGAAAGGAGGCTATTTTTATGAATAGAAATTTTAAAGGCATTTACGCCTCATTGATAAGAGAGTTTGTGAGCTTGAAGCGCAGTATGGGATTTAAGTATATTGGGGGAGAGTTTGTCCTGACTTTATTTGATAGATTTACTATTGAAAGAAATGAGACTGCAATAGGTATTACCAAGGAGTTGTCAGATGCATGGTGCAAGGAACGTGACAATGAATCCAATAGTTACCATTATCGTAGGTGCTATATTTTAGGTGCTTTCTCTTCGTTTCTTAACAAAAAAGGAATCCGCTCATATATACCAAGAACCCCGTCATTGAGAAATACCTTTATCCCTCATATCTTTTCATCAAAAGAGATAGAACGAATTTTTACGACATGTGATAATATGCAAAGTGGAAATAATGATATGAGATCCTCTTTTTTTATAATGCCTTCACTGCTTCGCATGTTATACGGAACAGGAATACGCATAGGTGAAGCCTTGTCTCTGCTCAATGAAGATATTAATCTTGAGGAAGAATACTTCATTTTACGAGATACAAAAAACGGCAAAGACAGGATTGTCCCATTTTCCACTTCTTTAGCAGAGGTTCTTAAAGATTATGTTGTACATAGAAACAGATTACCCGTAAAGATATCAGATACTACTCCCTTTTTTATCACACTTAAAGGAAGGGCTTGTGACAGGGATAGCATATATCGTCGATTTTGCAAAATACTCATTCAAGCAAACATTCCCAAAGACCGCATACGTCTGCATGACTTGAGACATACATTTGCCGTTCACTCTCTTGCTAAAATGGCTGAAGAAGGTATGGATTTATATTGTTCTTTGCCGATCCTATCAACTTACCTTGGACATCAATCTTTGCGGGCGACGAATAACTATGTTCGGCTTACGTCAGAGATGTATCCCGAATTAATTAGAAAAATAGATATCATTGGTTTTGATATTTTCCCTAAAATGTGACATTTATGAAACCTACAAATTTTTCAAAATATCTAACAGACTTCCTTCTCCGGTATTTGCCCCATGAAAGAGGAGCAAGTACTAATACGATCCATTCATACAGGGACACATTTACCTTATATCTGGTATACATGGAAAGTAAAGGTGTAAAAGCTGAAAAACTGACAATGGAAAGTATAACAAAAGAGAATATCTTGTCCTTCCTTGATTGGTTGGAAACAAAAAGAAGTTGCTGTACATCAACACGTAATCTTCGCCTTGCTGCCATACAATCATTTTTTAAGTACCTCCAATATCAGAGTTCAGACCATCTATACGAATATCAAGAAATAATGGCTATAAATAATAAAAAGAGTGTCAAGCCTATTATGAACTATCTAACGGTAGAAGAGATGAAGATTCTTCTGCAACAACCAGATACGACCAAACCTAAAGGTCGTAGGGATCTGGCGTTATTGTCACTTATGTATGATACAGCGTGTAGAGTGTCAGAAGTAATAAGCCTAACTCCGCAATGTGTTCGATTAGATGAACCATATACTGTAATAATCACGGGAAAAGGGAATAAAAATAGAGTTGTACCAATGCTTGAAGAACAGTTGGATATACTGAAAATATATATGAAAGAGAATGGATTGTTGAGATCAGAATGTCTACAACATCCGCTATTTACAAACTGTTGGGGCGAAAAGCTGACAAGAGCAGGGGTGGCGAATATACTGGATAGATACATCAAAAAGGCAAAGCTACTTCATCCCACGTTAATGAAGGGGAAAATAAGCTGTCATAGTCTTAGGCATAGTAAGGCAATGCATCTGTTACAAGCTGGGGTTAACTTAGTTTATATTAGAGATATTTTGGGGCACGTGAATGTGCAAACTACAGAAATTTATGCAAGAGCGGACTCAAAAGTGAAACGGGAGGCTATAGAAAAAGCTTATATTAAAGTTGTTCAGGAGGTGGATACTAAACCTATGTGGCAAGGAAATGAAAAGTTAATGGATTTTTTAAAGTCTTTCTGATGAAAATATTATGCAAAGTGATGGAGATAAATCTTTTTATAATTACTTTTGTAGCTGTGATTTAGTTTAAGTCACTTTGCATAATAAATTTGTTGGCATAAGAAATGGGAGATGGATTTGCATTCATTGCCCGCCAGAAAAGGATCTTGCTGGAAGATGATGAGTTTTTCATCGACCTGGTATTATACAACCGGCTTATCCGTTCTTTTGTCATTATTGAAATCAAGACGGAGAAGCTGACACACCAAGATTTAGGACAATTGCAAATGTACGTCAACTATTATGACCGCATCGTAAAGCTGCCGGAAGAGAACCCCACTATCGGTATCCTTCTCTGTCCACTTAAAAATGACGCAGTGGTCAAGATGACATTACCCAATGACAGCAATCTCCGTGCAGCCGAATACAAACTCTATCTGCCTGAAGCTAAATTATTGCAGCAAAAGATGGAAGAGTGGACAAAAGCATTCGAAAATAAATAGAAAAGACAGATGGCAGAACAATCTTTAAAGGAAAAGACAGCAAGAGGGCTCTTTTGGGGCGGATTGAGTAACGGCGTACAGCAGTTGCTGAACCTTTTTTTCGGTATATTCCTTGCCCGTATCCTCAATGCCGAAGACTATGGTATGGTGGGGATGCTCTCCATCTTCTCCCTGATTGCAGGGTCATTGCAGGAAAGCGGCTTCACAGCCGCCCTGGCCAATAAAAAGGAAATCTCCCATAAGGATTATAATGCGGTCTTCTGGTTCAGTACGGGGCTGAGTGCCTGCCTTTATCTTATCCTGTTCTTCTGCGCACCGCTCATTGCCCGGTTCTATCATACTCCCGAACTGACCGCTTTAGCCCGGTATTCCTTTCTCGGCTTCTTCGTGGCCAGCCTGGGCATCGCTCATAGCGCTTATCTTTTCCGCAATCTGATGGTGAAACAAAAGGCCATAGCTGTAACGACAGGACTTATTGCTTCGGGCAGTGTGGGGGTAACAATGGCATTTATGGGATTTGCTTATTGGGGGATCGCTACACAAAGTATTGTCTATGTGGGAACTATCAACATTTGCTACTGGTGCTTCTCTCCCTGGCGCCCCACTCTTTCTTTTGATCTTAAGCCTTTGAAGGGAATGCTATCATTCAGCAGCAAACTATTGGCCACCAATATCTTCAATCATATCAACAACAATATCCTGACGGTTATTCTGGGCAAATTCTATTCCGAACAAGAAGTAGGTTACTTCACGCAAGCCAATAAATGGAATTATATGGGATATTCCCTGGTATCCGGCATGGTGAACAGTGTGGCACAGCCTGTTCTTTCCAGCTTGTCCGACGACAGGGAACGGCAGCAACGGGTATTCCGCAAGATGCTGCGTTTCACCGCATTTGTTTCTTTTCCTGCCATGTTGGGACTATCGCTCATAGCTCCCGAACTGATTACGATCAGTATCACAGACAAATGGGCGTCCAGTGCCTCCATTCTGCAATTGCTTTGTGTGGGAGGGGCATTCATTCCGATAACCAACCTGTATTCCAATCTGGTGATCAGCAAAGGTAAATCCAATATATATATGTGGAACACCATTGGTCTGGGCATCATCCAAGTGGCTTCCATGCTTTTGCTTTATCCATACGGCATCCACACCATGATTACCGTGTATGTAGCCATTAATATAGGCTGGTTGCTGGTGTGGCATTACTTTGTGTGGCGGGAAATACAGCTCAATTTGTTTTTGGCTTTGAAAGATATTCTGCCATTTGCCCTGATCGCTACCGGGGTAATGGTCGCTACCTACTATATCACCATTGGCTTCACCAATTTATACTTGTTATTCGCCGGTAAGATTATCATAGCCGGGTTGCTTTACACAGCCATCCTGTGGCTGAGCGGTTCGGTTACTTTCAAAGAGAGTTTACACTATCTCATCAAGAAATAATGGCTGCCACACGCTGGTACTTATTTCCGGAACCTATAACTTCAGGATCTCCAGCGGAGCCCCTCCTATCTGAGCCGCCATATCCGAAAATGAACTCTGGAAAGAACCGTATACCTTTTGTGTACGGGCCAATGTGTACATATCTGCAACCCCCTCCCTGATTCCTTCCAAAGAGCTACGGTCCGCCTGTTTCCCGGAGGAGAATATCCGGTCGCCATACCGTTCTTTCATAACCTGCTTCACTTCCTCCGAATCTGTTGCCAGGTAGATACCCACCTTATCATCCTCTTTTATCTCCTCATCCAATTTCTGATAAAACAACCCGATAGGGCTTTGCCGGATGGAAGCCAGATTATCCGTACGGCGGATATGTACGCCAATCATCTTATCCGGAAAATTCCGGCAACGGCTTTCCACCTCCTCCATAATCTCCTCTACCGGAACAAACAACCGGCTGATCCATGCATAATCGTAGGGCTGGAAAGCGGTGTATGATGCCATATAGACACAGCCGCCTTCCTTAGCCCACCGTTCAAAATCAAAGTGCCGGTTACATAAAGGAGTAATGGAACGCTCGTACAGGCAAGACTTGAAAGTCAGTTTCTGAAACAAAAGCGGGAAATGAAAATTCTTGGAACGCGGCCTGTCCAATAATGCATAATCCAGCCGCGAAGCATCCCGCAAACAGGCAATCTTCCTGTCCACAGGTTTGAACAACCGCCCAAACGGTGCATTCAGCGCCCAGTCCTGAAACCAGACGACACTTAATTCACTATCCGTCTTCGCCGCCAGTGTCACAGCCGAAGCCACCGCACGCATACGGTTGGCCAGTCCTCCTACCGGTACAAATGTAATTTTACCCATTCCTGTTTAAAATTTGAGGCAAATATAAATAACATCGCTTATAAATGCTAATTAATTACTACTTTTGCAACATATATACCTAATTTATTATGCAAGCAATCATTCTAGCCGCCGGCATGGGCAAGCGCTTGGGTGATCTTACCAAAGATAACACCAAGTGTATGATTAAAGTAAACGGAACCTATCTGATAGACCGTCTGCTCTCACAGTTAGATTCATTAAATCTGGAACGCATCATTCTAGTCATAGGCTACCAGGGAGAGAAATTACGTACCCACATAGAGAAACAGAGTAGAAATACTCCGATAGAATATATCTACAATCCTGTCTACAATAAGACCAATAATATCTATTCTCTCTATCTTGCCAAAGAAGAATTGCAAAAGCAAGATACTTTATTAATTGAATCCGATTTGATTTTTGAGGATACACTTTTCCACAAAATTTTAAATAACCCCTATCCCAATCTGGCACTTGTAGCTAAATATGAACCATGGATGGACGGCACGATGGTGCGGCTCAATACTGAAAATGACATCATTGATTTTATCTCAAAAAAAGCGTTCCGCTACGCCGATATTGACAATTACTACAAAACCGTCAATATCTATAAATTCAGTAAGGAATTTCTCCGCAACAGTTATGTGCCATTTCTTGAAGCCTACAGCAAAGCCCTGGGAAATAACGAATATTACGAGCAAGTATTACGGGTGATCACCCTGCTGGAGAGATGCGAACTGAAAGGACTCCCTTTGGAAGGAGAACGCTGGTACGAAATTGATGACATACAGGATCTTGACATCGCTGAAACCATTTTTGCCGAACAAGACCAGTTACAACGCTACCAAAAAAGATATGGCGGATACTGGCGTTTCCCCAAGCTGAAAGATTTCTGCTATTTAGTAAACCCCTATTTCCCACCACAAAAAATGTGTGAAGAACTACAGGCTAATTTTAATGTGCTTCTCCGTGAATACCCTTCCGGCATGGGAGTGAACACGCTTGTCATGGCAAAAAACTTCGGTATCCGGCAGGATTATGTGGTTGTTGGCAACGGAGCCGCCGAAATCATCAAAGCGCTGATGGAACATTCAGATGGCAAAATAGGAGTAATTTATCCCACTTTTGAAGAATATCCCAACCGGCAATCAGAGGAAATCATTGCATTCTATCCACAGAATGCCGATTTTCATTATACGGCAAAAGAACTGATGCTTTTTTATGCGGACAAAGATATCCGCCATTTGCTCTTGATCAACCCGGATAACCCATCAGGTAATTTCATTCCCCTTGATGAACTTATGGATTTGCTGGCATGGACACAGCAGCGAAATATCCATTTGATACTGGATGAATCCTTTGTTGATTTCAGCGAAAAAAGTGTCGGGAACACGCTGCTTAAGAATGAAGTTCTGGAAACATACCCACACCTCACAGTCATTAAAAGTATTTCCAAATCTTATGGAGTTCCGGGATTACGCCTGGGATTAGCCGCATCTTCCGACAAAGAGACAATATCCTTTTTACGAAAAAACATGGCTATATGGAACATAAACTCTTTCGCCGAATTCTATTTACAGATATACAGCAAGTATGATAATGATTATCAAAACGCCTGTAAAAAATTCATAGCCGAACGCCAACGCTTTTTCGAGGTATTGCAACAGGTTGACTTCCTACGTGTCATACCCTCACAAGCCAATTATTTCCTGTGCGAAGTAACTTCCCGCTTCAGTTCCACCAAACTCGTTTCTTTATTGCTGGAGCATAATCTCTTGTTAAAAGATTGCAGTACCAAAACAGGATTCGATGGCAAGAATTACATCCGTATCGCCATACGCGACGCTGAAGACAACAACTATCTGGCTGAAAACTTAAAAAAACTGCAAGCATGAGTATCAATATCTGTATTTGTGGCGGTGGCGGTCTGGGGCACGTCATTGCAGGACTGGCTGCACATAAAGGCTTTAATGTTTCCGTCCTTACCCGGCATCCCGACCAATGGAATCCATCATTACTCATTGAAGATTGCCAGGGAAATACATTCTCCAGCTCATTAGCCTGTGTTACAGCTAACCCGGCAGAGGTCATTCCACACTCTGATATCGTATTGCTCTGCCTCCCCGGATTTGCCATTGAGGAAGAACTTCTCCACATACAACCGTTCTTGCAGGAAAAAACTTGCATAGGAAGTGTAGTCAGTTGCACCGGTTTTTTCTTTACCGCTTATCGGATATTAGGCAAAACGGCTTCACTCTTCGGATTCCAACGTGCTCCATTCATTGCCCGTGTGCAGACCTATGGCCGGAAAGCCCTCCTGTTAGGATATAAAAAGGAATTACAAGTAGCCACCGTAAACATATCAAAATCAGATATCTTGCTACAAACTCTTCAAGAAATGTTAGATACGCCGGTGCGTATGCTTCATCATTTTTTAGAAGCCAGCCTGACCAATAGCAATCCATTACTTCATCCGGCCCGTCTTTATTCACTTTTCCATACCTGGAGTAAAGGAAAAACATATCATGAGATTCCCGGGTTCTATAATAGTTGGGACGAAGAAAGTTCGGAACTCCTCATCGCTTGTGACAATGAATTCCAACAAATTCTGAAAGCACTGCCGGTCCGGATAGAGCCTATTCCTACTTTGTTGGAATATTATGACAGTTATGATGCAAGGTCACTTACCTGCAAGATACGCTCCATCATTGCCTTCAAACACATTCCGGCTCCGATGGAGAAAGTTGAAAAAGGGTTTCTGCCTGATTTCAAAAGTCGGTATTTCACGGAGGATTTTCCATTTGGAATATTGATAATCAAATCAATAGCTGAGATATTAAATATTGATACCCCCAACATTGATAAAATATTGCTATGGGGGCAAGATGTATTAAACAAAGAATATATCCATGAAGGAGAATTAAAAGGAAAAGACCTGCCAAAAACAGGTTACATCAATGCTGATTTGTTTTATAAACTACTAAAAAATTAATGTATGGATAATGAACTAAGAAAGCGATTTAATCCCGATGGTTCCCTTCTCCGTCGCCAGCAACTACGCATGTTAGAGCTTCTGGAGGCCATTGATGTGATTTGCCGCAAGCACCAGATACCCTATTGGCTCAGTTCCGGAACTTTAATAGGTGCAGCACGTCACAAAGGTTTCATTCCTTGGGATGATGATCTGGACATAGAAATGCTTCGCTCAGATTACTTGCGTCTGCTGAAAGTTCTTCCGCAAGAACTTCCGGACAATCTCGCATTGCAAACAAATGAAACAGATCCCAATTACATCTTCATATACGGCAAATTACGTGATAAGGATTCTCATTTGGAAGAAACAAATTCGTATGACCGTATTTTCCATTATACCGGTATCTACATTGATATTTTTCCTTTAGAAAAGATCCCTTATTGTCTGGCTTGGATAGGAGGACACATGCAAGGGCAGATATACAATCAGCTGAATAATAAAAATATAAAAGAAAGCACATTATACAAACGGATTCGCAGGATTTATCGTTTCAATACCCGCATCGGTTTTCCCATCCTAAGGTTCATTGCCAAGTTATTTCCCGGAAAAGAATTACGCCATTCTTTCGGTACCGCCTATTTCAAACCGCGCTATACAGACGATATTTTTCCACTGACAGAAATGGAATTTGAAGGAAAAATGTTCCCCGTACCACGCCAGACAGATGCTGTGCTAAGGAAGATATACGGTAATTATATGCAATTACCGGATTTAGAGAATATACATCCACATTACAACAAACTCGAATTTTACAAATAAAGGAGATTGAATCATGAAACCATTCCTTGTAGATGTACCCGTACTTATATTGTTCTTCAACCGCCCGCAACAATTGTCGCAAGTGTTTGAACAAGTCAGGAAAGCCCGTCCCTCCAAGCTCTTCCTCTATCAGGACGGGCCGCGTGGCGAACGCGACCTGCCCGGCATAAAGGCATGCCGCGAAGTGGTGGACCAGATAGACTGGGAATGTGAAGTGCATCGTAAGTATCAGGAAAAGAATTATGGTTGCGACCCTTCGGAATACATCTCACAGAAATGGGCCTTTTCCATGGTTGACAAATGCATCGTATTGGAAGATGACGACGTGCCTTCCGTATCTTTCTTCACTTTCTGCAAAGAAATGCTGGACAGGTACGAACAGGATACCCGCATCACCATGATTGCCGGTTTCAATAACGAAGAGATCACTCCGGATGTACCATACGACTATTTCTTCGCCTCCACCTTCTCCATCTGGGGATGGGCCAGCTGGAAAAGAGTCATCGACCAATGGGACGAGCATTATACCTTTCTGGAGGATACATTCAATATGCAGCAACTGGAACAGCTCATGAAAGAACGGAAATTCCGTAAAGACTTTATCTACATGTGCCATCGCCATAAAGAAAACAACAAAGCCTATTACGAAACCATCTTCCACGCTTCCATGCTTTTCAACTCGGGACTGGCTATCGTGCCTACCCGCAACATGATCAACAACCTGGGAGCTACGGCAGACTCCACCCACTTTGCCGGCTCTGTCCATACACTGCCCAAAGGCTACCGCCGCATCTTCACCATGAAACGGTATGAAGTAGAATTTCCTCTCAAGAATCCCCGTTATGTCATTGAGAATGTGGCTTATAAAAAAGCCGTTTACCGCATCATGGGCTGGGGGCACCCCTGGATCAAGATAGGACGTTCTTTTGAAGAACTGTTCCTGAACCTGCGATACGGCAATTTCACCATTATCATTAAAGCAATAAAAAACAGAATAAACAAATGGCTGAAGAGAGACCAACACCGGTAAACCCGCTCACAATTTATTTTTATCACACCCGGCTAACCCGCGAAAGTTACGAGGAATGGAAAGACTATAAATTCCCGGGACATATCCTCTACGGACTTCCTTTGCTGGAGAAATACGGCATCCGGTCGGTGATGCATAAATACAAAGCTTTCCCCGGCCGCCTGAAACTGATGCTCTACGCCACCAAAGAGATTCTGTGTTGCAAGGAGCCATACGAAGTGCTCTACGGCACATCCTTTCGCGGACTGGAACTCATCATCCTGCTCAGAGCATTAGGACTCTACCGCAAGCCCATTGTCATCTGGCATCATACCGCTTTAAGAACCGCATCCGGAAAAATAAGAGAACGCATCTCACGTTTCTTTTACAAGGGCATTGACCACATGTTCCTGTTCAGCAAGAAGCTGATTAAAGACTCATTGGCGACCGGAAAAGCACCCGAAGAAAAGCTCCAGCTTATCCATTGGGGACCGGACCTCGCTTTCTATGACCATATCCTACAAGCAATGCCGGACCGGAAACCGGAAGGTTTCATCTCCACCGGAAAAGAAAACCGGGATGTGGACACCATGCTGCAAGCTTTCTGCGCCACCGGACAGCCACTGGACTTGTACATCGCCCCCGCCAATGGAAGTGTAAACTACCGGCAGATCATTGAAAGCTTCTGCCTGCCCGGGTCTGTACAAGTACACTATACGGACGGTGTCATCCCATACTTATTGGCACAGAAAGTGGCACGAAAAAGCTGTGTTGTCATCTGCTGCATGGACTTTCCTTATACCGTAGGCCTTACCACACTGGTAGAAGCCTTCGCTTTAGGCATCCCTGTCATTTGCTCGCGCAATCCTAATTTTGAAATGGATATAGACAAAGAAGAAATAGGGATCACCGTAGCCTACAATGACGTGGAAGGCTGGATAAACGCCATCCGCCGCATAGCCGGCCATCCCGAAGAAGCCCAAAAGATGGGTGCCAACGCCCGGAAGCTGGCAGAAGAACGTTTCAATCTGGAAATCTTTTCCCGCGAAATAGCAGAAAGCTTACTGGAAATATCCAAGATGTCCCCTAAAAAACGTACATTTGCATAAACTTTTATGCACATGAGAGTACTTATCATCAATACGTCTGAGCGAACAGGTGGAGCGGCCATTGCAGCCAACCGCCTCATGGAGGCTTTAAAAAACAACGGAATAAAGGCAAAAATGCTTGTACGTGACAAGCAGACCGACCAGATTAGTGTCGTTGAACTAAAGAAATCATGGTGGAAAGTAGGGCAGTTCATCTGGGAACGTGTCGTTATCTGGCAAGCCAACCACTTCAAGAAACATAACCTGTTTGCCGTTGACATAGCCAATACCGGCACCAATATCACGACATTACCCGAATTCACCCAGGCCGATGTCATTCATCTGCACTGGATCAACCAAGGCATGCTGTCACTGACAGATATCCGGCGTATCATCCAATCCGGCAAACCCGTCGTTTGGACAATGCATGACATGTGGCCTTTCACCGGTATCTGCCATTACGCAGGAGACTGTGACAAATATGCCACACAATGCCACAACTGCCCACTGCTCTACAAAGGAAGCAGAAAAGACATAGCCTACCGTACTTTCCAGAAAAAGAAAAGACTGTTTGAAGGAGCACACGTCACCTTTGTAGCTTGTAGCCGCTGGTTGGAATCATTGGCCAAGAAAAGCGTTCTGATCAAAGGTCAGACCATTACCAATATCCCCAATGCCATCAATACCAACCTGTTCAAACCGCGTGATAAAAAACAGGCCAGAGAAAAATGCCACCTTCCGCAAGACAAGAAGTTATTGCTTTTCGGCTCCGTGAAGATTACCGACAAGAGAAAAGGAATAGATTACCTGGTATCGGCTTGCAAACAAATCGCTGCCTTGTATCCAGATTTCAGTAAAGAACTGGGTGTGGTGGTTTTTGGCAGCCAGGCGGAACAATACGCTTCCCTGTTCCCCTTCCCCATCTATCCGATGAATTATGTCAGCAACGAGAAGGAACTGGTAGATATCTACAATGCCGTCGATTTATACGTCACCCCCTCTTTGCAGGATAATCTGCCCAATACTATCGTGGAAGCAATGGCTTGCGGCATTCCGTGCATAGGCTTCAATGTAGGAGGTATTCCACAAATGATTGACCACCTGCACAACGGCTATGTAGCCGAATATCAGTCTTCCAAGGATCTGGCAAACGGCATTCACTGGGCACTGACCGAAGGAGAATATGAAAGCCTGAGCGAAGAAGCCTGCCGGAAAGCGGTATCCAGCTATTCGGAAAGCACCATTGCCAAGAAATATGTTGAAATCTATAACAAGATTACAGGGAATCATGCATAACCATCATCCTCATCCCAAATTTTCTATCATTACCGTCACCTACAATGCCGCAAAAGTATTGGAGGACACCATACAGAGCATTGTCACGCAGACCTATAAGAACCTGGAATACATTATTGTGGACGGGGGATCAACAGACGGCACACTGGATATCATTCACAAATATCAGGAACATATCACCACCGTTATCAGTGAGCCCGACCAAGGCCTATATGATGCCATGAACAAAGGAATAAAATGGGCAACCGGAGACTATCTTTGTTTCCTGAATGCCGGCGACGGCCTGCACGAGGATGACACCTTGCTGCAAATGGTACATTCCATCCATGGAACAGATTTGCCGGGAGTGCTGTATGGGGAAACGGAAATAGTAGACAGCCAAGGGCATTTTTTACACATGCGCCGCCTGTCCGCACCCGCAACGCTTACCTGGAAAAGCTTCAAGCAAGGAATGCTGGTCTGCCATCAGGCATTCTTCACCCGCCGCGATCTGGTGGAGCCATACGACCTGCAATACCGTTTCTCCGCAGACTTTGACTGGTGCATCCGTATCATGAAGAAAGCGGATGTGCTCCATAACACCCATCTAACCCTTATTGATTACCTGAATGAAGGAATGACCACCCGCAACCATAAAGCCTCGTTGAAAGAACGCTTCCGCATTATGAGCCGTCACTACGGATGGGCAAGCACAGTGACACACCACTTATGGTTCGTTCTGCGCCTGCTCTACAAATAATCCGGAGAGTCTGACTGACAACAGGTCTCAATCCATCTTCCTGCGAGCCTTTCTGACTTGCAAGAAGAAGAACAAGACCAGTACACAGGCCAACACACCCAACGCCACAAAAGCCACCGTTTCCGTAACATGCAGCGATTTCGGGTCGAACTTAAATTCCACTACATGCTTTCCGGCCGGCACATTCATAGCCCGAAGAATATAATCCGCTCTTCCGTGCGACACTTCCACACCATCAATGTATGCCTGCCAACCGGGATAGTAAATTTCCGAGAAGACCACTGTTCCTCCTGTCTGGGAATTAGTCTCATATTTCAAGTCATTAGGCTCGTAAGCAGTCAGCTTGATACTAGCCAGCGTATCTGTTTCAGCCGCCGGTCCCACCTCCGCACGGAACTTCTTATCCACGACAGCCGTTCTTGCCGGATCTATCCGGTGCAAGGCATCTATCTCTTCATTGGCATTGTCCACATACTGCACCTCGTTTACAAACCAGGCATTTCCCAGCGTATAGGGATTCTGCATCGGGACAGTCTTTCCACCTTGCAGCGGAAAAATAAAGTAACGGGTATTCAGCATGTTCAGCACAGGGAATCCGGACGGATCCACCTTCCGCATATCGCCTCCCGCCTCCGAGACAGCCTTGAACACGTCATTCATCTCGGTACTGATATGTTCCTCTATCATTTCCTGATAGCGGCGCAGCTTGGCGGCATGATATCCGCCGATGCTCTTATGCCAATAAGAAGTCGTGTTTTCATTAAACGTATTGCCGGCCAGGTTCAGCACCCGGAAATCCAACGTTTTATCAGCCAGTATCGCCTTATCCGTTTCGGTCGGTTTAAAGGAATTATCCTGCTGCACCTTTTCCACAAACTGTTCATCATACAAATAGCGTTTGTTCACACTCCACATATCTGCCAGACAGAGGACAGCCAATGCCAAAATCGTCGCCTGCGCCTTCAGTTTGCCCATGCCATACCCCCAAAGAACCGCCGCACCTATTATAATAATAAAGAAGCTGCGCCATGCATCCGAAGTAAAGATATGCTGACGGATTTCTTCCAGATTGGCAAGTAACGGAGCCAGTTGATCGGCCGGAATACCTTGCAACGCCTGCATTTCCATGCTTGAGACATACGACGGGAAAAAGAAACCGGGAGCTAATGCAAACAGTAAAGCGATGCCGCCTGTCAATCCCAGACTGATATAAAACGAACGGGCCTGTTCCTTCATCAGTTGCGGACGTGCCATAACCTCCTTCAAGGCAAGGACAGCCAACAGAGGGATGGTAAACTCGGCAATGACCAGAATAGAGGAAACCGCACGGAACTTGTCGTACATCGGGATATAATCCAGAAAGAAATCGGTGAATCCCATGAAATTCTTTCCCCAGGACAGCAGGACAGACAAAACAGTAGCCGCCAAAAGCGCCCATTTCATAGGGCCTTTCACTATAAACAGTCCAAGAATAAACAGAAACATCACAAACGCCCCCACGTATACCGGACCGGATGTACCGGGTTGCTCGCCCCAATACTGGCCTATCTGGCTATAAATGCTATTATACATAGGATTCGCCTTTTCCATCGCCTTCTCATTGGCCGCCAAAGGTACGGAAGCCCCCCCTTTCACATTGGGGACAAGCAAAGAGAACGTCTCGCCGATACCGTAGCTCCACTGGGTGATATAATCTCGTTCCAGACCGCTTTTAGTCTGATTGTGGCTATCCGGCTTCACCAGCTCGCTCTTTCCGCGCATCGTTTCCTTGCTATACTCATACGTATGATACAGGTTGGAGAGATTTATACAAACTCCCAAAATGCCGGCCATCAACAACACACCCGTTGCCTTCAGAAATTGCGGCATTTCCTTCTTCCGCCAGGCATCCACTCCGAACGCAACCGCCATAAAGAGCATGACAAATAAGAAATAATAACTCATCTGCACATGGTTTGACACGATTTGCAAAGCAACAAAAACGGCTGTCAGCAAACCACCCGACAGATATTTCCCCCTATAAGCCAGAACCATACCGGCTATAGTGGGTGGAATATAGGCCAAGGTCACAAATTTCCAGATGTGTCCGGCAGCTATAATGATGAAAAAATAAGAAGAAAACGCCCACAGCACAGCCCCCAGGGAAGCCAGCCAGACCGAGAAATCGAATGCACGCAACAATATATAAAAGCCCAGCAGCATGACAAACACATACCACACATAATCCGGGAGATACAAATGATACAACTTCTCCACTCCCTTCAGGGTATCCGTAGAATCATAACTGGGTGCCATCTGATAAGTAGGCATACCACCAAAAATCGAATTTGTCCAGCGTGTACGCTCTCCCGTACGTTCCAGGTATTCTTTCGCTTCTTCACCGGCACCAATGCCCGCCACAGAGTCGTGTTGCGAAAGGATGCGCCCTTCTGTCACTGCCGGGAAAAAATAGACGAACGAGAGGACAGCAAAGAGGATAATCACTACTATATCAGGTAGTATTCTTTTAAATAAGTTCATAAGTATATCTGTTTATTAACGTTGCAAAGATACGATATACTCTGATAAAATGCGTACATTTGCATCCATAAATAAAGTTGAATTATGAAAATAGGAATTATAACCGCCATGAGTTCCGAGCAGAAACAAGTAGCGCAACTGCTGGAAAACAAGAAAGAATACACCGAAGGTACTTTTCAATATACCGAAGGTACCATTAAAAAGAATACCATCATCCTGATGAAATGCGGCATAGGCAAAGTGAACGCCGCCGCCGGCACCGTAGAGCTGATCTGTACCTTCCATCCCGACTGTGTCATCAGTACCGGTGTGGCCGGAGGCATAGACAGTTGCCTGAAAATAATGGATGTGGTGGTGAGCCGGCAGATTGTATATCATGATGTATGGTGTGGCGAAGGCAATGCGTACGGACAGATACAGGGACTTCCCGCCCGGTTCGAAGGCGACGCCACATTGTTCGATTGCGCCATGTCACTGGACACCCCGACCGCCATTCATGGAGGCCTGATATGCAGCGGCGACAAATTCATCACCGACCGTTCCGAACTGAACGACATTAAGGAAAAGTTCCATGAAGGGCTGGCAGTAGATATGGAATCGGGAGCCATCGCCCAAATCTGCCATATATATAAGGTACCGTTCATCAGTTTCCGCATCATCAGCGATACACCGGGAGCCGACAACCATTGGGAGCAATACACCAATTTCTGGGAAACGATAGCCGACCGTTCCTTCGAGGTCACCCATACTTTCCTTTCCTCATTACCCGCTAATTTATAAAAACAAAATAATATGAAGACAATACCCAGCTTTACCATTGACCACATCCGCTTGCTTCGCGGCATCTATGTATCCAGAAAAGACGAAGTGGGCGGCGAGACAGTCACCACCTTTGACATCCGCATGAAGGAACCCAACCGTGAACCGGCTTTGGGACAAGGCGCCTTGCACACCATCGAGCACCTGGCAGCCACCTACCTGCGCAACCACCCTGTATGGGCAGACAAAATTGTGTATTGGGGGCCGATGGGATGCCTCACCGGCAACTATCTGTTGATGAAAGGCGACTTAAAATCAGAAGATATTGTGGAACTGATGCAGGAAACCTTCCGCTTTGTAGCCGGATTTGAAGGGGAAGTGCCGGGAACAGCCCCCAAGGATTGTGGCAACTACTTGCTTCATGACCTGCCTATGGCCAAGTGGGAGTCTGCCAAATACCTGCATGAAGTACTGGAGCATATAACAAAAGACAACCTGTATTATCCTGCCAAGGAGTAACTTTTTTACCCGTGCAGGCATTCCGGCCCCACAGAAAATAAAAGAAGCCGCTTTCTTTTCAGAGAGCGGCTTTTCTTTAAGTCCTTTTCCTTAGAGATGAATTACTTACGTAATCCAAGTGCCTTAACGATAGCACGATATCTTTCGATATCACGATCCTTCAGGTAGTTCAGCAACGCACGGCGTTTACCTACCAAAGTTGTCAAAGCTCTTTCAGTACTATAATCTTTTCTGTTGAGCTTCAGGTGCTCAGTCAGGTGAGAAATACGGTATGAAAACAAAGCTATCTGCGCTTCAGCTGAGCCAGTATCAGTGTTAGACTTTCCGTACTTTTCAAAGATTTCTTGTTTTTTAGCTGCATCTAAATACATAATTCTTAGATTTTTTGATATATAAAATTTTCATTTAGCGGGTGCAAAGATAGGCATTATCTTTTATACCACAATGAATTAGAGCGATTTATTTTCAAAATAATCTTCTATCTGTTTTACCGACACGTCTTTCAGCAGCACTTTTTTATCCTTATCCAGCAAATAAAGAGTAGGCATTGCTTTCAAATCATAACGCTCTTCGGTCAGCACCGTCAGTTCCTTATCATAGCTGTTGATCCATCCGTCAGGAATTTCATGCCGGTGCTCCGCCCACACTTCATGGTCTTCATCGGGATAGAAAGCCAGGATTCTCACCTGCTTCATGATGCGGGGGCTGTTCAGCACGGCGGAAGCCCTCATTGCCGCCAGTGTCTCGGCACAACCGTGGCAATCCGGATTATAGAATAATAGCAAGGTGTAGGGACTGCGGATATCATGCATACGTTTCTGCGCTCCCGAAGGCAGTGTATAGGTAAAATCGGCGGCAATACTGCCGGGCCTGTTCATGGTAATCAACCGCAAGTCATGTCTGGCCCGGCTCCGGGCAGCCTCATCGGCCAGCGGAGAATCAGCCAGGAAACGGCAGACGGGCTCATAAAGCTCCTCATTCCGGAGAGGGGAGTTGGGATCAAACAAATATCTGCGGAAAGTTTCCACAAAATAATCCCCTATTTTCTTCTCCTGCGAGGCCTGCCGCATCGTCCGGATCAGACAGCTGTCCGACAAAGAAGATGGTACACGGCCCAACAAGTCCATGTAATCTACCAAAGCCTGTTCCGTGACATCCGGCACATGAATACAGGCGGTATCCTTGAAATCAAAATGATCCCAGTAATGCTGTACCACAAAGTTCAGCCGGTCTTCCGGAGCCTGCAACATGACAGGGACTTCCGGCAAAGTGAAAGTGAAAGGCTTGTCAGTACCGGCTGCCGACCGGGCTTCTTGCTTCCTGCCGTTGCAAGCGGCAAAAAGAAGAAAAAGACAACACAAAACTCCTATCCATCCATCCGTTCTTCTCATAGACTTTCTTTATTTAGATATAAAAACCACATAAAACCAGTGACAAAGGTAACAGGTATTCCCCAAAACACAAAATTACACCGGATTTGTTTTTTATGGCATATACCATTAATTTGCCGGACAAACCAAAGCGATTTTCATTTGTAATTGTTATCTTTGTAAAACAGTAGAACAACTAAAAAAAAGAAAGAATTATGGGAAGTGAAGGGTTACATGAACGATACATAAATCCATATACCGATTTTGCATTCAAACTGCTTTTCGGTACGGAGCTGAACAAGGAACTGCTCATCAGCTTCCTGAACGCATTATTGCATGGCGAAGAACACATCAAGGAGATTACCTATCTGAATAGCGAGCACTTGGGGACTCAAGAACGTGACCGCCGTGCCGTTTTCGATATTTACTGTGAAAATGAACAGGGTGAGAAATTTCTGGTAGAGATGCAGAAAGGGGAACAAGCTTTTTTCAAGGACCGAAGCATCTATTACGCCACTTTTCCTATAAGGGAACAAGCAATAAAAGGGAGTGAATGGAATTATCAGCTGAAAGCCGTATATACAGTGGCCATTCTGAATTTTGTTTTCGACGATAAGGACGACGATTACTTCCATCACGAAGTGAAGCTGGTAGATATGCGTACAAAGAAAGTATTCTATGACAAATTGACCTTCATCTACCTGGAGATGCCCAAGTTCAACAAAACGGAATATGAGCTGGAGACGATGTTTGACAAATGGATGTTTGTCCTACGCAATCTATCCCGGTTGATGGAACGGCCTGTAGCCCTTCAGGAAAGAATCTTCGAACGCCTGTTCAAAGCGGCCGAAATAGCCAACTTTGACAGAAAGGAGCTGATAGAATACGAAGACAGCTTGAAAAACTACCGCGATTGGTATAGCGTGGTCTCCACTGCTGAACAGAAAGGGAGAAAGGAAGGGATACAGGAAGGAATAGAAAAAGGGATACAGGAAGGCGAGAAGAAAAAACAATATGAGATAGCCCGCAACCTAAAATCCCTTGGAATAGCCCCCGACATCATAGCAAAGACCACAGAAATGACACTGAAAGAGATAGCAGAGCTGAACACATCTCCATCCGGAGATGAATAAAAAAAGAGCAAGAGCTGAAAACAGTGCCATCCACTTTTTGTAAAAAAGTAGAACAACTAAAAAAAAGAAAGAATTATGGGAAGTGAAGGGTTACATGAACGATACATAAATCCATATACCGATTTCGCATTCAAACTGCTTTTCGGTACGGAACTGAACAAGGAACTGCTCATCAGCTTCCTGAACGCATTATTGCATGGCGAAGAGCACATCAAGGAGATTACCTATCTGAATAGCGAGCATTTGGAGACTCAAGAACGTGACCGCCGTGCCGTTTTCGATATTTACTGTGAGAATGAACAGGGTGAGAAATTTTTGGTAGAGATGCAGAAAGGGGAACAAGCTTTTTTCAAGGACCGAAGCATCTATTACGCCACTTTTCCTATAAGGGAACAAGCAATAAAAGGGAGTGAATGGAATTATCAGCTGAAAGCCGTATATACAGTGGCCATTCTGAATTTTGTTTTCGACGATAAGGACGACGATTACTTCCATCACGAAGTGAAGCTGGTAGATATGCGTACAAAGAAAGTATTCTATGACAAATTGACCTTCATCTACCTGGAGATGCCCAAGTTCAACAAAACGGAATATGAGCTGGAGACGATGTTTGACAAATGGATGTTTGTCCTACGCAATCTATCCCGGTTGATGGAACGGCCTGTAGCCCTTCAGGAAAGAGTATTCGAACGCCTGTTCAAAGCGGCCGAAATAGCCAACTTTGATAGAAGGGAGCTGATAGAATACGAAGACAGCTTGAAAAACTACCGCGATTGGTATAGCGTGGTCTCCACTGCTGAACAGAAAGGGAGAAAGGAAGGCGAGAAGAAAAAACAATATGAGATAGCCCGCAACCTAAAATCCCTTGGAATAGCCCCCGACATCATAGCAAAGACCACCAAGATGACATTAAAAGAGATAGCAGAACTGAACACATCTCCATCCGGAGATGAATAAAAAAAGAGCAAGAGCTGAAAACAGTGTACCATCCACTCTTTCAGATCTTGCTTATTTTATCGGTTTTGCATTTACTTTATCTCAGCCAGCCACTCATGGAATCCATCGTACGGGGTATAGTGCAATACATATTCGGACTGGCTATGACTGATGACCTTCTCCTGGGGAATCCGGTTTACATCGACTTCCGCCCTTGCCAGCCACAAAGCATCTTCCATCACATAACGGCCTAAAGAAAGTTCAGGTATCATCCGGCTCAGATAAAAAGCAGACTGCTCATAAGCATACCACTTGCCATCCTCTTCCCGGTAGATATATATCAAACCGTCATTGCTCAGTTCCCTTTCCAACATCGTTACCACCTCGCACATAATTCTATAGATTAGTCGTTTTTAATCAGCATCATCTCATCGTCCGAACACAGGGTTACCAACCAAGGCCCGTTCAGCAACTTGTTCAAATCCACTTCCACCTTGTCCAGCATGACACCGTAGAAGGAACACACCTCTTTCAGCTTCAATGCCGCCTCACTGAGTTTCTTCAACAACTGGGCCGAACGATGGTAGGCATACCAGCGGCCACCTTCTTCATACAGGTAAACTTCCGATTTACCGCATGATTCCTTGTCCATGATTTCTAACAGGTTGTTCATAACATCCTCCTTTTATTAAGGTATCAGAATTTGGATTGTTTTCCGGATATTCCCACTATAGATATAAAGGGATACATCTTGTTTGCGTGAATATTGGGCTTTCTCCAAAAAGACCCATGTGGAATTGACTTCTTCTATTTCATCACTCGGTGCAGGCCTCCAACTATCCAATGTCACACTGACACCCTCAGGTAAGGTTTCAATCTGCCAGCCATTCTGATTGTTCGTTACAACCCTGATACGGGCGGTATAATAATCTCCTATTTCGGAAGCTGTGATTTTTCCTGCGGTAACACCTAAATAAATATAGTTGTCCGTCGTGATATCCATGATATCCTTATCATCAATGACAATCATTTCTATTTCGGTCTCACTGATACGGTTGTCGGCGTCAGCACTGACAGCCGTTTCCAAATCACCATGACCTGCACCATCCGTCAAATAGTCAATATCAAAGATATACCGGTGATTACGCTCGATATCTCCCAACGGCTCATATCGTACACCCGCACCTTCTTCCGTAATGCGCTTGATGAAATCCAAACGATAATATTTTTTGCTGGAAACTCCATCTTTAGAAGTATAGGTACCCCCCATGACAATAAATGTCTCGCCTTTTCCATCAGCCCCATTGACACCGGCTATTTCCGGAATATATACGGAACCCGTACTGTTGCCTGCAACTGTTCCCACCACCCTTTCGTCCATGGGCTGATTATTGATAATACTGCCCTGCTTGGCGATGGTTCCGGTGTGATTCACCCGATAAACATACATTTCGTCCAATTGGAAATTTGAGCCTTCGGTCCGCACTTCCACTTTTGCCATGGCACGAAGCAGGGAGATATTTCCCTTCGCTCCCAAAGCAACGGCAAACGGAGCGGTCAGTTCGCCATACAGGGGCATATACTGTAGATCGTTGTTTGTAAATGTGCCCAATGACGCCTTTGCTGCATCAAACGAAGTATCTACAGCGGGAGTGTCAACTTCTGCATTCGCTACAATCATCAGCGTTACAGCGGTATATTCTTCGGGCAGTATGATATACATCTGTCCTCCACTTGTCCCGTCCCAACTGATTCTAGGCTTTGTTTCCGTGCCCTCTGTGTACGTATCTCCTTTGCTCACCGCTTCCTTAAAGGCCCCGTCATTAAAGACCCACACCACATACTTGTCAATTGCGGCATCATTACTGATAGCGCGGCTGGAAGGAAGACCGGCCGGCGGCACCATGACCTCAAAAGAGACTTGCACATTCTTGCCTTTCCCGGCTATGATTTCCGCCGTTTGCTCATTCGCTTCCGTACATCCCCACAAGGCTGTTACCAGCAAGAGAAAGAATGCTATATTAAATTTCGTTTTCATAAGTAGCATACGTTTTATTGTTCATCTTTTAGTTCACCGTCACAGTCACTTCACGGTCTTCCGTTTCATTGGCGATACGGAATGCCAGTGTAGTACTTGTTCCGCTTGGCATCTCCTTCAGCATTTTCAGGGTGATAGTCGTTCCTCTTCCCTTGTCGGCATTACCGCTGTCCGGCGTTACCTGCAACCAGGGAGCACCCGGGTTCACCAATTCCCATGTGGCATTGACAGATACAATGCTGATGGTGGTGGTGCTGCCTTTCGCACGGCTAATACTTGCCGTTGGAGTCAATGAGTTGATATCCCATTTGGTCTTTGCCCTGTCGCGGACACAACGGACGGCTCCGGCATAATGAGATTCCGCACGAATATTAGATTGAGTCAGTCCGTGGATATGGCGCCCATTACCTCCACCACCGATCTCTGCCCCATGCAGGAACATTGCACCCGGAATCCATTTGTTATCCTCACTTAGAATAGAAGAGTTCGTCCACAAAAAACTATTTACGGTAATAGAGGACCCTTGTTCTATTGAAATCGTAGAATTGTTTTGGCCTTTAAAAGTAAATCCCTTTGTCGGATCATAAGCACCTGTCAAGGGCAACCATGTAATAGGCTGGCCAGCTACGGGATTATAATAATAATTAGCTCTTTTATTTTCATGACCATAGAAACCCTGTTTTTTTTCAGCCGTTAATTTAGGTTCATTCAAACTCTCATAATTCAAATAAAAACCATAATAACCTGCATTGCTTACATAAGATCCATCATATATAGATATTTCATCAGCATTGCTATCTCCCCATTGAATCTTTGTATCGTTCATGTTATTCACAAAATGAGGAACATACATTACATTAAAACGCCAGTTGTCTTTTTCGCTTGTTAATGTTTTCCAATCAATAGAAAGAACAGCCTCATAAACTTCATATATCTTTGCTGAATCCTTCCCTCCTTTTAATTTACCGTCTTCTTCAAACTTATATTTATTCCACTCCCTGTCCTCTGAATCCCATTCCCTATAATATATAGGCTTCCCATAATCCTTAGAATCTTCTTTCTTTAGAGTTATCTCTCCAATTCTTTCCCCTCGTTTATATTTTTTAACTTCTACTTTTTTACTAAACACGAACGCATCCACCGGTGGCACTCTATATCCCACAGGACACGGGTCATAAATAGTCTTTGAGCCTAAATCTTTTACAGTAGTACTTAACCCATTATTAGTTCCCCACAAATAGCCACCATAACCGGGTATACTGGATAATCCGGTAGGGCTACTATTACCACCACCATACACCAACCGTGTAGGATGCTGGATGGTAGTAGGGATAGCATTATCATCCATTCTTATCGAACCGCCATTCTGTACTCCCCAGCCCTCATAATAATGTACCACCGGTAACACACCGGTATCCTTGAAATTATCATTGGAATATCCGGCACCAATAAACGGGTCTTTACGCCCCCATTGGTAAAGCAATCCCATAGATGCCACGCTGCTATTATCCACAGGCTTATTGCTTAACGCACCCAGGTTACGGTCCAATACATCATAGTCATTCAAGGTCCAATTCTCTACCATGTGTTCATACACTTCCTGTGTATTCGGGTCAATCATGTCGGGAGCTACCCATATATGCCATGACCATACCACTTGATTCCGATCATTAAACGCACCGATCAATGCATTACCTCCCGTTACACCGCCAATGCTGGCACCGTTCAAGTTGACAGTATACTTGATGGAATTGGTATTTGGGTCATAATCGGCATAAGTCATTCTTCCCTGCGTATTAGAGACATAACTACCCGTTCCAGCATCTCTCAGCTGTATCAGTCCGGCTTCTGTTTCCCAAATGACCCCTATCTTGACCGGTGTCAAGGCAGCGTCACCCTCGCCGGGAACAATGTCGATCCCTTCGGGAGCGATACCATCGTTACCGTTGCCTTTAATGGAGACAATCAACTCGTGTTCGCCTTCGTCCACAATGTAGCAGTTTGCCGTAGGAGGCTGAGGCATAATAACCGTAATTTCCTTCTTGATACTACCTGCCACCACATAAAAACGTGTGGTGCGAGTAATACCTCTGTTCTCAAAATTCGGAGTGACGGATACGGTGGTCGTGCTATTAGCGCTGCCACTCTCCTTGTCTATTGTCAACCAACTCAAATCCTGACCGGCAATAGGTTCTATATACCAGCCGTCGCTATAATCCGTCCAGATGTCCAGTGTTTTTGTCGACACATCATTAAACTTTTTGCAGATAATGACACTTTTGTCGGTAGTCAGCGTATACTGATCGGGGACACCGCGCATGTAATCGTCCGCCCACCTGTCTACAGTAACCGTCAAGGCCACTACATCATTCTCCAACGCCTCATCGGGGGTGGGAGTTCCCGGGTTAGCCACCTTTGTAATGTTGAATACATACGAGTGATTGCGGATAATGTCAAAGTCGGCCACTCCACCGCCCTTGTCGTCTTTCATATCGATGCGGTAGTAGTTCATTTTACCGGCTCCTTCTATCCCTTCACCTTCATAGATACCACCTACCACTACCTTCAGCTGCTTGTCAGGGTCAGTGCCGGCGTTCTTTACCTCGGAAAGGTAAATCTGATTCAAGAACCTCTTACCGGTGACAATATAATCCGTATCCTCACTTTCAGGAACCACATACTTCAATGGATCTGTACGCGGACTTGCCGTTTCCGGTATATCTGTCTCCGAGAACTGGATTTGCATATCGCTACTCGGCTTTTGAGTAGGAGCCGCACAATACCCTTTATCATTCACACGATATACATATATTTCTTTCAATTGGAAATTCGTACAATCCTCATCCACCTGAACACCCATTTTAGCCACACCGCGATAAAGATTGCAACTGGCATCGGTAGTAGAGGAAATTGAAATCACACCGGTAGTTCCCCACATGGGCAGTTTGTTATTTTCCAAATTCCAATTAGCTGTAGGATAAGAATAGATGAGATCCTTGTATATTTCGCTTTGTGCCTGTCCGTTGTAACTGGTAAGCAAATCTTCCGCCGTGATGCTCGCAATGCCCTCCTGCTGATTCAGATTGGCCAGCACGACCAATTCCGTACGGCCGGGTGCAAAAAGAATATGTCCGGTCAAGGTACGTACTTGAAGGCCGTCAGGTTGTGAAATCGCCAAGTCAGTAATCACATGATACAGCTTGTCATCCACGAACTGCAACACATAAATGTCATTGGCGTCAATAGAGCGCTGTCCTTCTGTCTCAGGATCCAGATTATCCGGATATGCATTCTCCTCATATCCTCCAATCGCGCGACTTGTTCCCGGCAGGGCAATCGTCAGTCTCACCACAGGAGCACCGGTATCCGGACCCTGTCCTTCAAACGTCTCATCGCTGCACGACGAGCAGTAGAAGCCGCAGAGCACCGCCATTACTATATATGATAACCATCTTTTCATAAATTGCTTTTTTAGTTTCGTTATTACATGTCCATGTCATTGAAGCGCACCACCCAGTCATTGATAATGATGCTGGTCTGGATCCATTTCATGCTCTCGTCCAGGAAGAAAGTCATGTTGTATTCGTCCTGACGGTCCAGATACTCCTGGTTGGTCATGTCATGTCCTTCGGCTTCGGTAAGCAGCAGGTATTTCACCAAGGGGATGGAAAGTACAGGTTCTCCGGTTTCCTTGTTGGTGATGGTGAGGCGGGGGTTGTTTTCAACCACCAGACGGCCTACGGTAATCTGTGCGATGGCTACGCTGATGTTGCTGTCCTCCTCCTCTCCGTCGGCTCGTGTCCCCATGTCCGTGCCGCCCTGCGTACGGTAATAGGGATAATATGTTAATGTTTCGTCCTCCAGCAGCTTGTTGTCATAGTTCATCAGGCCGTTGTCGTCCGTAATCGTAAATTCAAATTTATCCACCTCCACAGTCACTCCGTCCATTTGCTGGAGAATGACGCGTATGGTGTTGGTGTTCTTCACCAGTGGCACGGTCACTACTTGCGAGGTTGCCGCCCGCGAGAAAGATTGCTTGGTCACTTCGCCGTGCCACAACGAAGAGAGTTTGCTGTTCACCATAGCCGTTCCATCAGCCGCACGGCTGTACAGACGGTCCATCTTGCATTGCAGTTCGTCCAGCGAGGATTCTCCTGCCGTAACCAAAGGTACTGAGAATGAAGCCTCATTATTCAGTCCCGCCCAAGTGATCAGATGGTAGTCACCCGGTTCCAAATCCACTTTCATGGTATATCCTTCTTCTCCCAGCACATCGCCTTCTTCTGTCTTCTGATATACCAACTTGCCGTTATCGTCAAAAGCATAAAGTGTCACAGTCTCCACCTCGCGTGAGAAGGCATCGGCATACTTCATGTTATAATCATACTTGAACTTCACTCTGTACTCCACAGAGCAATCTACCTCTTCTTCACCGAGTATGCTGTCGCACGACACAACGGCGCTTCCCAATGTCATGGCCATCATCAGGCTGAAGGAGAATTGTCGGGCGAATGTTTTTACTGTTTTCATGCTTTTGATCATTTTATAATGTTAGAATATAGAAAGGTATAAAGGGGGAGGAGATGAATCCTCCCCCTGTCTGTTATAGTGTTTATTCTTAGAACTCAATGTCGTTGAAACGTACAACCCAAGGAAGGATTTTGGCACTCAACTGCAAATAGAAATTGTTATCAATTTCTTCACCGCTAGGATCTATTTCTATTGTTGCACCACCGATTTCCTCGAATCCAGTAACTTTCAGTACATAGATATTATTTCTCATGATTGCCTTATCCATATACTGATCTCCTTTATTGTGGCAAATGTCAGATGAATAATAATAGCAATGTCCATTTTCATAAGTATCATAAGATGCATCTGCACCATTGTCAGCTTTTACAGCATCAATAGATGTATAAAATTTATTATCGCATTTATAAATGGTACCAACAGGATTACCATCTTTATCGCCAATCTGACCACGGAAAATAATACCTGTCACTAAAGCCGGCACTTGCTTTTCTTTTTTCACAATATTTTCCAAACAATAAGCCAAACGATGACCTACCTCTTTATTATCGTTAGTGTTTTCAGTAGGAAGATCTTGGAAATAGGTCTGTTCACTACCAGCCTCATCAACTTTATCCGCATTTACATTTTTCAATGCGTTATAGAAATATGAGTCAAAAGCTTGGTCGTAATTTGATTCACTATTTTTATTCATTGAATTAGGATCAACCATATAGGCCATATTGTTTTCACCTAACAAGCCTAAAGTTCTGAGGTTTTCCCAGCTTGCATCCGTCAAATGTCTTGCTGTATACACAGAATTTGAAAGATTCACCAATGCGTATTTATCCAGTTTCACTGTCCAGTCAAGATGACCATTAGTAGTTTTAGTATAATATTCAAATTTCGGGAACGACTCAAGAAGAGTAAAAATATGTTCATCTGTCTGACCATAAGTTTCGTCTGTCTTTATAAAAGCTCTTCTGTCTGTTCCATTTTTCCCCTCATGTATCCAAACATCAGAATTACCATTATCCAAATTCTTTGCCTTATGCAAACCTGTCAAATGAGCAGCTTTATTATCGGGATATATATAGTAACCACTTATAGTTTCCGCAATGGCATAATCAGTAGTCTTTACTGTAAGAGGATATAAGTTATTTAATTTAGCAACTACATAATTTATCTTTGAAACGACACGTTCTACCTCTACCCCTTGTTCTGTTGGATTTTCATAGTTATTGGATTCAACGTTTACAGTTATCTCTTCTTTGTTCACCATCATAAATTGACCGGCAGCAGCTATTGCTATATCAGCACCAGTTGTTGTATAAGAACTTTCCACAATCTGTTCATACTTAGATTTTCCAGTTGTTTGTTCGTTGTTGGCGATAGCTTCTATTGCCACTGTCGGATTTAATACAACAAGCACTTTATACAATCCGGAATTTGCCAATGTAAAGAAAGGCTTATAAATGGTTGCTCCAGCAGTCGTAGTTTTATTCAACTGTGCCCCTGTTAAATAACCACCGAATTCTTCTTGAGTAAGATCTCCATTATCATCCAGTCTATTCAAAATTATAACGGCATCTGTTACAGTTGATTCACTTTCGATACCCGGATCCGTTGTACCGCTATTTTCATTATCACCTGCACGTGATGAGTTTGAAGAAGAACTAATCACTAATGAAAGGTTGCCCTTTACTTTCTCCGGTTGTCCGCCATTGTTATTTTCCACAATGTCCTCGTTTGTACATGCTACCATTGCAGCGCATGCCAACATTCCTAACAATAACCCCTTAATTTTCATAATCCTAAGTTTTTAAATTATAAACTCCTTTTTGTAATTTCTATTCTTGTTTGTCGACACTGCAAAGGTAAGTGGCAAACCGCATAAGCCTTAATCGGTATTTTCGGCAAAATAGATTGGCGTCTTTGACAAAATGACTTTAGAGCGCCTTTTGCAGGGCATTTCCGTCATTCATGAATAAAACGCCCTGCTCATTGAAAGAATCGCCTCTTACATTTCACGCAGAAAAACACAGAGAAAGAACAGAAATAAAATGTATCTTTTTTTTATTTGCCTATCCCGATAAGGCACAGTGGTATTTTCAGCAGGATTCCCCCCTGTAGAGGTCATTTCCATCAGGCAATGAAGAAATGGAAGGCACCCTCTTTTTCTCCATAGATAGCGACAATGGCGTATTGGATGTCATTAACCAATAGAAAGTTGGACGCAAAAATGCCCTCATGCCCTCACTTTTACTGTAACTTGTTTATAATGACGTGCTTATTAGTGGTGGTAGCATATTCGTTAGTGAGGGCATTGCCCTCACTAACGAATGCCCAAAAATAAAGGATTCCAACTTCGCTACATGCCTTGTGCATAGGGTGGATGAATGGTTTATAATTGCTTAGCCACCTTGGTGGTTAAGTCTAACCACAAGGGTGACTAAAGTTAACCACCTAGGTGGTTAGACTTAATCACGTCCGTGGTTAACGGATATTGAACTTTCAATTCATCGAAGAAGAACAGTATAAGCCTGTGAATGAATAGTACCCTATAAAATTCAAAATCCGGGAATAGACTCCTCTACCCCGGATTTTACCTTGCGCTTTTCACAAAGAACAAGTTTCTTCTAACATCTTTTATTGTACTGTTTGTTATAATAGGTCATTTTCCAAAAATTACTTCATCTTTACGCTTTTCCGCCACCTCATTCAAGTTGGCGCCGGCTTCGGCAGCTCCCTTGGCTTGCGCCTGTCTGAAAAACGTTTCGGCCGAGTCGAGGTCTCCTTGCAACAGTTTCAGCACGCCTCTGTTGTTCAGCGTCGCACTCGCCTGTGCATCCGCCTTGTCCAGATAACGCGCCGCCTGTTGCAAGTCACCTCGTTGGAGTTCGATAGCGGCAGCGTTTATATTCGCTGTTGGGTCATCAGGGAACATGCGCACTGCCACATCGAACACTTCGTTAAACTCGTCGCTCCCCTTTTCGTATGTCTGGGCCACCAGAAACATTTCCTGCAAGCTCAACTGCTGGGGACGGGTCTTTATAATCTGTTTCGCTTCTTCCACATTGAATCCGCGGACTACATACCGCACGGTGTAATCGGAGTGGCGCAAAGCCGGATAGCAATCTTGCAACAACATGGCATATACCTTTCCGCCATCCAAGGCTTTCATGCGTCCCTCCTTTACATCAAAATCGCTCTCGTTCGTATCTATTATGGACAAAATCTCTTCTTTCAGAGGCAAATTACTCCCGGCCACATAGTCGCGCAGCCCCGCCCAGTCCTCGGGCACGGAATTCACCTTGAACAAATCCGCCTTAAAACCATACTCGTTCATGACATAGCTCTTCAACGCTTCGGCACGGCCCTGAGCCAGACGCGCATTGGCGGTATACCTGCCTTCGGGAGAGGCATAACCCACAATCGCTATTTCGGTAATGGTGGTATTGGCATCATTCTTCACCACATCCACCGTATGCTTGATGGCAGCCAGTTCGGACGGATTACGGCGATAGTCAGGATAAATCCGGGTCTGGTTTACCGGGAAATCCAAATAAGCGCGCCCTTCCTCGGCACGGTTCTTCACCGCCTCGACGGCCGGAGAGACAAATGCCACGGCAGGTTTCACCACATAGCGTTCCAAATGGGCACGGGTCACAAAGGCAGTGCTTTCCTCTTTCTGGCAATCGGCACAGCCGCGCACGGCAGCCAGCAGTTCCAGTTCCGCACCGTTCATCCATTTCTCGTAGGGGATGCGGGCCGAATAATTCACCGTCTGCTCCGTTCCATTCTTGCGGCGGAGAACGGTATAAGCATCCGAAGGGACACTGCGCTCGCGCTGTTGCACAATGGAACGGGTACGTCCATACACCCAGATGGCGGGCAACACCTTGTTAGCACTGTTATCCTGTGTCCTCAAAACCGGAGTCAGCGTGGCCACACGGTTGGAAGAAAGCTCCATGGCAGCCGGCAGCGTGATGTCCATTCCTATCATCACCTGTCCGTTATCACCAATCAGGATGGACGGGTTACCGACCTGTACCTGACCACCCGCCAATGCCTGTGCGCCTGCCGGAGTAGCGGGTATCAACAATATGAGAAGTATATAGCGTATAAGTTTCATAATCCTTTATTTTTAGAATACATAAATCAGATTCAGAGCGGCCTTGGTAGGGCCAAAATAGTTCTTGTTGGATTTCTCCAGCATATCCCCACATTCCTCACACTCGTATTTCTTATAGCGTACATAAGCATACCCCAGACCGATAGTGGCTCCCAGGTTCCAATGACGGCCCAGCACAAACTGATAACCGTAACTGACGCCGCCGCCATAAAAATGCCCCTTATAACGGAAGTCTTTCAAATCATCGAAAGGAGAGAACGGCAGGTCAATACCGGTCGTATTGTATGCGCCCCCCATCAAATGAAAACCGAAGAAATGACCATTGAACTTGTCGCAAAGCCAATAGCGCAACTCGGGTTGTACCATCACCAGCTTCAGCATCTTGCTATCACTGTACTTCCAGGGATTATAATAAAGCGGGATGTCCAGTGTAAGCTTCTTGCTTAACCCTACCTCCACTCCCAGGTTTGGTATGGCGACAGCATCCATCGCCACATTCGTCTTAACAGCTATCTGTCCATGTATAAATAAGGAAGAAGCCAGCAGACACACCAATGAAAATAAAAATCTTCGTATTACCATATTCTATTCTCTCTAGCTAAGTTATTTTTCACATCACAAAGGTAGGCTCTATTGTTTTAACAGGATATTGGCGAATTGATCTTTATTAAGAGGTGGTTTCGGCAAAATGAAAAATGAATAAAAAACAGTCTTACCTCCTGTTTTCATCCGGCCATCCCCTGAAAAACATTCCAACGACCGGACGAAGCACCAACGGCATTTTCCCCACCTGTGGACGAGATTCCTTTCACCTTGACAGAAACACCCCTTTTTAACAGAAAATCACTTCCTCCCCCTCCATATAGCAGGTATTTTCGTCAAAAGGAGGGTGTTTTTATCAAAAAAGCCCAAGAATAATTTGGATATATGAAAAGAATACCTACATTTGCAGCGGATGATAATGGGTCAATCATTCAAACAATCAAAAAGAAACATAAAAATTATAGCTCTATGAAGGCAATTCATTTAATGATTGCCATGCTCGTCATGATGAGTTTGGCATCCTGCTCCGCAGATGGTAATGACCCCGTTGAAAACTCCGTTTCAACGTATCTTTTGGAAAAAACGTATGGCGCCAGAAGCGTCACATACGAGGAAAACAATGCTGATCACTTAAAATTAAGTGAGTTGCCGGCTATCAGCCTTTCTGAAGCCGAGAGAATTTTATCCGCCCTCCGCAAACACACTGACGCTCAGGAAGAACTGGATGTCCAGGCCGCACCCCAAGGAGAACAAACATGGCTGAAAATTGCAATGAAGCAAACGATAGACCATAAATATGCTTTCACTATCCAGCTGAACATGAAATGCTACAGTGACGGAAGCCTGTACTACAGCGGATATCAGTCCGAATGCTCCTCGTCTTTGATAAAATGGTATCTCAAAGGCTTCAGTCTGGCTACCGATCCTGCCACCAAAAACTATAAGTTCGAATCCCAGAGCTATATTTATATGAAAGTAATAGACAATGAGGTAAAATATATGCAGATCCCCGTCACCATAAAGGGTTACTACAATCCCCGGAACCACGAGGCTGCCTTCTCCTATAATTTATGACGAAGCATACAATAATCACTTTATCATAGATACCGCCATCCCCCTTGTCCCGGGCTCGGCATACCTGCTTTACGGAAAAGAGCACAGACAAGGGGGTGTATTTCATTCAAGCGCAATTACCTAGTAATCAGCGGCAAACAAAGTAACATGAATGAAACACCAACCCCTTTCTTTTTCCACCGGACTAGCCGATGCTAGAAAAAGAATATATTCCCATGATTTTTAGTTGGTTATGAAAATATTATTTGCTACATTTGTAGAAATTCCTAAAATAGATTAAGGAATGATATCAGACAGATTGTATATTATAAATCTGGCAACAGGGGAATAAAAGTGAAACAATTTATGATGATAAAATCTTTAATACTCACCTTACTATGTAGTTTTTGCCTAACAACTACTCATGCGCAAAGCTATTTCCGCCAGTGTGGCGTCCAGCTACTCACCCAAAAAGACGGATTGAGCAACAATACATTGACCGGAATCCATCAGGACAAAGCCGGTTTTCTATGGCTGGGAACCGATGTCGGATTAAGCCGCTATGACGGAGTACATTTTCATAATTACAACCTGATCGAAAAAGAGCCGCGCTCCTTGACTCACCTGTATGAGACATCGGACAATCTGCTATGGTCACGCATTACCAACCTGAACCAAATAGCCTGCTTTGACAAGATGCGCGGGAAATACCTGCCACTCACCTCGCCTGCTCCCGAGGTATTGCAGGACATACTGGATATCTGTGTGCTGCAAGACAGACTATACGCCCTGACCTCCAATGCCATCGTAGAATTAAACATTGAGAGAAATACCGATGAAATAAGACTGACCGCACAGCCGCTTACAGATATAAAGGCAAAAGTGGTCAAACTTTATAATAACGAAGACATTCTATGCGCACTGACAGCCGACAATCAGATCCTGCTTTATGACATTGCCGATAAAAGCTGCGAATATATAAACGGCAACGACCTGGGCATTGCCCAAGCCGACGACATTGAGAAAATACATCTATATAATAATAATGTATGGATCTGCGGCCAGACCCAAGGAATCATCTGCTACAATACGGACACAAAAACATCCCGCAAGCTGAATGACAACAGCCAGCCATCCCTCATACAGAATTCGGACATACGCGATATCATCCAAATAGATGAAATCACATTCATCATAGCCACATGGACCTCACTGGCCGCCATAAGGTTTGAAACGGACAACTACCTTCAGTCGCCATTCCGCATCATAGAACTGACCCGGTATGATTCTTACTACGACCCTATCCTCAAAAACAGAATTACCGGCATTCATTTTGACAAGCCCAACAATGTACTTTGGGTAGGAACTTTCGGCAGAGGATTGCTGAAACTGAATTTCAAAGGAAACGAGATCAACCGCATCCCTTTAAACAATGAAATAAGGAATGTGGAAAGCATAGAACAAGATGCCAACGGATGCATCTGGCTGGCCACCGAAAAAAACGGCATCTATAAAAGTACAGAAAAAAGCGTCTCCCCCTACCTGCGCTTTTCCCTATGGGAGAAGAGCAACCCCGGCAACCACTACTGCCTGCACAAAGATAAAAATGGAGAACTGTGGTTCGGCGATGAGCAGGGAAGCATTCTCCGGGTTAATCCTACCACCGGCGCAACGGTGACTTACCAGCCCAAACCCGAGACGGCAGACTCCGACGTGACCGCTTCCATCTTGAAGCTATACCTGAACTCGCAGAACCACTTATGGATTGCCACCGAAAAAGGAGTGATGATCTACAACCACCAGACACACGAATGCATAGCCTCGCAACCTTATGCAAAAGAGTTCAAAGAAGTAACCGCCATGTGCGAGGACGGAGACGGAACCATGTGGCTGGGCACCGAGAAAGGAATACGCCGCGCCGACCGGGAAGGGAAACGGATCAAATTCACCGGCGGCTATGAAAAGGAAAGAGACTTGACCCCCGGAAAAGTATTGGCGCTTTACCTGAACAACTATAACCAACTGTTTATCTCCTATTCCGATAAAATTATCCAAATAGACGGAAAAGAGAAAACCGTATCCTCTACCATGATCCTGCAAAAAGAATTGTCCAACGGACACATAAGCTGCATGATAGATGACAAGAACGGAAATACCTGGCTGGGAACCAATGCCGGCTTTATCACTGTGAACAACAAAAACAATGCATCATATACCTACGCACTGCCGGAAAGTTATTATGATGTATGCCGGCTGAATGACGGGAAATTGCTATGGGCGAACTCTACAGGATTGCTCTATTTCGAACCGCGCGCCTTAAAAGAAAGCTCAAGCAACCGCCGGTTCCGCATCTCCGATATAGATATCAATTACAACAAAGTGGAAATTGGAGAGGAGATAAACGGACAAGTCATTCTGGACAGACCCGCGCATCTGGCAGAGCATCTGTCTTTAGACTACCATAACAACAACTTGATTCTCTATTTAAGTGACTTGAAATACGGCACCTCGCCCAACACCGTGAAATATCGCCTGCTGCCCACAGAGAAAGAATGGAAAACAAGTTATGACGATCAGATAAAGCTCAGCGATATCACTCCCGGAAAATATATGCTGGAAATACGCCCGTCTTATCCGCTGGACAAAGATGAGCAGATAACCCGGTTGTCCATCAGCGTAGACAGATATTGGGCCGCAAGCGGATGGGCCGCCGCCGTATACATCCTGACCGTCATCTTTGTTTCCCTGCTCACATGGATGTACTTTAACCGGAAATTACAAAGACGGCAAGCTTACAAGGCCAAAGAAGTAAAACTGAAAGAGAAACTGGAAGAAGAAACGGAAATAAGAAAGGAAGAAGAGAAAAACCACCAGCTGCGCGACCAGATCAGATATATGCTGGCACAGGAACTACGCACCCCGCTGTCACTCATCACCGCTCCGTTAAAAGAAATGATTGCCCATACGGGCTTTCCCGAATCATTCCTGCAAAAAGCCAGAATGGCCTACCGGAACTCAATCAGCCTGCAGGACATCTGCAACCAGCTGCTGAATATTCATCAGCAGGAAAATTACAGCCCCCAATTAAATGTGGCGCCCTATCCCGCCAGCGCGATAGCCGACACGGTGGTCCGTGCATCGTATGAGCTGCTCAACGTCAGCCCCATCAACCTGCATTATGACAAGGACAACAAAATAAATACAGAAATATGGATTGACCGGAAAAAGATCATCTTCACGCTGAGCAATATACTATCCAATGCTTACCGGCATATCTCGTATTCCGGCTCCATCCGTTTTACTGTAAACACCAGCACGATCAACGGAAAGGATTTCTGCCTCTTCACCATAGAGGATGACGGGAAAGAGATGATAGAAGAATCCTCGGTCATCTTCCTTGGATCGGATAATTACAACCCTCCAAGCAACCGGCTACACCCCGAATTAGGCATTGAAATCATGAAAAAGACAGCACTTGCCCACCACGGCGATATCCAGATCACCCAGGAAAAAAACAAAGGAACCCTGGTGGTACTTTATATCCCCCTGGGCAAACAGCACCTGGAGAATAATGAAAATGTCTGTTTCATCGAACCCGAGACGCTGGTGGAAGATTCCGATAAAGCAATGATCACCGCCGAGGACAAGAAACAGCAAAAAATAGCAAGCAGCATTATCGCCAACCCCATTGACAGTCCCGAAACCAAACTGAAACTGCTGGTAGTAGAAGACCATGCGGATATCCGCCTCTATCTGAAAGTGCTGTTCTCCTCCACCTATAATATTATCATGGCGGAAAACGGGGAAGAAGGGGTAAGAATGGCGCGTAAGGAAATACCGGATCTTATCATAACGGATATCATGATGCCTGTCATGAACGGTTTTGAATGTTGCCGCATCTTGAAAGAGGACCTGAAAACCTGCCATATACCTATTATCCTGCTGACCGCTCTGACGGACGACGCAGATATAGTGAAAGGAATAGAGCTGGGAGCGGACGACTATATTCTGAAGCCTTTCAACCCGGAAATTCTCCGCACCAAGGTGAAGCGTCTGATAAAAAGCCGGGTTGAGCTGAAACAGATTTATACCAAACTGCTGATGCCTTCCGTCACCGACAACAGCCCGCAAGAAGAGAATGCGGAAACGGTCACCATAGAGGACCCGTTCATCACGCAAATACTGAATATTGTCAATGAAAACCTGCAAAATCAGGAGTTCAATGTGAAAAAACTGGCCGAGATGCTGAACATGAGCCAGCCCACTCTTTACAGAAAAGTGAAACAACTCACGAATTTCACCATCATAGAACTAGTAAGAGGGGTCCGGCTGAAACGCTCCGCCGAGTTGCTGAGAAGCCGAAAACACAATGTCCAGGAGGTGGCCGAGATGGTGGGATACAATGACATACCCACCTTCAGAAAGCACTTTGTCGATTTCTATGGCACCACTCCCTCTACATTTAATAACAAAGAAGAGGCGGAAGATAAAAAATAATCGTTAACAGCCAAATATTTTTTGAATTAAAAATCGTACCTTTGCAGCCAAATATATAGGTATAGTATGCAAGACATTAGAAACATTGCGATCATCGCCCATGTGGACCACGGAAAAACGACACTGGTGGACAAGATGATGCTGGCGGGACATTTGTTCCGCAACGACCAGACAAACGGTGAGCTGGTACTGGATAATAATGACTTGGAACGCGAAAGAGGGATAACCATCCTTTCAAAGAACGTTTCAATTAACTACAAAGGAACAAAAATCAATATTATTGATACTCCGGGACACGCCGACTTCGGTGGCGAAGTAGAGCGTGTACTCAATATGGCTGATGGATGTATCTTATTGGTGGACGCATTCGAAGGCCCGATGCCCCAGACACGCTTCGTATTGCAGAAGGCGTTACAGATCGGTTTGAAACCCGTCGTTGTAGTCAACAAGGTGGACAAACCCAACTGCCGTCCGGATGAAGTTTATGAAATGGTATTCGACCTGATGTTCAGTCTGAATGCTACCGAGGATCAGCTGGATTTCCCCGTCATTTATGGCTCTGCCAAAAACAACTGGATGAGTACCGACTGGAAAACCCCGACCGAGAACCTGATTCCGCTGCTGGACGCTATCATCGAGCACATTCCGGCTCCGAAACAACTGGAAGGAACTCCTCAGATGTTAATCACCTCTCTGGACTACTCGTCATATACAGGCCGTATCGCTGTGGGACGCGTGCATCGCGGCACCCTGAAAGAAGGCATGAACATTACACTGGCAAAGCGTGACGGCAGCCTGATAAAGTCCAAAATCAAAGAGCTACATACGTTCGAAGGTTTGGGACGCAAAAAGACAGATGCCGTTTCATCGGGTGATATCTGTGCTGTGGTAGGTATAGACGGTTTCGAGATCGGTGATACCATCTGCGATTTCGAGAATCCGGAACCATTGCCACCCATCGCTATTGACGAACCGACCATGAGCATGTTGTTCACTATCAACGATTCTCCTTTCTTCGGTAAAGAAGGCAAGTTTGTGACTTCACGCCACATTCAAGACCGCCTGACCAAAGAACTGGACAAGAACCTGGCATTGCGTGTACGCAAAAGCGAACTGGAGGACGGTAAATGGATTGTATCAGGACGTGGCGTGCTTCATCTCTCCGTATTGATCGAGACCATGCGTCGCGAAGGCTACGAATTGCAAGTGGGACAGCCTCAAGTGATCTTCAAAGAAATAGACGGGGTGAAATGCGAGCCTATCGAAGAGCTGACAATCAGCGTACCCGAAGAATATTCCAGCAAGATGATTGATATGGTAACCCGCCGCAAAGGGGATCTGGTTTCTATGGAGACACAGGGTGACCGCGTAAACATCGAGTTTGATATGCCTTCACGTGGTATTATCGGTCTTCGTACCAACGTACTGACTGCCTCGGCAGGAGAAGCGATCATGGCCCACCGTTTCAAATGCTACCAACCCTACAAAGGTGAGATAGAACGCCGTAGCAACGGTTCTATGATTGCCATGGAAGGCGGGACAGCCTTTGCATACGCTATCGACAAATTGCAGGATCGCGGCAAGTTCTTCATTTATCCGCAAGACGAGGTATATGCCGGACAGGTGGTAGGTGAACATGTTCATGAAAATGACCTGGTAATCAATGTTACCAAATCGAAGAAACTGACCAATATGCGCGCATCAGGCTCTGATGACAAGGCCCGCATCATTCCTCCGGTCGTATTCTCATTGGAAGAAGCATTGGAGTACATTAAGGAAGACGAATATGTAGAGGTTACTCCCAAGAGCATGCGTATGCGTAAAGTGATTCTTGACGAAACAGAACGCAAGAGAGCCAACAAAAACTGATCCATCTACATTCATATCCATAAAATCCCGAAGGTGTTGCCGCCTCCGGGATTTTTTATCTCTAATCCAGAAACTTCACTTTACCAACCTCCCGTGGTTTGGCAGCCGGCGCCTCATCGGGATATCCGAAAGCGATGGCGTAAAGCAACTCATACCCTTCACTGAATCCCAACTTTTTCATATATTCCGCCGCAGCAGGTGATTTCATGAAGCGCACAGGCCCTCCCAGGCAGCAGGAGCCGATTCCCATTGACCAGGCGGACAAAATCATATTCTCGCCCAACAGGCCACAATCTATCGGTGACATATCATACGCGGGATCATTCGCTATAAACACGACCGTAGGAGCGTTATTGAACATATTCTTAAAACCCGGACGCTCTGCCGCTTTCGGGTTTTCCTGTTTGAATATCTCAGTCAGGCCATTGATAAATTCCGGATTATCCACGACACGGATCTCCCATGACTGTTTATTCATCCCATTAGGAGCATTGATTCCGCATTCTATGATAGTCTGCATCTTTTCACGCTCCACCGCCTCGGGTTTGTACTTCCGTATGCTGCGGCGGCTCATCATCGTTTCTACTACAGGATTTACCTGACTTACGGAAACACTATCCGCAACAGCTTCCGTCTGTCGGGAGCCTTGCGGTGTGCAGCTGCATAATACCAACAAGCCTGCACTTACTAACATTAATCTGAATGATTTCATTTACTTTTATATTTGGTCTGCAACAAATCTAGAAATTTTCAAGCATAAAAAAAAGTGGTTCCTGTATGGAACCACTTTTTATATGTTAAATCTGTAAAATTCAGATTACAACTTCGGACCTGCAGCAACCAACTTCTTACCAGCTTCGTTACCAGTGAACTTAGCGAAGTTCTTGATGAAGCGGCCAGCCAGATCTTTCGCTTTTTCTTCCCACTGAGCAGCATCAGCGTATGTGTCACGCGGATCAAGGATCTTCGGATCAACATTAGGCAATTCTGTAGGAACAACAAAGTCGAAGAAAGGAATAACCTTAGTAGGAGCCTTGTCGATAGAACCGTCCAGGATAGCATCAATGATACCACGAGTATCGCGGATAGAGATACGTTTGCCGGTACCGTTCCAACCAGTGTTAACCAAGTATGCCTTAGCACCGGTCTTTTCCATCTTCTTAACCAATTCTTCAGCATACTTAGTGGGGTGCAATGACAAGAAAGCAGCACCGAAGCAAGCAGAGAATGTCGGAGTCGGTTCAGTGATACCACGTTCTGTACCAGCCAATTTAGCTGTAAATCCAGACAAGAAGTAGTACTGAGCTTGTTCAGGGTTCAAGATAGATACCGGAGGCAATACACCGAATGCATCAGCTGACAAGAAAATAACTTGTTGAGCGTGAGGGCCTTTAGAAACTGGCTTAACGATGTTTTCGATATGATAGATAGGATAAGAAACACGCGTGTTTTCTGTTACGCTCTTATCAGCGAAATCAATCTTACCGTTAGCATCAACCGTTACGTTTTCAAGCAAAGCGTCACGTCTGATAGCAGCATAGATATCGGGTTCGCTTTCTTTATCCAGGTTGATAACCTTAGCGTAGCAACCACCTTCGTAGTTGAATACACCTTCGTCATCCCATCCGTGTTCGTCGTCACCGATCAACTTACGTTTCGGGTCAGTAGACAAAGTAGTCTTACCTGTACCGGACAAACCGAAGAAGATAGCCGAGCTGGTTCCTTCCATGTTTGTATTAGCAGAGCAGTGCATAGAAGCGATACCACGAAGCGGGTTCATGTAGTTCATGATAGAGAACATACCTTTCTTCATTTCACCACCGTACCAAGTGTTCAGGATCACTTGTTCTTTAGTCTTCAAGTTGAAAACAGTAGCAGTCTCAGAGTTCAGACCCAGTTCCTTGTAGTTGTCAACTTTTGCTTTAGAAGCATTGAAACATACGAAATCAGGTTCTCCGTAAGCAGCAAGTTCTTCAGCAGTGGGGCGGATGAACATGTTAGTTACGAAGTGAGCCTGCCAAGCTACTTCCATGATGAAACGTACCTTCATACGAGTTGCAGCGTTAGCGCCACAGAATGTATCAACAACGAACAAACGCTTGCCGCTCAATTCTTTAACAGCTTTAGCCTTCAAGTCAGCCCAAGCTTCTTCAGTACAAGGTTTGTTATCGTTTTTGTATTCGTCAGAAGTCCACCATACTGAATTTTCAGAAGCTTCATTCTTAACGAAGAATTTATCTTTAGGAGAACGACCTGTGTAAACACCAGTCATTACGTTTACAGCACCCAGTTCAGTAACCTGTCCTTTTTCGAAACCTTCCAATCCCGGTTTGGTTTCCTCAGCGAAAAGTACATCATAAGAAGGATTGTGGAAAATTTCCTTCACGTCGGTAATACCGTACTTGCTTAAATCTAAATTTGCCATCTTTAAATGATTTAATTTGGTTATTGTATAATGTTATTTTTACTCTTTATATTCTGAAAGAAGATGTTTTTCAACATCTCCTTGTCTAAGGCGCTACAAAATTAGTGCTTTATTTTAAAAAAAAGAAGCTATTAGAGAAAAAATTCCGTAATAATCAAAGATTTATATTTGTGTAACAAAAATGCAATTCGTACTTTACAAATCTAGAAATTATTTGTTTCTTTGCAGGTTAAAGTCAACAACATAACAAAAGCAGAAATATGAAAATCGTCAATCTCAGTGAAGGCAATTCTCTCCTAAACCAATATGTGGCGGAATTGCGTGATGTACATGTTCAAAAAGACCGTATGCGTTTCCGTAGAAATATCGAAAGAATAGGAGAAATCATGGCATACGAGATGAGCAAAGCACTAACTTATTCCGTAAAGCAGGTACAGACTCCCTTGGGAACCGCCACAGCCAGCACACACGATGACAAAATAGTGATCGCTACGGTATTCCGTGCGGGACTGCCGCTACACACCGGCTTCCTGAACATGTTCGACCATGCCGACAACGCTTTCGTCTCCGCATTCCGTTTTTACAAAGATGACGAGCACCACATAGTAGATGTGCACATCGAATACATCGCCGCCCCTTCATTGAATGACAGAACTTTGCTTTTAGTTGACCCCATGCTTGCCACCGGTGAAAGCATGGAACTAGCCTGGAAAGCTTTCCTGACCAAAGGCAGACCTGCAAAACTACAAATGGCCTGCGTCATTGCCAGCCAACAAGGGGTAGAACACATGGCAGAACTTTTCCCCGGCGATGATGTCACATTATGGTGTGCCGCCATAGATCCTGTTCTGGACGAACACAAGTATATTGTCCCGGGGTTGGGAGATGCCGGCGATTTGTCATTCGGCGAGAAACTTTAAAGCTCGCGCCATCCGGAAAGCCCCGCTTGTCCGCCCGGATAAAAAGACATCCCGATTGTATAAATAACGAATGGTTAGTAACCGGCAGTGATTCACCGCCCATTACTAACCATTCATATTTCAGACAGATCGGCAGATCCGTCCCTGCAAGGAGGATGAAAATCTTATTTCACCTCCCAGATATCATTCGTCATCAGTAATTCCTGGAAATTATGATATTTCTTCTTTGCAGCCACTTCTTCAATCTGTGCGTTAACGGCATCGTCATAAGTAGGAGCTTCCACATCACGAATCACCCCTAATGCAACCGGGAAATCCGGTCCTTCCATCAATGCCAGCTTCAACTGCAAAGTATTGTCCATACAGTGAGCATCGTGCACCAAAATATCTTTTTCCGTCACACCATTCTCACCAAGCTTTACCACTTTCAGTCCGAAACCGTCCTGCATCAGTCCGTATTCTTTTTCCGCACCAAACAACATCGGTTTGCCATGTTCCAGATAAATGGCATTCTTGGAACGGCCTTCTTTCGTATATACCGATTCGTGTGTTCCATCATTAAAGATGACACAGTTCTGAAGAATCTCACATACAGCCGCACCTTTGTGATTGGCAGCAGCCTTCAGAATCTCCACTGTACCGGGACCATCCGTGGCTACCGCACGGGCAAAGAAACGTCCACGCGCGCCAAAACATAATTCAGCCGGATGAAACGGATCTTCCACGGTTCCGTAAGGTGAGGACTTACTGACAAATCCGCGCGGAGAAGTCGGAGAATACTGTCCCTTGGTCAAACCGTAGATACGGTTGTTCAACAGAATCATATTCAAGTCGATATTACGACGAACGGCATGTATAAAGTGATTTCCACCAATAGCCAGACCATCGCCATCCCCCGAAATCTGCCAGACAGTAATCTTCGGGTTAGCCACCTTGCAACCCGTAGAAATGGCTGCCGCACGACCGTGTATCGTCTGCATGGCGTATGTATTCATATAATAAGGAAGACGGCTGGAACATCCGATACCGGAAATAACGGCAGTATCATGAGGAGCCACTCCCAATTCAGCCATCGCTTTGTGCAGCGAAGCCAAGAAAAAATGGTCACCGCAACCCGGACACCAGCGAGGTTGTCCTTTTTTGAAATCTTTTGCTGTATATTCGCTCATAGTCTTTACTTTCTTTACGGTTATTATTTATTTAAGATCTCGGTGAAAGCATCAACTAACTCGCTGACTACGAACGGCTGGCCTTTGACCTCATTAAACTGATAAGGAACAAATCCGTCCACTTTCATACGGAGATATCCGGCAAACTGACCAAGATTCTGCTCAGCCACGACTACCTTCTTATATTTCCTCAGCACTTCTGCCGTATTTTGAGGCAGCGGGTTCAAATGAACAAAATGTGCCAGAGCAACCTTCTTGCCCGCACGGTTCATTTCCTCCATGGCTGAATATAAATGACCGTAAGTTCCACCGAAACCTACTATCAGCAGATCCGCGTCCTCTACGCAACCTTGCACCTGAACATCAGGCACCGGAATCTTAGCCACCTTTTCGGCACGCAGGCGGCACATCAAGTCATGGTTTTCAGGTTCAGTAGAAATAGCGCCTGTATCACTGTCTTTCTCCAAACCTCCCAGGATATGCATATAACCTTCCTGTCCCGGCAATGCCCAATAACGGACACCCGTTTCGGCATTACGCTTGTAAGGAGTATAATTATCCTTCATTTCCGGAGTGACATACGGCGGGTTGATAGCCGGATAGTCTGCCAGATCAGGCAATTTCCATGCACCGGAGCCATTGGCTACAAAGCCGTCAGTCAGCAACACCACCGGAGTCATGTGCTCCAAGGCAATCTTACAAGCATCATAAGCGGCATCGAAGCAGTGAGTCGGAGAAGCTGCGGCAATGACCGGCATGGGAGACTCGCCGTTGCGGCCAAACAAAGCCTGCAACAAATCGGTCTGCTCGGACTTCGTAGGCAAACCGGTAGAAGGGCCGCCACGCTGTACATTAACAACCACCAGTGGCAATTCTGTAATAACAGCCAGGTTCATAGCCTCCGACTTCAGACAGACACCCGGTCCCGAAGTAGAAGTAGCCGCCAACGCACCTGCAAATGAGGCACCGACAGCCGTAGCACAGCCTGAAATTTCATCTTCACACTGAACAGTAGTCACGCCCAATGATTTATGTTTAGACAACTCATGCAAAATATCTGTTGCCGGAGTAATAGGATAAGATCCGAGGAACAAACGCAGGCCTGCTTTCTCGGCAGCAGCGATCAAACCGTATGCCGTAGCCTTGTTTCCGCTGATATCCATGTACTTTCCGGGTACTTTAGATTTGGTTTCCACCTTATAAGTATGATCTACAGACGCATGGGTGTTGTGACCATAATCATATCCGGCGTGTATCACTTTAATATTCGCTTCGGCTATTTGCGGCTTCTTCGCAAATTTCTCGCGCAAGAAGTTTTCAGCAACAGTCAGATCACGGTTAAACAACCAGCAAACCAATCCCAAAGCAAACATATTACGGCATTTCAACATTGACTTGTTATCCATGCCCGTATCTGCCAGACAGTCTTTCACCATCTGTGAAATAGGGGCAGCAATCACATCCTGCTTAATCCCCATCTCTTCAATCGGATTGTCTGTTTTGAAAGCCGCCTTGTCCAGATCTGATTTCTGGAAACAATCTGTATCAATAATGATACAAGCTGTGGGCTTCGCAAATTTGTATTGTGTTTTCAATGCAGCGGCATTCATTGCGACCAATACGTCGCATTTGTCGCCGGGGGTAAAAACTTTACCCGCACCGATATGCACCTGAAAACCTGACACACCGGTCAACGAACCTTGCGGGGCACGTATATCCGCCGGGTAATCGGGGAATGTACTGATATCATTTCCCACTGTAGCCGAAATATTAGAAAAGATATTTCCGGCCAGCTGCATACCATCGCCTGAGTCGCCTGAGAAACGGACCACCACCTGGTCCAACTCCTTGACTATCATTTCATCTGCCATAACTTATTATTTAGGGTTACAAAATTTCACTGTTTGCAAAGTTCGGAAAGTTCTGCCAAAGGACAAAATATTCCGCTATCAAACTACGTTCGAATATCAAAATGCACAAAATTAAAGGTTTATTTAATTACAAGCCAAGAAAAATCAGAGATAAATACCTGTTTAAAAGCATAATTTCTATCATTATGATAACGGATAGAAGCTGTTCGTTTTTACAATTTATTATTTTTATCCATGTTTTATAAACAACATGAAAGTCCATAGCCGGATAAATCCATTATCAGGCCCTCAAAAGCAGGCGAAAAATGACAAAACAGCAAAGAAAGGATTATTTTCTTTCCACTTAAGACATTTTTCAATCTTTCATATTGCCATTTTAACAAAAAGGAGTACCTTTGTAGCCGCAAAGGGGCCTTGTAGTTCAACGGATAGAATAGAAGTTTCCTAAACTTTAGATAGGGGTTCGATTCCCCTCGGGGCTACAAAAAAGCAGTAAACAGTTGTTATACAACCATTTACTGCTTTTATTTTATCCAGATAATCTTTAGAGCCGCTTATTTAATCACCCCAAGTTCCTTGCCCACTTTCATAAATGCGGCAATCGCCTTATCCAAATGCGCCTTTTCATGACCGGCAGACAACTGGACGCGGATACGTGCCTGTCCTTTCGGAACAACCGGATAATAGAAACCGGTCACATATATGCCTTCTTCCTGCATCTTGGCTGCAAAATCCTGAGACAGTTTCGCATCATAAAGCATCACAGCACAAATCGCGCTCTGAGTTGGTTTGATGTCAAAGCCGGCAGCCAGCATCTTGTCACGGAAATAATTCACATTATCCATCAGCTTGGTATGCAAAGCATCACTTTCTTTCAGCATCTTGAACATTTCCAGACTGGCGCCAATGATGGCAGGGGCTACAGAATTAGAGAACAGATAAGGACGTGAACGCTGGCGCAACATATCAATAATTTCTTTCTTTCCGGTAGTGAATCCTCCCATCGCACCACCAAATGCCTTGCCTAATGTGCCGGTAAAGATATCCACATGACCGTACACATTAAATTGTTCGGCCACACCATGTCCTGTAGGACCTACCACACCGGCTGAATGAGATTCATCCACCATTACCAATGCGTCATATTTTTCCGCCAGTTCACAAATCTTATCCAAGGGAGCTACATTGCCATCCATCGAGAATACACCATCTGTAGCAATAATGCGGTGACGCTGCGCCTGCGCTTCCTGCAAACAACGTTCCAGGTCAGCCATGTCGGCATTAGCGTAACGATAGCGTTTTGCCTTACACAAGCGTACACCATCTATAATAGACGCATGATTCAACGCATCCGAAATAATAGCGTCTTCTTCTGTAAACAGCGGCTCGAACAAGCCACCGTTAGCATCGAAACAAGCAGCATAAAGTATGGTGTCTTCTGTTTTAAAATAATCAGAGATGGCAGCTTCCAGTTGCTTGTGCAAATCCTGAGTTCCGCAGATAAAGCGTACGGAAGACATACCGAAGCCATGCGTGTCCATCGCCTCTTTAGCCGCATTGATCAAACGTTGGTTATCTGACAAGCCCAAATAATTGTTGGCACAAAAGTTCAACACATCTTCTCCGTCATTCACCTTGATGTCCGCACGCTGAGGTGTGGTAATGATCCGTTCATTTTTATACAGTCCGGCCGCTTTAATATCAGCCAGTTCCTTCGCAAGGAACTCCTTCATTTTATCATACATAGCTTTGCTTTTTTTATTAAGTATATAAGTTTGAATTAAAAAATCAGTCCTGTTTGACAAAGTTCTTATTTTTTTTCGATATCCGGTTAAATTATAGAGAATTTTTTGATAAAATATGCAGTTTTCTCTCTATCTTTGCTTCCAAAAGGAAATTTATAGCAAATAGCAAACTATGAAAAATGTATTAATTATCGGCTCCACCGGTCAGATCGGTTCGGAACTAACCATGAAATTAAGAAGTATTTATAATGGTAACATCGTAGCTGGATACATTCCCGGTGCCGAGCCTAAAGGGGAATTAAAAGAGTCAGGTCCTTCTGCCATTGTAGATATCACTAATGAACAACAAATCGCCGAGACTGTATCAAAGTACAACATCGACACCATTTACAATCTGGCAGCTTTACTGTCGGCAGTAGCGGAAGCCAAACCTCAACTGGCCTGGAAAATCGGGATGGGAGGATTGTTCAACGTATTGGAAGTGGCACGTGAAATGGGATGCGCCGTATTCACTCCAAGTTCTATCGGTGTATTCGGAAACAACACACCCAAAGACAAGACTCCACAAGATACCATCCGTAATCCGCGCACCATGTACGGGGTGACCAAAGTATCGGGAGAATTACTGAGTGACTACTACCATATCCGTTTCGGCGTAGATACCCGCTCCGTCCGTTTCCCCGGATTAATCTCGTATGTCACACCTCCGGGCGGCGGAACCACTGACTATGCAGTAGATATCTACTACTCGGCTGTAAAAGGTGAAAAATTTGAATGTCCTATCGCAGCCAACACATTCATGGACATGATGTATATGCCTGACGGCTTACGTGCAGCCATTGAAATAATGGAAGCGAATCCCGACAAACTGGTTCATCGCAATTCGTTCAACATTGCGTCTATGAGCTTTGATCCGGAAATCATCTATAACAATATAAAGAAGTATATGCCCGATTTCCAAATGGAATACAAGGTAGATCCGCTACGTCAGGCTATCGCCGAATCATGGCCGAACTCACTGGATGACACTTGTGCCCGTGAGGAATGGGGATGGAAACCGGAATATGACCTGGACAGTATGACACAGGATATGCTTGCCAAATTGAAAGTACGGTTCAATAAATAAACCACTCATATTAAATGAATAAAATGGGGAGTGCCTTTGGAGAGGTACTCCCCATTTTTATATGCAACAAGCCCAGGCATAAGCCGGAACTTGCCCATAACCTGTTTTATACAAGAAAAGGAGATGTGCCATGCTGACACATCTCCCACTTAAAAAAATCACAATTTAAATGACTAATCTCATTCTTCCCATCCCGGGTTCTGAGTCAGATTTTTATTCAGCACCAGCTGGTCTGTAGGCAAAGGATTCAAATAACGCTTGTCATTGGCCGACCATTTGCGTCCGGCATCATCCAATGCTTTTTCGTAGATCTTCAAATAAGTCTTACCACCGATCGTTACCTTACGTCCGTCGAAAGTACCTTCCGGATAGTTGGCCATTGATTCTTCCGAAAGTGTCATGCCGAGATAAGTTTTCGGATTCTCCAATAACTTTCCTGCCTTCCAGCGCACGATGTCACTCCAGCGGAAGCCTTCGGTAGCCAGTTCCACACGGCGCTCGCGGCGAATTTCATAAAGAAGCGGTGAAATGGAATAACCATAGTCAACGCTGTTATCTACAACAGGGTTGATGGACAGATGAGCCATCTCCACACGGTCGCGCAGCAAATTAACCGTCTTGTCCAAATCAGCCTGTGTACATGTGCCCAATTCGGCTTTCGCCTCGGCATAGTTCAACAGAACTTCCGCATAGCGGTAAAGGAACCAGTCGTAAGTACTGCTGTTCGCTTCATTCTGATCGGGTATCGGAGACAAATATTTAGTCAAATTATAGCCCGACACACCCTGATTAGGAGCAATGTTCTGACTTTCCCATACATGCACACCTTCCAAGTCAATCAAAGTGGGACGATGGGGGTTGTTGATAATCTGATACATACGTGGATCTCTGTCCGCCAGTTCCTTTTCCAAGGTGGCATCATCATATTCCTTATGCGCTGAAATGGGCTTTCCGTCTCTGAACAAGAATGTTTCCAGGAAGTCTTTGGAATACCCCAGTCCTTTTTTCGCATAGTCACGCCCCAGCCAATGCATCAGCAAGTCTTTTATATAGATCCGGGGCAGAATACATTCTTTGTTCCCGGTCAAATCTTCCTGAATGAAAAGGTTGCCATAATATAAGGGATATCCCTCGAAAGCCTGCTGTCCGCATCCGGCATCCGTAGCTTTCACAATATCATACAATCCTGACGCCATCACCGCTTCGGCTGCCTTCACGGCTTTCTCCAAAAGCGCCTGTGAAGTAATGCTGCCGCTTTCATTGTGATATTTCATGTGTGTACCTTCGTACAGGCAAACACGCGAAAGCTGGGTATACGCCACATATTTATGTAGTCTTCCGGTCCCTGCCTTATCGGGGGTAGGCAGCCACTGGGCGGCAAATTCCAAATCCTCTATTATTTTACCGATAACAAAATTCCTGGGATCGCGCGCCTTGTAAAGCAATTCCTTGTCATCGGCTTTCAAATCGCTTTCATACCAAGGCACATCGCCAAAGGATTTTACTTTGGAGAAATAATCCAATGCTCTAAAGAAACGCACTTCCGCCACATAACGGTTTATCTCACTCTCAGAACCCACCGCTGTATGGTATCTGTTTAAGAAGAAATTACAAATGCGTATGTTTCCCCAACTCCATCCACCTCCCGAACCGGGCACGGTTACATCATCAAACAGAGTGGCGTTGGCGGTAGTGCTTACACAGTCGTCACTCTGACTGTCCAGGTTATAGTCCGGCCCCGGGAACATGGTGTAAAGGTTGTTCGCATACAGTTTCAAATCCTCTGCTTTACCCCAATAAGACTTGTCAGTCAGTGAATCCTTGGGAGAGATATCGGTAAACTCACAGGAACTCATCAAGGCCATAAAGCCCACTCCTGCTAATAAATATTTATATTTCATCTTTCTATTCTTTTTAGGGGTTAAAACGTAACATTAATACCTACCGAAATTTTACGAGTGATAGGATAGGTCAAATTATTTAAAGTCTCGGGGTCGAAGGACTCGACAAGAGAAGTAAAGGTCAACAGGTTTTCACCATTGGCATACACTCTCACTTTGTTCAAGCCGGCCTTGGTCACCCATGCTTGCGGCAGGGTATATCCCAACGTCACATTCTTCAGGCGAAGATAAGAAGCGTCCTGCAAATAGCGCGAACAAGTCTGACGGTTTCCCCAGTTGCTCCATCCCGGAGCCGGTAAGTAAGCGTCGCGGTTATCTTCGGTCCAGTAGTCCAGTGTCGTTTTCACCGGTACGCCCCATTCGTCCTGGAATCCCCAGAATTGCTCGCCACCCAACATCACGTCTTTTTTGCCGATACCTTGCCATATCATCTCAAAATCGAAGCCTTTATAAGTGAATCCGGCAGTAAACCCGTATTGGTATCTAGGTGTGCTGTTACCGATAATCTTGCGGTCGCCCGGGTCGCCCAAAGTGCTGCTCTTGTAGCTGATTTTTCCATCACCGTCCAAGTCCACATAGCGCACATCCCCCGCTTTCCAGGTTCCTCCCCATACGGCGGACTGGTTGGCTTTGGCCGCTTCTTCATCGCTCTGGAACAAGCCGTCGGACACAAGTCCCCAGATTTCTCCCAGCTTCCGGCCTACATAGTATGATCCCAAAGAGCCTGTTTCGTTACTGAAGCGTGTAATTTCCGAAGTATAATCGGACAGGATCGCCTTTACATAATAATTGAATCCGTTGCCCACGCTGCCATTCCATCCTAAAGAGAGTTCATATCCCGTAGTCTTCATATCGGCCGCATTTTCATTAGGGACTCCCGTACCCAGTACAGAAGGAAGTTCCTGTCCGCGGGTCAGCATATTCTTGGTATCACGACGATACCAGTCGAAAGTCGCTGTAAGGCGGTTGTTGAAGAAAGAAGCGTCAAAACCGAAGTCCATCTGATTGACAGTCTCCCAGGTAAACGAGTTGCTCACCAGTCCTGAAGGTCCGACAGCCACCGGACGCGCCCCTTCCAGGATATAGCCCATATTGGAATTTACTCCATAAGAAGGCAGATAGTAGAAGTTGCCCAGGTCACCGGTCGCCTGATTGCCCAGACTACCGTATGAAGCACGGATCTTCATGTCATTCCATACATTCTTGAGAGGAGTCCAGAAAGCCTCTTCCGAGATTCTCCAGGCTACCGAGCCGGAAGGGAAGAAAGCGTAACGGTCGTCTTTCGGGAAACGGGAAGAACCGTCGTAACGTCCGTTCAATTCCAGCAAATACCGCTGTTTGTAATCATAGTTCAGACGGACAAAGACGCCATTGATGGCCCAGTGTGTTTCCGAGGCACCGACTCCTCTTTCACCGGTCGCCAGGTTCAAGGCCGGATTGTCCGTGTCAATCAGTCCCTGGCGGGAAGCGTTAAATCCACGGCTGTGTTTATATTCTTGGTTATAACCCGCCAGCGCCTTGAAGTTGTGCACCTTGTCCAGGGTAAGCTGGTACTCGGCAAAGGCATTGAATGCCTGATAGTAGTCTTCATTGTTATACATGTTTACGCTGCTGACCTTCGTCCAGGGATACAGTGCTTCGGCTCCCGGTACGGCGCGGTATTCCAAGAAAGGTCTGACATGTCTTTTACCGTTGCGGAACCAGCCGTTGAAGGTGTAGTCTGTAGTGATAGTCAGTCCCTTCACGGGAGTCAGGCGCAATGCTCCTGTAATCCACAAGTCATTCTGACGTATATTTTCCTGTCCTCCCAGCTCCTGTATAGCTACCGGATTAGTTGAATTTCCCTGTCCCGAGTAGTGTCCGTCCGGATGTTTCACCGGCATCAGCGGGCTAAGGTCGTTCTTGAAGTATCCGGTATAGGTTCCCAGCATACTCTGTGACATACCTCCACCGGGGTGTCCTTCTTTCGTATAGGTGTGCATCACCTTGGCCGAGAAGTTCAGCCAGCTGGTAATGTCAGTGGACACATTCAGGTTCATGTTAAACCGTTTGTAGTTATCTTTGTCCGCCTTCAGCAAACCGGTTTGATCGGCAAAGCCCAGCGATGCGTAGTAGGTTGTCTTTTCGGTACCTCCACTTACATTCAGGTTATACTGCTGCGAGAAACTGGCTTTCTTGTAAATTTCGTTCCACCAGTCCGTGTTACCACAATACTGATATCTGGTGGGATCCATGTCCGGATCATAGAACACAGGCTTGTTATTTACCGGATCATCGAAATATTTCTTGGCGTATTCATAAATTTTGGGATTGAAGTAATGCTCACTGCTGCTGCCGTTGTGTTTGTTGGCACGGTCTATCATCTCCAGATATTCCATCGAGTTGATTCCCTCTACCTTGACTACAGGGCTTTGCCAATAGCCGTTGGCAGACAACGAGATTTGAGCCTTTTGCGATTTCTTTCCGTTCTTGGTGGTAATCAGAATCACACCATACGCACCACGGGCACCGTAAATGGCTGCCGACGAGGCATCCTTCAATACGGAGATAGAGGCAATATCTTCGGGGTTAAGCAAGTTGGGGTCCATCTGCACATTATCGACCAAGACCAAGGGAGATCCTCCATTCAGAGAGGTATTACCACGGATATTAAAGCTGGCTCCCTGACCCGGCGCGCCACTGTTCATATTGATGTTAAGGTTAGGGATGACACCCTGCAAGCCGGCACCCACATTGGCCAACGGTCTGTTCTCGAGTACCTCACCCGACACTTGTGCCACCGCACCGGACAGGTTCACCTTTTTCTGTGTTCCATATCCCACTACCACCACTTCTTCCAGTGCCTGTGCATCTTCCTTCAGCGTAACATTGAGAGGGGCACCTTTCCAAACCACTTCTTGAGTTACATAGCCGACAAAAGAAATTTGAATGACATCGCCTTTTTTCACATCGGGCAGCATAAAGCTACCGTCTATGCCGGTAATGGTACCATTCGTAGTTCCTTTCACTACAACAGAGGCTCCGATAACCGTCTCACCGGCCGCATCTTTCACGACACCGGTACACTGGTTCACAGTCTGCTGCGACACATAAACAGACGGAGTTTCGGTCAATGATCCTGCGGCAAAAACCGGAACCGCACATAACAGACAACAACCGGCACCTAGTATTTTGCCATAGTTCACCATCTGGGTTCTTCTTAAATTCTTAATAAGGTTAACTTCCATAATAAAATGTTTTTTATAAATAAATACGAATTCTCAATATAAGGAACCAACTCACTGACTTCGTTCAGAGAACACTTCTCTATACATCAAGAAACGATCAGCATCATTCTCATAGTAAACGTTAGATTTATAATTATTTCCCAGGAATTAAATTATATTGTTTTTGTTGTCGCGAAGGTATAATAAGGCAAGTAAAGAGACTTCATGAATACGTCTCTTTACTTCATTTATCGTTCTTTTTCAAGGAATTTCCTTGAATATAAGTACAAATCAGGAAATTTTGCCCTCCTGGCGGAACTGTCGGGGTGACATTCCCTTTACCTGTTTGAACAGGGTGCTGAAATAGCGGTGGTATTCAAAACCTACTCTCTCGGAAATTTCGGAGATAGGCAGGGAGGAATGAAGCAGCAACTCTACGCTTTTCTCTATTCTCATCCGGTTGATATAATCATTCACCCCCAAATTTGTCAACGCTTTTAACTTGGCATACAGCGGTGTGCGGCTGATGCCCATTTCTTGAGTCAGGAAGGTTACATTCAGTTCTCCTGAGGAGAGATTGTCCAGAATCAATTGATTAAGTTTCTCCAGGAAAAGCTCGTCGGGAGTCATGCCTCCGGCAGGTTGGGCAGGAACCACCCGGATAAACTTCTCCCGGTATTGCTTCTTCAATAATTCGCGGTTCCATAACTGGCTGCGCAGCATCTGCTGAAGCACCTCCATGTCAAACGGCTTTGATACATAGGCGTCGGCTCCCATCCTGTATCCTGTCCCCATGCTGTTTGTATCGCCCAGCGCGGTGAGCAGCACTACCGGTATATGGCTTGACAGCTCATCCGACTTGATCCGCCGGCACAGTTCGTATCCTCCCACATGAGGCATCATGACATCACTGATAACCAGGTCTACCGCCTGTTGGGACAACACTTCCCAAGCCTGCTCCCCGTCATAAGCCGTAAGGACCGCCTTGTAATCGTCCCTCAACGCCTTTTCCAAGAACTCGCACAATTCGCGGTTATCCTCCACAATCAGTATGGAGTACTCGGCAAGATTGAGTTCCGTATGTCCGTCGGTCTCGATGGAAAGAGGCGAAGAAAAAAACGGAGGGACTTCCGGAATCCTCTTTTCCACCTCGTCTTCCTGTACAAGGAGCGGCAGTTCAAAGTAGAAAGTGGCCCCTCCATCGGCATTATTGCAGGCTCCTATCGTTCCTCCATGCTTCTCTACCAACACTTTGCTGTATGCCAGCCCTACACCGGTCCCTCCTTTGGTATGAGCTCCCTGGTAAAACCAGGCAAACAATTTCTCCGGATGGATATCACCCAATCCGGGCCCCTGGTCGGCGACACTGATCCGCAGATACCCGTCATGCCGCATCGTGGAAATAGCTATCCGCCCGCCAACCGGAGAGAACTTCAAAGCATTCATCAGCAAATTGGAAAGAATGATTTCACATTTCCTATCATCAAAACGAAGAGGGGAAGGCAACTCTTCCAGCCGGAAGTCCAGCTCCATGGACTTATCCTCCACCTCATACTTGAACCCCTCGGCAACAGCGTAAATCCACTCATTCACCGCATGAGGCATCAGCTGTAGCTTATACTCCTCGCTATCAATCTTACTGATATCCAAAGTCATGTTTATAATGGACTTCATCCGGTCAGCCGCCCTGTGCACACTGATCAACTGGGTACGTAATTCCTTTCTCTCGTCACCACCCATCTCCGGCTGCTCCAATTTTTCAAGCAGTTTGTGCAAAGGAGAATAGATCAATGTCAAGGGGGTACGCAATTCATGACTCACATTCAACAAGAAGTGCACTTTCTCCTGACTGGTGCTCTCCAGTACCTCCTCCATCTTCTTTTGCGCTTTCGCTTCCTTCTTTTTCAGCATCGCAGCGATCCTCCAATAAAGGAAAGCCACCAGAATGAGCAGCAGGAGTCCTCTGATTCTAGCGTCTCTATACCAAGGAGGCATCACGTCAAACTCCAATAACCGCACCGGTTCACTCCAAACGCCATTAAGAGTATAAAAAGACACCGAGACCGAATAATTGCCCGAAGCCAGCAGGGGCATGGAAAGTACAGGGTCATAAGATTCTATGTCTATACGCTCATGATTGTGATTTACCATATATCGGTAAATGTATTTCCGGTTAATGTCTCTCTCCGCATTTCTTATTTTCAGCTGGAACGATTTGTAATTCCACGGAATTTGAACACCTGTTTCCGCCTGCCTATCCTTACCTAAAGAGACCCCGTCCAGCACAATATCCGCCAGTCGGATCTCAATGCTGTCACTAGCCTGAACAACCTTTTTATTGATCCGTAGCAATCCGTGAATGCCCCCCAGATAAATATATTCTTTATAGGATGGCGGCGCATAGATAGTGGATAACTCATTCGGAAAATAGTCATTCGGACCACCTAAAATAAAAAAAGTCTTCAGCCGGGTGTCATAAGAGAAAAGCATATTCTGCGCGCCAATCCACAATTGGTTGTTATGGTCGGTCTGTATGGCCGATACCCGTTTGAACAGGTTCGTCTCAATCTTCTCGTATCTTTGGGTCACGGGATCCAGCCTTCTCAGCCCATGATCCGTGCCTATCCAGAAAAGGCCTTGATCATCCCTGCTTACCACTTCCACCTGCTCGCCATCGGTTATCCGGTAGAAAACGGAAAGGGTATGATCTGCCAGATCGGCTTTTAATATTTTATTCTTTTGCTGAAAGAACGCCACATCGCCATCCACGCTGACCAATTGAAGCCCTATCAGTGTCTCCCCGTCTTCCCCGCTCCTGAGAAGGCTGAACTTTCCATGCTCTCTATCGTATATATACGGACTGCCCGCCAGAAAGAGGAAACGGCCGGCAGACGCCCTGTAAACCAGAACCAGATAACCCTCCTTGCACATCTGCTCATTGATCTTCGGGTCGACAATGACAAAGGGAGTACACTTTCCCGTCTTCTTATTAAAAAGATAAATTCCGTCATCATAACATGAAATCAGCAGCATATCAGCGGAATACTCGGCAATGGAAACTACTTTCTGATGACGGGTAGAGGGGAAATGAGTAAACACATCCTCCTCCGGATGGTACAGATTAAGCCCGCCTCCATCCGTGCCGATCCATATCATGCCATGTGCGTCCTGACAAATAGACAAGATGGTTTTATTGCTTAAACCATAACGGCTTCCGAAAGGGACTTCCGTATAGGCACGGCTGAAGGTCTGGCTTATTTTTAGCACACCATCGCGCACACTTCCCGCCCAGATATTCTGCAACGCATCTTTATAAAGACAGGTTATTGAATTGGCCGGTAGTGAATTAGGATCTTCCGGAAGATGCCTCAACCTGGTCGTCCAATGAAAGTCCGTCAAATCCAGTACATAAATTCCGTCACCGTCCGTCGCTGCCCATAGCGTTCCATCCTTCTCTTCAAAGTCCAGCACAGTCGTATTAGCCGGGACAGCGTGATGGCTATCCGGCAGTTTTTTCATTTTGCCGTCACTTCCATAAACCACTATACCTCCGTGATAGACTGATAGATAAAGATTTTTCAAGGAGTCCAGATAAGACGCAATCACTCTGTTCTCCGGCTGCCCGAATCCGGCGTCACGACACTCTTTTTTCCTTTCGTTGTACTCTATAATCCGTCCGTTACTCATAACCAGCAGACAAACATCCTTGCTCCATTGATGAATGCCTACAATTCGTGAAGGGCCCGCACAAACATTCCCCAGAGGTATCTCACTGATTTTCTTATCCTTGAATGTATAGCAATAGAGTGACGAGCCACCAAGTAAGATTCTTTCCCCGGTCTTGTGGAAGACAGAGACAAAAAGAGGGGCATCCGGCAGCAACGGAGTAAAGCGGTTCTTCTCCCTGTCATAAGTCGCCAATCCGCCGTCAGTAGACACCCAAATCGTGCCGTATGCATCCTCCGTAACGAAATAGATTCTACTTCCAGGCAACGAGAAAGGATCTCCGTATTCATGAAAATAAGTCCTTATCTGATAGTAATCGTAACAGTTCAGCCCATAAACAGTCCCCACCCATAGCATACCTTGGGAATCAGTACACACATCCGTCACATTCGAATGGGACAACCCGCTTTCCACATCCAGCTTCCAATATGCCTTGTTGTCTATCCGGGCTTGGGAACACACAAAAACAAACATGCATAAGACCAAACTTAATAAATGTCTCATAGAGTTAGTAGATTTTAATGCACAAAGATAGTGAAATGCTTTCACAACCTGATACACAAGCCCCTATTAAAAGAACAGAAATTATATTCTCCGGGACAACATGATATTACCATCAACCGTTTTCACTGCATACAAAGAAGGAAATGCCTCCCCCCCCCAGAAAAAGTTCCGGAACAGGCACAGCCTTATTTTTCTACATTTTTTGCACTTATCTAAAATTTTGGTCGTATCTTCGTACTGATTAACATACTGATTAAAAACGTACGATGAATACAAGAGCTATTACCAGAAACAAGAAAGTCGTTACATTCGGAGAGGTGATGCTAAGACTGACCGCTCCCCATTTCCGACGTTTTTCCCAAACAAACGAATTTATTGCCACTTATGGTGGAAGTGAAGCGAATGTAGCCATATCACTGGCCAACTTTGGCATTCCCACAGAATTCGTCACCCGGCTGCCCGACAATGCAATGGCGCAAGCCTGCGTAGATTCACTCCGAGCCTACGGATTAGGTACAGACGGCATTATTTATGGCGGGAAACGCATGGGATTATATTTTCTGGAGAGTGGTGCCGCATTTCGCAACTCCAATGTAGTGTATGACCGTGAAGGGTCTTCTTTCGCCACTTTACGTCCCGGCATGATAGACTGGGAAAAAATTCTTTCCGACGCCGGCTGGTTTCACTGGTCGGGCATAGCGGCCTCTCTGTCACAGGAAGGAGCGGATGCCTGTCTGGAAGCCCTGCAAACAGCAGACCGCCTGGGGCTGACAATCTCGTGCGATTTGAATTTCCGCAAAAAATTATGGAACTACGGCAAATCCGCTTCAGAGGTCATGCTTCCCCTGGTCCAATATAGTGATGTCATTTTCGGTGCGGAACCCGAATACAAAGAAATATTCGGTATTTCTCCGGTAGGGTTTAAAGCGACAGACACTTCGTATCCATTAGATCTGTCCGGCTTCAAAGCATTCGGTCAGAAAGTATCGGAACAAGTCCCCCGATGCCAGAAAATATTTCTGGAATTACGTAATTCCATCACCTCTAATCACAACCTGCTGGCCGCTGTACTTTATGCAGAAGGCACATTAAAGCATACCGGAATTTACGATATTGTTCACGAGATAGACCGCGTGGGTGCAGGCGATGCATTTGTCGGCGGCATGATTTATGGTCTGCTGACTTACTCCGACAATGACCAAAAAACATTAGAATTCGCTCTTGCCGCATCCGCATTGAAAAATACCATCTATGGAGACTTCAACCAGGTAACGGTAGAAGAAGTGGAAGGGCTGATGCAAGGAAACGCCTCCGGAAGAGTCGTCAGATAACTAATTTTCACAATGATGGCCAGACAAGATTAATCTGCGGAATATAGCGTAAAAAAAGTAAGATAAGTTCATGGACCAAATAAGATAAGTTCATGAGCCAAGTAAGATAAGTTACTTGCCCGATGCACTTAAGTTACTTTTTGAGACCGCCGGAGACATTCATCCCCCTGTTTACCGCCAATCAATGCCACCCTGCTATACCCAAAAAGAGGAGGATGCCCCCTGATGTGAGCATCCTCCTCTTTTTATCTATTCTTAAAAGGAACTTTCTTTTTATGCCTTTGTTTCTTCCGGCATCTTGTTGCCCATAGTCAGGTAAGCGACAGGAGCAGCGATGAAGATAGAAGACAAGGTACCGATCACGACACCCAGAATCATTGCGAAGGCGAAGCTACGGATACTGTCACCACCCAGCACGAAGATACACAACAATACGATCAATGTACTTAATGAAGTATTGATGGTACGGGCCAGCGTAGTATTCAGTGAGTCATTAAACAACTGCATACGGTTACGTTTCGGATACAAGCCGAAGAACTCACGGATACGGTCAAAAATAACCACCTTGTCATTAATAGAATAACCGATAGCGGTCAGAATAGCACCAATGAAAGTCTGGTCAATTTCCAATGAGAACGGAACCCATCCATAACACAAGGAATATGCACCGATAATCAAAGTAGTATCGACAACCAATGCCACAGTCGCACCCACACTATATGCTACATTGCGGAAACGCAACAAGATATACAGACCGATGGCCACCAATGCGAACAATACAGACCAGATAGCCGATGTCTTGATATCATCAGCGATACTGGGACCTACTTTCTGAGAACTGATAATAGAACCACCGGTACGATTATCACGGTCAATAAAGACTTCCAATGTAGTACCTTCGCCCAGCAAGTTACCATCTTTCAAAGACTGATACAGGAACTCTTCGATTTCAGAGTCGATCGTAGGAGAATCTTCATTAATACGGTAGTTGGTTGTGATACGGATAGTCTTCTTGTCTGTACCCAGAGCAATAGCCTGTACATTATCTTCTGTGATTTTCTGCTTCAACAGGTCACGTACTGTTTCCGGCTCAACCTGCTGTTCAAACTGAACCACAAAGTTACGTCCACCGGTAAAGTCGATACTCTGCGCCAGACCACGGATAAAGAATGAAATGACACAAATCACAATGAATGCACCGAATACAGTGAACGAACGCTTCATCATACCCATGAAGTTATAGTTCACATTCTGCATCAAGTTCTTGGAAAGACCTGTTGTGAATGTCAAACCCAGCCACTTGTCTTTATTCATAAAGTGTTCATAAACGATACGAGTCAGGAACACAGCTGTAAAGAATGAACAGAGAATACCGATAATCAATGTAGTGGCAAAACCACGGATCGGACCTGTACCGAAATAGAACAGGATGATACCCGTAATGATTGAAGTCAAGTTAGAGTCAAAGATAGCAGAGAACGCGTTGGCATAACCGTCAGCCAAAGCAGCCTTGACTGTCTTGCCTGCTCTCAGTTCTTCTTTTGTACGTTCATAGATCAACACGTTAGCATCCACAGCCATACCCAATGACAATACCATACCGGCAATACCCGACATTGTCAATGCAGCCTGGAAGGAAGTCAAGATACCCAGTGTGAAGAAGAAGTTAATGACCAACGCACAGTTGGCAACCATACCCGGAATCAATCCGTACATGGCACACATATAAATCATCAGCAGAATCAACGCCACAATAAATGAAACGATACCCTGGTTGATAGATTCCTGACCCAATGACGGACCTACGATATCTTCCTGGACGATACGTGCCGGAGCCGGCATCTTACCGGATTTCAATACGTTAGCCAAGTCCTTTGTCACTTCCGGAGTAAAGTTACCGGTGATCTGGGAATGTCCGCCGGTAATTTCACCGTTTACATTCGGAGCACTGTACACATAACCATCCAATACGATAGCGATAGCCTTACCTACATTATTCTTTGTCAAGACAGCCCAGCGACGTGAACCGTCCGTATTCATAGACATGCTGACACAAGGCTTGTTGAATTGGTCATATTCATCTTTTGCATCCGTAATCACGTCACCTTCCAGCGGAGCACGTCCGTTACGTTCAGTTGACTTGATGGCATACAATTCAAAGACACGTCCCTGCTTGTCAAAGTCTGCCGCCTTCACTCCCCATTTCAAGCGAAGATCTTTCGGCAACATTTCTTTCACTTCTTTCATGGCAAGGTACTGGTTTACCTGGGCTGTATCTTTATAATCAGCATAACCTACCACTGAACCATAACCATTCGGGTTCAATTGAAGGACAGAAGCCAACGGATGTTCTTTCTTCATCTGCTCCATAGCAGCGGAGTTACTTGCTGTCTCGCCTTTCAATGCGGCTGCAAGACTGTCGGCAGCAGAAACTGCGGAAGCTTGTGCGACAGCAACTGTATCTGCAGATTCAGCAGCAGCTCCGTTCTCTACAGCAAGAATATCACGCAGTCTGTTATCTACAGAAGAAAGATAAGGAACAATTTCTTTAGCATCGAATGTTTCCCAGAATTCCAGGTTAGCAGATCCCTGCAACAATTTTCTGACACGTTCCGGTTCTTTGATACCCGGCAGTTCCACCATGATACGGCCCATCTTTCCTTCCAATGCCTGGATGTTAGGCTGTGCCACACCAAAGCGGTCGATACGTGTACGTAATACATTATAAGAGTTGTCGATAGCAGCTTTCACTTCTTCGCGCAATACTTTCTCGACTTCGCTGTCGGAGCTGCGGGTTGTCACTTTGTCTTTCAGCTGCTGAGTAGCAAATAATTCAGCCAATTTGCCATTGGGAGCTTGTTTCTTATACTCTTTTACAAAAAGAGTGATAAAGTCATCCTGACTGGTGATGGATTGTTTTGATGCTTCCGCAACCGCTTTATTAAACGCTTCATCAGTCTTGTTGTCTGCCAGAGCCTTCACAACATCCGGTACAGATACTTCAAGGATAACGTTCATACCACCTTTCAGGTCCAGACCCAGACCAATCTCCATCTCACGACACTGTTTCAGCGTATAACTACCCAAATAAACTTTTTCATTCTGCATAGAATCAAGGTAATGCGCTTCACCTTTCGGGTCTTGTGCCGCTTTGTCCATGTGATAGCGGGTCACAAAAGAGAAGGAAAGATAAAACACACATACAAGGGTGAGTAATACCGCAAAAACCTTTACAAATCCTTTGTTTTGCATGTTACTTTGAAATTTATTATTTTTACTTTTTGATTAATTCTTAGTTTATACAAGGTTGCAAATATAGTTTTTTTTTCACATTCCCACGGTATCAAACACAAATATTTAAAGATCAAAAGAGAAAAAAGGCTGCAAAAGCATTTTTTGCAGCCTAAATTATTCTATCTCACAACCTATTTTACTTCAAGCCTCTATTTTCAAGCAAGGGTTCCAAGCTGGGATCCGCCCCACGGAAAGCCCTGTAAAGAGTCATCGGATCCTCTGTCCCGCCTTTCTCTAAAATATTTTTACGGAAAGAATCTGCGGTATTTTTATCGAACACGCCGTGTTCCTTAAATGCCTCAAAAGCATCCGTGTCAAGAACTTCCGCCCACAGATAGCTGTAATATCCGGCAGCATATCCACCAATAATATGGCTGAAGTAGGTGGCACGATAGCGAGGGGCTATTTCAGGAATCAGTCCCAGTTTGTCCATCGTCTCTTTTTCAAAAGCGACAACGTTCAGATTATCCGTATCGGTCAGGTTATGCAATTCCATGTCAAGCAAAGCGGCGGCCAGCAATTCAGTGGTCATGAAACCTTGGTTAAAAGTGCCCTGGTTCTGAATTTTCGTAATCAGTTCATCCGGAATCACTTCTCTTGTCTCATAATGTCTGGCATAGAGTTTCAGCACTTCAGGCTCTACCGCCCAATGTTCCATAATCTGTGAAGGCAGTTCTACAAAATCCTGTGCCACACTGGTACCGGACACCCCTTTGTAGTTACATCTGGTCAGCATACCGTGTAATGCATGTCCGAACTCATGGAACATGGTTTCCACCTCATCCAGCGTCAGTAAAGAAGGCATATCCCCCGCAGGTTTAGTAAAACTCGCCACATTATAAATCAAAGGACGCACCTCACCGGCCTGTTCACGGAAGTTACTCATCCATGCACCGCCACGCTTGCCTGCACGTGGAAAGTAATCCGCATAGAACAATCCCAGGAACGAGCCATCGGCATCCTTTACCTCATACACTTTCACATCAGACTCATACACCGGTACATTATTCAGTTCTGTCAAGGTAATGCCGTACAGTTTGTTAGCCACAGCATACAATCCGCTACGCACATCTTCCAGACTGAAATAAGGTTTGATTTCATCCTCATTCAAATCATATTTTTCCTGACGCAATTTTTCGGCATAATACCACCAGTCCCATGCAGCCAGCTTTTCTCCCTTGCCTTCCTTATCCATTATTTTCTGCAACTCGGCGGCTTCTCTCTTTGCATTCTTCAGCGAGTACCCCCACAGGTTGTTCAGGAAGTCCATGACTGTCTGCGAATTCTTAGCCATATTCTCATCCAGCACAAAATTGGAATAACAATCGAATCCTAATAATTTAGCCTGTTCCAACCGCAATGCTATGATTTTTCCCAATATTTCCTTATTGTCATTCGCATCATCATGATTTCCCCGGTTGATATAAGCCTCGTAAATATTCTTTCTTAATTCACGGTTCTCTGCATATTGCAAGAAGGGCAAGCGGCTGGAATTCTGCAAAGTGAACAGCCATTTCCCTTCTTTTCCGGCTGCTTTCGCTTCTTCCGCAGCCCCCGTTTTCACCCATTCGGGCAATCCGGCCAAGTCGGCCTCATCCTCGATCACCAATTGATAGGCGTTATTCTCATTTAAAATATGATTGTCGAAAGCAATCCCCAAAGTAGAAAGTTCTTTATTGATTTCTCTCAAGCGAGCTTGTTTTCCGGCATCCAGTCCGGCACCCGAACGGACAAAAGCTTTATAATATTTATCCAGCAACCGGTGTTGCTCCGTAGTAAGCGTTATCTTGCCTTCCTGCTCCTGTTGATGTACATCGGCCACCCGTTTGTACAAATCCTGATTCAAATAGATATTATCACTATGTTCGGAAAGCACAGGAGCCATTCTTTCATTCAAGACCGTCAGCGAGTCGTTTGTGTCCGCCTCGGTCAACGCAAAAAACACCCCGCTTACTCTCGCCAAAATTCCGCCACTCTTATCCAGCGCCACAATGGTATTCTCAAAGGTAGGCTTTTCGGGATTATCAACTATTGCCTTAATTTCCACATTCTGCTCTTCAATTCCTTTCAAAAAAGCAGGTTCATAATGCTCCAGCTTGATTTTAGTGAAATCGGGAGCACCGTACTCGGTCTGGAATTCCGCAAAGAACGGATTCGTTTCTGTTTTTTGTTCACATGCACACATTACACAACACGTCGCTAACGTAAATAATAGTCTTTTCATAAGCTGTCAATTAAAGGTACGTAAAATCACTTTTTCGCCACATAACACCAAATAGGGTAATGATCCGAACTCTTTATTGTGTTATCCACCGTACAACGGTAAGATTTCAAATTCTTGCTCAACAAAATATTGTCTATTCTGAAATAAAAATGATTTTGATTATAAGATATGCCAAAGCCATTCCCCGACTCCACAAAAGCATCCTTCAAACCTTTCCCTATCACCCTGTGAGCGTATGAAATAGGAGAATCGTTGAAATCACCGCACACGATCACGCCTCCCCCTTTGTAACCGGCCACCAAACGGGCTATGGAATCGGCCTGCGGAGCACGTATGGCCGACGCTTCTGCCAGTTTTCTGACCAGCAGGCGGGAACCTTGCGACACCTTCCGCTTATCAGGATCCTTCATCATTTCGCGATAAACCTCCTTATCCTTCTCCGTCAGCTTGTTGGATTCCAAATGATTATTGACAACCAGCAGCGTATCGCCGTTCACGTTGATTTTATAAGCGATGGAGCCATTGTTAGGACTGGCATACTTCACAGGATGTGCGGACAAAATAGGGAAACGGGAGTAACAGCCCAGGCCGTTGGCACCCGATATCTTGTAATAATTCTTATAAGGATACTCTCTCAAAGCGTAATCCACCTCTTTCCGGGTCAGCCGTCCTCCTACGATATATTCCTGCAAGCAGATAATATCTGCACGACTGTTTCTCAAATACTCCAACACAGGATTCGGATTATCCTTGGTGTTCGCCCGGTTCTTTTCAAAAGCCATCGTATTATAGGACAAGACCTTGATGGCACCTTCCGGCACATCAGACGCAAACAGATTGACAGGGAAATAAGTACGGACAGCACTTATGCAACAGATCATTCCTGCCAACGAAAGCAGTGCATATTTACGGTAAATGACCAGCCAGAAGACCAGAAACAGAAGATTGACAATCAAAAAAGCAGGAAAAGCCAGACCGGCGCATGACCCTACCGGATGAGCCACAGGATCAATATAAGGACTGTAAGCGCATACCAGCAACAATACCACCATGCACAGGTTTATGCCCAGCAGTATCCATCCCAAAAAACGACCAATATATTTCATATATCACTTCTTGCTCGCATCAAACAAGCTTTTCTTCTCTTCGGTAGTCAAGCTGTTATAACCGGATTTCTTTAATTTGTCCAGAATGCGGTCTATCTCTTCACTTTGCTGCTTTTTGCGGGCATTGTAATTGTAATCTTTCGCCTTATCACCATAATGAATCTCCATCTTAGGCTTTTTCGACCGACGACGGAACGACAGGCCTCCCGAAAACCAGTCCAAGCCTCGGTTGATCCATGCCGTAGCATCATGTCCGCGTGACAATCCGGAAGCAAACCACCATCCGGCCAAAGCACCTCCCAAATGGGCGATATGACCGCCGGCATTGCCCGATGTCATAAACAGCAAATCAGTCACAACCATGAACAGAGCCACATACTTCAACCGGACAGTCCCGATAAACATAAAGTTCACTCTATATTCCGGCGCACGTACCGCAGTGGCCACTACAATAGCAAGTACGGAAGCTGACGCTCCCAATAAATAAGAATAATACAACGAATCACTGAAATAAGGAAAGACATTGTAAGCGAGCATATATAGCAAACCGCCACAAACACCTCCTAGCAGATAGAGTCCGCGAAAATGCTTTGCCGAGAAAAGAGACAGGAACATCTGCCCGAACCAATAAAGCCATAGCATATTAAACAGCAAATGCAAAATGCCTGCATGCATGAACATGTAAGTCAGCAAAGACCAGGGTTGCTTGACAAACCGGACCGTCCAGGCCGGCAATTCCAGGTATTGAAGCACAGATGCTCCATCCCGGTTGAACAGCATCCATAAAATCCCCAACAAGGAAGTGACAATGAACACCCCTGCATTAACATATATGAACTGGATATATATGCTGCCCTTGTTGAAGCTATTTTTCAAATCAGTAATAAAACTGCCCATTGTCATTCTTTTTCCTCCAATACATTATTAATATAAAGCCAAAAATCATCCCTCCCAAGTGCGCAAAGTGAGCAACGCCATCGCCCGAAGCTCCGAATCCCAGAAATAGCTCCAAAGCGGCATATCCCATCACAAAATATTTAGCCTTGATGGGAACAGGAATAGGGAATACAAACATCTGGCTGTTAGGAAACAGCATACCAAATGCCAGCAAGATACCATAGATCGCACCCGAAGCCCCGACTGTAGTCATCAGATTCAAGTATTCCGCCATCGGAATCACGGCAATCCTCGTATTCACACTGTCATATTGAGACAATTCAGTCACATACTGTATATATTGCACCAACTCCTGCACCAGCCCTGCGCCTATGCCACATATCATGTAATAAGACAAGAAACGTTTCGGCCCCCACACTTGTTCAAGCGTACGGCCAAACATCCACAAAGCAAACATGTTAAAAAAGAGATGCTGGAAACCGCCATGCATAAACATATAAGTGATCAACTGGGCAGGATTAAAATCGGATGCCATAAAAAAGTGTAGTCCCAGCAGGTCGTTCAAGTTCATTCCATATTTCATGGCCACCACGCCTCCAAAGAAACACAACACGTTTATTATCAATAAATTCTTGGTTACTGTAGGTATACTATTCATAAATATTCTTCGTCTTATAAAACATTGATTGTGCGCAAATTTACAATTTTATTCTGTTATATAACAGAAAACTAGAGTTCTCTTACGTTTTTTTGATTTTTGGAGCATCTTTTTTAGGCTATCTATTTGATTTCTAATTTTGAAAGCATATATTTGTCGCTGATTTCGGTAAAACTTTTGTGTTACATTTAATAATTAATCATTTTCGTTATGAATAAGGCAGATCTTGTCAGCGCAATTGCCGCTGAAGCCGGCTTGAGCAAAGCCGATGCAAAAAAAGCGGTTGAAGCTTTCGTTTCAACTGTTACAAAGGCCCTCCAGGAAGGGGACAAAGTATCATTAATCGGATTCGGAACATTCTCTGTTGCTGAAAGAAGCGCAAGAACAGGTATCAACCCATCCACCAAAGCAACGATTACTATTCCTGCTAAAAAAGCAGCCAAGTTCAAACCGGGTGCTGAACTAGCAGACGCAATTCAATAATTGCAATTTTACATAAAAGGACTTAAGGGAAAGGGCGCCGGTTCTAGCTAGCGCCCTTTCCTCTTCATTTTTCTATTTGAACCTATGAAACCTAAAATGACAACCTTATTTAAATGCCTGATCGGCGCCGCAGTATGCGCATTCTCAACGCAAGCTCTTCATGCAGAAGAAACAAAACTACCTTATTGGAAAGATATTCAGACCGTAGCCGTCAACAAAGAATATCCGCGCACCGCTTTCATGACTTACGACAACCGGACTCAGGCACTGACCGGCAAGTATGAAAACAGCCCATACTACAAACTATTAAACGGTACATGGAACTTTTATTATGTAGATGCCTACAAAGATCTGCCCGCCAACATCGTACAACCGGATGCCAATATAGCCTGGAAAGAAATCAAAGTACCCGGCAACTGGGAAGTACAGGGCTACGGAGTGGCCATCTATACCAATCACGGGTATGAGTTCAAACCCAGAAACCCGCAACCGCCACAACTGCCCGAAGCCAATCCGGTCGGCGTGTATCAGCGTGATATCGAAATTCCCGCCGATTGGGACGGACGCGACATATTCCTCCACCTGGAAGGGGCAAAGTCCGGCGTATATGTATATATCAACGGACAAGAGGTGGGATACAGCGAGGACTCCAAGAATCCTGCTGAGTTCTTAATCAACAACTATCTGAAACCCGGAAAGAATTCGCTGGTTCTCAAGATATTCCGCTGGAGCACCGGCTCTTACCTGGAATGCCAGGACTTTTGGCGCATGAGCGGCATTGAACGGGATGTGTTCCTGTTCGCACAGCCCAAGACCCATATCCGCGATTTCAATGTGGTATCCACCCTGGACGAGACTTACAAGAACGGTATCTTCAAACTGGATGTGGACGTAACCAATCATACAGCAACCGGCAAAGAAGTAACCGTAGCATACGAATTGCTGGATGCCGCAAAGAAAGTGGTGGCAGCAGGAAACGCCCCCTGCCCTGTCACAGCGGACGGACAGAAAAATATCTCTTTTGAGACCGCCCTCAACAATGTCCGGACATGGACATCGGAACATCCCAACCTGTACCGGCTACTGATCTCTCTGAAAGACGGAGGAAAAACAACCGAAATCATTCCTTACACAGTCGGTTTCCGCCGTTTCGAAATCAAACCGACCGACCAGACAGCCGGAAACGGCCAGCCATACGTCTGCCTGTTCATCAACGGACAACCCATCAAACTGAAAGGCGTGAATATACACGAGCACAACCCCGAGACCGGACATTACGTTCCCGAGGAGCTGATGCGCAAAGACTTCACCCTGATGAAGCAGAACAACATCAACAGCGTGCGCCTGTGCCACTATCCGCAAGACCGCAAGTTCTATGAATTGTGCGACGAATACGGCATCTATGTGTACGATGAAGCCAATATCGAAAGCCACGGCATGTACTACGACCTCCGCCGGGGCGGATCTCTGGGCAACAACCCCGAATGGCTGAAACCACACATGGACCGCACCATCAATATGTACGAGCGCAACAAGAACCACCCCTCGGTGGCTTTCTGGTCGCTGGGCAACGAGGCCGGCAACGGCTACAACTTCTACCAGACCTACCTGTGGCTGAAAGAACGTGAGGTGAAAGGCATGAACCGCCCGGTCAACTACGAGCGCGCCCTTTGGGAATGGAACACAGACATGTATGTGCCCCAATACCCCAGTGCCGCCTGGCTGGAGGAAATAGGCCGGAAAGGCAGCGACCGTCCCATCGCGCCCTCCGAATATTCACACGCCATGGGAAATTCCAATGGTAATCTGGCTGCACAATGGAGAGCGATCTACAAGTATCCCAACCTGCAAGGCGGCTACATTTGGGACTGGGTAGACCAAGGTATTCTGGAAAAAGATGAAAACGGACGTGACTATTGGACATACGGAGGAGATTATGGTGTCAATGCTCCCAGCGACGGGAACTTCCTATGCAATGGCATCGTGGCTCCGGACCGCACCCCGCATCCGGCTATGACAGAAGTGAAATATGCACACCAGAATGTAGGCTTCGAGGCCATCGACCCTGCTGCCGGCAAATTCCTGGTCAAGAACCGCTTCTACTTCACCAACCTGAAGAAATACATGATCAGCTATACAGTGAAGGCCAACGGCAAAACGGTGAAAGGTGGGAAAATATCATTGGATATCGAACCGCAAGGTTCCAAGGAACTGGACATCAACCTCAACGGACTGAAGCCCAAAGCCGGAACGGAATACTTTGTAGACTTCACAGTGACCACCACAGAACCGGAACCCTTGATCCCCGCAGGACATGATATCGCTTCCGAACAATTCCGTCTGCCCATCGAACCATTGGCAGTAGCCGGACATAAGGCAAGCGGCAAGACTGCCGTCAGCACGGACGGCGACGTTATCACCGTATCCTCACCACGTATGCAGTTCGTTTTCAACAAGAAAAGCGGTCTCGTGACCTCCTACAAAGTAAACGGTACGGAATACTTTGCCGAAGGCTTCGGCATCCAGCCCAACTTCTGGCGCGCACCGACCGACAACGACTATGGCAACGGCGAACCTAAGCGTGAACAAATCTGGAAACAGTCCAGCAAGAATTTCCAGGTGGCGGATGTCACCACAGAGGCAGACGGCAACAAGACCGTGTTAACAGCCAATTACCTACTGGCAGCAGGTAACCTGTACATCATGAAATACACCATCTATCCCGACGGTGTGGTTCATGCAGCCATCACCTTTACTTCCACCGACATGAAGGCCGCCGACACGGAAGTGTCCGAAGCTACTTTAATGGCTACTTTCACACCAGGACAAGACGCCCAGCGCCTGGCCTCTTCCAAACTGAACGTACCACGCATCGGTGTACGTTTCCGTTTGCCATCCGACATGAACCAGGTGGAATATTTTGGCCGCGGACCGGGTGAGAACTACATCGACCGTAACGCAAGCAGTTTCGTTGATCTCTACCGCACTACAGCCGACCAAATGTACACCGGCAATTATGTCCGTCCGCAAGAAAACGGACATCGTACCGACACCCGTTGGGTAGAATTAAGCCGTAAAGGCGGAAAAGGACTGCTCATACGTGCCGACCATACCATCGGATTCAACGCCCTGCGCAACTCCGTAGAGGACTTTGACTCGGAAGAAACCATCAACCGCCCCCGTCAATGGAGCAACTTCACCCCCGAGCAAGTAGCCGACCACGATGAGGAAAAAGCGAAAAACGTGATACGCCGCATGACGCATATCAACGATATCACCCCGCGCAACTTCGTGGAAGTATGTATCGACATGAAACAACAAGGTGTGGCCGGCTATGACAGCTGGGGAGACCGTCCGTTGCCGGAACATACGATGCCCGCCAATAAGGAATACCATTGGGGTTTCACCTTGGTGCCGGTAAAATAAGATCCAATCAAGCCTTAAATAAATAAAGATGAGAAGTAGAAATTATGCAGGCTTTTCCCTGCTTGCCACACTAGCCACTTGCCACAGTGTGGCGGCAGAGGGTGTTCAGAAGAAACACACGCAAGATCCTGAGAAACCGAATGTGATCGTCATCCTGGCAGACGACCTGGGATATGGAGATTTAAAATGCTACGGAGCCAAGAATGTAGAAACTCCGAACGTGGACAGACTGGCTTCCGAAGGAATCCGTTTCACGAATGCCCATGCCACAGCCGCCACCAGCACCCCTTCGCGGTACTCGTTGCTGACAGGGGAATATGCGTGGCGCAGACCGGACACAGACATTGCCGCAGGCGATGCAAAGATGATTATCCGTCCCGAACAATTCACCATGGCAGACATGTTTAAAAGTGCCGGTTACGCTACAGCCGCCATCGGCAAATGGCACCTGGGACTGGGAGACAAGACAGGCGGACAAGACTGGAACGCCCCTCTACCTGCCGCTTTGGGCGACTTGGGGTTTGACTACCATTACATCATGGCCGCTACAGCCGACCGCGTACCTTGTGTATTTATAGAAAACGGGCAGGTGGCCAACTACGACCCGTCTTCCCCCATAGCAGTGAGCTATACCAAGAACTTTCCGGGAGAACCCACCGGAAGAAATAATCCCGAGCTACTGTATAACTTACACCCCAGCAACGGACACGACATGTCCATTGTGAACGGTATCAGCCGCATCGGATTCATGAAAGGCGGTGGAAAAGCGCTTTGGAAAGACGAGAACATCGCCGATTCCATTACCGTTCATGCCATTGACTTCATCAAGCAGCATAAAGACGAACCATTCTTTATGTACTTTGCCACGAATGATGTTCATGTCCCCCGTTTTCCTCATGATCGTTTTCGTGGAAAGAACCCCATGGGGTTGCGCGGTGATGCAATCGCCCAGTTTGACTGGACCGTAGGGCAGATTATGGAGACATTGGACCAACTGGGATTAGCTGAAAACACCCTGATTATCCTGTCCAGCGACAACGGCCCGGTAGTCGACGACGGATATAAAGACCGGGCGGAAGAATTATTGAACGGGCATACCCCTTCCGGCCCGTGGAGGGGAAACAAGTATAGTGCCTTCGAAGGTGGTACCGCTGTTCCGGTCATCGTCCGCTGGCCGCAGAAAATAAAAGAGACAGGAGACTCGGATCTATTAATGTCACAAATTGACTGGCTGGCTTCCTTGGGAGCGTTGATCAATGCCAGGCTGCCCAAAGGCAGCGCTCCGGACAGCTACGACCGTTCGGGCAACCTGACAGGAACGGACAAGACAGACCGTCCCTGGATTATAGAACAGTCCATGAACCACACTTTATCTGTCCGCACCAAAGACTGGAAATACATAGAGCCGAATGACGACCCCACTACCTTTATGAAGGCGGAGAAGGTTGAGACCGGAAACCTGAATGTTCCCCAGCTATATGACATGCAGAAAGTGAACGAACAGGAAAATGTAGCGGAAAAGTATCCGGGAAAAGTCTTTGAATTGCAAAAGGTACTCAGACAAGTACGCAATAAAACGATAAAGATGTAATTGAACGGGAGTCCGCTGTGAAATCCTCAAACAACAAGTTGCCCGCCATTGATAAACCTCACATCAATGGCGGGTTTCCTTTTCAATGGAAACGACCGCTAAATTTCTACTGCCTCACTTTAAAGTTCCGGTAAAAACTTGCCGAAGTATGGACACATGCTGATGTGTAAAGCTTTATCAGTACAGAAGAAACACGAAAAATCGGTCTGACTGCCACCTATCGTTTTCGTACTAGAAAAAAGATCAATAGCCAAGCAGCACAGACAGAACTGTCACACAGCTTCACATGAATGAAAACTAATGTTCATGCAATTATTAAAATAAATCTTTCGTTCCGATGATAATTCAGCATTCAATGCATAGACGATTATCTGTTCATGAACCTGTAGGGATGCCGGGATTATCTTCATTTTGTATGCCACAGCAATAAAAGCCGATTGTTCCTTCCCTCCTTTCACACTTGAAGTCAACCATTTTTAGTAAAAGGAGTGTGGGAACAAAAGCTTACGGGCTGAAACGGGAGTGAGGGGAAGTGGTTTCAGTTTTAACCGGCTGATTGTCTGTGTGTATGGCATAAAATGAAAGGGTGACGGGAGAAAGGGGGATGTCGACTTAGTAGGGGGAATACGATGAACAAGCTAGGCTTGTTCACTGAACAGACTAAGTCTGTACTCGGAACAGGCTAAGCTTGTTCACGGAACATGCTGGCGTATTTTAAAAACGTATAGTTGTTTTAAAAAAAGATGAAGATGTATTTTTTAAAGCTCAAGATGTATTTAAAAAACATAAAGGCGTATTTTACGGCTCCGATAAACGAAAACGAACCACGTTATCATCCCCGTAAAAAACCATACGGCTGCATTAGTAACGTGTAAGTCAAAGTGTTAGTAACATATAAGCCTACACAATAGTAACGTGTAAGCCTACACGTACGCAAGCATCGGGTCACACATACGTAAGCATCAGCCTACACATACGCAAGCATCGGCCTACACATACGTATGTATTGCACCCTATCTCCATCAAATCTTGTCCCAAGTTTCATACCCTATTACCCACCCCTCTTGCCAAACGCCTTTTTTGTTGTATATTTGTAGTTCGCAAACTAAAAAGAAGTAACCCATGAATGTATTCGCCACTCTCAAAACAGTCTTCTTCGGAAGCAAATTCCTGTCAAGCCCTGTTTCCACCGAGGGAACATTACGCCGTGATCTCGTATCCGCCCTCAACGGAGTGTTTGAACGCATGAAGTCCGCCCATCCTTCGGTGATGAGGGGCATGACCGCCTACACCCCAAAAAACACTTTATACTCACTATGAAGACAAACAACAAAGTACTGCTGGGCATGAGCGGAGGAACGGACAGTTCCGTAGCCGCCCTGTTACTGCAAGACGCAGGATATGAAGTGACCGGTGTCACTTTCCGCTTTTACGAGAAAGAGAACGATACCGAATACCTGGAGGATGCACGCACCCTGTGCGGACATCTGAACATTCCACATATTACTTATGATGCCCGTGACATCTTCCGGAAAACCATCATGGATTATTTCATCAACGAATACATGGCAGGACATACCCCCGTCCCGTGCACCCTATGCAATAATTACCTGAAATGGCCTCTTCTGAAGAAAATATCCGATGAAATGGGGATTTATTACTTCGCCACCGGACACTATGTACGCCGGCGCCTCATCAACGGGCATTACCACATCACCACCGGAGCCGACCCGGACAAGGACCAGTCCTTCTTCCTGTGGGGACTTCCGCAGGACATACTGCAACGCATGCTCCTCCCCATGGGGGAACTGACCAAGACCCGGGTACGACAAATAGCAGAAGAACGTGGTTTCCAGAAAGCCGCCCACAAGCGCGACAGTCTGGGAGTCTGCTTCTGCCCCATGGATTACCGCACTTTCCTGCGCCGGGAAGTACCCGAAGGAAATATCCAACCGGGGAAATTTTTCGATGAAATGGGGGATTTCATTGCCCGAAACGAAGGTTATCCCTTCTACACCATCGGTCAGCGGAGAGGACTGGGCATAGACCTCAACCGGGCTGTCTTTGTCAAGGAAATTATCCCCGAAGAGAACAAGGTAATATTGAGCGACCTGAAAGCGTTGGAGAAGACAGAAATGAGACTGAAGGAATGGAACATCACCAACCCTGACCTGCTGTTGGGCCGGGAGGACGTGATCGTGAAAATACGCTACCGCAAACAGGCGAACCGATGCACCGTGACCTTACTGCCGGATCAGACCCTGCACGTAGAACTGCACGAACCGCTTGCCGCCATCGCCCCAGGACAGGCCGCCGCCTTCTACCGGAACGATGTGGTATTGGGAGGCGGAATCATCCTGTGACGGGCTGCACACACTCGCTGGAAAAGGAAGGTGGCTTATTTCTTCTCTTTGACAAACTTATAAAGGACAAAGGTTCTGGGAGCGACTGTCGCATTCAGCACATGACCGTCAACAGCGACAGCACTTTCCTTCGGAGTGATGACCTCCGGATTTCCTACCGTATTATCCTTGTCCAAATCGTCGGACTGCAACAAGATACATTTTCCATCAGCCAATATATCATTCTTCTTCAGTCCGGTGAAAGTCAACGACACCGGTTGTGCCTGATCTGAAGTATTGGCGATCTTCACCATGTACGCCTGTTCATGCTTGTCCCATACGGCACTGGCAAACAAGCCATCCTGACCGCTCACCGCTTTTTTATCCATCGTCAGTGGCAGTACATGCGTTCCTTTGTGATGAGCATAAAGCTGCTGCACATAGTAGCTGCAAGTACGGACGGAGTTCAAGTTATCAAACCAGATCAGATCCGGACGCCACTGCCATCCTTCCACATGAGCAAACAAGGGAGCGTATGTAGCCATGTGCACCACATCGGCATTCCGTTCCAGTCCGGTCATGAAAGCAGCTTCCATTAAGGCAGCGTTGAAATGATTCCACTTCTTGCCTTTCCCGTGACAGGCATACTCTCCGGCAAACACCTTCGGACCTTTGCGGTCATAGTGGTCATAACGGTTGCCCTGTGACAGGAACCAGCTTTCGGGACGATAGAAATGCTCATCCACCAAATCCACTTTCAGGTTTTTCATTTCCGGCCACAGATAATCAAAGTCCTTGCCTTCGGACTGAGGTCCCGAGCTGCCGACGATCTTGATTTCGGGATGCGCCTTACGAAGCACTTCGACAAAGCGTTTCAGACGCTCCGGATATTCCGGCCCCCATTGTTCGTTGCCAATGCCCAGGAACTTCAGATTAAAGGGAGCGGGATGTCCCATATCGGCACGGACTTTTCCCCAAGGGGTTGTGACATCACCATTGGCAAATTCAATCAGATCCAACGCATCCTGTATATACGAATCGAGTTTGGACAGGCTGACCTGCTGGTCGGGAGCGTTCTGATACTGGCAGATCAGCCCGCAGTTCAGAATAGGCAGCGGTTCGGCACCTATATCTTCCGACAACTGGAAATACTCAAAGAAACCCAGTCCGTAAGTCTGGAAATAATCGGGGAAGAAACGATGCTTGAACGTATAGTGCCAACGGTTTTCATTCAACGGACGGTTTTCTACCGCTCCCACAGTCTTCTTCCATTCATAACGGGTAGCCTCATCGGTGCCTTCCACAATACAACCGCCGGGAAAACGGAAAACACCGGGCTTGATATCATATAAAGCCTGAACCAAGTCCTTACGAAGCCCGTTCTTACGTTCCTTCCAAGTATCTACCGGAAAGAGAGACACATGCTCCAGGTCTACTGTACCGGGACTCTCAAGGAAAATGCGGAGATGGGCCTTGGGCTCTGTTCTTGGCGATTTCAATATCACCTCATATTGTTTCCATTCCTTCGAGTTCACCGTCAGTTCTTTGGATTCAAAGGCCTGTCGTTCCTCCATGGTATCATTCCTGATCAATTCAATGCGAAGTTTCTGATTCTCACCGCGTGCCCATACGGAAAAACGATACCCGGCCCCTTCCTTGACACCGATGCCGAAGAAACCTTCGTTTTCAATTCCTGTATGTTTTTCCCTGTGACCGGAATTGCCCAGACGGACATAATGCGGATTACGTTCGAACGGTCCGTCGTCCATCAATGTCACATTGCCGAAAATAGTCCACCCCATAAAACGTTGCGGGAATTCAAAGGAACGGTTCTTTACCAGTTCGGCATACAGGCCTCCGTCGGCTCCGTAATTAATGTCCTCAAAAAACAAGCCATACATGGTGGGCTGTATTTCCGCACCCGGTTTATTAGTCTGTACGACCATGTTGTGCACATTCTGTGCATGTAGCGCTACTCCGGCAGCAAACGCCAATGCTGTAAATAGAGTTCTGTGTAATTTCATGATATGATTAGCTTAAAAATTAAAATTCTCCGAACAAAGATAGAAAAAGATAGTATTTGAGAGGAAAGACAAGATACGATTTATTGTGATAGGCCGCAATTTGAATGATTTGTATACCCTATGTGACTATTTTATTTCCTCAGGACATCAGTTTTATTCTGTAATTTTGCCTCCATCATCAAACCAATAAGATTAAAATCATGAAAACACTCATCAGTTTAGTCATCGGACTAATCACCTCTCTGACGGTTTCGGGACAAAGCGTCACAGCATCCGGGCCAGACGGAAATCTGAAAGTAAATGTATCCGTAAAACAAGGCATCCCCGTTTATTCCGTCACTTATAAGAACAAGACCATTCTGGAAGACTCACCGTTAGGTTTCGTCGCCAATGTGGGAGACTTCAGCCGGGATATGACTTTCACCGGACAAAAAGAGAATAAAATAGATAAAACCTATACGCAAGACCGCATCAAACAATCACAAATACACTACCGGGCCAACGAACTGACCTGTACCTTGGCCAATAAGGAAAAGAAGAATATCCATGTAGTGTTCCGCATAAGCAACAACGATATCGCTTTCCGCTACGAAATGCCTAAATATGGCGACACGGGAAGTATCGTGATAGAAAAAGAGACGACCGGTTTTGATTTTCCCTCTTTCACCACCACTTTCCTCTGTCCTCAAAGCGATGCCATGATAGGCTGGAAACGTACCAAACCCAGCTATGAGGAAGAATACAAAGCCGATGCCCCCATGAATGTACGCTCAGCATACGGACACGGCTACACGTTCCCCTGCCTGTTCCATGTAGGAGAAAACGGCTGGGCGCTTATCAGCGAAACCGGAGTGGACAGTAAATACTGCGCCTCACACCTGAGCGACGCCACCGCCGAAGGGCTCTATACCATCGCTTTCCCCATGCCCGAAGAAAACAACGGTAACGGCACGACAACCCCCGGCCTTGCCTTGCCCGGCTCCACTCCCTGGCGCACGATTACGGTAGGCGAAAACCTGAAGCCCATTGTCGAAACAACCATTCCATGGGATGTAGTGGAACCTCTCTACCCAACAGAACACACCTATAAAATGGGACGCGGCACCTGGAGCTGGATACTCTGGCAGGATGGAAGCATCAATTTCGAAGACCAGAAAAAATATGTGGATCTTGCCGCCGCCATGGGATATGAATATGTATTGATAGACAACTGGTGGGATACGAATATAGGACGCGCCCGCATGAAGGACTTCATAGACTATGCAAACAGCAAAAATGTAGACGTATTTTTATGGTATAGTTCCAGCGGCTACTGGAATGATATCGTGCAAGGTCCCACCAACTACATGGACAACCCCATTGTCCGTAAAAAGGAAATGAAATGGCTGCACAGTCTGGGAGTGAAAGGCATCAAAGTGGACTTCTTCGGAGGCGACAAACAAGAAACCATGCGGCTGTACGAAGCCATCCTGAGCGACGCGGACGACAACGGGCTGATGGTTATTTTCCACGGCTGTACCATTCCCCGCGGATGGGAACGGATGTACCCCAACTACGTAGGCAGCGAAGCCGTACTGGCATCCGAGAACCTGATTTTCCAACAACATTTTTGCGATGAAGAAGCGTTTAACGCCTGTCTGCACCCATTCATCCGCAATACGATTGGTTGTATGGAGTTTGGCGGCACATTCCTCAACAAACGCCTCAACCGCAACAATGACGGCGGAAGCATACGCAAGACCACCGATGTGTTCGAACTGGCGACAGCTGTTTTGTTCCAAAATCCGATCCAGAACTTTGCCTTGGCACCTAACAACCTGACCGACGCCCCCCAAGTGTGCCTGGACTTCATGAAGCAAGTACCCACGACTTGGGATGAAACAAAATTTATTGACGGCTATCCGGGCAAGTACGTAATACTGGCACGCCGCCATGCCGATAAATGGTACATAGCCGGCATCAATGCACAAAAAGAACCGCTGAAATTAAAGTTGAACCTGCCCATGTGTGGGATAGGAGATCAAGTGATGCTTTATCAGGATGATAAAAAGCGAAATCCTCACGCTGAAGAGATAACATTGAAAAAAGAGGGAGAAGTCACCCTCACCATCCAACCGGAAGGTGGAGTTATTCTGGTGAAGTAATTTCATACAAACAGATCAGAATCTGCATATTGTCTCCAAACAATATGCAGATTTTTTGTTAATTATTAGCCAAATACACACTTTAATTTATAACTTTGCAAGCCTAATAGAATGAATTATGGAAAATAAACTAACCATTTACAATACATTGAGCCGCCAAAAGGAACTTTTCGTTCCTTTGCATGCCCCCCATGTAGGTATGTATGTATGCGGCCCTACCGTATATGGCGACGCCCATTTGGGACACGCACGTCCTGCCATCACGTTCGATATCCTGTACCGTTATCTTACTCATTTGGGATACAAGGTACGCTATGTCCGCAACATTACCGATGTCGGCCATCTGGAACATGACGCCGATGAAGGCGAAGATAAAATTGCCAAGAAAGCCCGCCTGGAACAACTAGAGCCCATGGAAGTGGTACAATATTACGTGAACCGCTACCACAAGGCTATGGAAGCCTTGAATGTGCTTCCACCCAGCATCGAACCACATGCATCGGGCCATATCATTGAACAGATAGAGCTGGTAGAAGAAATCCTGAAAAACGGCTATGCATACGAAAGTGAAGGCTCCGTGTATTTCGATGTAGCCAAATACAACAAAGACCATCATTACGGCAAACTGTCCGGCCGCAACCTGGACGATGTGCTGAACACCACCCGCGAACTGGACGGACAAAGCGAGAAGCGCAACCCTGCCGATTTCGCCTTGTGGAAATGTGCACAGCCCGAACACATCATGCGCTGGCCCAGTCCGTGGAGCAACGGATTCCCCGGCTGGCATTGTGAATGTACCGCCATGGGCAAAAAGTATTTAGGTGAACATTTCGATATTCACGGAGGAGGAATGGACTTGATCTTCCCGCACCACGAATGTGAGATCGCACAAAGCGTGGCCTCACAAGGAGATGATATGGTTCACTACTGGATGCACAACAACATGATTACCATCAACGGACAGAAGATGGGTAAATCATACGGCAACTTCATCAATCTGGACGAGTTCTTCCACGGTACTCACCCATTGCTGACACAAGCCTACAGCGCCATGACCATCCGCTTCTTTATCCTTCAGGCACACTACCGCAGCACAGTGGACTTCAGCAACGAAGCGTTACAGGCGGCCGAAAAAGGTTTGGAACGACTGACAGAAGCAGTGAAAGGGCTTGACCGCATCACTCCGGCGACACAAACCACCGGCATAGAGGGAGTAAAAGACTTGCGTGAGAAGTGTTATACAGCCATGAATGATGACTTGAACTCACCGATTGTCATTGCCCATCTGTTTGACGGTGCCCGTATGATCAACACGGTTCTGGATAAAAAAGCGACCCTCTCCGCCGAAGACCTGGAAGAACTGAAAAGTGTGTTCCATCTCTTTATGTATGAAATTCTGGGACTGAAAGAAGAAGCCGCCAATAACGAGGCACGCGAAGAGGCATACGGTAAAGTAGTGGATATGCTGCTGGAACAACGCATGAAAGCCAAAGCCAACAAGGACTGGGCGACAAGTGACAAGATCCGTGATGAGCTGGCCGCTCTTGGTTTCGAAGTAAAAGATACCAAAGACGGCTTCACATGGAGACTGAATAAATAAAATACGTAGAGCGACACTGGTTTTTTCATCACAGATTACCTGTGTAATCTGTGGTGAACCTTTCGAAACGCGCTACTTATTTTAAGCTAACTGCTTTTGCAGAAACTATACAAAACTGTTTTATCGCACAAACCAAATGATAGCAGAGAAAACAATAACTTTAGCGTCCCTGTATAAGATCTTGTTTGAAGAAGAACCCCTGATACTCTCCGGTCCATGTATACAAAAACTGGAAGAGAGTTTCAATTTTCTGAAAACATTCTCCAACGACAAGATCATCTACGGAATCAATACCGGTTTTGGACCGATGGCCCAATATCGTATTGAAGATGAATCCTTGTCACAGTTACAGTACAATATCATCCGCAGCCACGCCACCGGTGCCGGGCAACCTCTGCCTGAACTCTATGTCAAAGCTGCCATGATTGCACGTCTCTATACGTTCCTGCAAGGAAAATCCGGTGTACACAAAGAACTGGCACTGCTCATTACCGAATTTATCAACCGGGGGATCACTCCATACGTACCCGAACACGGCAGTGTAGGAGCCAGCGGCGATCTGGTGCAGCTCGCCCATATCGCCCTCACACTGATCGGAGAAGGAGAAGTCTTTTACCAAGGCAAGAAAAGAGATACGGCATCCGTACTGGCGGAAAACGGATTGCAACCCTTCCAAATGCACATCCGCGAAGGACTTTCAGTGACCAACGGCACTTCGGTCATGACCGGTATAGGCATTGTCAACTTGATCTATGCGCGGCAACTGATGCAGTGGGCGGTGGGAGCATCGGTCATGATGAATGAAATTGCCGCCTCGTATGACGACTTCATGTCCGAACCACTGAACGAAGCCAAACATCACGAAGGACAGCAGGAGATAGCCCGCATGATGCGCCAATGGGTGAAAGGCAGCCAATGTGTGCGCAAAAGAGAAAATGAACTTTACAACGGGAAACACGAAGAGAAAATCTTCACTCATAAGGTGCAGCCTTATTATTCGCTGCGCTGTATCCCACAGATTCTAGGACCGGTTTATGATGAACTGCTCAATGCCGAAAAAGTATTGATAAACGAAATAAACTCCGCTTGTGACAATCCGATAGTGGACCCTGACACACAAAATGTGTATCATGGCGGTAACTTTCACGGAGATTACATCTCATTTGAAATGGATAAACTGAAAATAGCGGTTACCAAACTGACGATGCTTGCCGAACGGCAGATCAATTACCTGTTTCACGACCGCATCAACGGCATTCTGCCACCTTTTGTCAACCTGGGAGTACTGGGGTTGAACTATGGCTTGCAAGCGTCGCAATTTACCGCAACCTCTACTACGGCAGAGTGCCAGACCTTGTCCAACCCGATGTATGTGCACAGCATCCCCAACAACAATGACAATCAGGACATTGTAAGCATGGGTACCAATTCCGCACTGCTGGCAAAGACTGTCATTGAAAATGCTTATCAGGTGATGGCTATCCTGATGATGGGTATTGTACAAGCCATTGATTGCCTGGATATAGCCGGCCGGCTAAGCCCCCGGTCGCAACAAGCATATCAAGAGATACGGGCCTTTTTCCCTGTATTCCGGGAAGATACGCCCAAATATAAAGAGATAGAAGAAATGATCATTTTTTTAAAGAAGAAGCAACCATGAAAAAAATCACCCTATTACTTATAGCTTTGTGCCTGGCAATACACATCAAGGCACAAGGAGAAACGCTGAAAGAACTTGTAGCTGAAGGAAACAAAGCCTATGTAGAGTTTGTCGATGTTAAAAAGAATATTCCGGAAGCCCAAGAAGCTATTCACAATATACTAGTGGGAGAAGAATGGAACCGCTGGCAATTGGTTGATTCTAAGGAAGAAGCTGATTTCATCCTTAAAGTATCAGTAGAGAAAAAAGGGGTGAACCTGCTCAGCTTAGCTTCGGACGGCGCCCGCGTCCGGGTCATTGCCGAGGTAAGCGATTTGAACGGGAAGAGGCTTTGGAAATCCAAGCGTTATCAGGGAAATGCTTCAATCTTCACCGGTTTTTCCGCTCTGGACGATGCTATGCGCAAACTGGTGCGCAGAGCACTGAAAAAAGGATTATTAGAAGAGTCTGAAAAATGAAATACGCATTAGTAACAGGAGGAAGCCGGGGCATCGGACGAGCCATTTGTCTGAAACTGGCCGAAATGGGATATCAGATACTGATAAACTACCAAAGCAACGATACGGAAGCGGAAGCCACTCTGCAACAGATACGTGAACAAGGCTCGGACGGTGAACTGATGAAATTTGACGTGACCGACGCAGCAGCCGCGCACGCCGCACTGAACGGCTGGATGGAGCAGCATCCCGATACCTACATTGAAGTGCTGGTGAACAATGCCGGCATACGCCGTGACAACCTGATGCTGTGGATGGAACAGGATGAATGGAGCCGGGTATTGGATATCAGCCTGAACGGTTTCTTTAACGTGACCCAACCCTTGCTGAAAAATATGCTGGTCAAGCGGTTCGGACGTATTATCAACATCGTCTCCCTGTCGGGCATCAAAGGGATGCCGGGACAAACCAATTATTCGGCAGCCAAAGGCGGAATGATAGCCGCCACCAAAGCACTGGCACAGGAAGTGGCCAGAAAACACGTGACGGTGAATGCCGTAGCACCGGGATTTATCCGTACGGATATGACAGAAGGCATTGATGAAAATGAATGGAAAAAACACATTCCGGCAGGACGGTTCGGCGAACCCGGGGAAGTAGCCGCTCTGGTAGGCTTCCTGGCATCCGAACAAGCCTCCTATATCACCGGAGAGGTAATTTCCATCAATGGAGGAATCTATACATAAGCAGAAAATGAGAAGAGTAGTGATAACAGGCATGGGTATCTATTCGTGCATAGGCAGGAATCAGGATGAAGTAAAAGACGCTTTGTTCCAAGGGCGTTCCGGCATCGGAATTGATCCGGTCCGTAAGGAGATGGGGTATTTTTCCGCATTGACAGGAATTGTCGAACGTCCTGACCTGAAGACGTTACTGGATCGCAAAAAGCGGCATAGCCTCGCCGAACAGGGAGAATACGCCTATATGGCTACCTTGGAGGCATTCCGCCAGGCACAAATAGACGAGGAATTTTTATGGAACCGTGAAGTTGGCATATTGTACGGCAATGACAGTAGTGCCGCCCCGGTAATCAATGCCATTGACGTCATCCGTGCCAAAAAGAATACGGCTATGGTGGGCTCCGGCTCCATCTTCCAGTCCATGAACTCCACAATAACCATGAATCTTTCGGTTATTTTCCATTTAAAAGGAATTAACTTTACCATATCGGGAGCTTGCGCCAGTGGTTCACATGCCATCGGCATGGCGTATCTGCTGATCAAATCGGGACTTCAAGACTGCATTCTGTGCGGAGGGGCACAGGAAGTGAATCCCTATTCCGTGGGTAGTTTCGACGGATTGGGCGCATTCTCCACCCGAGAGGGCGAACCGGAAAAGGCATCACGCCCCTTTGACAAGGGACGGGACGGACTGATTCCCAGCGGAGGAGGTGCCAGTCTGGTACTCGAAAGTTATGAATCTGCCGTTAAGCGCGGAGCTACTATTCTGGCAGAAGTCATAGGATACGGTTTCTCATCAAACGGAGATCATATTTCCGTACCGAATGTGGACGGCCCCAGACGCTCCTTGCAAATGGCAATCAACGATGCGGGCATTCCTTTGGAAGAAATCCAATATATCAACGCACACGCCACCTCCACCCCCGTAGGAGATTTGAACGAGGCAAAGGCGATAGCGGAAGTATTCGGAAATCATCATCCCTACGTCACATCCACCAAGTCACAAACCGGACATGAGATGTGGATGGCGGGCGCCAGCGAGGTGATCTATTCTACCTTAATGATGAATAACGGCTTCATTGCTCCCAACCTTAATTTTGAAGAGCCCGATGAAGCCTCTGTCCTGCTGAATATTCCTACCCGGAGGATAGAAACGGAATTTGATACCTTCCTGTCCAACTCATTCGGATTCGGGGGAACCAATTCCTCACTGATTATCCGTAAATTGAAAGAAAACAATTAATTCAAACCCATATATAGCTTATGACCAACGAAGAAATCATCGAAAAGATCAGAACCACTCTGGCCGAAGAATTTGAGATTGACGTAGAACTGATCCAGCCGGACGCACCTTTGATGCAGACCTTGGAACTGGACAGCCTTGACCTGGTGGATATGGTAGTGCTGATTGACAAGAATTTCGGTTTCACTGTTACCGCCAAGGATTTTGTCGGTATCAGGACCTTCCAGGATTTCTATAATCTGGTAATCTCACGTATACAAAAAGAAGACTGATGTCCGGGACATGGAAAGGTAAGACAAGAGGAGGCACATTCGGATACATGTTCTTTATCTACATGATCCGCTGTCTGGGGATAACTGCGGCCTACGGCTTTCTGACGCTGGTCGTCCTCTACTTCATACCTTTCGCACCGAAAGCAACGGGCAATACCTGGCGTTATGCACGGAACAGGCTGAAATACGGACGGCTTAAATCCGCCGCACTGCTCCTGAAAAACTATTACCGGCTGGGACAGATATTGATTGACAAAGTAGCTATCGGCAACGGAATGACGGATAAATATCACTTCGAATTCGAGAACTATGCTGAATTCTTGAACGTACTGAATGGAGACACCGGAGTGATTATGATAGGCGCCCATGTGGGCAACTGGGAAATAGGCGCTCCTTTCTTCGATGAATATGGCAAAAAGATCAATATCGTCATGTTTGATGCCGAACACCAGCGGATAAAGGAGATTTTGGAAAAGAACGCCTCTACGCGAGACTACAAAATAATTCCGGTGAATGAAGACAGCCTGACACATGTATTCCGCATCACGGAAGCGCTGGACCGCCGGGAGTATGTCTGCTTTCAGGGAGACCGCTATCTGAATAAAGAAAAGTTACTCACGACTTCTTTCATGGGAAAAGAAGCCAAATTTCCGATGGGCCCTTTCCTGTTGGCTTCGAAGCTAAAAGTACCCGTCGTATTCTATTTTGCCATGCGTGAAGCCCAAAGAACGTATCGTTTTCATTTCTTTATAGCCGAGACAGTAGTACGGACGAAAGAGAAACGGGCCGAACAGGCATTATTAGAGCAATATACACAAACGCTGGAAAAGGTTGTCCGGCAGTATCCGGAACAATGGTTCAATTACTACCCGTTCTGGACATAAAAATAAATCTGGTATGATGCATAAAAGATATACAAAAGAACAATGTACGGCTGCCGAAGCGCAAAGACTGGCACAAGAGATAGCTTTCGGTCCTGTGGTATTCCAAGTATCGCGCCTGATGTTGAAATTCGGAATTTTCCAATTATTGGCCGACAAACGGGAAGGATATACGCTGCAAGAAATCAGCGGGCGGACCGGACTGACACGCTATGCGGCACAAGTATTACTGGAAGCATCGCTGACCATCGGAACCATCCTGTTGGAAGAAGACCGTTATGTACTGGCCAAGGCAGGCTGGTTTCTGCTGAACGATAAAATGGCTCGTGTCAATATGGAATTCAATCACGATGTGAACTATCAAGGATTGTTCCATCTGGAAGAAGCTCTTTTAAACGGGCGTCCGGAAGGATTGAAAGTATTCGGAGAATGGCCTACCATTTACGAAGGTCTGTCCCAATTGCCGGAACAGGTACAGAAAAGCTGGTTCGGCTTTGATCATTTCTATTCGGACCAGTCATTCGGCAAAGCATTGGAAATCGTGTTCAGCCATCACCCGAAACGCTTGCTCGATATTGGCGGGAATACCGGCAGATGGGCCACACAATGCGTACAATATAATAAGGAAGTGGAAGTAACCATCGTGGACCTGCCTCAACAACTGGAAATGATGAGAAAGCAAACTGCCGGTTTGCCCGGTGCCGAACGCATACACGGTCACGGCGCCAATCTGCTGGATCGGGACGTGCCCTTTCCCTGTGGTTTTGACGCTGTATGGATGAGCCAGTTCCTGGACTGCTTCTCGGAAGAAGAAGTCACCAGCATCCTGACCCGTGTGGCACAATCCATCGGCAAAGACAGCAAAGTCTATATTATGGAAACATTATGGGACCGCCAACGGTATGAAACCGCGTCTTATTGCCTGACACAAATCAGCCTCTACTTTACAGCAATGGCCAACGGCAACAGTAAGATGTTCCATTCGGACGACCTGATCCGCTGCATTGAAAATGCCGGATTGGAAGTGGAAGAAATTCAAGATAACATAGGACTGGGACACAGCATCCTGCAATGCAGACTGAAATGAGCAGCAAAGAAATCATCTGTCAAGGAGAAGAACTGTTCCGGCTGATTCCCCAACGCCCGCCCATGGTAATGATAGACCGCTTCTATGGGATAGAAGAAGATACATCCTGGTCAGGGCTGACCGTCACTACCGACAACCTGTTCTGCCGGGACGGTGTATTACAGGAAACGGGAATCATAGAGCATATCGCCCAGTCGGCGGCGGCACGTGTAGGTTATATCTATATGCTGCGGAAAGAACCTGTACCATTAGGTTTTATCGGTTCGGTAGAAAAGATGAAACTATTCCGTCTTCCTTCTGCCGGAGCAGAACTATATACCGGTATAACCATCGTTCAGGAAGTATTTGATATCACCCTGATTACCGCCGAGGTAAAAGAAAACGATGAATTGCTGGCCGAATGCCGGATGAAAATATATCTGAAGAAAGAATGAAACGAAAAACAAGTCCACATCAGGCGGCACTGACGGACCGGACCACCATCAAAGTCCGCTTCAGTGAGATCGATTCCATGCAGATAGTATGGCATGGAGAATATGTGCGTTATTTCGAAGACGGACGCGAAGCTTTCGGAAAGCGGTACGGCCTGGACTATATGAGCATCTACCGGGAAGGATATGTAGTACCTATCGTAGATCTGACCTGCCAGTTCAAACAACCGCTGTCTTTTGGTGAGGAAGCGATTGTCGAGACACGGTTTATCCACAGTGATGCCGCCAAAATCCTTTTTGAATACACCATCTACCGGGCATCGGACCAAAACATTGTGGCAACAGGAACCACTACACAGGTATTTCTGAATACAAATAGAGAACTGGAACTGGTTAATCCTGCCTTTTACATAGAGTGGAAAAAGAAATGGAACATCATCTGACTACCTATATCACCCATGATACCCTGATCAGCGCGCTGGGTTTCGGCACACAGGAAAATCTGGAAGCCATCCGGAGCTATCACAGCGGTATCACCCTGCAGACGGACAAACGGATTGCGGACACTCCCCTATTGGCAGCTACTCTCTCGCAAGAGAGATTGCAACAACAGGCGGAAGCCATAGGAGTAAGTGGCTATCCCCGGATGGAACAACTGTTCATACTGACTATCAACGAACTCATCCGTCAGTCCGGACAAACTTTGGAAGACAAAACCTGCGGACTCATCCTCTCCACCACCAAAGGGAACATCGACTTACTGGCCCGCCATACGGGACATCCGGATGAAGCGGTCTTTCTTTGGAAAATGGCAGAAAACATAGCCGGTTATTTCCATGCCGAGAAACGGGTGCATCTCATCTCCAATGCCTGCATTTCAGGAGTGTCAGCCCTCATAGTCGGAAAACGCATGATAGAGAACGGTATCTACCGCCGGGTAATCGTAGCGGGAGGGGATCTTCTCTCTCATTTCATCACCAGCGGTTTCCGGTCTTTCCGGTCTCTCAGCTCCCGCCCCTGCCGTCCGTATGACAGCAGCCGTGACGGATTGAACCTGGGAGAGGCCTGCGGAGCCGTATTATTAAGTACGGAAAAGACACCGGGCAGCATTATCCTCTCCGGAGGTGCCGTAAGCAATGACGCCAACCACATCTCCGGTCCTTCCCGCACAGGAGACGGACTCTATTTCGCCATCCGCCAAGCCATGCAGGAGGCAGGGACAGCCCCTCAGGACATCAGCTTTGTCAATGCACACGGCACAGCTACCGTATACAATGACGAAATGGAATCCAAAGCCCTCACACTGGCTCATCTGGAACAAGTACCCGTCCATAGTTTGAAGCCCTATTTCGGCCATACCCTGGGAGCATCGGGAATCATTGAAAGCATTATCTGTATGCACGAACTGAAACAAGGCATCCTGTTCGGCACTCCGGGTTACGAAACGCCGGGAGTTCCTATGCCGATACCGGTCTATGCAACCCACCAACACATTCCGATGAAACATTGTGTAAAAACCGCTTCGGGATTCGGTGGGTGTAATGCGGCCATTGTCTTGTCTTTACCGGAATATGTTCCGTTCAAGGATGAGGACAACACCTTGCCCGAAATCCGATGTACACGGGAGGTTCGTATTGAAAATAGTTCTGTCTTTCTGGACAACGAACTTATTTTTCATTCCGAAGAACCGGATTTCGGCACATTTATACGTGAGACCTATAAAAAAACAGGCGGAAACAACTTGAAATTCTATAAAATGGATGACCTTTGCAAACTGGGATATGTGGCCGCCGAATACTTGCTGGAAGGTAAGACTTTCGCTCCACTGGAAATGGGGATGTTACTTGCCAATGCCGCTTCCTCTCTGCATACGGACATCAGACACCAGCAACTGATAGACCGGGAAGGGGACCAGGCAGCCAGTCCGGCTGTATTTGTTTACACACTGCCCAATGTCGTATCCGGCGAGATTTGCATCCGCCACAAGATACAAGGGGAAAACACCTTTTTCATCACTGAAGCCTATCAACCGGAAAAACTGGAAAGATACGCACGTATAGTCATGCAAAAAGGCAAACTGAACTATTGTATCATCGGGTGGTGTGAATTATGGAAGAACACCTATAAAGCAGTATTTAAACTGATTGAAAAACAATAAAGAATATGGAAGAATTGATTGAGAAACTGAAAGTTGAATTAATAGAAGCATTGAATCTGGAAGAAATCACTCCGGAGGACATTGACAGTGAAGCACCCTTATTCGGAGATGACGGACTGGGGCTTGACTCGATTGACGCATTAGAGATTATCCTGATTCTGGAAAGGAATTATGGCATTAAAATAGAGAATCCTGCCAAAGGCAAAGAAATATTCTATTCGGTACGTACTCTGGCAGACTACATCACCGCCCATCAGAAATGAGGAAGATCTACGTCACCGGTCTGGGAGTGATTTCGGGAATAGGGAAAGGAGTGAAAGAAAACCTGGATTCCTTAAAAGCCGGGAAACACGGCATGGGGAAAATAACCCTTTTCCCCACCGTGCTTGACGTACCCGTATCCGAAGTGAAACAGAGCAATGAAGCATTAAAGAAACTCTTGTCCCTCCCACCCGGCAAAACTTATTCACGTACAGCCCTGCTAGGCTTGTTGGCAGCCCAAGAAGCAGCCCATGATGCGGAACTCGATTTCACTTCTCCCCGTATCGGGCTCATTTCTTCCACTTCCATCGGAGGAATGGATGCAAGCGAGCGGTTTTATGCCTCTTTCCGGGAAGATAACCGAAAAGGGAGATTGCGTGACATTATCTCCCATGACTGTGGGGCCAGTACCGAAATGATAGCCGCTTATTTGGGAGTAAAAGGAACGGTGACCACCCTCAGCACCGCCTGTTCTTCCGCCGCAAATGCCATTATGCTAGGGGCACGCCTCATCCGGCACGGCCTGCTGGACACTGTCCTCGTAGGCGGAACGGATGCCTTATGCCGTTTCACGCTCAACGGTTTCAATTCACTGATGATATTGGACAAAGAGCACTGCCGTCCTTTCGACCGCACACGTGCCGGATTAAACTTGGGAGAAGGAGCCGGATACCTTGTTCTTCAATCTGATAAATCCCTGACTAAAGCTCCTTATTGTGAACTCAGCGGTTACGCCAATGCCAATGAAGCCTACCACCAGACAGGAAGTTCCCCCGACGGAGACGGGCCTTTCCTTTCCATGAGTCAGGCCATAGCCTCTGCCGGGCTGACAGCCGGAGCCATAGACTATATCAATGTACATGGCACAGGCACTCCCAGCAACGACGCTTCCGAAGGGAAAGCCATCCGGCGTATCTTCGGAACCCGCATCCCTCCCTTCAGTTCGGTCAAAGCATTCATCGGGCACACCCTGGGAGCCTCAGAAGGAATAGAAGCCGTATATTCCGTACTCTCCATTCGTCACGGGCTGATTTACCCTAGCCTGAACTTCCATCTGTCCGATGAAGAAGGCGGCCTCATCCCTGAAACGATTTTCCGGTCGGAACTTCCCATACGACATGTATTATCCAACTCCTTCGGATTTGGCGGCAACAACTCATCTCTCGTATTTTCCACTCTAACCCAATAGCGTATGTGCCCAGTATATATCAACCGTATCGCCTCTATTCATGCGGAAAGCAGAAATGAGAAGCCTTATTTCTCCGCACAGGAACCTGATTATAAAGAAATGATCACCAACGCCAATCTGCGGAGGCGCATGAGCCGCATGATCAAGATGGGAGTAGCCTGCGGACTGGAATGTCTGAAAGATATCTCGCCGGAAAAGATAGATGCCATTATCACCGCTACGGGACTGGGCTGTCTGGCCGATACGGAAAAGTTTATGAACGCCTTAATAGATAACCGGGAACAGATGCTCAATCCCACCGCTTTCATTCAGTCCACCTTTAATACGGTGGGTGCCCAGATAGCTTTGCTACTCAAAATACATGCCTATAATGTTACGTATGTACACCGCGGTTTAAGTTTTGAAAGTGCTCTGATAGATGGCATCATGAGCATTGCCGAAGGCAAACAGCAGGTACTGGCAGGTGCTATGGATGAAATAACCCCTACCAGCCATATCATTCAGCAGCGTTTAGGACTGTTGAAAGGAACGACAGCCGGTGAGGGGGCACAATTTTTCCTGTTAAGCGCACAAAAAGAGGAACAGACCTTTGCCGAACTGAAAGGAGTGGATACTTTTATCACCCGGATGAGTGCTCCGGAAATCAGTAACAGAATGCATCATTTTTTAAAATCTCACGGGCTTGCACCCGAAGACATTGACTGGTTTATCAGTGGCAAGAACGGGCAGGAAGCAACAGATGCCGTTTATACGGATCTGGAACACAGTCTGTTCCCTCATGCCCTGCATAGCAGCTTTAAAGAACAATGTGGAGAATATCAGACTGCTTCATCCTATGCTCTCTGGATGGTGACAAAAGCCTTGAAAGAAGAAGCTTCATCCCGTTACGCATTGATTTATAACCAATATCAAGGTATCAATCACTCAATCATCTTAATCAAGCGATGCACATCCTAGTTTCTGTAGTCATCATAGTAAGCGTTATGGCCTATTAAAAAGATGCTTTTAAGATACTGAAAACAGGAATAATGCTTAACTTTATCCCTCATAAAATAAAAGTAGTAGAAATAATGAAGAAAATAACTGTTACGAATATTGATATATCCATATCTGTAAGACCTGATAATAATGATTATATCTGCCTGACAGACATGGCACATTTCAAAGACAGAGAACGTACTAACTACATTATACAAAACTGGATGCGTCTACGTAGTACGATTGATTTTCTAGGGTTATGGGAAAAACTAAATAATCCAAATTTTAAAGGCATCGAATTCGATGCTTTTAAAATGGAGAGTGGAACAAACAGTTTCACCCTAACCCCCAAACAATGGATAGAAAAAACTAAAGCAATAGGGATTATATCCAAGCCCGGGCGATATGGGGGAACTTTTGCCCATAAAGACATAGCTTTTGAATTCGGGACTTGGCTCAGCCCTGAATTTAAACTATATCTCATCAAAGAATACCAAAGACTTAAAGAAGCAGAATCACACCCATTATTAAGTGAATGGAACGTAAAAAGAATACTTAGTAAAGTAAATTATTCCATACATACGGATGCAATCAAAGACTTTATTATACCTAAAGTAGAAGATTTCAATCAAAAACTTGTTTATGCCGATGAAGCTGATTTGTTAAATCTCGCATTATGGGGATGTACCGCAAGACAATGGCGTGAAGCAAATCCACAATACGCAGATAAGAATATCAATATCAGAGATGTAGCAAGCATAAATGAATTAGTCGTATTATCGAATATGGAATCCTTCAATGCAGAGTTAATCAAACGTAAGGTGGACAAGTCTAAAAGGTTTACTCATCTTCGGCAGATGGCCAAAGAGCAATTAGCACACTTGAATACGATTGATACCGAAAAAAAGTTCAGAATACTGACAGATAATGACAAGCAATTAGAATAATCTCTACAAAATCATTTATTAAAGTATCACTCAATCATCTTAATCAAGCAATGCACATCCTAGTTTCTGTAGTCATCATAGTAAGCGTCATGGCCTTTTTCTTTTACGCTTCTTACAGCATCCGTGCCTGTATTTACATGCGTGTCTTCTGTTGCAAGAAAACCGAAGAGAAAATCATAGCCATCACTTTTGATGACGGACCCGATCCGATACAGACCCCCAAAGTGCTGAAAGTGTTAAGAGAAAAACACATACCAGCCTGCTTTTTTTGCATCGGAAACAAGATAAAAGGCAATGAAGAACTGCTCCGGCAAATCATCAAAGAAGGACATCGCATCGGGAATCATTCCTTCTCCCATTCCGGCTATTTTCCTCTCTATACCTTCAAACGGATGTGCCATGATTTAATAACCTGCCAGCAAGAATTGGAAAAAGTAACCGATCAACCGGTCCTATGGTTCCGGCCGCCTTTCGGAGTGACCAATCCTACCCTGGCCAAAGCAGTGCGCAAGCTGGGATACATCCCCATTGGTTGGAACATCCGCACACTGGACACTCAGCAACCTACTCCTGAAAAAATTATCAAACGCATCAAGAAACGACTCGTTCCGGGCTCCATCCTTCTGCTGCATGACCGGATGCCCGATAGTGACAGGCTGCTGGTACAAGTTCTGGACTTTATAGAAAAAGAGGGGTATACGGTGGTAGCATTAGACAGGCTGATGCAACAGATGTTGAACGCTCATTAACTAAAGACACTTCGGTAGTTTCCAAAAATGTACTATCTTTGCTCCCATTACAAACGGATAAACCACTATAAAGTATGAACTACATAAAAATACTTTTGCTCTTGATGTTCTGTACAGTGCTGCCGATGCAAGCCCAACAAATGAAGAAACTGACCCTTCTGAAAGATTTTGAAACCCGTCTGCTGCAAGAGGCTAAAAATATAGAGTCCATCGAAAGTAATTTCACTCAGATAAAGTATCTGGATGTATTCGATGAGAAAATAACCTCGAAAGGAAAATTCTATTATAAAAAGAGCAATAAAATCTGCATGGACTACGCACAGCCCATGAATTACCTTATCGTGATCAACAACAACCAACTGAAAATAGTATCGGACGGAAAGAAAAGCATCATGGACCTTCACTCCAACAAGATGATGAACCAGATGCAGGATATGCTTACCGCCTGCATGGTGGGCGACCTGTCCAACATGTCGCCCGACTATGCCTTGGAATATTTTGAAGACGCCCGTTACTATCTCATTCAAATCAAGCCTGTCAGCAAAGCGATAAAGGCATATATCAACCAGATTCAAATTTATTTAGACAAAAAAGATATGTCTGTCCACAAACTACGCTTATCGGAAACCGCAACCAACTATACCGAATACGAATTTTCGGACAAGAAATTCAATTCTTTGAAAGATGAGGCAAAGTTTACGATACGCTAGCTGGCTGCTGTTGCTGTTTATCCTGCTCTCCTGCTCACACCGGGTGACAGGGGAAGCTACGGCACTGCCTCCCATCCTGCAGGCAGAAGCACAGTCGCAAAAATACAACCTGCAACTGGATTTCATGAAACATCATTTCAGCGGAATGCTCATTGTCCGCCAAATGCCCGATAACGAAATCCGTATCCTAGGCTCCACTTACTTTGGCCTCAGCCTTTTTGACTTCTCCCTGCACCGAGACACCTTCATAGTGAACAGCTGCATAGAACCGATGAGAAAGAAAAAGATGCTGAAAATACTGGAAACTGACTTCAAGAATCTATTTCTGAAGAGTGAAAAAGCACGTATTAAAAAGAAAAGTAGTACTTTTGAGCAAAGAATCAGTGGCAAAGGATTTGGAAAAACGGTATTCACCTTGTCCGGCTTCGTAAACGGACAGGCGGAGAAAGTACAAATCAAACATCCACTGATACGGCTAAGAATCCAATTGGACAAACTGAACATAAACAACCCTTGATATGCTGCTGGAAAACTTTTATAAAATCATTCATAAAAAGGAAAGAGAAGACGGGAAACAGGAAATAGAGATAGAGCTGAATCCCCGCCATGTGCTCTATCAGGGTCATTTCCCCGGACAGCCGGTGGTTCCGGGCGTCTGTACCTTGCAGATGATAAAAGAGAGTGCCGAACAGATCGCCAACCGGCCTTTGCAGTATGTACAGATTACTTCTTCCAAGTTCCTGTCTGCCATCAACCCGATGGAGACTCCGCTGCTGCAACTGTTTATCCGATTGGAAGAGACGGAAGAGCGCCTTTTCAAGTTGCAGGCAGAAGGCATTTGTAAGGGAAAAGAATTTATCAAGCTGAAAGCGACACTGACTGAAGAAACAAGATGAGTACAAACACAACATCGGTTTGGCGGAAGAAACTAAAGGAACTGGAGATTATCGTCGTTATTCCCACCTACAACAACGGGAAGACACTGGCGGCAGTCATTGAGGAGGTATGCAGGTATGCAGGCGATATCATTGTCGTCAATGACGGCTCTACGGATGATACGGCTAACATTCTGGAACAATATCTGGCTATCCGCACTATTACCCATCCTGTCAATAAAGGAAAAGGAACCGCTTTGAAGCATGGTCTTTCCCAAGCAAAAAAAGAGGGTTTCCGCTATGCCATCACCATCGATTCGGACGGACAGCATTTCGCTTCCGATATTCCCTGTTTTATTGAAGCCATTGAAAAAGAGCCCGACACGCTGCTGGTAGGCGCCCGAAACTTGGCCTCCGACAATATGCCGGGCAAGAATACCTTCGCCAATAAATTCTCTAATTTCTGGTTCAGACTAGAAACCGGGCTGAAACTGGAAGATACCCAGTCGGGATACCGCCTTTACCCTCTGCGCAAAATGAATGTGCAAAGCTGCTGGTATACCGCCAAATACGAATTTGAGTTGGAAGCCATCGTCTTTGCTGCATGGGGAGATGTAGTGGTGAAGAACATTCCCATCCACGTGTATTATCCCCCGCAAGCAGAACGGGTATCCCATTTCCGTCCGTTCCGGGACTTTACCCGCATCAGTGTGCTGAACACGGTGCTGGTACTGATTACCTGTCTTTGGATTGTTCCCCGTAACCTGCTCCGCAAACTGTCATGGAGCAACTGCAAGCGATTCTTTACCGACCATGTGCTGAATACACAGGAATCCAACCTGAAGATTGTACTCGCCATCATGCTGGGGATTTTTATGGGTATCGTTCCGTTATGGGGTTATCAGATGCTGATCACCCTCTTTCTTGCGCATCTGTTCAGACTGAATAAAGTGATTGCCCTTGTCGCCGCCAATATCAGTATTCCACCCATGATTCCCCTATTGCTGTACGGCAGTTACCGGACAGGTTGCATGGTACTGGGTAATCCTCCCGATTTGCATCTCGGAGACCTTTCTCTTGAAAATGTCAAATCAGTTTTAGAGCAATATTTAATAGGAAGCATTATCTTTGCAATGGCTTGCAGTCTGCTGTCGGGGGTAATCTCTGCCGCACTGCTGGCTATATGTAGGAGAAAAAACGGATATGACTAAATTCTTTGTTGGATTATATAACTATTTTGAAAGGCATAAAGTCTTGTTTTACCTGTCCCTCAGCGTATGCATTCTCTTTATGGCCCTTTTTGCCGCCCAAGTCAGGTTCGAGGAAAACGTAACCAGTTTCTTTCCGGATACCAAGGACTCCCAAAATACCATCAACGTATTTGAAAATCTGAAGATAAAGGATAAGATTATGATCATGCTGTCCGGCAAGGACGGTGTGGCGGATGCGGATTCCTTGATTGAAGCAGCCGAGGCAATAAAGCAGGATTTACAACAACAAGCGGAAGGAAGCCTGATTAAAGAGATCTTCTCGAAAGCCGACGAAAACCTGATCAACAGTGCCGGAGATTTTGTTTACGACAACCTGCCCTTGTTCCTTTCCGACGAGGACTACCAACGGCTGGACACCTTGCTTACCGCCGGAAACATCGCCTCCCTGATGCAGAAAAACTATTCCAATCTGATATCTCCGGCAGGATTCGCCCTGAAAAACTACCTTATGCGGGACCCGTTGGGACTGGGTAGCCAGACGCTGAAACACCTGCAAGACTTCCAATTGGAAACTAATTACGAACTGATTAATGAACATATCTTCTCACGGGATGGTTCCACCCTGCTGATGTTCATCACCCCGGTATTCAACACCGGAAGCACGGGCAAAAATGACAAACTCATCCGGCTGATTGAAGACGAGCTGCAAAAAGCGGAAAAGGAACATCCCCAACTGGTTGCCGAATATTTCGGAGGCCCTTCCGTAGGAGTGTACAATGCACGACAGATAAAGAAAGATACGCTGGTCACTTCTTCCATCGCGCTGATTATCATTATTGCCTTCATATCTCTGGTATTCAAGCATAAGAAATCCATTCCGCTTATCATCACCCCGGTGCTGTTTGGAGCTTTATTCGCCTTATGCCTCATCTACTTTATCAAAGGCGGCATTTCAGCCATTGCCGTAGGTGCGGGCTCCGCCGTAATGGGCATTGCCTTGAGCTACTCCATACACATGCTGGCGCATCAGAATCATGTATCATCGGTACAACAATTAATCAGAGAAATCGCCTATCCGCTTACCGTAGGCAGTTTTACCACCATCGGCGCCTTTTTCGGCCTCATCTTTACCAGTTCCAACCTGTTACGAGATTTCGGTCTGTTCGCCTCGCTTGCCTTGATAGGAACCACGCTGTTTTGCCTGGTCTATCTGCCGCATTTCCTGAAAGGGCAGGCACATGTAAAACAAGGGGCAGTACTACGCTTTATCGAGAAACTGAACGCTTATCCATACGAAAAGAACAAAGGATTGGTAGGGGGCATCCTCGTGCTGACCCTAATATGTCTTTTCACCTCGCAGAACGTGCGTTTCAACGAGGACATGATGAGTCTGAATTATGAGCCTGCCCACTTGAAACAATCGGAAAACAAGCTGGCCGAACTCTTTGACAAGAAAGAAAAGACTGTTCTCTTTGTCAGTACAGGCAAAAATATGGGAGATGCTACCGGACAATACGCCGAAACGAACCGTCTGCTCTCCCAACTGAAAGAAGAGGGAAAAATAAAAGATTACGCCTCTGCCGGACAGTTTCTGATACCGGAAGAGGTGCAGGAAGCACGGTTGAAACAATGGCACAACTACTGGACTCCGGAAAAGAAAGCCTGGTTACGCGAAACCATCCGGACAGAGGCTGCCCGTTATCATTTCCGCGAACATGCATTCGAGCCGTTTTTCCAATGGCTCGACCGTCCGTTCCAGCCTTTGGACTACCAGAATGAAATCACTACCCGGCTTCTGAACGAATGGCAGACTTCCGCCGATTCCCTGACCATGCTGATTACTCAGGTGCGGATGAACGAGGCCGACAAGGAAGCGGTGTACCCCCTTTTCCAACCAAAAGAGAAGGTGGTTATCTTCGACCGCGGCTATTTCGCCAACCAATGGGTATCGGCCGTCAATCAGGATTTCTATCTGATTCTTTATATCTCTTCTTTCCTGATTTTCTTTGCCTTATGGATCTCCTACGGACGCATAGAACTGACTCTGATGAGTTTCCTGCCGATGCTGGTCAGCTGGATTATCATTGTGGGGTTAATGGGCATACTGGGTATTGAGTTCAATATCATCAACATCATTCTGTCCACCTTTATTTTTGGAATCGGGGATGATTTCAGCATCTTCATTATGGACGGATTGCAGAACAAATACCGCACAGGACGGCAGTTGCTGAACTCGCACAAGACAGCCATCTTCTTCTCCGCTTTCACCACCGTGATAGGTATGGGTACGTTGGTCTTTGCACGCCATCCGGCATTGCAGTCCATTTCCCTCATCTCCATTTTGGGAATGATTGCCGTCGTACTGGTGGCCTACACGCTGCAACCCATCCTTTTCCGGTTCTTCATCACAGCCCCCGCTTCCAAAGGGTTGCCCCCTTATACATTGACAGGACTGGCAAGAACCGGCGGCTTGTTCCTGCTGTTCTTTATCGGATGCATGTTCCTGCGCTTGCTGATAGCTGTCATGACCTTGCTTCCTATCCGCAAAGCCTATAAGAAACGAGTACTTTGCCAACTGATACATGTCACCTGCAAAGGCCTGATCCATATAGCCACATTTGTACATAAAGAAAAAATAAACCGGACGGGAGAAACGTTTAAAAAGCCTGCCATCCTGATAGCCAATCATCAGTCTTTCATCGACATACTGGTATTATTGGCTCTGACTCCCAAACTGGTCATGGTAACCAATCACTGGGTATGGCACTCTCCTTTCTTCGGAGCCATTATCCGCTATGCCGATTTCTATTACGTAGGAGACGGCTACGAGCTTTACGTGGAGCGAATGCGCCAAAAGGTGAAAGAAGGATATTCCATCGCCATTTTTCCCGAAGGGACACGTACCTACGACGGACGGATGAAGCGCTTCCATAAAGGAGCCTTCTATCTGTCGGAAAAACTGCAACTGGATATCATTCCGGTCATCCTTTACGGCAACTGTAAAATCATAGCGAAAGCACAGCCGTTCAATGTACGGAAAGGCATCATGCTGACAGAGATTCTGCCGTGTATCCCGGCCAACGATGCTACGTACGGAACCACTTATCAGGAACGTACCAAAAGCATCTCCGCACGGATGAAAAAAGAATATGCCCGTATCTGCCGGGAGCAGAGCACAACGGACAATCCCGTCTTTTACGAAAACCTGATACAGAACTATATCTATAAAGGACCGGTAGAGGAATGGTATATACGCATCAAGGTGAAAATGGAGGATAACTACAGGTTATTCAACCGGCTGGTTCCCGTCAAAGGACAGATTACAGATATCGGTTGCGGATTCGGACCGCTTTGCTATATGCTTTCCCAACTTTCCGAGGAACGGGAGATTACAGGGATTGATTATGATGAGGACAAGATAGCAGTGGCGCAACAGGGTTGGCTCCGCACTCCCCACCTGCAATTTGTATGTGCCGACGCCTTGGAGTATCCTTTACCGGAAAGTGACGTATTCATTCTGAATGACATGCTTCATTATATGAGTTATGAGCATCAGCGGACTTTATTGCTCAGATGCGTGGAACGGTTGCGTCCGGAAGGGAAGCTGATTGTGCGGGACGGCAATGCCGCCAATACAGGAAAACACCGGCTGACCCGTTTCACCGAACTGCTGTCTACCGGCATTTTCAACTTTAACAAGACGACAGAACAACTGTGTTTCACATCCGAAGAACAAATAAGAAGTATCGCACAAGCATGTGGGATGCAGCTGGAAATTTTACCTAACGACAGATATACTTCGAATACGATTTATATCTTCCAAAAAAACAAACCGGAGCATGAGTAAGTACGATATCATCATCATAGGCAGCGGACTGGGCGGTCTGGAATGCGGAGCCATCTTAAGCAAAGAGGGCTACCACGTCTGTGTGTTAGAGAAAAACGAATTGTTTGGCGGCTGCTTCCAGACTTACCAACGTGGCGGGCACCGGATGGATACCGGCATTCACTATATCGGCAGTCTGGATGAAGGACAAATCATGAATCAGTATTTCCGCTATTTCGGGATCATGGACAAGCTGTCTATCCAACGGATGGATGAAGAAGGGTTCGACCGGATTTATTATAAAGACGCTATCTATGATTATGCCATGGGGCATGAACGGTTCATGGAAACCCTGTGCCACTCATTCCCCCATGAACGGGAGAACTTAAAACGGTATGTGGCAGCTATCCGGTCGGTGGGAGACCTGATCAGCATAGACCACCTGAAAAAAGGCCGCCTGTCCCAGGAAGGCATGGATTTCTTTGCCACCTCGGCAGCCGGAATGATAGCCTCCGTTACCACGAACAGGGATTTACAGAATGTACTTGCCGCAACCTCCCTGCTCTATGGCGGGATCAAAAATAAATCTACCTTCTATGAGCACGCCATGATTAACAACTCTTATCTGGAGAGCGCCTATCGTTTCACGGAAGGAAGTATGCAAGTCAGTCTGGAATTAATCCAGAACATACGTGCCAACGGTGGCACGGTGCTGAACCGGAAAGAAGTGACCCGTATCCTTGTCAAGGATGAAGCCATACAAGGAGTGGAAGTGAACCATGAAGAGGTGATGGAAAGTACCTGCGTCATATCCAACCTACATCCGCAACTCACCTTATCCCTGCTGGATAAGAACCATTCCATCAAACCGGCTTTTGTGTTTCGCATCAAGTCACTGGAAAACAGTTACGGGATATTCACGCTCAATCTGATGATGAAAAAAGACTGTTTCCCCTATCAGAACCATAATATATACCTGCACGGCAATGAGGAGGTGTGGTATGACAAAGAGACGCACAAAGGGAATATCCCCAGTTGCATGATCTCCATGCAAGTACCCCGTGGCAACAGCAAATTCACAGAGGTGGTTTCCATACTGACCCCCATGTATATGGATGAGGTCAGCAAATGGACGGATACGACTCCCGAACACCGTGGCGAGGCATACCGCCAGTTCAAAGAAGAAAAAACGGAACAGATCTTGCAGTTTCTGAGCCGGTTCGGGTTTCACTGGAGTCATTGCATCGAAAAGATTCATACCACGACTCCGCTGAGCTATCGGGACTATACCGGAACCATAGACGGTTCGGCATACGGTATTGTCAAGAATTACCAATATCCGCAAATCAGTTTTGTTTCTACACGCACCAAACTGAAGAATCTGTTCCTCACGGGGCAGAATCTGAATGTACACGGTGCCTTGGGCGTGACGCTAACAGCCATGCTCACTTGTTCGGAATTTGTAGGTCAGGAATATTTAGCAAAGAAAGTAGGCAATGCATAAGATTCTGAAGAAAACCATCAAGTACGGGGCAGCTATCCTGTTGACGCTGATAGCGGTGATCCTGACAGGAATCGGCTATCTCTATTTATCTGCCGATATGATGACTCCGCAATTCGCGTCTACCCCTGAAACGGATCGTGTGATACGGAAAGACAGTCTCCGGCAATACGGCGAAAACTACCTGCGGCACAGTGAGAGCGGACTTTGGGAACTGAAAGTCAGCGGACCTGCCTACGAAAGAGGCAAAGCCATCGGCAAACTGACTTCCGACTTGCTTTATTTTCAAGAGAAAGTATTTGTGGACCAGATAAAAGAGATAGTCCCTTCTGAAAGTTACCTTAAATTCCTCCGTTTCTTCATTGTCCTTTTCAACCGGAATCTGGGGAAAAATGTGCCGGAAGAGTATCGGGACGAGATTTATGGCATCTCCCTCTCCTGCACCCATGAGTATGATTTCATCGGCACCCCCTACGAGCGTCAGTTGAATTACCACTCCGCCCACGACTTGGGACATGCCATGCAGGACTATATGCTGGTAGGATGCAGTTCATTTGCTTGCTGGGGTGAGAACAGTGCCGATTCTTCCCTTATCATCGGCCGTAATTTCGATTTCTACATGGGTGACGCCTTTGCACGCAACAAGCTCGTTTCGTTTTACCAACCCGAAAACGGATATCGCTTCGCATCCGTGGGATGGGCCGGAATGACCGGTGTCCTTTCCGGCATGAATGAAACGGGGCTGACGGTCACCATCAATGCCGCCAAATCGGATCTGCCTGCCGCATCCGCCACCCCTATTTCCATCCTGACGAGGGAAATATTGCAATATGCCTCTACCATTGAGGAAGCATACGCTATCGCCCGGAAACGGAAAACATTTGTCTCGGAATCCATATTAGTCGGTTCGGCCCAAGATGGCAAGGCTGCGATTATAGAGAAATCACCGGAGAAAATCGCTCTTTTCACAGGAAACGGACAACAGATCATCTGCACCAACCACTATCAGTCGGAAACATTCAGCCATGACAAACGTAACCGGGAAAACATAGAAACTTCGGACAGTCCCTACCGCTTTGCCCGTTTGCAGGAGCTGCTGAAAGAAAACATCCCCCTAGATGCTTCGAAAGCCGCAACCATCCTCCGAAACCGGAAAGGAGTGGGAGAAGCGGAACTGGGACTTGCCAACGAAATGGCCATCAATCAATTCATCGCCCATCATTCCGTTATTTTCCAACCGGAGAAAAAGCTGATGTGGGTATCCACCTCTCCCTGGCAATGCGGCAAGTACGTGGCATACGACCTGAACAGGATTTTCAGTGATTCCATCGATTTCAACCATGAAATCTATACCGAAGACCTGACCCTGCCTGCGGACTCCTTCCTGCAACAACAGGAATACCAACAACTGATGACTTACAAAAGACTGATTCCTGTACTACGGAAGCAGATTAAAAAGAAAGAACGGCTGGACGAACAGACACTGCATGCCTTCCAACATGCCAACCCTCATTTCTTTTATGTGTACGAGTTACTGGGAGATTACTATCATGCCACGGGACAGCAGGACAAAGCCCTGCGCAATTGGAAGAAAGCCCTCTTACTTCCTATCCCCAAGCGAAGTGAATCAGAACGTATAGAACATAAAATAAACAACTAAGATGAATAAGAATCCGGAAATACAATTCCGTTCCCCTGAGGAAATCAAAGCCTATCAGGAAAGCCGGCTGGCTGAGGAACTGCTTTATTTGCAGAATCATTCACGATTCTACCAACGTCTGTTCCAAGTACATCACATCGATATACAACAGATAAAAACCATCGAAGACTTGCAACAAATACCTGTCACAACCAAGACAGACCTGCAACTTCATAATGAAGATTTTATCTGTGTGAGCCGCGATGAGATTATTGACTATGTCACCACATCGGGCACCTTGGGCGACCCCGTCACTTTTGTATTGACTTCCGAGGACCTTGACCGGCTGGCCTACAACGAATATCTGTCATTCACCACCACCGGATGCAGCAGACAAGACGTACTGCAACTGATGACCACTATCGACAGACGTTTCATGGCGGGTCTAGCCTACTATATGGGAGCCCGTGAGCTGGGTATGGGAGTAGCCCGCGTGGGAAACGGCATTCCCGAACTGCAATGGGACACTATCCGGCGCATCCATCCCACTTGCGGCATGGTAGTCCCTTCCTTTCTGATCAAGCTGATTGAATTTGCCGAAAAGAACCATATTGATTACCATCACTGCTCCATGCAGAAATGCGTATGCATAGGCGAAGCACTACGCAATCCCGATTTCACCCTGAACACACTGGGTAAGCGGATACACGAGAAATGGGATTCCCTGCAACTTTACTCCACCTACGCATCTACCGAAATGCAATCCTCGTTTACCGAATGTAATGAATTTCACGGTGGTCATCTCCAGCCGGAACTGATTATCGTAGAGTTTCTGGATGACAACAACCAGCCTGTAAAAGAAGGGGAAGCAGGCGAAGTGACCATTACGACTTTGGGAGTAAGAGGAATGCCGCTACTCCGTTTCAAGACCGGAGATATCTGTTACCATTATACCGAGCCTTGCGCCTGCGGACGTAACACCATCCGTCTCAGCTCCATACTGGGCCGTAAAGGACAAATGATAAAATATAAAGGTACGACCCTTTACCCACCCGCTTTATTTGATATTCTGGATAACATCCCCCATATCAAGAATTACATTGTAGAGGTTTATACCAATGAACTGGGAACGGATGAAATACTGATCCGTATCGGAAGTGAAAACCGCAGCGAAGCTTTCGCTAAAGAAATCAAAGATCTGTTCCGTTCCAAAGTACGGGTGGCTCCGAGTATCAATTTTGAATCGGCAGAGTATATCGCGAAAATACAAATGCCGCCCATGAGTCGAAAAATAGTTAAATTTATTGATTTGAGATAATATTTTTCTACCTTTGGCAGCAACAAAACAACACTAAAAAAGAACTAATATGAAACAGTTACTCGTTTTATTATTCCTTGTAAGCAGCATGGCTTGCTTCGGGCAAAACAAAGATGCCTTGAAAGACGTCTCCTCTGTGACATTTTATGGCATAGACTTTACCCGCGCCAAAGTGTACGGAGCCAAAGAAGGCCCCATGCAGTTCAAATACACTTTTGATGACATCAACAAACTTTTCATCACCGAGCCGAAGAAATATGATATTGGCAAAAGACTAGGTGTCAATGTGGAAGTGACCTCATTAGAGGCTGTAAACGATGCCAACAAAACCATCAATCCCGACGAGATCATGACGACCAACAGCGGATACACTCTGGATGAGGAACAGATAGAAGACGTAATCAAGACACTTCCTATTCTCTCCCAAGAAGAAAAAACAGGATTGGTTATGATTGCCATGCTTTTAAACAAGGCAGATGCAAGAGCAACCTATCAAATTGTATTCTTCAACACGAAAACCCGTGAGATCCTATATAGCGCACCCACTAACGGCAAGGCACGCGGTTTCGGGCTACGCAATTATTGGGCAGGTTCCGTACATAGCGCCATGAAGAAATTGGACTAAAATACAGTCCTAGTCCACTGTAGGGGCAGAATATTCCACCCGATACCACATAATCAGTGTATCCGGATAAATTCAATTCACCCCTACGGTGTCAGAACACGATCAGCCATATCCCGATAAGGATAAGTAAACCAAAAGCAAGAGCCTTTTCCTTCTTCCGACTCCACACCAATGCTTCCCCCCATCTGTTCTACCAGACTTTTACAAATGGACAGGCCAAGCCCCGTACCATGAGCAAAGCTATTCAATTTTACAAAACGGTCAAAAATAGTATTTACTTTATTTGAAGGAATCCCCATCCCTGTATCACGGACATAGAACCGCAAATATCCATCCGTCTGCCTATAATATCCCAATGAAATACAGCCCGAAGAAGTAAACTTTAAAGCATTATTGATAAAGTTGGAAATGACTTGATTCAAACGATTCTTGTCCGCCCATACATGGCACCCGGGCAAGCATTCTTTAAACACCAGTTCCACACCGGGCGATGCCTTCATGCGTAAAGAACGGATAATCTCATCACAGAGCAGATTAACATCCGTATCACTGTTGGCAAACTCGAAAGTTCCGGATTCCATCTTCGACAAATCAAGGATATCCGAAATAAGCTGGAGCAGCAATTCCGTATTCTCCTGCACGATATCCATATACAGCTGGCGCTCCTCCGTATCTTCCGTTTCCGTCAAAAGATTGGAAAACCCCACAATAGCATTCAGCGGAGTACGGATTTCATGGCTCATATTAGCCAGAAAGGCAGATTTCAACCGGTCCAACTCTTCCGCTTTATCCTTTGCCGCTATCAGTTTCCGTTCCGTTTCTTTCAGTTCGGTTATATCATAATTGACACAAACCATATCAATGATCCCGTCTTCCGGACGGAAATCACGCACCATCACATTAATCCGTGTCCATGTATAAGTACCGTCTTCCCGTAATATACGTACATCACGTCTCAAATGACTGGCCTCACGCATCAATACCTGATCAAAGAAACAGAGCATCATTCTACGGTCATCCGGATGAAAATGGGGATGCGCCTTGATAATCTCATTGAGCGGAGTGCCCTCTTTCTCACCTATATTCCGATACCAGCTGTTCACCGCATAACCATCACAAGTCAAAGCATTGAAGTGGGCATATCCTACTTTGGCATAATTCCCTATCAAAGTAAAGAACTCTTCAAACTCCTGTATCTTGCTATAAGCATTGGTCGTCTCCGTATTATCAATATTGATAAGTAATATATTGATTAAATTGCCCAAAGCATCATAGAGCGGAGCAAATTTGGAAACTAAATTAATGGTACCTGTACGAGTGGTGAAATAATAACCGTTCAGACGATCAAAGTCATATATAAAGGACATGTCCAACGAGTTTCCTGCCTTCAATCTTTCTTTCAGTTCCTGCGATAACAAAGGATTATCAAATAAATTCATTCCCAGCACATCTTCTTTATGCCGCAAACCGAATATTTCGACTTCTTTGTCATTAAGATCTGTCATAAACCCCTCCTTATCATACAATTCAACACCTACAGGAAGGTTCTTAAGAATATTCTGAAGAAAAGCTTTCTCCATGCGGGCCTCAGATTCAGAACGTCTCAACTCCATACAGATACTGATCATATTCCCCAAAGAAACAAACCATTGATAATCCTCATTACACCAGTTCCGGTGCTCATGCACCATATCAACCCCTATATAGCCCCATACACCATCCTTTGAATTCAAAGGTACAACCATGATGGATTTCACCCCGTATTCTTCCTGTCTGAGTTTATCCGCACCAGCAGAAGCGGGAAGTGAATTCAATGTAAAAAGAATGATTGGGTTTCCGGTCAATATCTGGTTCATCCACCAGGAGTCTTCAACGATAGAAGATTCCGCCACCGGCTCCTTACGCCCCCTTATCCCCTCTACAGTTATTTCATAAATACAGAATTGCGTATGCAGCTTTCTGTCAAACTCAAAGATATAAGTACGGTCGGCCTGAAATTGACGTAGTACATCTTTTAAAATCTTATTGATAACCAAGGTGATATCATCAGAATGCAAAAAATCGAGCAATGACTTGGAAATACCGTTCAAACGGGATAGCAAAGAGTTCAAGCGGTCTACCATCTGTTCCTGCATGTTCATCCGCTGTCGGGAAATACATTGCAGCATCCCCATGACGCGGACATGCCCTTCTTCATTGATATATTTTTCACCCACCTTCGTACTGACCCACATCACCCCGTATTTGGAATGTATCGGAAAGACCTGCTCATAAATCTCCATCATCCGGAAAGAACGGAATTCTTCCTGAACCCGTTCCCTATAATTTTCACAAATAAGGCCGTTGAAATCTTCAAAGGAAATCCTATCTCCCTTTATTCCCAACAAATCAGCAACAAACTCAGAACAGTAGTAAACTCCTTCCTCAAAGTCCACTTCCCACCATCCGATACGTGCCATCGATATAAGTTGCCGCAATCTTGCATCATTTTCTTTAATATTCCCCATATTTACGCTCCCCTTGGAATTTATGTGCCAAGATAATCATTATCTTTCAAAATCAAGTAATGAAACATGAAAAAAGGAGATAAACGATGAATAATCAGCGTTTAAAATCTATTTTTAACGCTGTTCATTTGCAAATGAACACCAAACTATGTATTTTCGTAAAGGAACTACATTACAAACCCTGCAAATTCGTATGACTATGAAACGTAATATCCTATTATTAATAATTTTGACGGTAATATCCATAGGAGCATCCGGACAAAAATATACCATTTATGTGGATGACTTCGACAGTGAAATCAAAGTACCCAACAGAGCGATCAACATGATTCGTCTCGCATTTATCGACGGTATCCGTAATACCAACCGAGTTAATGTAGTGGATGCCGTTTCGGCAGGCAGTGATCTCAGCCTGAGTCCACTGGAAGACGCACGCCGCTTCAAGGCTGAATACCTGCTAAAAGGGAACGTGATGCAACGGGAAGCGACTGATGACGGAAGCTCGCACAGACGTTACCACAGCCGTGAGAACAGTTACAAAGAGAAATTCACCCTGCGTCTCGATTTGATACGGACAAGTGACGGAGTTACTATCAGCACTCGCAATTATGAGGAAACCGGTTCAGCGTCCGGTAAAGACGCCACCCAATACAGCGCTATAGAGCATTCATTAATCAATGTGCCATACGAAATGGGACTTTTTGTTGAAAATTACTTCAAGGTATATGGTTCGATACTGAAAGTGGTTTCCACAAAAAGAGAGAAGGCAAAAACCATTTATATCAATCTGGGATATGATGATCCTATCAAAGCAGGGTTACGCTTTGACGTGGTAGAAAGTGGAATGCTGGAAGGACATTATACAGAGACCAAGATCGGCGAAGTACGGATTGCCGAGATCATGGGACCGAATATCTCTTTATGCAAAGTGAACAAAGGGGGTGCAACGATTCTTGCCGCATTAAATGAAGGAAAGACCTTGAAACTTATTTCCCGGCAAGCCAAACTCTTTGATGAGTGAAAATATTCTTATACTCCACCGGCTTCCTCTATTCCTTCCATGAATAGAGGATTACCGGGCAGGCTCAAAGCCTGCCCTTATTATAACAGGGATAACATGAATCATTTCTCTATAATAGAAGTAAGAGGATGACGATTACCCTTTATCTCTCTCAAGAATGCTTTTGCTGAGCCAAAATTCAAATATAAATCCAAACGCACCGGCAAATGGTTTTTATCATCAGTAACATAAAAAGTTATCACTTCTTTTTCTTTTCCTTTCTTATACTCCACTAAAGAGAAAACCAGACAACGATATTTCACGCCATTCTCTGCCTTAAAGTTCTTCCGGCCACGATAAATCAATGTTTGCTGCTCCACTTTAGTGCCTGTAGCCATATCAAACAATATTTTATCGCCGACTTTATAGTCACTTACATCAAATGAACGTGCCCTCATCAATATGCTCAACATATCAAAGATACACTCATCACTTTGATCCTTCGATCTCACCGTATCCCGTCCTCTCCTCATACGACGCTGATCGGCAATACATTTTCCATTTTCATAGCTGAACCATACTTCGTCCACCGTATAACGGTCGCCCTCTTCCGCCCCTTTACGGAAATAAACAGGCTCCAGACGGCTGCTGGTAATACAAGTCAATGTGTCACGCATCTTAAAAAAGAAATCGACTTGTTTGTTACTGACAGAGATCAGATTACTACGAAAACAAGGTTTCCCTTGATAGGTAATAGCCTGCATGTCCATTTTTGCCTGTCCGGCAGCAACCCAAATAAATTTCCAGTTGAACTTCAAGTCGTACACCAACTCTTCGCCTGCCTGGATAGCTTCGTTTTGTGCCGCACATTGCGCCCTGGTTACCATGATGGCAAACCAGCCACACAATAATATTAGAATAGTTTTTTTCATCGGCCTAGTTTTCTAGCTCTTTCTTTATTTCTATCTTGTACCTTTTTAGTCTCTTCCGGTTTTTGTTTCTTTATTTCATCCAGTTTTTGTTTGTCCGCAGGAATAGCATTCACATCCCAATTCTCTTCAAATTCAAAGTTGGCCTTCATCTCCCATACCTTCGGGAAATAGAATACTTCTTCAGGCTGAATCTTCTTATCATAATCTCCCGTATCCCATACTCCGTTACTATTACGGTCGTTAAACAAACGTATATAATATTTCGTACCCGGATTCAAGAAATAGAAGTCTGCGGTTCCTTCCACCGTCACCGGCTGTTGGCGCAGCACGTTTCCACTGGCATCCAGCAATTCGGCAACAGCATTCGTCCCCGCTCCTTTTATATTCAACAAAATGGTTCCATATTCATCCATTTTCTTCACTTTCACTGTCTGCTGAACCTTATCGGTATGCAAGCCATAGATTCCTTTAAATGCCATAGAGTCAATGGTTAACTGATACTCCTGTTCCGGTTGCCAGTCCGCCAATATCTGATATTGTCGTGGCATCAGCGAGTCTGCCACAAAAAGAAAAGGAGTGGGTTGCCATAGACTATCCACCTTTACTTCCATGTGAATGGCCGAAGTATCGATGCTTGCCACAGGTTCCTCAAAAGATACATAGATATTCCTGTAGATATCGAACGCTGACGGAGCATCAACATTCATCGTCAGGAATTTCGTCGGTTCGACTTGTAAGGTATCCCCCTTCTTCTCCCTCTTTTTACGTTCTTTCTCTTTTTCCTCATTCGCTTTTTTCTGCAACTTTTCACGTTGTTCTCTTGTCAGCTTATTGGCCAGAAAAAGCGTATCGGTTTTAGGAACCAACTGATTCAATGTATCCGTATATAGATAATCCAGTTGGATTTCCAACGTATCCATCTGATAGACCAGCGAATCTTTAATCCAATAACAAATAGAGTCATTACGCGGAGTACTTTCTATAATAAAAGCATCCTTTTCATCAAAATTCAAGCCTTTCAAGGTAGGCAAGGTATCAGCCGCCGCACTAAAAGATAATACAAAATGATTCTCCTTATCACGCTCGCTCCCGGCCAGATACTGGCGGTCATTGATTCCTTTGAATGCCCTCAGAACAATATCATCCGGCAGGAAGCGGGTATAACCCACCGTTTTAATGGTGTCAACAGTAACCGTATCCTTCCACAATGTATCCTGACGCATGGCCGCTTCCATAGTAGGGATAATGATAGAATCACTAAAAGCAATCATCTCCGTTTTGGAATCATACAAATAATTCTGATTGCCATCCATTAAACCGAAAATATGATATTTGCCCGGTGCTATACCACGAATGGAAAAACGGCCACGGCTGTCTGTACGTGAGACACGGTCGAACGGCTTCTTGAGAAAAGCACTGTCATTCAAATCGGAATGCAAACCCACCATCATGCCTTTAACAGGCTCCAGATCGGCAGCGCCTAACACCGTTCCGGAAACTTCCAATGTATCAATGACTTCTCCCGTAGAAAAAGAAAATGAATAGCTGCCCAACGGGTTACCTTCATTATTATCGACAATGGCATCCGAAAAGTCAATGGTATAAGTGGTATTGGGTTTCAATGAGTCCATAAGATTAACCAATACTCTTCTTCCGCTTGCCTTGATATCCGGCTGTTCCAGTTGGGGAGGAGACACCACTACTTTTTCTGATGTTTTCTCCAATTTGATAAACTCATCAAATTCAATGGCTATCTTTTTATCCTTATTACTTGTAGCATAAGGTTTAGGGGAACTTCTGACAAACCTAGGAGGCTCCTCATCATAAGGGCCACCGTCCGGCGTTCCCATGCTGGCACAGGAATACACCACGATCATCAGCATTAACAACGCAGGTAATTTATGTTTTTTCCAATTCATGTTTTTATTGGTTCAAGCTTAGCATTTCTTCTATATAATCACGCGTATTGCTTAATCTCGGCACTTTGTGTTGTCCGCCTAGTTTGCCTTTTTCTTTCAGCCAATCGTGGAACAGATTGTGTCTAGCCACGATTATCTCCAACGGCTGCAAGGTAATGTTTTTATGACGTTTGGCTTCGTAATCGGAGTTAATTTGTTGTAAAGAAGTGTCAAGAACCCGTCCAAAATCCTCTAAAGAGTCTGGCATCACGGCAAACTCTATCAGCCACTGATGACGACACTTGGCATGTGCATCCATGAAAACAGGAGCAGCAGAATAGTCAACAATCTGTGCACCAGTAGCTTCACAGGCTTTCGCCAGTCCTTGTTCCGCATTATCCACCATCAACTCCTCGCCAAATGCGTTGATAAAATGCTTGGTACGCCCTGTTATAACAAATTTATAGGGATGTTTGTTGGTGAACTTCACGGTATCGCCAATCATATAACGCCACAATCCGCAGGAAGTGCTGATGACCATCGCATAATTTTTATTTAATTCCACATCGGCCAGCGGGACAATATGAGGATTTTCAGTACCGACATCTTCCATCGGAATGAATTCATAAAATACCCCATAGTCAATCATCAGCAACATGGACGGATCACTGAAATCATTTTGCAATCCGAAGAACCCTTCACTGGCATTGTATGTTTCCATATAATGCATCTTGTCGCTACGAATAAGCTGTTTGTACTGCTCGCGATAAGGAGTAAAAGCAACCCCCCCATGAAAGAACACTTCCAAGTCAGGCCATACTTCCGCCAAATTATCCGTTCCCTTCACTTCCAGAATATGTTTCAGCACGGCCATCATCCATGACGGTACTCCCGAAAGGTTTGTCACATGCTGATTCATTGTGGCACGGGTGATCCTTTCCACTTTCTCCTCAAAATCACTCAGCAACGCAATTTTCTTCTCAGGCACCCGGATCAGATTGACCAACGGATTCACATTTTCAATCAATATGGCAGAAAGGTCTCCCACAAGGCTCCGTTTCACATTATAGTTTGGTGCATGACTTCCTCCCAAAATCAATCCTTTTCCTGAGAAAAAGCGGCTTTCAGGATTTTGCTGAAGATACAGTGCCACTGCATCCCTGCCACCAGCATAGTGGGTATCGTGAAGACCATCCCTGCTTACAGGAATAAATTTGCTCTTGTCATTGGTCGTTCCCGAAGATTTGGCAAACCAGCGCACTTCGCCACGCCACAGGACATTTTCTTCTCCATGACGCATACGTTCTACGTATGGCTTGATTTCTTCGTAGGTCTGTACAGGTACACGTTGGAAGTCTTGATATCTCTTTATGTCTTTATAGCCATATTTCAATCCCCACTCCGTATTGGCCGCATCATTAATCAGCCGGCAAAATACTTTATGTTGGAGTGCCTCAGCCTGAGTTGCATACAAGGCTGTCGCTTTTTGTCTGGGCTTGAATAGCGTACTAATTAGTCTGGTAGAATTCATTTGTCTTAGTATACAATTCGTTATATCTTGCAAAAATAGCTTATTTCTATATTATAATGGCTGATAACATTATTTTTTTTATAGTTTTCTACATTACTTTTATTTTTTGTTATCTTTACGGTCGTTTACAACTTAACATCAAAGGCTATGAAGATAGGAATATTGACATCAGGAGGAGACTGTCCCGGAATAAACGCCACAATCAGAGGAGTTTGCAAAACAGCGATAAATCACTATGGCATGGAGGTTTATGGAATTCATAGCGGATTCCGGGGATTACTGGACAATGACATAGAGCCATTGACAGAAAAATCATTATCGGGCTTGTTAAATTTGGGAGGAACCATACTAGGTACCTCCAGGGAAAAACCCTTCAAGAAACGTTTGTCGGCGGCCTCGGAAGACAAACCGGCCTTGATGTTAAAAAATATTCACAACCTGGGACTGGACTGCATCGTATGCATCGGTGGAAACGGAACTCAAAAGACCGCAGCCAAACTGGCTCAGACAGGCGTAAATGTTGTTTCTGTACCTAAAACCATAGACAATGATGTTTGGGGAACGGACGTTTCATTCGGATTTGATTCTGCCGTGACCATTGCCACCGACGCCATTGACCGGCTACATTCCACAGCCAGCTCACATCAGCGTGTCATGGTTATCGAGGTTATGGGGCATAAAGCCGGTTGGATTGCACTTTATTCCGGAATGGCGGGAGGCGGTGACGTGATTCTTATTCCTGAGCTTCCATACGACATACATAACATCGGGAATACCATTATTGAACGTTTGAAAAAAGGAAAGCCCTATTCCATTGTCGTTGTCGCAGAAGGTATACAGACCATGGACGGCAAGAAAGCCGCCGAGTACATAGCACAAGAAATTGAATATGAAACCGGATTCGAAACTCGTGAAACTGTATTGGGATATATCCAGCGAGGCGGCTCACCTACTCCATACGACCGTAATCTGGCCACACGCATGGGCGGACATGCTACAGAACTGATCGCCACCGGACAATTCGGACGAATGGTTTCTCTGCAAGGTGCGGAAGTAGGTTCGGTCTCTTTGAATGAAGTGGCCGGTAAGTTAAAACTGGTCAATGAAAACCACGACCTGATTGTACAAGGCAAACGCATGGGAATCTGCTTCGGATAAGAAGCAGATGACTCCTATCATCATTACATACTTATATCCATCTTATCGGGTATTCTTATCCGGGAAATTCCCTAAAACCGATTTAAAACAGAATTATCCCCCAAAAACCTCAAACCAGCCGATATGAATAAAAAACTACTTTTCTCTTTCACTCTCGCTTCGCTGGCGGGAATTCCGGCACAGGCAAAAGAAAAAACATCTCCGGAAGCAACAGAACAGCGTCCCAACATTATCTTATTCATGGTGGATGATATGGGTTGGCAAGATACCTCTTTGCCTTTCTGGACACAGAAAACCCATTATAACGAAGCCTATGAAACCCCTAATATGGAACGCTTGGCAAAGAAAGGGATGATGTTCACACAGGCCTACGCCTGCAACATCAGTTCCGCCACCCGTTGCAGTCTGATAACAGGTGCCAACAATACCCGGCATCGGGTGACCAACTGGACGCTTGAAAAGAACAAAGCCACCGACAGACCAAGCAATACAATACAACCACCAGACTGGAACTACAACGGAGTCAGCCAGGTAGCCGGAACCCCCAATACATTTGTCGGAACCTCTTTCGTCGAATTGCTCAGACAAAGCGGTTATCATACCATCCACTGCGGAAAAGCTCATTTCGGATCCATTGACACTCCGGGGGAAAACCCCGCCCATTGGGGGTTTGAAGTAAATATAGCCGGACATGCCGCCGGTGGCCTGGCTACTTATCTGAGCGAACAGAACTACGGCCATACCCGTGATGGAAAACCCTACTCACTGATGGCTGTCCCCGGTCTGGAAGATTATTGGGGAACCGGTGTATTTGCTACGGAAGCCCTGACACGTGAGGCCATCAAAGCCCTGGATAAAGCCAAAAAGTACAATCAACCCTTCTATCTGTATATGGCGCATTACGCTATCCATATTCCTATTGACAAGGATATGCGCTTCTTCCCCAAATATATCAGAAAAGGACTTAGTGACAAAGAAGCCGCATACGCATCTCTGATTGAAGGTATGGATAAAAGTCTGGGAGATCTGATGGACTGGCTGGAAAAGAACGACGAAGCGGATCATACAGTCGTCATCTTTATGAGTGACAATGGAGGGCTGGCCTCCCAACCCGGATGGCGCGACGGACAGATTTATACTCAAAACTATCCCCTCAACAGTGGCAAAGGCTCCTTATATGAGGGAGGAATACGCGAGCCGATGATTGTAAGCTGGCCCGGAGTAGTCGCTCCGGATACTCGTTGTGACAAATACCTTATGATTGAAGATTTTTATCCTACCATACTTGAAATGGCGGGCATCACAAACTATAAGACTGTCAGCCCTATAGACGGTATCAGCTTTATGCCTCTGCTGAAAGGCACAGGAGACCCATCCAAAGGACGTGCGCTGATATGGAATTTTCCTAATATCTGGGGTAATGACGGGCCGGGCATCAATCTGGACTGTTCTATCCGTAAAGATGAATGGAAACTGGTCTATTATTATGAAACCGGCAAAAAAGAATTGTTCAACATTCCAAACGATATCAGCGAGAAAAATGATGTGGCAGACCGGTATTCCGAAATCGTAAAACGGCTCTCCAAAGAATTAGGGAACTATTTACGGGAAGTAGAAGGGCAGCGTCCCACATTCAAAGCGACCGGAAAACCCTGCCCGTGGCCGGATGAGATCTAAATTCTATCAAAACATTGAATCTGCCCGGCTACATTTCCCTATGTAATCGGGCATTTCAATACATACCTACCAACAAACATTCTCCAAAGACACTTGAAGAACTCACTAAAAAAACTCTTAGATTCAGCTAAATACTCTCTTTGAAAGCAACTTCCTCCGCTTCACTGATCATTTGCTCGTCCATATCCGATTTTTCAATTTCCTCCAAAGAAGAAGCCGGAACAGAAACCCCACTATCAGAAACCGTCACCTCCTCCTGAGGTGACTCACGGGCAGCCTTAGCCGCAAAAATACATTCAATAAAGCTGGAATCATTCTTGATTTTTCTCAAAGCCACATGCGCGGCCATTTGTTGGGACTCTTTTTTAGAATAACCAGTCCCTTTTCCTCCCGAAACACCTTCCACCAAGACTTCACTCTCAAAGGTAGGGCTGTATCCCTGATCGTGCGACTGGGTTATCAACTCAAAAGTGACCTCAAAGCGATTTTTCTGACTCCACTCTATCAGCTTGGATTTAAAGTTCACCTCCTTACGGGAAATCTTCTCCAAATTTATATAAGGGCCAATAATACGATGCTCCATAAAATATTTACAGGCACGATATCCTCTATCTAAATAAATGGCACCTACCAATGCCTCGAACGCATTGCCACACATATAGCTGTTATGAGAAGACTGGCGGGCAGTATATTTGATCAGCTTATCCAAACCAATCTCTATGGCCAAACGATTCAAGGTTTCACGCTGCACTATTTTAGAACGGGTATTCGTCAGAAACCCCTCACGCTTTCCTTCAAACCTTTTGTAAACGATATCTGCCACCACAGCATCCAGAATAGCATCTCCCAAGAATTCCAAACGTTCATTATTAAGTAAACGCCCCTTGTCAGACTTCACCGATGAAGATTTGTGAAGCAAAGCCTGTTCATAGATGCTAATGTCTTTAGGATAGAATCCAAGCATCTTATAAAAACGAAGATAAGACTCCTTATCCTTGCGAAAAAGAAGTCTTATCTTATCCTTTATATTGCTAAACACGATTATTCAGCATATTTTTTTACGATTACACATGCATTATGTCCACCAAAACCAAAGGTATTGCTCAATGCAGCGTTCACAGTACGCTTCTGAGCCTCATTGAACGTAAAGTTCAAATTATAATCGATATTCTCATCGTTATCACCTTCCTCGTGGTTAATAGTCGGCGGAACAATGTCGTTCTTCACAGCCAATACACTGGCAATCGCTTCTACCGCACCGGCAGCGCCCAACAAGTGACCTGTCATAGACTTAGTAGAGCTGATATTCAATTTATAGGCGTGGTCTCCAAACACATCCTTGATAGCTTTCACTTCCGAAACATCACCTACAGGAGTTGAGGTTCCATGTACATTGATATAGTCAATATCTTCCGGCTTCATTTCAGCATCTTCCAATGCATTCATCATCACCAGCTTGGCTCCTAATCCTTCCGGATGAGAGGCTGTCAGGTGGTAAGCATCAGCAGAAGCGCCTACACCGGCAAGTTCCGCATAAATCTTAGCGCCACGTGCTTTTGCATGTTCCAGTTCTTCTAGAATCAGGCAACCTGCGCCTTCCCCCATCACAAAACCATCACGGCTTGCGCTGAACGGACGAGATGCACGCTCCGGATCATCATTACGGGTAGACAAAGCATGCATGGAGTTAAAACCGCCCAAACCAGCTTCAAAGATTGCAGCCTCCGCACCACCTGCCACAATTACATTAGCCTTACCCAGACGAATATAGTTGAATGCATCGGCAATGGCATTTGATGAAGACGCGCAAGCAGAAGTTGTTGTAAAGTTAGGGCCATGAAAGCCATACATGATAGAGATCTGTCCCGATGCGATATCAGCTATCATCTTGGGAATAAAGAATGGGTTAAATTTCGGTCCCACAGTATCTTTGTTCAGCGTATAATTGGCTACTTCTTCTTCAAAAGTATGAATACCCCCGATACCTACACCGTAAATCACACCTATTCTGTTCAAATCTTCTTTTTCGAGGTCCATTCCAGAATCTTCCACCGCTTCTTTAGCAGCTACAATGGCATACTGTGTATACAGATCCATTTTACGAAGTTCTTTGCGGTCAATGTAGTCAGTTCCATTGAAGTTTTTCACTTCGCATGCAAAATGAGTCTTGAATTTAGACGCATCGAAATGAGTAATAGGTCCTGCTCCGCTTACACCCTTCAGTAGATTTCCCCATGTTTCAGCAACATTATTACCTACAGGAGTAAGAGCACCAAGACCTGTTACTACTACTCTTTTTAATTCCATATTATAAAATAGGGATAATTACTTAGCGTTAGCTTCGATATAAGAAACGGCGTCGCCTACTGTACCAATCTTTTCAGCCTGATCATCAGGGATAGAAATACCGAATTCTTTTTCAAATTCCATAATCAGTTCGACAGTATCCAATGAATCTGCTCCCAGATCATTAGTGAAGCTTGCTTCAGTTGTAACTTCTGACTCTTCTACACCTAATTTATCAACGATAATAGCTTTTACTCTTGATGCAATTTCAGACATAACTTTAATTTTTTAGTTAATAAATTGAATTATTTTATTTTCTTTGCGGTTGCAAAGGAATAAATATTTCTTGGGCTGAGCAAATATTCAGGCAAATAAATGCAGGATTTTGCACATTTTTTTGTTTTATGTGCACCAAAACAGGAATTATCATGAAGAAAATTGCAATTCTGGCTTCAGGAGAAGGTACCAATGCCGAAAGGATTATTCGGTATTTTTTAGAGAAAAGAACAGCGGAAGTAGCGTTAGTTATCACCAACAAGGCACAAGCCGGTGTGCTCAAGCGGGCTGAAAGACTGAGTGTTCCGTCACTCATCCTCACAGCTCAAGAATTTGCCGGCGGGAAGGCGCTGGAAGCACTTCACCTATATAATATAGACTTCATCGTACTGGCAGGCTTCCTCCTAAAAGTACCTGATACCATTTTGCATGATTATCCGAATAAAATAGTAAATATTCATCCGGCTCTCCTTCCCAAATTTGGCGGCAAAGGTATGTACGGTTCCCATGTGCACCAAGCTGTCATAGCTTCTAATGAAAAGGAAAGCGGCATCACTATCCATTATATAAACGAGCATTATGATGAAGGAAATACCATTTTCCAAGCCACCTGTCCGGTGTTGCCCGATGACACGCCGGACACATTGGCGGCACGAGTACACCAGTTGGAATATGAACACTTCCCTCGGGTAATCGAAAGAGCTATTCTAGGAAAAAGTCCCTCAATCTGATACGGAAGAACTGAAGGGCTTTGCCCATCCGGTAGTTGACTGTCTGTACCGACACCTCCAGCATATCGGCAATTGCTTTATGAGTCAGTTGCTTGTATCGGCTCATAACATATACTTCCTGCTGTTCTTTAGGAAGAGCATGAAACGCTTCCATATAAGCATTAAATAATTCCGTACTATAATTAGGATCCAATGCCGACAGGGATTTCATCTGTTGGTTCTGATATCGCTCGTACACCTGGCGGGTAATATGGGAACGAGTGATTGAATTCAGTGCCCTGTTTCTGACACTGGTAAATAAAAAAGATTTCAGCGACAAGTCCTCTACCAGCAATTCACGCTTTTCCCACACATACATCATCAAATCCTGCACTATTTCTTCGGCTTCCTCAGAAGACACATACGAGGAACAAAACAAACATAGCGGTTTGTAATAAGAAGCGTAAACCAGAGAAAATACTTTTTGATTTCCCGACTTCAGGGTTCTAATAATTAACCGGTTATCATTAAGGTTCATAGGTCATTTTTAATTTAAGGTCACACAAACATAAGCATTTATTTTGAAGTAAGAGACAAGGATGGGATAAAATATAAAAAATATAAGTTTTTGTTTAGTAACCCGGTCATGATATTTGTATTAATAATGCCGACCGGCTTAAAAAGAGATGAACAGAAACCTTAATAAATAAACCTTGATAAGTTAACCTTAAACTGAGTGCCTATGCGGAAATTACCAAATCAAACCTACTCTATTGGGTAAATATGCCCAATAATCAACAAACCTATTATTCAATCTGAAAACAAAAATCTAATTAAGAATGAACCTCAAAATCTAACCTTATGAGACGAACTTTTACTTTTTTCCTAACATTCCTATTGGGAATGTTTGCAACAGCGATGTATGCACAAACGCATACAGTCAGCGGTACCGTAATAGACAAAGACGCCAACGAACCTCTGATTGGTGCAAACGTATTAATTAAAGGTACAACTATCGGAACGGTAACCGATCTCGATGGGAAATATACCCTGCAAGCCGGTGACAAAGACATACTGGTATTCTCCTATTTAAGTATGAAAACCATAGAGGAGCCAGTGAACGGACGTACAGTTATCAATGTGAAGATGACATCGGACACAGAAACATTAGGCGAAGTCGTAGTGACGGCAATGGGTATCAAACGCCAGTCCGAGACACTGACCTATTCCGCACAGACAGTGGGAGGTAAAGACGTGAACGACATCAAGAGTGTCAACATGATCAACTCCCTGCAAGGTAAAAGTGCCGGTATGATGATTACTCCGAACTCCACCGGAGCCGGCGGGTCTTCTAAAATCCTGTTCCGCGGCAATAAGTCCATCAGCGGCAATAACCAACCATTAGTAGTAGTAGACGGTGTCCCTGTGATGATGAATATCACCGGTTCACAAGTAAACAGCAACTACGGAGGCCAGCGAGACGGTGGTGATGCCATGTCCACAATCAATCCGGATGACATTGCCCAAATCACTTTGCTGAAAGGTGCATCGGCAGCAGCGCTTTATGGTGCGGTAGCAGCCAATGGTGCCATCATGATCACCACCAAATCAGCACAGTCGGGCAAAGTTTCCGTCAATGTATCCAGCAACACCACCATGGAAAACCCAATGGTACTGCCTGAGTTCCAGACTAATTATGGAATGAGCGACAACGGTACTTTCAGTTGGGGTGAAAAGCTAAGCAACAAAGCTCCCAATTATGCTAAGAAATTCTTCCGTACCGGATTTACGACCAATAACTCCATCTCTTTAAGTGGAGGAAATGAAAATATCCAGTCTTATTTTTCTTATGCCAATGTCTATTCACAAGGTATCACTCCACAAAACGACTACCGAAGCCACAATTTAAATTCAAAAGTAGGCTTCAATGTGCTGAAAGACATCCATATTGATTTCACAGCTAAATTCACCAACCAGCACATCGCCAACCAGGCGGCAGCCGGTTATTTGTGGAATCCGCTGACCGGTGTTTATCTCTTCCCCAGAGGAGAAGACTGGAACGGATACAAAGAAAACTTCGAAGTATATGATCCCGCAAGAGGTTGCTATGTTCAGAACTGGACAAATACAAAACAACAGCAGTTCGGCAATCCATATTGGATGCTGAACAGACAGACTCCGGTGACCGACCGTAACCGCTATGAATTCGGCGGAAGCATCAAATGGGACATTACTCCTGATTTGAACATCCAAGGACGTATGCGTTATGAAAGAGGTGAAGAACACTGGGTACACAATGCTTACGCATCCAGCGTGGGAAATCTTTATCCGATGGGGCGTATGAAAGACAACCGCTATTTCAGCGACCAACTTTACGGAGATGTGCTGGTTAGTTACAACCATACATTCAATGATCTTTCCGTGTCTGCTACCGCAGGTTCCAGCTTTACAAAGACCAAAACCTCTCACGTTGACCTATGGGGGGAAGGCTCCCAATTCTCACAGCCCGGTTCCGGAAACATCTATTATCCCAACATCTTTACCCCGAACAATTACTACGGCAATATGTCCACTGTGGGTAAGGACGATAGCTGGATGACTCAAAAACGACTGAACTCTGTATTTGCCACCGCGCAACTGGGTTACCGTGAAGGTATCTTCATTGACATATCAGCGCGTAATGACTGGTCATCAGCATTAGCATTTACCGAAAGCTGCTCATTCTTTTATCCGTCTTTCGGCGGCAGTGTTCTGTTGAATAAATTTATAGATATGGGCAAGAACATCGACTTGTTCAAATTCCGTGCAAGCTATTCTATCGTAGGTAATGACGTACCTGTATTCATGAGTAACCTGCTTTACTCACTAGGTTCTCAAGGTGCCATTACTCCTCCCGACAAAGCCCCGTTCAGAACATTAAAGCCAGAAAAGACTCATTCTCTGGAAATTGGCTTTGACGGTACATTCCTGCAAAACCGTTTGAACATCAACCTGACATATTATAAGACCAACACCAAGAACCAATTCTTCTCTGTTGCGGCTCCTTACGAATCAGGCTTGAGAAACCGCTATGTAAACGCCGGTAATGTAGAAAACAAAGGTTTTGAATTCAATATCGGATGGTACGAGCAGTTCACTGACAACTTCAGCTGGAGTACCAATCTGAATTTCTCATACAACGACAATAAAATCAAAGAACTTGTCGACGACCTTCCCAACGGACTTACATTGACCGATTTCGGAGGTGCGAAAGTCATATTGAAAGAAGGTGGTCACTATGGTGACCTGTATGTGCGCCACCTGATGCGTGACGAAAGCGGTAAACCTTTGCAAAATGAAAAAGGGGAACCTATCGTAAGCGGTGATTCTATGGACGATTTGGAATATGCAGGCAACATGAACGCCAAAGTAAATATGGGATGGACCAACACATTCCGCTACAAGGACTTTTCACTATCCTTCTTGATTGATGCCAAATTCGGTGGCAAGGTAATCGGTATGACCGAAGCGGCTTTAGACGGATGGGGTGTGTCAAAGCGTTCAGGTGAAGCCCGTGATGCCGGCGGTATTACAATAGACGGAGTAAAATTTGATGCCGACAAGTACTATCGTACTACCGGCAACAACAATTTCAACAGTCCATACGCCGTAGAGAACTATGTTTATGACGCTACCAACATACGCCTTCGTGAAATGACCTTCGGCTATACCTTCCGTAACCTGCTGGGTGCGGGCAAGAACCTGACAGCAGCCATCATCGGGCGCAACCTGTTCTTTTTCCATAAGGACGCACCGATGGACCCAGACGTATCAGCAGGTACAGGCAACGGCATACAAGGTGTAGATATGTTTGCACTGCCTACCTCGCGCAGCTTTGGTCTTAATTTAAAACTTAACTTCTAATGCTTGAAACTATGAAACGGAATAAAATATTAACATACGCCTTTTTAATGGCAATTCCAATGACTGTAGGAAGCATCTTCTCTTCCTGCACAGACGACTTTGAGAAATTGAATACCAGCAATATCCAGGTAAACCCGGCAGACCTTCCTTTTGCCGCACAGTGTACCGAACCGATGACCTACTGTTATCCGCCTCAACAAAACATGTTCCAGTTCTGGACCAACCTGACCATTGACCTTTATGGAGGATACTTCATGACTCCCAACGGTAACTTCACCAACGGAGATATGGGCGAAAACCGCGGTCACAGCGGCGGTATGTATGAGAACTATTATCTCCACATCTTCAATAACACCCGCCGCATCATCGCCCAATGCGATGCCAGCGGTGAAAAAGGGTTGTCGGGTGTCATGCGAATCGTTCAGGCTTACGGAACACTGATGACTACGGATGCTTACGGTCCCATACCTTACAGTTCCATCCTGTCGGGAGAAAACGAAGTGTACTTTGAGTTCGACAGCCAGAAAGACCTGTATAAAGCCATGCTTGAAGATTTGAGTACAGCCATTACTGACATCAGCGCCATGGGAGAAGGTGAAATAGCCAAATTAAAATCCTTCGATTGCTGGTGCAACGGCGATAAAGACTTATGGATAAAGATCGCCAATACCATGAAACTGCGTATGGCCTTACGTTTGTCCAAACGGGAAACTGAAGCCGGCAATGCCGGAATGAACCTGAAAGCCATCGCCACCGAAGCTGCCAAAAACACATTGGCAACAGTTAATAAAGACATTCTGATTGACAAGAGTCTTGAAAATGAAATGTGGCTGATGTTCGCTTGGGGCGATTGTGGGTTTAACGCCAATCTGGTAACAATAATGAGTGGAACCAAAGACCCGCGCCAACCATTATACATGACGCTGAATACCGGAGATATAAAGAATGACGCCGGTACCACCACCGTAGCCGCCCAAAGTCAATATTTAGGCATCCGCTTCGCCAGCGGGCTTCCTGCCAAAGCAAACAATTGGGGTAACTTCTCCGGTTGGATCCAAGGTAACAACGGTTCCTCTTATTCCATGCCGTTACCTATCATGAAAGCAGCGGAGGCATACTTCCTGCTAGCCGAAGCGAAGTTAAGATGGGACATCGGAAGCGAAAGCGTAAAGAATTTATATGAAAACGGCATCCGCATTTCCATGGCTAACGAATTGGCCTACCGAGGCAGCTATGCCGGCGTGAAAGAGTATCCGGAAGGAGCAGTAGATGCCTACATCAATGGGACAAGCACTCAGATAGACTATGTAGATCCTGTCAAATCCGAATTAAGCACTCCTGCCGTGAATAAATTAGGTGTAAAATGGGATGAAAGCGCAAGCAATGAAGAAAAATTAGAAAGAATCATCACGCAAAAATGGCTTGCTTTGTTCCCGTTATCCACCGAAGGTTGGGCAGAGCAACGCCGCACCGGTTATCCCCGTTTCTTCCCGGCATTTGTCAATGAAAGCAATGGAGCCGTAAATACAGAAGAAGGAGTACGCCGCGTGATTTATAGCAGCCAGGCTTATGATGCCAACGCTAAGGGAGTAGAAGGCGGACTCAAACTTCTTGATGAGGAGAATTCCAGCAAATTCGGTATCTCCGGCGATAAAGGAGGTACACATCTTTGGTGGGACAACGCTGATAAAGGGAACTTTTAAATATAATATTTTAAGGTAAAAACTGTGATTTTTGTTTTAATAGGTATTTCAGATTAAAATTTCGGATGAGGGTGTCAAAACTCTCTCTTTGAAGAAATCACCCCTGCTACAACTATTTGTCGCAGGGGTGAAACTTTCTGTTTGGGCATTATGACACCCCTCATTTTACTTGACATACTGCATCCTGTCCTCACGGATTATGGAACTCTTATCATAGTAGATATAAAATTCATTTGAATTATTTTGTGAGTGGGTCTTGAACCCCCCAAAAAAAAATTGATGTTTCTATACATTCCGGCAATACGTAAGTTGTAGACTCCATATAATCAAATGGCGTGTATGATTCTTTGCAGCATGATCAGCATTCGGACACAAGCTCGAAAGAAGTCAATTCATCATGTCCGTACCTTTTCCGGAACATCACAATCGCATCATGAATCGATATATTGTTTGATTTGTTCCATAGGTATTCCTAATTGTTCGGATATCTCATTAATTGATGCTTCATTGTTACAGAGCATCTTAACCATGGAGCGAATCATCTGCTCTTTCTGTTCAATGACCTGCTTGTTCTGCTCAATGACCTGCTTGTTCTGCTCAATCACCTGCTCTTTCTGCTCAATCACCTGTTCTTTTTCCTCTATCACCTTATTCTTGAGCATTATTGTCGTATCCCTGTCCTCTATTTCCGAAAGAATCTCGTCCTCTATCTCCATGGCACGGCGCACAGCGGGTGCCGCAGCGGCCTTCAGCAGGCGGTGCACCACATACTTCACTTCCTCGTCCATGTGCTCATCGTTTATTTCCAGATAATGCTCGCTGTCGGGCTGCCGGTATTCCTGGTCGAACACGCTCAGCAGACGTTCCAGGCGGTTGCGGGTACGTCCGGTGAGGAACGGGATCTGTACGATGATGCTGTCATGCGTCAGACTCTCGATGAAAGGGTCAGGAGCAGGGAGCGGATGGTCATCATAGTCCAGATAGCTGCGGCGCACATAAACCACCGGCTCGGTGAGGTCACCCAGGGGATGTCCCAGGATGTAGATGGAAATGATGGGCAGCCCGTACGTACGTCTTTGTCCGTGCTCGTTCTTCTCTTCGACCATGTTCTCCTTGTTGAGGTACTGCGTACCCAGGTATTGGCGGAAGCGCAAGGTCTCCGTAATCAGCCAGGTCTTTTGCAGTTCGATAAGGACAAGGTGTTCCGAACCGTCGCTCTCGCGGATCTTTGCAGAGAAGTCGATGCGGAAGAGCGAGATGCGTGTCTGCTCCATGGATGTATACTCGTGGCGGCGCATCTCCAGGTCTATGATCTCCTTTTTCAGCAATGCGGAGAGCAGTATCTTGGCGACTTTCTTGTCTTCCATCAGGAATTTGAAAACGGCATCGTAAATAGGGTTGGCTATGATGGTCATAATGCTTATGGTTTGATGATGAAGCAAATGTACCTCTTTTTTTTGAATAGCAAGCGAAATCTCTCGTAATTAATTGAAATGATCGTCACTGGCATGAGATGGCTGTGAGGTCTGTTTGGTTGTAAAGAAAAGTATGTGGACTTCGTGAGCCAAGTAAGCGGTGTTACTTTGCCTGGGAACATATCTTACTTTGCCCACGAAGATATCTTACTTTTTTCAGTGGGATATGATCGTTCATGATACTCTATAGAGAAGACTCTGAAGGAAAAATACTAAATACCTATCAGGCAAGCAAACAATCAACATCAAAAACAAAAAAACGTGTGCCTAAATGAAAAAGCCGTGTGGAATGAAAGACTTTTTCCCCTCTTGCTGTTTGACAAATAAAAGAAAAGCCGTAAGTTTGCCATTCAAAACAGAATAGAAACACAGCATGAAACTATCAGCCAAGGAATTTGAATATCATTTCCGCTGCCTTTACCGTCCTCTGAATATGTATGCCTTACGCTATACTGAAAACCTGGATGATGCAGAAGACATTGTCCAGCAAGCTTTTTCCGATGTATGGGAGAAACTTGCCGAAGGCACACCTGTCCAGAACCTGAAAGCCTATATGTATCAAGCGGTGCGCAACCGTTCGCTCTCCCTCATTGCCAACCGTCAAGCACACTGCGATGCAACGGAGCTGACAGATTTGGAAGATTTGACAGAAGAAGAACGCATCATTCGGTCAGAACGAGATGCCCGCCTCTGGACTGCCATCGACCATCTCCCGGCCGAACGCAAAAGAATTTTCCTGCTTTCCAAACGTGACGGACTTACTTATCAGGAAATAGCCAGCGAGCTAGGCATTTCCATCAAAACAGTTGAACATCAAATCAGTAAGGCACTAAAAGCACTGCGAGAGACTGCCATTAAAGTATATACTTTCTTCTTCGGATAAAAAAAAAATCGGCAGGCGGATGGGGGAATTTTGTCTTTTCCCTGTCTTAGTAGTGAAAATGAATAGAAATAACATGGAAAAAGAAGAAAAAGATATCCGCTTTGTGGCCCGGTTCTATCGGGAAAACAGGCTGAACACGACGAAAGCCTGGCAGAAGCTAGGTATCCGAAAAGAGAGAAATCATGCAACCTTGTTATATAGGCTGACGGCCATTGCCGCCGTCGTGGGCTTGATAGCCGGATTCAGCTGGTGGTGGATGTATGACAGACAGGACTGGATTGTCATTGCCTCACCCACTCGCACCGTCAAAGAAATCACACTTCCGGATGACAGCCGCATCACGTTGGCCGAAAACTCAACCCTACGATATGACCGTAAGGCATACGGCAAGAAAAACAGAAACGTCGCATTGGACGGGAAAGCCTATTTCTCGGTCGTACATCAGGAACAATGCTCTTTCACCGTACAAACCGAACTGGCAAACATACAAGTATTAGGCACACGGTTCCAAGTAACGGCAAAAGCAGACCAAACTTCGGCAACCGTAGAATCGGGAAAAGTCCTTTTCTATAACAAAGAACAAAAAGAGGCCATTCTGACAAAAGGGATGCATGCTTCCATAAACCAACAAGGACAGATGCGGATAGACAAACAAAGTGATCCCAATGCTTTTGCCTGGAAAACCCGTGTATTTGTCTATAATGAAACTTCTCTGAAAAAGGTAGTGGAAGAATTGGAAGCAGTTTACAAAGTACATATTAACAGAGTTCCACAGGAAACACATTACCTGACCGCTTCTTTTGACAATATCCCGGTAGAGGAAATCATTGAAATCATTAACCAGACACTCGACACTAAACTAGACATAACTAAATGATGCAATTCCATTCTAAAATTTCTTTGCTTCTGCTCCTATGCCTCATGCACTTCTGCATTGAGGCAAAAGGAACAGAACATGAAGACGAACCGCTTGTTACATTGGATATGCGCCAAGCTCCTGTACAGAAAGTACTGGCAGAAATCACCCGGCAGACAGGTGTAACTTTTTCGTATGAATCATCATTGATAAAACATCTGCCTGCGGTGGACATAACCATGACCGACAAACCGTTGTCTTACTGTTTGCGCATCTTATTACAGAAACTGCCTGTGGAATACATACAGACAGGCAAGTACATCATTCTCAAAAAGAAACAGAAGACGGTGGTAATCAGCGGATTTGTACGAGACAAAGCCTCTTCAGAATCCCTCATAGGCGCCTCCATCTATGATGCGGAAAGCCACCGGGGGACAACCAGCAATGCAGACGGTTTCTTCAGTCTGACATTGAAAGCCGGAAACAACGTCTGCCTGAACATTTCCTACGTAGGATATGACAGTTTCCAGCAGTCATTCACGCAATTGGAACAAGACACTCTGCTCCCAATTCTGCTAAGCAGCCATCAGCAACTTGCCGAAGTAATCATAACCAGCCAATACACCGCTTCCTCGTCAGTCCATACATCCGGAATGGGACACACCCGCCTCAACAAAAACCTAATCCGGCAAACTCCCGTGCTATTTGGAGAGTCCGACATTATAAAAACCCTACAAACCCTGCCAGGGGTATCGGCAGGAATGGCTGGATTGGCAGGCATGCACGTACGAGGCGGTAACGGAGATGATAATCTTTACATGATAGAAGGCAACCCACTGTACCAGATCAACCATGTGGGCGGCTTGTTCTCGGCCTTTAATGCCGAAGCTGTAAAGGACGTGGAATTCTTTAAATCCGCTTTCCCCGCCCGTTACGGGGGAAGGCTGTCCAGCGTGGTCGATATACATACAAAGGACGGAAACATGAAAGAATATCATGGAAGCGCCATGTTGGGACTGACCTCAGGCAGCCTCAATCTGGAAGGACCTGTCGTGAAAGACCGGACTTCATTCAACTTTGCGTTACGCCGTTCATGGATTGACGCCCTTTCCGCCCCAGCCATCGCCATCTGGAATTCTACCAGAGATAAAGGAGACACCGAAATCGTGGCGCGATATGCCTTTACAGACATGAACTTTAAACTCAACCACCAGTTCAATGACCGCAGCCGCGGCTATGCCGGAGTGTACTGGGGAAACGATTTCTTGAAAGGAGGAGAAAAGAGAGATGGGAATAACGGGTACGAAAGCAGAAATACCGGCAAGCTGCGATGGGGAAACATCATGGCATTTACCGGCTGGTCATACGTATTCAGCAACCGACTCTTCGGCAATGTAAACGCCGCCTTCACTCACTACTCCTCCACCCTGAAAGGAGACTATTACCAAGGAACGGAGACCAGCTATGTATCACAAGAAAGTTCAACCCGAAACCGCATCAACGACTTCAGTTTACGCGCCAGCTTTGACTTCCGTCCCAGTACTTCCCATCAGTTGCGCTTCGGAGCTCATTATATCTATCACCGTTTCCACCCTGTAGATGAGAAGTTCCATTTTGCCAATGGTCTGACCGCTCAAACCAGACAAAGCGACAACACCATCCTGCCGGCACACGAATTAGGCATATATATGGAAGAAGACTGGAAAATAAATCAGAAGATACGCTTGAATGCCGGAATCCATATCGGATTGTACACCATCGACTGCAAAACATACACTTCTCTGGAACCCCGGCTCGCAAGCCGTTTACTGATTAGTCCGCAGCTCAGCCTCAAAGCCTCCTATACCCGGATGAGTCAGTATGTACACCAGCTTAATGAAAGCTACATCAATCTGCCTACGGACACGTGGATGCCGGTCAGCCATAAACTGAAACCGATGCAGAGTGACCAAATCGCCTTGGGGGCCTATTATACCACCTATAACCAAACTTACTCTTTTTCCATAGAAGGATATTACAAATGGATGAAACACCTCATAGATTATAAAGACAACTACCAGTTTCTTCCTCCTTCAACCCACTGGGAAGATAAACTGACTCAAGGAAAAGGCCGTTCATACGGCATAGAACTTATAGCCCGCAAAGAAAAAGGAAAAATAACAGGATGGGCAGGCTATACCTTAAGCTGGAATGACAGGCAGTTCACCGAAATAAATAAAGGTAGACGTTTCCCCGCCAAATTCGACAACCGACATAAATTCAATATTGTGGTTAATTGGAAAGTCCGTTCCAAAGTAGAACTGACCGGAAGCTGGACATACATGACCGGAAACCGGATTACGGTTTCTTTTGAGAACTATCAAGTCATATCCCCCCAGTACACCGGACACTACCTCCCGATGCCCGGAAACTCCCTGACCCCTCCCTATATGAGTTCAAACGGGCTGGATTATTACACGGAACGGAATAACTTCCAGCTTCCTGCCTATCACAGGCTCGATTTGGGCATCAATATCTACCGTCCGAAGAAAAAGGAACGGATGGGAATATGGAATATCAGCATCTATAATGTCTATTCCTACATGGCCCCCGTCAGCATACGCAAAGGATGGTGGTATGGTGAAAATTGCTTTCATACATTGGGAGTCATTCCCATCATACCGTCAGTTTCTTACACTTATAAATTTTAAACGATTATGAAACCGCTGTTGTACATGATACTTTCCGGAATTATCCTTACTTCCTGTTATCGGAAAATAGATTTGGACGAATATCGTACCACCCCCAAAATAGTTATAAACAGTACGGTATCGCCCGATACCGTAGTGATGGCTTCCATTACCCGGACCTGGTTTTATCCGGACCGCAGCCCCTATGTCAATCTTCCCCACGCCCGGGTGGAACTCTATATAAACAATCAATACATAGAGACCATGCAATGGAAAACTCTGGATAACCCTGGAAATCCGGACCAGCCAGACACCCTTTTCCTGTCGGATACCGTTCCGGTAGAAGGAGACAAGATAAAGATTGTGGCATCCACCCCCGAATATGGTACGGCAACAGCAGAAGATGTCATACCGAAAAAAGTACCCATAAAAGACATTAAACATACAATTAAAAAAGGTAACGGAGTCTATCAAGGAGAACTCGCCGATTATTATGAAATATATTATGAAATCGTTTTTGATGAATTTCCGGAAAAAAACAATTATTATCTGGCCAGAATCACACAAGCCCAAACAGACTATTACGGTTATCACACCCTTGGAATAGACTATATAGACCCCGTATTCAAAGAACAGGATGCCATATTGGACGGAAGTATGGCCTTCAACGGACTGGAAAAAAGAAGCGGTGCCCTCTTTACCGACCAAAGCATTAACGGGCAAACCTATACTTTACAAATAAAAGAAACAGCGACGAAACTGGGCGAGGCAGAACAAAGAATCATTTCCATCTACTCTCTTTCCGAGTCCTATTTTTTATACCTGCTGTCCTTACAGAAAATAGCCGGAAGCACATTGGAAGGAGGCTTAGGCAACATAGGACTTGCCGAACCCCTCCGCGTCTATAGCAATGTGGTAGGAGGAACCGGCATTTTAGGAGGCAACCAGCACTCGGAAAAAGCGATAACAATAAATAACCCATTTAAAAACAACTGATTATGGATACATTACAACAAACTCCCCCCTTATGGTACTGGAGCGAACCCGCATCGGGATACAGCATTGAAGATTGTGAGCAAATAGTGGCAGAAGAAAGGAAAGACAGCCAAAACTGTCAGCCTTGATGTCTGATGATATTCATCTGGTCATGCTGGACAAAACGAAGAATCTGTCCGCGTCTATATTGTATTCACCGATTTCTTCGCACTGCCCGACATGACCAAACAAAAAGAAATCAAAAAATAGTTTCCCGACCTCCTCCTATGGCAGAAGAAACAATTTCCCGCCTCAACGGATAATTCCCCCTCAAGCGCTCGAACTCCTCAGGATGCCGTTTCAACGCATCACTGTCACGCGTTGGATCATAGACCTGCAGGAAAGCCTCTTCCGGATCGGACGAGTAAGTCATAGGCGGCAAGGCAGGCGGTACTATTTTAAAGTCAGCTTGCAGGTGAAAGAAACGGCACAGCGCCTCCAACGCCATCCGGGTAGCGTTCGACTTTCCATCCGCCGAATAACCTGCAATATGAGGAGTGCCTAAAAAGACCTGCTGCAATAATTCCAGATTAATATCAGGCTCGTTCTCCCATGTATCAATGACAGCATCACTTATCCTCCCCGTTTTCAACGCATCGAGCAAAGCCAGAGTCTCTATGACTTCCCCACGGGAGGTATTGATTATAAGAGGTTTGCGTTGCAATTCCGCAAAAAAACCGGCATCCGCCAGGTGAAACGTATCATATTTCCCATTCCTGTTCAACGGAGTATGGAAAGTAATCATATCACATTCCCGTGCCAACACAGACAAATCCACGAAGCCCGCTTCCCCCCGGTCCGCACGCGGAGGATCATTCAACAACACACGCAGGCCCAATGAACGGGCCATACGCTCAACGCGGCTTCCCACATGACCCACCCCGACAATGCCCAGGCAGGTATCTTCCAGCCTCATCCCCTTCCGGCGTTTCAACAACAGCAACACCGAATGCAGATACTGCTCCACGCTGCCCGCATTGCAACCGGGACAGTTCTGCCATTCAATCCCCGCTTCACGGCAATAATCCACATCAATATGGTCAAAGCCGATGGTTGCCGTAGCAATAAACTTCACCTTGCTGCCTTCCAGCAACTCACGGTTACAACGGGTACGGGTACGGATTACCAATGCGTCAGCATCCCGTACATTTCCGGCGGTGAACCCACTGCCGGACAAATACACCACTTCATCGGCTATCTGTTCAACAGCCTCCCGAATATAGGGTATTTTATTATCTACAATTACTTTCATCTTTAAAAAAACTTGCCGAGTGACAAAGGTAGGCACTTTTACCGAATAATAATTGGTTGATTAGAAAACTTTGCATAGATTTGTCTTTTCAATTATTATAACGATAATAACAAAAATACGTAGCTATGACATTTACAGAACTTTGCAACCCTATTTTTGTCCAAGTCATCAATGACTATCACAAGACAGATAATGTGGATACTCCCATCAACAACCCATACGAGTTGAAAAGTATAGAGTACTATCTTTATCTGAAGAACTGGATTGACACAGTGCAATGGCACTTCGAAGATATCATCCGTGATCCGAATATCGATCCGGTGGAAGCCCTTGTTTTGAAAAGACGCATTGACAAATCAAACCAAGACCGCACCGACCTGGTAGAGCTGATAGACAGTTACTTCCTCGACAAATACAAAGACGTGAAAATAAACGCCGATGCCACAATCAATACCGAAAGTCCCGCATGGGCCATTGACCGTCTTTCCATTCTGGCACTGAAAATATACCACATGCGCCAAGAGGTGGAACGTACCGACACAACTCCCGGGCATCGCGCACAGTGCGAGAAGAAACTGACCATTTTGCTGGAACAGCAAAAGGACTTGTCCTCAGCCATAGACCAACTGATAACCGATATTGAAGCCGGACGCAAATACATGAAAGTATATAAGCAAATGAAAATGTATAACGACCCGGCTCTGAATCCTGTACTATACGGAAAGAAATAAGCAATTGCCTTATGGCCAAAATTCTGGTAATTCGTTTTTCGGCAATCGGTGATGTGGCAATGACCATTCCGGTTATCTATTCATTAGCCACCCAATACCCCCAGCACCAGATCATGGTGTTGAGCCGGGACACGCTTGCCCCTCTGTTCGAGGGGCTGCCCGACAATGTTCTTTTCCGTGGTGTGGACCTCAGAGGCGAACATTCAGGGCTGATGGGGCTGGGATGGCTGTACAATGACCTGAAGGAAGAACAGTTTGATGCCGTGGCCGATTTTCATGACGTTCTCCGCAGCAAATACCTGCGCTGGCGTTTCAAACTGTCGGGCGTCAAAGTGGCGCATCTGGACAAGGGACGCAGTGGAAAACGAAAACTGGTACGCCCCAAGCATAAAGTGATGCAATGCCAGAAATCTTCTTTCCAGCGTTATGCAGATGTCTTAAGGGATATAGGCTACCCCATACAGTTGGATTTCGTATCTTTGTTCGGAGACAAGAAAGGAACCATCCAATGCATGAGTCCACTGACCGGAGACAAGGACAAGAACAAATGGATAGGAATCGCGCCTTTCGCCGCACATGTAGGAAAAATCTACCCCCTGTCCAAACAAGAGCAGGTAATAAAACAACTTTCCACACGGAAAGACACCAAAATATTCCTGTTTGGTGGAGGACGGAAAGAGATAGAGGTATTGGAAAAATGGGCGAAGCAGTTCCCCAATGTCATTTCCACAGCCGGAAAACTGACGCTGAACTCGGAACTGGCATTGATGAGCCATTTAGACGTAATGCTATCCATGGACTCCGCCAATATGCACCTGGCCTCTTTGGTAAACATCCCCGTTATTTCCATCTGGGGGGCTACCCATCCATACGCCGGGTTCATGGGCTGGAAGCAGCTGCCCGCCAATGCCGTCCAGGTAGATCTGCCCTGCCGTCCCTGTTCCGTATTCGGGAACAAGCCTTGTCTTAGAAACGACTATGCATGCCTTCAAGGAATCACTCCCGAAATGGTGGTACAACGTATTGAAAGTGTAATTGATTAAAGAACAAACTGTATATGAAAATAGTAATTCATCCCGAATTCGTTGATGCCGCCGGTTTTATCAAGCGACTTCCCCAATCCTTTGAACAGGAAGGCGAATTGTTGTACGACAGCCGCAATAAAGTGAAACGATATAGGGTGAATGATAAGGATATGGTTGTCAAAAGATATAAGCAGCCTAATATCGTACAAAGAATCGCTTATACCTTTTTCAAGAAAAGCAAGACCGAAAGAGCTTATCTTTTTGCCGGGATGTTGCGCGAAAAAGGCTTTTCCACCCCCCATGAAGTAGCCTATATAGAACGGAAAAAGAACGGTCTGTTTCTGGACGGCTATTTCGTGTCACTCAACTGTAGCTATCCCCCCTTGTCGGAATTATTGCGGAAACACGATTTTGACAGGCATCCGGCTGACGAACTGGCTGCCTATATGGTTGAGTTACATAAAAAAGGAGTGCTTCATGGCGACCTGAACCTGACCAATATTCTGTATCACACAGACCAGGAAGGCCGATACCAATTCACCCTGATAGACACCAACCGTTCAAAGTTCAAACCAGCCCCCACCCGACAAGAGTGCCTGGAAAATCTGAAACGGTTGACACACAGCAAAGCTCTTCTACGCTATATTGTAATGCAATATGCCACTTTACGGGGATGGAATCCCAGAGAATGCGCCTTTATCGTTTTCCGCTACCTGTTGCATTTCGAGCAAAAACGAAAAAGGAAGCGCAAACTTCAATCGTGGATAGGAATAAAAAAATAATTGCTAATGAATATTATATACTATATTGTCTTTTTCTTCTGGTACCTGCTTTCGCTCTTACCACTGCCGGTTCTGTATGTTTTCTCCGACCTGCTCTATTTCCCTTTGTACTACTGCGTCCGTTACCGCCGCCGGATTGTAAGGAAAAACCTCACTGAATCATTCCCGGAACTGTCAAAAGAAAAAGTAATCCGCATAGAGAAGCAGTATTATCATTTTTTCTGCGATTATATCATAGAGACTATTAAACTGTTCTCCATCTCGAAGAAGCAACTGAAAAAACGGATGACATTCGGAGGAGTGGAAGAGATCGTGAGAAAGATGAAAGCAGAGGAGAAGAATTTTTGTTTCGTATATTTAGGGCACTACTGCAACTGGGAGTGGATAGCCTCTCTTCCCTATTGGGCCCCCGATGATATTCTTTGCGGACAAATCTACCACCCTCTGTACAACAAGGCGTTTGACAAACTTTTCCTGCGTCTGCGCAATCAGTTCGGCGGCGAATGTATCCCCATGAAAGAGACACTCCGCCGGATTATAGAATTAAAGCGGGCGAAGCAAAAGACAATCATCGGTTTTATATCCGACCAGACGCCCAAATGGAACAGTATCCACCATTGGACCGAGTTCTTCCATCGGGAAACTCCGGTTTTCATTGGTACAGAGCGTATTGGAAAACAAGTAGACGCACTGATTTATTATGCTGACGTGAAACGAATAAAAAGAGGATATTATCACTGCGAGTTCAAGCAACTGACAGATGATGCCAAATCCGTCCCCGATTATGGACTGACAGACCGGTACACAAAGAAGCTGGAACAGATGATAACCGCCGTGCCCCAATATTGGTTATGGAGTCATAACCGATGGAAACGCACGAAAGAAGAATTTGAAAGAAGAAAACAAGAAGAAAATAAATAGTTATGGAAAAATATGATTACTTAATAGTAGGAGCCGGTTTGTTTGGAGCCGTTTTTGCCCACGAGGCTAAAAAAGCGGGTAAACGTTGTCTGGTCATTGACAAACGCAATCACCGGGGAGGAAATATCTATTGCGAGGATATAGCAGGTATCCATGTACACAAATACGGAGCACATATTTTCCACACAGACAACAAGGAAGTATGGGATTATGTGAACAGTTTTGTAGAGTTCAACCGCTATACCAACTCTCCTTTGGCTTCTTTTGAGGGAAAACTGTACAACCTTCCTTTCAACATGAATACTTTCTACCAACTGTGGGGAGTAAAGACCCCCTCGGAAGCGAAAGCCAAGATAGAAGAGCAACGCAAAGAGTATGCACATCTCACAGAGCCCGCCAACTTGGAAGAACAGGCACTTAAACTTTGTGGAAAGGATATCTACCGCTGCCTGATAAAAGGATATACCGAAAAACAATGGGGGCGTTCAGCCAAAGAACTGCCTGCATTCATCATCAAACGCATCCCTTTCCGTTTCATTTATGACAACAACTACTTTAACGATGCGTATCAAGGTATCCCTAAAGGCGGTTATAATGTATTGATCGACGCGCTACTGGAAGGAATCGAAGTCCGTCTGGACACCAATTATTTTGACCATCGGCAAGAATTGGACGCATTGGCCGACAAGATTCTCTTTACCGGCTGTCTGGATCAATTCTTTGACTACCAATGCGGACACCTGGAATACAGAAGTCTCCGCTTTGACACACAACACTTGGAGATGGAGGATTTTCAGGGTAATGCCGTGGTGAACTATACCGAACGTGAGGTTCCTTATACCCGTGTCATCGAACACAAGCATTTTGAATACGGCACACAGCCCACCACCGTAATCACCTACGAATATCCCGATGATTTCGCACCGGGCAAAGAGCCTTATTATCCGGTAAACGACAAACGGAACACAGAAATGGTAAGAAAATACAAAGAGCTGGCGGCAGAAAGAAAAGAGGTGCTGTTCGGTGGACGACTGGCACAATATGCCTACGCCGATATGGACGACACAGTGGCTGCCGCCCTTACTTTATGGAGAAAACAAACTAAAAACTAAAATACAAAATTATGGAACCATCAAAAAAAAAGGTACTGATAGACCTTTCTAACTTAAAGCATCCAGCTTGTGGATTCGGGCAAATAGCGATCAATTACTCAAAACTGTTTGCCACTCTGCCTGTAGATGACCTGCACTTCGTGTATTTACTTCCCAAAAGAGACAAAAAATACTATGGAGATAATGTCACTCGTGTTCTGTTAAAAGACAGAAAGCTGAAACGATGGTTCCCGTCCCTCACGCTTCCTAAAGTAGATATATGGCATTCAGTAAATCAGTTCAACTGTTTTTACAGGAAAAGTCCGAACCACATACTCACTATACACGATTTGAACTTTCTGTTTGAAGAAGAAGGCAAAGAGAAGCAAAAAGCTCTGCAGATTATGCAGAAAAGAATAGATAGAGCAACAATCATCACCACCATCTCTAACTATGTGGCTGATGAAATAAAGCAATACATGGATCTGAATGGAAAAGAAATTCGTGTCATCTACAACGGAGTAGAACGAATAGACCAACAGCAAGACAAGCGGCCACAGTTTGCCCAAAAGCGCCCTTTCTTCTTCACCATTGGAGAAATACGTGCGAAGAAAAATTTTCATCTGCTAGTAGATGTAATGAAATCCTTTCCTGAATACGACCTATACATTTGTGGAAACGACCAATTCGATCATGCAGAAGAAATAAGAGCACAAATCAAAGAAAAAGGAACAACTAACGTCTATTTAACAGGAACTATAGAACAAACAGAAAAAATATGGTTATACCGCAACTGTGAAGCTTTCTTATTCCCCAGCAGAGGAAAGGGATTCGGACTGCCGGTTATTGAAGCCATGCAATTCGGCAAAGCAGTATTTATCTCCAATTATACCTGTCTTCCCGAAATCAGTAACGGTCTTGCTTTCATCTGGGACAAACTGGAAACTCAAGCAATGGTAGAAAGCATTAGAAAAAATCTCCCTTCCTTCTACAAACAGAAGGAGCGAATTGTACAAACAAAGGAACATGCCTATTCTTTCAGTTACGAAAGACACATCAAGGCATATATCGACTTATATCACGAACTACTCCAAACAAAAAAACAAAATTAAATGAACTGTTACCTTTCACGCAACTACAAAGGCCTGTCCAGCGCCGGGAACAAGGCAAAGACAGACATTGAACGGATCATGGAAGACATGTCCTTCAGAAACGTAGGTTTACAGCAAACGACCTATACTAATGAGATACTATCATTTCTCACCACATTGACCGGTGTGCTAAAATCTCCTTTCTGCCTGCAAAAAGGAGATAAGCTAGTCCTTCAATACCCATTGAAGAAATATTTTACCTTTGTTTGCAACATGGCTCACCTGAGAGGGGCGAAAGTAATTGTGCTCATCCATGATTTGGGAAGTTTCCGCCGTAAGGCATTAACAATAAAACAGGAAATACAACGTCTGAATCATGCCGACTATGTTATAGCACATAATGAAAAGATGAGGAAATGGCTAGAAGACAACGGATGTAAAGCAAAACTTGGGGTATTGGAAATTTTTGATTATCTGTCGGAAACCAAGGCAAGTGCCAAACCGGATGTCAAGAAGCCTTACAGTGTATTATACGCCGGTGCGCTAAACCTGCGCAAAAACACTTTCCTGTACGAAATAGGCGAATATATCCATTCTTTCCATTTCAATCTTTATGGTAACGGATTTGAAATTGACAAGGCTAAAGGTAAGGAACACTTTAATTATATGGGGTTTGTGAAATCAGATGACCTGATAGCTACCGCCCAAGGCGATTTCGGCCTAGTATGGGACGGATTCTCTGCTTCTGCCTGTACAGGTAACTTTGGAGAATATCTTCAATTCAACAATCCACATAAAACCTCTTTATACATCAGATGCGAATTGCCTGTCATTATCTGGAACAAAGCTGCATTAGCCGATTTTGTATGCAAAAACGGAATAGGAATATGTATTGACTCATTGACAGACCTAGAAGATATTTTAAATTCACTGAGTGAAGAGCAATATTTGGAAATGAAAAAGAAAACAGCTCAAATAGGACAACTATTGAGTGAAGGATATTTTGCAAAAAAAGCATTGCAGAAAGCAGTTGAAAGTTTGTAATATCACTTTTTATAAATAATAATTAAACGAATTATCACATGATACCTAAAATCATCCATTTATGTTGGTTCAGCAATGACCCTTTTCCGGTAGAAATCAAAGTTTGCCTGGACACGTGGAAGCGTATACTTCCGGATTTCGAAGTAAAACGCTGGACTTATCAAGATGCTAAAGCCATAGGTTGTCCATTTATTAATGAAGCGCTAGAAGCTAAGAAATGGGCTTTTGCTGCTGATGCCGTCCGTTTCTATGCCCTATACAATGAAGGGGGCATTTATATGGATAGTGACATTTTTATCCTGAAACGTTTCGATCATCTGATACCCAAACACGGCTTTGTCACTTTTCAAGAAAATAAGGCCACACAGCTACAGGCAGCCTTCATGATAGGAGAAAAAGGAAACTCATTCTGCAAAGATGTATTTGAATATTATAAATCAACTCCCTTTTTAAATCCTGACGGTACTTACAATAGCGTTATATCACCTGTCACCATGTACGATGCAGCTTGCAAAAGAGGTTACCTTCCCGAAGACAAAGAACAGCACCTGGCTGACAATGTAACCATTTATCCAGCACACTATGTAACTCCTCGCCATAAATATTTTACCACTTCCGATACCTTTGCTGAACATCGTATCTACGGAAGCTGGAGGACACGCAAATTCGGAAGGAAAGTGGAACTTTATATAAAGCATATCTTGGCAACAGCAAAATACGCAATATTAAGAAAGTAACAGCACCCAATGCCATCTACATTAGTCCATACACACAACCTGTTAAATTATGTTAGGTCGTGCAGCAAAACAAAGAACTTCTCATTTACATTATAGTTACTCTGAACAATCTATCACCAGAATAACAAGAAAATGTAAATAAGAAGTTCTAGATTTTATAACATGATAAGAGAAAAAAAAAGTGTAGCAATTGCTATCCCCTATTATAAGAATAACTTAACAAAAACAGAACAGACATCATTAAAAGCCTGTACTCAGACATTAAGTTCTTATGACATATTTCTTGTATCTCCCATTAAACTAGACACTTCTGATATTTGTAAGGAATACCCTTTGTTGAAAGTGAAAAAATTCAAGAATGATTATTTCAATAATATAAGAGGATATAACAAATTAATGCTATCTGAAGATTTTTACTCTCAATTCACAGATTATTCCTATATCCTTATCTATCAATTGGACGCTTTCGTATTTAAAGATGAGCTCCAAACATGGGTAAATAAAGGCTATGATTATATTGGCGCTCCTTGGATCCATTCATCACAATATACAAATCATAAAGGCGGGACAATAAAATGTAAACTGAAACGTTTTTGGTATAGAATAACAAAAAACAAAAAAAGATTACATAGATATTATTGGGGATATGTGGGCAACGGTGGTTTCTCGCTTAGAAAAGTTAGTAAAATGCTACAAATCACAGAACTTTATAAAGACAAAATAGCAGAACAACTAAATGACGACAAGCCCTTCTATGGAGAAGACATGTGGCTACAGTTTGAATTAAAGTATAAGCATCGTTTAAAAAAACCCACATTCAAGGAGGCTATTCGTTTTTCTATAGAGACTGCACCAGCAAGGGCATATCAATGGAATAACAATACATTACCTTTTGGTTGCCATGCTTTTAACCTCAATCAATACAAAGATTTTTGGGAACCCTTCATAAACAAATCAACCAATAAAATGTTTTTTTAGTAAGAACAGAGAAAATATATAAACAAGACTAAAAGAAAATATGTCAAAAGAATTAATTACTGTGGTAACTGTATGCTTTAATGCAGAAAATGTAATTGAAGAAACGCTTCAAAGTATTTTGGAACAAACTTACAAATCTTTGGAATACATAATCATAGACGGAAATTCTAAAGATAACACCTGCCATATCATAAAAAAATATAAGCCCTTGTTCATTACGAAAGGAGTCTTGTTCAAATTCATTTCTGAAAAAGACAATGGCATATACGATGCCATGAATAAAGGAATAAGGCAAGCAACAGGAAAATGGATAAATTTCATGAATGCTGGTGACAAATTTTGTACTCCAACAGTCATAGAAGAAGTTTTTAACAGAGAAATATCGGATGATGTAAAAGCTGTTTATGGGAATGCAATTATGATAAAGAAAAATAGCAGAAAATGTTTCGTATCTGAAGAGCCCCATGTCATCTTAAAAAAAATGGTGGCCTGTCATCAGGCTATCTTCGCAGAGGTAGAAGATATGAAAGAACACCCGTTTAATTTGGATTATAAAATATCAGCGGACTATCATTATATGTATCAGTTATACAAACGCAACGGAAAATTCCTACCTTTATCCATCAATGTTGCTGATTTTGAAGCAGAGAATGGAATTTCATCCACAAACAGCATAGGATGCAAATGGGAATGCGCAAAAATAGCAGGAATAGATCAAACATGGCAATGGAGATTCAAAATCACTAGAAAAACAATTGAAGTTTATACAGAACGATTCCTTTATAAATATCTTCCTGAAAATTTATTTAATTCCCTACACCAATGGAATTGTAAAAGATTAGAAAGAAGACGCATGAAAAAACAACAAATGAAATTGGTGCTATCTAGATGAACAATTTAGAGTAAGAAAATTCTTAATAAAGTGTATGAGGCAACTGAATCGTCATGAATCAGTTACTTCATACACTTAAGGATTTCTTAAATCTAAAAATCTACATGAAAAATACGAGTACCCACCAACTTCAAAAGTAAAGTAAAAAAATGCTCCTTATAATGCGTCATTTCACCATATTCTAAAATGCAACGATACACCTTCCAAAATGGATAATCTGTTTCATATAAAAGTCTTATAAAACGATACAAGGCCTCATGCTCATACCCTTCCTTTTCTTCCTCTGACAATTGCACCGCTGATAAAGGCAATCTGCTTTTCCACTTTTCCTGATGCAAGCGTATCATGGTACACACCCAATCATTCTTGAATGTTCCTTGTGAAAAATGTTCCAACAATACTCTGTTACACACATAATTCTGATAATGTTCAGCAACCTGTAATGAAAAATCCAAATCATACCCATGAAAACCGGTCAGAAGTACCTCATCAAATTTATGTTCCTCCCACACTTGTTTACGCACGAACAAGCATAAACCATCCAATGTAACACAAGGAGCATAATCCACATGAATATCTAAATTATTCACAAACCATTTTCTATACGGATTAATCCGTTGAACAAAGTTGTTCACACATAAATCTGGAATACTATGGACTGAAGAAAAAGCTTTCGACTTCATGCGTGAACCGGAAAAACCTATCACGCCACAATCCGGTTTCTTTAATTGATTAATAATCGTTTCGCCCCAATTGAGCGAATAAAAAGCTATATCTTCATGTATAAAGCACAAATTATCATACCTGGCTTTTTCCGCACATAAATTATACACCTTTGTTATTCCATATTTAGTCTGCCGGTTGTCAAAGGCTATCATTTCATACTCCACATCTCCTATCGTACACTTTATGTTCTCTTCCAGACAGGCAGCCCTTTCCGGCGATATACTACAAATAATAAAAGAAATCATACACAATCATTATTTTACAGCCTGTATCATTGAGTCCAAGCTTGTTAATATCATACTAGTTTCAGTTTTTTATGCTGTGAAATACAAAGATAAGAAGATTCCGCAGCATTTCTATATTCCAGCTCCTTTTTCTTAAACATATTCAAGACATCAGAAGTACTCATTTTATCTATCTCACTTTATTCGTTTTTTCCAGCCATTTTTCCTAACTTTGCCATAAACTAAACAAGCAAACTATATGAAATCTGCCATCTGCGCCATAAGCCGCAATGAAAACAACTATCTGGAAGAATGGATAACCTATCACCTGCACTTAGGATTCAATCATATTTTCATATACGACAACAATAATCCCGATGACAATAGCACTTCCCAGTTTTGTTCCATCCAATCTTGGAAAGAACAAGTAACCGTCATTGATTATCGAGGCAAACTCGCCGCACAGCTCATCGCTTATAACGATTGTTATACAACCCATTCAAAGGAATTCGACTGGATAGCCTTCATCGACATTGACGAATTTATAACCTTTGGCTCAAAAAGTGCCTATACTCATATCAACAACTACCTTTCCTCTATCACTAATTTTAATGTAGTGGCTATCAACTGGATGTTTTATGGAGATAATGAAGAGGTAAACTTCAAGAAAGGAAGCGTTATCCAACGATTTCCTCACCCCATATCAAATTCGGGCCAGAACAAACATGTCAAAGTCATTGTACGTACCCGGATGGATATCAGGTTCATCCGTAACCCACATTGTGTAGATGGGAAGGTACGAATATGTGATGACTGCCAACAACGAGTCAAAAAGAGCACCCCGTTCAAAGCCCCTTCTTTTAAAAAATTGTACATCCGCCATTACGGGACCAAGAGCATAGAGGAATTCATCACCAACAAAATATTAAGAGGTGCAGCAGATCAAGGCTCCAATCCTTATAAGCTCGATCTGTTTTATCAAACGAACAAAAGAAGCAAGGAAAAACATGGAGTAGAACAAAAATATTTCCATGTGCACAGACCAGTAGAAAATCCGCTGGTCAGTGTCATCATACCAAACTATAACCACAAGAAGTACCTGAAACAAAGAATAGACTCCGTACTATCTCAAACGTTTACAAACTTTGAAGTTATTCTTTTAGATGACTGCTCTACCGACAACAGTCAACAACTTTTATTATCCTATAAAGACCACCCACATGTCAGCTACATTTTTCTCTGTACTAAAAATAGTGGAAGTCCTTTCTTTCAGTGGGAAAAAGGTATTCGTCTAGCTAAAGGGAAATATATATGGATTGCAGAAAGCGATGATTGCGCGTCACCCGATTTTCTATCTGCGACAGTAGAACAATTGGAATTGCACCCTGACGCACAACTATGTATCACTGGCTCTCATGTGATAGACGGTGACAATAATCCCGTTCAAACAAATGAGTTTGACCATTGGGAGGAAGACGGGAAAAGCTATCTGTTCCAATCCGAAAGTTACCTTACTTCACGTATGTTTGAAATAAATTCCGTTTATAATGCCAGCATGGTGCTGTTCCGAAAAGCCGGATGCATTTCTAACATTTCATCACATTATCGGGAAATGCGCTATTGCGGCGACTGGCTGTTTTGGCTAGAACAAATCTGTAAAGGAAATATCATAGAGATTCACCAGAAATTGAATTACTTCAGAAAACATACTACGAATACCACCTATGAAGGTATTCAGAACGGAAACGCATTAGGAGAAATCGCCTTTATAAGGAACTGGTTCTATACACAAATCTTCCAAGATTCCCTAGCTATTCTTCAAGACAAGTACAATTTTTATCGTATGATCAAGCGATTTCCCATATCCACCCATAGACAAAGGAGAAAGGTACTAAAGGAAATTGCAAAAGAAGGGAATATCACCTATTGGCATTATCAAAAATGGAGACTGTACAAAATGTACACCAAGCATGTCAAGCCTTTACTGGAGGGTCAAATCAATAAATGAGCATTTTAAGTAGCCAAGTTCCTTGACGCATCATTCTTTCTCACCAGGAAGTTGGAGGCGTTTATGCTCTCACTTTACGCATAACAGGCTAATTATAAAAGTCTGTCTCGCGCGTCTGAACGTGTAAGATTTCACATACATACGCATAAGCCTGCACGTACGTATGCGTAGCCCTGCATATACGTATGTATAACTCCATACGGACGTACGTGAAAAAACATGCTGACTGACATCAGATTATTCATCTTTAACTGCCTATTTCTTTGATTATTGCAAAAATCTACCTACTTTTGTCAGCTTAAAAGTCATTGTTCCCCTTGTCACTAAAAAAAGATTCAAATAGATGAAAGAATTCTTCCAAATGATGCGACGATTCGTATCACCTTACAAGAAATATTTAGGTTGGGCTGTCCTGTTAAACCTGCTTTCTGCGGTTTTTAATATATTCTCATTCACTTTGTTAATCCCTATTCTGCAAATCCTGTTCAAAATAGACCAGCGGACTTACAGTTTTATCCCTTGGGGCAGCGATATGGGAATGAAAGATATCGCTATCAATAATTTCTATTACTCGGTGAGCCGCATGATTGAAATCCATGGCGCATCAGGAACCCTGCTGTTTTTAGGATTGTTCCTCGCTTTCATGACCATGCTGAAAACCTCTTGCTATTTCGCCTCCTCCGCTGTTATGATTCCCTTACGGACAGGAGTTGTACGCGACATCCGCATCATGGTGTACAGCAAAGTGATGCGCCTGCCGTTACGATTCTTCTCGGAAGAACGGAAAGGAGATATCATTGCCCGCATGAGTGGTGATGTGGGAGAAGTGGAAAACTCCATCACCAGTTCGCTGGATATGCTCATCAAGAATCCGATTTTGATTGTGATGTACTTCGGCACCTTGCTGGTAACCAGCTGGCAGCTGACCCTGTTCACCCTGTTGGTCGTTCCGGGTATGGGATGGGTGATGGGAAAGGTAGGAAAGAAACTGAAACGCCAGTCACTGGAGGCACAAGGCAAATGGAGTGACACAATGACCCAGCTGGAAGAAACATTAGGCGGCCTCCGCATTATCAAGGCTTTCATTGCCGAACAGAAAATGATAGACCGTTTTACACAGTGCAGCAACGAGCTGCGCGATGCCACAAACCGCGTCGCCACCCGCCAAGCCCTGGCACATCCGATGAGTGAATTCCTAGGTACTCTGCTGATTGTACTGGTATTGTGGTTCGGAGGCTCACTTATTCTGGGAGAGCACTCCTCCATTGACGCACCGACTTTTATATTCTATATGGTTATCCTTTACAGTGTCATCAATCCGCTGAAAGAGTTCTCCAAAGCCGGTTACAATATACCGAGAGGACTAGCCTCCATGGAGCGTGTAGACAAGATCCTGAAAGCAGAAAATCCGATCAAAGAAATAGCCGATCCGAAAGTGCTGGATAATCTGAATGACAAGATCGAGATGAAAAATATTTCTTTCAGCTATGACGGGACACGTCAGGTATTAAAGGATATCAATATCACGATCCCCAAAGGAAAGACCATCGCTTTAGTGGGCCAGTCGGGGTCGGGAAAATCAACACTGGTGGATCTGCTGCCACGTTACCACGACATACAGGAAGGAGAAATCCTGATAGACGGAATCAACATCAAGGAATTACGCATAGCCAATCTGCGCAGCCTGATAGGAAATGTGAACCAGGAAGCGATCCTGTTCAATGACTCTTTCTTCAACAACATCGCTTTCGGTGTGGAAAACGCAACCATGGAGCAAGTAATAGCTGCCGCCAAAATTGCCAATGCGCATGATTTCATCATGGAAACAGAGAAAGGGTATGACACCAATATCGGAGACCGTGGCGGCAAACTGTCCGGCGGACAACGCCAGCGTGTCAGCATAGCACGTGCCATCTTGAAAAATCCGCCCATATTGATCCTTGACGAGGCGACTTCCGCTCTCGATACGGAAAGCGAGCGTTTGGTTCAAGAGGCTCTGGAACGTCTGATGAAGACACGTACCACTATCGCTATCGCACACCGGCTTTCCACCATCAAGAATGCGGATGAGATCTGCGTGCTTTATGAAGGTGAAATCGTAGAACGGGGCAAGCACGATGAGTTATTGGCTAAAAACGGCTACTACAAGCGGCTGAATGATATGCAATCACTGGCATAATCCGGAATAAATACGCATCAGCTGCCGCGCCTGTTCTTCTTCCGAAAAACGGCGCACGTAGTTTTTCCCTTCTTCAATCATCCTTGCGCGGACAGCCTGGTTGCCGGAGGCCTGCTTTAAGGCATCGGCCATTCCTTCCACATCGTCAGGATGGACATAAATGGAAGCGGGGCCTCCCGCCTCCTCCAGACAAGAGCCGGTAGCAGCCACTACCGGAACCCCGGAATGAAGGGCTTCTATAATAGGAATGCCAAACCCTTCGAAACGGGAAGGGTAGACAAACACGCCGGCTTGCTGATAAATGGCAGGCAAATCGGCAAAAGGAATCCCATGCAATATTTTCACACGCTCCTCTAAATGATGGGCGTGTATGAATGTATCTATCCGGTCTGTATAAGCAGTCCGTCGCCCCAAAATAACCAGATGCATCTCCTCAGGCAGACGAAGGAGGGCTTTCACTGCCAGAAGCACATTCTTGCGCTCCTCTATACTTCCTACATTCAGGATATAATGCTCGGGCAAACTATATTTCACGCGTACTTCCCGCTTCTTTTCATCAGTGGCCGGTAGAGTGAATGATACATCACAACCTTGATAAACTACTTTTATTTTCTCTTCGGGAATATGGAAATAAGAAATGATATCGCGCTTGGTACACTCGCTGATTGCTATGACCCGATCGGCGTATTCACAAGCCTTGCGGAACTTATAAGCATAGATTTTCCGGTCAATCCAATGATAATACTCCGGATAACGCAAGAATATCAAATCGTGTATAGTGACCACACTCCGGGTATGCCGGGCCTTTCTGATAGTTAAAGGCAGCTCATTGCTGAGCCCGTGAAACAGGTCGATACCTTCCTTATCCAGGCGTGAGGCAATCCCCCAAGTACGCCACGACGACTTGAAATGCTTCCACATGCCTTCCGGATAAATGGTCTTCAGGCGGGGACAATGATGCAACAACTCGTCAAACACCCGGCTCGACCGCCTGCGGGGAGCATAAAGCACATATTCATTCTCCGGAGAAAAACGATATAAAATATCTATGACATAGCGGCTGTAATTCCCCAAGCCCGTGAAATTCTGGACAGCACGTTTACCATCAAATCCTATTCTCATATTCCTTTATTTATCTAAGGCAAAGGTAAATATTTCCCCTCTCCCATACAAAGAATAAGCTAAAAAGAAAAGTACCCTGCCTAAAATAAGGTTTGTGCGTTTAGAATATATATCTTTGCTGATAATTACAAAATTAAAAACTAAATGAAATCTCTTGTTAATTCTCTATTTCCAAAAAAACTTTGGACACGACCGACAATCGTATTCGGAGGAGGACTATTCTTTAAATTTATTTTATTCAATATCATCTGGTGTATGCAAACCACATTCACCTCCTTTTCCTTCCCCGAACTTTATCTGAACGCCGCATTGGCCACTTTGGTTTTACTAGTGCCCTACGCCTGCTTCCGGAAAGGATGGTTACAATGCGTTGTCATGTTCCTGTTAGACGGATTATTGACAGCCAACCTGATGTACAGCCGCACCTACTATTCAGCCATCCCGTTGGACAGCTACGGGCTGGCGGGAAATCTGTCCGACTTCACGGCCAGCGTCTATGACTCCCTGCGCTGGACCGACCTCCTTTTTCCATTATCAACCTTGGCATGCCTTTACCTGTATATCACAGAAAAGAACAAGCCGAAACCTACCATAAAGTGGCATTATCTGGCAACGACAGGTTTTGTATTATTACTTTCCGTAGGGCTGAACACCATCAAAGGCGGCTATAAGGCTGCATACGATTCCTTACAAAACGCCAATTACCATACATGCGGCGTACCGATGTACACTCTGTTCGGACACTTGTATTATAACGCCCTGCAAGCAAAAGACATCTATACTCCGCAAATAGAAGAAACCATCCGTACATGGCAAGCGGAACAACCGGCCTACAAGCCTTTGCCGGACAGCATCCCCGCCCAGACCAACTTAGTGGTCATCCTGTGCGAGTCATTGGAAAGCTGGGTGTTGGAACGAAATGTGGAAGGACATGAAATCACTCCCTGTCTCAACTCTTTGCTGAAAGAACCGACCACCTTATTCGCGCCCAAAGTACTGACACAAGTAGCGGGCGGGCGTTCCATAGATTGCCAATTGTTGCTGAATGCAGGAATGCTACCGATCAAAAGCGGCTCCTATAGCATGAAGTATCCCACTAACACTTTCTTCACACTGACCCAAGCGATGAAAGAGAAATATGGAGCACGCGGATATCTGCTGACTGTTGACAAACAAATAGTATGGAACCAGGGGGCGGTTGCCAAAGCTTTCGGTATAGACACCTTGCTCACCAAACCCTGCTGGATACTGGACGAGAAGGTCGGCTCACGTAAAAAACTGGGAGACGAATCTTTCTTCCGTCAATGTGTGGAGAAACTAAAAAAAGGAGAAATATGGAAGGAGAACGAACCGGCTTACTTCCAGTGTGTGACTTACTCCGGCCACAATCCGTTTATCCTGCCCGAAGAGTCCAGACGCATTACTTTTAAAGGAGACTACCCGCAACGGATGAAAGACTATATGTGCATGGCCAATTACACCGACCACGCCATCAAACAATTCATTGACTATCTGAAAACACGCTCCGATTACAGCCGCACTCTCATTGTTATAACCGGAGACCATGAAGGGCTGGCCGCAGACCGCATTCCCCTCTGCCATTCCGACGGAGGCAAAGATATTGTTTCGGACAAACCTTTTACTCCACTGATCATTGTCAACTCACCAATCGGAATGAGGTATGAAAAAGTAATGGGGCAAGTGGATATGTACACTACCCTACTGAACCTGATGAAGCTGGACGGTTACCCATGGAAAGGCATCGGACAAAGTATTCTGGACCCGGATAAAGCACCATTCGCCATCGGCCCCCAAATGAATGTGGAAGGTGATATACGGCACATTCCGGCAAAAGAAAAAGAACATGCCGAAAAAGCCCATACTATATCTGATATGATGATTCGTTATAACTATCTGGCACGATAATGGAAAGCAGACAAACGTTAAAAGAAGCGGTTCGTTTCGGCATAGTGGGAGTAGTGGCGACAGCAACGCACTATGGTATCTACTATTTATTGCAGCCTCATATCAATGTCAACATAGCCTATACCACAGGATATGCGTTAAGCTTCATCGCCAATTTCTATCTGACTTCCTATTTTACTTTCGGGACAAAACCTTCCTGGAGAAAGCTAATGGGAATGGGAGGAGCGCATTCAGTCAATTATCTGCTGCATCTGGCCTTACTCAATTTATTCTTGTTTATGGGAATCACAAAGACATGGGCGCCTGTCCCGGTATTTGCCATCGCAATTCCTATCAACTTTCTGTTAGTCCGATTTGTATTTAAACATAAAAAGCTATGAATACCATTAAACTTGTCATTGTTGTTCCTTGCTATAATGAGGAAGAAGTACTGAAGGAAACAACCCGGCAACTATCCGGCCTCCTTGCCCTGATGGAAAATGAGGGGAGAATAGAAGACGGAAGAATATTATATGTGGATGACGGAAGTAAAGATGCGACCTGGCCTCTGATAGAACAACTGGCCGGTGCCAACCCTTGCGTCATGGGATTAAAACTGGCCCATAACGTGGGCCACCAGCAAGCGTTGTGGGCCGGTCTGGAGTGGGCGGCGGATAGCAGATACGATGCCGCCGTATCCATTGACGCAGATTTACAGGATGACATAAACGTGATTCCTGAAATGGTGGATGATTGCAACAAAGGTATAGACATTGTATATGGCGTAAGGAAGGAACGGAAAACAGACACCTTCTTTAAAAGACATACTGCACAGCTGTTTTATAAACTGATGAGAACGATGGGGGGAGACATTGTCTATAACCATGCCGATTTCCGGCTGATGAGCAGACGGACTTTACAGGCATTGGTTTCTTATCCGGAGCGTAATCTTTTCCTGCGGGGAATAGTCCCCACCTTAGGTTATCCGTCGGCTTCGGTTTATTATGACCGCAAAGAACGGTTTGCAGGAGAGTCCAAATATCCACTCACCAAAATGCTGAATTTCGCATTGGATGGCATCACCTCATTTTCCGTCAAACCGCTACGATTGATAACCACTGCCGGACTGGTCTTTATGCTGGCATCCGTCATCGCCATTATTTATGCTTTATCGGCTTTCGCCAGCGGACAGGTATTCCCGGGATGGACTTCGTTATTGATCTCTGTATGGTTTATCGGTGGGGCTATTCTGACCGCCATCGGAGTCATCGGCGAATATGTGGGTAAGATTTATAAAGAGGTGAAACACCGCCCGCGTTATTTCATAGAAAAAGAAGTAAACCTTTAACAGGTTTACTTCTTGACAAAATGATACAAATAAATAATATCGCGAATATCACATCCCCGCTTTTTGCTTCTATACACTTCATTGAAAGTATATTCGTTTTCGTACCGGGGTTTAAATCCATTAAAATCATTGGCTCCGACCAACAGATACCCTTCTTGAGGCATATCCCGTTCAAACAAAGCCACACGGTCATTATTATAAAAGTTAACCACATAGAAACGAAGCATATCCACACTGACATAAGAGTATATTTTCCCCTCAGGAACTATCTTGCGGACCTCTTCGGCCAGCCCTTTGTCGGACTTCACATTAAGAACAGCGGGCTGATAAACTCCATCCAAAGACATGAACAAGGCAAATGTCATAGCAATGGCACAATAAATGGCAGAGTCATAATGCCTGGTTCTGTTAATGCGGGTGAAATAGAATATGGCAATGCACAATGGCAACAGGATAAGCAGAAAACTAATAAAAGTGACAGGCATATCTTTCAATGCATCCATGTACAAAATATTCTGGGCGGCGTGCCTTCCCTGGAAAATGCTGTCGGGCACCCATCCGCATTTCACCGCTATAAAAGTAAGAAGCAACAAAATACCGGCTACGGACAGGAAACCACTATATATTTTAATGGCTTTTGAACTGATCCTGACCAGATACACCACATATTCTGCCACAAAATAAGCGATAAACGGATAGATAGGCAGCAGATAGACACTTCGTTTGCTCTTTGGGATGCAATAGAACACAAAGATTAAAACAATACTCAACAATGAGAACAACCGGGTATCATCCATCTCACGTATATAGGTCGTGAACCGGTTCCACCACTCACGCGGTCTTCCGGAAACCTTTCTGTATTTCAAGCTGAACAAAGAAAGCAACACCAACAAGGTGTAAGGTGCATATCCCGCCAATACGGTCAATACATTATAATAGGCAGGATTCTCGTGCGACTCATAAGTCATTTTACCCATAAAACGCCCGAAGTTCTCCTCCATCACCAAGGCTATGAAATTGTCTCCTCCCTGCTGATAGGCTGCAAGATACCAGGCAGCCGGCAAGATACATGAGACAACGGCAACCAGAAGCATGGAAAAAAATGCTTTATAGAACTTCATTCCACGAACCAACAGATAGACTCCTGTAACCAGACAAGGCAGAATGATACCGACAGGGCCTTTGGTCAAAGCAGCACACCCCATGAACAGCGTAGCCACCCACGGGAATCCCCGCTGCCCCTTCTCACACCATTTATAAAGCTGATAAAGCGCCAGCACAATAAAAGCGGTCAGCATCATATCGACACGGCAGTTCATACCCGCGCGATGCACTTCGAAATTGGATAAGGTAATGACAGACATCAGGAAAGCAAGAGAAGCACCTTTACGCTTGGCATAAAACAGAAAGCCCGCCAACACCATAGCTATCAGCGACAAAGCGGACGGCATACGGGATGTATATTCGGTCACTTCACCTGCAACAGATGAAACCGCCGCGATGCACCAATGAAAGAAGGGTGGCTTATAAGCAATATCCCCTCCATTGTTTACGGGCAGAATCCAGTTACCGGTCTCCAACATTGAATAAGCTACTACAGCTTCACGAGGCTCTCCTTTAGTGTGAAAATCTGTCAGCCCCAAAAAAGGAAGAAGAATGACGACACAAATCAGGACTAAAAAGACAAACAGTCTATTTTTCATATTCTCTATAGGGTTTATCCAGATTAAGATAATGGAAATTATGCTGACGCTGTCCCGAATGGGGCGGCACAACCATATATTCGCCGTATTTCTGTTTTAAATAAAGATGCGGATGCTCCACACCCCATACTTCCTTTCCCTCGAACAAGATGGGAGCCGGAGTTCCCAGAATGTGTTTGGGCATCACCCCCTTGAAGCCGTCGTCATGATCCACCACCCAGTCGCACCGGTCAAAATCATAACTCTTCATCATACGGCGCATCGTTTCCTGCACTCCTTTCAATGTAAAGAACTTCCGGCACAACAAAGGTATCCATGAGGACATGCCCTTTCCATGCCGGTAGGGATCACGGTAAATGAAATAAAGTATCTTCTTATAAAAGAAATATTTCATGAAGTGAAGACGCTGGGCCAATTTACTATCCGGCATACCGTCTAAAGGAAAAACATCCAGATAGATGCCGCCCAAATATTTCAGATGCATACGCTCAATCAAAGTAGTACTTCCATCCTGGATTTTAGCAAAAGGCAACGGATAGGTCGTATCATTCTCAAAACAGACAGCTTCGAACGGAGCGGGAAGCCACTCGGCGGCATGAGCCATCAAGAGGTCATAATCCGCACGGGGCATACCGATATCCAAATCATCGTCCCAAGGAATAAAACCTTTATGACGGACGGCTCCCAGCAGCGTGCCGGCTATAATGTAATAACGAAGGTTGTGCTCCTTGCAGACTTTATCGACAGCCATCAGAATATCGAGGATTCTCAGCTGCAAAGGACGTATATCGTATGTTGCCATAGGATCAAAATAAAGATGAAGGAATTAATTGCTGCGCCTGCCTGAAATCCTCTACTGTATCCAGTTCTACAGAATACAAGTCTGTGGTATCAATGACTCCGAAAGTATGCCCTTGCGGAATCAGGCGCTCAAAAGCACGTTCATAAAAGATATTGTCCAAGCCTTCCTTCTCTATCATCTGCTCCAGTTCTTTAAAAAGGGCAGCTGTATAGACTGATGACATTTTCTCTATACCAATAGACTCACCTATAGCGTGTTCGATAGAACAAACTTTGCTGATTTCTTTTACATTTCCTTTCTCGTCCACTATCACCTTTATTTCCTCCTCGCTGAGAGGATGATTGTTCAAAGCCAGCACATCCGGCTTTTCTGATGCCAGTACACGGGATACAATCCGCGGATCGAATAAGATGTCACTGTCCAACAAAAGGATGTCCTGCCCTTCCGCCTCGGAACGGGTGAGCCACAACGAATAAATGTTATTGGTTGAAGCGAACACCTCATTATATATAAAATGAATGTTCTGATCGGGATAATGCGCACCCAGAAAATCCTCTATCTGTTCATGACGATAGCCTGTCACTACAACAAACTCACTGATTCCATTGGCAATCAGTCCGTCAAAAGCACGTTGCAACAAACATCTCTGTCCTATTTGCAAGAGGCATTTAGGCATTGTATCGGTCAACGGGCGAAGGCGGGAAGCAATCCCTGCGGCTAAAATAATGGCTTTCATTGTCTGGCGATTCGTTTGATGGTGTCGGCTACAATACGGTTCTGTTCGGGACGGCCCAGCGTAATACGCAGATGTGTATTGATATCGGGTTCGTTCATAAACTTCACCTTATAGTTTTCTTCAGCAAAAGCAGCCTGCAGAGCCGGCTTCAACTCAATAGGATATTTTATCAATATAAAATTAGCGACAGAATCATAGACTTTAAATCCGGGCAACGCACCGATTTCTTCTTCATACATCTTCCGGCTTTCATTCATCATACGTGCCACTTCACGATAATGCGCATCCGATTTCAATGCGGCAATGGCGATATCTTCCGACAAACGGTTATATCCCAGATATTTGTTGCTGTAACGAATGAATTTCTCAAGCCCTTTACTGATAAACCCGAATCCCATACGCAGTCCCGGCAGGCCATAAAATTTGGAAAGAGTACGGGAGATAATCAGATTATCATACTTATTCACTAATTTACTGATATACGAATTGTCTTCGGTTACAAAAGAAGCGTATGCCTCATCTATGAGTACAATGGTTTCCTTGGGAACAAAGGACAACAGCTCGTCCAGTTCCTCCGGTGTCAGTCCGTTGCCGGTAGGATTATTGGGAGAAGCCAGCAAAAGAATCTTCGGGCGCTCATTCTCCACCATTTCTTTAATAGCGGCTATATCATACTTGAAGGTATTTCCAGCCTCGTACAATGGATATTGCAGCGTACGCCCCTCCACTTCATCGGCGATGGACTTGTAATACCACCACGAGAACTTAGGAATCAGCATGGTCTTGTTGCCGTCCGCCTGAGTCAGGAAATAATGAACAGACTGTTTCAGGATATCTTCCCCACCATAGCCTAATAATACCTGTGACTCATCAACTCCATACAATTCAGAAAGAAAGACAGAAAATATACTTTTCTTTCCTTCATCATAAATCCGAGTGTAAAAACAAAGTTTCTTTATGTCAAAATCTTTTAGTGCTTGTATTACTTCTTCCGAAGGTGAGTAATTAAATTCGTTCCTATCCAGAAATATCAGTTCTTGTTCCATTGAGATTGCTTTTTATTAAAATGCAAAGTAAGCACATTTTTTGTGTATATGAATGCTTTTAGCTGATTATTTTCGTTTCAGGCCTTATTCCTATCGTCTTCCCAAGTCATCATACACACTCTGCAAAATAGCCTTCCCCTTATTTATACGCTGCTCGCTGCCGGCGGGCTCTTCCAACAAGATACTTTCCGAATTATTATCAAATACCGTTACGCCGGTGCTGTCGCGGAAAGAGAAACCATTATTGAAACTATAAAAAGCAAAAGGATACGTGTAATCACTGCCCAGCACATTGCGGCTGAAAGTAAAGGAAGAATGATCCATGCCCAACTGCCCCAGCAAAGTGGCTGCCAGATCGGTCTGGTTCATTATCTTGTCTATTTTCATGGGTTGCTTCACCGCTCCTCCCAGCCAGAGCATCGGAATATGATAAAACTCAGGAGCCGTGTTCAATCCTACACGCGGATAATAGAAGCCATGATCGGGCAGACAAACGACCAGCAGGTTCTCCCAAACCGGAGTCTGCTTCAACTTGTCTATAAATTTCCCCAAGCAATCGTCTGTAAAGGCAAAGGCGTTGGGTATCTTCTCGTCCAAACGATGGTAGGGAACCTCAAAAGGCTCGTGACTGCTTAAAGTCAGAAAGGCGGTATGCCACGGAGCTTCTTTCCGGTCTTTCAACTGATTATAAAGGTATTCAAAAGTAATGTCATCATTTACCCCCCATGCGTTACTGGTCTGTTCCGCCAGAGAGAAATCCTTGTCGGCAGTCAGGTGCTGGTATCCTTTGCTCAGCAAATAGCTCTTCATATTGGTAAAGTTGATATCACCTCCATACAGGAAATCTGTTTTATAACCGGATTTTACCAGCTCTTCCGCAATGGAAGGAAGCGTACGGCTCTTGGCGGGAATCTTCATGACCGACGCCGTAGGCAATCCAAGATAACCGCTGAAAGTACAGACTGTCCCCCGGTCTGTACGGAAACTATTAGCATAACAATTGGTGAAGAAGACACCTTCTTCAGACAAGCGGTTGAAATGAGGAGCGACCTCAGGAATGCCACCCAGCGGACCAATGAAACGCGCACCATAGCTTTCCATTAAAATAATCAGAATATTAGGACGACGGGTATTCAGTACTTGGACAATACTGTCTCCATCTGTTGCCGGATAAAGTCCGTCAAATAATTCAGCCCGCTTCTCTTCCTCAAAAAAGTTGAACTCCGCAGCAAAATCCTGAGATTTGCCCATAGAGGACAACAAGCTGAAATCGGGATTGACCGCCGAATGGTTCAAGAACGGTTCATTACTGAAATACACTTGCCCTATATTGGACGTAGATTCCGTGACACCACCACGTATCATGATGAAAAGCACACCTCCTATCAACAGCATAACAGCCGTTCCCGCCCATCGTCTCCGGGCAGCCTCCAGGACAGAAGGCGTAATTTTCAAAAGCAAGCAGGCATAAAGGACTATCAGTAATAAGATAATCAGAACCCTCAACGCTATAAAACCGGTTGAAACACTTGCCAAAGCTTCTTTCGGCGAATCGACATAAAGAAAAACAGATGCATCCAGCTTGAATCCCCAGAAAGTATATAACGCCATATCTACCACAAAAATAATAGAGACCAAAGTGGCAACCAATATATAATACCCCCAAAGAATCTTCTTCAAAGGAAATTTCTTCAACCAGATGCTGACCAGTACCAACAGGAACGGAAGTGCTGTGAGATATCCCGCTGTAGCGGCATCAAGACTGGCTCCATGCACCATCACCTGCATATAGTCGGCCAGCCCGAACCCTTTTTCAATGGAACCATTATAGAGCATGAACAATGGTTTCTGTAGAATAAATATCAGTAAGACTGTAAAAAAGTACAGGCTGATATAAGCAATCCTCTTTTTCATATCTTCAATTTCTTTCTTATTTCCGTCCGAAATCAGCCGGTACCTCCCCCCATCGGTCGGTTTCCCATTTCAATAAAGGTATGGTATATTTATTTTCTTTCAGCCAGCTCTCGGCCCGTTCTATCATTTGAAAAAGTTTCTCCGTCTTAGGAGTCCGTTCCAGTTTGGTTTTGCATTTCTTCTGTTTCACCCAACTCAGCGCATTACGGCTGTCCGAGTAGACAGGCATATTGATATTCTTCTGCTTCATCAATGCCAGAGCATGGACAATGGCAAGAAACTCTCCGATATTATTCGTGCCATAGACAGGACCGAAATGAAAGACTTCCTGTCCGGTAAGCAAATAAACGCCCCGATATTCCATAGGTCCGGGATTTCCACTGCAAGCGGCATCCACAGCCAGACAGTTCAGATCAAAGTTCTCGGGTAGTTGTTTAGGAGTATCGTCTTTTTTAACAGCATTCTTTCCTATATAATGGAAAGCGGAAGAAGCCAAGGCGTGTTCTGCCTCCTCTTTAGTTCCGAATGCCTTGTATTGTGCGCCATCGTACCCTTTTATCTGTAGCTGGCAGTCAGTCCAGGAGTCATAAACTCCCGGATTGACACCTTTCCATACTACATAATATTTCTGTTTCTTTGCCATTTACATACGTTCAGGCACTTCGATGCCCAGCAAGCCCATCGCTGTCTTCACAATCTTGCCCACATTGGCACTCAGCGCCAGACGGAAGATTTTCAACGCTTCATTTTCTTCACGCAGAATGCTGAAGTCATGATAGAACTGGTTGTATTCCTTCACCAAATCGTATGTATAGTTCGCTATAATGGAAGGATTATAGTCCGAACCCGCCTGCTTGACAACCGATTTAAAATCGGCCAGCATCTGAATCAGACCTTCTTCCTTCGCGCTCAGTTCCAATCCTGCGGGTATTATTTCAGGAATGACGATACCTGCTTCGGCCGCCTTGCGCAATACAGACTGGATACGGGCATACGTATACTGAATGAAAGGTCCCGTATTGCCATTGAAGTCTATCGATTCTTTCGGATTGAAAGTCATGTTCTTACGTGCGTCCACTTTCAGGATAAAATACTTCAAAGCGCCCAGACCAACAATGCGGGCAATATTATCAGCTTCTTCCTGGGTCAGGCCGTCCAATTTACCTAATTCGGCGGAAGTTTCCTTAGCAGTTTCAATCATTGCCTCCATCAAGTCATCGGCATCCACTACTGTACCTTCACGGCTTTTCATCTTGCCCTCGGGCAGTTCCACCATGCCGTATGAGAAATGAACCAGTCCTTTTCCCCATTCAAAGCCCAATTTGTCCAGCAAGATAGAAAGCACCTGAAAATGATAGTTCTGTTCGTTACCCACTACATAAATCATCTTGTTGATAGGGTAATCCTGGAAACGTAACTTGGCTGTGCCGATATCCTGAGTCATATAGACAGAAGTGCCGTCACCACGAAGCAGCAGTTTATGGTCTAATCCTTCGGCAGTCAGGTCAGCCCATACAGAGTTGTCCTCTTTCCGGTAGAAGAAACCTTTTTCCAGTCCTTCCATCACTTTCTCCTTACCTTCCAGATACGTATTCGACTCATAATAAATCTTATCGAAACTAACCCCCATCATCTTATAGGTTTCATCGAATCCGGCATATACCCAGTCATTCATCTTCTTCCACAAAGCACGGATTTCGGGATCATTCGCCTCCCACTTACGAAGCATCTCACGAGCTTCCAGCATCAGAGGAGAGTTTGCCTCCGCCTTCGCTTTAGCCTCTTCTTCATTCAAGCCTTCGGCCTGATACTGAGCCGTCAGTTCCTTTACTTCAGCCTTGTAATGCTTGTCGAAAGCTACATAATAGTCACCGATCAAATGGTCTCCCTTTTTGCCTGATGACTCAGGTGTCTCACCGTTACCATATTTCAACCAGGCCAGCATGGACTTACAGATATGGATACCCCGGTCGTTTACAATATTTGTCTTGACCACCTTATTGCCATTTGCCGCCATGACATTAGCCAAGGCATTCCCCAGCAGATTGTTACGGACATGGCCCAGATGGAGCGGTTTGTTTGTATTGGGAGAAGAATACTCAATCATCACCAACGGAGAGTTCTCCGTTGCCTTTTCAATGCCGTATTCAGAAGCAGCCTGAATGGAATTCAAAAGTTCAATCCAACAATCCGAGGCAATGGTCAGATTAAGAAACCCCTTCACTGCATTGTAAGCCGAGACCAGTTCGGGAGCATGTTCTTTCAAGTATCCGCCAATTTCTTGTGCGGTTTGTTCAGGGCCTTTCTTAGACATTTTCAGAAAGGGGAAAACAACCAATGTAAGGTGTCCTTCAAACTCTTTCTTTGTCTTTTGCAGTTGTACCATCTTCCCGGGTACATCCTGTCCGTACAACGTTTGGATAGCGCTGATAATGGACGCGGTGAGTTTTTCTTCTATATTCATAATATGTACGTACTTATTTGTTATTGAGTTGCAAAGATATGAATTTTAAACGAAATCCGTTCTATTTCTTCTTCAAGTCTTCCGGAGAGACCAATTTATAGAGCTTGTCACTGGGACGTACCTTTTCGGGAACTTTAAAGGACACATGCTGGCCTTTCCTTACCGCATCCACCGGTTTCAGATCCACACGCGCCTCATCCAATGTCAGGAACACCGCTCCTGTAGTAGGGCCTGTGATCAGAAGTTTATCCCCTGCTTTCATCTCAGCGGCTTCCACCAGGAACTCGGCCACACCGATATTGGAGAAATACTTGATTCCCCTGCCCACATACACTTTGCGCTCAGTAGCCTCCGAACCATAGTTCTTGCTCCATTCGCCCAAGCGCTGTCCCAAATAATATCCATTCCAGAATCCGCGATTGAACACAGTCTTCAGCCGTTCATCCCAAACCTGCTTCTTCTCCTCGGTAAAGGTACCCTCCAGATAAGAGTGGATGGCCTCTTTGTAACATTCCACCACGGTACGTACATACTCGGGCCCCCGGGCGCGCCCCTCAATTTTGAAGACACGCACGCCTGCCTCTATCATCTCATCCATAAAATGGATCGTTTTCAAGTCTTTAGGAGACATGATGTATTTATTGTCCACTTCCAGCTCGATGTCACTCTCTCTGTCTTTCACATCGTATGCACGACGGCATATCTGCATGCAAGCCCCCCGGTTGGCGGAAGCATTCATCTCATGCAAGCTGAGGTAGCACTTGCCCGACACTGCCATACAAAGCGCTCCGTGGCAGAACATCTCGATACGGACCAACTTTCCGTCCGGACCTTTAATTTGTTCTTTCTGGATCGTATCATAAATCACCCGCACCTGCTTCAAATTCAATTCACGTGCCAACACCACCACATCAGCAAAGCGAGCATAAAATTTCAACGCTTCAGCATTGCTGATATTCAACTGGGTGGAAAGGTGTACCTCCTGCCCCACCTCGCAACAATAAGCCATTACCGCCACATCCGCAGCAATCACGGCACTGATGCCTGCCTCTTTGGCCGCATCCACAATGGTACGCATCAAGGCAATATCTTCATCATAAATAATGGTATTGATCGTAAGATAGCTCTTGATGCCATGTTCATCACAGATCTGAGCTATCTCGCGTAAGTCATTGACGGTAAATGTACTGGCAGAACGTGCGCGCATATTCAAACTCTCAATTCCAAAGTAAATAGAATCCGCGCCTGCCTGTATGGCCGCCGCCAGCGACTCACGTGAGCCCACAGGAGCCATTATTTCAAAGTCTTTTATAGAAGCTTTCATTATTCTTTTGATTAATGTGTGTGCAAAGGTAGGCTTTTTTCCGTATTTTTGCAGCTAGATTTCACCACAGATTACACAGATTCACACAGATTATAGATTAACGCCCGGATGAATCTGCTCTTTCTGTGACAAAAAGATAAACATAGAATTATGAAGATTAGAAATATAGACTTGGGTAAACACCCCATTTTACTGGCTCCGATGGAGGACGTGACCGATCCTGCTTTCCGCCTGATGTGCAAAAAATTTGGTGCGGACATGGTATATACCGAATTTGTTTCGGCTGATGCGTTGATACGCTCGGTAGGCAAAACCATGCAGAAACTGAATATCAATGATGAAGAACGTCCTGTAGCGATCCAGATTTATGGCAGAGACGTGGAAACAATGGTGGAAGCCGCTAAAATAGTGGAAGAAGCACATCCAGATATCTTAGATATTAATTTTGGCTGTCCTGTAAAGCGTGTGGCAGGCAAAGGGGCCGGCGCAGGTATGCTGCAAAATATCCCGCTGATGCTGGAGATTACCCGTGCTGTTGTGGATGCAGTAAAAATTCCCGTTAGCGTAAAGACACGTCTGGGCTGGGACAATGATCACAAAATCATAGTAGATCTGGCCGAACAATTACAAGACTGCGGCATTGAAGCACTGACCGTTCACGGACGTACCCGCGCACAAATGTACACCGGTGAAGCGGATTGGAGTTTAATAGGGGAAGTAAAAAAGAATCCCCGTATGCATATCCCCGTCATTGGAAACGGAGATATAACTACACCGCAACGTGCCAAGGAATGTTTTGATCTGTATGGAGTGGATGCTATCATGATTGGCCGGGCCAGCTTCGGACGTCCCTGGATATTCAAGGAAGTAAAACATTATATGGAAACCGGTGAGGAACTCCCTGCCCTTTCTTTCAACTGGCGGCTGAATGTGCTCCGCCAGGAAGTACTGGACAGTGTGAATCTGCTCGACGAACGTCGTGGCATTCTTCATGTACGCCGTCATCTGGCTGCTTCCCCCTTATTTAAAGGTATCCCCAACTTCAAAGAAACACGTATCGCCATGCTCCGTGCCGAAACAGTAAAAGAACTCTTCAGCATTCTGGACTACATAAAAGGGAATTACGGGATGACTGAATAATTTGTCAATGTGCCGATTGGCTGCGCTGTGTTACGCATGGCAATTGGCACATCGACAAATCAGCACATTATTCATTTATTTTACGCAGCCCCCTTTTGGGAGAGAAATTAATGTCTTTAGGATTGCCTTTATAAGCCACCTCACCACTACTGGATGCTTTCGCTGTCAGCGAGCCGGTCACATAACACTCCACATCACCAGAGGAACTGGCACTGGCAGACACATTTACCGCCTTCATCCCTTTTGCCTTTACATCCCCGCTGCTACTGGCTCTATAAGAAGCGTTCTCACAACTGCCAACCAAAACAACATCTCCGGAGGAACTGGCATCAGCAGATACATTGGCAGCGTTCAGATTCTTGATCGATACATCACCGGAACTACTGGCATCAGCAGAGAAATTCGTACAAGACACCTTTTCCAAAACCACATCACCCGAACTATTAGCGGTAGCCACGAAATCATCGCAAGAAACAGCACCGCCTGTCACATCACCACTGCTGCTGGCCTTGACCGTAACCTTTCCGTTTGTTTTCAGTCCGTTCTTTATAATAATGTCACCGGAACTGGAAGCTTTCAGACTGTTCACAGCCGGAGCAGAAACTCTTACTTCCTTTTTATGTTTCCCGTTTATTGAAAAATTGTTTCCCGGCGATTTAAAACCGACCTTAAGTACTCCGCCCTCCACACGTACATCAATATAATCCACCAGATTGTCCGGAGCATATATTTCCACATGTTGTCCACCGGAGCTTTGAGTATAGATTACATCCACCGAAGAACTGGTGGAAATAGCATTAAAACTACCCACATTCACTTTCCTGGTAACATAGTTCTTACTAGGAATTATTCTCTCCGCACATGCTGTCACCGACACTAACATGAGGGTTACCGCCATTAAAGTTGATACTAAATTTCTCATATTGCTTCTGTTTTTATTTATTAGACGTTATTTACAGGCCAAACGTTGCAGTGTTTGCCCACTATTTTAAAAGCAATATTCATGCCAAGGGAATTTACCATTGACAATCAGCACTATAGAAAAAGGCAGGGTGTCCGTAAATGGACACCCTGTACGTTTTTATATGCTTTTCAAGACTATTTCAGCACAAGTTGGAAGACTACCGATGCAAACCAACGCTTATACATATAAGTAGCCAAAATATAAATACATACCGCCGAAATCCAGCCGGCAATAACATCAATCAAATAATGAGCCTGGATATAGACTGTAGCACAACACAGAAGTACATAGAACGGTGCCAGGAAATAACACAGTTTCTTATTCACACGATAGGCCATAATCATCACAATGGTAGATATACCGACATGTGAGCTGGGGAAAGCAGCCGTGGGCCGTTCACCCACTTCCTGTGAGGCCTCCACCAGATTAAAGAAGAAACCGTGATCAAAACCGGGACCGGGCAACAGGATGTCATTGTTATTAAAATAATCACCGATAGCCGGGAAATGCTGCGCCATCACATTGTCCATCCCGATAGCCGGAAAATAAAATTGCGGACCGGCAACCGGAACCAATATATATATAAGGTAATAGATGAAAAACGAAGTGACCAGCACAAACGACGCTTTCTCGAACCACTCAAAACGGAACAGAAAATAATAGATAGTCACTATTCCGATCATCGGGTAATAAGCAAAATACCCCATATTGAACGGCTCACTGAACCATACGGAAGGAAAATGCTCACTAAATTCCACCGAAGGCTGGCAACGGAACAAAAACTGCTCCGCCGAAGCGAAGAAATTATCCAGATTGGGGAAAAGGCGGTTAAACTCAAAGGTATCGGGATACCAATACGCCAAAAATGCCATTTGCACAGCCATCCGTATAAACGCCGTCAGTTTACACGGATACTTGTGATACAGGTATATCAATGCAAACGTAATGACCACAATGCCCGCACGCTCCGAAAGCATCATTACAGGGTGGTCCATACGAGGAAATAATATTAAAACCATTATGGTCGTGAGGGCATTATATATCAGACTAATGCTCTCTACGGCAAACAATCCTTTCACACTGTCTACCCGTTTGAATAAATTTAAAGCCATCCTTCTTTCTTATACCATGCAATGATTTCCTTTACTCCCCTGTCTAAAGGGTACTCCGGACGATATCCCAGTTCTTCCACCAAGGGTGAAATATCGCATTGCCAATTACGTTGTTTCATTATTTTATATTTGTCAGCATTCAGCGTACTTACCTTTCCCAGGCAACGCGCTGAAAATTCAGCGAGCAAAGATACAACTTTTAAAATAAATAACGGGCATTTAATGTGTATAACCCACGGATTACCAAGTTCTTTTTGTATCAAATCAGAGAAAGCACGGCTGGAATAGACATTTCCGTCACTCACAAAATAGGCGCGCTGCCTCACTCCATGTTCTATCGCCAAATAAACAGCCTGCACCAAATCTTTCACGTAAATAAAGGTAAGATCCTGCCTTTTAAACCCGGGAGCAAAGTCTATATGCTGCTTGATGGACTTCGCCATCAGGAAATAATCGCGTTCGCGAGGCCCATAGACACCCGTAGGACGGAAAATCACTGCCGGAAAATCATCCAATGACTGCAAGTAATGTTCCGACTTCAGCTTACTGACCCCGTATGCCGTATTGGGCATTGCCGTATCACGCTCACTGATGGGCGCATAATTATCTTCATGGACAGGGCCGAAAATACTAAGCGAACTGATATAGACAAATTGCCGGGGAACCATATCCAAGGTTCTCAAAGCTTCTACAAAATTACGGGTATAGACATAATTACCTTTGTCGAATTCGTCTTTATGAAGACATTTAGTGACACCGGCACAATGAATGATGTAATCCCATCCCTCATGCGATTGTTTATGAACAGCCAATTGCTCCATCAACCTTCCGGGATGGGCAAAATCCAATTCGGCAAATTGAATGCGAGGATCTTTCAAATAGGTACGACTGCTGCTTTTACGTACACCAGCCCATACCTGCATGCCTCTTTCCAGTCCTCCCTCCACCAGGAAACTGCCAATAAATCCGCTTGCTCCGGTTACCAGCACTTTCTTTAATTGACAAGTGTTCTTTTGTGCAAATTCTTCGTTATTCATTCTTCGTATTTTATTTCACCGGTTCCACATGAATACCCACATGAGTATCCTCTCCAAACTTTTCTTTCAATCTATGTTCAATGCCGGTTGCTGTCTCGTGCGCTTTATGCAGAGAAATGTTCCCGTCCATGCGTATATGAATCTCTATAGCATAATTGTTTCCGATACGTCGCGTGCGCAAATGATGCGGCTCGCTGACTCCGTCAAAAGATAACACAATCCGCTCTATCTCACGTTCCACACTGTCCGGCAAAGACTTTTCCAACAATTCATCCAGACAAGGAATCAGCAGCTGAATGGAAACCCGCATAATAAAGAAACTGACTATCACAGCGGCAATAGGATCAAGTACCGCCCAATGAGGGCCAAGCAAAATCGCTCCGCCAATGCCGGCAGCCGTTCCGACGGATGACAATGCATCGCTTCTATGATGCCATGCATTCGCCACAACAGCCTGCGAGTGGCATCTTTTTCCTACTCTGACCGTATATTGATAAAGTATCTCCTTCAACAAAATAGAAATAATGGCAGCAATCAATGCCAACATGCCCGGCTGACGAAGCTCCCCGCCTCGCAGAAAAGCCAATATTTCTGTTGCTCCATTCCACAATATTCCAAACCCGACCCCCAGTAACGCCATACCAATCAAAGCAGTAGCCAATGTCTCATATTTCCCATGACCATAATCATGGCTTTTATCTACAGGTTTATTGGATATGCGCACGAAAAGAATCACCACTACGTCCGTAATGAAGTCAGAAAGAGAATGAACAGCATCCGCCAACATGGCGGCGCTATGCCCCGCTATTCCGGCAAGAAATTTAAAAATAACCAGCAAGAAATTAACAAAACTCCCCACTAGTGTAACTTTATAAATTTCTTTTTCCCTGATTTTCTTATCAAATTCAGTCATAACAATTGTTTTAGAACGGACAAAGATAGCATGTTTCATTTAGATTCAACCAAATTTAATGTATCTATTGAACCGCTATTCCAATTATTTTGTTTACTTTGTAGCACATAATACATTAATATATCCCCTTATGGCTAAAAAGAAAGAAAAAAAAGCAGGGAAACGTATGAAAAAAAGCGAAATGTCTGAACGACTGATCAGCTTATTCCACACAAAACCAAACGAAACATTCAGCCTGAAACAATTATCAAACAGTCTGAACCTCACGACACATCCGCTTAAAATGCTTTGTGCCGACATCATTGCTGAAATGATTGAGGATGATTTTCTGCAGGAAGTGGAAAAAGGACACTACAAACTGAACGATCACGGTCTGATTATGACCGGAGTCTTTCAGCGTAAAAGCAACGGCAAGAACTCCTTCATCCCCGATGATGGTGGAGAAACAATTTTCATAGCCGAACGTAATTCGGCACATGCCATGAATAATGACAAAGTAAAAATCGCCTTATTTGCCAAACGCAAGAACCGGAATCCGGAAGGTGAAGTGATAGAAATCCTGGAACGTGCCAACGATACCTTTGTCGGTACACTGAAAGTGGAAAAATTCTATGCCTTCCTGCTGACCGAGAACCGCACCCTGGCAAACGATATTTTTATCCCGAAAGACAAGCTGAAAGGCGGAAAGAACGGAGACAAAGCGGTTGTGAAAATTGTAGAATGGCCCGAAGAAGCAAAGAATCCGATCGGACAAGTGATTGATATTTTGGGAAAAGCAGGAGAAAACACGACCGAGATGCATGCCATTCTGGCTGAATTCGGCTTACCTTACGTATATCCCAAGAATGTAGAGACCGCCGCCGAAAAAATTCCGGCAGAGATTAACGAAGCGGACTATGCGGAACGTGAAGATTTCCGCAATGTCACAACTTTCACCATTGACCCAAAAGATGCCAAGGACTTTGATGACGCACTTTCTATCCGCCTCATCAAACCGGGATTATGGGAAGTAGGCGTGCACATTGCCGACGTTACTCACTATGTAAAAGAAGGAAGTGTCATCGACAAAGAAGCCGAAAAACGCGCTACTTCTGTTTATCTGGTAGATCGCACCATCCCGATGCTGCCCGAACGGCTGTGCAACTTCATCTGTTCCCTCCGCCCTGACGAAGAAAAACTGGCATTCTCCGTCATTTTCGACATGAACGAAAAGGGAGAGGTAAAAGACTCGCGCATCGTGCACACCGTTATAAAGAGCGACCGCCGTTTCACCTATGAAGAGGCGCAAAAAGTGATTGAAACGGGTGAGGGCGACTACAAAGAAGAAATACTGGAGTTGAACAAGCTGGCACAAATCCTGCGTAAACAAAGATTGGCCGCCGGCGCTATTGACTTTGACCGCGTAGAAGTGAAATTTGAGATAGACGAAACCGGCAAACCGCTCAGCGTTTACTTCAAAGAATCCAAAGAAGCGAATAAACTGATTGAAGAGTTTATGTTATTGGCCAACCGTACGGTGGCCGAAAAGATCGGTAAAGTACCTAAAAACAAAAAAGCCAAAGTATTCCCTTATCGTATCCACGACCTTCCGGACCCCGATAAACTGGAGAACCTGAACTGGTTTATCAATCGCTTCGGATATAAGATACGTACCTCGGGTACCAAAACCGAGGTATCCAAATCCATCAATCGTTTACTGGACGACATAAAGAACAAGAAAGAACAGAATTTGGTAGAAACCGTATCCTTGCGTGCCATGCAAAAAGCCCGTTATTCCACTCATAATATCGGTCACTACGGTCTGGCGTTCGACTATTATACCCACTTCACCTCACCTATCCGCCGTTTCCCGGATATGATGGTGCACCGTCTGCTCACCCGCTATCTGGCAGGAGGACGTACGGCACAGGAAACGAAATACGAAGAACTGTGCGACCATAGTTCTGAGATGGAGCAAATCGCTGCCAACGCAGAACGTGCGTCTGTAAAATACAAACAAGTAGAGTTTATGAGCGAACGTCTGGGCATGGAGTTCGATGGTGTCATTTCCGGAGTTACCGAATGGGGACTTTATGTAGAACTGAATGAGAACAAGTGTGAAGGTATGATTCCCATGCGTGACCTTGGTGACGATTATTATGATTTCGATGAAAAGAACTATTGTCTGACAGGCCGCCGGCATCACAAGAAATTCAGTTTGGGAGATCCGGTTACGATTAAAGTAGCCCGCGCCAATCTGGAGAAAAAACAACTTGATTTCGCTTTGATCGAAAAATAAAGATTCATATCCTGTTGCAGGGGCGGATAAAGCCTGCCCCTGCAACCCAATTACAGTTTCATTTACTTCACCCTTCTATTCAATTGGTTATTCGCTTTATCCGGCTTGGATTTGCCTACCCGTTTACCACCCGTCTTCTTTTTCATTTCCTGTTTCGCCTTAAAGGCAAATGGATTCTTCTTATTTACCATAAATATGCTCTTTTTTCTGCAAAAATAAAGGATTAAAGTCAATATTCATTCTATTTATTGGCAATAATATAGAATTTACTTACTTTTGTCCTTCTAAAACATTCTGTTCATGACTACATTCAATTACACGAGCATATTAACGCAGGCAGTAGATGAATTATCTGACAGCCAGTCCTATAAAGGATTATTCCACCAACACAAAGATGGAGATCCCTTACCCTCTGCCAAGTCTCTATACAAGATCGTAGAACTGGCACGCGCCATTCTCTTCCCGGGATACTTCGGAAATTCCACCGTCAACAGCCACACCATCAACTACCATATCGGGGTAAATGTAGAAAACCTGTTCGGCCTGCTGACTGAACAAATCCTGGCAGGACTCTGTTTCGGACAGGAAAATAATAAAAATGCAACCGGTGACAATGAACCATGCAGAGAAACAGCCACCTTACTGGCAGCTCGTTTCATCAATAAACTGCCCGAACTCCGCCGCATTCTGGCCACCGATGTGGAAGCCGCATATTACGGTGATCCCGCTGCCACATGCTTTGGCGAAATCATCAGTTGTTACCCCGCTATCCGCGCTATCAGCAATTACCGCATCGCACACGAACTGCTAATGCTGGGAGTGCCCTTAATTCCCCGTTTCATTACAGAAATGGCACATTCGGAAACCGGCATCGACATCCATCCGGGGGCACAGATAGGACATCATTTCACGATCGACCACGGCACAGGTGTGGTCATCGGAGCAACCAGCATCATCGGAAATAATGTGAAACTCTATCAAGGAGTGACATTAGGAGCCAAGAGCTTTCCGCTAGACGACAATGGAAATCCCATTAAAGGCATTCCACGTCACCCTATTCTGGAAGATGATGTCATTGTATATTCCAACGCTACCATTCTGGGACGTGTCACCATCGGCAAAGGAGCTACCGTAGGAGGTAATATCTGGGTGACAGAGAATGTACCTGCAGGAGCACGTATCGTACAGCGGAAAACCAAAGACGAATAAAAACAGCAAAGGGATACCGGCATCCCGGTATCCCCTGCTCCTAAACTAAAGCAAATCAATGATTACTTTGAAGCGTATGCACACAACATCCACACCATTTTCTCCTGTTCTTTCAGATAGTCACTCATTACAGCTACAGTAGCCTCGTCACCAGCCTGTGAAGCGACGGCCAGAAGTTTACGCTCTTCCACAATGAAATGACTGTAAGTCTCCAGAATGTTGTTCAATGCTTCGTCACCGCTTGTAATCCCCTCTACCTCTTTTATATTCGACACTTTCAGATAATCACTGTACTTGTTCTTCGGAACGCCTCCCAGCATCAGGATACGTTCTGCCAGTTCGTCCACTTTCCCGGCTGCATTGTTATACAAATCCTCGAATTTGCTGTGCAACACAAAGAAACCGTGCCCTTTAATATTCCAGTGGAACCCACGGAGATTAGCATAAAATACTTGGTAGTCTGCCAATAATTGTTGCAATGACTCCACTACCTTTGCAGCTGCAGCTGAATCCAGTTTGATATAATTTAATGTTCTCATAATGTTCTATTTTTAAATTGATTACTTTTATTTTTTTCTCTGATGCAAAGATAATGGAGAAAGTAATGCGTGTCAAACTGATAATTTCTATCTTTGTATAGACAAAATCTATTAAGCTGAAAATTATGAACCTGCAACAACTGGAATATATCCTTGCCGTGGATGAGTTAAGGCACTTTGCCAAAGCTGCCGAATACTGTAATGTAACACAGCCCACCTTGAGCGCCATGATACAAAAGCTTGAGGATGAGCTAAACACCAAATTGTTCGATCGTACCACCCAGCCCGTCCAACCCACACTGACAGGACGGAAAGTGATAGAACAAGCCAGAATAGCCTTACGGCAGACCAATCAGATAAAAGAAATAGTAAAGGAGGAAACACGTTCGGTGGAGGGTGTATTCCGCATAGGAGTCCTGCCTACAATCGCCCCCTACCTGCTGCCCCGTTTCTTTCCCGAACTGATGGAAGAATACCCTTCCCTGGACATCAGAGTTACGGAAATGAAAACGCAGGAATGCCTGGAAGCACTGAAAGGAGGCGTTCTGGAAGCTGTCCTCATTGCCGGAGCAGCAGAAGGAGACCATTTCCATTCCATCCCTCTTTATTATGAATCTTTCTTAGGATACGTTTCAAAGCACAACGCACTCTTCAAAAAAGAAATGATCCGTTCCAGCGAAGTCAACGGTGAACAGTTGTGGCTATTGGACGAAGGGCATTGTTTCCGCGACCAACTGATGCGTTTCTGCCAACTGGAAGCTGCCAAATCCTGCCAGATCGCATACCGGCTGGGAAGCATGGAAACTTTCATGCGCATGGTAGAGAGCGGCAAAGGCATTACATTCATTCCCGAACTGGCCGTCTTGCAACTCAATGACGAGCAAAAAAGGCTGGTACGTCCGTTTGCCATGCCACGCCCCACACGGAGAATCTACCTGGTGACACGCACCGACTTCATCCGCCACACACTGCTCAATATGCTGATAGAAAAAATCAAAGCCTGTGTGCCTAAGGAGATGCTGACGTTACAGAACGGACAGAAAGTGGTATGATGGCCGACTTTTCATAAAACAGGTATTCTTGCAGCTCCCCAAAAGTAAATTAATTCACTTGTCACAGGTAGTTAATGTCCATGACTCCGATACCCATAATTTCCAATCCAGGGATGATTATCTGTTCATTCACATGTAGGGATGCTGGAAGTATCTTCATTTTAAACGCCTCAGCGATAAAAACCGGCTGCTCCTTTTCTCCTTTCATCTACCGTTGAAACGCCCTGTCCATGGGTGTTCCGGTTATGAAAGGACTCCTGTCATTGCCCTGCCACTGTCCTTTCAGCCTCCTTTCACACACTCTTCATGTGTACACAGTGCGTATTCCTGATTTAGGTTGTGAAAGGAGACAAACATACGGCTGAAACGGAAGTGAGGGGAAGTGGTTTCAGTTTTAACCGGCAGATTGTCTGTGGGTATTACATAAAATGAAAGGGTGACGGGAGAAAGGGGGATGTTGACTTAGCGGGGGAATGCGATGAACAAGCTAGGTTTGTTCACTGAACAGGCTAGGTCTGTTCACGAAACATGCTGGCGTGTTTAAAAAACGTATAGTTGTTTTTAAAAAAGATGAAGATCTATTTTTAAAAGATGAAGATCTATTTTTAAAAGATGAAGATCTATTTTTAAAAGATGAAGATCTATCTTAAAAACATAAAGGCGTATTTTAACGACTCCGCACCCAGCTCCATTAAATCTTGCATCAAGTTCCATTTAATCTTGCATCAAGTTCCATCGCATCCTGCCCCAAGTTTCATTGCACTTTGTACCAAGTTCCATGCCATATTACCTCCCTCTTGACAAACGCCTTTTTATGTTGTGCATTTGTGTTCCTCTTTAAAGTTCCGGTAAAAACCGACCGAAGTATTGCTGTCATAATAGAGGCTGCAACCCAGATAGAACAATTGCCATTCGTATTTTTCGCCTCCATCATGCCTTTTGAGATAAGATTCCGGACCACCCGGGTAGATAAAAGAAGCCCACGAAGAAGCTGAAAGTCCCGGTTTCATCCTCTTTTTCACTGTATCAGACAGATTAATCCCCTAAATAATTGATTAGCAAACGGAAAATCACTAAATTTGTCCCATCAATTGAAATTACGTAATTATCATTATAAGATGAAGGAAGAATTCGAGCTAATCGCCAAGACTTTCCAGGGACTGGAAGAAGTGCTGGCAAAAGAACTCACCGAGCTGGGAGCCAGCAACATAGAAATAGGAAGACGCATGGTAGCCTTTACAGGCGATAAAGAGATGATGTATAAGGCAAATTTCTGCCTACGCACCGCCATCCGCATCCTAAAACCCATCAAACATTTTGAGGCGAAGAATGCCGACGAAGTTTACGAAGCGATTAAAGCCATCGCATGGGAAGACTTTTTGGATAAAGATAAAAGTTTTGCCATAGACGCTGTGGTTTTCTCGAACGAATTCCGTCACTCCAAGTTCGTGGCCTACAAGGTGAAAGATGCCATTGTGGACTATTTCCGTGAAAAGACGGGAGACCGCCCCTCTGTACGCATCAACCATCCGGATGTGGCACTGAACATCCATATAGCCGAGGATAAATGTACCCTGTCACTAGACAGCTCGGGTGAGTCACTTCACCGCCGGGGATATCGCCAGGAAGCCGTAGAAGCTCCTTTGAATGAGGTACTGGCAGCCGGTATGATCCTGATGACCGGGTGGAAAGGCGAGTGTGACTTGATAGACCCGATGTGCGGTTCGGGAACAATTCCTATCGAAGCCGCCCTGATAGCACGCAACATCGCTCCCGGCGTATTCCGCAAGGAGTTCGCTTTTGAAAAATGGAACGATTTCGACCAGGAGCTGTTTGACCGCATCTATAACGACGACTCACAGGAGCGTGAGTTCACACATCGGATTTTTGGATATGACAATAATCCGAAGGCAAATGAAATCGCCACTCACAATGTGAAAGCAGCCGGACTGAGCAAGGAGATCATCTTGAAGATCCAGCCGTTCCAGCAATTTGAGCAACCCAAAGAAAAAAGCCTCATCATCACCAATCCTCCTTACGGCGAACGTATCTCGACCAACGACCTGCTGGGCCTGTACCAAATGATAGGTGAACGCCTGAAACACTCTTTCACCGGCAATGACGCATGGATACTAAGTTATCGTGAAGAATGTTTTGACCAGATCGGCTTGAAGCCTTCTATAAAAATACCTCTGTTCAACGGTGCATTGGAATGTGAGTTCCGCAAATATCAGTTGTTCGACGGTAAATACAAAGAGTTCCGCAGCGAGAATGCAGACCAGGAATTCAAACCCAACCGGGAGGAAACCCGTCCGCGACGCAACACGGAGAGAGTAGAATATGGAGAACGTAGAGAACGCCGTAGTTTCGATGACAGACGTGAAGGACGCGGAGAATACAAAGGAGGAGAACGCAGAGAGCGCCGTGGTTTTGACGACAGACGGGAGGGACGCGGAGAATTCAAAGGAGGAGAGCGCAGAGAAAGACGCTATTTTGATGACAAACGGGAGGGACGCGGTGATTCCAGAAGAGGAGAGCACCGTAACTTTGGTGACAGACGTGAAGGACGCGATGATTTCAAAAGCAGACCCCGTAAATTTGATGACAATAAGGAAAAGACAGAAGAATAAACAGTTATGAGAAAATTAATCAATCTGATTGCCTTATTAATCATGATTTCATCTGTAACATGGGCACAAGACAAGAAAAGTTTCACCCTGGAGGACTTGATGCCGGGAGGAAACAATTACTATAACCTGCTACCACAGAATCTGTATGGTTTGCAATGGTGGGGGGATGTATGCATCAACGCCGACATAGAAGAGGTAAAAACCATCCATCCGACAAATGGAAAGGAAAACATACTGATCACTTTGCAGGAAGTGAATGAACTGTTGGCAAACAAGGAATTAGGGAAAATCAACCACTTCAGAAATGCATCTTTCCCCTACGCTGAAAAGATGATATTGGTAAATACCACTTCCAACAAAGTGCTGATTGACTTAGCCCAAAAAGAAATAGTATGGAGCCAGCCTCTTCCTCCTAAAGCCGCCAACCAGGACTGGAGCAAGGAAAGTCGTTCACTGGCTTATACCCTTGGCAACAATCTGTTTGTAACGACTGCCGACGGGAAAACACAACAAGTCACCGACGAACCGAAAGGCATCGTATGCGGGCAAAGTGTACACCGTCAGGAATTTGGTATCTCGAAAGGTACTTTCTGGAGTCCGAAAGGAAATCTGCTTGCTTTCTACCGTATGGACGAAAGCATGGTAACCGATTATCCACAAGTAAACACCTCCACCCGCATAGCGACACTGGAGCCGGACAAGTATCCGATGGCAGGAATGACCAGCCACAAAGTAACTGTCGGCATCTACCATCCGGCTACCCAAAAAACAGTTTATCTGAAAGCCGGTGACCCTACCGACCGTTATTTCACCAATATCAGCTGGAGTCCTGACGAAAAAAGCGTTTATGTCATCGAACTGAACCGTGACCAGAACCATGCCCTGCTATGCTGCTATGATGCGGAAACAGGAAAGCCGCTGAAAAGTACCCCCCTTTACGAAGAGGAGCATACTAAATATGTAGAACCTCAACATCCCATCGTCTTTCTGCCTTGGGACCACACGAAGTTCATCTATCAGAGCCAACGCGACGGCTATAACCATCTTTACCTGATGGACACCCAGACTTCCGTATCTCCGGAATCACATGGAGCTGCAGCCGGAGGTTCTTACCGGGAAAGCTACAAGACCAGACAGCTTACCCAAGGCGACTGGGTGGTGCAAAACATCCTCGGCTTCAACGAAAAGACCAAGGAAGTTATCATCATGAGCACAGAGGTTTCCCCTTTGCAAAGCAACGCATACGCTGTGAATGTAAAGACAGGCAAACGCCGCCTCATCGGCAATAAAGACGGTATGCATCATGTACAACTGTCCGGCAGCGGCAACTATGTGATAGACAACTATACTTCTTTCACCATTCCCCGGAATATCGAGATCGTTCCCACTTCCGGAAAGGGAAAGACTGTCAGCCTGCTGACCGCCACCAATCCGATGGAAGCATATAATATGCCCGAAATCACTGTCGGTACCCTCAAGGCTGCCGACGGCAAGACCGACTTATACTACCGCCTGATAAAACCGGTGAATTTTGACCCAAACAAAAAATACCCGGCCGTAGTCTACGTGTATGGCGGCCCGCACGCCCAGCTAATCCACAACAACCGCAACTATGACGCCCGCGGATGGGACATTTACATGGCGCAACTGGGCTACGTCATGCTGACCGTCGACAACAGGGGCAGTGACAACCGGGGACTGGAATTTGAGAACTGTACGTTCCGCCAATTGGGAACCGAAGAGATGAAAGACCAGGTAAAAGGAGTGGATTTCTTAAAATCACTGGGTTATGTGGACAATAACCGCATTGGCGTACACGGTTGGAGCTTCGGTGGCTTCATGACTACCAACTTGATGCTGACTTACCCCGAACTATTCAAAGTAGGAGTAGCCGGCGGTCCTGTCATCGACTGGGCTTACTACGAAGTAATGTACGGCGAACGCTACATGGATACTCCACAAACCAACCCCGAAGGCTACAAGAACGCCAACCTGAAGCTGAGAGCCGGAAACCTGAAAGGACGCCTGGAAGTGATCATCGGTGCCAACGACCCCACTTGTGTCCCCCAGCACAGCATCAGTTTCCTCCGTGCCTGCATTGATGCCGGAACCCAGCCCGACTTCTTTATGTATCCGGGCGACGGCCATAATATGTTCGGACGCGACCGTGTACATTTGTACGAACGCATTACACGCTATTTTGAAGACCATTTAAAATAAACAAAAGATAAGATTATGAAACTGTTGCTATTAGGCTCAGGCGGACGTGAACACGCCCTGGCATGGAAGATTGCTCAAAGCCCCAAAATTGAGAAACTATATATCGCACCGGGAAACGCCGGAACAAGTAATGTAGGCGAGAATGTAGCGATTAAAGCAGACGACTTTACAGCAATCAGAGAGTTTGTAGTAAAGAATAATATAGAAATGGTAGTGGTAGGTCCCGAAGACCCGTTAGTCAAAGGAATCTATGACTATTTCAAAAAAGATGAAGCGCTGAAAAACATTCCTGTTATCGGGCCTTCAAAAGCGGGTGCGGTACTGGAAGGAAGCAAGGAGTTCGCCAAAGGCTTCATGCAACGCCACAACATTCCGACAGCCGGTTACAAAAGTATCACTGCCGCAAATTTGGAAGAAGGATTAGCCTTTCTGGAAACATTGGAAGCTCCATACGTACTGAAAGCCGACGGTCTTTGCGCCGGAAAAGGCGTACTGATTCTTCCCACCTTGGAAGAAGCCAAGAAAGAATTGAAAGAAATGCTGAGCGGAATGTTCGGTGATGCTTCCGCCACCGTAGTGATTGAAGAATTCCTGAGCGGTATAGAATGTTCCGTATTCGTTCTGACCGATGGAAAGAACTACAAGATTCTGCCCGAAGCAAAAGACTACAAACGCATCGGCGAAGGCGACAAAGGGTTGAACACCGGTGGTATGGGCAGTGTTTCTCCTGTTCCGTTTGCCGACAAAGCATGGATGAAAAAAGTGGAAGAACGTATCATCCGCCCCACCGTGGAAGGACTGGCGGCAGAAGGCATCGACTATAAAGGCTTTATCTTCTTCGGCCTGATTAATGTAAAGGGCGAACCGATGGTCATTGAATACAATGTACGCATGGGCGACCCGGAAACGGAAAGTGTCATGCTACGCATCAAGAGTGACCTGGTGGAACTGCTTGAAGGAGTGGCAGCAGGCAATCTGGATGAAAAAGTCTTAGAGATAGACCCCCGTTCGGCAGTATGCGTCATGCTGGTATCCGGCGGATATCCGGAACATTACGACAAGGGATTTGCCATCAGCGGAGTAGAAGAGATTGAAAACAGCATTGTATTCCATGCAGGAACAGCACTGAAAGACGGTCAGGTAGTCACTAGCGGCGGACGTGTCATTGCAGTCAGCTCCTACGGCGCCAATAAAGAAGAAGCCTTGGCACAATCATTCGCCAATGCGAAGAAAATCAATTTCGACAAGAAATATTTCCGTTCTGATATTGGATTCGACCTGTAATCAGCGGACTATCAACCCATGGCAGGCTATGACAAATTCCAGACAGATATGGCAAAGGGAAGATTCACCTTCCCTGCTGCCATCCTTATATGCCTGTTTCTCCGGATCATCACCGGCAACGAATGGCAGGATGCAATCAACTTACTGGTCTGTGCCTTGACAGCTTACCTGCTGATCGAGATAAACACCGCCTTCACGCTGATACGGACACGCAGTACCTTGCATGTCAGCTTTTACGTAATCCTGTCCACAGCCTGCCTGTTTCTGCATTCCTTCCAGTATGCCGTTTTTGTGCCGCTCGCCTTTCTGGCCGCTATTTTCCAATTATTCAGCAGCTACGAATCCCCCCATCCGGCAGGAAGCATATTCCATGCTTTCTTTTTCATCGGTCTGGGAAGCTTGCTGTTTCCACAGCTGCTTTATTTTGTGCCGCTGTTCTATTTGGGAATGATCAGTTTCAGATCCCTGTCACTCAAAAGCTTCTTTGCCGGGCTTATAGGACTCTGTGTGCCCTACTGGCTCTTTTTCGGCTATGCGTTCTATTACGACAAAATGAATCTCTTTTATCACCCTTTACAGGAACTTATTCATTTTCAGTCCATCAGTTATGAGTCATTGGGACAGGACAGAATCATATCCTGCGGAATCATCACCCTGATATCGCTGGTCAGCAGCGTGCATTATTTTCATGTATCTTATCTGGATAAGGTACGCACACGTATATTCCTTTTTTTCCTGATTACCGTTGAAGCCTGGATTTATTTACTGGGTATCTTGCAGCCACAACATTTCGACCTCCTGCTACAGATGCAGATCATTGCAGGATCTATTTTAACAGGGCATTTATTTACTTTAACCCACAACCGCTTTACCGGCATCTTTTTCATCATTACATTTGTTCTATTAATAGTTCTAACTATATACAATTTATGGATGCAATTCTTCAATTCCTGATTGACTGGGGATACTGGGGCCTTTTCTTGGGCTCATTTATAGCCGGAAGTGTCCTCCCGTTCAGTTCGGAGGCCGTATTGGCAGCTTGTGTCGGTCCGCTGGGTCTGGACCCGGTGATCAGTATAGCCGCCGCCACCGCCGGCAATGTTGCCGGAGGCATGACCTGCTACTGGATGGGACATCTGGGCAATATGGAATGGATCGAGAAATATTTTCATGTAAAAAAAGAGAAGATGGATCGTGCGGAGCGGTTTGTACACGGACGGGGTGCCTGGATGGCCTTCTTTGCCTTTATCCCTATTTTGGGAAGTGCCATATCCATTGTATTGGGCATGATGCGTGCCAATATATGGATTGTCATTCTCGCCATGACCATCGGAAAGATACTCCGCTACGCCTTATTGGTATGGGGGGTATTGGAAGCCTCCGCTTTAATACATTAAAATGATGAAACTGGAACAAACAGCAGATGGAAGTTATACGCTCTATGTACCCGAACTGGACGAGCATTATCATTCGGTAAAAGGGGCACTGACGGAGTCACAACATATCTTTATCGAAATGGGGTTAAAGCATTCTCCCGCTTCCGACCCCCACATTCTGGAGATAGGACTGGGAACAGGCCTGAATGCCTTTCTGACACTGCTTTCGGCAGAAGAAACCCGGCGGAAAGTACATTATACAGGTATCGAACGCTATCCGTTAGCCGAAGAGACCTTGAAACAACTGGACTATCCCCGCCTGATCGGCAAACAGCATGAGGAGGATTATTACGCCATCCATCGGGCGCCCTGGAATGCAGAAACAGAGATATCCCCTTGGTTCACATTACATAAAATTGAAGACGATTTTACCCGGCTTTTCAACTCTGCGGAAGGCAGCCGTCCTGCCGTTCCCTTATACGATATCATCTACTTTGATGCCTTCGCCCCCGAAAAACAGCCCGAGATGTGGGAGCAGTCTCTGTTCGATACGTTATACAAGGTATTGAATGACGGAGGTATCCTGACAACCTACTGTGCCAAAGGGGTGGTAAGAAGGATGCTGCAAACAGCCGGATTCACAGTAGAACGCCTTCCCGGCCCTCCGGGAGGAAAACGCGAAATACTGCGGGCAACCAAGTCTGATTAGACTATCAAGGCAAAAACGGATGAGAGGTCAAGTCTTACCTAAAAGCAGTCTCACTATGAGATGGCTTCCGTTGCATACATAAAGAAATCTCCGACTTATCACAAGCCAGAGATTCCGCTTTATAAATTTAAAGTTTTTATTATATAAGATTCTCCCACCGGAGAAAGTCTTATCTTGTTGAAAAAATGAACTTTATCTGAATTGGGATTGTATCGTTTCCTGATAAATTCATTTGTTTAGAAGGAACCGCTTCCCCCCACGAGAGGGAAGCAGTTTTTTTAACCAAGTTTATTTTGCAGCCTTAACAACTACTTTCAGAGTCTTAGTTACACCGAACACATCTTTCAGTTTGAATTCGATAGTAACAGGTTCTGTAGTTCCAATGCTAGAAGGCAACTGGATCATGATACCACCAGGAACAGCAGCATAGCCTTGAGCCTTGATAGCTTCGTTAGCATTAAGATCTGTAACGATAACATTTGTTGCACTGGTAGCACCCGGTACCCAAGCTCTAGTCTTGGTGTTAGTATTAGTTTCGAATGTAGCATTAGTGTCGACCGCACCTACAGAAACAGGGATAGCAACTTTGTTACCGTTCTTGTAATAGTATGCAGATGCATTAGCATTAGCCAGCGTGAAGTTTGTAGCGAATCCTTCAGTACCTTCTTCAAATCCTTGACGGAGGTTCATATCAGAACGCTTGTCTACATTGCCGTCAGCCTTAACACCGTCGAACAGATAGAATGTATCATCCAAAGCATCCACCAAAGTAAAGTCAGCATCTGTCAGAACTACTTCACGAGTTACATTGTTAGAAGTAAATTCTTTCTTAGCTTCTACCTTCTTAGCGTCACCCAGCAAGCTAGCGAATCTCAGAGTAAAGTCTGATACTTGTTCTTTAGTTGCAGGATATACTCCGTAGAACTTGTAATCTGCTATGATATTGAATGCATAATCCTCGTCATTTACATATCCAGCATAAGCCCAAGTATTCCATTCAGCAGCCTTGCTTGAATAAACAATGTCCGTAAGTGATACATTTTCTAATAATTCATAGTTACGACCCAAGAATTTAGCATTGTACATTCTCAGAATTGCATCGTCTTCGTATGCATTACTCAATGTATAATATCTAGCACTTGGACCAAATTTGCTATATTGTGTAGCGTATGCAGTAGTGAATGCTTCATAGAACGGAACATACATATAGTTTTCATTTACCAAGTCACCATAGATGCTCAATACATTCTTCTTGTCATTCCAGATAGCCTTTTCACCGTTTACACGAGTGATATCCAAAGTAGGCTGAGTGAATTCGAACGGCAGGATGATAGAAGCAACAGGAGTCTTAGTATCCTCATCATTAACAGTAACTGTCAACTGATATGCCTTATTCAGTTTGTAATTGTAATACAAGTCAGCATTTACATAGAAACTGAATGTTACTGTGTTCTTCTTAACATCAAAGACAGGAGTACATGCCAGTGTATTGTTGTTTTCCCACCAAGTATTCCATTCAGCACCGTCTTCACCACCAATCAAATCCATTTTATAAGAATGAGATGCAATAGCACTCTTCCATACAGCTTTTTCTACATCTGACATATCGCTCAACAATGTTGTCAAATCGTATGCCTTAGTAGTCAATACATAATTATTTGTATAGTTTTTGTTGGCATCCAAGATTACTGTAGCATCCATCGGAGTGTACAGACGTTCCAAAGTAATTTCATGAGCATTTGCCATTTCTTCACGCTGATAAGCTAAGAAGTGAGGAGCATCTTTATCACCTTGTACGATAGTACCGTCCATCAAAATGTAGTTGTAAACAAACTCAATGGAGTTATTTACACCTGTCTCTCTTGTGAACTTGAAGCTATGACCTTCTTTATCTATTTCCACACCATACAACTGTGCGTTCTTCAAATTCTTGGCAGATTGTTCCAAAGTAATCCAGTAGTCATATACAGCAGCTGCATCTACAGACGGAGAAATATAAGAAACAATAGGAGTATAATCTACATTAACTGCACAATTTTCCAAAGATTTCAAACCTACATAAACTTCGCCAATCTTCTTCAACTGAGCACTCAAATCATACGGAGTCTTGATTGTTGTTTCATTCAAAGTAGCAGTCAGAGACAAGGCATGTTTTGCACCGTCATTAGCCTTGAACAACAGATAGTTCTTCGTTCTGGCATCGTCAATGTTTTCATAACGGACAAAGTCATGAGGCAATACCCATACTGCATTTTCAGAAGTAGCTCTAGTCAATACATCCTTAAACGGAACAGCTTCCTTAAACGGCAATTCCGTATCCACATTGGCAGAGTTCATCAAGCTAAATGAATAAGCAGAAGCATCTGTTCCCTGAGGATTAACCACAACTTGCAAATCACGGTCAAGAGTGGTGTACAAACCTTTCTTCAAAGTCTTTTTGGCCGGTCCGTACTCAACATCTTTTTCATTGATACCATAAAGTGCACGCATCGGGTTAGCGCCATTCAAGACATCCATATAGCCCATAGTAGCACTGCTCGGGATAAAGATAGTCTGTTCATCACCATTTTCATCCTTTACAGTAATGTTCCAGCCACCTTTCACCTGTGCAGCTACCGCACCACCGGCAATATATTCTGTTTCAACGTATGCAGCCTTTTCAGCATCCCATACCATCCAGTAACCGTTTTCACTAATCTTGGCATCGTGTCCGGCAGCGGCAGCATCACCCGGTTCGCCCTGATCACCCTTGTCACCCTTATCACCTTTGGCTGGATATTCAGACTTCACACCGTCGAATGCCCAGTAACCGTCAATAATGGTCACAACCGTACCATTCTTACCGTCTTCACCCTTGTCACCTTTGATAGTCTCAATGGTGCTTGTAGAATTGTCACTCCAAGTTACAGTGATACCGTCACCGTTCTTCACTACGTTGGTAACATACTTACCAGCGTCAACTTTTGCCTGTAAAGCTGAAAGAGCCGACTTGATATCGACCAATTCCTTGTCGATGCGGTCGATATCCTCATCATAGTCTTTACAAGACACGAATGTTCCTGTTGACGAAACCATCAAGGCTCCGAACAGAACTGCACTTAAAAACTTTTTGTTCATAAATAAAGATTTAAATTTATAAATTTAAAAAACTAAAAATTGGTTATACATATACTGTTATAAAAGATACAATATACCTTTATATATAAGGTGATGCCTGCCGGACGAACATCCGACAGTGACGAGAACTGCGCCATCCACTCACGACCGGTGGCACGATAGAGCAATGCCTTCTGCCTTACAGAAGTGCTGCTCGTCTTTTTACGTCTCAGAAACAGGTATTCCATCTAAACTCGTTATTCGTTCTTATTGGCTTTTTATATCGATCTCTTGGTAAGAGATCGATAATTAGACAATAACAAGCTTTAAATCAAGATATTAACCATACATATACAAGGTTAAACCAGAACTGGCAGAACCAGAGGAAATACTTTTTTTCACAATATTCCATATTTTTTCCGCGAAAAGTGTACTAGTTATCAAAACTTTCCTTATTTTTGCACGTGAAATGTCGATCTCTTACCAAGAGATTTATACTTTTTCATCTTCCAGACATACAATAACCCATTGATTTTCAATCATCCACAACAAATTCACACTTCCTTCCTTAACATATAGTAAGACAAATACATGAAACAAAGATTGAAAGGATTTTTTTACAATTCTTATTCTTCACGAATACGAGAGCCTTATATGGCATCTTAAAAAGATTGATAAACGATAAGACACTTCCCACAAAATATAAAGCGCATATTATAGAGAACTATAAAGACTGCATAGAATGCCATATAGAATCTCTTACTTGAAACTAAGGCTTCTCATACAGCCACAGAGCGGCCGCATGAAAAGCCTTAAACATACTGAAATTGTTTATCAATTGAGCAATTTGGGGAGTATTTGTACCTGATTAATGAGCAATTTGCGTATATTTGTTGTTACTAAACAGAAAAAACAACATTCATGAGAACCAGACATCACATATTCTCTCAATCGCATCCCGGCAGAAGCATCCTTTATTCATGCTGCATGGCACTGATAATGTGCCTGTTTACCGCCTGTGACAGCAAACAGTCCACATCCGGGAAACCGACCCTGACTGTCACCCTGGAACCCTTGCGCTATTTCACAGAAACCATTGCGGGCGATAAATTCAAGGTAACCAGCATGGTTCCGAAAGGAAGCAGCCCAGAAACCTACGACCCTACTCCCCAACAACTGGTCAATCTGGATAAAAGCACCGCCTATCTGCGCATCGGCCATATCGGTTTCGAACAAGCCTGGATGGACAAGCTGACCACGAACGCCCCTCATCTAAAAGTATTCGATACCTCAAAAGGGATAGACCCCATCTATGAAACAGGGCACAGCCACGGCGACCACCATCACGAAGGGGGTATAGAGCCACATATATGGAATTCCGCACGCAATGCCTCAGTAATCGCCCGTAACATCTACGCCGCCCTGAGCGAACTGGACAGTGCGAACGAACCTTATTACAAGCATCGTCTGGACAGTCTGCAACAAATTATCGCACAGACAGATACGGAAGTCCGTGAGCGATTACAGCATGCCGGCACCACTTTCCTGATCTATCATCCGGCACTCAGTTATTTTGCCCGGGACTACGGATTAAAGCAAATCAGCATAGAGGAAGGAGGAAAAGAACCCTCACCCGCCCATCTGAAAGAACTGATAGAAACCTGCCGCCGCGACAACGCCCGGGTTATTTTTGTCCAGCAGGAATTCGATACCCGCAATGCCCGGCTGATAGCAAATGAGCTGGGAGTCACCGTTGTTCCCATTAATCCGCTAAGTTACGAGTGGCGGGAAGAGATGATCAATGTAGCCAATGCACTTGCCAAATAACAGAGCCTTATGACGAATCCCATTATACAACTTACAGATATCTCCGCCTCTTACGATGAGAAGACAGTGCTGAGCCACGTCAATCTCACGGTATATGAACGTGACTTTCTCGGTGTGATCGGCCCCAATGGCGGCGGAAAGACCACACTGATCAAGATCATACTAGGACTGCTGAAGCCTGCTTCGGGCAGTGTCCGTTTCTATAAGAACGAAAAAGAAGTACCCGAAATGACCATGGGATATTTGCCACAATACAACAGCATTGACAAGAAATTCCCCATCTCCGTATATGAGGTGGTCTTATCGGGACTCAACAAACAGAAGTCCCTGTTCCACCGTTACACTCCCGGACAGCACGAACTGACAAACCGGATTATTGCCCGTATGGGGCTGGAAGGTTTGGAAAACCGTGCCATCGGCGAACTGAGCGGAGGGCAACTGCAACGCGCGCTCTTGGGACGCGCCTTGGTTTCAAATCCTGAGGTTGTCATTCTGGATGAGCCCAATACCTACATTGACAAACGGTTTGAGGCCAAACTCTACTCCCTGCTGGAAGAAATCAACCAGGAACGGGCCATCATCCTGGTAAGCCATGATATAGGCACTGTGCTGCAAAATGTAAAAACCATAGCGTGCGTCAACGAAACGCTGGATTATCATCCCGATACGGAAGTACCCACCGAATGGCTGGAAGAGCATTTCGGATGCCCCATCGAACTGTTAGGACATGGGAATTTTCCTCATCGCATCTTGAAATGCCATCATCACGACGAATAAATCCGATGATCGTAGCCGAAGCTTTTTATGCGGCAGGTTAAACCCTATCCACCTTATCAGCAAGCTGTTTCTTACGGTAGTCCGCTGTAGTGGTCTATACCGGTTTACCGCACAAAAAAACTTAACCCAGCCATCAATCAAGCTGGATCATAGAGTAGAAAAAAGTCAGGAATCTGACGATTCCCTCCGCCTGTACAAACTGAAATTTCAGAACACAGTGTACAGACCAGCTATAAAATATAGAAATTCCGTTAAGGGCTGAAAGAAACATTTTCTGCCGCATTCCCTAAGGATAACACTAAATAACAGACCATTGTACCCCTATTCCAACTTTCTTTCGTATCTTTGCGCCCATTGAACGTTAACGAAACAATAATATATTCATGAAACAGTACAAATTAGTCAACAACCTGGTAGGTTGGTTAGCTTTTGCCATCGCAGCCTATACTTACTGCATGACGATAGAACCAACAGCCAGTTTCTGGGATTGTCCGGAGTTCATCACCACCGGCTATAAATTAGAGGTAGGCCACCCGCCCGGTGCACCCTTTTTTATGCTCACCGCCAACTTATTCAGCCAGTTTACAAGCGACCCCAGCCAGGTAGCCCGGATGGTCAACACCATGAGCGCCCTGATGAGTGCGGCTTGTATCTTATTCCTCTTCTGGAGTATAACCCATCTGGTGAAAAAACTGATATGCCCCGATGACAACGAGATGACTCTGAGTAAACTCATTACCATCATGGGTTCCGGACTGGTGGGAGCTTTGGCTTATACATGGAGCGACACCTTCTGGTTCAGTGCCGTAGAAGGCGAGGTGTACGCTTACTCCAGCCTCTTCACCGCAGTCGTATTCTGGTTGATCTTAAAATGGGAGTCCGTTGCCAACGAGCCTCACAGCGACCGCTGGCTGGTTCTGATCGCTTATCTGACCGGACTTTCCATCGGTGTGCACTTGCTGAACTTATTGTGTATTCCGGCCATTGTACTGGTGTACTATTATAAAAAGAATCCCGATGCCAACCTCAAAGGCAGCCTGTTGGCACTGGCAGGTTCCATGGTACTGGTTGCGGCCGTGTTATACGGTATCGTACCGGGCGTAGTAAAAGTGGGAGGATGGTTCGAACTGCTGTTTGTCAACAGTTTCGGAATGCCTTTCAACAGCGGTCTGATAGTCTACATCATTCTGCTCGCCGCATCCATTATCTGGGGCGTCTGCGAAAGCTATACGGAAAAGAGCCGCAAACGCATGAACATCTCCTTCATGGTAACAATCGCCATGCTGGGCATCCCCTTTTATGGGTACGGATGGAGCAGCGCCTTGATAGGCATTATCATATTAGGAGTCTTGGGCGTTTATCTGTTTGCTGATTTGAACAAGAAATATCAGATCAGCGCACGTACTTTAAACACCTCTTTGCTGTGCATCATGATGATTATGGTAGGATACTCCTCATACGCCTTGATTGTGATCCGTTCTACCGCCAATACTCCGATGGACCAGAACTCTCCGGAGGACATCTTCACTTTAGGCGAATACCTGGGCCGCGAGCAATATGGAACCCGTCCTTTGTTCTATGGACAGACATACGCCTCCAAACCGGCACTGAAAGAAGTGGACGGAGGATGTGTATATGATGTGACGGAAGGCGCTCCCGTCTATCAACGGAAAGAGAAAGCGACTCCCGATGAAAAAGACAGCTACGAAATAGTACGTCATAAAACTGATTACAAGTATGCACAAAATATGCTCTTCCCGCGCATGTACAGCGACGCACACGCACAGGCCTACGAAGACTGGCTGGGCGGCATCAAAGGCGTGCAGGTTCCTTACGACCAGTGCGGACAGATGGTGATGGTTAAAATCCCGACCCAATGGGACAACATCAAGTTCTTCTTTATCTACCAGCTGAACTACATGTACTGGAGATATTTCATGTGGAACTTTGCCGGACGCCAGAATGACATACAGGGACAAGGTGAAATAGAGCATGGCAACTGGATTACCGGAATACCGTTTGTGGACAAGTTCCTGGTGGGCGACCAAAGCCTGCTCCCCTCCGACCTGAAAAACAACAAAGGGCACAATGTATTCTATTGCCTGCCGTTGATTCTGGGACTTATCGGTCTGTTCTGGCAGGCTTACAAGACAAGACGTATCACGGCTCCGAATGGGGAAGAGATAGAAGAACCGGTAGGTATCCAGCAATTCTGGATTGTATTCTTCCTGTTCTTCATGACCGGTCTGGCCATCGTGCTTTATTTGAACCAGACACCGATGCAGCCCCGCGAACGCGACTATGCATACGCAGGTTCATTCTATGCATTTGCCATCTGGATAGGCATGGGTGTGGCGGGTATTGCCCAATGGCTGCAAGGCAAACTGGGTGAGAAACCGGCTTCCGTCATTGCAACTGTAGTTTGTCTGTTCGTACCCATCCAAATGGTGAGCCAGACGTGGGACGACCACGACCGCAGCAACCGTTATGTGGCACGCGACTTCGGACAAAACTACCTGAGCACCGTACAGGAAGAAGGTAACCCGATTATCTTTACCAATGGTGACAACGATACTTTCCCCTTGTGGTACAACCAGGAAACGGAAGGTTTCCGTACCGATGTACGTGTATGTAACCTGAGTTACCTGCAAACAGACTGGTACATCGACCAAATGAAGCGTCAGGCATACGACTCTCCGGCAGTACCTATCGAATGGAGCCGTCTGGAATATGTACAGGGGCATAATGAAGGAGTGGCTGTACGCCCGGAAGTGATGGAAAGCATCAATAACTTCTACAAGCAGAATCCGGAAGAAGCCGCCAAAGAATTCGGAGACAACCCGTATGAATTGAAAAATATTCTGAAATACTGGGTACGCTCACCCAAAGAAGGTTTACAGCTGATACCGACGGACAGCATCGTCATCAAGCTGGACAAGGAGGCAGTGAAACGCTCGGGCATGATGATTCCCGACTCTCTGCATGGTGAAATCCCCGATTACATGAGTATCTCCCTGAAAGGCAAACGTATGCTGTACAAGAGCGAGCTGATGATGCTTGAGATGCTGGCAAATACCAACTGGGAACGTCCGTTATACATGGCTATTACGGTGGGTAGCGACAACCATCTGAATTTAGGCAACAACTTCATGCAGGAAGGTCTTGCCTACCGCATCACCCCGTTCAACACCACCCAGCTGAACGCACGCATCGACAGCGAGAAAATGTACGACAATCTGATGAACAAGTTCAAGTTCGGAGGAATTGACAACCCGGATATCTACATTGACGAAACTGTGATGCGTATGTGCCAGACCCACCGCCGTATGTTTATACAGCTGGCTACCCAGTTGATAAAAGAAGGCAAGAAAGACAAGGCGTTGAAAGCCCTTGACTACTGTTCGGAAGTAATCCCGAGCACCACTGTACCCCACGATTACATCATGAGCAGTTCGAAAGAAATGGCCGATGATTATCTGGCGTTAGGTGAAAAAGAAAAGGGAGAAGCCATTCTGAATGATCTGGCAAACAAAGCGGTGGAATACATCACCTGGTACCTGAGTCTGGATGACCAACGTCTGCAAGGTTCATACGAGGACTGTCTGCGCAATTTCTATATTCTGGATGAGATCAACAAGAGCCTTGCCCGCGCAAATGCTGCCGGCGGTGTACAAGGTGAAGGTGAACAGCAGAAAAAATCAGATATGGCAAGCCACTATGCCAAGAAGTTTGAAGACCTCTATGAAGTGTTCAACAAACGTGTAGGCGGCGGGGCAGCCAAAAAGTAAATAAAAGGTGTGGATTCACCACAGAATCCACACCTTTATATTTGTATAACCAACAAAAGACACACACATTCATGTTTATAGAACAACCCCCGCTGATACTCCGCTGGCTCTATCCACGCGCCTTCTGGCGAATGGACAAGCATGAAAAAGCGGTCTATCTGACTTTCGATGACGGGCCGATTCCCGAGATCACACCGTGGGTACTCGATTTATTAGACAAATACAAGATCAAGGCTACCTTCTTTCTGGTGGGCGACAATGTGCGCAAGCACCCCAAGGAATTCCAAATGATTGTAGAACGGGGACATCGTTTGGGAAATCATACATTCAACCATATCCGAGGATTCGAATACCGGAGCAAGAACTATCTGGCCAATACGGACAAAGCCAATGAACTGATCCATACCAACCTGTTCCGTCCGCCACATGGTCACATGCGCTGGATGCAGTACATGGTGCTGCGACATAAATACCAGATCGTGATGTGGGACTTGGTTACCCGTGACTATAGCAACAAACTGAATGGAAGACAGGTGCTGAGGAAAGTAAAACACTATGTGCGGAATGGCTCCATCATTACCTTCCATGATTCCATCAAAGCAGAGAAAAACATGAAATATGCCTTGCCCCGTGCCATAGAATGGCTGTTGGAACAAGGCTATGAGTTCAAGGTCTTTGACTGATAAGGTCAAATACCTTGTCTTCTTGTGGCGCATACATACGCATACTCTCTTGCGTATGTATTATTTTATGGCAACCTCCAATGGATTACGTACCTTCTGAGCATATTCTTCCAGATATTTGTTCCAGTCGGTATCGGCTTCGAAACCATATTTGCTCCACCCTGAACCCCAGTAATAAATATACTCGGATCCCGGCTCATACTCACTGGCCGCCAGCACATGCCCCAAAGCGCCCCCACGTTCTTTCTGTTCCTTTTCGGAGAACACTTGGGTAAACGCTCCTTTTATAGTAGCCGGAAATACGGCACCTACATAAATCACTCCATTGTTATTGGCCGCATTCTCCGTAGAGTCCGCATAGGCTATATAGCCCGCACCTGCATCAAAACTATATCCCATCGGGTTCTGCTTGTGCAACACGATGCCGGTCACCACCGGAGTGGTTGCCTGCAGATTGTCAAAAGTAACCACCGTCTTGTTCAATTGCGATCCCTTGTCCAAGGAAATGACACGCGTCTCGGTCACAGTTGAATCCCCTTTTACAACCAAAGGATTATAGACCAGCTTGACAGTGAACCGGAGCGGACCGTTATCCAATATTTCACAGTCCTTGTAACAATAAGGATAAATAATGGTACTGTCGGGGAACAAAGCGGCTGTTCCGCCCCCCAAAGTCGGACCTACCGCATAACAATCCATACCGTTTCCATGATCTACGTGATAGGAGATTTTCCGGTTCAAATCGCCGTCATAACGATCTTCCACTACCGGTTCGGGTACATTCTTAGTCCAGATGTCATAGCCAAAAGCACGCTCGCCCTTCTCCTGCAAGGCAGGACCGTAGGCACGATAAGCGGCACGGTCATTCTCCCATGCCATATCATCCAGACGTTCGGGGTATTGGCGTCCGCAAGCAACCACATCCACCGGCTGCGGAGTTCCTTCCGCAATCGTATAAACAGCCGAAGCATCCCCTTTTACCGAAGCAGGGAAAATAAGCATATCGTCGTATGTTATCTGATAAGGTACTTCCAGGCCGTTCTCGTCCGATACGATGACCTGTGCCGTATCGGGTAATTGTAGTTTGCCTGTTATTTCAGCCATAGAGATTTCTACCATCTCCCCATTTCTGTCAATGGAAAGCGGATTGGTTATAGTGACAGTCACCGGCTCCTTCTGCGAACAGGAGAACATGGCTAATGCCGTTGCGACTGCTAAAAAGATTTTTCTCATACTATTTATTTTTTGTCGGACTGAAAGACAAAAATACGAAGAATTCGCGAGACTATGGCAATAAATGGGGAATAAAGTAATGTGTTGAGAGTTAGGAGAGATCGGCGTTGTTCGTCCGAAGGGTGCATTCGGCGGAAAATTCGGTTTTTGGAAGGGTTAGGAGATTGAATCGCTACCTATCCGTTGCCTTTTTCATGTCCGGAATTCCGGTCTTGAAGACGGTTTTGCCGATGGATGATTATCCCTGTTTTATGCCATAGAACCCGCTTGTCAGGCATCTTTGCTACTACAAATTTAGCGATTTTTCCCGGCAATGCGAAGAAATATAGGCTCCGGGATGGCCTCTGTGATTCCTATTCGTGGTTCCGCTACGTTTTGCATACCTTCAAATGGCTCTATATCAGTTAATTTTGCAAACAAAGAATAGAGTTATGAAAAAGAGCGGATTAAAGGTTTCGTTCTACCTTAAAAAGAGCGAGATATCGGAAGACGGCCTGTGCCCGGTGATGGGGCGCATAAATGTCGGCAGATACTCGGAGGCGGCTTTCAGCGCGAAGCTCTCGGCTTCGCCGAAAGCGTGGATGCTCGGCCGGGCCACCGGCAAGAGTGCCGCATCGAGGAAAATCAACCGTCAGCTTGACGAAATCAGGGCAAGCGCACTTTCCGTGTATCAGGAACTGTCGGCTGTGCGCATGGTCGTGACCGCCGATGATGTGAAGTGCCAGATACAGGGCATGGCTTTCGGCCAGGAGACACTGATGGGATATTTCGGAACGTTCATAGAGAACTTCGCGAAACGTGTCGGAGCGAACCGGGCCCGAGCCACACTGAAATCCTACCGTTACACATACAAATGCCTGTCAACATTTCTGGAAACGGAATACAAACTGTCGGACATACCGTTCACGGCTCTCGACCGCTCCTTCATCGACAGATATGACGTCTACCTGCGAACCCAGCGCCGGCTTGCCACATCCACCGTTGGGTTTCATGCCACACGTCTGAAGATGATAGTGTCGGAGGCTATCACCGACGGCATCATAACCGCCGACCCTTTTGCCGGATACGAGGCGGAGAAGCCGCAGCGTGAGCAGAAGTACCTCACATCGGAGGAACTTCACCGGATTATGACGACACCGCTCCATGACAGCCGCCTGTACCATGTCCGCGACCTCTTCCTGTTCTCCTGCTATACAGGCATCCCATACGGAGATATTTGTCTTCTGACGGAAGACAACCTTGAAACAACCGAGGACGGTACGGTCTGGATCAGGTCTTCGCGCAAAAAGACGAAGATGGACTATGAGATACCGTTGCTTGAACTGCCGCTGAGGATTATAGAGAAATACCGGGGAATGGCGCCGGAAGGCAGACTGTTACCGATGTACGGAAACTCCACCCTGAACGATTATCTGAAAAAGATTGCCAAAATCTGCGGCATCGGGCGCAGGCTTGTCTATCATTGCGCCCGGCATACCTACGCCACCGAAATCACGCTGGCGCACGGTGTGCCGCTTGAAACCGTCAGCCGCATGCTGGGACATAGCCGGATTACGACGACGCAGATCTACGCCAAGGTGACCGATGACAAAATCGGCACAGACACCGAGGACCTTGACAGCAGGATAGCGTCACGCTTCACTGTCGCCATTTAACAATCACAAATCTTCATAGTCATGAAAAAGAATAAGGACTGCAATACGCCGAAACGGCGCAGCACATTCGCCGTACTCTTCTACATCAACCGGACAAAGATCCGTAAGGACGGAACATGCCAGCTTCTTTGCAAGGTCAGCATAGATGCCGAATGGGAGCAGATAGGGACGAAAGTGTCTGTGAATCCCGACATCTGGAATCCCGAGAAAGGCCGTGCCGACGGGCGCAGCGCCAACGCTGTCACTGTCAACCGCGCCATAGACTCTCTTACAGCCGAGATAAACGGGCATTACGAGGATATAAGACGCAGCCTTGGCTTCGTCACAGCCGAACTTGTGAAAAACGCCACGAAGGGCATCGGACGCAAGCCGTCAACACTTCTGGCTCTTTTCCGGGAGCATAACGAGGAGTTTCACAAGCGTGTGGGCGTTGACCGCACCAAGGAATCATACGAGAGCTATATCAATTCCTACCGTCACCTGTCGGCATTTGTGACCGAGAAACGGGATATGGAGGATGTTCCGCTCCGCGCGCTTGACAGGTCTTTCTATGACGATTTCGAGGTATTCCTCGGCGCAGACCGCGGGCTCAGACCCAAATCGGTTCACGAACACCTGTACCGTCTGAAGAAGATGACGATGCGTGCCGTCAGCCAGGGCACGCTCCGCCGTGACCCTTATGCGAGGCTTCATCCCCCGTTGCCACGGCGCAAGAGCCGCCACATGAGGCTTGACGACCTGAAACTGCTTATGGGAAAGCAGATAGATGCTCCGAACCTCCAACGGGTGCGCGACTGGTTCATCTTCTCGACTTTCACTGGGCTGGCATACGCGGATCTCAAACGGCTGTCGGAGGATGACATATCACAGGCTCCCGACGGAACATGGTGGATACATGTGAACAGACAAAAGACAGGCAGCCGCTCGGCGATACGCCTGCTTGACATCCCAATGCGGATAATGGAGAAATACCGGGATGAGCGGCAAGAGGGTAAGATTTTCAACCTGTATAGCAGAACCTATTTGATAAAACTTACCCGGCAGCTCGGCGAGAAATACGGTTTCTATCTCACATTTCACAAGGCGAGACATAATTTTGGAACACATATCACCCTTTCGATGGGTGTGCCGATTGAGACTGTCAGCCGCATGATGGGACACAAGAGCATTACCACGACCCAGATTTACGCCCAGGTGACCGACCGCAAGGTGGATGAGGACATGAAGCGTCTGCGTATGCAGGCATCCGGCTCTGGAATCACCCTGATAGACGAAAGCCAGGACAAGGAGATGACAAAGAGAAGGAAGTATAATTTCAGGAACAAGACGGGGAACGGCCTGTGATTGCAGACCGTTCCCGCCTATGTTTGATAGTGGCGCATATTGCGGAACTTAGCGGCTCTTACAGCCACTTCTGTTCCTCCACGCATTTTCGGTGCGCCTTTTCAAGAAGGCTCTGTATCTCGGATTCCCGGTACAGGGCCTTTCCCTGTACAATGTAGTAAGGGATAAGACGCGCGGTACGGTATTCCTGCAAGGTGCGCCGGCTCACTTTCAGCAGGCGCGACAGCTCCTCGTCAGTAAGGAACCTGTCCCCCTTGAACATGGGGCGTGCGACCGATTCAACTTGTCCGAGTGCCTGCCCGATGTTTCCGAGGCGGCGCAACAGGTCCGCCACACGCGGATCCTGCCTGTCGATAAAATAATGGCTCATAGCTGTGATGTGTTTGGGTGATACGACGACTGTAATAGTCTCTCTACATCCTCCGGACGGTAGAAGAGCTTGTTCCTGATGCGGCTGAACGGCAGGATGCCTTTGTCGCGGTAGGTCTGCAAGGTGCGCTTTGAGATTCCGAGGATGTTGCACACATCCTCGTTGTCGAGCCATTTCTTAAGGCCGATGTCCTCATGCTTACGGCTCAGCAGTTCGGATTTTTCCTCGATTTCCCTGATTCTGGCGAACAGGGCGTCGAAGGTTCTGATGTCCATGCTTATTATTTCCATGATGTTACGTTTTTTAGATTTTACGATATGTTTCAGCGGCTCACGGCGGCGGGTAGCGACTTCCCTTTCATCTGTAGGAAATCCTGTATCTCAGATGCCTTGTAGTAGGTGCGCCCGTCTATCATGTAATAGCGGATGAGTTTCTTCTGGCGATACCTCGCAAGGGTGCGCTTGGTGACGCCGAGCAACCGGCACAGGTCGTAGTTGTCGAGCAGCGTGTCGCCGTCCAGACAATCCTTGAGCTTGTTCATCCGCTCGAACGCTCGCTCCATCTTGTCAAAGCGTTCCATGAGGGAGGTAAACATCTTATGCACTGTTTCATTATATAGCATAGCTGATTTTTTTGATGTAAATGAATGTTTTTTCTTACACCGTGTTGCGCAATCGGTTATACTACATATATTGGCTAATGCCGTGCCACCGCCACCAAAAGGCATGACAAGACACCGATATTCATCAGAATATCAGTACGATAAAAAGATTCAAACGTAAAATGATGGAAATCAGAGGTCTTGCATTTTGCAAGACTTTCCGGCGGTATGCAATAGTCTATTGCGAGATTATCGCGCTTTGCGCCGGTAGATGTTTCGGCAAATCCCGTTCTTTAACCGGGTGGATTTGCTTAATATCCACCCTGACGGCACGCCGTTCTGAAAGGTATGGGTTCCTGTTCCTGCAATCTCAGGCAAAATATGGATTACCAGTTCGTCTATTATATTGTAACGGAAGAGCCGTGTCATAAGTTCCATACCGTCCAGATCAGACACTTCAGTGGTGTATATGCAGTATTTGTCGGCGCTGTCCTTGTCACACACAAGATCAAGGACCGGGTAATCCGCTTGGAGTGTGTATGTGCCTATGTCATGCCAGTGCCGGAACCCTTTGGCATCGGTCATAAGCCAATGCATACGGGGATTGTCGGCATCCGGGAGGAAACCGTCGATAGTCATTGCCGTTATGATGCGTACCGTTGCCATGTCGTTTCTCTATTATTTGCAAAAGAAAAAGCGCGGTGACTACGCTTTCAGACAGTGGCTCTGGTAAGCCAGTAAAGAGAAACGTAACACCACGCTATGACAAGGCATAGCACAAGTATTACGCAACAGTGCTCTTTACTTCAATTTACCAGATTTCTGTCTGAGACTCTTGCGAACTTATGTATGTAAAAGCAGGCATATCGGAACACGCCTACCTGTTTTTTCTATTTCACGCCCCAAAGTTACAAAAAAGTAGCGAGAAGGGCTGTATGTCAGGGCATAAATGTTACTCTATACCGTATTTGTTCATCTTGCGATATAATGTCGTAGGATTGATGTTGAGCATTCTCGCCGCTTTGGTCTTGTTGCCGTTGCATGATTCCAAGGTGCGGATAATCAGTTGCTTTTCTGCCTCGTCATCCTTGATCGGGCGCAAATCGGGAACGATTTTTGTGACATTATCACTTGTAGATTTACGGATATTCAAATCCGAGGCCGCAATAACGGGTACTTTGGAAATAAGAACTGCCCGACGCACCCGGTTCTGAAGCTCGCGGATGTTGCCGCTCCACGAGTGTGCCAGCATAAGCCGTTCGGCATCCGTGCTGAATCCGGAGGTCTCCTTGTGAAGTTCATCAGAGAACTTCTTGCGGAAGAATTCCGCAAGCGGGAGGATGTCTTCGGGACATTCCGCCAGAGATGGCTGGTGTATCTCGAACTCGCAAAGGCGGTGATAAAGATCCTCGCGAAAACGACCCTCGGTGATGGAATTCTCCATATCCTCGTTGGTCGCCGCGACTATGCGCACATCGGCACGGCGTTCTGAGTTCGCACCGACAGGCATATATACATTCTCCTGCAATACCCTAAGCAAAGATGATTGAGTGTGATAAGGGAGCGTGCCGATCTCGTCAAGAAAAAGCGTGCCGCCTTTCGCCGTGTCAAAATATCCTTTCTTGTCCGTATCTGCTCCTGTGAAAGCGCCTTTGACATGGCCGAAGAACATGGAGGCTATGAGTTCGGGCGGTATGGCGCCACAGTTCACCGCGACAAACGGCTCGTCTTTTCGTGGGCTGTTGAAATGAATGGTACGGGCTATGGACTCCTTGCCGGTTCCGTTGGCACCGAGAATCAGTACCGATATGTCAGCGGGGGCCACAAGCTCCGCCAGATGCAACGCCTCACGCGCCTTCGCGCTGTCACGCTTGAAAAGCCGTTCAAGCGAATGCTGTATGGTCACGGCCGGATGTACCAGTTCCTTCACAATCTCGAACAAGCACTCCCGGTGTACAGGTTTTGGCAGATAGTCCTTCGCGCCCATCTTTATGGCCTTGACGGCATCCGGATACGAAGCGTATTCCGTCATAATGACAACCGGAATGCCCGGCTTCTCTTTCTTCAGCCATGCAAGCAGGGACAGGCCGTCCCCTTCTGGCAGGCGTACGTCCGATAGTATCAGGTCAAAATCAGCTTTGCGTATAAGTCTGCGTGCCACGGCTGCATCTATTGCAGTCATGACTTCATATCCCTCGCGTGTGAGCCAGTCCTTCTGCATCTGCGATAAGGTTACGTTGTCTTCAACTATCAGTATCCTGCTCTTCATCCTTTAAAAGAATAATCTCTCGGTGTGCGTTGGCTCGTATATCAAAGATAATACGAGTTATTTCTCTAACGGAATTTGATATTATATTCCAAGAAGCATTCGATTTTTTTAGCTCTTCCCTCAAAATTTCCAACCGATCCGCCATAGATAACATTTCCCAAACAGGGTAAATTCTATGGATCACTTCACGTAACTTAATTTTATCATGATTTTCTGCGGCTTTCCTTAGCTCAGAAATATCGTTATCACAACTGGTCATTAAACTTTGCAGAATACTGATTTTATCTGTTGCTTCTAAAAGTAATATAGAAAAATCAATATGTTCACCATTTGCTTTATGAGGCATAATATTTGCAATATGTTCCAACAGTTCCTGCATGGAAAATGGTTTGAAAATGCTGCTTGCAAAACCATATTCAAGGAGCGCATCAATCTCACAATCACCTCGAGCCGTCATCGCTATAATTGGGATGTTCCGTGAATTGCCAATGTTTGATTTTCGTAGTAATTCAAATAGGGCAAAGCCATCTGTTCCCGGCATTTGAATATCTGACAATATCATGTCATAATCATGAGAACGCATTTCCTTTACAACATCTGATGCCGTTTTACATATAGTGCAACTTACCATATTGCGTTCAAGCATTTCTTTTATAATCTCAAGTTGTAATGGGTCATCATCAACGACCAGAACACTGTGAGGCATGTGCACAGGATTCGATTTTTGCATCTGTGAATTATTGACACAACTATCAGTTAATTTGAGTGGCAGAGTTACCTGAAATTCTGTACCTACTCCTTCTTTACTGGAAACATTTATCGTTCCACTAAGTAACGCAACAAGTCCTTTTGTAATGGTCAGCCCTAATCCAAATCCATCAATATTTTCTAAGTTATCTGCACGCTCGAATGGGCGAAAAATACGTTTGATGGTATTCTCACTCATCCCTATTCCGGTATCTCTAACGATCATATCCAAATTACCGTTACTATATGTAACAATAAATGCAACTTTACCGGTATGAGTAAATTTAACTGCATTGGACAATAAATTATCTGCAATCTGTTCTATCCTGTCTTCATCCCCCAAAACAGTCACATCCATATTCTTAAATTCAGCTTCAAAAACAAGTCCCTTGTTGTTAATAATATGACTGGCACCAGTAGATATGCGTTTCATCAAATCTCCAAGTCTAAAAGGAATATTATTAGAAGTCTCTTTTGCTTCGTTAAGACGATACATGTCAAGTAGATTATTGAGTAAATGTAATACATGACTACAGAGGATTTGGACGTTTTTAAGATAATTGTCGCGTTTCTTCTTTTCTCTTGTATCCAATGCCAATTCTGCGCTTCCTCCAATAATATTCAATGGGCCTCGTATATCATGAGATATAGTGAGAATGATTTTCTTACGCATCTCAAGCAAAAGATTATTTTGACGTATACTTTCTTCAAGTTTGTGCCGCGAACGTTCTTTCTGCCGAAAATCCCAAAGTATTACAATATAGGATAGGAGAAGAAGGACAATCAGTAATACAGTAAGACCGCCCATTTGTCTGTATGAGCGTTCACGCATAATGGAGATCTCATTCTCTCTGCATCGAAGATTATTACGGGACTTATCTTCAAGTTGCCGTATTATTTTATTAAGTTGGGTGTTCAACATCTTATTACGCTCCACAATGCTGTCGGTAAGTTCTGAAAGATGACGATTGTGATTTGCATATTGAGATATGGTATTACGGTTGAGTGTTTGAAGCATTGTAGATGTAGCTGTTGGAGATAATTCTTCTTTTTCCCCAAAAAAGCCAAGAAAACCTTTGCGTTTCGGTTTCCTTATCTGTTCCTGACTACTCGTTCGTGCAATAATTGGAATTTCTTTTGTTATTTTATCATTGGTTCTTTTTTGTTTAAAAATGACATCTGCAAGATTTAGCAATCCTTTGGCTTTATCATCAATTAATTGCCGTACGCTGTCAATATGTTCATTAGGATACATCTCATTGAAATGAAATAATATACTGTCAATCTTGATATGCTGTTTTTGATATTGTTCCTTATCCACATCATCCCAATTCAAGAACCCTTCACCAGCAAGAGAAAATTCAGAAAGGATCATATTGAAATCATTGATATCTTCTTGCAATTTGTTTGTTTCCCGATTTTGCTCTTCCAATTCTTCGAGTCTAACCCATTCATAATAATAGGAATAAATAATCATTCCTATTAAGATAAATATCAAGATATACCCTGATGTGACTATTTTACGTGCCAGACTCATACAATATTGTACTATTTATACTTCTTGATAAAATCAATTATGTCCTGAAGGACTTCGGGGGAGATCGTTTCCTCAATTGTGCCGTATTCCTGTACTGCGCCCGTTTGAGCGTGCTGGAAAAGGTGATTAAGTCCGGGATAAAGTTTCACGGTCGCTTTCGGGGCGAGTCGTTGCATTTGAGGCATATTCAGTTCTGGGCGAACTTGTATATCTTTTTCTCCGTATAGTGCGAATACAGGGCAATCCGTATCTGCAATGCTTTCCGCCGGTGAAAAACCGATATAGAAATTTAACCACAGGTTATTGTCGGCTGCAATCTTTTTCAGATTGGCTTTCAAAGGTGTGTGAACGGGAGTATTCTTCCAATTTGCACATATAGCCTCAATATTTTCAACTGCCATATTGTTACCCTCCCTTATTTTCAGTTCATACATCTTGTGCAATGCCTCAACATAATCCGATACAATATTCGCCGGCATGTTGCCCTGTTCCAGCATTGTCGCACTTTGGTCTATCAATACCGAGTCACCTCGAACCGCCTGTGCGCCAATGGCAATAATGAAATTCGGATTTGAGAATAATCCCGAATTGTTCTCTGCTCCCAGTATAAATGCCACTGCCGCTCCCTCGCTATGCCCCAATATTCCGACATTTTTGAATTTCATTTCTTTGCGCAGGTATTCCATTGCCGTTTTCGCATCCCGTGCAAAATCTTCAGTGGTGGCATTTTTGCCGTCGCCGGTTGATTCTCCATATCCTCGGTCATCATATCGTAAGGTTGCAACGCCGTTTCGGGCAAGGTAATCTGCGATGACAGCAAACGGCTTATGTCCGCATATTTCTTCATCGCGGTTTTGCAGTCCGCTACCGGTAATCATTACGATAGCCGGAGTTGTCTCATTAAGACCTTCAGGTAAAGTAAGTGCCCCAGCGAGAGTAACTCCATCTGATAAGTTATTGAAACGAACCTCCTTTATAGTGTATGGATATGGTGGCTTAGGCGTTTGAGGTCGTTTTAATTCCACAATGCCCGGAAATAATTCAAGGTCGGCATTCATTGTTCCTTGTGCGCATTTCCCAGTGAGTTTCCCATCCTGTTTGCGTCCGGTAAACGTCAATCCTATGCGTCTAACTGTTACATTTACAGAATCAGCCGAAATGAAATTCACTTCTCCGGCTATTCCGTATGCACCTTGATCCGGAGAATCAAGCATAACTGACGGTTTGCCATCTTCTCCTGTCTTGAAATTGAACACGATCTTTAACTCCACTTGTGGAGTTATCTTCAACGTACCATGCCACGCTCCCGAAATATTATCATCGGAAGCCATGATGTTTAACATGGAACAAGTGGCTAAAATAGCTGCAATTATTATTCTTTTCATCATTATAAAACTATTGCTTTGTTAGCTCCATTAATATATGACCATACGTATCTTTCAGATACAGAACGGTGTTGTTTTTTAGCTCGTATGACTTGACACAGTGTAGATTTGCCTCTATACTTCTTTCCAATTCCATATCGTCACATGATACTATACCCTCTATTGACTTTTCAGTCATGGATATGTTGGAGAAGCCCAAAATATTATTATCCTCGACAAAATTGCCTGATATTATGTTACAGTCAGTGGTGCAGACAAATCCGGTGTTATTCAACTGTAAAACGCAGTCCGATTCCTCGTTTACGTCAGTTAGTTCGTTTGAAGTTGTAACAATGCTGTTGTATTTTTCAAGTCGCCATTTTCCACACAAACTTTCATCCGGTAAATCGTAGCTGATTAGTTCCATCAGAATATGACCTTTATCATCTTTCAACACCAAGATAGAATCGTCTGTAATTTCGTATGATTTGATACAGGGTAGATTAGACACGATACTCCTTTCCACTATCATGTTATCGCAAGCCAGTTCGGTAAAGGATATATCGGAGAATTTCAAGGCGGTTTTACTTTTTTCAAAACTGCCGGAGATAGTATTGCAGTCGGTGGTACAATGGAATACTCCGGTGTTGTCAAATTGCAATACAAAATCACAATTTCCATTTACCTGTGTCAGTCCGTATGACGAAGTGGCAATACAGTTGTATTTCTCAAGTCTCCATTCTCTGTACAGGGCATTATCTGACGGAGAATTGCATGAGCCAACCAATATGGCTAATGCAAGCATTATTGCTGTAAGAATGTTTGTTTTCATATCATTTGCGTTTTATTGTCTGACATTTTCGCTTGTTCATTTCCTCTGCATACGCTATTTCTCCGTGTTCCCGTATATAGCTGATACAAGCCGGACGATCAGAGTTGAAGAGCAAAGCGAACACTTTGCTTATAAAGTTGGAATAGATTTTACACTCCCTTACGTCACGCTCGCACTCGGCACAGGTATGATAGCCTTTGCTTATGCAACATTGGCGGATTTTACACCACGATGCTTTCTCGTTGTTCTTGCATCCGGGGCATTTGCCAGACAAGAATTTGCGACACGCTCCACAATACAGCCCACAGGCGGCTATATTGTCTTTACTTACTGTTATACTTTTCATATTCAATGTTTTCTATCTGTATGGTTTTTACCACAGCCATAACATATACCGTCATGAACTGATATGATCCTTCCGCAATCAGAACAAGTCCAACGCTTTTTCTCCCTTTGCAGGAATTTTTCAATACCATTTTCTCTGATAAAGGCAAGATTGCCCATAAGCGATTCTATCATCGGATAGTCGTTGGCATACCAGCACTCCTTATCAACAATCTCCCTGCACGGATATTGAGGACATTCGTCACAGAATCCGTCCGGCAGTGTTTTCCGTATTTCGCACTTTACAATCTTACATATATTGGCGCAATACTCACCTTTGTAACCCTCATTCCGGCAACCGACGCAAGAGCTTTCTTTTCGCAGTGCTTCGCTGCACACAGTACAGTTCAGCCCGCATGGGGCAATCATATTTTTATTCATAATACAGTTTTATTCAATTTGTTAAATTGCGCCCATTACATTTTTTAGGCCGCTGTCTATATGTGAGAAAGACCCATACAGTCACAAATCAAGCAATTGTATCCGCACTAATCCAAATTCCGTTCAGTCCCAGATTGAATATTTCAGATACAGGAGATGCCATACTGAAAGTACGGCACACTCCAAGTATCAGATAAGATATTTGTACTATTGGTATTTCTTCCTGTTTTTATTCGCCGTTTGATGACCAATATTCGTTGCATATATAGTAGTTGAACTCCAGCGTGTAGCTTGATTCCGACGGCAGCCCGCTATTTAGTCCGGGGTGGAATTTGGGGAGCATATGCGCCACACGCAGAGCTTCGGCATCAAGTGTCTTGCCTGAGCTTTTAACGATTCGGGCATCCTTTACAACTCCGTCTTTGGCGATGGTAAGCTGCACTACGGCATCCATGTTAAGAACACCGTCTTTGTATGCAGTTTCAGGGAAGGAGATGGTTTTATTGATAAAGGCTCTCAGTTTGTCCTTGCCACCGGGGAAGTTGGGGGCGGTTTCAGTCCTGATGAATGGCACGGCATCGGCCGCGTCGGCTTTCTCCGTGACCACCACATCTGAATTTCTTTCTGTCACACGAATGGTAGAATCGGATTTTTGCGTAATTTTGTAGCGCAGATCCTCCACCGGTGTAGCGGCTGATACCTCGTTGATTACTGCTGACACCGCAGGGGTTGCCAGACCGATTAACGCGAGTGCCATTGCAGGCACCATGACAAAGGCACGCACACGGGCTTTGCCTGTCGGTTTGCTTGATAACATCATAGTTATACGTTTTTTAAGTGAACTGTGATTTAGACAGTTGGAAAGAGTAGCGAACCTTGCTCCAACTGTCTTTTTTATTAGAAATATCTGATACTCCTCTCGTTTTATGCCCGATGCAAGCACACGGCTGTCGGCTTCATACTCATGAAGGGTATGAAGCTCATTGCGCAGAAGCCATATAGCGGGACAATACCAAGTGATAATAATCGCTGCCTGCATAAAAAGCAAGTCAATCCAATGGCGACATTCTATATGCGCTTTTTCATGGCATACTATCATCTGCCCGAACTCGTACCAGTCACGTCTTGGCATCATGATATATCCGCACCATGCAAACGGGGCGACGCTGTTATGGCGATGAAGTATAATGCGGCAGTCATCCTGTTTTATATGCTCACCTTTGAGAATGAACAGTGTCAGCCGTACCAGTGAAACAAGGAAATAAATAGTCATGACAATAACTCCTATAAGGTAAAGTGTGACTATATAATCCCATATCGGAGTGATTTGCTCTGATACCGTATTGGCTATATAGGCAACCTCTACCGGATTAAAAGCGGTTTCAATATTATTCTCCATAATATCCGCTAACCAAAAGGGATTAAGTATGAAGATGGGGGAAACAAAAGCAAGCGTTATACTGGACAACAACAATATCCTGTTGAACCGGAAACATCCGATATTGGCAAGAACGCATTTGTACACCACCCAGACTACAATCAGGAGGGTACTTGCCAATAATGAATATGCTAAAAATATGCCTGCCATTGTTATTCCTTTCCTCTGTTAGATATTTGCAATATTATTTCCTTAGCTTCTTCATCGCTATATTCCTCGCTTTTAATCAGGAAGTTCACAACATTTTGAATGGAATTGTCGAAATACCGCCTAATGACACTCTTCAGATTTTGTCCACAATAATCCTCTCGCTCTATTATTGGGAAATATATGAAGCCAGTGCTTTCGGCCTTGTGGTCAAGATAGCCTTTCTGTTCGAGAAATTTCACGAATGTGGCTACCGTCGTCCGACTTGGCTTCGGCTCATCGTGAAGGGCAACGACATCTCGAACCGAGAGTGCCCCGCTTTCCCAAAAGAAGTTCATCACTTCTTCTTCTCTTTCTGTTAATGGCTTCATATCTTTTATTTGTATTTAGTCTAATCAACTTAGACGATTTGATGATACAAAAGTAGTCTAAATTGTTTAGACAACAAAATGATATGGCAGAAAAAATTGATTATAGATACGGATAGTGGAGAAAACCGAGTAGTTCTCTCCACTGTAACCTACGTTTTCGGCTCTTTACTTGTCGCCATAAAGCCCTAAGCGGTTGCCGACAGGATCGGCGATGATGGCGAAGTAACCCCAACCGTCAACCTGAATCTTGGTCTTGGGGGTTACGAGCGTTGCTCCGTTGTCCAGAGCTGTCTTCACGCTTGCTTCCAAGTCTTTTAATTGGAGATACACCAGCACGCCTCCATTAGAGGGTGAGAAACCGGGGAACGAGGGGGCCGAGGAGATTGAGCAAACACTCTTGCCGTCTTTCATAAGACAGGCCATTTTCTCGTCGCCGAACTGCGACACTTCCAGCTTTTCGCCGAAGAGTGCCTGATAGAACGCCACCGACTTGTCGAAGTCATTGGTGGGAATTTCAAAAAATGCAATCATACTTTTTATTATTTGATTAGTACGCTGCAAAGTTACAGCGACATCGTAGCCCGTGATAGTAAAAAGCGGACATCCGTGTTAGGTTAAAAGACCTAATGATGATTATCCTCAGCTTTATAATTATTCTGCAATTTGTTACTGAATGATTCCCTGAGGGCTATCCGCAATCCGTTCAAGAAAGATTCTTGGATATATATTGAGAATGTCGGACAGTTGTCGGCGCATAATCGGCACTGGATACAATTTTTCTCGTCCATCGGCAAAGCCGTATCTTTTAGTGAGAATATGTGCATCGGACAAACATTGATACATTTTCCACACTTTATACAGGTAGAGGTATTGAGAAACACCACCTTGTTACCGGCTACTATATATGAACCCTTGCGGCGTATCGGTATGCTTTCAGAATATCCTGCAATCGGATTTTTACAAACAAATGCCAAAGGATGCAATTTCCACCGAAGCTTTTCCGAGAACAGTCTTGCCTTGAACATATCCCGCTCATTCGGTCTGGCTTTATTGTAGCCGTCCATCAGAACCCACGGCCCGGTGCGGTCAAATCCTTGACAGGAAAACTCTCCGACTATAATTCCTCCTTTCGCCTCTATGATTTTTTTGAGGTGCTTATGATATGCTCCCAAGAAAGGTCTACAACGGGTGGAAAATACGAACACGTTTTTACCTTTAAGATATTGACCTGAAACAAATCTTTGAAGTCGTATATCGTGAGCGGCAAAGTTTATCGCGGAGCCAAAGCCAATAAGGTCATAATCCGACAGGTCGATTGACGGATTGCTGTCGATAGATACCAATTCGGCAGATAGGGCATCCTTCATGCTTTCCGCAATCTTCAACGTGTTTCCTCTATATGAGGAACGATAGAATATTATTGTCTTCATCTTGCGACTGATATTTTTGTTTCCGGTGTTCCGAAGCCTCCATTTACGCCTTTATAGCCTACAAACATCAGAGAACTCGTGTCAAAGTAATAATCACAGCTCCAGAAAGCAGACATAAAGCCGGTAAGACTGACTTCGATTCTTACTGCATTCTTCCCGTCGAATTTCTCAGATCCTTTCTTGGTTGCTGACATGGTATATAGTTTTATGTTGTCGGGGCGGAAACACTCGTATTCCGCCGATTTACCGTTTTTCAGGGTCAGCCCCGCATTATAGGCGATATTCTGATACCACGGCTTGCCTTTACTTTTCACCGTCTTTGAAATCTGTTTCCCATTGAACTTGCCGGATATGGAGTACATACCATTATTTAACCTGATTGATAGATTGGTGTTTGAAGAAGTATTTACTATCTTCCAACTCTCGGTTTTATAATCGGTTCCTAATATATACTCATGCTTCTCACCACCTTGTACCGTATATAGGTATATCTTTCCATCCTTGTGTTCCTCCGTCCATTTGATAGCGGTTTTTGTCTTGCCGCAGGTGGAAATATAGTTTCTTTCCTGCGCCATTGCAAAAGCTGTAAGAAACAGCGTAAGTGTTATTGTAATGATATGTTTCATAGACAGTTGTTGTCAAAGATAAAATCCACATATTTGGAAATCATAGCTTCCATTCTTTCCCATGCTTCCGGTTTGCTGAAATCTATGCCATTGATTTTATGATATTGCCTTGTGAAAAGAACTATGTAGTTGATTGCGGATATGATTATGGCGATAGACATATTGTTATCGCCGCCCCGATCCAAAAACTTATTAAGTTCCTCCTGCAATTTATGACCGATACGCTCACGTTCTTCGATAATTCCCTTGAAAGACGAATGACCTGACAGTTCACATACCAGAAGTTCCTGCATGAGTACATTATCTTTTAGATAGTTAAGCTGACACATAAGCACATCCTTAACAATCTGCTTTATGTTACCGTCTTTAACTCGTTTAATGGTGTCAATAAACTCCGAATAGGCAAACGAATAATAGTCATGACGCTTTGCCCATTCCACGAGCAAACCATCCAACCCACCGAAATAGCGATAAATCAAAACCTTATCGCATCCGGCTTGATTAGCTATGCGATTAACTCCGATTTTGGTAAAACCGTCGTTCTCTACGATATGGCTCACGGCTTCAAGAAGCCTTTTTTCTGTTTCTTTCAATTCCATCTTATATAATGTCACCAAGTAGTGACAAAATTATAAAAATAATCGGTGACAACCAAATGCAGGGCTGTATAACCGCTATTTTTCAGTATGTAAAATAGTCTGAGACAGGAGAGTGTCGGACGATATACTCTTTTGGAGTGTATCCGGAGAATAGCTTGAACTCTTTAATCATGTGAGATTGGTCTGTAAATCCACAATCATAAGAAAGTTGAGCAAACCCAATTTCAGGATTGTGCTGCATTGCCGATAATATGCGTTGAAGCCTTACTATACGCATAAACTCCTTTGGCGTTGTTCCTACATTATCTGAAAAAACTCGACAGAACTGCTTTTCACTCAGACATGAAATATCAGCAAGCGTTTTGATATTACCCTGTCTTGAATTGTTTATGTAACGGATTACTTCTGCAAGCCGAGGCAAATGGTACGACGTTTCATGAATCAACCGTTTGCATAAATAGGATTCAATCAAATCAATGCAGGCATCCTGATCTTCGCACTCTTCAATCTTTTTTGCAAGATCAAGCAGTGCCATGTCTCCAATATCGGACAATGCAACGTTCCTGTCACGGAGGATATTGACAGGCATACCGAAAAACATCTTTGCCGTATGAGGCTGGAATACGACAACAATCATCTCGATATTTCCTGTCGCGATTATCTCTGAATATCCGCTTTCCTGACCGCAAATAAAACTGCGGGGCTGTAATTCTTGACGGTTGATAATCCGCAATCTTTCGCCACGATGGAATACAAGGGATGCACAACCCATAGGCAACGTGCGCTGTGATACGCTGCCTGACGATGAAGACTGTAATATCCAATAATATCGGATAAATGGCTTCAGAATATCAGATGGTTGTATAACTCTGAAAGTTTGCATCTAACAAAATTATGGCGAAATATCCTGCCGTGATAGTAAAAAACGGACAAATTCAATCAACCGAAAATTCCTCCGAATGATAGTTGCTGTAAAAGCGTCCGGAAATTGCAGTGAATTTAAGCACACAATAGTCGGGATCGGTGACACCTTCCGGATAATATTCCGTATCTCCGTCACGCCAAATCATTTCCTTGCTTTGTGCATCTGTCAGCACTTTCATTGTTCCGCGAAGCATTGCACCTCTGAAAAAGCGGTTGTCACAGAAATATACACAGGCTTTGTTGTCTGCGAGATATTGACGCACACGCATCGAGGATGTGTTTGTTGTGAAGTAGAATACTTTTATACCTTCTCTTTTCCGAGGCTGGAGCATCGCCTTGACATTCGGGAATCCTTGCTCGTCAACAGAACCGATGAAGGCGGTTTTTAATTTGTCAGCCATATTGCCGACTGTTTGTTCCGGATTTCGCATAGTTTATAGAATTATATAGTAATATGTGTAAATTCATGGTTTATCCAGATGGTCGCCTCCTTGCCGATGAAATGCACAAGCACATAGTTTTGATCTGTCGGGCCGGCTGGGAAGTAATTTATAAAATGCTCCTGCCACATCCGTTTGCGGGTTTCATCATCTTTAATGACTTCAACTGTGCCTCGCAACGCGACACTATCGCCGTAAAACGAATATGACAGTCCAGCTTTAGAATTGACTTTGAAATCCCTGACTTTCTCCGAATCAGCAGCAGTGACTACCCAGACATCATTGCAACCTACCGAATGGATTTTATCCAAAGGCACAGGACGCGGAAAACCGTCCGCATTGACCGAAGCTAACGTAACTTCTTTGCACTGAGAAAGAAGATGTGCTGCCTTTTCAATCAAACTTCTCTCATCTTTCTGCTTCCAGCGTTTTAACGTCGGAAAGAGTTGCTGCATTTGAGCCTTTGCCTGTTGTGGTGTCAGATTCCAACCGGTTTCCTTGTTAATCTGGTCGGTAAACTGTGTACAGAACTCAATCATCTGATTCATGTTGAAGTCCTGCAAGAACACACCGTTTTTATAGCAGTAGCCACAATAGTCCTCGCTTCTACTCCCGTCAGAATTTGTACCGATATTTGCATCAGTAAGCGGCATCCCGCAACTTTGACAAAATTTTTGTTCCATATATTGAGATTTATCAAGTCATTTTTGTGGTTCAAGATTGCCAAAATCAACTTTTAGCAATTCATAATAATGGCAATCTAAAAATTTCCCATTCTTGAAACAGGCATCACGATGTATGCCACATTTGCGAAAGCCTGTTTTCTCCAATACTCTCATTGATGAGATATTATCTGCATAGACATTTGCATAAATACGAATAACATCTGTATTGGAAAAATAGTTACCAATAGCAAATGCCAACATTTTAGTCATAATGCCCTTACTCCAATAAGGCTCGGCAAGCCAATATCCTAATTCAGCATTGTAGCGTTCTACGTCAACGCCACGAGTAAAACCAATATTTCCGACAGCCTCACAATTTACTTCAATGCAATAATTATTCTGCTCGTTTTGATTTAACACAAATTGGATGAATTGTTGTGCATCGCTTTCCGAGTAAGGATATGGCAGACTATCCCGACAATTATCCCATATCTTTTTGTTATTAAGATATTTTGCCAAAGTGGAATAATCTGCTTTATGCCAACTTCTAATTTTATATTTGTCCATATTGTCAATCTATTTTATTACTGCGTTTTCACTCAAAGAATAGCCAGGATAATTCTCTTTCTTCCAGATTCTTACTTCTTTCTTCTATCCAGTCAAACCAATCCAGACTATTCTGGAAATTTCTGCTATGATAGCTGATGTTCTTGCCATGTCATAGCCGGAGTCAGCAACAAATACCGCAATGGAGTACCTCACACCATTGGGCAGGTTAACATATCCGCAGTCGTTTATGGCTGATATGCGTCCGTCAGGTGTCGGGAAGCCTGTGCCGGTTTTATGTCCAATCGTGGCATCACTTGACAATAAGGGAGCAACAAGCCTGTCAATTCCGGTACGGCATTGTTCAAGCATAGTTGCGATTACGGAATACGATAGTGATGTGTTCCTCATCTCAGCATCAAATCTGTTAAAGAGTTGCGCCATTGCCAAAGGTGTGGTACGGTTAAGATAGCTTAGGTATGGATCACGGTGCATATCTTCTTCCGAGGCTCCGATTACAATCTCATCAGAGATACCCATTTGCCTCATTATTGATGTTACTCCCGATGTTCCACCGACGCGATGCAGGAGTATGTCTGCCGCATTGTTGTCACTCTCAACCAAAGACCATTCAAGCAGTTCTCTTACAGTCATGGCATTTCGGCTCTTACCATACTTTTTGAGCATTGGACTATATGTGTCCTCGTCCAAGTCATTCTTCCTGAATGTTATGGAATCGTTCAGCGACATACCGTTAGTATCTATCCAGTGCGCTACCGTCAGAGCCAGCGGAAATTTGACTACGCTCATCATAGGGAAATCCCGATTGCCGTTGACAGAAGCGGTGTCTTTGCCATTGATAATGACCGCGACACCTATCCGGGCATCTTTCCCTTTGATATACTCCTGCAAAGCATTCTCTATCGCCTTGTTTCCATCAGCGAAAGCAGGCGATATAAAAGACAAATATATAATTATAAACAGTAACTTTCTCATTTTGAATACAGTTTGTTCCTAATTAGCATACAAGCGTAGATGTGAGCCATCCAATGCTCGGAAAACGGCATAAGAATCAGCCCTTTCAAATCCTCGCCACACCAATAATCTATCAACCATTTTGCATTATCGGATTGGCTTACTACACATAAGGATTCAAGACGTAATTTATCTTCGATTGTAAAACTACGCTTCAAATCTGCGAATACCAGATTCTTGATCATAAACTCAGTATTAGCTTTGACCTTTGTAGAGTATTGATATAGTGCCTCTAAATCCAATTTTTCCGAAAAGTCACCGATACGCTGTTTTACAAGTTCATTGCCGGTAGTTATTATCGGAGAACCGATGCGCTCTTGAAAATTCTCGGAAAAGAATATTTGGTCATCTCCGTTAATCAGAGCATGGCTGACAATATCCTCAATACGGAATATATGCCAGATGGAATAAGCGATTGTCTTGCTGTGAAAGCCATCCTCTCCTATGAATGGCATAGCATTAAAATCATCACGACATAATTCCGCTTTTAATTGTAATATGGCGTTGAACAATCGTTTACGCAACAGCAACAAATTTTCAATCCCCAAATGAAATGTGCTTTCATTGGAAATATCTGCTTTTATCTTACTGCATAATCCTATCAGTTCGTTATCCATATTGTTATCAGCCTTATTCTTGGTGATTGCCTTCTATCACCTGATTTATCAACTCCTGGACTTCATCGTCTGACATTTTCCTGTCCCTTACAAGAGTGCTTATCACTCCACGAATGGAATTGTTGAAATATCGCTGAACGACATTTTTCAGATTGTTACCACAATACTCCTCTCTTTCTATAAGGGGATAGTAGATGAATCCGTTGTTTCCTGCCGGCTTGTGGCCTAAAAAGCCCTTATCAACAAGAAACTTCACGAATGTAGATATGGCGGTTCTGCTTGGACGAGGTTCGGGATAAGTGGCGATAATCTCCTTAACGGTAGCTTCACCCTTCTCCCAAAACTTGTTCATCACTTCTTCTTCACGCTTGGTAAGTTGTTCCATTATCTTCAACTTAAGATTTATAGTGCAAAGTTAGTCTAAATTCGTTAGACCGCAAAGATTTATATGCTTAAATTTAGAATCATTATATCTACTCTCCAATAAAAGAAAGAAATTTGAGATTCATGTACAGGTGTAATATATCTGTTAAATCAGGATAGGATTTACTTTCATGGTGGAGAGATTCAGATACAGCCCATGGTACTCTATCATGCCGTGGCGGAACATTTTCCATAACAGATTGCATCCGAGCTGTGCCAATGTTGAGTTGATGAACAGATCCTGTTTTTCCAATGCTTCGGCAAGAGAGCAACTCGGACCAGAATCATTATCTTTCACTTTTGAGTACCGCACGAGGCGTGTCACCACTTTCAGTGAGCTTACCGTTTCATAAAGATGTGATTCGGGCTGCTTTATTTTTCTCGGCACGGTTCCCAATACCACCTGTCCGCTTGACTGCGAGTTGCCGAAGTCAAGCCAATATATCGGTGTGCCGTGATTGGAGGAGGCTGATTCCGGTACAGCTTTCAGTACTTTCCATAAATCCATACGTGATTTCACATTGTCGGTACAGGTGATGGTTATGTTTGCAAGATTATCCATACGTGCATCCTTGGGGCTTACAGGATATAATCCGGGAATTGCAGCCCAGTCGTTCCCGAAGAAATTGTTTATCCGTGTCACCAGGCACTGCGCCTTGTTCAATCCTATATCCGACCATCCGAAAAGCTGACGCCCGATATTGGCCTCGGTAACTATGTCGGGGTCATATACTGTTACAAACAGACCGGGATGGTTCAACGCCCTCAGCGTCACATCGAGCCTTGCGAGGTTTGTAAGCACTTGTGACCCGGTGCCGCCTGTACCTATGAGATTCACCGTAACCGGATGTTGTGGATTGAGCAGGTAATTATGAATGTAATGTACGCGTTTCATTTCAGTATGTCGTTTAATTTCAGATTATTCAGAGGAATTAGCTCATCAAGGTTGAACGGCCTGTCGCGTGCATCCTTTGTCACCAGCACAAGGTTGGATTTCGTTGGGTTACGGCCTCCGCCCAGGTGTGAGAACTCCGTCAGCCAGAACCTTTTCTCAAGATATTCCAGAAAGGTTCCGAATGTCGGTTTCCTCGGACTTTCAATTTTCGGATTCCCCATACACACATTGGCCCCCGTGACATTAAAAAACGGGGCGGCATACAGGTTCGTCTCCGGAGTTGGGACTTCTCCCTTGAAGGCATACACGTTCATTCCGCCACCTTCCTTTGATTCATAGATCACTCCCGGAACATTGTATTCCGCATTCTCAATTTTGAGGCTTTCCACAAAGTACATCATTCGTCTTTGCGGCGGATTGTACCATACGTACCGTTCAGATCCCTTGCGTGTATCGCAATACAGCAGATTTGACGGCAATATACCGCATGGAGTGCCGTCATGGACTTCCGAATAATTCCTCACAAGATCGTTCATGAACTCCAAGGTCACCGGACGTCCTTCACCCATATTGCCATTTTGATCTATTGCACGCATCTCAAGGAAATGTTTCTTCTCGTCCTCGCTGACATAGGCGATGAGAACGGCTTTGGGATATATTACGGAGCTTATCTCCCGAGTCAGTTGGTTGGAATTCGTCATGATTCATGATTACTTATTATGTTAATGAACTTATCGGACCATTGGAAGAACCGTTCGGGATACTCATCCGATATTTTGAAGAGTGATTCCGTTTTTGGAGTCAGTTTCATAGTTGTCACCGGTATTATCTCATACGATTCCTGATAATCCGAGTTTATGAAGTCAATCAGTGTCCTGGTGACTATGTCATCTTCCTCATAGACAATGCAGATCTGACGGTGCAGGTCCACCGGACGTATGTCCGGGTCATCATCGTAATATGGGTCATAGGCATAATGCATTATCGGTTTCTTCGGTTCAAGGAATTCCATTCCATCCAGCATGGCATCTATAAATTTTGATTCCCATGCGTTAACGGGTTTATAACCGTGCAACGCCGTGTGTATGTCGTTATGATATGACTTACTTTCAACACGTCTGAGCAGTTTGTGTATTGCTCCTGACTGATATGACTCTATGCGCTTCCTGTCCCTGATAATTTCTTTGTCTGCCTCGTCAGTGTCATAATCCATAAGGACACATTCCATTATACAGTCATGTTCATCGCAGTCCAATATTGAACCGATTCCGTTGGCGTGCATAAACTTGTTAAGGAACGATATGGCTATGCGCCTAAGCCCGTTGTTGATTCGGGTCAGAAATTTCACCGGGAAATAATACAGCTTGCAGGTTCCCCACCTGTGGCATTTCCAGAGTGTAAAATGAAGCCTGCTGTCATACATCTCGATATTCAGTCCAATATTGTCGGAGAGAATGGTCTGCATGTCATAATACAGTTGGTTGATACTTTCATTCAGAGTCCTGCCGGGTGTGTGATCGGTCTTCACGTTCAACAATTCCGCATACCGGAAATATGAATCACGCAGGAAATCATAGTTCTCCTGCGTGATTATGTTGAATGTATCCTCTCCATAATCCTTGATTATGAAAGAAGGTACGGTGCTCTGGAATGTCGTTTTCAGAAAAGAATTACAGCACCGCTGGGCGCTGTAATTCTTCTTTGCCGGTTCACTCCGTAATGATAGCGCCTCTCTGTCTGACTTATGAGCAGCTTTGCGAGCTGTTCCGACTGTGATTCGCTCAGGAGTCTGCATTGGTTCTCTTTTTTAGGTTTTACGGGCATTGGTTCTTATCCTTTGGTTCCGATTGTGGTCTTGAACTCATAGACCGCCGCGTCGTCCTTCATGGTGGGACCGTGTACCGTGGCGGTTGTCAGTTCGGGATAGGTATTGGAATAGAATCCCATCACCATTTCGGGGCTGTCCGACGGATTGGGGTCGTCGAGTGTGATTGTGGCTGTCCCTTTCTTGAAAGTGAACACGCGTTTGATTCCTGTGATTTCGAGTGCCATAGTCTTACATCATTTGGGGTTGTGCATAATTTCCTTGTAACATTGATGCCGGGAAGTCGGGATATTCCGCATATTCCTCCGGTCGGTATGGTGGTGCGTCATCCGGATCCGCCATTCTCGGTACATGAGCCGCCATGTCGTGCTCGAACGGCATCGGCTGCTGTGAGTACCGTGGCTGACCGTTGTGAGGATACGAGCCGTTCTGACCTCCGTTTGGCGGCATTATCCCGCCATTTGGATGCGCATATTGCGGATAGCCGCCGTTGGGTTGCGCCTGCTGCGGCCATCCCTGCGGCTGTTGCGGATATCCGTACCGGCCACCATATCCCTGTCCGGGGTTGCCGTATGGCTGTTGAGCGGGGTGTGCGGCTTGCGCCGGCATTTCCTGCTGTGGCATCGCAGACTGCTGTTGTGGGGCAGCTTGCTGTTGAACAGTCGGTTGCTGAACAGGCTGGACTTGTTCCGGCATTTGCTTTGGCTGAGGCTGAGCCGTCGCGGGCTGTTGTGTCGGTTGCTGGACTTTGGACTGCTGCGGTTGAGCCTGCTCGGGTTCCTCCATCATTGCGAAGAGATCTCCCTGTCCCAATAATTTCTTCTGCTCGTCAAGCCGCTCGTCGATTGTCTTCAAGTCGTCGGGTTTGGCGTACTTGCGTGCCTCGGTAAGCGCGTCCACGGCCTCCTTATGTCTCTTGGCGGCGATATGCTCCTCCGCCTTCTTGAGATTTTTCTCATACTTCTCGCGCTTCTCCCTGTCCTCTTTGGATTCTTTCGCCTTGGCTTCCTTAGCACCCTTGCTCGATGACGCGGCTTTGTCGGCCTGCGCCTCGAACTGCGCCATGTTGGAGATCAGTCCTGATGCTTTTTGCATAGGGCGTGCGACCACTTGCATAAAGCCTGAGTCGAGTTCTTCGGGTGTGCCGTTCAGTGTCAGCGGCACGATGCTGTTCTGCGCCTCATCCTTGAGAGTGTTGCACTTCGGTAGCACCGACACTGCCATGCGCCCGTCGGCGGACTTGCGGATGACCAACGTGATATCCACGTTAGGGTTCATCATCTGGTTCATTGATTGAAAAAACATATTCTTATCGTATTTAGTGTGAATATTTCCGGTTATTGCCTGCGCTCATCCCTTGAAGAATTCTGCGAGAAGCCTGTTACGGTCAGGATGGCGGCTTATCTCCATTATAGGATCCAGGATGGTGGAGATATGCACCGGTCCCCCTGTCCTGCGTGACGGGAACTTGATTCCGGGTCTTTCAATCCGGACGATTCTTTTCTTCGGCACTGGAATTGTCACCGCCGGTTGTGCCGCTGTCATGATAGCCTGTCTCATAGTCGTTTCTTTTTTAATTAATTATTGAATATCCGGGCTTGGCAGCCCGATGAACTACAAGGGCATTACAGCGGCCGACTCCGGTAATGCAAGGCTTTCGGGAAAAATACCGGAGCGAAGCGAGGATGATTTTTCCCGAAACCGATAGGCCCGGCCTTGCAGTCCGAAAGAGGCGGACGCTAATTTTGCCCGGTAGTTTCTTCGGGTCTGTCAGCCAGACTATTCCTCTCGACCCTGTTTCATGCAGTCATTTTTCAATGGGGTTCTACTAATATCAAGTTTTGTTGTATGCTTTGTTTCAAATAAAATTCAATCCTCATGACGCATTATTAATTATGAACCATACAGCGGATACAGGTGTTGAAATTGGATAGTAAATATATGTAATATCACAGTTTATGACACAATATCAATTAAAACGGGCTTACGAACCCGCTTCTCCGGAAGACGGTTTCAGGGTATATATAGACAGACTTTGGCCGAGAGGTCTCTCGCACGAGACTTTCCATTATGATTTGTGGGATAAGGATATCGCGCCGTCCACAGAACTCCGCGAATGGTTTCATGCGGATCCCGATAACCGATGGTCTGAATTTGAGACTCGATATTCCAAAGAACTGGAGACCAGCCCTTCGTTCGGGGCATTGCGACATCTTCTTGCACAGAAATCTGTAGTGACATTACTTTATTCGTCTCATGATGAACGGCATAACAATGCCATTGTGGTTTACAACTTATTGACAAAATAATCTCTTAACATATCCTCCACTTATGAAAATGTTCTGTTACCAGTGCCAGGAGACCGCACGCGGCAAAGGCTGCGAGATACAAGGTGTATGCGGAAAGAAATCCGAAACGTCTGCAAGAATGGATCAGCTGCTTTACATCGCCCGTGGCATGGCCATCGTAAACCGACAGTTGCGAGAGAAAGGCGCATCAAGCAAGGATGCATCCCGGTTCATCGTCGACGCACTGTTCACCACCATCACCAACGCGAACTTCGACAATGATATGCTCGACGGCTATATCACAAAAGCCCTCGACCTGAAAAACGAACTCGAAGGAGAGTCGAAAAAGCGCGGCATGGAGCCTCCTTTCATGCCTGAGGTGTCGTATCATATCCCAAAGGAGGAATATGGCGTACATGAGGTAATCGAACACAGCGGCACTCTTGAAGAAGAAATCACAAGTGTGCTCCATGACAAGAACCCGAATATAAGAGGTCTCAAGCAGCTTGCCATGTACGGCTGCAAGGGTATGGCGGCCTATGCCCGCCACGCCTGTAACCTCGGTTATGAGGACGAAGACATATATGTCGTGATAGAGAACGCCCTTGCCGAGATAAGCCGTCCTGACATAAGCGTGGATGAGCTGTTTTCGCTCGTGCTCAATGTGGGTGACGGGGGTGTCAAGGCTATGGCTCTGCTTGACAAGGCAAACACATCGACCTACGGCAATCCCGAAATCACAAAGGTAAACATCGGAGTAAGGAACCGTCCGGGCATACTCGTGAGCGGTCACGACCTCAAGGATCTTGAGGAACTGCTCGAACAGTCAGCAGGCAAAGGGGTTGACATCTACACCCACTCGGAGATGCTCCCTGCCCAGAGTTATCCTTTCTTCAAGAAATTCCCCCACTTTGCAGGTAACTACGGCAACGCATGGTGGCGGCAGATTGACGAGTTCGAGACATTCAACGGCATGTTCCTCTTCACCTCCAACTGCATCGTGCCCCCGCGTCCGAAAACCACCTACATGGACCGCGTCTACACGACCGGTGTCGTCGGAATGCCCGGCACACATTTTATCCCCGAGGGGAAGGACGGCAAAAAGGATTTTTCCGAAATCATAGAGCGGGCGCAGACATGCCAGCCGCCGACAGAGATAGAGCACGGTGAGATTGTCGCCGGATTCGCCCATAACCAGGTGCTTGCTTTGGCGCCTAAGATTATCGACCTCATCAAAAGCGGTAAAATCCGCAAGTTTGTGGTCATGGCAGGCTGTGACGGCAGAATGCCCTCGCGCAAATACTATACGGAATTTGCGGAAAGGCTTCCTAAAGACTGCGTGATTCTCACCGCAGGCTGTGCCAAATACCGCTACAACAAGCTTCCGCTCGGTGATATCGAGGGTGTTCCGCGCGTGCTCGATGCCGGACAGTGTAACGACTCCTATTCGCTCGTCGTGATTGCCAATGCTCTCAAGGACGCTTTCGGCCTGGAGAGTGTCAACGATCTGCCGATTGTCTACAACATCGCATGGTATGAGCAGAAGGCGGTGATAGTGCTTCTGGCCCTGTTGAGCCTCGGAGTGAAGAATATCCACACCGGCCCGACGCTGCCGGCGTTTTTCACCCCCGAAATTCTGAAAGTGCTTCAGGAGAAGTTCAATATAGGTACCATCGCCACCGTTGACGAAGATTTGGCTACCCTTATCGGTTGAAAGAAATGGACGGTCGGAATGTGAATCGGTTTATCCATAAATATGTGATAGCGGCGGCGCACGCCATCCTTTGGCTGGCGGCGCTGTCTCTTGCCGCATATTTCCATCTTGACCACGGATATTCGGCTGCCGAGGCGCTTCTCGGCTCCACGCTCATGGCATATTGTGCATATGTCTGTGAGTCCGGACTGGGCACATGGCGCGTGGCGGCCGCTGCCGATGATGTTAGGATTGATTTCAGGAAGGCCGGATTGTGGGGATGGATTGTCGTGAACATAGCGGTAGCAATAACCCTGTCGTTGCTTTTTCTGAAATACCCCGAATGGTGGATATTGCTCCTCATCATACTTAACGCCGGATGGCAGAAATAAAATATATGAACGGGCGAATACCCCCGCGTTTGCAGGGAACCTTCCAGTCTGTAAAGCTATGAAAATATCATCCGAACTGTTCCTCTGCCTCGGGCTTGTCTTTGCCGCTTTATATTTTCTGATATTCGGCATCGGCTTTGTCATCACTATGAAGATTCGCAAAAAAAGAAACCTCTAAAATAAATTTACGACATGTTCAGATTAAAAGACAGAATTCCATACGCTGACGGCTCCATAGCGAAGGAGATTGTCATGCAGAACCATAGCGGGCTTTCGCTCCTTATGGCAGTTGACAAGGGACTTGAGATTCCCACACATACGGCTAATGCCGACGTGCTCGTCCAGGTAATAGATGGGAGCATGGAGTTCAACATTGAGGATAAAGTACTTGAGTTGAAAGAGGGTGATGCGCTCACTATGACACCGGGTGTGAAACATTCCTTAAAGGCTACGGAACGGTTCAAGGTTCTTGTCACAAAGCTAAACGCATGAGCACGGCATCGTTCGGTCTTCAGGCATCCTGAGGGTATGGACTCCCCGAATGCCTTTATTATTTCCCGATTAGATGTCGGATAGCCATTATCGGGTGATAAATGAGCATCCTCGGGCCGGAAAAGCGCATGACCGTCTTTATTTTTTCTTTCATATCCGGACGGTAACAATGTATCCTGCATTTGCGGCAACTTCCTTTCGAATCGCTGAAAGGACAATGGCGCAGACGGCTTTCGGCATACCTCGCCAAATTCTCACACCCGGGACAAGTATCTCTATTTCCCTCTTTCAGGCGGCAATATAGACGGATCATCTCTTTTACGATCCTGATTTCGTATTCTATCTTCATTTATGGTTTGGATTTGCCGACCGGCGGTTCTGTGAGTGTTATTTTGACAACGGTTGTGCGGTCGAGGCTACGCTTGATCGCTTCATCAAAATTCCCCATGTAATTAGGTAAAAAGCGTTGGCAGAGCAGACGCAAAGCCATAATCTTTTCCGCGTTATCAGTCACAATCTCCGCCTCCCCTAAAGCGACGGCAGAGTCATAATACATAGTAAAATTCTTTTTCCCGGTCTCAAATTTCGGGGAGCATCGGCTGACGGCACTCAGACTGACAATGGGATTGGCCCTTATGCAATCCATCTTCTCCCCCTCGTCGGCGCAATGGAAATAAAACGTGTGCCCCTCCCCCCGTATCAACGACAGCGGGAGTCCGTATGGCGTTCCGTCCGGTCGTATCATCGACATCGTTACAAAGGGAGCACGGTCAAACACATTAAGCGCCCAGTCCTCATCTTTCTGCCTTGCTGCTTTTCTCATCTGCTTCATATCGCAAATTTAAGAAAAAATAAAGGAATAACAATCTGATTGTTCCTGAAGCATCAAGAAGCATCCAGTCATATCGGATAGAGAGACAGCATTATCTATCCGATAAAATATTGTGATTAATATTTATAGGACATATGGCATTGTGACATTTCAGAAAATCAGACCGCTGATTATGGCGAACAGCAGAGCCGCCGCCACTATGATGCAGGCAATCTTATAGAGGAATCGGAGGAATCCTCTGAAAAACACTATTGCCAACGCCGCCCATACAGGTGACACGCCCCTTGTATAGAGGTATCCGAACACGGCGGCCAAAGCGAGTATCAGGATTGCTTTCCACAGCCAACTCATGCCTGTGATTCTTGTGATAAGTGCAGATGCTTTCATAACTGTAAATATTTACCGGGGGTGACACGGTGTCATCCGGCTTTCGGAGGCTCCCCCGTGGCGCGCCTCCACAGGCAAGGCTACGGGTAAAAATACCGGAGCGCAGCGAGGATGATTTTTGCCCGTACCGCGAGGCCCGGCCTTGACGGAGGAAACAGGCGTGCCACGAACTTCGCCTCCGAATCCGAGTGACGGCATTCACTGTCCTATCTCTTTCTTGAAGATTTCCTGTCAGGGAAAGCGAGCGTGACATTGTAGCCGCTGTCGAAAACAAGCATGGCATCGAATGAATTTCCCTTCTTCCCCTTGAACCCCTTTATCAGCTTAGTCCTGCCGGATGACAGCAACTGCTCGATATGGCTGTCCGTTAGTTCCTTGTTCAAGAAACGTCTGAACACCAGCAGGCCGCAGGATGTATTGTCGCACCGGGCGGTCTTGGCCCGTATCACGACATTCCCTTTGCCGCATTTGGGACATGGGCGGGAATGCACCGGGGTGACAGGCACTGTGATTCCGAGTATCTCAGTGGTGGCCTTGCGCGTATAGCCGACGATGGCGTTTATGAATGTCGATGGTTCAAGGGTATGCCGTTCGATCTGCAACAGTGTGTTTTCCCAGCTGCCTGTCATGCCTACATCCGCCACGAGCATATCCTTCACGGCATCGTACAGTGCCAGTCCCTTGTCGGTCGGCACGATGCACTTACCGGCACGACGTATATAGTCACGTTTAACCAGAGTGGCGATAATGGCCGCACGGGTGGCGGGTGTGCCGATGCCTATGTCGCGGACAGCCTCGCGCGCCTTCTCATCGGCGATATCCTTGCCGCACGATTCCATTGCGGCAAGGAGGGTGGCCTCGGTGTACAAAGGGCGCGGCATGGTCTTCCTCTGCGCCAGCCCGTGTCCCGAAACCGGCGCGGTGTCACCAACTGAAAAGGCTGGGCAAGCCGCATTGTCATCGGATTCATCCTCGCCACGGTCCTCCTTGCGGTCGAACACGGCACGCCAGCCTGGTATTACGACGGACGAGGACTTGGAACGGAACGGCATCCCGCAGATTTCGGCTTCGGTCAGGTGTGTTTCGGTGACACACGGGGGCGAGAATGCTTCGAGCATACGCCCTGCAATCATCAGATAGACGGCACGTTCGTCACCGGAAATGCCCGAAGGTGCGACACCGGTGACAATCAGAGCGTGATGGTCGGTCACTTTGGAGTCGTTTACGCTTGGGTTGTTGAGCACCAATAGGTCAAAAGTGGCGCCGTAGGCGTGGAATTCCTGCATGGCGCACACCTTTTGCAGAAGTTCCTGCATGGTTCGCATGACATCCTGCGGTATGTAACGGCTCCCGGTTCGCGGATAGGATATCAGTTTCTTCTCGTAGAGCGACTGCGCCACGGCCAGAGTCTTCTCGGCGGTCATGTCGTGGTACACGTTGCAGTCCTTCTGGAGCGTCGTGAGGTCGTACAAAAGCGGCGGCTGGCGGTCGGAGCGCCTGCATTCCGCCTTGGTGATACGCCCTGTGGCACCGGGGACGATGCGGGAAAAGGCGGCGTCAGCCTGTGTCTTCTCCCTGAAATCCTCCTTGTGGAAGAAACGGCACAGCCTGCCGTCCTTGGAGAGAGTCACATGTAGCTGCCAGTAAGGGACGGACACGAAATCACGGTTCTCACGGAAACGGGCGCATACCATAGACAGCGTGGGTGTCTGCACACGCCCTATCGAGCTGTTGGAATCCCCCGACACGCAGGCGAGGGCGCGACTGGCGTTCATTCCCACAAGCCAGTCGGCTTTCGCGCGACAGTCTGCGGCGGCATGAAGGCTGTCGTACTCACGACCGTCGCGCAGGTTCGCCATGCCGATACGGATTGCCTCGTCTGTGAGCGACGATATCCACAGCCTGCGGAAAGGCTTGGTGTAGCCGAGGTATTCATAGATATATCGGAAAATGAGTTCCCCTTCGCGTCCGGCATCGGTCGCCACGATGATGTTGTCGCATTTCGAGAACACATCGTCGATGATCTTGAGCTGTTTTGCGGCGACGATGTCCGTCACCATGCCACGGTCGGTACGGATCTGGCGCACCACCAGCCGGAATGGGTCGGGAATCATGGGAAGACTTTCGGTAGATGTCCGGTCGTAACCGTATGCGCCCGGCATGGCGAGCGACACGAGGTGTCCGAGCGCCCATGTCACCATATAGCCGTTGCCGGCAGAGTAACCCTCTTTGCGTATGTTTGCGCCGACGACACGGGCTATGTCCTGCCCGACACTCGGCTTTTCAGTTATGATTGCTATCATATTGGTGAAAATTTAGCCGTTCCCCGCCATAGTCAGGGAGGCAGGGAACGGCGGTTTGACATTGGGTTATATAAGAACTCTGTTATGCGGGCTTGATGCCGATAATCTCAAGGAGAGGTTCACCGTTTTCCCTGTGTACAAGCTGCAAGGTGGCGTCAAGGACGACATCCACACCGAGGAGCACAAGACTGAGGGATATCACACCGGTTTTCCCTCCTTGCAGGAGCGTGTCGAGTTCGCCGGCCATCTCCAGCTCGTCACGGAGTATGCCGATGGATTCCAGTTCGCCCCAGTCCACATCTTCGGCATTGAAAGGAGTTATGTTTTCCTGATTCATTGTCATGGTCTTTTACGTTACACATTATTTATATCGTCAGCCGACACTCTGGCCTTTCGGCTTGCGGTTCTGCTGTCCTTGTCCCTGCGACTGACGTCGTTCCTGGGCCTGGGCAACGACATTACGCTGCGAGGCATCGCGCTTGCGGGTGGGATCCTCGTTGTAGTAATCCAGACGGCCGGTATTGAAGTTGGCCTTAACATATTGGGCGAATGGTTTCTTGTCAAAGCCTATCATCCCTTCGATGAGCACGGCCTTGCCGTCCTGAAGCTGGGCGCGCTCGGTAGCGGTCAGAGTCCTGCCCCACAGTTCTGCGGGAATTTTGAACTGCTCCCGCTGCTCGAAGCCGTCCATAGTTTTTGCATAACTGAGGCGCCCGGTCTCAAGATCTGCCCGGATATAGGATGAAAATTCCTCACCCCTGCGTGTAACCATGTCGTTCAGGAAGATAGTACGGCCTTCCCGTAACGCGTCACGTTCCTCACCGGTGAGCTTCACACCGTTGATTTCCTTGGGGATATATATTTCACGGTCTCCTTCGGGAGAATCCGGATTGTAGCGCGTGTATGCGGGACGTCCGCTTTGCGGGTCGAGCTTGACAAACGATGAGAAGTATTCACCGTCCTTGCGCTTCATATCCTCCACGAAGATAGCTTTGCCGAGGTTAAGGTCCTCTACCTGCTGCTTGGTGAGCTTCACGCCACCGAGTTCCTGACGGTTGAACACTCGGTCATTCTCAAAGATGTATTCTATTCCGCGACGCTCGGCACTGATCTGCACCTTGGCATCGAAATCGTTGCCGGCCTGCGACTTCATACCTTCGAGGAATACAGCCTTCCCTTCTATCAGGTCGTTCTTCTCCTGTTCGGTAAGCTTCACGCCCTTGATTTCATCGGGTATGAATACGTTCTCGGCCTTCATAGCCACGACCTCGTTGGTGAGCTTGTCGATACTGATGAAAGTGGGAATCATCTCGCCGCTTCGTGACTTGAGTTCCACCACACGTCCCATGTTTCCGGTCTCCAACAGGTTCTTCTTGTCCTCGTCAGAGAATATATGCCCGAAATACGGGCGATCGAGATCCGGTTTCTGACGCATACCGTGGATGGCGAGCACCACGGGGCCGTTAGGCGACTGCTGGAACGACAGGCGTGCGTCCGTGCGGAGCACGGCTGAGCCGAAGTTCATGGTTATAGGCACCATCTGGTTGGTCTTGTAGCCACGGAGCATCTGGTCGAGCAGTCCGCGCTCGGCGAGATAGTCGCGCGAGATGCCGAACAAATTGAGTTGTTCCCAGTCGATCATTGACTCGTTGTAACGCAGGGCGCGCTGTTCCGGCTGTTGTCCGGCGGCTGCGGTCTGCTGTGCATGTACCTCACGGGGTGACATCCGCACTTCTTCATTGTCTTTTTGTTTCTTTGCCATTTCTTCTACATTTTGATTATAGGTATTGTTTTGCTGCTTCCCCTTTGGGGTAATCTCGTATTTCTTGAGGAATTCCTCCACCGCGTCGGTTTTCTTCCCAGCTGCGATATCCTCTATCGCCTGCCTTACATCGGGGTCGTCAAGGTGCTTGTCCTTTACCGACAGGATGCCGAAGCGTGTGGGGTCTTTGAGCTGGCTCCAGAAATTCTTGAGGAAATTCTCGAACATGTCCGCATAGCGGTCGATTTTCAGGAACGAGTTTCGGTGTTTCGTATCTGCCGGGACAGCTTCATGTCGCCCGTTCTTGTCAAGTTTTGACACCGCCTGCAATATCAGCTCCATCTTGTCAAGGATGAACACGATGTCGCTCATCTGCTCGTTCTCGGTGATTTTGGGTGTCGGTAGATCTGGTTCCGCCCTTGCTGATTTTTTTGCCATACATTGAAGTATTTAGAGTGAATAAATAAGTGTTTCCACTGCAAATATAGGCTCTAAAATCATACAAAATACTGATTTGCAAATACTTGACAATTCATTGCATCGTATGTCATCACGTTGCACCGCAGGGTGTCACACAAAAGGCCGCAATGAGCCAATTACGAGGCGAAAAAGACAGGTACGGAGGGAAACGGAAAGGAGAACAGACTGGGCGAAGAAAACGACCGTAATATGCAGAATTGAGAGGCGGAGCTGCTTTTGTCCCCGCTTATATCCGTCAGTAAAAAACAGGCGGCACGATTATGTGTGTTCTCGTAATATGGCATCGTCTGTGGCACCGTCAATATTCCATAATGCCGGCACCACAGTTTTTCAGTTGACCGTTTTATGCGTCATCGGTCGGCATCGCTTGCTAAGTCCCGGCCGACACTACAACTCGGAGGGGCGAAACCGGAGCGTTTTTTCCAAGAAAAATTACCGCAGGGAATTTTTTGCAGGAAAACCCGGAGGGCCTGAACGTGAGGATTTCGGTCTCCGAGTTACCTTGATAAAGGGACTTAGCCGGCGATGCCGACTGAAGCTGAATTTATGATGGTAATTCATGGAATAATACATCATAAGCACCAAATATGCGCTAAAAAAGTGCGTTGATACTCAAATTTTGATTACCTTTGCACCAAAATCAGTCATCATGACAATTAGAGAATGGATCAGAGATAGAGAAATCAGCGGCTTCCCAACCTTTTCGGTTGATGATGTGAGGTCGGCCTTTACTAATTATTCGGAACAATCCATCAAGAATGATTTGTTCCGGTTATCATCACAAGGTATATTGTATCCTGTATACAGAGGATTTTATGTTATAATGCCCCCACATTACGCGGCAAAAAGAATGATACCGCCTATATATTATATAGATCAGCTGATGGCATATCTGAACAAACCATACTATATCAGCCTGCTGAGCGCGGCAGAAATTTTAGGGGCAGCCCATCAACGGCCGCAAAAATTTTCAGTAATGACTGTATTCCCAAAATCCACAGTGTCTTCGGCAAAAAACGACTCGCTTGTATGGGAATATCGAAAGGAGATTCCATCGGATTTTCTACTATCCCGCAATTCTGAAACAGGTACGATTCTTTACTCAAATTCCGAATTGACAGCCATTGATATTGTACAGTATGAACAATATATAGGAGGTCTTTCAAGAGCGGCTACCATTCTTGAAGAACTGACTGAGAACCTTGATTTTCATGGAGTGTCCGACAGTTTGTTGGACTATACATCAATAGCGACCATACAACGTCTTGGATATATGCTTGAAGATGTTTTGGGGCAGACGGAAATTGCAGACGTGCTATATACGGAATTGAGGTCATACGCAAAACGTTTCAGGTATGTTCCTCTCAATACGCGAAAAACCGTTGAGAATGCAGAAAAGAATTCCCGTTGGAAAGTCTATATAAACTCGATAATAGAAACAGACGAAATATGATAAACAGAACAGCCATTACCCAATGGAACAGAATTGTTCCCTGGAATGACAATGCACAGGTTGAACAGGACCTTATCATCTCCCGTGCGCTGGTTGCTATTTTCAGTGATGAATTCCTTGCCTCCCAGTTGGCATTCAGAGGTGGAACCGCCCTGCATAAGTTATATCTGTCGCCCCAGCCCAGATACAGCGAGGATATTGATCTGGTACAGATTGCGTCGGGACCAATAAAACCAATCATGTACAGATTGGGGGAAGTCCTTGATTTCCTACCTGACCGGGTTACGAAACAAAAGAGATACAACAACACGATGTTGTTTCGTATGGAATCGGAAATCCCGCCTACAATTCCCCTGCGATTGAAAATAGAGATAAACTGTTTTGAACACTTCAGTGAACTCGGACTTGTCAAGGTGCCATTTGAGATGGAAAACAGCTGGTTTTCCGGCAAATGCGAGATTACTACATATAGTCTGAACGAGTTATTAGGAACAAAGCTAAGAGCTTTATACCAAAGAAAAAAAGGACGGGACCTTTTCGATTTATATATTGCATTATCAGAGGCATCTGTTGATGTCGATGAAATCATGCGTTGTTACAACCGTTATATGACGTTTGCCGTGCAGCAACCACCTACATACAAACAGTTTATCAACAATATGGAGGAAAAGATGTCGGATCTGGATTTCTTAGGCGACACAAAAAGCCTTATCCGTCCTGACAGAGAATTTGATCCACTATCGGGTTACGAACTTGTCCGCTCGCAATTGATAAGTCGGTTACAAAAGTAGAGCATGAATTTTTACAATAGTTCGTTTAGATCTTTCCGAGTGGGTTATCCATTTTGTTCGTAATAGAAAGCCGGATGATGATCCTACCGCATTGGCTGATATTGCGCAAATGTAAGGATATGCAAGAAGTATAAGAAGTCGGTATTATTGCTCCCAAAATATGAAAATTAGACTTTTAAAACTCATTTTTTGCAGATATTCCGCAAGATTTTAGTTTTGATTGTCTTTTTGGAGTGCTTTGGAACAAATTATTGCAGACTATTCGTCCGGTGCTTTTAAAAATGGCGATATAGATGGCATAATAAAATTATGGATGGCGTGATAAATGACGTGATAAAATTTGAACCGACTACCACAGGACATAAAAGACAGCGGAACCTGCTATAATGTGGATTCCGCTGTTTTCTTGCGTTTTTATTGTGTAATCACATTTGGCATTTTTGGCAGCGTAGGAATTCTCATATCATCACAGGCGTCCTTCAATGCCGCCCAATAGCCGCCATACTCGGTATGGTCTTCGTGCATACTTTCCGCAATCCGGTCAAGGGCTTCATCACTGACAGCACCGGCAACATATCCTGCGGATATTATATCCTCACGCGACACGGTTAAGACAACAGCATATCCGTCATTGCGTGACAGTTCCAGCTGTATTTTATCAAGGAGCTTTTCTGACGGCCCATTATCCGGATGCGTGCGGATATACTCCGCACATTCTTTCAGCAACGTTATCATAAGCAATCATTTATTATTTGAAAGTTCTTCTTCTGTCCATCTGCCGAATCTGTAGCATCCGACCAGTATGAAATCCTCACAGCCATATTCTGCCAGAGATTTGAAATCGGAAAGGCAGTCGCAGTAATAGAATATGCTCTCTTCCATTGCTGCGGATTTGTCATCCGCCTTCAATGATATTTTTATATCATGCTCATTGCCGTCATCCTTGTACACTATCCGGCAGTCGGCATAGTCCGGTTCCGTGTCCGAATAAGACTTGAATTCCCGGTACAGTCTGTCGATGTCCAGTTTTACTTCATCGGGGTCTGTCAGTTCCGGACAGGTATCACAATTCTCGCACTGTCCGTATAGGAAAGACTCATCCGTATAACGCTTGAACACATTACCGTTGGGATTTACTATCGCCTCGCAAGCGACATTGGTGCTTCCGCACCTTGTACATATGACACTCATATTTTCTATTTTATGTTGGTTCTCAATCATAATCATGGAGGAATTTCGGTGTATTATCTCCAGCCCAATTGTCAAACTGGTAGCACTGTACCATTATGAAATCCTCACCGCCATATTCAGCCAGAGATTTCAAATCGGAAATGCTGTCGCAATGATAAAATATGCGTTCATCCGCCTTCAATGAGATTTTTACATTCAAGTCGTTCCCGTCATTCTTGTACACTATCCGGCAGTTGGCATAATCCGGCTCCGTGTCCGAATAAGACTTGAATTCCTGATACAATCTGTCAATATCCATTTTGACTTCATCGGGATCGGTCAGTTCCGGATATGTACCGCAATCCTCGCACTGTCCGTACAGGAAAGACTCATCCGTATAACGCTTGAACACATTGCTGTTGGGATTTACTATCGCTTCACAAGCGACATTGGTGCTTCCACACCTTGTACATATAACATTCATATATCTTCTATTTAATTTATTATAAATTCTTATCGGACACAGCAGCCTGTGTCCTATTCTTGCCGCCATGACAGCCACACGCCGGACAGTGCAAGGCTTTCGGGAAAAATACCGCAAGCCCCGCAGGGCGCGGAAGATTTTTCCACGAAACCCGCAGGGCCCGGCCTTGCATCCGTCCGAAAGGTGTGTGGCTACCTTTGCGGATAGAATAGACACCGGCTTTATTTCTCCCCGTCCTCTCCGTTATCCTCCGATGGGAGCAGATGCTGTAATTCCGGGTCGTTCTTGATGCGTTCCATCTCGTCGACGATTATCTGCTCTACATCATTCTTTATCTGAGAATAGTTCCTTTCAATCTGTTCCTGCATGATGTCGTTGCCATCCTCGTCCAGAAAATCATTGATTACAGGTATTTTCTTGTAGGCTTTTGTCTCTGCCGTCACTTTTGCGCTGTCAACGATGATGCGCGAGTGAAAGATCTTCTGGTCTATCTCCTCGCCGAAGTTGTCGGCAACGCTGCCGACGAACGTGCCCTGCGACAGATTTGCTATCTTGGATGCGGGAATGAGGAAATCGAGCTGGGTGTTTATCGAAGTGGAAGTGTCATGCCGATTGATGGATACCGACTGGCGCTGCTGGAGTATTTTTCCGAAGCGTTCCGACAGGTTCTTTGCCGTCTCGCCTACGACCTGTCCGCTGAATATGTTGCCGACAGTGTTCTGTATGACCTTCGCCTCCTTGTCGCCGTAGTCGCGCGCAAGCTGGGAGAAGTCCTGGAAGCCGAGACACACCGCCACCTTGTTGGAGCGCGCCGTGGCTATGAGGTTGTCGATGCCGCGAAAATATATGGTAGGGAGTTCGTCAATGATGATGGAACTTTTGAGTTGTCCTTTCTTGTTTATAAGTTTGACTATGCGGCTGTTGTAAAGTCCGAGTGCTGCCGAATATATGTTTTGCCTGTCCGGATTGTTGCCCACGCACAGTATTTTGGGAGCCTTCGGGTTGTTAAGGTCGAGCGTGAAATCATCTCCCGTCATGACCCAGTACAGCTGGGGTGAGATCATTCTCGAAAGAGGTATCTTAGCAGAAGCTATCTGGCCTTGGAGCTGGTCCTGGGCACCACCTTTCCATGCGTCCATGAAGGGTGACAGGTAGTTCTCAAGGGACGGATAGGAGGTTAGGATGGTGAATATGTCGGCATAAGGCTTGTTCAGGAACTCGATGGCATGGGGGAAGGTGCAGTAGCGCCCCTCCTTGTATATGCGGAGGTACCATATTATAGCGGCGAGCAGGATAATCGGCGACTCAACGAAGAAATCTCCCTGTTTCTGTATCCATGTCTTGTTCAAATTCAGGAGTATGGTGTATGCCGATTCGTATGCGTCGCTGATATCCGCCATGAACCGTGGGTTGATAGGATTGCATCTATGCGAGCGACGCGGGTCATCGAAATTTATCACATAGAACTCAGGCTTTACCTTGTACTTGTCGAGATTTTTCAGCAGCTCGTTATAGGCGATAATTGAGAGGTCATCGAACTTGTAATCATACAGGTACATCGCGAACCCTTTGGAGATCTGCTGCCTGATATAGTTGTTCACCACCGCGTAGCTCTTTCCGGAACCCGGCGTGCCCAGGACTATCGATGCACGGAACGGGTTAACCACGTTTATCCATCCGTCCCACTCCCGTCCCTGGTACACGAACCTGGTCGGCAGGTTCACCGAATACTCGTTCTCCATGAGACGGGTTTCCTGCATGAAGCTCTCGTTGGCCGTGTTGAAGACATCTTCCATAAGGTTGTGACGGAACATGCGGCTCGTCCAGATTCCGGCCATGAGCAGCAGTATATATCCGGCCGTGAGTGTGACGGTGTATAACGCCGCATTCACCATAGGCGACAGCGGCAAGGAAAGCATCCACCAGTTCATGAAGAAAAGCACGAGTCCCGATATGTAGGCTCCGTAAATTTTCTCCCATGTCATCTTCCGGTTCTTGACTCCCTTGGTGCCGAGGCATGACAGGGCGAGGAATATCAGTGCGAACATCTTGGTCAATAGTAGATTCTTGAAAAGTCCCGCAGTCCGCTGGAAGTTCAGCAGTATGCGGTCAACGACACCGATGTTCACGCCGAGGTCGGTTATAGCCTGATAGCAGTACCAGTAAACGTGTATCACTAAGAATATTATGGAGATGGCGCGCATGAATTCCATGACTTTCGCCAGTCCCCGGAGGTCATCTTCCTGTTGCATATGGGATAATTTTTAATGGGTTTATAATATTAGTTGTCATTGCAGGCCGCGATAACGGCGTTTCTTCTTTTTCTTTCGGAGCAGACGGTTCGCCAGAGTCTCCTCCTGCGGATCGGGGCCATTGGTGTCGAGAGACAGTATTCCGAAAGCCTGTTGTATCGCTTCGCCCATGTCGGTGACAGCATTGGAATGTGTGCCAATACGCAGGTCGTTGTTAAGTCCGTCAAGCCCCGGAATATCTGTATTGGAATTGAAAAGATTCTCGAAAACATTTGCCGAGAACTCCTTGCCGAGCCGGGAGCCGTTATACACCTCTTTATTGCGGTGGTCAATGAAAGTGGCGCCGTATATGCGCCCGTCATCGTTCTCACGGAACACCACGTCTATGCCGCGCAAGGCCAGTATAGACACGAAAGTGTCACGGTCGCCACGGCAACCGTGCTTGGCAAAGGTGACATCATTCGCAATCTTCGGCTGCCATTTCTTCGCCTTGTAGTCACGCGCGTTGTAGCCGATACGTTTCTGTATCCCCTCATACCCGAACCTCTTGCCAATAAGCGATGACTTGACAGGTGTGCTGACCGGACGACCCGAATCATCGGTAATCGCATAGACAATACCGTTGTAGGGAGCTCCGTCATGTTCGCCTTTCACCTGTTTCGCCTCGATGTTGAAGCATGACAGCAACGCGCTGTATTCTCCGAACGACTGGAATCGGTATGACGAGAACACGCTCTTGAGTATGTTGCCGATCTGACGCTTCACATCACCGTCACGGTAATCGGCCTTTTTCAGATATGGTTCCAGCAGCTCGCGGCGTTTGTCAGCCACCTGCTGCAAACCGAATTTCCGTTCCAGCTCGCGGCAGGCGCGCATGGAGCGGTTCCACTCGTATGAGTCGTCGATCTTCTCTCCGCGCTCGTTCACGCAGGTTGACACTATATGTATGTGGCGGCGCTCTATGTCTTCGTGAAGGAACACTATGTATGGCTGAGAACCATAGCCCATCTTGCGCATATACTCGTCGGCAAGCATTGCCAGCTGCTTTTCCGAGAGATTGTCATCAAGCGACGGATTGAGAGATATATGCAGTATAGGCTTGTCCGTGTTCTTGTTTGCCAAAAGGTATTTCCGGAAGCCGTAGATGGCATTCTGCATATTCATATCGGGGCAGTTGGCCGAATCAGTAATCATTCCATTCCCCGATATTATACGCGCGGTCCTGTCATCCACCTTCTGCCAGTTATAGGCGAGTGCCCCGTAGAGCGAAACGCCCCGGTTGATTTTCGCCACCATGTCAGTCCGGGAGATGGGTGTCAAGATACTTCTCCTTGTACTCGTTGATGAGAGCCACTATCTGGCGGCTCACTATCACAAGTTCGACGGTCTCCTTCTCCAATTTGCGGAGCAGCACGAAGGCCCTCTTGTCTCCGAAATTGGTCTTTACGGCTTTTACCACTTGGTTGTAGTTGTTGCCTATCGCCTGGAACTGGTGATAGAAATTGGTGAGCCGGATGTAGAAATCCGTCGTCGCAGGATCTATCTTGATTATTTTAATAGTCCGATTCAGCAACACGGATTTGATGAATTTGGAGTGATGCACCGCCTCTGATTTCTGAAACATCAGTTTGAACTGACGGTTCTCATCCTCGTCCATACGGACAACATAACGGTATCTTTCGGGTTTGGCCTTAGGTTTCCGCCCGCCTTTCCTTCGTTGCGGGTTCTCTTTTTTCATACGGTTAAATACATTTTTCAGTTACTGATAATCCGGCACGGATTTCCGACTTTGGAGGAAATCCCCTCCCGAGCCGTCAGGCGAGCGGCAAGTTGTTTCGAGGCACGAAATTTATTTCGTGTGCCGAGAAACACAACTTGCTATGTTCGCTTGAACATGAATTTTCCTTCGTCAAATTGTTTCCGGCCCTCTTGCCTGACATTAGTTGGGATTTCCACCGATTGCATCGGTCCGTTTCCTTGTCGGTGGCAAAGTTACAGGCATTTATCCGGCTGTAAAATAGGGTGTTATATGCAACGTGATGACATAAGGTGACACGTAATGTTAGGGGCTTGACAAGATGGTTGAAAGTCGAAAAAATCTCCTTTTATTTGCAGTGTGATTGAGATCCGCAAGTCAGTAGTGACCGATTGAAAGATTGAGAGACATCTTGACTGAGTGAGGTCAATCAGGCACGAGTGACAGAGTGACTGCACTTAAAGAATCAGTAAATCACGAATGAGTGAATGCCCGAACTCATGTATGTATAAATAACTGACAGAGGTCATTAATGAGCGTACATATTCAGTCATACGGACATGCACTCATGCAGGAATGAATTCAGTATCATATAACATAAAAAACGTAGACATGAAAAAAGAACCATTATTCGTTGCCATCAGCAACCAGAAAGGCGGGGTCGGCAAATCCGCCATCACAATCATGCTGGCCGGGTATTTCCACTACCTGAAAGGTCTTAATGTGGCCGTGGTGGACTGTGACTTTCCACAGTTCAGCCTTATCCGTATGAAAGAGCGCGATATGCGCACAGTTGAGAACAGCGAGTATTTCCGCCAGCTTTTGGTGAACCAGTGGAACCGTATCCATAAAAAAGCCTACGCCATCGTGGGGGCGCAGGCGGAAAATGCGAGGGAAGCGACAGACCAGCTAAGGAAAGACGGTGAATACGACCTCATTCTTGTCGATCTGCCCGGCACCGTGAATTCAGCAGGTGTCATCCGTACCATAATCAACATGGACTATGTGATAACCCCGATTATCGCAGACCGCATCGTTATGCACAGCAGCCTCTCATTCTCAACCACCGTGTTGGAATATGTGCGGGAACACCCGGACATTCCGTTAAAGGACATTCTTTTCTTCTGGAACAAAAAAGATGCCCGCGCATCCACGGAGGTGTTCGACGCATATAACAGCATCATGAAGGATCTCGGACTCACCCTGCTGGATGCGGTCATACCGGACACCAACCGTTATGACAAGGAACTGTCAACACAATCTAAAAACTACTTCCGATGCACACTTTTCCCGCCTCCGGCCAAACTGATGAAAGGCAGCGGATTGTCCGAACTTGCGGAAGAACTGATTGTCAAACTTAAATTGGACGGACATGGAGAGAAATAGAAATAAAGTGGAAGTCAATGAAGACATGATAAAAGATATCATGGCAGGCGATATCCTGGTATTCGGCAAGGGCAAGCAGACCAAATCAGTCGCAGACCGGACTACGAGTGACCCGGCTGAACCAGACACAAAGACAAAGGCAGAACCGGTACCCGGTGAAAAAACACCTTCACGTCCTAAAAAACGTAAGGATGAGAGTAACGACTACCGCGCACTGTATCTATCACCGGGGAATGTGACACATCGCCAACAGACTTATATCAGTCAGGCGAACTACCAGTTCCTTAAGCGTTTCCTTCCGATTGTTGCACCGGAGGTAAGCATATCCCGATACGTGGACAACATTTTGTCCCTTCATCTTGAACAATACAAGGAGGAGATTGACCGGATTTACAATAACGAGATTACCAACCCATTATACGACAACTGATATGAAAACAGAACCAAAGGCAACCAGGTCGAAAACAAAGAAGATAAAAAACTCATCCGACTACCGCGAAGTATTCCTGACCAACACGCAGGCTTCCAACCGCTCCCATGTCTACATCGACAGGGAGATTGTGGACTGCATCAAGCGCTATCTACCTATAATAGCCCCCGGTGTCAGCGTGTCCGGGTATCTCAGCAACATATTCAAGGATCATATCCAGTGTCACTGGAATAAAATCCATGAACTGTATATCAACGAATCAGTAAAACCCCTAAAACGAATGTAAGTATGGAAAAGCCAATCAAAAAAGCCAGTATTAATGAAACGCAGCCATGCGAAATATCCAATATGGATATGACTACGAGAAAAAATCACTATGATGGAGCAAGCTATAGACGCAAGTTCCTGAAGAATAATCCACAGGGACGACGTGTGCAGGTATATATTGACCGTAGCCTGCATGAGCAGATCAAGCATTTTCTTCCGGCGGTAGCACCCGATGTCAGCTTGTCGAGCTATATAACAAACATAGTGGAAGAGCATTTCGAGCGATATATCGACGAGATAAACAGAAGGTACGAGAAAAGTTTCTCGCCAATCAAACTAAATGCCAAATGATATGATGACCAAAATCTATCTGACCGTTAACATTATATGTGCAGTCTATATCCTATACCGGCTCTGGCTCTTCCTGTTCCGCCGTAAGGCAGAAGGTCTATGGGACCGGCTATACCGTTGGGCGCGCATGATCCGCATAATGATGTGGCGATGGCACAAAAGACGGATGGCCTCCAAAGCCGAACGAGAAAAACGCCTCACTGTCCGTAACCAAAAGAAGAAAAAGGAAGCAGCGGCTGTTGCCCCCTCTACACATTGTGAGGTGATTGGCAAGACCAAGAGTGTATATATCCCGGATCCCAAGAAAGCAAAAGAACCGGTCAGAAGCGAGCCGCTGCCAGAATCTGATTTCATCGGCGAGGACGATGATATTTCAGCCGATGATGTGGATGACATTCTGGAGCCTATGGATGATAAGGATTTGCAGGAACTTATGGAACCGGGCTTGTCCGAGGCCGACCCAGACTTCTCCCAGGCCATGACATACGACGACATTAACAATATGGTCGCGGTGGCTTCGGGTGCAAATAAGGATGAGACCGATACTATCCGTGCTGTCGAGACTCTGTATTCCATCCGTCAGTCTGACATCTACGAGTTTATTGTCAGTGAATCTGACAATAAGGATAGGATTGAGAGGCTTATGAACGAGCGTTTTGATGAAAAAGCTGCCCCGAATAAGCATTCTGAACGACTTGAAGCACAAACATCCGGCTTTGATTGGAGCCAATATGTATAAGCACTATACTCAAAAAAGGGAATGAGCTGCAATGTGCAGTCCATTCCCTTTTTGATTTATGGCATTTACCGGCGCTATCAGAATTCAAAGTCATCCATATCCTGTTTATCCTGCATATTCTGTTTATTCCTGTTCCTGCGGTTAAGGTATCTCCAGTCATCATCCAAAAGGCTGAACGATCTGAAGGGATAACGTGATTCATATATCGATTCGTCATACCGATGTTCGCTTACCAGCTTGTGGGTGCGGATTATATGGTACACGAAACGGTAGCATTTCATCAGATCACCAAGTATCGTGTTCTCGGTATCGGTATGCGGATTATAGTATCCGCATGAGAGGTTTATACAAGACACGGGCAGTCCCCGTGTCTTGAGCGTATATACATCGGTCAGCATCCCGGCACATTCCGCATACCCGTATTTCTCCGGTTCAACCGCACTAATGAAATCATCGGAGCAGAGCGGTGTACCGTTTATCCGTGTCACCATGTCGCTGTTCCCTCTGCGGTCGCACTGTATCACGAAACGGCAGTCATTGAAAAAATCCATGTCGGCACGGCCGCTTCCGACACAGCCCGTTTCCTCCCCGACGAAGAAAGCGCATTTCATATTCTTGAAACGCTCAAGCATTTTGAAGCATATCCAGATTCCGTTCTTGTCATCGGCACCGATGCCTGTCTGACATCGTTTGCGCCTGTCATATCCAATTACCATTTCATCGGCCACGACATATGCGCCATAGCTCCCGGTCTTGTTGCGGTGCACCTCGTCGATGTGTGCCACCACACAGGGGTAGGTGTCGGCATTGCCTTTGACGGCATAGATATTTCCGGTCCTGTCTTTCCGGCAGGCAACACCCATCTTTTTAAGTTCCGCCATTATGTATTTCGCCATACGCTTTTCCTTGCCCGACGGTGAAGCGATATTATACAGTTCTATCAGTCTTTCCATTCGCTCTATCAGTTATTGAACAGCCTTTCGATTTGCAGGTAGCGTTTCAGTTGAGGCATAGGTTTCCCCCTTTTGAACAGTGAGGATGGATATTGTTCCCCTTTATAGATAACCGGATGCCCGTTCAACACCTTCCCGAATATTGTCTCCGTATAGATTTCCGACATGCACTGTCCACAGAATTTGTTAAGGGAATCTTCATGCACCCGATTGCAACGCGGACACACATAAGCGGTACGCGTCGCATATCCGCTTGTTGACTGGCAATCGGCAATCTGGCTGCGGGTGTAGTAATTGCTGAGTTCAAGACATTCACCATTTATGGCAAGATTACTGAAAGTATCAAGATAGGGAACCCCTCTTTTGTGCCACTGACCTACCGGCACATCAAGCACAAGATCAGCGGAAGTCTCGTCACCTTCTTCCAACTCCGCTATGGGGTTCAGGACAACGACTTCCCGTTGATGAGAGAAATCATTGTATTTCTTTCGGAAGATTATCCCTGCTTTCCGCGCAGCATCCTTCATCATGTCGATGACGAATGTATGGGATGTGTATATACGGTCCATGAGTGACACATCCACATCGACCTCGTATTCCCGATGCCATCTGATTCCTTCCCATATGATTGCACGTCCGAGGATGTTTGAATCCTTGTCCTTGGCGACAAGGATTTTGGCTCCTGCGAAGTTACGGTAGAAGTCGGCTGCGTTACGTGCCTTCTCCTCGGTACGCATACATGAGTTGTGCAGTGTCGAATCCCCGCTGTCAGTAGTTATGGTGTAGTTGTCTTCGCAGTACGCCTCGAAGAAATCCTTCATGCCGGAACAGCTCTTTATCGTCACCCGGCTGTCGAGCGCGATGGCGCTGATGAAATACTTTATCTCCACGGAGTCATATTCGGGGAGATTCTTGAACAGCCCCACAAATGTCGAGGGGTCGATGTCCGTGCGGTTTTCTTTGAACCACGGCGCGCTCGGATTGCCTTTGTCCGGGAAGTTCTCGTGTTCAAGGTTCTTGGCGCAGGCCGTGAACATGATGCGTATCTTATGATAAGAGTCATGGTTCGCCTTGATGCGTTTGGTCGTGAAATAGTTGTATGTACCCCTGATTATTTCCGAAGCGTCGCGGTTCTTTCCCAGTTCGGACAGAATATCCTCCGCCACCACGCTTCCGTTGGCCGCCGCGTTTTGCAGGCGTGACTTCATTTCGGGACTGATGCTGATTTTCATATATACAGAATTTTTAATTAGACATGGACCGGCTCTCGGAGCCAGTGTTCCGGTTTTCTTACGGCCATCACAGCCGTGGACCGGATTGTGCAAGGCTTTTTGGAAAAATACCGGAGCGCAGCGAGGATGATTTTTCCAAAAACTGCAAGGCCCGGCCTTGCTCAATCCACAAGGGACACGGCTAATTTTGCCGTCAAGAAAATCGGAATCATGGCACATCCTTTTCTATCCTCCGTCCATGCTTCTTATGTGTATTTCTCGCCACGCGACATCATTGGCGATGCAACGTGATGACATACGGCGACACGCATCGTCTGACTTGTAAATCAAAGGATTAAGTGCTATATATTTGTGGTCGAAATCATTTTTTTGTCTCACTTTTAAATGTTTCGACACATGAAGAAAAGAATCATTCTTGCAGCGGTGGCACTCCTCGCCACGGCAGGGGCATACGCCCAGGGTAACGGTATCGGCGGCATCACGGAAGCCACCAACATGGTGACATCCTACTTCGATCCCGCGACCAAACTCATCTACGCCATCGGAGCCGTCGTCGGCCTTATCGGCGGAGTCAAGGTCTATTCAAAGTTCTCGTCCGGCGACCCGGACACCTCCAAGACCGCGGCCTCCTGGTTCGGTGCCTGCATCTTCCTGATAGTGGCGGCCACGATTCTCCGTTCATTCTTCCTCTGACCATGGCGGAATACCAGGTAAACAAGGGGATAGGACGCAGCCCGGAATTCAAGGGCCTCAAAAGCCGGTACCTGTTCATCTTCGCCGGCGGACTTCTCGCGCTGTTCGTGATTTTCGTGGTGATGTACATGGCCGGCATAGACCAGTGGGTGTGCATAGGGTTCGGAACTGTATCCGCCTCGGCGCTTGTCTGGGGCACGTTCCGGCTCAACGCCCGCTACGGCGAGTTCGGACTCATGAAATTGCAGGCGTCGCGTAACCGTCCCCGCCACATCATCAGCCGCAGGAGCTTCCACCGGCTGTTTTCAGCAACCTCCAAAAAAAGAAGCGTATGAGAAACGTAATGAAAGCCGCCACACTTGAGAGCAAGTTTCCCTTGCTCGCCGTGGAGGAGGGCTGCATCATCAGCAAGGACGCGGACATAACCGTGGCATACCGCGTGGAGCTGCCCGAGCTGTTCACGCTCACGCAGGCCGAGTACGAGGCGGTGCATTCCGCATGGGCCAAGGCGGTGAAGGTGCTTCCGGCATACAGCATAGTGCACAAGCAGGACTTCTTCATCGAGGAAAGCTACAAGCCGGACATCTGCCGTGACGACCTGAGTTTCCTCAGTCGTTCCTTCGAGCGGCATTTCAACGAGCGTCCATACCTGCGCCACGACTGCTACCTGTTCCTCACCAAGACCTCGAAGGAGCGGAGCCGCACGATGAGCAACTTCAACGCGCTCACGCGGGGATTCATCATCCCCAAGGAGATGCAGGACCGGGAGACGGCGGCACGTTTCCTCGAAGCATGCTCCCAGTTCGAGCGCATAATCAACGACAGCGGCTTTGTCAGGATAAGCCGCCTGTCCGATGCCGATATCACCGGCACGGAGAAAAGCGCGGGCATCATCGAGAAGTATTTCTCGCTCTCGCAGGAGGACACCACCTGCCTGCAAGACATCACCCTTGAACCGGGAGAGATGCGCATAGGCGACAAATTCCTGTGCCTGCACACGCTGTCGGACCCGGAGGATCTGCCGTCAAGTGTAGCGACGGATTCGCGTTACGAGCGTCTGTCCACCGACCGCAGTGACTGCCGCCTGTCGTTCGCAGCGCCCATAGGTGTGTTGCTGACCTGCAACCATATCGTGAACCAGTACCTGTTCATCGACGACTCCGCCGAGAACCTGCGCAGGTTCGAGCAGACCGCCCGCAACATGCACTCGCTGTCGCGTTACAGCCGCTCCAACCAGATAAATCGTGAATGGATAGAGGAATATCTGAACGAGGCCCACAGCAAGGGGCTGACCTCGATACGCGCGCACTGCAACGTGATGGCGTGGAGCGACGACCGCGAGAAGCTGAAACGTGTCAAGAACGACGTGGGGAGCCAGCTGGCGCTCATGGAGGCGAAGCCGCGCCACAACACCGTTGACCTCCCCACGCTGTTCTGGGCGGCAATCCCAGGCAACGCGGGCGATTTCCCGGCAGAGGAGAGTTTCTACACCTTTATCGAACAGGCGCTGTGCCTGTTCGTGCAGGAAACATCCGGCAGGGACTCGCTTTCCCCGTTCGGTATGCGCATGGTTGACCGCCTGACCGGGAAACCTGTCCATCTGGATATTTCCGACCTGCCGATGAAGACCGGCGTGATAACCAACCGTAATAATACCCTATATTTTTACCATTTTTATATTGTTTGAGTTTGTATATAAATAACTGATATTTAGAGATTATTAGGAAAATGATTTGGCTTTTGATTTGCTGTTTTTTCCGATAATCTCTATTTTTGTATGCAAATCGTATGTACAAAATAGACGTATAACAATAAACAAGGCAGCCTATGTTCAAGTATTCAAAAGATGGAATATCCGTACTATCGGTACTGGATGCACGTAGGGCGAAGAAAAGCGGTCTGTTCCCTGTCAAGATACAAGTGATACACAACCGCAAGCAGAAATATTATTCCACCGGAAAGGAATTGTCCAAAGAGGACTGGGAAATCCTTGCCGAAAGCAAGAGCCGCAGACTGATTGAGATACGGGCAAGCGTGGAAAACAGTTTCTCCATCATAAAAAGCCAAGTGGAAGCCCTTGCGGAACGTGGGGACTTCTGTTTCGATGCGCTCAGCATGAGGTTGGGCAGGTGTACGGGTACAACCCTTAACACAGCCATACAGGGGAAAATAGACGCATTCAAACTCAACGGGCAGGTAAATTCCTATTATAACTACCGCAGCACGTTGAAAAGCATAGAACGGTTCGCAGGCGGCAGCGTGCCGTTCTCTGCGGTTTCTGCGGACTGGCTGTCACGCCTTGACAAGTTCCTGCGGAACGAGGGCAAGACCGTCACCACCATAAATTTCTATATGAAAGCCCTTAAATGCGTGGTGAATGACGCAAGACGCAACGGGATTTTAAAAGAAGCCCAATACCCGTTCGGCAGGGGGAAGTACGAGATTCCGAGCGGCAACAGCCGAAAGTTAGCCTTGACGATGGAACAGATAAAAAAAGTCGTGACATACAAGGGCAGCAAGACCGTTGAGAAGTACCGGGATTTTTGGTTTTTCTCCTACCTGTGCAACGGTATCAATTTCAGGGATATGCTTTTCTTGCGGTATGGGAACATCGTGGACGGTGAAATCTGCTTTGTACGCTCCAAGACATCGCACACGTCCAACCATATACGGGAAATAAGGGCGGTACTCACTCCCGAAATGCGGGATATTATAAAACGGTGGGGAAACCCTGACGATGGGAAACCCGATACTTTCCTGTTCAAGTACGCCAGAGAAACGGAGGACGAATTTGTCATTTCCAATATTGTCAGACGGGTAACGCACCGTTGCAACATCGCTTTGGCTAAAATAGCCCAAGCTGTCGGTGTCCCCCGTTTCACGACCTATTCCGCCCGGCATTCCTATGCGACTGTCTTAAAACGCAGCGGAACGAACATCGCTTACATATCCGAGAGTTTGGGGCATTCAAGCCTTGCCATCACGGAGAACTACCTCGCCAGTTTCGAGCAGGAGGAGCGGATAAGGAATGCGCAGTTATTAACCAAATTCGATTGAGCCATGCCGAACAAGAAAACCAAGACGGTGAAGATTAGACACCTTGAATGTTTCAGTGCCATTTACGAGGAACTGGCGCAGAATCCCGAATACGCAGGCTACGAAATAGAAGAAGCCGTACTGCAAGTGAAATCATATATTCCCCCTACTGTTAAAGACGTGGACAAGGCGATAGAGAAAATAAGGTTCAGCCATGCCACCCGTAAATACAAGTACCCCGTATTCGAGGGCAGGGAACTGATAGACCAAAAGACATTGGCGAAAATGGCGGGCGTGAGCAGGCAGACCGTAGCCCGGTGGGAGGAACTCGGTTTCATATCCCGTTCGGACATAGGGCTGTCGGGAAACAAATATTTCGTAATAAAAGAAGTCGTTTCCCAACTTGAAAGGTTAAAGGATGTGAAATAGCGGCATTCGCATAATCACTTAACATACATAGGACAAACGGTGTGTTGGAAGGACAAAATCACCAATACATCGTTTGTCCCTTTTTTTATCCCGCTCCAATCTTGCCGGATGTCCTGCATTGTCCCAAGTTGTCCGGTCTGTGTCAAGTGATTAGTAATTGAATAATCGGTTTCTTTTATTCTTCCTTTGCGGCATCAACCGGTTGCAACGGCTATGACGGTAGCCAAGTAATAACTAAAAAAGGAAGAAAATATGACGAACATTATTCTGACAACGCCCGAAGAACTCCGGGCTATCGTGAGCGAAACCGTTTCCCAGTCATTGGCAGGATTCACCCAGCCGAGGAACGAACCCGACAACCTCACGCCCGATGTGGCGGTAGAGGTGCTGGAACGACACGGTTTTCTGATTTCAAAGGCACGGCTCTACAAGCTGACCGCAAAAAAGGAAGTGCCGTTCCGCAAATACGGGAACAAATTGCTTTTCTCACGGAAAGAGCTTCTCACGTGGGCGGAAAACCTTACAAAAAGGGTGAACGACAAGGACGAGGCGGCACTCGCCATCGCCAAGAGCGCAAACCGGAAAATCCGTAACTATGGAAAATAAGAGGAAAGAAGAAGCCGGGCAGGGTGTTACCATGCAGAAAGAGGATTTCGCAGCCCTTTGGAAAACCATTCATTTAAAGGTGACGGACACTTACGAAGTGCCGCCCGAAATACTCTGGGTGAACGGCTCTACCATTGGCACGCTGGGTAATTTCAGCGCATCCACAGGCAAAGCCAAGAGCAAAAAGACATTCAATATTTCCGCCATTGTTGCGGCAGCGTTGAAGAATGACGAGGTACTGAAGTATTCGGCATACCTGCCACCGAACAAACGGAAAATCCTCTATGTAGATACCGAGCAGAGCAAATACCATTGCCATAAGGTCATGGAGCGTATTTTGCGACTTGCCGGACTGCCTACCGACAAGGACAGGGACGATTTTGTTTTCATCGTGCTAAGAGAGCAGACCCCCGACAAGCGGAAACAGATTATCGGCTATATGCTTGAAAATATGCCCGATGTGGGGTTGCTCATCATTGACGGAATCCGTGACTTGATGTACGACATCAACAGCCCCAGCGAATCAACCGACCTAATCAACCTTTTGATGCGCTGGTCAAGTGGGTATAACCTGCATATCCACACCGTGCTGCATTTGAACAAGGGGGATGACAACACAAGGGGGCATATCGGTACGGAACTGAACAACAAGGCTGAAACCGTCCTGCAAATCACGAAAAGCCAGCAGGACGGCAACATAAGCGAGGTAAAGGCGATGCACATACGTGACCGGGAATTTGACCCGTTCGCATTCCGTATCAATGACAACGCTTTACCCGAAATCGTGGATGATTATGTATTCCAACAACCTAAGCAGGACAGGAACTTTTCGCTTACGGAACTGACTGAACAGCAACACCGGGAAGCGTTGGAGAACGGTTTCGGCAAGCAGGTGGTACAAGGCTATTCCAATGTCATAGCGGCATTGAAACAGGGTTATGCGAGTATCGGTTACGAGCGTGGACGCAATGTTCTTGTGTCGCTTAACAAGTTTCTTGTGAACAAGCGCATGATTGTGAAAGAGGGCAAGGGCTACCGCTATAATCCCGATTTCCATTATTAAAAGTCAGTTTGGTTTAGTCCGGGTGTATATACAAGAGGAACGGACTTACTATTTCCCAGTATCGGAACAGGCAGGTTTAGTATGGTACGGGTGTATATATAACGGACTAAACAGGACTGGTGCACTTTTCAACTATTTTTTTATCCCCAAAAAGAAAATGTTATGAACATCGAAGATGTGAAACAAATACCCATCGCAGACTATCTGCACAGTTTAGGTTACTCTCCTGTCAAACAGCAGGGTAACGGTTTATGGTACAAATCACCGTTAAGGGAGGAACACGAACCGTCTTTCAAGGTGAACACTGACCGCAACCTTTGGTATGACTTTGGCGCAGGCAAGGGCGGCAACCTCATCGCACTGGCAAAGGAACTCTATTGTTCAGACAGCTTGCCATACCTTTTAAACCGGATAGCGGAACAGACACCGCACATCCGTCCGGTCAGTTTTTCTTTTCCCCAGCGTAGGAAAGAACCGAGTTTCCAGCATTTGGAAGTCCGTGACCTTACCCATCCGGCATTGCTCCGTTACTTGCAGGGACGGGGTATCAATATCGAACTGGCAAAAAGAGAATGTAAGGAACTCCATTTTACCAATAACGGCAGACCGTTCTTCGCTATCGGTTTCCCGAACATGACAGGAGGTTATGAGGTGCGCAACTCTTTTTTCAAAGGCTGCATCGCCCCGAAAGACATCACCCATATACGGCAGCAGGGAGAGCCGAGAGAGAAATGTCTGGTGTTCGAGGGTTTCATGGACTACCTCTCTTTCCTTACGCTCCGTATGAGGAACTGTCCGACCATGCCCGACCTTGACAGGCAGGATTATGTCATTCTTAACTCTACCGCCAATGTGTCGAAAGCCCTTGACGTGATGTCCCTGTATGAACGCATCCACTGTATGCTTGACAATGACAAGGCTGGATATGAAGCGACACGGGATATCGAGTTGGAATACTCCTACCGTGTACGTGACTTCTCACACAATTACAGGGGATATTCGGACTTGAACGATTACCTGTGCGGCAGGAAGCAGGAACAGAAAAACGAAGCCAGCCAAGTGCAGGAAACGAAGCAGGAAACCGGACAACGTGCCGCCCCAAGACAAAAGAGAGGCAGGGGCATTTAATCCGGCAGGACTATCAACGGCTGGCGGTTTATTTGGAGAGCAAGGTTATGTTTCGGTAAACCGAAACTACCTTGCTTTGCTCACCGCAAAGAAAATTTCTCCCGTTGGTCGCAATTTTTAAGACACCATTCAAACGTAAAAAACCATGACGAGTATAAAGGACAAGCCGGGGGGACGTCCGGCAAAGAAACGGATAGAGAAGCAGCAACGGGTTGTCAGTACGAAACTGACCGAGTTGCAGTATTACGCCATCAGGAAGCGAGCCGGGGAAGCCGGGTTGCGTGTCAGTGAGTATGTAAGGCAGGCGGTTGTTTCGGCAGAGGTCATACCCCGGCTGAACAGGCAGGATGCGGACACCATCCGCAAGCTGGCAGGGGAAGCCAACAACATCAACCAGTTGGCGCACCGGGCGAATGCCGGAGGTTTCGCACTGGTGGCGGTGGAACTGGTGAAGCTCAAAAACAGGATTATTGGAATCATAAACCATTTGTCGGATGATTGGAAAAATAAAAAAGGGAAGCGGTTTTAAGGGCTGTGTGAACTATGTGCTCGGCAAGGAGCAGGCGGTTTTGCTTCATGCGGACGGGGTTCTGACTGAAAGCCGGGGTGATATAATCCGCAGCTTCTGTATGCAGACCGAGATGAATCCCGATTTGAAGAAGCCTGTCGGACATATTGCGTTAAGTTATTCGACAGTGGATACGCCCAAATTGACAGACGGGAAGATGGTACAGCTTGCGCAGGAGTATATGCGTGAAATGAAAATCACCGATACGCAGTATATCATCGTGCGTCATCAAGACCGGGAACATCCGCACGTGCATATCGTGTTCAACCGCATAGACAATAACGGCAAGACCATTTCGGACAGGAACGATATGTACCGTAACGAACAGGTATGCAAGAAGCTGAAAGCCAAACACGGGCTTTATTTCGCTGGTGGAAAAGAACAGGTAAAGCAGCACCGACTGAAAGAGCCGGACAAGTCGAAATACGAGATTTACACGGCTGTGAAGAACGAAATCGGGAAGTCCAAGAACTGGCGGCAGTTACAGGAGCGGTTAGCGGAAAAGGGTATTACTGTCCGGTTCAAGTACAAGGGGCAGACAAGCGAGATACAAGGTGTTTCCTTTTCCAAAGGCGAATACACGTTCAAGGGTTCGGAGATAGACCGTAATTTCAGTTTCTCCAAACTGGATAAGTGTTTCGGGGATGCAGGACTGAATACAATCGGAAATCAGCGGCAGGCAGCTTTTACATCCGTTCGGGAGCCATTGCCAACGCAGGGAAAGGCTGACAGTCCGTTGATAACTGGTTCGCCCGGTCTATTTTCCGCTTCTTCTCCCCCAGTGGATGAAGAACCTAATTTTAATTTGAGAAAGAAGAAGAAAAAGAAAAAACAACTTAAATTGTAAATACATGGAGGAAAATTTGATTTTAGAGGGGCTTCTCTCAATGGTTACGGAATTGAAAGAGAAGCAGGAAGCACAGGTAACGCCAGCCAGTCGGGAAGAAACTATCGAAAGGCTGAACGCAATCGAACAGGCATTGTCGGAACTGCACAATAATCCGGCTGTTCCCGAAAAGGAATTGCAGGCTATCCAAAGCCAACTTGCCGACATAAAGAATACGGAACAGGAGCAGCAGCAATCCATAGGAGAAGTGAGAAAATTTGTAACGGCTACCTACCGTTGTCTGAAAGAAATGCTGGATGTGTTGGATTCTTACCATAAGGAACACACAACAGAAAAAGCGGAAACCGAACCTGCATCGTTGTCCCGGAGGATAAGCGGTTTGTTACGCCCGAAACTTTTTGTTTTTTTGGCAGGGCTGGTTGTCTGTTTCGTTTCCTTGTTCCTGAATGTCCGTTTGGCTGGACGAATGCAGCAGTTGCAGGACAACGATATGAAATACCGCTACATTCTGATGAAAGGGGAAGCGGACGGGGGCTGCCTTGATTTGCTGGAAACGAATTTCAGTAGGGAACGGGATAACGCTTTCATCCAAAACTTGACTGATTCGGTGACGGATTTTGAATACCGCAGCAGGAAGCAGGCGGAAGCGTTGGAACGTGCAAGGCTGCTCAATGAACAAGCCGAGCGGTTGAAAAAGGAAGCCAACCGACTGGGCAAGCCATAAATCGGGAAAACAAAGGATACAAACTGTAAATGTTAAAGCCCACCCAATATATGGAGAAAAGTGCAGTGCATCTTCGTGGTGTATTGCACTTTTTCTATATTTGCGGATAGTCTAATTTGAAAAGCCCAAAATCCCCAATCCGCTGAATTGTTTGGATGATGATTAGGCAATGATTTAATTGTGAATAGGAACTGCACCTACGGGGGCGTTTGCTGAAGTAAATATACTTGACTGAAGACATTAGCAACAATCAAATCATTATCGTTATTATGGACATTTAAAGTAAAAAAGATATTCCTATAATGATTAAAGCAATAGATGCAAATATGTATCTATATCTTTTTGTAGAAAACATTGCTCCTATACAGGAGATAGATACAGCAAATTGCATACATTTCAAACTTAACTCTGTAGTCTTAAATATACACATAGACAAAAAAGATAATGCCAAAACAAATATTATAGCATTCAATATATATTTCAGTTTCATATTACTTTGATTTACATTGACCTTATTATCAGTAGCATATAAATTGCTCATCCTATCCCAATAACCAATCCTATACAAGAGAACAAGGTGAATCTCTTTTCCTTGTATTTCAGCACATAGACCAGCCCGATAATAGCACATAAAGGAATATTAGATGAATCTGCATTTTCCCTTTGTTTACAAGGTATTTATATGTTCTTTCATCCTTTCTTTGCTCAATTTGCGAATCTCACGGTTCTCTTTGTTTTGTTGTAGCATACATTTATGCAACTTAATGTTCCTATGATTCAGTTTAATCTATTTTCTCTAATTCAATCGTAGCTACTTTCTCTTTATCTGGACTAATTTCATTCTGTATAATGGTTATATGTTTTTGGGTATAGCTTTTGATAATCCAAGGGGCTCCACCCAAATATAAAGCATTGCTATTAAATGTGATATATTTCCCTTCTATTGTATAAGTAATATCAATTTCATCGTAACCTTCCCAATTTACTTTCCCTTTCTGAGTATCTACAAATTGCATACCGACCCCCATATTTTGTACTGTCCAAGCCTCACAATGCCCTGTTCCACGCCATGAAGTCTGATAAAGTGCTTCGGGGGTTAATTCATTTGTCTGTTCATTATCATCATCGCAGTTTATAAAACAGAATGTACAGAGGAATAGCATAAGTATTCCAAGAATTTCTTTTGTTTTCATATTCTCTTTTTTATTTTTTGTTTAACTCATTCAATCTTTATTTTGTTTCTTCGTTGAACCAACCAAAGATAAGACAAAGATAAAAAGAAGAATCCTTTGGCAGATTAAGATACTCTTGGAATATTGTTATGAATGTAAATTTCTAAACCTATGTTTATTTTTTGTTGTCAAGACTTTGCTTGCGTCTGATTCGGCTCATGTGTACGGGTGTAATTTTAAGGTAGGATGCTATTTCTTTTAGTGATACCATTTGAAGGATTGCAGGGCATTTTTTTAAAAGTTGGAGGTAACGCTCTTCCGGTGTGAATCTGAATAAATCCAAATAACGTGAATATGATTGGAAAAACATCTGTTCGGCTGCGATACGGGCTATCCGTTGGCTTTCTTTGTTCTCCTCGAATTTTTGCTGTAAGAATGCAGAAGAACAGATGTAAATCTCGCACGGGATTATTGCCTGTATATTCAATTCTGATTTCATGCCATATAAGCAAGTGGGGTAATCGCCTATAAATTCATTTGGAAAGGAAAAACCGACATTATACGGCTTGTTTTCTGTCCGGTTGGTACAACTGTATTTGACTACACCTGACAAGATAAACCCGAAGAAAGAACATACATCATCTTCATGGAGAATAAACTCATTCTTTTTATAATGTCGTAACTCTCCATGTTTTAGACACAATTCTTTAAAAAAATCTATGTCTATATTGCTCATATATGAATTAAATTCAGTCATCATTTACTTGTCATTGGTGCAAATGTATAAAAAATGCCTGAAATATGCTTGATAGTACTTAACTACATTGTTTAAATATTCAAAAAAGTATGTAACATAACATGTTTGTTATATTTTTAAGTTCAAAGGTTTAGTACGTTTCTTTGTCTGTATATCCAAAACGAACTAAACTTATTTAGACAGCAAATTATATATGCTGGCGAAAAAAGAAAAACAGAGTTTCTTTCTCTTTTTGCCAGTATCATGTCTATTTTTCACTGAAAAACGAGAGAAAACAGATATAAAAACATCTCCTACCACATTTACCCCTTAACAACAAATATCCTTTTCTGTTTTCTTATAATCACTCTATTTGTATGCAAATTGTATGCTTTAAAAATATTAATATTGATGTGTTTTATACCATAATTAACTGATATTCAGTATTAAATAAATAAATGTTGGTACGGATTAATCACCACCAACCGCAACAAGTTCATACTCGGACCGTCTGGTTCTGGCAAATCGTTCTTCACCAACCACATGGTCCGGCAGTATTACGAGCAGGGCACCCATGTGCTTCTCGTGGATACCGGCAATTCCTACCAGGGGCTTTGCAACCTTGTCAACGCGAGGACGCACGGTGAAGACGGAATCTATTTCACATACGAGGAGGACAACCCCATAGCGTTCAACCCCTTCTTCGTGGAGGACGGGGTGTTTGACATCGAGAAGAAAGAGTCGGTCAAGACGCTTATCCTCACACTGTGGAAACGTGATGACGAGCCGCCGACCCGTGCCGAGGAGGTGGCTCTCTCCAACGCCGTCAATCTCTTTCTGGAGAAAATACGCGCCGACACGTCTTTGGCGCCATCGTTCAACAGCTTCTATGAGTTCATCCGTGACGAGTATCAGGAGATACTGAGGCAGAAGCGCACCCGCGAGAAGGATTTCGACGTGTTCAATTTCCTGAACGTGCTTGAGCCGTATTACCGTGGCGGCGAATATGACTTCCTGCTCAACTCCGACAGACAGCTGGATCTGCTCAATAAACGCTTCATTGTCTTCGAGCTGGACAACATCAAGGATAACAAGGTATTGTTTCCAATTGTCACCATAATCATCATGGAAACCTTCATAAACAAGATGAGGAAGCTCAAAGGCATCCGGAAGATGATACTTCTGGAGGAGGCTTGGAAGGCCATCAGTAAGGAAGGCATGGCGGAATATCTCAAGTATCTCTTCAAGACCGTCAGAAAATTCTTCGGTGAGGCTGTGGTGGTGACTCAGGAGGTGGAGGACATCATATCGTCCCCGATTGTCAAGGGAACCATCATCAACAATTCCGATTGCAAAATACTCCTGGACCAGCGCAAGTATGTCAACAAGTTCGACGAGATACAGGCCCTGCTCGGACTTACAGACAAGGAGCGCGCCCAGATTTTATCCATAAACATGGCGAACCACCCCTCACGGAAATACAAGGAGGTGTGGATAGGTCTCGGCGGCTCGCAGTCGGCGGTCTATGCCACGGAGGTATCGCTTGAGGAATATGTGTGCTACACCACAGAAGAGACCGAGAAACTTGAACTTATGCGGCTTACGGAGAAACTCGGCGGCAACATAGAGCTTGCTATCAGACAGCTCGCCGAAAGCAAACGCAATCCAGATTCATAAACACAAATCCGAAACGACATGAAAATAACAGATTGGATCAAAGAATTGCTTCGTGACGATCAGCCCAGACTGAGCTACCGTGAATTGCAGGAGCTGTCGGAAAAAGCGGAACGTGCCGCCGGCGTGTACAACCATAAGGAACTCACAGGGCTGATACGCCGATACCGTAAATCGGATGAGGCCGTTGGGCGTATCGCTCTGGCTATCGCGAAATCAGAACCGTTCTATTGCCCGGAATCAACAATTAACCGGGACTCCATTGAAATGATGGAAGCGTTGGCTGATACACCCTTCATGGAAAGGCACGGCCGTCGACTTTCGGACATCGGTCCGGAAGATGCCACTGCAATACACGGACTGCTTGCCATATACACCTTCATGCAGGATGAGGAATTGAGAAAATTTCCGAAAACCGGAATGGAACGCCCTGCGCATGACGAAGTCATATCGGCAATCAGAATTCTGGACGGCCAAAGACGCAACCGGGATATAACCGAGCTGTGTGAATTGTCGGCATATTCCATGCTCCCTTCAAGATATGTGATGATGCGGTACGGTCTTGAGCGGGATTGCGACGCATACCGATGTATGGAAGACAATATCACGGCATCCGATAATCCACGTGCATTGTTGCAGGCGCAAGCGGATATGTGCGTGGCCGCTGAAAAAGCGGTGGAAAACATCCCCGGAGTCCGGCTTCCGGATTTCTATCTTGAGAACCTTGACCGTGAGCTTGACAGGCTCGGTCGTATCGTCGTGTCTCCCGATGCCGTCAACGACCTTGTCCATACCGGATCCGATTTCCTGACCAAGTATGGCCTCGACAGGGACGCATTACCGGAAGAACAGTCCCGTCAGGCATGGAAAGCCTACCGCGAGCTGGACGGCCGCTTTGTAAGGATGACAGGCCGCAGGCCGTATACGGAAGGTCTGTCAGTCCCGCTACGGCAAAAGTCCGGTAACACCGAGACGGAAAAGGCACGGACACAAGCGGCACGGAGCAACCATATCCGCAATCCGCCTCCGACAAAAGGGAAAAGCCGCAAGCCCTCTTTCTGACCTCAAAACAGATTTATTCACCAACAAAAAATTTTATAATCATGAAAATGAAATCACTTATCGTATGCGCAGTCCTGTCATTGGCCGGGCTGACCGCGAACGCGCAGTGGGTGGTCTCCGACCCCGGCAACCTCGCGCAAGGCATCATCAATGCCACAAAGAACATCGTCCATACATCTTCTACCGCGAGCACCATGCTCAACAACTTTCAGGAGACAGTGAAAATCTACGAGCAGGGGAAAGCCTATTATGACGCTCTAAGAAAGGTCAAGAACCTGCTCCGTGACGCACGCAAGGTGCAGCAGACCATCCTCATGGTCGGCGAGATTACCGACATCTATGTGAACAACTTCCAGCGTATGCTCTCCGACCCGTATTTCTCGCCGGAGGAACTCAGTGCAATAGCCGTCGGCTACACCAGGCTGCTTGAGGAGAGCGCGTCGGTGCTCACCGACCTCAAGACCGTGTTGAACGAGAACGGCCTGTCGATGGGCGACAAGGACCGCATGGATGTAATCGACAGATGCTACACCCGTATGCACGAGTACCGCGGACTGGTGAGATACTACACCAACAAGAACGTCGGCGTGTCCTACCTGCGTGCGAAAAAGAAGAACGACCAGGACCGCGTGCTGTCGCTCTACGGCACTCCCAGCGAACGCTATTGGTAATCATAAATCCTTCGGACTATGCTACTGATGGCTATTGACTTCGACAACCTCCACCAGATTCTCAGGAATCTTTACGAGGAGATGATGCCGCTATGCTCCCAGATGACGGGAGTAGCGAAAGGCATCGCCGGACTCGGCGCACTGTTCTATGTGGCCTACCGTGTGTGGCAGTCGCTCTCGCGTGCCGAGCCTGTGGATGTGTATCCGCTGCTCCGTCCTTTCGTGATCGGGTTCTGCATCATGTTTTTCCCCACCGTGGTGCTGGGGACCATCAACAGCGTGCTTTCACCCGTGGTCACCGGGACCAACGGCATATTGCAGACACAGACGCTTGACATGACCCGGTACCGCGAGCAGAAGGACCGGCTTGAGCTTGAGGCGATGAAACGCAATCCCGAAACATCCTACCTTGTGGACAAGGAGGAGTTTGACAAAAAACTCGATGACCTCGGCATAACGGATGCGCCGGAAATTTGCGGAATGTACATAGACCGCGCCATGTACAACACCAAGAAATGGTTCCAGGAACTGTTCCGCAATCTGCTGGAGCTGATGTTCCAGGCCGCCGCGCTGGTGATAGACACGCTCAGGACATTCTTCCTCGTGGTGCTTTCGATACTGGGTCCCATCTCTTTCGCCATATCGGTATGGGATGGATTCCAGGCCACGCTCACGCAGTGGTTCGTGAGATACATAAGCATCTATCTGTGGCTTCCGGTCAGCGATCTGTTCAGCAGCGTGCTTGCGAGGATACAGTTGCTCATGCTCCAGAAGGACATAGAGCAGCTCACGGATCCTAACTTTATTCCAGACGGCTCCAACGCCGTGTACATCACTTTCCTCATCATCGGCATAATCGGGTATTTCACGATACCCACCGTGGCGGGATGGATAGTGCAGGCGGGAGGTGGTGCCGGAAACTACGGCAAGAACGTGAACCAGACCGCTTCAAAGACAGGCTCCATAGCCGGAGGTGCAGCAGGTGCGGCTGTCGGCAACGTGGCCGGACGCCTTATCAAGTGACAATCATTAAAACAGTGTTCTTATGCAGTTCAAATCATTAAAAAACATCGAGAGCAGCTTCCGTCAGCTCCGTCTGTTCGGCATAGTCTATCTGTGCGCCTGCACGCTCCTCGTGGGATATTCGGTATGGAAGGCATACCGTTTCGCCGAGGCGCAGCGCCAGAAGATATATGTTCTTGACGAGGGGAAGTCGCTGATGCTGGCTCTGGCGCAGGATCTCTCGCAGAACCGTCCGGTGGAGGCACGGGAGCATGTGAAGCGTTTCCACGAGCTTTTCTTCTCGCTGGCTCCCGACAAGAGCGCCATCGAGGGGAACATACAGCGTGCCCTGTTCCTTGCCGACCGCTCGGCTTACGGCCATTACCGGGACCTTGCCGAGCAGGGGTACTACAACCGCGTCATATCGGGCAACATCACCCAGCGCATTGAGATAGACAGCGTGAAATGCGATTTCCATTCCTATCCCTATGACATGGTGGCTTACTCGCGTCTCTCCATCATCCGCGAGAAAAGCGTCACCGAGCGCTCCCTCGTGACACGGGGACGGCTTATAAACTCCACAAGAAGTGACAATAACCCGCACGGTTTCATCCTTGAGTCTTTCCGGGTTGTGGAGAACCGCGACCTGAGGGTGTCTGACCGCTAAAACAAGAAACGATATGAAAATAAAGGAAACATTTATCAGAATAAGGGACGCGGCCGACGACCGCCTGCGCTCCTTCTGCGGTGCACTGACACCGGAAAAGAGGCTTGCCGCCATCCTGATAACGGGTGCGCTGTTCGCCATAGTGAATTTCTATATGATATTCCGTGCCATTTACGACATCGGGCGTGATGATGCTCCACGTGAGGTCATCGAGATCGCCCCGATCGAGGTTCCCGATTTCACCGGCCCCGGCTCGCAGGAGGAGATGGTGCGCGGCATGGAAGAGTTCTTTAACCAGTTTGATTCAGAGGAAGATGAGTAGCGATGCCGAAAAACTGAAACGCCGTCAGGCCGTGAAGAAGTATCTGGTCTTCGCACTGATGTTCATCGTGTTCGCCGCCTGCATGTGGTTCATCTTCGCCCCGTCGGATTCCGACCGCGCGGGGAAAGAGAGGCAGGAGGGGTTCAATACAGAGCTGCCGGATCCGAGGAACGCCGGTATTGTCGATGACAAGATGACGGCCTACGAGCAGGAGGCCATGCGCAAGAAACGCGAGGAGAAGATGCGGACTCTTGAGGAAATGACATCTTCCGGGTCCACTCCGAACCCGGTTTCCGTATCCGACAATCCTCCAACGGCGGATATACCGTCGGATGTTGTGATAGTGGACGATGAGAGCGGCAAGCCCGTGGCTTCCGCATCCCGTGGCGGTTCCTTCTCTTCGTCGCATAATGCCTACCGGCAGATAAACGAGACGCTCGGCAGTTTCTATGAGCAGCCTGCGGAAGACCCCGAAAAGGAGGCCATGCGTGAGGAGATCGAGCAACTGAGACAGTCGGCGGCCCGACAGCAGCAGACTCCCGGGACATCTTATGCCGAGCAGGTGGCTCTGTTGGAGAAGTCCTATGAGCTTGCAGCCAGGTATATGCCTAACCCGGACAACAGCAATATTAAACACGAGGATGAAGAAAAGCCGGACAACGGCCGCAAGGCAAAGGCGGAGCCTGTCGGCAGGGTCTCTGTCCCGGTGGTGTCGTCCCTCGCGCAGCCGGTGAGCGATTCCGTGATGCTGGCACGGCTGTCGGAACCCCGCAATTTCGGATTCAACACCGCTGTCGGCGGCACGTCCTCACATGGCAGGAACACCATAAGCGTGTGCGTGCATGGCGACCAGACCGTCATAAGCGGCCAGAGTGTGCGGCTTAGGCTGCTTGAGCCTATGCGTGTCGGAAGACACGAGCTGCCGCGGAACTCGCTCATTACGGGTGACTGCCGGATACAGGGGGAGCGTATGGATATCACGATTTCGCAGGTGGAATATTCTGGCAATATCATTCCTGTTGAACTCGCGGTGTATGACAACGACGGCCAGCCGGGCATATTCATCCCCGGCTCGATGGAGGCGAACGCCGCGAGGGAGATGGCGGCCAACATGGGGCAGAACCTCGGCACCACCATATCTATCACCAGCCAGTCCGCCGGGGACCAGCTCCTGTCGGAACTCGGCAAGGGAGCGATTCAGGGAGTATCCCAGTATATCTCCAAAAAGATGCGTCAGGAGAAGGTGCGGCTGAAATCCGGCCATGCGCTGATGCTATATCAGAAACAGTAACCAACACCAGTATAAACCAACTAAATTTCAAACGACATGAAAAAGTTATTTTTGATTCTCGCCCTTGTTATGGGCGCGGTAAGTGCTTTCGCACAGGAAACAGAGGGAGACCTCTACCACGGTCTTACCAGGAAACTGACATTCGACCGCATGATTCCCCCATACGGTCTGGAAGTGACCTATGACAAGACGGTCCACATCATCTTCCCGGCGGCGGTGAAGTATGTCGATCTCGGCTCTCCAAACCTTATCGCGGGGAAGGCCGACGGAGCGGAGAACGTTATCCGTGTGAAATCTACCGTCAAGGGGTTCCGTGACGAGACAAACATATCGGTAATAACCGAGAGCGGCTGTTTCTACACCTTCAATGTCAAGTATGCCGACGAGCCTCTGATCCTGAACGTGGAGATGAAGGACTTCATACACGACGGCAGCGACGTTAACCGTCCTAACAACGCCCTTGAAATCTATCTGAAGGAACTCGGCAGCGAGTCGCCGAAGCTGGTGCATCTCATCAATTCTTCCATCCATAAGGAGAACAAGCGCCATGTGAAGCATATCGGCAGCAAGGCTTTCGGAATACAGTATCTTCTGAAGGGCGTCTACACCCACAACGGGCTTCTGTATTTCCACACGCAGATACGCAACACGTCAAACGTGCCTTTCAATGTGGATTTCGTGACATTCAAGATCGTTGACAAGAAGGTGATGAAGCGTACCGCCGTGCAGGAACAGGTGATTTTCCCGTTGCGTGCCTACAACTATGTCACTGAAGTTGCCGGAAAGAAGGACGGTCGCACCGTGTTCACTTTCGACAAGTTCACTATTCCGGAGGACAAGATGCTCGTGGTGGAGCTTAACGAGAAGAGCGGCGGGCGCCACCAGTCCTTCACCGTGGAGTGTGAGGATATCGTCCGTGCCCGTGTGATCAATGAACTCAAAGTTAGATAGCCATGAGAAGATTTGTCATAGCAATAATCGCGGCAGTGTCGCTTGCCCTCTCCGGAGGGCAGGCATACGCCCAGCGCTGCCTTCCCGGTATGAAGGGGCTGGAACTTCGCGGCGGTCTTGTGGGAGGCTCTTCGGGTGATTTCTATCTCGGCTCCGCCATGTCCGTTTACAGCGGCCGTGCCAACCGGTGGGTGTTCGGCGCCGAATACCTGCAAAAGAACTACCGATACAAGGATATATCTATCCCGCGTGCGCAGTTCACGGCTGAAGGGGGATATTACCTGAACTTCCTTTCGGATGCTTCCAAGACATTCTTCCTGTCGATAGGCGGCTCGGCTCTTGCCGGATACGAGTCTGTTAACCGGGGCAAGAGGCTCCTGTCTGACGGCTCCCGGCTTATGGCAAATGACGCTTTCATATACGGCGGTGCCGTGACGCTGGAGGCGGAATGCTACCTGACTGACCGTATAGTCCTGCTTGCCGGCATCCGTGAGCGTGTCCTTTGGGGTAGCTCTGTCAGCAAGTTCGCCACCCAGCTCGGGGCGGGCGTGAAATTCATCATAAATTAAAAATCAAAACAAGAATGAACATGAAGAAGATACATTTCCTTATCGCGTTATGCGGCTGTATATTCGCCGCTCTGTCGCTTTCCTCATGCGAGGATGACATAGATGTGGACGGCACTTATCCGTTCATGGTGGAGACAATGCCCGTGCCGACACGTCTGGCACAGGGCGAGACTGCCGAAATCCGTTGCCAACTCAAACGCGAGGGGCGTTTCTCGGATGCCCGGTACACCGTGCGCTATTTCCAGCCAGACGGCAGGGGCACACTGCGCATGGATGACGGCATGGTGCTGAGACCCAACGACCGTTACCCGCTCGACCGCGAGGTGTTCCGTCTTTATTACACTTCTGAGTGTGCCGACCAGCAGAGGATAGACCTTTATTTTGAGGATAACGATGACCAGATGTTCATGCTGACCTTCTCGTTCAACAACGAGAATAAGGATGATGACGACGGTGACAGCGGTGACGATGGCGGAGGTTTCATTCCCGGAATACGCTTTCCAGTGGATTCTATAATCGTCCGTCCGGTGGTTCCGGGAGTGGAACCTAAAAAGTAAGGAGTGCCTATGGTAGTACGAATTATTCTGATTATCCTATCCGTCAGTCTCGGTTATTCCGGGCTGGCGGCACAGGGTGGCTGGGAGCCGCCACCTGACAGACTGACGATACCTGCTTCGCTCTTTGACAGGGCTGTGGCCTGCATAAAGAGCTTTGAGGGTTGGCACTATGCCCGGCACCACCCGTATATAGGTTACGGCCATAAACTCCTTCCCGGCGAGAAACTCACCTGTAATCTGACTAAATCGCAGGCTGACTCGCTGCTGAGGGCTGACCTTATAAAGCGCTGCTCGACATTCCGCCGCTTCGGGAAAGACGCGCTGCTGCTTGCGGTACTCTCGTACAATGTGGGTGAATACAGGTTGCTGGGTTCCGGCAGGATACCGAAAAGTACCCTTATCCGTAAATTGGAGTCCGGCAACCGCAATATCTATCAGGAGTATATCAGCTATTGCCGATACAAGGGCAGTCGCCACGCCGGGCTGCTGAAACGCCGCAAGACCGAGTTCGCGCTGTTCTTCATTCCATAACTCATACTTGAATCTCTCTTTCTGTATTGCTCGGTTTAAATTCAGAAAGAGAGATTTTTCCATATTCCATATGTTTATATATATAACTGTTTAATGATTGGAATCTCTACTGACTCAATAATTGTCAGTAATGGCAGATAGCTGACAACATAATATGCAATAATGTCATATTTAAGGCCTTAATAATATAATCTCAAGGTTGGCTTGGTTTTTGCTGTATAAGAAATATAAATACTTTTTTATGGAACATACAATAAAATACTACCCTGTTGATAACGGAGATTGCACCCTTATAAAGTTAGGAAACGGAAAGACTGTAATCATTGACTGCCAGATAACCGACGCTTATGATAAAGATGGCAAACAAATTTCGTATGATGTTAAAAAGGATCTCTTGGCTGAACTAAATAGAGACAGCCAAGGACATCCCTACGTAGATTTGTTTGTCAGCACACATCCTCATGATGATCATTGTATCGGGTTTAAGGATAATTTCTATCATGGTAATCCAAATGAATATGACAACACCTCAGATAAAGGTAAAATTATTATAGGAGAATTATGGATAACCCCTCGAGGCATGGGTAATAATGTCGCTACCTCTGCAGAAAGTATCCGTTGTGAGGCAAAACGTAGACGGCTTTTATACGATGAAAACCAAAGCTATTGTGGAACATATGGGAACTATCTTCGTATTATTGGCTACGATAATCAGAAGAATTTTGACAGCCGCTATGCATATGTTCCAGGCACAAACGTAAAATTTGTTAATGGCTCATTCTTGTCATTACTTGAAATATTTATACATGCCCCATTTAAGGAAGATGTCACAGATTGTCGTGAAACGGATGATAAAAATACCACATCCATCGTCACGCAATTTAAATTTAAGACCGAAGATGATAGAGTAGTTTGTCGGGTACTAATGGGCGGAGATGCCGAGCATGACATCTGGCAACATATTCTTGACAACAATGTTGATGACGCTAACTTACAGTGGAATATATTTCTTGCTCCACATCATTGTTCCTGGACATTTTTCAATGATTCCGACAACAAGCAGGAGATTTTAAAATCTGCTAAAGATATATTATGCAACGGACTCAATAATGGCTGCATTATAGCCTCTTCAAAAGCTATTCATTCCTATGATTCCAATCCCCCTTGTGCTGAGGCGAAGAAAATGTATATAAGATTCCTCGATGATAAAGATAATTTTTATAATACGGCTACTGATAAAATTATTAATGGGATTGCGCAACCAATCGTTTTTAAGATTAATGATCGAGGTAAACGAAAAATAACAGGAACAGCTATCGCCGGGGAATCATCCATTTCTCGACCTGCTCCTCGTGCTGGAATGTAAAGATGGCTTTAAAAGGATACGATATTATAAAAGGTAAGGAAATTCGGGGGAGCCGTTTACGACTCCCTCGAGCTATTGCTATACACAGAACAGCTCAATTTGATTCCGATATAAAAATAAAAGAATGTCGCATAAATAGCAAAGGCGATGAAATTATTATAATGTCTTTCCGTGCACTGAGTATCCCGGATGAACCGGTTTTCCCTATTTTAAAGGAAGAAGATGTGGCGATAAAGTGTACCAAAGAAGATTTAATACTTCCATCTGTATTTGCTTTGAGAAAAGACTTTCCTGTTGGTCTCCCACATTCCAACGCAATGCCTTATGCTCATCCGGTTTCTTTGTGTGTCAGTGATGTCCCATTTTCTGATTATCGGCTTCAATTTAGTGCTTATGATTTTTTACAAAGTATAAGACGATGGTTCGATCTTAATAGTATAGGAGAATTACATGAGCCAGATAGACCTTTAGAAGTATTCTATGGCTCACATATAGTAGCCACAATTAAGAATTTTCAAAACTGTGGCTGTTTTGGTCGTTTTCATGCAATTTCAAAAAATACTGCCATATTGGAATATACTGAGCGCAAAAGTGCTACACATTATATTTTTCCATTCAAAGCTGATGAGATATTGTCTAATGGGATGGCCGAAATCCCCGAAATAATTGGTGATTTAAATAGGATTACAGTTTGTAAAGGTAATCCATTATTAAACGTAATAGAGTCTTTATTTTATAATCATCAAGCACTAAAAATTGATTTGCCATTATTTCTTCCTGTTTTAATTTCACAAAAGAGGGCAATTGGTTTAGACGCAGAATCATCAGAGTTGTTTTTCATCGTTTTCAAGAAAAAGATTTGTGATATAGCTTTACAAGCAAAAAAACAATCTCACGATTCATTTCAGAAATGGTTATATTCGCAACAAATAGATATTGTTATGACACTTCCTCCTGTTTCACGAGAATTGAATGCGTCATCAAATGGACTCGGCAATTTGTTTAAGAAAGTATCGTTTATCGGAGCGGGTACTCTTGGTGGGAATATTATAGATCACTTTATTCGACAAGGTGTAAGTGAAAAAATTGTCATCATTGATGATGATTCCCTATTACCACATAATATAGCACGACATGTCCTTTCTCCTGAATATGTAATGCAGTCAAAAGCCAAAGCATTAAAAGATGTTTATCGCAGTATTGAATACCAAAAAGTAGATAGTATTGATAAAGATGTTCTTTTGTTCAATAACAACGATAAACAGAGAGCCTTTGAAAATGCCGATTTAATTATTGATGCCAGTACATCAATAGCTGTAGAACGAAATTTAGCATTGGACAATAGCTATGGCGATGCAAGAAGAAGTAGTGTCTTCCTTAATCCTAAAGGGACGGAGCTGGCATTACTATATGAAGATACAGAGCGTAAATATCGACTTGATCTTTTGGAAATGACTTATTATCGGATGCTTATTGTTGATGAGCGATTAAATGATCATTTGTCAGTTTCAGAAAAACAAAGAACAAACAGCTTCAGTTGTCGGGCAGAATCTTCAATAATAGACTATGACAATGTCGGGCTGTTGGCAAGTATTGCATCGCAACAACTAAAAAAATTGTATGCCTCCAATGATGCAAAAATTGCAATATGGCGTATAAGTGCAGGTAATAGTGTTGTAGACTATATTAATATTCCGCTATCGGACTGGCAGTTGTTCGATATTAACGGTGTTAAGGTGTATATAATAAATGATGTAATATCAATCATGAAAGAACAACGATTGTCATCTGGCACACTTGAAACAGGTGGTGTCTTTTTTGGATGTTATGATAAAGATAGACAAATAATCTATGTGCTACATTCTCATCCAGCACCAATTGACAGTAAACATGGGCCGACATCATTTGTGCGTGGCTGCAATGGCCTTAAAGAAGTTCAGGACTCAATCAACCTTAAAACATACTATCAGGTTAGATATCTTGGAGAATGGCACTCTCATCCATCTGGTTCTAATACTCCCAGCACCTTGGATAAAAAACAGTTTGATGAAATGAGTACGGATCATCTCTTGCAAAACATACCATTTGTACAAGCTATTATAGGTGATAACGGTGTTTATGTAAATGCTTTAATATAATATGGAATTCAACTATTACGATCTACTTTCAAGAATTATCATAGGTTACTTTACTCTTATGGCCTCATTATACGCATTTGACATAAGTTACAATGAGGATTACAGTATCGCTTACATAGCAGCTGCATTTGTAGTTGGTTACTTTATTAATGCTGTCAGTAGTCTTTTGGAAAGTTTTTGGTTTTGGACAATTGGAGGTAAACCATCAGACAAATTATTAACCATAAACAAAAAGAAGAAATATACGGGTATAAGTAAAGTTCGGTTATATAATGCAACTGCGATAATCGAACGGCTGAAAAAAGATGCTCATAGTAAATCGCCAACAACAGGGGAATTATTCTCTATTGCAAAGCGAGCATGTAATGGTAATAAGGATTGCCGCATACCAGTTTTTAGCGCACAATATGCTTTTTCGAGAGTTCTGCTGACAGCATTTACGATTGTGACACTATTTTTATTATGGTCTCATTTTGATGATTGGAGATATTATTTCTTAATAATTCCTTGGCTTGTTTTTTGGAATCGCTTTAAGGAACGTGGCTATTATTACGCAAGAGAAGTTCTAACTGAGTATATGAAAAATAGCGAACAAACAGTTGCTAAGTAATTTAAACAAGCCCTAAAATATAACAGCCTTTACGAATAGTTCCATTTTGGAACATGTGCTGGAATTTATAAAATCACGAATTGGGGATTTTGTAGAAAATTACGCATTAGGCTATTTATGGAACTACTTAACGTCTTTCAACATAGTGTGCTAAATTCAGTTGTTAAGGGATACTTGACAACTGGTTCTTTTCAGAAAGAATTTCATTACTCCCCAACATATTCATGCTCATTCACAAACGAGTTGGGAAACTAAAAATTTTGAAGATTACCAGCCTGTCGCTACTTTCGCTAACTAAAATTCGACAACTTTTGGTCGTGTCACAAAAATACCGTAATTTTGTGACATGATTAAACGGCAAGACATATCAAACTGCGAAAACATTGTACGCGAAAGAATTATGTCTTTCGAGAAAGGTTATGTATTCTTTCCTTCCGATTTTGAGGAGATTGCCTCTCCGGAAGCAGTACGCCAGATGCTCAGCCGTATGGTCAAGCACGGAGATATTATGCGCATCAGTCGTGGTATATATTGTGTACCACGGTCAAACAAAGTTCTTGGACTTGACTGCATACCTCCTTCGGCAGAAGATATTGCCCAACGGATTGCAGAACGAGACCGGGTAAAGATAATACCTACCGGAGACCAGGCGTTGAACCAACTTGGATTATCTACACAGATTCCTGTCAATGCAGTCTATATCACCAATGGGGCAAGAAAGAAAATCGGGCTCGCCAATGGGCGCAGCATCATATTCAGGGAAAGCAATGAATTCCGTCTGTTTGAATTTCTCTCCAAGATTATGATGCTTGCTGTATCTGCAATACGGAGTATAGGAGAAGATAACATAACCGACGATATGGTGAACAGAATAAAGGAGATCGTGAGGAGCGTCCCCAACGACATTTACAAACACGACATCCGGCTTGCACCGGTATGGGTAAGAAAAAAACTTGAAGACTAATATGATTTTCACAGATCTGACGGTTGATGACCGTCGAGATATAATCGACTATGTAAGCGACAGGACTGGTTTGTCGCGAATTGTCGTAGAAAAGGACTGGTGGGTGACGTCCGTGTTACGGGCGATATTCTCACTGCCTTATTCCGATAATATCTCTTTCAAAGGTGGTACAAATCTCAGTAAATGCTGGGATCTGATTCATCGTATGTCGGAAGACATTGACATTGCTGTAAGCCGTGAATATCTCGGATTTCCCGGTGAATTGTCCAAAAATCAGATCAGCGACAAACTGCGCAGGGCATCATGCTCATTCGTAAGGAATACAATGATTAATGATGTGGAGAACGCACTTATAGGTCAAGGCATAACACCGGACCTAATAACCGTCTCAGTGCATGAGACAAAAGTCAGCACTGTTGATCCGGAAACCATATACGTTGCCTACAAGCCGATATTTGAAGGCAATGGATATGTCCTTCCACAAGTCAAAATCGAAGTCAGCGGACGTTCTATGTCGGAGCCGGTGAAAACAGTTGCAATACGTTCCTATATTTCCGACAATCTACCTAAACTCACATTTGAGGACAATCCGGTGGATGTCAATGCCGTCCTGCCACAACGCACATTTTTGGAGAAATTGTTTCTGCTTCATGAGGAATTTGCAAAGCCATCAGCAGATATCCGGATAGAAAGAATGTCAAGACATATTTATGACGTTTCAAGAATAATGAGGACAGGTGTGGCGGATGAAGCATTGGCGGATGACTGCCTTTATGAGTCTGTGATAGAGCATAGACGGAAATTCATTGGTCTTAAAGGATTTGATTACGACACATTGAGACGCTCTTCGTTGAAAATTATTCCCACAGGAGAAATCCGCGACCGCTGGGAAACTGACTATAAGAGTACGGTAATGAATATGGTTATGGGAGAGGCTCCTACCTTTGATGAAATCATAGCAGAACTTGAAGTCCTGAATGAGAAGATTAATAGGATGTAATATTCTCAATATAGGACACCATAGCCAACAATTCTTTTATGCAATACTGCCCCAAACGTCCCATAAAAAATTAGAAGTAAAGAATCCAGTTTGTTCCATTTTGGAACAAACTGCCCAATACGGAATTTGATAAATATCTTGAATTTACAAGTGCGCAATTTTATTTCAATGAGAATGGTGCGCAAAAAACCAAAATGAAACGCCACAAAAAACAAAAATGCCGTAGCTGATCTTACCTCTATTGTAAAGCAAGGTGTATTTTTGCACATTGCTTTTTAGGATAGTTTTAGAAACTGTCAGTTTGGGAAACAGAACATTACAAATAGAGATTTCCCTAAAAACGATTTAAGTAATATTGTAGCCTCACATTTTGAACCGATAGAATAACCTCTCTTTCAAGTTCGGCATATTTTTTAATCTTGGATTGTAGCTTCCGGCGGAATTTTGCAAGTGTTTCATCTTCTGCCTCATTAAAGAACATATTGTTCTGCCGCTGGTATTCAAGATATTCCTGTTCCTTGCGTCGGGCTATTGTGATTTGGGCCTTAGCCGCAGATAGTCTGGAAAGAGCAGAGCCGAAATCCATGCTTAGTCCGGTGCGCCTGTCATAATATGAGAAATATGTCTGAACGTTCTCTTTGGGATATTGGCACAGGAGTCGGGCATGGCGCCATCTGACAACCCATTGGCGCCGCTCATATATATCACGCGGGAGGTCATAGCGGAACAAAACAACCCGTTGCCGTTCCTTCGTCCGGTATTCGATGGTGATACAGACCCATTTTTCGATTTTCATCTCCCGTTGGGCTTTCGCATATTCGCGGGCATATTCCATCCAGTCGCCCATGTTCTCCTGTGCCATAAGAATTTTTAGGTTTTTGAGGATTCCCATAAAAAGCAGAAATCCTCATTGTTTCGTTATGCCGAAGCCGGACATAGGGGGCCATTCTCCAATTCCCATTTCTCGCGGGCTTCGTTGTATTCCTGCTCTTCCTGTCGGAGCATACGTTCTGTTTCGGGAGTATAGCCGATGAAGCGGATACAGCCGCCGTTATAGCCGGTCAGTTTGCAGATTATACCTGCCTTTTCAAGTTTGTCAATGCGCTTCTGTGCAGACTTGGCGCTTGAATACTGCTTAGGCCAAAAGTAATGTTCGCCCTTTGAACCGTAGTGATCTGCTCCGTAGACCTTATATCCGGTATGCCGCTGGCTCTCTATAAAGTCGAAACGGCCTTTTTCAAGAGCCTGCCGGATAGCCTTGTGCGCCGAACCTTCGGGATGCCTGAATGTCTTTGGTTTCGGGCCTTTCATGCCGAGTTTCGGAAGCACGACTTTGTAGGGATTGCTCCATTTGCCGATGCCGAGAGTAAGATAGAAGTTGGTGCAGAAGTAGTCGGTCATAGGGTCGCTGTCGTCATAGTTGTACGACATGACAAAATCCTTTACGTTGGTCATCACCTCCCGGGCGCGGTCTGTCAATCCTTGTTCTCTTTCAACCCGATAATGATTGATAGAACAGTGGATATACCCGGATTCCTTCGTGAACGCCTCGAAGTCGGCACTCATCAGGGTGACATGTATCGAGCTGTAGCCGTCGCGTCTTACCGAGAACCTGTATCTCGGATAGGTCTCCTTGAGCCAGTCACGGATTATCCGCACGATTTCGCGTGAGGACTGTCCTTGATAGTTACAGCCTCTCCACCGGTATTCGTTGTAGACATAGCGAGTGTATTCCCCGGCGGATGCTTCGCCATAGTCGTTCTCGTATCCGTTAAGATCCGATGTCGGCGACACAGGGACGTCCTTCCATACGGCAAACAGCTTCTCAAACTCGAAGTTGATGCGCTGCATTGTTTCCGTGCTGCCACCTTTGTCGGGATGGTTGTCGATTGCAAGCCGACGGTACTTCTTTTTCAGGTCCGCCAGACTGTTGATGTTCTGAAAGTAGGTCATATCGTTAAATTTTGTGCGTCAGGCCATAGCCACGCGGTTGATGAAATACTCCACATAGTCGTCTTCTATGCCAAGATTGCTACAAGCCATATACAGGTCATCTTCACGGAGGTCGCTAAGTTCCTGCAATTCCTGAAGATGACGTACCTCGGCTTCGAGATATTCCTGTGCGGTCTGCTTGTCGCAGGAGCAGGTTGTCGAAATCAGATTCACTATATCCATATCCGTGTCATTTGAGGTTGTACATTTTTGCGAAATGGTTATTCACCGCCGGAATACGTTTCTTATAGAATGGCTGGTTTTCCCTGCACCAGTCGGCAAGCTCCGCTTTTGAGGTGAAAGGTCTGCGCCAACTCTGTCCGGTCATTATCATCTCCACGATGGGGGCGAGTTCGGAAATGAACATTCCGACAGTCCATCCCTCCCATATATGCCTGTTCATGTCTGTTGCCATACTTTTTATGTTTTTAATGGTTCATTTTCGGGTTCAAGCAGTTCCTGCGTCGCAAGCAGGATTTCGTTAAGCCATATAGGGCTGCGCGATGAAAGGTCGAACACACTCTCGGTCTGGAATATGCAACCCTCATGGTTATCTATTGCAGTCATGCTTAAAGACTCCCCGGTTACTGTAACCTTTGTCACCACGCCTTCATAGGGATATCCGTCATCGTCAAAAAATATGACATATACGGAATCCGGTGCGTTGGGAACTGAGCCGGACTCCGGAAATTCCAGTTCCGTCAGTCCGTGTCGGCGAAGCAATCCTATTATTGCTCCGGTAATCTCCTTGCGGAGATCTTCAATCTGTCTGCTGAAATCTTTCATATGAGAATTATTCGGTTATACGGTTTCATAATTGGCGGGTGTAAGTTTCACTGTCCCAACGAAGAAGGAGTCGTCCACCCCGTACACACGCCCTATGGAGTAGTCATGCCCGCTGCCGGATGCGTCAAGCACCAGTCGGTAGCCACGGTATCCCCCGGTTTCCAGTTCAAGGGTGACATCCCTTCTCAGCCTCATGCCTATGGCACTTCCGCCGCCATACATGGAGCTGAATATCCCGCAGTAGTTGTCTTTCGGAATTGTAACCTTAGCCACCGAGAAACCTGATTCATAAAGCTCCCTGAGATTGACCTTGCCGGTATAGGTAAGCAGGTTCGTCCCGCAACATGAGTTTACAAGCTCCCGGTGGAAATCCTCGTATGACACCAATTCCCTGCCGTCACGCGACCTCCTGTAATGACACCTGCCGTATACGGTGATCCCTTTTTCCGCCAGGAACCTCTTTACCTTTGCTGGATTAAGGTTGAGCGCGTCCACCATGTCGCCGAAATACGAGTCCGGGTATACATACCCTCCCTGCGATTCCAGCCAGTGGGAGTTGATGCAGTCATAGCCGGACAGCAACTCGACCCTTACAGGCACGTCCCGCGTGTGTCTTACCAGTTCGCTCACCGCATCTGAGTCGTCACGTTCATATATCGCATCCATGATGTCGTCACGGTGCGCTTCCATGAACTCTTCAACCGCGTCTTCGTCAAAGCCTTCGCCTGAGATTCCGGCCTTTATCTGTCCCCATATCTCCCGTATGATGAGGAACCGTTGTTCGTCGTACCAGCCTTCGGCCTTTTCATAGAGCGGCCTCGCACTTTTTTCTTTGATGCATTCCCCGACAATGTCGAGGCTGTCGTAAAGGTTGTCGCGGTAGTCCACCCATACAAGGCTATACGATGCGAGCATCAGTGATTTTACCAGATCCATCGTCAGTGCCTTGCTTCCTCCCTCCCTGCCGTACACAGGTGGACGGCAGGATCCGCTTTTCCCGTACATATTATTCCTATTCACCATAAATACTTTTACTATGCTGCGGCATCCGTTTTGTTTTCCTTGCACAGCCTGTCGAAGGCCATAGTCGCTATCTCGCGGTTGGATATTGTCACACTTTTCATGGCTTCTATTTTATTTTCACAAGTTGTTTGAACCGGGCGACTATCTCTCCGCGTTTACTTTCGGCAAGCTCTTCATATTTGCGTCTTATGGCGCAATATTCCTCCCAGGTTTTGCCCCTTAGCTCATTTTCATACGATTCCCTGCGCAATGCCGGATATTCTTTGAACAGTATCTCAAACTGTCTTCGCCATTTGCGCCCCTGCCATGAACGTTCGGCAATAAATTTTATGAACTGGAACATCTTTTCATCGGTTCCGACATCCATGGCATAGAAATGGTCGGTTCTGGGCCACACATTGTTGGAGTGCTGCCAAGTCTCGATATGGCGCGTCGAGGCATTGTATGCCATTTTTGTGATTATCTGATAACTCATAATATTTTATTTTAATTCAGTGATACATTGTCGATCTCTTTGTCTTTTGCGGCGATGGTTCCGAAATGCACGGCTATCAACCTTTGCGGGAAACAGGTGAGGTGGTTGTATCCGGTCCTTTGCCACAGTGTGAAGCAGTCGTTCCTGAAAGACCAGTGGAAATGCCCCGACAGCGAACCGTACTCGTGCCCGACATTCCTCTCGATGAGCATCCTGCTGACATCCATGATATGCCGTGAGAGCAGGACGATATTGAGTATCTCCGAATAGGCACGGTGCACGCGCGGGTCGGTCGGATACAGCGGTGACAGATGGTTGATTCTCATGATTCCTCGTCTTTAATCGTAATTGTCACCGAATATCTCCTGCCTCAGCAGGTTTTGGTCGAACCAGCCTTCGTGGTAACAGATACAAGAACTGCTTTCGTTATCCGTATCAGGCAGATAACACTCGGCATTGTAGCTTACATTGTCGCCGTACATGTTCCTGTAATGCGCTACAAGCAGGTGCGGATTGTCGGTTCTCAGGTCATAGCCGTATCTGGCGCACCATCTCTCGAAATCCTCCATATCCTCGTCATCAAGCTGGTCAAACGCATCCCTTATATCGAAGAAGTTGGGACACAGCCATTCACGGTTTATCAATATGGACGGTATGTTGTCCCATGCCACATATCTGTATTGCGGCTGCCGCTCCTGCGGGAACAGTTCTGAGCAACAGCACAGGAATTCCTGCATGTCGCCGTAATCGCTCAGCGTCATGTTGTAGTCAGTCCTTTGGGATATGTCTATCATGTACTGCGTCGTTACCGTCAGTTCAGCCTCGTTGAGATTCATTCTTTCCATTTTTATAATTGTGTTTCGTGGAACCCGTGGATTCCATTCCACAGGCATCAAAAGGTGCGTGTCCCGGCCGTGCAGGGTTTTACGGGAAAATACCGGAGCCTCCGGCGAGGATGATTTTCCCGTAAACCGCCTGCGGCCCGACCTTGCACTGCCGAAGGGGACACGGCCTACCTTTGCCTGTGGGAATGGATGCCACGGATTGCATGTTTTCATTATTACTTTGATTATCACGTTACCAGCTGGCGTCCCCAGCTTATCCTCACTTTGCCTTCGGCATCTGTCTCACGCCTTAGCAGGCTGTCAATTACCGACATGGATATGTCGAACTCGTTGAATATCTCCGCCTGCTCCTTGACCTCACCGCACTTGATGAACTCGTTAAGGCGCTCCTTGGTAAGCACTAACGCCATCAGGTTCTGCTCCACGGAATCCTCGTATGTCACGAAATGCACCTTCTTTTTGTCTTTCGAGTCGAGGCGTATGAAGCGGAAATAGAACTGTTCCATTTTAGGGATATTCCATTGCAAGGATTCCAGTATTATCCGGTTGCAAGACGGGATGTTGACCGAGCTGCTCAAAGACTGCTGCGTACATACGAGGACACCGTTGATTGTGGAGTCGAACTCGCTGACGATGGTCTGCCGTTTCTTGAAGGGTATGGCTCCTGTCACTGTGAATACCGGTCTGTTCGGAAAATGCTCCTTTATATACCCGGCATACATCTCATAGGCGGAAATAGATGTGCAGCCCACAGCGACTTTCCCTTTTGTCCGGCGTATCATCCGGCCTATATGGTGGACCTTACTCGGATATTCATCACCGTAATATCCCTCGATAATATGCGGGACCGAACAGGCTTTTATCAGCAGCTTGATCTGGCGCATAAGCCGAAGCCCCGCATCCTTCTTCGCATCGCCCGTACTGTTGTAGTAAAGCTCGCATATACGGCAGAATTCCTCTATTATTACACGGTAGACTTCTCGCTCTCCCGGAGAGGGGGTGACGGTCTGCGTACTGACATCATATTTCTCGCCGGCGAAATCCCTGAACTTGCGCGTGATGATGGTCTTGCCTATAAGCTCGAAAAGCGTGTCCTTGTTATAAATGTCCTGATTCTGCTTCTCAATCCCGAACACTGTCGCTTTTCCCGGACAATGGCACGACTTGAAGAGCACATGCCCCCTGAAAGCAGGGAACGGTTCTCCATACCAGTCGTTGCTGTCGCTCTCGATCTCCTTGTCGCGGTTCTGTTTATATACCCTTGGACTCCAACAGGTCATATTGACCGAATTGTTATACAGCAGTTCGAACTGGCTGTAAAGTTCCGTTATGTTGTTCCGAGTGGTTGTGCCGGTGTCAAGGATCTTGTATTTTACCCTGCGGAATATGGCGAGTATGTATCTCGTCCTCTGTGATACGGGATTGGTAATCTCATCCGATTCATCAAATACGAGGCACAGTCTCCGTGCCGACAGTTTGATGAACTTCATTAGATATCGTTTCAGCTTGCAGAGCATGGAGGTCGATACTATCAGGAATGTATCGGCTGGAATATTCTCAAAATCGGTATAGCTCCGCAGCAATCTGTATGGTTCGCGGTTGTTTCTCAGAAACGGCTCCCATGTCATGTTCGTGGCGATTGCCGGGGCGAGGACAATGACATTCCGGACCTTGTTGAATTTCAGAAGATACTTCGCCCTCTGATAAACTGCCGCCGTCTTGCCGGATCCCTGCTGCCAGTTGAGCAGGGCGTACCGCTTCTGCAACACGAGGTTCAGGTCGTGCTTTTGCAGGTTTGTGAACTCGCACACATCCATGTCCTTGTTCACGAAAGTTGCCCGGTCAAGATATTCGGCCAGTTCAGGCAGCGGCTCCATATTGTCGAATGTCCGGCTCTGAAGACTATATCTGTGCCGCTTTTTGCGTATAAGCCGCATTGCGGCCTTATATTGGCGTAAGTTCGCCTCTGTCGGGATCTCCGGCATAGGCAGCTCTGTACGTTCAAGTATAAGGTCGTTGATGCCAGCAACAGCACGCTTCTCTTTTTCAAGCATCCTTGAAGCGTATGCCTTGAGTTTGAATCCGTAGGATGTCTTTACGAGCGCTATTTCCTTTCGGCGTATGGTGTCCTGGTTACGTATATACCGTCGTATTATTGACAGCACCTTGTTCGGGGTTAGTTTCTTGCGCTCCCATTCGTCCCGTTGGGCCTGGGTACAGTTCTCCGGCGGTTTCTGGTTGCGGAATTTTGCGACGAGTTCCAATGCCTTGTCTATGTGTCGGTTCAATCGCTTGTGGGCTTTCAGCTCGTACATGTATTTGGCAAGCAGATACTCGAACCTTTCAAGTTCCTCACGGCATACGGCATTGGTCTCCTGCATGAGCGGCAGCTTGAGTCTGGCTTTCATCGCCCGTGCGTCAGTTATGCGCTGTTTCAGTTCTTCCGCGCTCACAAAATCGTCAGCGTTGTAAGGCTGCATGTCAATGTGTCGGGAGTGACGCAGAAACACCATTATCTTTGTGCCGAAATTGCGGATACCGAGCGATGCGAAGGCGTCAGAGTCAAGCAGGGTCTGTCCTATGAACGAGAACTGCGCGTTTACGGCCCTGACTTTCGATTTCTCCCAGAACTCGCTTTGGAGGAAAGATGCGGGGACAATCAGCATAACTATCCCGGCCGGATTCAACGCATCGTATGCCTTGTCTATATAGTAGACCTGCGATACTTTGATACCGAATTTGAGGTTGAAAGGGGGATTGCCGATTATCACGTCATACCGGCTCTCCGATGTGAACTGCTGTATGTCGCATTGCTTTATGTCCGCATCCGGGTAAAGGTGTCTTGCCACCGCAACCGCCTTGGGGTCTATGTCAAACCCGTGCGCGTTGCGCTGGTTAGGCAGGTGGTTGAAGAAGTTTCCCATGCCGCAACACATATCAAGGATCATTTCCGACGGCTGGGGTGAAAGCATATCCACCATGTCGCGGCATATCTCATGGGGCGTGAAGAACTGGCCCATCTCGAACTCCCGCTTTGCCTCGGCATACTCGTTGTAGCTGCTGTAATCGGCACGTCTTAGATTATGCAACCCTCCGATGCCGGTATAGCAGTTGTAGATGCTTTCCGCCGGTATGGTGTCCTTGCCGGAATCTATGCAGAAGAGTATCTTCTCGTTTATTTCCTCCCGCTTGTTCGGGGGAATCTGTTGGGGTATGATGGCGTACATGATCGTCTTGGGATATGGTTATAAATGGGGAAGCACGGACACCGTTGCCGATATCCGTGCTTCCTGCTGTCTGTTCTCTGTTATGATTGTCTATTCCTCCTCCAACCGCAGTTCGTCAAGGCGGAGACGGTTGAAACACAGGCTTGCCGCTTCTCTATTTTGGAATCTGACATCCACGCGCCCGTTACGGAAGAATTTAATCCCGGTGGCGTTAGTTGTTGTGAGGTCATACCATATTGAGGTATCCACTTCGTTCCTATTCAAACGCATAACCATTTCACGGTCTCCACACAACACGTCGTCGGCACCGAAGGCTATCCCTTCACAGAAATCCGACATTTTCTGATGGCTGCTATAATCCATAGAGTTTTTGTTGTAAAAATCATGATAGAATGAGTCGAATATCACGATATTGGGAAAAGATATTTTGTCTCCCTTCAATTCGGGTTTAACTTTGCTCCAACGGTTTGGCTTCACAAGCAGGAGGAAACGTTTGATGAGTTCATCTTCGGCTGTCTTGCGGAAACTGCGCCCTCCGAGATGTTCTATGACCGTATCCACATGAGTCATGTATTGGGGACGGAACCCCATTTTAAGAGTGTCGCCGTCTATTTCGGGAACCGGTACCGACACATTGTATGTGCGGTTGAAATATCCGATTATCCTGCTTGCAAAGTTTTGATTCGCACTGTGATTTGCGGATGCGAGCATATTGATGGATTTGAACGGTCTGAATTCGTGATGTGAATAGTTGCTGTCATCCGGATATAGTTTTTCAGTGTAGGATATTTCTCCGTTTTCCTTGTATCTTATCTTGTGGCTTTCACGGTATTTCTCAGCCTCTTTTGTGAAGATTCCGTACCATTGGTCTATCTTTTCGAGCGCATCGTACAGCATTTCCTGCTGCTTTTCGCAAAAGAGCCTGTCCTGAGCCGTTATCTTCTCCTCGTTCCGGATTTCCACTCCGAGAATACCGGAAAGCAGGTCGGCATTGCCGCCTGCATGTGTTGCTGTTGTTGTCTGCATATCGTATGGTTTTAGTAAGTTATCGGTGGTAGTTCTATGCGGTAGAATGTGGTGACATGGCGCTCCATGTCTTTTTTTATCTTGACTTTCACGAGTTGTCCGTTGTACATCCGCTCCTGCACGGGCAAATCCAGTCTGTTCCATTCATCTTCCTGTAGGAACTCGGTCTTATCCCGGAAGCACCATACAACCAGCATGGAATCTGAATGATTGAATACTGTCGCTTCATAGTTCTTCTTGAACCTGTCGAAGTCGGAATCGTCACGGAAGGCTGTTCCGTCGGCGACATACCGGTAGCGAGATTCAGGATTATCATTGATGCGGACATAGAGTTTGCGCCATGTCTCGGTGGTGAAATCCCCATAGAGCGGTTCCGGATCAGAGTATTCCCATTTGGCGACCTTAGCCATGAATCTCACGCTTCCGTTGGCGCACGGTCCGCAATGTCCCCATGCGCTGAATACCCCGTCCTCCCAGCCGATGAACTTCATTTCGGCGGGATCGATGCTTGTGAACGGCCCTCCGCTGACGCTGAGCCATATATCAGGATCACCGATACCTACAAACGGCACGTATGGTGCAAGGCATACCGATATTCCGTCAGCCCTGAGATTTTCGAGCAGCGCGTATCCGTAGAAATCTCCGTCTCGGTCAACATGACGCATCCTGTCTCCGACCTTAGGCGTGAGGTTTGAGCGTGAGCCTTCAATGATTTCAACGAGCCTGTTCACCATATCCACATCCTGCTGTCTGAGGATATGATCCCTGTCGTATGAAACATTCAACGGCAGGAGGGTTTCAAGGGTGTACTTGTCCTTTGTTACTTCTGACATACCATCTTAATTTTTTGTTATCCCGGCTTATGGGGCCGGAGTTCCCATAACTACAGGCTTAAAAGGTCGTGTTCCAGCCGTGCAAGGTTTTCGGGAAAAATACCGCAAGCCCTTCGGGGCGCGGAAGATTTTTCCACGAAACCCGAAGGGCCTGACCTTGCACGGCTGATAAGAACACGGACTACCTTTGCCTGTGGTTATGGAAACTCCGCCTCTATATGATGGTATCCTTATTTCGTATTTTTCTTATTGAAGTATAGTCGCTTCCGCGACGCAGAAAAGTCAATATAAAAGAGAATTACGCTCCGAAATGAGGCGTAATCCAAAAATAAATGCTAACTTTGCATCAAAGTAAAAGAGTTATTTGAAAGCGTGAGAAATATAGCGTAACCAAACACACTACCAATTTCTTATCCATTGCCCATCCTCACGCGAATTCTCAAGAATAACCTTGTAGTCAAAATATTAGCCCAAGACTACATCAAATATACAAAGAATCTGCAAGTGACGGCAAAGACACGAGCAGATTCTTCTTATTTATATCCACTAATTATTTAGGCTGTTTACCAATGTAAGCCAAGATACCACCATCTACATAAAGGATATGGCCATTGACTGCATTAGAAGCTTCGGATGCCAGGAATACGGCAGGGCCGGTCAATTCCTGCGGATCCAACCAACGGCCGGCCGGAGTCTTGGCGCAGATGAATGTATCAAACGGATGACGGCTTCCATCGGGCTGGATTTCGCGCAACGGAGCTGTCTGCGGAGTAGCGATATAACCCGGGCCGATACCATTACACTGGATGTTGTATTCTCCGTATTCAGAACAGATGTTGCGAGTCAACATCTTCAAGCCACCTTTAGCGGCAGCGTATGCCGAAACGGTTTCGCGTCCCAACTCGGACATCATAGAGCAGATATTGATGATTTTACCGTGTCCTTTTTCCATCATTGCAGGCAAGACTGCTTTAGAAACAATAAACGGAGCATTCAGGTCAATATCAATCACACGACGGAAATCGGCAGCTTCCATTTCGTGCATCGGAACACGACGAATAATACCGGCATTGTTTACCAGGATATCGATGGTACCTACTTCTTTTGCAATAGTGGCAACCAAAGCCTGTACGGCAGGTTCGTCAGTCACATCGCATACATATCCGTGTGCCTTGATTCCTTTTTCAGCGTAAGAAGCCAGACCTTTGTCCACCAATTCCTGATTGATGTCGTTGAAACAGATGGTTGCGCCCTGTTCTGCAAAAGCAGATGCAATAGCAAAACCGATACCATAAGAAGCGCCTGTTACAAGAGCTACTTTACCTTCCAAAGAAAAATTCAAATACTGATTCATGATAGTTCTATTATTAAATTAATGAAGTTATATGATTTATTTCAAGTCTGTGATTAATGAGAAGTCCTGATCACCGTAGTCCAGATTCTCTCCGCCCATACCCCAGATAAAGGTATAATTGTGTGTCGCCGCCGCACTATGGATAGACCATTCGGGAGACAAGACTGCCTGATCGCCTTTCATCCATATATGACGGGTTTCATCCACTTCTCCCATAAAGTGACAAACGGCATGATCATCAGGCACTTCGAAATAGAAGTAAGCTTCCATACGGCGGCTGTGCACGTGCGCCGGCATGGTGTTCCACACACTTCCCGGTTTCAGTTCGGTCATTCCCATCTGCAACTGACAGGTAGGCAATACCTGACTTACCAGCATCTTGTTGATGCAGCGATGGTTGGAACCTTCCAGTGAACCCATTTCAGCAACGATGGCATCTGCCTGGGTCACTTTTTTATCGGGATAGTTACGATGAGCGGTAACTGAGTTAAAATAGAATTTGGCAGGGTTTGCGGCATCTTTACTTTCAAAAGTCACTTCCCGGTCTCCCGAACCCAGATAAAGCGCTTCTTTATAATCCAGTTGGAACACGGCATCTCCGGCTTTCACCACACCGGGACCGCCCACATTGAAAATCCCCATTTCACGGCGCGTAAGGAAATAAGGCGCTTTCAGCGGATCAATGGCCTCCAGTTTCAAGACCTCCCCTACGGGTCTGGCTCCTCCTACAATCATGCGGTCGTACATGGAATAAACCATGTTCACCTCATTGTCCGAAAATACTTTTTCTATTAAGAAATCCCGTCGTATCCTTTGGGTGTCATAGCTTTTGGCGTCTTCGGGATGCGCGGCATAACGGATTTCATAATTTGTCTTCATAAGCTGCTATTTTATGTTTTTATAGTATTCCTAGTCATTTCGACTTTGGCAAAGTTACGAAACAATCCGGTTACGATGCTGCAAAAATCGTTCAGAATAGGTATAAATTTTGTCCTATTAGATGCAAAATCTGCTATATAATACGTTTTACACCCTATAAAAACTCAAAATCAACGAGATAAAATATCACAAAACTTATCTTGGAATGCACGCGCCCGACTTAATTTCAGTACGTTCTGATTGATGATCACAAAGGCCAGCTGATGTCCGTCGGCAGCTTTTACATAGCCTGCCAGCGAGCTGACTCCGGTTACAGAACCTGTTTTTGCATGCACATTTCCCCGAGCCTTGGTCTGCTTCATCCGGTTTTGTAAAGTACCGTCCACTCCGGCTATGGGCAGGGACTCATAGAAAGGAAGAAAAATTTCCCGATGATAATAGGCATACTTCAAATACTCCAATAACAAACGTGGAGAGATATAATTATAAACGGAAACGCCGCTGCCGTCCGCTATCTTGTAGTTCTCGGGATTCAGTCCTAAAGCTGTTTTCATAAAAGCATGAATGGCATCGGTTCCATCTTCTCCCGTCACCCGTTTATGCATCGAACGTCTGGCAGCCAAATGATAAAACATCGCTTCGGCGCACAGGTTATCACTTTTTTTCAACGCTCTTTCCAATACTTCCTTCAGGGGTCTTCGGACGGTATAAAGCGTAACTATGCTGTCGGCCGTTACAGGACAATCGGCATACGTGCAGGTTCGCACTTCAATTCCTTTGCTGCGCAAACGGCTGACAAAGGTATGAAAGAAGAAATCTTTGGAAGTATATACATTCAAATGCTCGGTATAGGGATACGAAACATTTCCGGAAACGGTAATGATATTGCCATTGCTGAGCCAGTTACGGGTGATTTTCAGCTTTCCGGCTTGCGGATTACGGCTCACCCCTTGATTATGAACTTGATAATAATCGGAAGCCGGCGTACAAACGACTTGGGGCAACGAGTCCTTCTGAGCAGGAGATACCGATACATCCACGCAGCCCCTATTCAGCATGAGGGGGGAAAGATAGGGCTGGAAGGAATAAGGAGTATCGTCCCAACACCAGCCGGAACCCCAATAAACCGAGTCTGTCATGGAAACATCCGCCGCAAGGGTGTCTGTCACATAACGGATGCCCTGACTTGCCAACGCATCTACCAGACGGTCCAGATCCTCGTCCATAAATTCCGGATCAAAACCACCTATCAGATACAGGCTGCCTTTCAACGTGTCATTTTCTATCTTTCCACGATAACGGAGACCGGTATCCATGGTATAATCCGCTCCCAGCTGCGCCAAAGCGGTAACCGAAGTGATTATCTTCTCAACAGAAGCAGGCCGGTATAGTTTCTCGTCCTGATAACGGTAAACGGATTCCCCGGTAGTCAGATCGAATACGGCAATACCCACCTCGGATGTTTTCAGAACTTCTTCATGCAGTAAAGCGTCCAGCCGCTGAGACAGCGGCTGGGCCTTTATGAAGTGAATAGATAAAATCAGTAAAAAGAAAAATAAAACTCGTTTCATTATAATTCCCTGAATATTTCACCCACAGTAGGATGAGGGAATACATATCGTTTCCAATCCTCTATGGTTTTACCATCCTCAATAGCCATACCTGCCAGTACAATCAGCTCGGAAGCAGGGTTACCCAGCATGTGCGCTCCCAATACAGTGCCGTCTTCGGCCGTCAGCACTTTGCAGACACCGTTCACTCCTTCGTTCTCGGCGACAAAACGCCCGGAGTAAGCCATCGGCAACTTAACGGCACGATAAGAAATACCTGCGGCCTGCAAGGCTTCCTCGCTCATACCCACCCCGGCAATCTCGGGATTTGTATAGACCACACCCGGTATGGCACGATAACTCATCGTATCTTCCTTACCTATTATATGATGGACAGCCACTTCCGCCTCACGCACGGCGGTATGTGCCAACAAAGAAACTCCGTTCAAATCACCGCATACATAGACACCGGGGACAGAAGATTGTAAATGTTCATCGACTTTGATGCATCTGCGTTCCGTCCATTCCAGATTCAGGTTTTCCAGCCCGAAGCCTTTGGTCACCGGACGACGGCCCACACTCATCAACAATCTGTCGGCTGTAACTGTTCCTGTTCCATCCGCATTTTCGTATGACACAGTAATGCCGGTCTCCCCTTTGGACACCCCTACCACCTTGGTACTGAGCAGGAACTTAATTCCTTTCTTGGCATATTCAGCCCGAAGCATGGCCGACAACTCTTTATCCATGCCACCCAGGATCTCATCCAACATTTCGACCACCGTCACCTGTACTCCCAAACTGGTGAAGAAAGAAGCAAATTCCATACCGATCACCCCACCACCGACAATAGTCAATGAAGCAGGTACTTCTTTATTATCCAGTGCATCACGGTGCGTCCAGTAATCCACATTTTCCACTCCCGGAATAGGAGGAATAAATGTTTCACTGCCGGTACACAGCAGCAAATTCTCACATTCGTAGGTTTCCTCACCGCATTGGATGGTATTCTTATCTACAATCGTGGCTTCTCCCGTTACTATATGTACCTGATGCGCAGTCAGTTTTGCCTTGATGCCCAACACCAGTTTACGAACCACCTTTGATTTACGCGCCACAATCTTTCCTAAATCAAAAAAAGCTTCAGGCACATTCACGGCATACTTTGAAGCATGTTTTGCATAATCATATACTTTAGCTGAATAAAGCAAGGTCTTGGTAGGAATACATCCTTCATTCAGGCAGACACCTCCCAGACTTCTTTTTTCGAACAATACAACACTCAGTCCTGCCTTTCCGGCAGCTTCGGCAGCAGTATACCCTGCAGGGCCTCCACCGATAATTGCAATTTGATATTTCATGGTATTTATTTGATTTAATAAGGTTATTCTTCTATTCTATGTTCCAGCCGTTTCACCAACGCATGGATAAACTCTTCCGGCTTTACAGGAACCAATGACAATAAATTTTTCTTCTCATAATGTATCAATACATATTTCGAAGGCATAATTCCACCGAATCCGGGACTCCGTTTCAGCTCCACATCCGTAATGTCAGTCAAAGGAATGGTCTTCCCTTTATAGAAACGGCCATAATACACCACCAACTTTCCATCCGCAGTCAGCGTATAAGTGGAATGGATAATACGTTCAATGGTAATGATCAGCCCCAATGCCACTATTAATCCTATCATTGCCTTCATACACCAAAAAGCAAATACCATGACGGCTGTCAGCAGTATCAGAAACAGATAAGTACCTCCCGCTATCTTCACATGAAAAATCCGATTCATCATCTTGTTTTAATTTGTCCGAAAGATAATAAATTTATCGTATATCACCCTCATTACAGTGAGGAATGAGGGAATTTTATTTAAAAATGCAGAAAGTTACACTTTTCATTCCATACTCTCATTACCTATTTCGTTTATTCTTCACTAAAAGCACGGTGCCTCCCGGACAAAGTTTCTCCACCTCCTGCAGCCGATTGCCGACTGTCCCGTTGATCATAAACAGAAAGATCGTCTTGCCTTTGAAAGAAATAGATACCGGGATAGGAAAAGACAAAACGATATTTCATACTTTCGCAAGTGACAGTGGCGTATGGAATAATCACTAGAAAGTTGGACGTGAAAATGCCCTCATGCCCTCACTTTTGTTGTAACTGGCTTATAATAAACTACTTATTAGTGGTGGTAGCATATTCTTCAGTGAAGGCATTGCCCTCACTAATAGATGCTTAAAAATAAATTATTCCAACTTTACCACATAATACAAAATTGCTTATCCACCTTGGTGGTTAAGTCTAACCACAAGGGTGGTTAAAGTTAGCTACCTAGGTGAATAGACTTAACCACATCCGTGGTTAACGGATATTGAACTTTCAAAAAACTTATTATGGTATTTAAGGATAAACCGGGTAACCTTGACGAAAAAATAAAGGTAACATACAGCACCGGCATGGATAGGAGAATTGTACACCCAATTCAAAGAAACGATATAATACCGTGAATTATAAGACATCAGCAACAATACATTTCCCCCTTTCACTTGTACAGTTCACGCAAATGTCTTATTTTTGTTTTTTATAACGACCGGTGTATGAAGGCCAGCCCTTTGTCCGCGACAAAAAAGAGAAATGATGGACCTATGCCAATTCAGCAGATTTTTAAATGAATACCAACAAGGATTCATTCGTTTTGCCTATACGTATGTGCACGACCGGATGGCAGCGGAAGATATTGTCATAGAGGCCTTCACCTACTATTGGGACCATAAGGACAAAATAACGGACGCCTCCAATATTCCGGCTTATGTATTGACCACCGTCAAACACAAGTGCATCGACTACCTGCGCCACGAACAAGTGTGCCGGGATGCTTCCGACGAACTCTATCAGCTGTATTCATGGGAAATCTCGACCCGGATAGCCACACTCGAGAACTTCGAGCCTTCGGAAGTCTTCACGTCCGACATACAAAGGCTGGTAGATGAAGCGCTGGAGAAACTGCCTGAACAGACACGCCGCGCCTTCACGATGAGCCGTTACGAAAACAAGTCGCATCAGGAAATCGCCACCACGCTGGGAATAACAGTCAAAGGTGTGGAGTTCCATATTTCGAAAGCCACCAGGCTGTTCCGCGAAGTGCTGAAAGACTATCTGCCTTCCTTCCTCCTTTACACCCTTTTCTGATTTGCCCGCAGCCGGGAAACGCCATGAACCGACAAGGCGGATTGTCCGCCTCATCCGTTTTTCCAAACGGCTGAAACACGACAATCCGCCTTGTTTATAAAATGGCTCATACCGCGCTGATGCCGGAATCCGGCTTCGCACGGTATGGAACCGGCTTATTCGGCCAGGATGGAAAGCTCAGCTCCCGAAGCGAAATCCTGTCCCGACTGTTCACTCAACGCTGTGAAACGGATATACCGTCCTTTCACAGGCCGGTTGAAAGTCACCTTCTTTGCGTCCCTGTTGTTGGCGAACGAGCCTTTCTGCACAGGTTCTCCCCAGTTTTTACCGTCCATGCTCACGTGGATGGTATAATCCTTGACATTGCCGTTGCCGCCATCCTGACGGGGCAAGTAAGTAAACCCGGTTATATTTTTCACATCTCCGGCATCCAGATCCACCCAATGGGGATGTTTGGCTACCGTGACGGAATACATGCTGTGCCAGATGGTATTGGGATCATTGTCCACCAAATTCTTCGCGCTGCCGTCATACACTTCTTCGCTGCTGGCATAAACCACCTCGGTCTGAATGGTCTCTATTTTGGGGAAAGTGACTGTAGACTTGATTGCCGGATTGTTCTTGAACCAAGCCGTTATCACTCCGCCGCCACGCAGATCGATGGGTTCAGTGTAGGGAATGGCCGCTTTGCTCTTTCCTATGGTGTAGAGTATGACCGCATTCTTGTCAATGGAAGAAAGCTCCACCATACCCGCACGTGTACGGGTTACAGACAAAGGAATATCACCGGCGGGAGCCACCTGTGCGGCAGCCGTCAGATCCTGCGCTGCGGGACGGATGATGAAACCGGTATGGTTCTGTCCGGCGAACACGCGGTCGGGAGTCAGCGGACCGCCCTGGCCACAACTGTTACCGCCCAAGCCTGTCACGGCAAGGTCAAGGTGCAGATAGGTATCGCCTGCCTCAGGCAATTGATAGGGATGACCCGCCAGAATCAGATCGTGTGCGGAGTACTGCAATGCCGAAACAGACAAACGGCTGGTAGCGATGAACTGGGCTCCTTTGCCCGCCTTGTCGGTCAACGCACACCAGCGCACGTCTTCGTGATTGCCCATATCCTGGGGTTTCGGGAAATTCGCGAACTGGGCGGCAACGGTCGATTCATACAGTTCAATGAACTGTCCCGCCTTGCGGTCGGCGTAGTTCTCGACCGGACCACGCCCGTAGTAGGTGAAGCTTCCATAACGTTGGGGCATTTTCATGACATAGCCCAGACGCGGCAGTACCAAACTGGGACGATTGGAGGTTATGCTTGCCTGCAGTTCGATGGAACCATCGCGGTAAACCGTCCATACCTGGTTGGTGGTGAACTTGAAGTCATCCTCTCCAAACTTCCGGTCTGTCAGTTCCTGAATACTGTTCTTACCACTGGAAGTGCCACCCAATATTTTCGCCGCATTCGGAGCCTGTGACTCTACGGTATAGAACAACACCACAGAACCGTCCTTCCGCTCTATCAGTTTGGAGACAGTGGCCCGGTGCTTCAAGTTATGCAATCCTGCTTCAAACCAAGTCTGGTAGAACCAGTTGTCATTGTTGGTGAATGCGCGGAAAGCGTCGAGACGCGGACCGTTTCCGTCGGCGATAATTGTTTCACCGCCATAGTTCAGGCTGTAAATGGTACCTTCCTCATTATCAAACCGGACTGTAAAGTTCCCGCCCTTGAGCGTCGAGAAACGCGGATCCGCTTGTTTTTCCACTGTTATCTCACCGGCTGCCGCTGCTGCTTCGTTCATCGGTTTGAATCCGGTCGCCGCCTTCACAGGCAGCTGTTCTTCTGCCATGACATAGTTCTTTTGCGCCCACGGCTGATCTTCCTTCAGCAGGAATTGAACCTTCACAAAGTATTCGGCATCGGTTTTCAGTTTGGCATAAGTATAGGGGACAGTCACCTGCATACGGGTACGGGGGGCTATCTTTCCCGGATTCAGCAGACCGCTCTCCACTTCTTTCCCGTTCTCGTACAGGGCCCATTTCATGGCGAAGCCGGACAAATCCTTGAAATAATATTTATTGAAGATTTCATAGACTCCCTTTTCCGCGTCTATTGTCTTCACACCGATGTGCTGATACACCTTTTTCACTTCATAATATTGCGGTTTCGGCTCCAAATCGCCGAATACAATGCCGTTCATCACGAATTGCCCGTCATTGGGCGTATCACCGAAATCACCTCCGTAGGCAAAATAGCGTACACCGTCTTGGGTATAGTTGTACATCGACTGGTCCACCCAGTCCCAGATAGCACCCCCGCAGAAAAAGTTGGTCGACTCCATCGCTTCCCAATAATCAATCAAGTTGCCGCAGGCATTACCCATAGAATGGGCATATTCCGAGATATGGAACGGGTACTTGATGTCGTATGTACCTTTCACCGCCCCACGTACCCATGAAATGGAAGGATACTGGTTGGAGCCCATGTCCACAATGTCGTTATTGCGTTCATACTGTACCGGGCGCGAAGTATCCACCTTCTTCAGCGCGTCATACGCCTCCACAAAGTTCTTGCCGGGACCCGCCTCATTACCCAGCGACCAGATAACGATGGAAGGATTATTGATGTTGGCATGTACCATTTCCAGCACACGCGCCACATGGGCGTCCCGCCATTCCACCGGATGAGACAAAGATGCTTGTCCATAGTAATATTCATGAGATTCGATATTGGCCTCATCTTCCAGATAGATGCCGTATTTATTGCACAGGTAGTACCAATACGGATCATCAGGGTAGTGTGAATTGCGCACGTGGTTGATGTTGGCACGTTTCATCAGCATGATTTCATCTTCCATCATCTTACGGGTGATGGCGTGACCTACTCCCGGGTTGCTTTCGTGACGGTTCACACCTTTCAGTTTCACGGTCTTGCCGTTCACGTAGTAATAACGTCCGGCCAGTCCGAACTCGTCCTCCGATGCGGGCGTGTCCTTGATTTCCACTTCACGGAAACCCACGATGGTGGAAACCGTCTCGACAACGCGTCCTTTTTTGTCTTTCAACTCGCCCACCAAGGTATAGCGGTAAGGCAGTTCGGCCGACCATTTATCCGGGTTCTTCACCTTCATCACCACTTCCGTTCCTTGCTCTTCACCGGCTTCGACCACGGCTATCGGAGCAGAAGCTGTAACTCCCGCCACCGGCGTGTTCTCATCCGAATACAGTTGGTTGGCATACAGTGAATAAACCATGGAATAACCTTTGGCGGCTTTCTTTCCAAGGTTGCGGATATCCGCATGGATTCTCAGCTCTCCGTCGGTATAAGTTTCATCCAGATCGGGAGTTGCCACCAGATCGCGTACATGCAGCCGGGGTACGGCTGTCAGGGCTACGGTGCGGTAGATGCCCGGCAGACGGAACATATCCTGCGCTTCCAGGAAAGAACCGTCCGAGCTGCGATAAACTTCGGCAGCCACAGTGTTGGTCCCTTTCACCAGGTAGCCGGTTATATTGAAACTGGCGGTGTTACGCGAGTTTTTCGAGAAACCTACGTACCGGCCATTGATCCAGAGATAGAAGAATGAGTCCACGCCATCAAAATGGATGAATACTTCTTTTCCGTCCCAGTCTTCGGGAACGGTGAATTCACGGCGGTAAGAACCTACCTCGTTACGCGCCTTGAAAGTAGTCCAGTCAGCCGGGGGAGTACGCATGACCCCTCCGCGCCAGTCGTCCACCGCTACTTTGTGCTGGAAAATCACAGGTTGGTTTACATAGATGGGGGTTCCATACTTTTGTGTCCCGTCTTTCTGGATCCCATAGATATTCCAACTGGACGGAACCGGAATGTTGTCCCATCCCGATACGTCAAACTCCGTTTTATAGAAATCCTCAGGTCGTTCCTCCGGATTTGGAACCCAGTTGAATTTCCAGTCTCCGTTCAGGGACTGCCAGTACGCACTGTTTTCAGGCAATACCTTCCGGGCACTTACCTTATCTTGGAAAGAGAAAAAATAAGCGTGAGGTTGTTCCTTGTTCAACGCCAGGTTTCCGGGTGACTCCCATTCATTTCCTTCCGGAGTTTGTACCGAGGCATAGTAAAAGCCTTTCAAAGGTTCAGTCTTTGCATGGCTCTGCATGGTAAAGCAGCATAATAATAAGCCGACTGCTAATTTTCGCATAATAGTTTATTGTTCTTAAGGTTAGAAATATTGTTCAAAAATACGATATTTATTCGGATTGCGGAGTGGTATGAAATGTTTTTTATAGTTTTCGCAGTCAATTGCTCCGTTCGTTACCTATATGAAAGGGCGGACCCGCAGGCCCGCCCTTATCTTCCATTCTTAATGCAATCACCTTATTCGGCCGCCCATTCTTTGGCTCCCCGTTCCTTCAGCGCGGCGGTGAAAGCCTTGGCTTTCTCCATGGCGGCGGCTTCATCGGCAGGAGCGGCATACGCATGGCTGTAGCCTCTTACCTTATTCCATTCGCCCCGGGTGAAATCGGGAAAGGCTACGGCTGCGCAACCATTGTCCATAGAAAGCTCGCCCAGTTCGGCCAGGCAGCACCATTCAGCCAAATCGTACACATCCATATCGAGCGGCAATCCGTTTTGCAGACAATAAACCAAGCGGCTGTCCATTATGAAATCCATACCGCCATGTCCGCCCACTTCCTTGGCCATCTCACCATATTTCGTCAGGATAGGATGCCGGTATTTCTCCACCAAAGCAGCCATCTCGGCATCGGGAAGGAAACCGTGCGAATTGAGATCGTCTATTTTAGGCTGCACGCCCGAAGCCACCAACTGATCGGCATCCAGCGCATAGCCTTCTACCGGATATTTGTTGGCAAATCCCTTGGTACCTGTGAGCTGGTATAAGCGGTTGTAAGGCTGTGGAGTCATTACATTGTGCTGTATCTCAATCACTTTTCCATTGGCAGTGCGGATCATGGTCGTGGTATGGTCACCGTTGCGGAAACTATTGCACGCTGAATCGGTGGCAGCCTCGGCCAACGCCTTGCCTACAACAGACTTGGTGTCCATAGCCGTCAGTGTTTCCATACGGTCTCCGCGGTGGATATCCAGCGCCTGCGCCACAGGACCGAGTCCGTGAGTGGCATACACATCGCCGCGATGGCGCATATTGTACTCCAGACGCCAGCCCAGCTTATCCTCTTCCCCGTTCTTCCAGTAATGTTTCCAGAAAGGGGCAAGGTTATGGATATAAGCGCCTTGCGCACGTATCACTTCGCCGAACACACCTTGTTGAGCCATGTTCAGGGTATTCATCTCGAACCAGTCGTAACAGCAGTTTTCAAGAATCATACAGTGCTTGCGGTTCTTCTCGCTCAAGTCAACCAGCTCCCAGCACTCTTTCAAGTTCATGGCAGAGGGCACTTCGATGGCCACATTCTTGTTGTTCTCCAGCGCGCACTTGGCTATCGGGAAATGATGCAGCCAGTCGGCGGCTATATAAACCAGATCAATATCTTCACGCTTGCACAGCTCTTCATATCCTTTCTCTCCCGAGTAAACAGCCGCTTTGGGCATAGACGCATTTTTCAGATATTGCTGGCATCTTTCGGCACGCTCCGGCTCATAGTCGCACAGCGCCACAATCTGCGTACCGGGAATGTAAGTGAAGCGTTCCACGGCACCCGGGCCGCGCATTCCCAGCCCTACGAATCCCACGCGCACCACTTCCATCTTGGGTAGTGCCAGACCGATGACGCTCTCCTGTCCGGCTGGACGCCCGGGGTTCTTTACCACGACTGTTCCTTTTTCCCATTGCCACTGTGTACCTTTTTCTGTAGTTTGCACACTGCCTGTCCCAGAGCACGAGCACAGCAAGACTGCCGCACACGCGCCTGCCAGCAAGGATTTCATTTTCTTCATCTTGTATAAATCAATATTTTATGATACATTATTTTACAAACGGACGGTCCTTGACATAGACCTTATACGATTTAATGGCTCCCGGAGCATTCTCTTCCGCACGCGGCAAATAGCGGAAACCACTGACGGTATATTCCCCCTTCAGATCTATCACCAGCGAATGCGGATAACCGGCTCCACGAGCCGTGCTCCAGTAAGTGGACTCCTGCAGGTCATACACCTTGTCGGCGGTAAAGTTACCCCAGCTTGTGCTTTCACTGTCCGCATAGTCAATCCGCCAGTTCTGTCGGGAAAGAGTTTTGCCGTTCTCGTCCAGCAGATAAAGTTCGGCGATGGAAGCCGTTTCTTTTCCGTCCTGCGCACTCAATGCTTCCAGACAGAAATAGCTGCCTTTTACCGGACGGCTGAATTTCACTTCCTGCCAGCCGTTGCCTGCCGCCAGTTCTCCGGCGGCAACCGGTCTCTCACCTTTCAGGCTCAAATTTTCTCCCTCCTTGCGATGCGTGAGCGGTTCTTCCGAACGGAGCATATCCAGTATAGGCTGCTTTAGGCCTTTGATTTCCGCTTTGTCCGGTCCCAGAAGGTCGAGTACCACAATCTCGTTCTTTCCTTTCTTCAACCAGCATCCCGGCATGTAGAGTGTCTGCTGGGGACCGATTTCCCAGAAACGTCCGATGGCTTTTCCGTTCACCCAGACCATGCCCTTTCCCCAAGTCTGCATATCGAGGAATACATCTCCCGTTTCTTTCAGTTCAAACGAAGCGCGGTAATAGGCAGGACCTTCCTCCTTGTCACCTTTCCGGAAATCCTTCCGTGCGGCAAACGCGGCATCAGTGGGGAAACTGTACACCTGCCAGCCTTTCAGTTCCCGGCTGCTCTCTTCGGTCAGCAGTTCCACTTTATCGGTGATACCTTTCCGGTCGTGAATGGCATAGTCGAAGTTGACACGTCCCATGGCCTCTACCAGGATATCCAGTTGCGTACCTGCTTTCAGTGCCGGCAATGTCAGGCTGTTTTCACTGCGACGACGGTCCAGACGTCCCAGCAACTTGCCGTCAGCATATACTTGTGCCCAGTCGTGCACCTCGTCCATCAGCAGCACGGTACCTTCTTTGATTTCAGGTAAGGTAGTGCGGTATAAAATGGTTCCCCATCCCTGGTCGAAGTCCTCCATAGGCTTCACCTCTTCCGTTTCTTTGGGTTCCGGCAGATTCTCGAACAAACGGGCCGTCTCTTCAAAACGGATGGCAGGTATCTCTATCAGCGGACAGGCTTGCGGAACATCGGGTATCACTTGTGCCGAATCGGCATATTGCATCAGCATTTCGCGCAACTTGTAATATTTCGGAGTGGCCCATCCGGCCTCGCTGATAGGAGCATCGTAGTCATACGAACTGCACATGGCGGAATACGAAGGACAGTTGGCACCTCCCCAATGACCGAAGGTAGTACCTCCATGAGCCATATAAAGAGAGAAGGAAATGTTGCGGTCCAGCATGTCTTTCAAACCGGACACCATGGTTCCGGCATCACGTGTCTCGTGTTTGCGTCCCCAGTGGTCGAACCATCCGCTCCAAAATTCGCTGCACATCAGAGGGGAATCCGGGCGCGCTTCTTTCAAAGCCTTGAACTGTGCGTCGATATTGGCTCCCGTTCCGAAGTTGATAGTCCAGAGCAAGTCGTCCAGCCCGTTCAGCTGAAAGGTGGAACTCCAGTCGCACTGGAACAGGGGTACGTCCGTGAAGCCTGCGCCACGCACAATGTCACGGATATTGGCTATATATTCTTTATTTACGGCATAACCTCCATATTCGTTTTCCACCTGCACCATGATGATGTTTCCACCACGCGGTGCCTGCAAGTCCGCCAGTTGCTTTCCTATCTCGTTCATGAAAAGCTTGGTGCGTTCCAGAAAATAGGGGTCGTTGGTGCGCAGCTGGATGTCTTTCTTCTTCAGCAGCCACCAAGGCAGCCCTCCCATTTCCCACTCCGAACAGACATAAGGGCCGGGGCGCAGCATGATGTACATACCGTTCTTCTGTGCCAGGCGACAGAATTCGGCGATGTCGTTCTGTCCTTTGAAATCGAATTCACCGGGGCGTTGTTCGTGAATGTTCCAGAAGGCATAGATGCAGATGGTGTTCATGCCCAATGCCTTGCACATTTGTATGCGGTGTTCCCAATACTCGGCGGGAATGCGGGTATAATGCATTTCCGCCGCTTTGATGACGAAAGGTTTGCCATCCAGCAGGAAGGTTTGCTTTCCTACCTCAAAGGTTTGCGGCTTATTTGATGGAGAACATCCCATAAATAACGTCGTTATGAGAAGAGCCGCTCCAAGAATACATGATCTTAATAAATTCATAATGTATAATTAATTGGAAGTTTATTTCAATTTCAATTCGCTTTTCGTTTCAATATTTCCCGATACCGCCTTCATTACAAGCACCGGAGAATCAGTTGTCGCTACTAGAAACGACGCGACACCAGCTTCCGCTTTTACTTCAGCCGGACCGCGCAACTCACCACCTTGCAACACTTCTAGTTTTACTTCCCGTTTATTTTCACCAAAACAATCTGTACCTTGCCTGTCTTTCAGATGAACATAAACAATCAGTAAATCGTCTGCAGAAGCAGGCACTCCACTTTCAAAGTACGTAATATCCATAGCTTCAACACTGCCGGGAGTACGTACCATGCATTCGGCCACAGCCTTTCCGTCCTTATATCCCACAGCCTTCAGCTCTCCTTGCTCCCATTTCATGTTGAAAAAAGTAAAAGGAGGAAAGTTGATATTCGTAGCGTTCCCACCATCCGGACGGGATACATAGTCCTCTGTAGTCGGTTTGTCATCCGGATGCCGGCGTGCCACTACCCGGCCGTTAAGCCAGACTTCCACTTCATCTACATTGCCATATACCTGCAACGTATCCGAAGCGTTTTCCATCCAATGGCTGTTGATAAAGACCTCATACGGCATAGGGCCTGCAGGTGTAAATCCACCCATCGGAACTTGCGTACGGAAGTAGGATAACCCCAATTTAGGCAAACGGAAAATATCGGCCAAACCACTGTAGCAGATATTGTCGCAGCATCCCCGGTTGTAATCGTGCATGCTCCATACCGCACCACCGATAGTCCACGGATAGTAAGCGCGATAGCGGTTGTGACTCCACTGGGCGTTCCACGCATTCTGTACCAAAGCACGGTCACCATCTCCGCGGGTCACACGACTGGTGCTATAGTGGCCGCCAAACTCATAATCGTAATACTCGCGGATAAAGCCGGGCTTCCGGGTCTTATTGGGACGGTTGTATCCTTCTTCCCAGTCATTATAGCAAACATCAAAACCATCATATCCATATGTATCTCCCGATGTATAGCATTGGTCACCCGGAAACTCCTCATGGGCAGTCCGTACGGCCCCGTCTTTCCATTCTTTGGGTGGCCATGATTCATTCAGCGTCGTTTCCCACATAATGATGGAAGGATGATTACGGTCACGGCGTATCAAGTCACGTATATCTTTATATGTGTGATCTACAAAGTTCTGCGCCTTGTTAAAAAATTGCCACCCGGGAATAGGCTCTATAGCCAGCAACCCCAGCTCGTCACAAGCGTCTAACACCGACGGATCTTGCGGATAATGCCCCAGACGTACGGTATTGAAACCATTATTACGGATTTGGTACATATCGCGATATTGCGCCTGGTCGGAAATGGCGTTGCCCACATAAGGATACTCCTGATGGCGGTTGCTCCCTTCCAGTTTCAACGGTTTGCCATTGATGACAAATCCCTTCCCGCGTGTCATTTCAATACGGCGTATTCCGATACGCGTATCTTCGCGGTCAGTCACCTTTTTTCCGTCCAGCACCTCTGTACGTAACACATAGAGGGCGGGGAAATCCGGAAACCACAGTTTAGGAGAAGCCACCTTGAACTGCTGTACACTATATGCGGTGACACCACCTGCCACAACGAGCCTGCCTTCCACTGAAACCACTTTCTTATTGCGTCCCTTTTCCTTGCTCCATTCATAAAGCGTATGGCGTATAGTGATATTTTTCCGTCCGGCAGTCTTATTTGCCACTTGTGTTTTTACATTCACTTCGGCCTCTTGTTCCGACACTTTAGGATAAGTGACAAAAATGCCTCCTCCAGCCACTTCATCTGCCATGATGGGGTGGGTGATATGCACAGGCTCATTGACGATGAGATTAACATCGCGGTACAAACCTCCATAGTAACAGAAATCTAATGTTTCCAGCGGCTTTCCAGGAGGTATGAGAGGATTGTTGCGGTTATCCAAACGAACCAAAATCTCGTTGGCGCGATCAGCATGAAGCATACCAGTGACATCTACTATAAATGGAGTGTATCCACCCGAGTGTTGCATCAGATGCTTGCCATTCACCCACACATCAGCCAAGTGCATGGCTCCCTCAAACTCCAGCCACAGTTGTTTGTCTCTATCTTTTTTGTGAATATTGAGTTGTTTACGGTAATAGCACACGCCCTGCCACTGTTGCAGTACGACAAGCGGCTCGACAAATGGAGTATGCGGCAGGCCGACACGTTCCCAGGCAGCTGAAGAAAGCTGGCCAAACTCCATCCTTAATGTATCGGGATGTATCGCCAAAGCTTTATTTTGTGCTTCCACATGCTGAATATTGAATTGAGAACTCCAATCAGAGCCTTGGTTCTTGATTTCAACTTGTCGTTGTTTTTCGTTCAGCCGTTGGAATTCCCATCCAGCATTTATTCTTGTATTTTGTGCATGAAGTGACAAAGCAATGAACAAACCTGATATAATGGCGGCAATCGGTTTTTTTTTCATGATAATATAGTTAAAGGTTTCCCTTTTCAATTAATAAATTCCCTCCGGAAACACCTTATAGAAGCACCCGGAGGGAAAATAGGAGGAAATGTTATTTTTCAGCCGGCATATCCGCAGTTGTAGGCCAATAAGGATTCTGGTACAAAGGAGACAGCTCAACAGAAGCATGATCCGGTGCGGTCAGCAGGAACTGGCGGATAGGCATCGGTTGTAAGTAATGCGCCATTTTCCAAGTATAACCGTTTCTGTACAAGTTTCCGGAAGTCATGTTTTTCTCATACGGACGGAGATATTCGCTTAATTCCGGGCTGGATACATTGGCCGAAGAGCTGCCGTCGCTGACCAGGCTTTTGGGATCATACCATTCCTGCATCGGGCTGTTCCAAAAGCGGAATCCTTCTACATGGTAAGGTTCGTCCATCATCTGGTCATAGGAACGCCAGCGCGCCAAATCATACGATCTCAATCCTTCACCCAATAATTCACAACAACGTTCACGACGGATGTTGTACATCACAGGGTCGGTCAGCTGCTCGCCGGCCGAATAAGACGCCCAATCGCTTTTTTCTTTGGAAAAGTCCGTTGCGGCAATCGTGGTCATCGGATCTACCGCGTCACCCGAGAAGCCAGCGGCGGTGCGGACTGCTTTCCAGTATTCCAAAATGCGTCCCGAGTTTATATTTCCGGTCAACTGATATTCCGCTTCCATATAAGTCAGCAATGCCTCAGTGGCACGGAAAGAGATGGCCCCGTTATAAGAATAGAGGTTTTCGCACAATGCCTTGTCAAAAGTACCCCCTTTACGGAGTGAGTAGCCGGTGGAATACCCTTTGTCACCATTACCGTTCAGGATGTTCGGATAAGGCTCTACCGGTACGGCGTGGGTCACCGAAGCGTCCATGTTCTTGAAGACGTTCTTCTGTCCGGGTTCTTTCAGGAAGATGGACAGGCGCGGGTCTGTATATTCACGGATACTGCCTATGGTAGAGTCATCGTAAGTATAACCATCATGCTGGGCATACCAAGGTTTTCCATCCTGCATCACGAAACGTTCTACACCGTTGCGGGTTACTCCTACGCCCCAGTTTCCAAACTGTACGCCAACCTCAGAACTATGCACCACTTCCTTGCTCTTGTCGTAGGCTCTCCACATCAGGATGTCGGGATATACAGACATATCCACCGCGCCGAACATATAGAAATAAGGATTCACATCCCCTTCCTCTTGAGGAACGATACCTGTATTCTGAGTCAGGACACCTTTGTATTTCTCTGCGATTTCTTCCGCGCTTTCGGCCGCTATCCGGAAGAAATACTCGCTCTCGCTGTCAACACTTCCCGACGGATATTCGTAACCGGCATTGTAGTCCTTGGCTTTTCCGGGCCATCCTTCGCCATTGGGAACAAACGGAGTGCCTTTGAAGTACTTCAGCCAGGATCCCTCGAACAGAGCGACACGGGATTTGACCAGCGTAGCCACATCTCTCGACACACGATTGCGCATGGGGTCAAAATTGTCTTTCAAATAAGTCCGGGCAGTATCCAGATTGGCAATGATAAACCGGGCGACCTCATTGCGCGGACGACGTTTGCAAGCGGCAACCAACGCCGCTTCATCATCGGGCAGAGCTTCCGTCAGGATAGGAAGGTCTCCCCAATTCCGCAACATGGAATAATAACGATAGGCACGGAAGAAATAGAGTTCTCCTATATATTGCTCTATGTTACGGGCGCTTCCTTTAATTTCTCCTTTGGCATAGCGATCCAAGGTCGTATTCAAGGAGTAGTTAACGCTCCGGATGGTTCCCCAGTCCCAGTTGCTGTTGCCCATACCTACTTTCCATTGCCCCTCGGCATACTTTCCGTCGGCATACATACCAGTCTGGATATCGGTAGCCCCGTCGGAGAAAGCGCCTAAAGTGGAAGGAGCCACACTGGTATAAAAGCCGTTGGCTATAGCTTGTATCTGGTCATCCGACCGGTAATAGTCTTCCGGTATGACGTAAGAAGGGGGTTCTTTGTCTAAAAAGTCCTCACAGGAAACTAATGTTGCCGACAGCAACAGTGCGCTTGATAGTATTTTAAATGTTTTTATTTTCATGACAAATGGTTTATAAGGTTATGTTTAATCCGAATGACAAGGTTCTGGACAATGGATAGCCCATACCCGAATATCCGCCTGTAATGGTTTCCGGGTCGTACTGTTTGTCCACACCGGTTCCGGTCCATAAATTCTCGCCGGAGAAATAAACACGGAGGTTCTTGATTCCCCAACGCGAGCTGATCGCGACAGGAATGGTATAGCCCACCTGCAAGTTCTTCAGACGGATATAAGCGGCATTCTGCAAATAACGGGTCTGTGTATTCAGATTTTTCCCATTATACAACGGACGGGGTAAATAGGCATCGGTATTGGCCTGCGTATAGCCTTCTCTCACCGACCATGTGTTCTCATCGCGGAAATAGTCACTTACGGCCTCCAGACCGGCTGCTTGCCACATGCCGTCACCATTGGCGCCAAAGGTATAGACACTGCCGTTCCATACATCGCGTTTCATGACGCCTTGGAAGAAAGCGCGGAAGTCAAATCCTTTCCAGTTTGCGTTCAGATCCAGACCGAACAGATAGCGCGGGGTGTTATTGCCTATCACGCTCAAGTCGCCCGAGTCTCCCAGCACTTCCGAACCGGAAGAAATTTTTCCGTCACCGTTGATGTCGGCATACATAATGTCACCGGCTTTCCAGTCCGAACCCAATGCATCCTGTCCTCCATTGGGCAGTGTAGCCAAATGCTGCTGCATTTCTTCGTCCGTACGGGCCAGCCCTTTGGTGGTGTATCCCCAAATTTCTCCGATATAGCGTCCGGTGATGTAGCTCCAGATATCGTTCGTCGGATTGTTGGGGTATCTGGTAATTTTAGCGCGAGAGTCGGAAAGGTTGAAATTCACTCCATAGCTCAATCCATTCTGGAGCTGGTCTCTCCAACCGACAGTCAACTCCCATCCCAGGGTACGTAAGTCGGTATTATTCGTGTAAGGCACTCCTGTACCCAGTATGGCGGGAAGCTCGGGAGCATAGCCCACCATGTCTTTCGTATTGCGGATGTAATACTCCACAGAACCGGTCAGACGATTATTGAACATTCCCCAGTCTAACGCCACATTCATGGATTGGATTTTTTCCCATCCCAGATCTTCGGAAACAAGTCCCGGAGCGTATGCGGTATTGGGGCGTTTGCCGTTCATCAGCCAATAACCGTTGGACGCACCTACACTCATGGTCTGATAAGTCTGATACCAGTTGCCGGTATTCTGGTTTCCCAATGAACCGGCGGAAGCACGCAACTTCAGCATCCCTACTACATTGGTCAACGGTTCAAAAAACTCTTCATGGGCGATGTTCCATCCCACAGATACCGAAGGAAACACTCTCCAGCGGTTGTGCGACCGGAAGCGTGAGGTACCGTCGGCTCTGACATTGCCTTCGAACAGGTATTTGTCATTGTAACTATAGTTCACGCGACCGAAGAAGCCGGCAGTAGCCCATTCATTACGTGAGCCATATACAGATGGGGGTATTTCTGTTCCGTCAGGGCCAAGACCGGTAGTCATATCGATTTCGGATTTGTAGCTGAACATGATGCCGTCCCGGGTCAGGCCGTATTGTTTCTCTTTCAGTTCTTCTGCTTGAAAACCAGCCAGTACATGGAAGTTATGGCGTTCATTGAACAAGTGAGTATATTCCGTATATGCTGAGAAATTATAATAATTGTTCTTATACAGACCCTCGTGCACCTCAGACTTGTCGGTAAGGGGAACAGGGTCTCCATTTGCATTGTGGTTGTAAAACTGCTGCAAGTCCCAGTGTTGGTCGTTGGCGTAAGTATGGTAACTGAAATCAATGTGCGTGATCCAGTTTTTTACAGGTTCTATTACAAAGCTTGCCTGATGGTAAACATTGTCGTTCTGCGATTTATCCACTCCTCCTTCTGCCAGTCCGAGTATCGGTGACGGAGAGGAATAATAATATCCGTTACGATCAAGAACCGGCAACACAGGCCATCCCTGGCGTGCTATATCGCGATATAAGCTAGAAGTCAGTGTGGCGGGACGTTTATAGTCTTTGCGTACAAAACGGACTGAGTAATTGAAACGCAACCAATCAGTGAGTTCGGAACTCACCTTGAGCATGGCATTGTAGCGGTCCAGTCCCTCTTCTCCCAAATTCATGAATCCGCCCTGGTTCAAGTAATTCAGAGAAGCATAGTAATTAAGCTTCTTGTTTCCGCCGCTCAGGCTGAAGTTATGTTCTTGTGAAAAAGTCCATTTCTTGAATATGACGTCAAAGTAATCTTCATCATTGATACCGTAGGCATAGCCATCCTGCCACAGTCCGCTTCCATCGCCACGCTCCGAGATGGAATACAGGATGGTACCGTCACTTGTGACACGCTGGCCGGGGCCGCAAGGTGTCGCATTGTGATAGTCTACCAGTTTCTCCATACGGTCCGGCAGGAAATAAGCGCCGCTTCCCCCATTAGTCTTGGTATCGTTCATCCAGCTGGCAAAATCAACGGAATTCATCATGTGGTTCATGTTGATAGGGTTGCCGAAACGGAAACTGTTATTGTAGTTAATGGTTACCTTGCCTTCTTCACCGCCCGACTTGGTGGTGATCAGAATCACTCCGAACGGCGCACGAGAACCATAAATGGAAGAAGCCGCCGCATCCTTCAATACAGAGATACTGGCAATATCCTGAGGTGAAATGGTATTCAAATCGCCTTCCAGCCCGTCAATCAATATCAACGGTGAGCCGCTGGTACCCTGTCCGATGGTGGTTGTACCACGTACATTGATGCTCGGTGTATCTTCCAGACTACCATTGGACTGCGTAATCTGCAATCCCGGAATCATACCTTGTAATGCTTGGGTGACATTGGCTACCGGGCGTTGCTGAATCTCTTCGGCCGAAATTACACTGACAGAACCGGTCAAGTTCACTTTCTTCTGGGTACCGAACCCCACAACCACCACTTCGTCCAGCATCTGGTTGTCCTCTTTCAAGACAATTTGAAGCATCTCACTGCCCTTGGGCTTTATGGTCTGGGGCTTATATCCGATAAAAGAAACCAGCAGTGCGCCGTCATCGGACAGCGGCAACGTAAAATTACCGTCAAAGTCGGTGATGGTTCCATTCGTGGTACCTTCTTCCGTAACCGTAGCGCCGATAACCGGTTCGCCCGTAGCATCCACCACTTTCCCTTTGACATCCTTTGATTGCTTGACAGACTGGTTTGAAGTATTTTTCCCATGTATCAGAAAAATATGGTTTCCTTCCATCTTCCAGGTAACGGAAGAACCGGCGAACAACTGTGCCAATATCTCCGATACCGGGCGTTCCTTTACGGTGAGGGTTTTTACTCCTTTCACGTCCACATCGCGTTTATAGACAAACAGATAATCTGTCTGCGACTCTATATCGTTCAATATAGATTCTATTTGGACATCTTTCCGGTCGATGGTTACTTTGGCGCTTTGTGCGTAGGCACTTTCCGCCATTAATACGAGGCTGCTGAAACACAAGCAGAAAGCAGACTTTCTCGCAAATCTAAAATAACGTTTAAATCTGGAACTTTCAGGCATGTGAAAGTCCGACATAGGAATGTTTTTCATACCTTTGTAAAATAAGTTTTTAATACGGTTTTTTTTAACAAAGAAATTGTGTTAACTGAGAGTCGGCAGATGGCGCAAACATCCGCCGGCTCGTTATTTTCAAGAGGTTTGGTCTTTCATGGAGATTTCATACATTCTGTTTTTAAAGGTTTCGAATTTTATGGTTACTTGATATAAATAATGTTCTGGTCTGTATCCCTCCGGTAAGTAAAGGAAACATCGGTCTGCAAGACGCGCAATATATAATCCAGCCCCTCGGATATGCGGAACTTACCGGTGAGCACCACATCGGCTGTTTCTTTCCTGTGTATCTTGATATCCAAGTCGAAATACTTCTCCAAGTCCTGCATGATTTCACCCAGCGTTTTGTCGTGGAAACAATACAGTCCTTCTTTCCAGCGATAGGAGCCATAATCGTCTATCTTGCTCACCACCAGCTGTCCGTCTGTCAAAGTGGTCTTCTGATTGGGAGCCAGCAGGACGGATTTCGTTTTATCCGCAGGCAAGGTGACTTTCACCTTTCCCTGCATCAGGGAAGTTTCAAAGAAATCCTTTTTAGAATAGGCTTCCACATTGAACTTCGTCCCCAGCACTTCTACATCCATAGCATGAGTATGTACCACAAACGGGCATTCTTCGTCACGCTTCACATCAAAATAAGCCTCACCGTCCAGGGTAATCTCACGTTTGCCTTCCATGAAAGAGACGGGATAACGCATTGTGGTTCCGGCATTCAACCACACGTCCGTACCATCGGGCAAAAGAAGATTGACCCGTTGCCCGGGAGGGACAGTGACAGTCTGCATAGCTACATTTCTATCCTTGTTACCTATTGAAAAAAAAGTTGCCGTCACACAAACCGTCACCGCCACAATCACAGCTATTTTCATGAATTCTCTGAAGAGGGACAGATGAACCGCCTTTCCGGAATCCAGCGGCTTCCCGCCCCGCTGCGAAGCCGCCACGATGTGCATGGCATCGAAGAGCTTCCGCTCTCTATACAGCCGGGAACGGTTCTCACTGGAACGTTCCGTCCATTCCTTTATCTTTTTCATTTCTTCCACAGACGCCTGTCCCTCAAAGAAACGGTATAATAAGTCTTTATTCATCTTCTTTAAGTCTTTTCTGCTATAATAGCGAATAAGACTGCTATACCCCTAGTAGAAAACATCTTTTTTTTCTCAGAAAAAAATAAGAAACAAAAAGCGGCCCGATAAAGTACAATGAACAAAGGTTTTCTTTACCTTTGCAGCTATAAAGTATATGATCATGGTTAAAAAATTCGATTTCCTTGTTATCGGCTCAGGACTTGCCGGAATGAGTTTCGCACTGAAAGTGGCCCATAAAGGTAATGTCGCCCTGATTTGTAAGGCAGGACTGGAAGAAGCCAACACCTATTTCGCCCAGGGAGGTATCTCAGCCGTTACCAACCTGAAAGTGGATAATTTTGAAAAGCACATTGAAGACACAATGATAGCGGGCGACTGGATAAACGATCCCGCAGCCGTGGGAAAAGTGGTGCGTGAAGCTCCCGCGCAAATCCAGGAACTGGTGAAATGGGGAGTGGACTTCGACAAGAATGAGAAGGGAGAATTCGACCTTCACAAGGAGGGGGGACACTCGGAATTCCGTATCCTGCACCACAAAGACAATACCGGCGCTGAAATACAGACCAGCCTGATAGAAGCCGTCAAGGCTCATCCCAATATCACCCTATTTACAGATCACTATGCGGTGGAAATCATTACCCAGCATCATCTGGGAATTATCGTCACCCGCCATACACCGGGCATCAAATGTTTCGGAGCATACGTGCTGAACGAGAAAACCGGAGAAGTAGATACGTTCCTGTCCAAAGTGACGGTAATGGCAACGGGCGGATGCGAGGCGGTTTACCGCAACACCACCAATCCGCTGGTAGCTACAGGTGACGGCATCGCCATGGTGTATCGCGCCAAAGGGGCGGTAAAGGACATGGAATTCATACAATTCCATCCCACCGCACTCTTCCATCCGGGAGACCGTCCCAGTTTCCTTATCACCGAAGCCATGCGTGGTTATGGCGCAGTGTTAAAGAATCAAGACGGTGAAGAGTTCATGCAGAAATATGACCCGCGCCTGTCACTGGCTCCGCGCGACATCGTGGCACGTGCTATTGACAACGAGATGAAGCAGCGTGGTGAGGATCATGTCTATCTGGATGTAACCCACAAGGATCCGGAAGAAACAAAGAAACATTTCCCCAATATTTATAAGAAATGCCTCAGCCTGGGCATTGATATCACCAAAGACTATATTCCTGTGGCTCCGGCGGCTCATTACCTGTGCGGAGGTATCAAAGTGGACTTGGACGGGCAATCCAGCATCAACCGCCTGTATGCCATCGGCGAATGCTCATGCACCGGTCTGCACGGAGGCAACCGTCTGGCATCCAACTCGCTGATAGAAGCAGTGGTTTATGCGGACGCGGCAGCCAAACATGCGCTGAGCGTACTCGACCGGTATGACTTTAACGAAGACATACCCGAATGGAACGATGAAGGAACCATGAACAATGAGGAGCGGGTACTGATTACCCAAAGCATGAAGGAGGTGAACCAGATTATGGAAGCATACGTAGGCATTGTACGAAGCAATACCCGGCTGATCCGTGCATGGAACCGGTTGGATATTCTGTATGAAGAAACCGAACGCCTGTTCAAACGCAGCAAGGCTTCGCGCGAGCTTTGCGAACTGCGTAACATGATCAACATCGGATATTTGATCACCCGCCAGGCCATGGAGCGGAAAGAAAGCCGCGGCCTGCATTATACCATTGATTATCCGCACGCGGCGACAGAAAAGAAATCATAGATCTATTTTTAGAACTCACCAAGAGGGTGTGCCAAAAGGCCTAAACAATGAACATGGCTTTTAGCGCACCCTTTTTTCAGGCCCAGTAACCCTCCTTTTTTTCAAGCGCATAACTCACCTTGAACATCTTCTTTCTATTAAAAACTTTATTTCCTTTGTTCCTTCAGTAAGAATAGACTATCTTTGTTTTATTGATATCCGGATATGAACTAAAGACAACAGAAGCAATGATGGAAAATATAAAAGAAATCCCCTATGGCATTGCCAACTTCGTGGAAGTGGCAGAGCAGAACATGTATTATGTAGACAAAACCATGTTTCTGCCTTTGCTGGAAAAGCAGCCCCGAAACCTGTTCTTTATCCGTCCCCGCCGCTTCGGCAAGAGTATTTTTTTGAGTATGCTGCGTGCTTATTATGACATAGCACAGAAAGAAAAGTTCCAGAAACGCTTCGGCAATCTGTGGATAGGCAGCCGCCCCACGCCCCTGCAAGGTAAATTTCAGGTGGTGTATCTTGATTTCTCGCGCGCCAGTGGCGGAAGCGGTTCACTGGAAGAAAACTTCAATAACTATTGCGGCATGGTGATGGACCTGTTCGGCAAAGTGTATGAACCTTATTATTTTCCCGGATTTGCACAAAAGATGGAAGAACAGCCCGACTTTGTCAGCAAGCTGAACTACCTGAACCTGCATGCGGCTGAATCCGGAATGAAACTTTACCTCATCATCGACGAATACGATAACTTTACTAACATCGTTCTGAACGAGCAGGGAAAAGACGTTTACCATGCCCTGACCCATGCCAGCGGATTCTATCGTGAAATATTTAAGAAATTCAAAGGCATGTTCGAGCGCATCTTCATGACCGGCGTCAGCCCCGTCACCTTGGACGACCTGACCAGCGGATTCAACATCGGCTGGAATATCAGTACCGACTACCAGTTCAACATGATGCTGGGATTCAGCGAGACGGACGTGCGCACCATGTTTCAATATTATAAAGATGCCGGACAGCTCCAGGCCGACGCGGACATTGAAGCAATGATCCGGGAAATGAAACCGTGGTATAATAATTACTGTTTCGCTAAAGAAAGTCTGGAGCGCGACCCGAAAATGTTCAATTGCGACATGGTACTTTACTACCTGCGCAATTACATCACGCTGGGCAAATCTCCCGAAGAGATGATAGATCCCAATACCCGTACGGACTACAACAAAATGAAGAAACTAATCCAGTTGGACAAGCTGGACGGCAACCGCAAGGGCGTATTACGTAAAATCACCGAAGAAGGGCAAATTATCACCAACCTGATCACCACCTTCCCGGCCAAGGAAATCGCCAAACCCGAAATCTTCCCCAGCCTGCTCTTCTATTATGGCATGCTGACCATCACTGCCACACGCGGCAGCCGCCTGGTATTGAGTATCCCCAACTATAATGTGCGCAAACAGTATTACGAATTCATGCTGGAGGAGTACCAGGACAAACGCCATATCAACCTGAACAACTTGATGGACCTGTTCGATGAAATGGCTTACGAAGGTCATTGGCGCGAAACGCTGGAATTTATTGCCCATGCCTACAAGGAAAATTCATCCGTACGTAGTGCCATGGAAGGCGAACGCAATATACAAGGTTTCTTCACCGCCTACCTCAGCGTAAACGCTTATTACTTGATGGCTCCGGAAATGGAACTGAACCACGGTTACTGCGACCTCTTCCTCATGCCGGACCTGATGCGTTACGAGGTGAAGCATAGCTATATTCTTGAACTGAAGTATCTGCCGGTGAAGGACACGGAAGAGAAAGCCCGGACACAATGGCAGGAAGCGGTGGAACAAATTAAGGAATATGCTGCCGCACCCCGGGTGCGGCAATTGGTACAGAACACGAAACTGCACTGTATTATCATGCAGTTCCGGGGATGGGAGCTGGAGCGGATGGAAGAAGTGTAGGCCTGCTCAAAACAATGAAAATTCATACAGGAACTAAAATAGTGGTCATTTTCCTATTACAACCTATTAAATTAGTAAGCCAATACATTCCAAAGATCCCTGATACGTTGTTCGGGGTCCCATTTGCCGTCAAACGTCCATTTGGCGGTAACGCCATAAAACTCCGGAGCATTCTCCGCCTCCTTCAAATTATCGTTTAACCAGCCACTGTGCCCTCCTTCACGGGTACAACCATAATAATAGGTACGCAACCCCCATGGACAGGGATCAAGCACTTTATCCGAATAAGCATAATGAATATTCCCGTCAAGCACATTCTTCGACATGTTACATTTGATGAGATAAAATTGGGAATCATGATGATAGCGTCCTAAAAGTGTCGGGGTCTTAGCATCAAATGAAGAATTGGTAATAACCAGTTTCTTGTTCTTGTTACCTCGTCCGTCATGCCAAATCATGGCACGGCTATCACCATAAAAATGGCAGCGTGTGGCATAGCACCATCCGCGAGGACAAAGGAAATCCACCCCCGGACAACGAAGATAGAGGTCGGCATGATAATACATGCCATTGCTTCCGGGTGCCCACAAGGAAAGGGCATCGTTCCCATCGGCCCACACATTACTGTTGATGATAATGGTGCGGGTGGCACGTCCAAAAATCGCCATCTGATGGGTGGTCGTATTTTCAACGGTAGTTCCGTAATTGTTGTAAACAGTCACTCCGCTAATAACACAATCGTCCGCACCTTCCTGCAACACAATGACACCATTGCCTACCGGACGTCCATGATATTCCGTGAGGGTACGTGTCTTGGCAGTTTCAGCTAATACAATCCGCGTACTGTCACGGTTCTCCCCCACTAAAACAATATTAGGCCTGTCAATAATCACTTTTTGATGATACGTTCCGTTCAGCAATAAGATTTTAAAAGGTACTGTCGGAATTTCCGGAGCCTTTTCAATAGCCGCCTGAATACTCTCTCCCGGCTTTACCACCACATCAAAAGCCGTACGCTCTACCACGGGACGACGATACATTTCAATCAGCCCATTTTCATTCGCTCCTTTGGTTGCCAGACTGATTGCCACTTTATGCTTCGGATCATATTTGTCCGCCCATGCGTTGTATATGGCAAAAAGCTCAGCCGGCCTGCTATTGTACCAACTATATCCGTTACGACGTTCTGTACCTATCTCTTCCAAGTGGCGACGCGGCAGCCCGTCACGGTCACATACATACGGTTCACAATATTTCAAATCATAATAACGCGCCCAAATAGGTCCGGCTTGAGGATCTTCCACAAGACGAGTATCCCGCTCACCATTTGCCAGTACGATACGCTCACATCGCAAACCGGTAAGTTTATACCTGTCAAACCATTTCATGGCTCCGTGAACCGCCCGCTTCACGCGTGCGTCGGGTGCAGGTAATTCCATGAGCAGACGCACAATTCCGGCACTCTCCGCCGAACAATAAGACGGCAACTCATACGCGCGTGCCGGTGCAGGCTTCAATGTTTCCCTATCATTCTGCTGACACCACACTGAAGGTTCTCCATCCTTGATAATTTGTGTAGCCAAAATGCACTCTATTCCTTTATGAAAGACTTTTTCCAAACGTACACACAAAGCCTTGTCTATCAAATCATCCTCATAAGGCGCTTTGTGATTCATCATATCACGTATCATATTCAATGTATTGACAATGGCATCGTCATTGAAAGTAATATGTATCTGATAACCACGCGGACCGGGCCAGAATTGCGGCCATCCTCCGTTTTCGTATTGGCCGCCCAGCAAATATTCCACTCCTTGAAGGAAAGCATCGCGATAACGTATATCCTTAGTCTGTCTATAAAGACGGGCTAGAAAAATCATCTGGGCAGTTGTGGCATTATTATCTATCGTAGAATCATCACAGCGTGATTTATCCTTCATCACCTGAGCCAACTCTTTATCATTCATGCGGCGGGCCATATCTATATTCTTCGGCCAACCGCCCGTACAGCGTTGGAAGGCCAATACATTTTCAGCAATCCGCCGAGCCTCATCCGTCAGAAAGAAAGAATCCTGCTCCATACGTGCTATTTGTTTCCACCCCTTGGGATACGACTCGTTATCCTTTTTATGAACTCCTTGCTGCGCAAAGGAACCGGTTACCATGGCAAAAGCCATAAAGCCAATAAACACCTTTTTGAATGTATTTTTCATTATTCCTATATGTTTTGATAAAAACCAGCATACAAAATTATGCGTTTTCATACTTTAAGACAGAGAATATTTGGTCTTTTTCAGGCAGATTTTGCATAGACACTACTCAAACCGACATCATTTTATCAATAAAAACACGGAATTACATAAAAAAGCAGTGCTATGGACTTACCCTCCATAACACTGCCACCTATATTTATTATAACTAACAAACTCCTACAGCTACAAACCTCACTCCTCCTATTTTATCTCCTCCCACTTCGGTGGATTCACCTGCATCAAATGACGGACAAAGAAATCATACCGCTTGTGTTCGCCAAAATCTTCTCCCATGGTATGATGTGCTCCGGGAATCACGACCAATTCAAAATCTTTATTCGCCTTTATCAATGCATTGATCACCTGCATGGTAGAGGCAGGATCTACATTATCATCCAACTCACCTACCACCAACATCAAAGGACGGCTCAACAGATGGGCATTTTCCACATTCGATCCTTCTTTATATTGATCTCCTACCGGATAGCCCAACCAAAGTTCATTCCACCAAATCTTATCCATACGGTTATCATGACAACCACAAGCCGAATAAGCCGCTTTATAGAAATCAGGATAAAGCAAAACAGCATTCGTAGATTCCTGACCACCGGCAGAACAACCGTAAATACCTACCCTGTCCACATCCATATAAGGATACTTTTGCGCAGCTGCCTTAATCCAGGCAATATGGTCCGGCAAACCGGCATCTTTCAAATTCTTATAACATACATTCTCAAAAGCACGCGAACGGAAAGAAGTGCCCATTCCATCGACCATCACGACGATAAAACCCAATTCGGCCAAGGAAGTCATATTCCAGTCGTATGGACGGAAAGTCTTCGGGACATACTGGTCTCCGGGACCTTGATAAATGTATTCGATAATCGGATATTTCTTGTTCGGGTCAAAGTTGGTGGGACGGGCAATCAGTCCCCACATATCCGTCTTGCCGTCCCGCCCTTTGGCAACAAACACCTCCGGAGCTTTCCAGCCTTCGGCCTCCAGACGGGTAATGTCGGCTGTTTCCAACGGCATCACCACTTTGCCATCCCTGGCACTACGTAACACAGCTACAGGAGCCTTGTCCACCATAGAATAAACATCTACCAAATACTTCATATCTTCCGAAAACCAAGCACGGTGCATCCCTTCTTCGGGAGTAAGACAGGTAAGCCCTTTGCCATCAAAACCGATGCGATAATAACGAATGAGATAAGGGTCCTCACCGGCTTCCATACCATTTGCCGAGAAATAAATCTGACGGTTGTCCTCATCTACCCGAAGCACTTCGCGTACATACCATTCTCCTTTAGTAATCTGATAATCGGGCTGTGCGGTAGTACGGTTGTACATATAGAGATGATTCCAATTGTCACGCTCACTCATCCATATCATCTGCTTGCCGTCTTTTAAGTCATGACGGAAATGACGGGTATAATTCACATATTTATCGCTGGTTTCTTCTACCAACGGGCGCACTTTTCCCGTTTCGGCAGAAAGCTCAAGCACTCTGTACACCTGATGTCCGCGCTGGTTATATTCAAAAGTCACGGCACGGCTGTCGGGGTTCCATTCGGGTCCATATACTTCATATTGCCGGTCGAACAATTCGGTAGAAGGAATAATGCTTCGTCCGCTCTCCACTTCATAGATGCAGGGCACTTTAAAAGGAAGTTCGTCTCCCGGCTTCGCATACTCCTGTTTGTGAAGCTTGGGCTGAAGCTGATCGGCCGGAGAAGATTCCACATAATAAACATAACGCTTTTCCACCGGACGGATCTTGCAGGAAGCCACCTTCTTACTGTCCGGTGACCAGCGGATGTAGGCTGAATAATAATTACCCAGTGTCCCGTCCAAGCTCAGTTGCTTTTCTTTTCCGGTAGCCACCTCCTTTACATAGATGTTCTGATTTTTAATAAATGCTATCCATTTACCATCAGGAGACGGAACCGGCGATGCAGTCTTCTCATCATCCACCTCCATCCAATGCTTTTGCTTGGGAGGGAGAGGAAGCGCCCCTTCATTGACCAGCTGATTTTTCCGGGACGCATACATCCAACGTTGATTATTAAACACAAAGCGCAGCGTATCCAATCCCTTACTGACCGACAGACGCCCCAAAGAAAGTGCTTCCGGCTTGACCTCCTTTCCGGATGCAGCACCCAACGCCTTTGCCAGACGATGAGAATCAAACAATTCTTTTCTAGCTTTCTTATCCGCATCCACAGATACATACAGGCGGCCGTCCGGCGTATTCCGCACATACCAGAATTGATGCGTACCCTCTATCCATTGCGGATTGACATTGGAATAGAAAACTTTGTCCGCACTGAATTTCTCTTTCAATGCATAAGCACGCCGATAATCATCAGCCGTACCTTGAGCGACAGCCATGCCCCCACTAAGGAGCATGGCTGCCAACCAACCTAACTTACCAATTTTCATTTTAAATAATGTGCTAATAATTTGCCCAATTACTATTTTACTTCCCATTCAAACAAACCCGATGAATGATCAGCCGGCTGAACAACCTCCAGTTTCACCGCTTTTGTCTTTACCGGGTCAAAATTGACGGTATTCCCCGTACCTTTTTCCACTCCATACTTATCCGCTCCACTCACCGGCTGCCATTGGCCTTGTGCATCTTTATAGTACACCTTCCAGCTCTGCGGTACGCGACATCCTCCCCAAGGAGCATCATCATACCAATATACGGTAGCACTGGAAACAGTCGATTCGGACGGGAACTCGTAGGATATCCATTCGGTAGTTCCCTGTTTGGGCCACCAATGATAATAGGGTACGGAACGGTCATTCTCATCTTTCGGCACCAGACGGTCATTAATGGCGGAGATGGATTTCACCTTATGCGAAGCATCCACTTTGCTTTCCGATGCCAGCGTAGCAGGCATAGTCGGACGGGAAGCACTTAATTCCTGAGGCAGCCACACTGCCATAGCACCTGCACCGCGGTGTGCCCAAGCATAGTAAGGGATCAACGTCAGCTTTACATCAGTAGCCGTCAGACGACCTCTGTCGTCATAGCCCAGAATCTGCGCATCCGTCTTCAACTGGTTAATGCCATAGAGTAAATCCGGTTTTTCAACTACCTCGAATTGAGGAGTGCGGTTCATAAACACGCTCAGCACATCAAAATCATTATCCGGCCATTCCGCACAATAGACTATCGGTCCACGTTCTACAGCTATACGGCCACGATCTGCCTCCACCTTATTATTGGCTTTCACCGTACGAGGTTCCATATCGAAATGGACAGCTACTTTATCCCCTTTCTTCCAACGGCGGTCTATGCAGAAATAACCGTCCTTCAGTTCACTCTGTACCGGTTCCCCATTTACTTTCACTGTATAGCTCAAACGCTTTCCATCCGAATAAGTGTACAGGTCACTGGGAACTACCTGATTACGCACCCATCCCGGAATACGGATTTTCATTGTAAACTGTCCGGCATTGTTCTTGTTGACGCCGATAGTGACATCGCCGTTCCAAGGATAATGAGTGGTCTGCTCCAAAGAAACAGCCTTACCCTCTACTTTCAAGTTCGAAGTATTGGACATGAACAGATTGACATACACGTCCTTATCTTTCACCGCATACACATATCCCGGCAAAGAAGGGATGAAACGACAGATATTGGACGGACAACAGGCACAGCCAAACCAAGGCTGACGCTGGTGCTGCCCGATGCTTTCCAACGGATTAGGATAGAAGAACCCGCCACCATCCAGAGACACGCCCGAAATAAGGCCATTATATAAGGTACGTTCCAGCACATCATAATATTTTGCCTCACCATGAAGCAGGAACAAACGGTAGTTGACATACACATTACCGATAGCCGCACAAGTCTCACAATAAGCGGACATATTGGGCAATTCATAGTTCTTGCCAAAAGCCTCCCCATTGCTGGTGGCGCCGATACCGCCGGTAATATAATATTTCTTGCCCACAATATTGTCCCAGATACGGTCGATGGCATGGATATAAGCCGTATCCCCTGTCAGTGCGGCCACATCTGCCATACCTGCATACATATAGGCGGCACGGACAGCATGTCCCACGGCCTCATCCTGCTCCACTACCGGCTTGTGTGCCTGACTGTATGCATCTGTGCGGGTGGTATGTCCACGCTGGTCCAGAAAGAATTTTGCTTGATCCAGGTATTTCTGTTGCCCCGTTACCAAATATAGTTTAGCAAGAGCCATTTCGGCAATCTGATGTCCCGGCACACGGATTTGTTGCCCTTCGCCCGTACCTATCTCCCGGCAGACACAGTCAGCATAACGGATGGCGATATCAAGGAAGTTACGTTTTCCGGTGGCCTGATAGTGCGCAATAGCACCTTCTACCATGTGTCCCAAGTTATAGAATTCATGGCTCAGTTCCTCCACCTTCTCCCACCGTTTGCTTCCTGCCCACTCATGCGGATGTTTGGGATTCATGGTACGCGAAGTATAAAGATAACCATCCGGTTCCTGTGCCGCAGCGACAATAACCAGCACACTATCAATATACTTAGCCAGTTTTTTGTCCGGATAGGTCTGTAACAGATAACTGGCACCTTCTATCGTTTTGTACACATCGGTATCGTCAAAAGCCAGTCCGCCTACTTTAATGGTATCACTGGGATGGGCGGCATTGACAAAGTTAGTATAACGTCCTGTTTCCTCGCATTTGCTGAACGCCAGGGGAATCGTTACTTCACGACTGGCATTCAGTCGCTGTCCCCAAAATGAATCGGTTACTTTCACCGAAGTGAAAGGTACGGGGTCGATAGGATAGCCGTGCGACTGATTTTTTACTTGCGCTGTTCCACTTGCTACGGTAGCAGTCAACAGAGCAGTGACTAAAAATTTTTTCATGGTTCTATCATTTAATTGTTTATCATAGTTTTTGCAAAAATACATATTCCGGTCATAGGAAAAGGATGAATCACTCTTTCAACGGCAAATATTCATCCCATAACTTCAATGAGTGCAGATAACCGGTAAAGGGCCAGTCTCCTTCGGCATTACGTCCCAATGTGACAAATTGTGACGGTTTCACCAGCAACTGGATATCTTTCTCACTGATTAATTGACCATTGATATAAACCTGTTCCATCCGCCCATCAAAGCAGATATAGATGTGCTGCCACTTTCCTGCCAATTCCTTCATGTCCTTATATCCTGCATCTTCATACCAGCCATAGTGATTGATTACTCCACAACGAGGCTCCGTGCCGTTGACCAACATGATTTTCTCCAATTCATCATGCGAGGTAGTAAAATCGGCCACACATTCATTTTCACTAATGGAATTATTCAGTACCCATGCCTCCAAGGTATAAGGGGCATTATCCTGCAAAGTGGCAGGAAGCATAAAACTGGAAATATAGACCTGAGTACCCTCAAAATGAAATGCCTTTTTCCCTTTCACTTCTTTCACAACGAGAGGTAATTTCCGGGCTTCAAAATACCCTTTTACTCCTCGGTTTTCCAGATAAGGAACCGTATCGTTCACTACAAAATCATCGGCAGAAAGACTGACCACCAACCCATGCTTCTGCTGATCGGCTACAGGCAGACGCACGATATCCTTTTCCGCATCGTATGCCTTTTCCGCTGCTTCCTGTTTCCAATTATAGTAACGGAAATTGGTAATGACCAAAGGTTCGGTGGAACTATGCAGCGCAATCGCTCCTGACGAAAGGCACGACTCCGCTTCATAACTCTGCCATTTACCTGACCTGTAAACCAACCCACTAACTGTATGCTCTTTGGACGAAGAGAGTAACGGATGACTATACTCCAATGTAGTTTCCGGTTCCAGTACCAACGCATCACGCCCACCGATGCGCTGTATGCGTGCCGAACCTTCCTTCAATGTAAAAGCCCCTCCCAGCATCCCTTCATTGTTCTGCCATTCACGACCATTCCAATCAGCTGCGGTAAATCCCAGCCATTGTTGCGGAGCCGATGCTTCCACACCCTCAAAGATTTTCAAGTTCCAGACCGCCCCGCCAAATCCGTTCTTCTGTCCTCCGGTAAAGGTAAGACGGACATAACGAGCCTTCACTTTGCCAAAATCGACCATCGGGCTGCCTGCCAGACGATTATTCCGTTTATCAGCGAAAACAGACCAATGCTTGCCGTCGGCAGAAGTTTCAATTAAATATTGATAAAATTGTGTACCATACTCAAATTGAGTCCAGATCGTTTGTATTTGCCGGGCAACACCCAAATCCACTTCTATCCACTCCTGTCCCATTCCACGAGGACGCCATAAAGTCCCGTTATTATCATCTACAGCATATTCGGGACGGAAACCGGCATCATAAAAAGAAGAAGCCCTCACCTTAGCACCCAAAACCAGATTTTTTGATTTCACTACAGAAGATGCCAATGCACCTATTCCGTCATGAGTGGGAATAAGGGGTTTAATACTTCCATCTTCGGCAAACTCCATACGGTCCACACAAAGCTGACGATGAAATCCGCGGTTGGAATGCGGATTATCATGACGGTGATAGACCATATAATATTCATTGCCTTCTTTCAAAACGCTATGATGTCCCGGCCCATGAATTGTTCCATCGGTATTAGTTTCAAGAATACATCCCCGATAGGTGTACGGCCCCATAGGCTTGTCCGAAGTGGCATACTGCACCCGGTAGGTGTGGTCGTGACAGGAACCCGAAGAATACATAAAATAATAGATACCGTTCCGTTTCATCACAAAGGGCGCTTCAAAAAAATCCGTGGCTTCCGTATTCGGAATCAGACGCGTTTCAGTAAAACTCTTCATATCGGAAGCCAATTTTCCGGCTCCGCAACCGAAACCTTTATAAATCCCCCAAGTCCCCCAATACAAATATACAGAACCATCATCATCCACAAAGGTCTGCCCGTCCAATGTAATGGCATTCGTCACAAAACGGTCGGGTACAAGAACAGCCTCACTTTCACCCAATATATTTTTCCAAGGACCGCGCGGCGTTTCACTGACCCCGCAATGAATCATACAGGGCTGACAATAAAAATAATAATAATTCCCATCCGTATGTTTCATCACATCGGGAGCCCATATCCAATGACTGTCCGGCCAGTTCATAGGCATCAGCGTCCAGTTCACAAAATCCTTGCTGGTCCACACCTGTGCAGGACCGAAACCGGCCCCACTGCCATCCGTAGTGGCATACATATAATACGTATCGCCAAACTTCTTCACCGTGGGATCGGCAAAATATCCGGGAATAATGGGATTCCCCGTACCCGAAGCATTAAAAGGCTTCTGAGCAAAGCCTGTAGCAGCTCCCAACAATAAGGAAGCAACAACCAATCGTATCTTATTCATCTCTATATAGCAAAATTCTATTTGTCCCTGCGGCGCTTATTCATGCACCACATTATGAATGGGAATTTCTATCTCATAAAAATATTCCTGCAACAACCGGTACATATCCGGATCATACGTCTTCAGTTTCGTGCGGCGGTTCACCCAGTTGTGAACTCCGTTTGCAGGTTCGGCATAGCGGTTACAGTTAAAGAAAGACTGTACGCACTCGGCAAAGTATTCCTCTTTATTGCTCACCGCATACGTCTTTTCCCACAGCCCTTTCCGGATGGCATGCTGACGAAGTGCCTCCAAACGCTCATTAAAGCCCGGCTCCACCCCCACTATACCTACCGTATGAATAAGGTGAGCGAACTCATGAATCAGGATATTCTCACCTGCATATTTATCCTGCGGCAATGCCAGCAGATTCTCTTCTCCGCAACTGGATGAAAATTCATCCTCCGGTGCTCCGCCAAAACCACGGGCACGCCAGTTCCAATATTTAATGCTGTCCTCACAATTGCAGATATGGGCAAACTCCGGCAAATCGCAAGTTTCCTCATCTTTACCGATAACCATGACGTGACAACCTTTCTTCACCATGTGCGCCTTCACATCCGGACGTTTTGCCAACATCAAACTGATGATATCACAGGCTTTCAATAAGGCCTCATCGCTCACCTTTCCGGAAGAGGTGACATACAGACCTTCTGTTTCTATGTATTTCTGATAGAAAGAAGGAATATTTTTCCCTTCAGGAATACCGGTAATCTGTCCATGAACAGGACAAAGCTCCAACTTCATGGCGAATCCGCCTCCCGATGCCAGATGCAAAGTCAACCGGCTGTCTTTATTTATGCGGATGGTTTCCTTGCGATAGTCCTCGGCCTGCTTATTGGCATTCACACCGTCTTTAAACAAAACAGCCGTATAAGACATTCCTTCGGGAAGGAAAGAGAAGTCGAGTTGCACATCACGTTCATCCCAATTGGTCATACCGCCGATATACCAGTTCACATCCTTCTTACGCACTGTTACAATATATTTTCCCAACTCGCCCGAAGCAATAAAAGTAGAATCCACCTCCACAGGCAGAGAAGCCATGAAATCCACACATTCCTGCTCATTCAGATAGTTGGTAGGCGCATCACACAACATAGTAAAAGGAGAATCGTGTACAATATAGGCAGCCAGCTGATGACACCGGGTTCCCATGCTGGCCGGCGTGTAATACATGGCGCGCCAATCCGCCTTCGTGGCATTGCGCATAGCTCCCGGCGTATAATCCACCGGTCCCGCCATCATACGGATATAGGGGAAAGTAACATCATAAAGAGGCATATTATTCTTTATATCCGTCCATTTCACCTCTTCCATGCCGAACACGCTTTCAAAATTGATAATATGGGGGTAGGTACGGTTGATACCTGTCGGTTTGTAAATGCCGTGCAGATCAAGGGTTAATTTATATCGGGCCGTCATCTCAGCGATGCGATACACCATTTCGACGGCAGTCTGATCATCACGATCCAGGAAATCCACCTTAAAACCTTTGATTCCCATATCCGCATATTTCTTACAAGCTGCTTCCAATTGGCTGTCGAGTACATTAAACACCGTCCAAAGCACTATTTCCACCCCTTTGGATTTGCCGTATGCTATCAGCTCCGGCAAATCAAGTTCGGGAATAACGGTCAGCATATCCCCACTTTTCGGGGCATACCATCCTTCATCCAACACAATAAACTCCAATCCGTTCCGGCTGGCGAAATCGATATAATATTTATACGTATCCATGTTGATGCCGGCTTTAAACGGCACTCCTTTCAGATTCCAGTCATTCCACCAGTCCCATGCCACTTTCCCTGTCTTTATCCATGAGGTATCACCGATGCGGTTGGGAGAAGCCAGGGCATAGACCAGGTTGTTGACCGGCATATCCGTATCCTTCTCCGTAATGGCCAACACACGCCACGGATAGGAACGGGAGCCACAACTACGGGATATAAAATCAGTAGTTTCAGTTACATATTCCTGCTTCCGCCACGGATAAAAGTCTGTTTTAGCCGGATAAGGAGCAAACACCCCTTTCAATCCATACTTTCCCTGCTGTGACTGCACAAACATACCCGGATAAGCTTCCAAATCTGACTCCAACAGGGTCAGTTTTACGCTGCCGCAATCCACGGTAACCGGAAGAAAAGCCAGTTTAGGCTGTGCTTTTGACAGAGGAGTGATGTCATAGACATTCTGAAAGGCCATTGCCATCGGTTTTTTATCATTAGTGGTATAAGGAAGATAAGCCATATAATCTTTATTAAAATTGAATTCGGCCTGTTCATCCTTTATTATGATATCCGAAGATTGTGTGGTATAGAATCGATAGGCGACTCCCTCATTGTATGCACGGAAGATGATTCCGAACCCGCCTTTCAGCTTCAAGTCGAGTTCGTTGCCGGTTGCAACGAACTCCTTGAAACGGTAAAAGGGTGATTCTATGTTATCCTTTATCTTTTTCCTTCTTTCCCCTGTGATACGGGGAGTTTTACCTACTATAGTTCCGTCTTCCAGAACCAAAGCTATATTAGAGTGTGAGAGAATTGTGTCATTGCCATGCATCACTTGGTAGGCCAGTTCGTTTCCGGTGCTGATTTCCACTTTCAATGTACCATCGGGTGAAGAGAGTACATATTTCTTTTCCTTGGCTGCAAGTGAAACATTTCCAATCAATAAAAGCAAAGATAAAATTGCAAAACAGAGTTTCTTGTTGTTTTTCATAATCTATCGGTTGTATACGTTGTTCACTTGCAAAGTAAAATAAAAAAATTACAAGAAAGGGAAGATATAATATAATGTAATGGCAGAATCGTCCAATAAATCTCATTTTATGGATTTGACAGTTAGGCGGTTGTACTATTCTTCCATTGGTTTAGACTATTTTTTTATTGGGTGGAAGAGCGAATAGGAATACCTATTTTCAGTGTTTACCCTAAATATCCGGTACCATATTATCCAAAGTCCTCCTGACTTAATACTATTAATGGAACCTGTTCCAATAAAGAACAGATTCCATTGTTTACCAAGTATATTATTCCATTGTTCCCGAAACAATAAATTCAACATATCGGCTGTGATCCTCTATCATCGCATATACAAAATGCGCCTTTATAATTGTTCCTGAGGCAATATTAACATAACGTCCCACAAAAACACTTCCTTCACCAGATTCAATAAAGTAGACACAATTATCTCCATACGATGAAACATTCGATTTTCCGTCAAACCAATAACCAAGACCATTGGCTGTATACTCGCTAGTTTCATCCCAAGTCCCGTCTTCCTTAACGGGGTACATAGCAATTGTAGGAGTTATGGAAGAGTCACCTCTAGCATCTCCGCTGCTCTTTACTTGTTTTGAAAATTCGTCTACGGATAATCCGATACATGGTTCTATAGCATCGGCATAATCTGCAAAGTTGATTGAAAATCCCGCATAATCTCCTGCTGCCAATGTACCACTTATTACAATTTTAGAGGGGTCAGTAACAGTTACATCAAAAGAAAAACGAATATAATCATCAAAGTCGGCACCATTGTTTATAGCAAATCCGACATTAATCGACATAATTGTACCTACAGAAGCGGTTTCGAGCACATTAAGAACCAGCTCCTTCTTTGTTGCATCCAACTCAATACTAGCTATACCAGAAGCTGCATCACAAACACCGCCTGCCGTATTATAGTACCAACCGTTGGTACCCTTGGTAGGAACTGTTCTATTCCAACAGTTTTTCGATATATTGATAGGATAAAACACCACACTCCCATTAGACAATGCAGCCAACGTCTCATCTACCGTCATTCCCAAATACGTATGAAACTTTTCTGCATAATCAGTCAGTTTAACCGTCTTCGCTTCCAAACGGCTGATGGGAAACTCTGCTTTGGTAGAAACCACAGCATCCGCATTCGTCTTCAGATAGGGATTTTCATTCTCCCCGTACACATGCTTGCTGGTAGCATCCTCCGGATCCGTACTGCATGCAGCCAGTGACAGAGTGAAACAAGCAATTAAAGCATATATAAAATTCTTTTTCATCGTACTATTCTTTTTAAATTAATGAATTTCCTTATTCGGCACTGCCATATCCCGGATTCTGTTTCAACTTAATGTTGCCATCCAAGGCAGACTTAGGTAACGGAAAAATATCACAATGCCTGTCTGTCTGATCCGTCTTTGCATCTTTGCAAAACCATGACTTGCCATTATATACATTCTGATTGGTTCCGTTTATACGGAAACGGATCAAGTCCTGACGACGGTGATGCTCTGCCACAAACTCCCAGGCCAGTTCGTCCAACAAACCACCCAGTTCAATATCATCGCCCCCTTCTTCCGTGATAATCCAGTTATCGGCTTCTCCCATGATTCCCTGATTCTCCCGATGTCCGTAGTTATAACGGCTACCACCCTTCAATTGAGCTACAGTAACCGTTGCTTTACCGGGATCGGACTTGAAGGCACGTTGGCGTACAGCTGTTACCAAATCGGCCGCCACTTGCTCGCTTTCTCCCTTATAACCACCCAAACGAAGCAAGCACTCCGCTTTAATAAAATAAGCATCAGCCAAACGGAAGAAAGGCACATCATCATAAGAAGTTCCATAGTCGCCTGAAAGTATTTCATATTTCACCAAGCGTTCACTTTCAAAGGGATAGCAACCGGGGTTGTCTATACTGTGTAATTCCCGAGTATATACCAACGGTTCACTGTCCACATAAATGGGAGCACCGGCATAGTCATATTGCTGTCCTGATATCCAACAGTCTTTATAGCGACTGTCTTTTTCATCGTATGTTTCCAGAAATTGAGGAAGAACAGCCGCTCCACCGGTAGCCCATCCGTTAAACTGCCACGTTGCACGTCCGGCTACATGCATCCACATATTTGCCATATAGTTACCTCCGGCGTATTTAAACTCAAACGGAATACCAAAGATAATTTCAGGCGAACCGGAAATATCTTCTCTAAAATTATCCGAATAATTCGGAGCCAAAGAGAACTTGCCACTGTTAATCACTTCATTTACCTCATCAATAGCCTTTCCGTAATAAGAATTATCAGAGTAATCATTGAACCATGCATTGTGGTTCAAATACATCTTTGCCAGAAGCATATTGATGGCATAGTCGTTCAGCTTACCCATTTCTACTTTTGTTCCACATTTCCCCTTTACATCCGTCAACTCACTGATCAGGAAATCCCACATCTGTTGGGGAGTTGCCTGTTCGGGCAACCATCCGTCTTCATGGTCATATTGCGTATCCAATGGGATGTTGCGGAACAAATCGAATAAAATATAATAATAAAGAGCGCGATAAGCCCTTAATTGCGAAGAAGTGGTTATATCAGCAGCAATGACTTCATCTGCCAACAGTTTGTTACAGGCATTGATACCGGCATAGTTACGGTTCCATGTATCATTGAAATGGGCTATCTGTGAATGGAACTGATGTTTGTGCATAGACACGTACAAATCCCCCCAGCCGATACTGATCCGATAAGGAATACACCATGAATCGGACGACTGGTCCATCATATCGGCATAACTATACCATCCCCAATACACATCACGAAGACTGCTGTATACCGGAGCAAACATGGCCGCCCGGTCTTTTTCTGTAAACTCATACTTCTCGGAAGCAATCGTATCATAAATCGTTTCGCTCAAATCTGTACAACTGCCCAAAGACAAGGTACAAGCTCCTATCGCTGAAGCCCAAAGTGCTTTATTGAATATTGTTTTCATGTTAGTTCTTCATTTAAAAGTTAGAAAGATACATTCAGACCGAAAGTGAATGAACGGGTAGAAGGATATTTATCGCGCCAGTCAATACCCAAAGACCAAATATCACCATTTGACATTTCAGGATCCAATCCATCATATCCGGTAATGCAGAATAAATTATCGGCAGAAACATAAGCCCGGATATTTTTCACAAACTTACTGCTTCTCAATGGAATGTTATAGCCCAACGTAATGTTAGTCATTTTCAAAAAATCACCATCCTCCAAATAATAGCTTACAAAAGTCTGTTTTTGGGCTGTTGATAAGGTATATTGTCCACCATAAGGAGCCTTTTGCACAGATTTCAAGCGATTATAAGCGATCGAGTTGTTCTCATAATAAGCACGAGGCTCGTTCAGAATCTTAAAACCAAACTGGCCTGTCATCTGGAAAGATAAATCAAAATTTTTATATCTGAACGAGTTGTTCCATCCCAAATACAATTTAGGAAGAGCATTCCCTAAATATTGACGGTAGTCATCATTAGACAGCATATTGTCTGTAAACTCTTCAATCTCACCAGTCTTCGTATTCTCAACCATCCAAAGTCCGTTTTCTGAAACACCAACGGATTTCATACCATAAAATTGTCCCATAGATCTTCCCACTTCCATCCGCTGGGTAGAAAGACTGATAGGTTCACCCAAATAAGCATGATCTATCTGATTTGAAGTCTCATACAAGTCATTTGAAAGACTCAATAATTTGTTCGCATTATGAGAGGCGGTAACTGTGGTTTTCCATTCAAAATCCTTTGTCCGTACAGGAATGGCATTGACAGCAATTTCAATACCTTGGTTACGCATCTTGCCGGCATTAGCCAAAGTCTTGTTATACAAATTGGGAGGAGTCGGTACCGTAAAATCATACAGCATATCCGAAGTCTTCTTCTGATATACATCAATAGAACCACTCAGGCGTTCATCCAATACAGCCCAGTCCAGACCAATATTAAATTCCTTGGAGGTTTCCCATTTCAAATCAGGATTAGGATTGGATTTTACGCTTAACCCCTGATGCCAGACGCCATTATCATAGAAATAAGGAGAACCATACTCATACCGGGTTAATGAATTATAAGAGTTACCTACAATGACACCTGTCACACCATAACCGGCACGCAACTTTAAGTTATTCAGCCAAGTAAGGCCTTCCATAAATTTTTCGTTACTGATAGTCCATCCCAAAGAAACAGAAGGGAAAGTAGCCCATTTATTGTTCTCACCAAATTTGGAAGAACCTTCACGGCGTACACTTATCAGAACATTATATTTATTATCGTAACCATAGCTCACACGTCCGAAGAAACCAATCAAGGTATTGTCATTCTTGTAACTGCTCATGCCGGCTTTTCCATCTTTCAAAGCTGTACCTAATCCCAAGTTATTCCAAAGATAAAAATCTGTTGGATAATCATAGTTATTAGCTCCAAAACCTTCATTTACATTATATTGGTAATTATATCCCACCAATGCATCAAAACGATGTTTATTCCAAGTATGATTATATTTAGAAGTAACTTCCAGATTATCTGTGGTATATTCATTCTGAGAATGATAAGCATATCCTGTGTGATTCTCGCTCTTCTGTGAAAAATATTCGGAAGTATAATACCCACGATTATGATCACTAGTAACCCTACGGCTTAACATGAGGTTGGTCTGCCAGTTTTTAATCGGTTCAAAGGTGATATTCCCTGTCATCCGGGTATTCTCACTATTGTATTTACCATCCTGTTCACGGATGATACCTACCGGATTATAATAATAATTTACGGCAAAATTCTCGTAAAAAGTTCCATCCTCATTCCAGATGGGTTCAGTAGGGTTACGCATAATAGCCTGTCGGTAAATACCCAGACCTGCCGCATCAATCGGACCATTCTTATGGAATGTCTTTACCATATTGAAATTCACTTTCAACATATCATTTAACATCCAGTGAGAAACATCAAACCTCATTCTCATCTCTTCATTATAGGTCTCAAGCAACACACCTTCCTCTTTGCGATACGTAAAATCCGCAGAATAAGTGGTATTTTTTGATCCTCCGGAAATATTAAAATTATGGTTATGAGTAAATGCAGTACGGGATACCGCATCCAACCAATCCGTATCATACCCTTTATCAGCATAGTTTGTCAATCCCTGACGGATTTCCTCTGCTCCATAGAAATCAAGTGTCTTGCCAAACTTAGAAAGAGACATATACTCAGAATAATTGGCAGCCGTACGCGACTCACGCTGGCCGTTTTTTGTAGTAATCAAAATAACGCCATTAGCACCTCGTGTACCATAAATAGCTGCCGCAGAAGCATCTTTCAACACATCAATAGAAGCTATGTTTTCGGGGGAAACCGTTCCTAAACCACCTTCTATTCCGTCCACCAATACCAATGGAGTAGAGCCTCCCTGCAATGAAATCACACCACGCAAACGAATCGTAGATTCCGCATTCGGATCACCGGAACCTTTCGCAATGGTCAATCCCGCCACTTTACCTTTAATCAGTTCGGCTGCATCTCCAATCTTACCTGCCGTAAAGTCTTCTGCCTTCACAGAAGCCACCGCACTGGTTACATCTCCCTTGCGCTGCGTACCATAACCGATTACAACCACTTCATCCATCAGTTCGGAATCATCTTGCAGGGTAATATCTTTCTTACCACCATTTCCGACTGGAATTTCCTGGGTCTTATAGCCAATATAAGATATTGTCAAAACGGATTGGGCACTTTTCACCTTCAGCGTATATTTCCCGTCAAAATCGGTAATGGTACCGTTGGTCGTTCCTTTTTCCATGATATTGGCACCAATGATAGGTTCTCCTTTCCTGTCTTTCACCACACCGCTTACTGTTACAGTTTGCTGTGTAATTTCCATTTTCATAGACTCTGCTGTTCCCGGCAGTGCAAATACAGGGCTCATCCCTGCACCCGCAGTAAGGAAAAGACAGGTTGCGGCCCTCAGCAATGCTTTGCTGAACAAGGCCCGGTTGTCTCGTGTTTTCATCATACAGTTTTGTTTAAAAGGTTTATATGTTCATTCAGTTTACTTTCCATTCAATCACCCCTCCCGAAGCTCCTTTCTGCAATTGTGCTGCAATTTTAAGCCCCTTTGTTTTGACAGGTTTGAAATCCAAACTATTATAGCAATCTTTTTTTACAGTATATTCGGTCAACGCCTCTACCTCTTTCCAACTTTCGCCTTCTTTATAATATAGTTTCCAGCTTTCCGGCACACGGAAATCTCCGTCATAATGGTCAAAATCCAACCAGTACACTTGTACGTTCGATACGGTATAAGGCTGGTCGAATTCATAGGCCAGTGTTTCGACAGTACCGTTTTTCAGCCACCAATAGTGGTAAGGTTTCGAGATATCCGATGAGCGTTTGGGTTCCCATTGGTCATTTACTCCCCATGCTCCTGTTTCCACTGAAGCCGATTCGGGAGCATCTTTCTGTATAGGAGCCTGTATCATCAGAGTACGTGCCTTGCTGGCAATAGTAGCTTCCGGAGTGGGACGGGCATACTCGGCCGCTTCGGGAATCCATACGGCCATCTGGTCGGCACCGCGGTTGTTCCATGTAGAATAAGGAATTGCTTTGAAGGGAACCTCTTTCACCTTACCATTCCTGTCAATTTCTTTAGCTGTACCGCTCAGCACCATTACGCCATTCAACAAACCGGCATCGTAAGAAGCCTCCATCGGAGTACCGTCGGGGATGAATTTGTTGAATACCGTACTATCGGCCTGGTCTTTCCCCTCCAGACAGAACATGATTGGGCCCCGTTCTATAGCCAGTTTGCCACGGTCATCCTCTACCTGTTCATTTGCTTTCACACGGCGCACTTCCATGGGAAGATCAATTTCAACCACATCACCTGCTTTCCAGTTGCGTACAAGGGTGGCATAACCGTCATATTGCTTCGCATTGACTTTAGAACCGTTCACAGAAATACTGTAAGCCTGAGCTTTATTTGTAAATGAATAGAGATCTGTGGGCACGGGAGCGTCTTGCGCCCATCCGGGGATACGCACACGCAAAGCAAATTCCTGTTCTTTTTCGGGAGTGACGGCAATGCTTATCTTTCCGTCCCACGGATAGCCTGTAGTTTGTTCCATATTTATTTTATTGCTTTCCGTTTCAATATCCGCCTTGCTTTGGATATAGAGATTGACATACACATCATTGCCTTGAGTGGCGTACATATAATAAGGTACTGAAGCCATGAAACGGGTTATGTTACCCGGACAGCAGGCACATCCGAACCAGTGCTGGCGCTCATGCTGCCCCATAGACTCCAACGGGTTGTCATAGAAGAACTTGTCACCACTGAGTGATACGCCCGAAATGACCCCGTTATACAACGCACGTTCCAGCACATCTGCATATTTGGCATCTCCCGTAGCGAGAAACATACGATGATTCCAATACACGTTAGCTATAGAGGCACAGGTCTCACAATAGGCCGTGTGATTGTTCAGTTCATAGTTGGGACCGAATCCTTCACCTTGTGGGCGGGAACCGATTCCACCTGTGATAAAGAGTTTTTTGCCGGCCATATTTTCCCAAATACGGGTTAAAGCGTTGAAATAGGCGGTATCATGAGTCAAAGCGGCTACATCTGCCACTCCGGAGTAGAGGTACCCGGCACGGACGGCATGACCTACTATCTCGTCTTGTTGCAGAATGGGTTGGTGATCCTGGCTATATTCGCTCAGTTTATGTCCGTCAGAGCCTCTGCCGGTTTCCTCTACAAAATATTTGGCTGTCTGCAAGTATTTCTCATCACCTGTCACCTTATACAGTTTGACAAGAGCCATCTCGGCGATAGGATGACCGCTGGGACGATGGATCTGCCCTTCGCCGGGTCCGAAGACTTGACATACCAAATCGGCATTTTTGATCGCTACATCCAATAATGTACGCTTTCCGGTGGCGCGATAATGAGCGACGGCGGCTTCGTACAAATGACCGCTGTTATAAAGTTCGTGGCTGTTGATTTTTTCCCAACGGTGCGTGCCCCACCAACCGGATAAACGGGTACATTGATTGGTTACACAGGTAGTAAGATAACCATCCGGTTCCTGTGCGGCAGCTATGATATGGATTACGCTGTCCAGATAATGATCCAGTTTCCCGTCATATTTTACGGCCAGCGAGTAGGAAGCTCCTTCTATTATTTTATAGGGGTCGGTATCATCGAAAGAGAAATCACCGCGGTGCTCGCCTTTCATCAGTCCGCCGGCAATGGCGAAATTATCAAACCGGCCATTCTTTTCACACTCTTTGAAAGCGGACGGAATAGAAACGGTGCGGTTGGTTTCAATCCGTGGTGACCAGAAGTTGTCATCCAGATGGACTTGGGTGAAAGGGACTTCTTTGATGGGGGCGTCGGGCTGTGTATAAGGTGTGCTACATGCGCATACACTTATTATAGCAATGCTGCTCCATACTATTTGCAATTTGTTCTTCATACTATATCTGTGTTTTTTATTTCAGTATCAACTATGTCAACAGATGCAAAGTAAGTGAACAAACCATTAAATGAATGGAAAAAAAATCTATTATATTACGAAAATCGTCTCAACTATGAACAATCTGTTTTTTAATATAATGCTGTTGATTATCAAAATGTTGCATTATTGTTGTAGACGATTGTTTTATTCTATTGGACAATTGTTTTATCTTGTAAAGACAAAGATTAAGCAAATTTGTCTGTCTTTGAGTTTGAATCGTTGGAGATACTTAATTCTTCTTAGAAAATCTCAATAAGATCCGGTGAAACTTTCCTTCTCTGATAATATAAGTTAGATTGGCGTTCCTTATTCAATAAAAAACTTAATGATGCAGCTATGATATATGCGTATATTCGGGTTTCAACTGACAAACAGACTGTAGAGAACCAGCGATTCGAGATAAATCGTTTTGCCAGACAGAGGGATTTCCAGATTGATGTGTGGGTGGAAGAAACGGTCTCAGGAACACGGTCAGCCAAAGACAGAAAGCTTGGCGTACTATTGAAAAGAATAAAGAAAGGGGATACATTGATTGTGTCGGAGATCTCTCGTTTGGGAAGGAGATTGATGGAAGTGATGAGTATACTGAATGCATGTATGTTGAAAAATGTCATCCTGCTTACGGTGAAAGAGAAATATGAGCTGGGAAATAATATACAATCCCAAATATTGGCATTCGCTTTTTCCCTCTCCGCACAAATAGAACGTGACTTGATTTCCCAACGTACCCGTGAAGGACTTGCACGCAGAATCGCCTCTGGACAAAAGTTGGGGCGTCCCATGGGAGGACATAACTCGAAATATAAGCTTACGGGAAAAGAAGAAAAAATAAAGGCTATGCTGGAGGCGGGAACCAGTAAGGCGGAGATGGCGAGGAAATTGAAAGTCAGCAGGAATACATTGGCAGCTTTTCTGAGTAGGAATGGGACAGGGATTCATTCCAACTGATAAAGGTGATACGTCTGTCATTCGTAATAAGAAGAAACAAAGCCTCTGATAGATTATTCTTACTCAAATTTCGGTTTTAGCATAAGGATATACATAAAGCACAAAAACGCTCTGTCACAGTAACATGCACATTACTAATCATTTCCTGTGTAAAAGTCTCTCAAATCCCCCTCAATTGGTATGTCGGTGGGGAAACAAATCCGTTTTTGGGAATGCTCGCATTCGGGAATTCCAGCGGACAGGATGTAGAGTCAGCCCCTCACTGCCTCCCGGCTACTCGTGGGCATCATAGTTCATACCTGACAGGACAGGATACTGTTTGTTTCGGCTATTGAACCCTGTTGCGTATGTAATAAGAATCTGTTCCTATCGTATCTTCACTCCGTTCCCTTTGATATTCCACCTAAGTGAAGCAACTATTCCACCCTAGTGAAAATGGCTGTTCACTAAAGTGAAATCGCCTCTTCACCTAGACGAAGCAACGAACTGATGTGAGATATATAATCGTTCACTCTGCCTCTTATCGGTTACAATTCTTCGCAAACAACCATTTCCATGCCTCGGTATACAACAATGATTTTATGTAGCATGGTAGAACCTATCGCTTTCTGCACAGACTCGCTCGAAGCGTAGCGTTCAGCTTGTTCAACAGCTTGCCGCCTCAACTGTTCTATCCGTTCGTTACTGTCTTTTCCTTTGGCATATTTCAGTTCAATGATGTAGGAGTGGCGCATGTCTTTGTAAATATCCAATAACGGATGCAGAAACAGGTCGACGTATCCTTCCTGACTGTCTTTTTCGGATACGGGACGGTAGAAAGGATTTTGTGCGGTCATGGCAAGAGTGAAACCATGAACAAAATATTCACCTTTCTGCTTGTCCCGCTGTGAGGCATAACGGTGCAGGCATCCGGCAATGTATTCAAAGTAAGGTTTCCATTTGCCATCATAAGCCAGCCCTGAGGCAAGCTTCCTCTTTTCATAACTGTCGAAAGTCAAGTCGTTTTCATGATAAGTATCCAGAATGTAGGCAAAGAGCTGTTCACGTACCACCTGGTTGGGGATGGTGAATTTGGTCTCTCCTTTATGCATTCCGCTGATGGTCAGCATTCCGAAGTAGAAAAGCAGACTCACAAAATTATTGGGATCGGATATGCTTTCTGCCGGGAATCCGGTTTTCAGTTCTCCGGTGACATATCCTTGCTGTAATAAAGTCTGGATGACGGAAGCGTCGTGGGCAAATTCCTTATCCTTGCGGATGAGCATACGCAGTTTGTTATAGTCTACGCGGATGTTCTCTTCAATCATATACCTTGGCAAATTGCCGCCACTATGTACATAATTATCTATAAAATAGAGTACCATGTTAGAGTTGTACATGGAGGAGCGACCGTAACATTCTTCTGCAAAACAATAGTTGTCATACCATGGTTTCATCAGTTCTATCAACTCGTCTACCGAATGATTGAATGGGCACGTTGTGGAGTAGTATTCCAGCATATCCCGTACATCCTTTTCTGTGAATCCTGTCATTTCATTGAATTGTGGATTCAGCGTGTAATTGGTGCCGATGTTGAATCCGCTGGTCAGGTCATCCATGGTTACCGGACTCACTCCCGTCACAAAACAACGCTTGATAGCAGAGTACGTTCCGGCCTTTACGGTATCGAAAAAACTGCGCAGGTAACCGGTACCGTGTGTCTCGCTTCTATAATCGTCCAGGCAGGAGGGTTCGGATAAAATCTTATTAGTAAAATGGTCGTATTCATCAATAAAAAGATAAATGCTTTGTCCGGCTTTATAACATTCTTTGTACAAGTAATCCAATTGTTCCACAGCACCCCGTTTGGCGTTAAGCCCTTCCTTTATCCCTTGGGGGAGGTATTGGGCATAGATATCACAAAAGAAGTTGAATTCGGTATTGCAATGTGCGTCCAGCGACTGGCGGTACGAGTGTAATTCGGCATTTACCACTGCGAAGTTCAGATAGATAATAAGATAAGAATTGCGTTCGGGAGTGGGGTGTTGTCCGACGTAAAGGTCTCCATACCATTTCTCGAAGTTATCGGCATCCAGTATGTTATAATAATGATGAAGCATGGATACCGTCAGACTCTTTCCAAATCGCCGGGGACGGATATAGAAAAAGTATTTGTTGGCATCTTCAATCATAGGAATGAAGCGCGTTTTATCTACGTAGTAGCAATTATCTTCACGGACATCTATAAAGTTCATCATTCCGTATGGAATGCGTTTACGGCGGGTTGTCTTTTCCATCTTTCATACTTTTGAGTGTATACAAAAGTACGAATTATTACTTGGAATCAAAAGAATTGAAGGGTAGTTTTATCCGTTTACGATAAAACAATACCGGGTGACTCATATTAACATCTTCACATGCCAAGCTTAAAATAAAACATGCAGTAATATATGTGTATAATTACTTTCTTCTTCCACCCTGTCAAAACAAAGGGGCTTAAAATTGCAGCACAATTGCAGAAAGGAGTCTCCGGAGGGGTGATTGAATGGAAAGTAAACTGAAAGAACATATAAACCTTATAAATAAGAAAGTATATGAAAACACATGAGAACCGGGCCTTGTTCAGCAAATCATTGCTAAAGGCCGCAACCTGTCTTTTCCTTACTGCGGGTGTTGGGATAACCCCTGTATTTGCACTTCCGGAAGCCAGCACATCAGTCATGGAAACAGTTCAACAAAATCAAACCATCAGCGGTCGGATTACCGATACCAGCGGGGAACCTGTCATTGGAGCCAGCGTTGTGATAAAAGGAACGACCAACGGAACCATTACCGACTTTGACGGTAAGTTCAGCCTCAATGCACCGACCCAAGGCACATTGACAATATCCTATATAGGATATAAAACAATGGAAATATCCATCAACGGGCAACGAACCGTAAATGTTACGCTAAAAGAAGATACGGAGATACTGGATGAAGTGGTGGTGGTAGGTTATGGCACACAAAAAAAAGCAACCCTGACAGGCTCAGTATCATCTGTAAGCGGTGAAGATATTAAAAAAGTCTCAGCAGCCAATTTAAGTAATACCTTAGCCGGTAAGACAGCCGGTATCATAGCCAATACCCGTTCAGGTGAACCCGGCGAGGATGGCGCCGACATTCTTATCCGCGGAAAAGGGACTTTAGGAAATACTTCTCCACTGATCGTAGTGGATGGTATAGCCGACCGTTCATTCAGCCGCCTCAACCCTGAGGACATCGAATCTATTTCTGTACTGAAGGACGCTTCTGCCGCCATATATGGTGCACGCGCTGCAAATGGTGTTATCCTGGTAACCACCAAACGCGGTAAGGAAGGTAAAATGCAAGTAAACTACAACGGCAGCTACACACTTTCTCAACCGACACGTATCCCCAAAATGCTGAACTCCTACCAGTATGCGACTTATGTAAATGAATATGACGCCGACCCACGCCACGATCAGGGCGGTATCACTTATTCCGATGAAGTGCTGCAACATTACATAAATCATGATGATGATCTAAATTATCCCGACACAGACTGGTGGGATGCAGTAGCCAAAGATTGGGCAGGAAAAACCCAGCATAGCTTGTCCGTAAGTGGTGGCAATGATAAATTATCCTTCTACTCTTCCGCTCAATATATGTGGCAGGATGCCATTTACAAACAGAGCACACAGGACTACAAGCAATATCAATTCATCACCAACATTGATGCCAAAATCAACAAATCCGTACGTTTTAGTTTTGATATCCTGGGACGTCAAGAACAACGCAACCGTGGAATTTATTCGACTCCCTACCTGTTTACTTATTTCCTGACCACTTTTCCCGGCAGCGCTCCCTATTTCCCGAACGGACTCCCACGAGTAGGTTACGATGGTATCACCCGCAATGCCGCCATTATGGTGACAGACCAGCCCGGATACAATAAATACACCTATAATATATTAAACCTGAAGCCCTTGCTGCATATTGACCTGGATATGATTACCAAAGGTTTGTACGTGGAAGGGTATGCCGCACTGGATTTCCATTTTGATAACGGCAAATCATTAAATCAGCCGTACGACTTATATTATTATGACAAAGCCACCAATGAATACCAGAACAAAAGAGCAGATACCGGTAAAATCAGTGTAAACTCCTGGTCTAGCAACTACAAAACAATCACCCTGAATGCCCGTATCGGTTATAGCCATACATTTGCCGAAGCTCACAAAGTAGATGCATTCGTGGCTTACGAACAAAGCAAATATGATTATAACACTCTTTCCGCCTATCGTACCAACTATTTGTCTACAGCCATTCCTGAAATATTTGCAGGCAGCAGTGTACCCGAAGACAAGGACAATGGAGGTTATTCGGACGCTACAGCACGTTGCAATTTCTTCGGACGTATCAACTATGGATATAAAGACAAATATTTAGCAGAGGTAACATTGCGCTACGATGGCTCCATGAATTTTGCTCCCGGTCATCGCTGGGGATTGTTCCCGGCTTTCTCACTGGGTTGGGTGATGAGTGAGGAAAAATTCTTCGAACCGATAAAGGATGTGGTCAGCTTCTTCAAACTGAAAGGTTCCTGGGGCATGATGGGTAATGACAATATCGCCGCCTATCAGTTCATGTCCCAATACAAATTCTTAGCAGATAATAAAGGGCCGTACTTTGGAGCAGGAGAGGACGGACACATCAACCAAGGCTTTTACCAAGCACGAGTAGCCAATCCAGTAGTAACTTGGGAAAAAGCAAAGACTTTAAACTTAGGTTTATCCACACAATTCTTAAACGGAAAATTTGGTCTGGATTTTGATTGGTTCCATTCCAACCGTAATGATATTCTTTGTTACCGTAACGCATCCATTCCTTATTACGCCGGAATGACTCTGCCACAAGAGAACATAGGTGAGGTTACTAACTCCGGTATAGAAATCATAGCTACGTATCGAGATCGTGCAGGTGATTTTGAATGGGGAATCACAGGTAACTTAACTTACGCAAAAAATAAGGTGAACTATATGGATGAGGCAGCCAGCACTCCTGCATGGCAAAAGACAGAAGGCCATCCCATTGACGGACAAGTACTCTATAAAGCATTAGGCATCTATCAAACTCAAGAGCAGGTAGATAATACGCCACATATTGACGGAGCCAAACCAGGAGACTTGATTTATCAAGATACGAATGGCGACGGTAACATAACATGGGATGATGCAATCCGTATTGATGAAACAGCTACTCCAAAAATCATTTACGGATTTACATTAAATGGGGGCTGGAAAGGTATCGATTTAAATATGTTTTTCCAAGGGCAGGCCAAAGCCAGCCAATTAGTCCAGCCAACCATGAACATGGCGACAGATTTTTATGAAGGACGCTGGAAAGAAGGAAACACCTCGGAAGAAAATGCCAACGCACGTTGGCCTAAAGCCTTCATAAAACAAACTTATGGTGATACCTGGAATGGGCAAGCTTCGACATGGTGGTTACGTAGTGCATCCTTCTTACGTTTAAAATCAGTAGAATTAGGTTATACATTGCCTAAGGATCTAACAGCTAAAGTAGGAATACAAAAAGCACGAATTTATGTCAACGGAGCAAACTTATTTACGATTGACAACTATAAGATTGCTGATCCGGAAGCAGGCGTGACACGTAATGAAAACAACGAAGTGATCAACTCTAACGGTGTGCTAAGCTATCCGTTGCAGCGAACGATTACTTTCGGTGCCAATATTACATTTTAAGAAACCCAAAAACGACAAACAATGAAAAAGATATATTTATATGTAGCCTTTGCATTGGCTAGCATAGGCATGATTTCTTGTACAGATATACTTGATCAAGACCCGCTGGACTCTTTCACAGATGAAGCAGTATGGAATGATCTTGCCCTTTCCGAAACTTATCTGAATGCGCAATATATGAATCTGATGGCCGAAAACATGAAGGGCACACGCTTTGCACACTATACAGACGAAGTTTTTCAAAAACATACTTATGGTTCAGAAAATGTGACCCAAGGATTATTAAGCTGTGATAATGCCGGAATCGGTTGGGATGATACGATGTGGGATCCCTGGTATAGTTATTATCAATATATAAGCAAGTTGAATCTTTTTTTGGAAAAGATAGATAATGTACCCGGAGATGAGACTTCTAGAAACGAACAAAAAGGGCAAGCCCTGTTTCTACGTGCATGGAATTATCACATGCTATACAGCTTATTCGGACGTGTGCCTATCGTAGATCATACTTTTGACCTGGATTCTTCATTCGAACTGCAACGGGAGGATATGGATAAAGTAGCCGATTTCATTCTAAAGGATTTAGATGAAGCCGCTGCATTGCTCCCTATAGAGTATAGTGATCCCAATGATTTCGGACGAGTTACCAAAGGAGCCGCTCTAGCTCTGAAATCCAGAGTATTGTTATATAAGGCAAGTCCATTATTCGGAACACCCAGCACTGAAAAGTGGCAAGCGGCGGCAAATGCTGCAAAAGCAGTATTCGACTTAAACAAATACTATTTAAAAACGGTAAATAACAGTGAAGAATATGGAGCATTGTTTTATGATGTGAAAAATCCAGAAGTTATCTTCGAAAAATTATTTGACCCTAAATACGGATCAGGTGATAATAACTCATTTTTATATCAGGCTCCATGCGGCATTGGTAACGGCTTCCAAGGATGGGGGAATTTCAATCCGACACAAAATCTAGTAGATAAGTTCCAAATGGCAGACGGTACCGCTTCTGAAAAGAAAACACACTATGACTATTATCCCTGGAACGGGCGTGAAATTCGTTTTTATGCCGCTTTCTTATTAGATGGGGACGAATGGGGATATGGAAAAGACAAACGCGAAGTAGAAGTATATTATGGAGGAGACGAAACGATTCCTGCCGGAAAAGACAGCAGTTGGGGTGAATATTGGTGGAATGCCAGCAATACGGGATACTCCATGCGGAAGTTTCTCGACCCGTCTTATGATGCTACAGGAACAACCATGCACACTACCCCTTGGTTCTTCATCCGTCTTTCAGAAATTTATCTCAACTATGCCGAATGCCAGATTGAGCTAGGCAACAACTCAGAAGCTTTGGAGTATATCAATAAAGTACGTACCCGCGCGCTTTTACCACCCGCTACAGGAGAAGATATCAGAGCCGAATATGAATATGAAAGACAAATAGAGCTGGTATTTGAAGGACAACGTTGGTTTGATCTACGCCGTTGGAAAAAAATGTATGAAGAATACAGCAAGCCCATTTATGGCGTAACTATCGGCAAATTTAAAAATGAAGACGGCACCTACCGCAAAGAATACTGGACAGATAACATTGTTTCCACACGTGTATTCAATAATGACAAACTGTATTGGGTGCCTGTTCCACGTTGGGAGCTGAATAAGTCCAAACTGATTGATGCCGCTCCTTACGAATAATACTATTGGGAAGCAACAGATTATTCATATTAAAAAAGGAGTGTCCAACAAAGATACTCCTTTTTTAATCACCTTCATGCATCAAGGAGTTTCAAGTAAAATTTTCCTATATAGCTCACTATCCAGACTATTTTGCTATATTTTTGCATGATTGTATCATATCAATACCTTCCTAAAAACTACTTTTACCCCCACAAAATATGAAAACTATATGAAAAGAACCTTGTGTACCATGAAAACAAAACTCATAATCCTGCTGCTGCTGACAAGCACACTTACAGCCGGAGCACAAATGTATTTCGGCACTAAAAAAGAAGTACCCGACTCTGTATTTAACGCATTGGCACAAACTCCACCTATGGGATGGAACAGCTGGAACAAATTCGGATGCAATGTGAGCGAACAGCTCATCAAAGAAATGGCGGACGCCATGATTGCCACCGGCATGAAGGATGCAGGCTATGAATACCTGGTCATCGACGACTGCTGGCAGGTAGGACGAGACGAAGAAGGAAATATACAGATCGATCCCAAACGTTTTCCCAATGGAATGAAAGCACTGGCAGACTATGTGCATGCCAAAGGACTGAAAATGGGAATATACTCGTGTGCAGGCTCCGAAACATGCCAGGGAAGACCCGGAAGCCGCGGATATCAGTTTCAAGATGCACGTACATACGCCACATGGGGGATCGATTACCTGAAATACGACTGGTGCTCCAATGAAGGGCAAAAGGCGGAAGCTGCTTACCGTACCATGAGCGACGCGCTGAAAGCATGCGGACGTCCTATTGTATTCAGCATTTGCGAATGGGGGGAGAATGAACCATGGAAATGGGGAAAAGGTATCGGACATTTATGGCGCATCACCCCCGACATACGCGATTGCTACCAGTGTGTATTCGACTGGGGAGGTGTGGGAGTACTCGACATTATAGACAAGATGGCCGATCTCTATCCTTATGCCGGACCGGGACATTGGAACGATGCCGAGATGTTGGAAGTAGGTAATGGTGGAATGACACGCGACGAATATATCACCCATTTCTCCATGTGGTGCATGTTAGCAGCACCACTCATGAGCGGCAACGACCTGCGCAACATGGATAAAGAAACCATAGAAATATTAACCAATAAAGAGGTAATAGCCATCAACCAAGATAAAAAAGGAGAACAAGCCCGCCGGTTTATGGATATGGGCGAAAAAGAAATATGGGCAAAGCCGCTGGATGATGGTGAACTGGCTGTATGTTTCATGAACCGTACGGAAAACAGCTGGAAACTGGATTATGACTGGAAAAAACAAACCATCTATTTTGCCGATGAAGTGAACATACATCGGAAGGAATATAAAATAAGAGACCTATGGCAGCACAAAGACATAGGAACCACAGAAAGAAATACCCGGCACGAAATTCCCGCACATGGAGTATTGATGGTCAGACTGACACCCATTAAATAATGAAACAACTCATTTATAATAATATGAAAACATATATCCTACCCCTGCTCATGATGATGCTCATCTCTTATTCCAACTCCAAAACACAGGACAATGAAAGCACAACTGTATCTCTGCCCGAAGGCAAAGAAATCTATATCCCCAAAGACCTGCGAAGCATGGACTTGCAAGACCCCGAAAGCAAATGGAGCTACCACCGCATGGCATGTACCGAAAACTTCGTCATCTTTTGGGAAAAAGGATTTGGTGACAACCTGTCGGACCCTCCTCAGCTGGAAGGACATTCCATGAAAGTAAACCTGAAAAATCTGGAAGAAAAACTAGAGCATTTTTACCATTATTTCTATCACACATTACAATTCGCCAAAACCGGATCAAAATGCGACAAATACCGCATGATGGTTATGATCAATTATTCACTGGAAGGAACCGCTTATGGTGGAGACTATGACGGTGAAATCGGCGCCCTCTGGATTGCCCCCAACCGGGTACAGGACGAAAAGCTGAATTGTATAGCGCATGAACTGGGACATAGTTTCCAGTCACAAATCACCTGTGACGGCCAAGGAGAAGCCTGGGGTGGTTGCGGCTTCTTCGAAATGACCTCACAATGGATGCTCTGGCAAGTGAATCCAGACTGGATGACCGATGAAAAATATCATTGGGATGCATTCAAGACCCTTACCCACAAGGCTTATCTGCATTTGGAAAACATTTATCATTCACCATACGTCATAGAATATTGGAGCATGAAACGGGGACTGCCGTTCATCGCCGAACTTTATCGTCAGGGAAAGAGAGGGGAAGACCCTGTAATGACTTATAAACGCATGACCGGACTGACTCAGGAACAATTCTGTGATGAAATATTCGACGCCTGCCGTCATTTCATCAATTGGGATTTCCCACGAGTATGGAAAGAGACACGCCCTTATGCCAATCAATATACCTGCAAACTGAACAGCACGGATGACAACTGGTATCAGATCACACCCGAAAATTGTCCGGAAAACTACGGCTTTAACGCCGTTCCTCTCTCAATCCCCCCAATCGGACAAACTGTAACGATAGAATTTTGTGGAGAAGCCGGTAAAAATGGATTCCATACCATCAATGCAGACAAAGCCGGATGGCGCTATGGAATAGTAACCATCACCAAAGAAGGCAAAGCTGTCTATGGAGAAATGAAAGCAGACCCTGCAGGAAAAATCAGTTATGCTGTGCCAGAGAATTCATCTCCGGAACGTCTCTGGTTCATCGTTATGGGAGCACCGGCCGAACATTGGATAAATCCGAATCCGGAAGAAAAGGATGCACAATGGCCCTACCGGATAAGAATAACCGGAAGCCATCCCATTATTCAATAAGACCATACCGCATTTTCGCTAAAAGGGTGTAACAAAACAATAGTGCCATCAGACTATTGGCACCCTTTTAAAGAAAATGTTTCCACACCTTCATATTCCCATCTCTACCTCAATAAATATATTTCATTTTATAAGGCTATTATTTCAAACCTTGTTATCTTTGCATAAAGATGAAAATAGTAACTATGAGAAAACCCATCCTTTCAATACTCTTTCTACTCATATCAGTAATACTACTTGCTGTGCCGAATGATTTCCGTTTCCGGCATTTCTCCGTAGAAGACGGATTGTCATCCAACTCTGTACGTGCCATCATGCAAGACAAATATGGTTTTCTATGGATAGGAACAGAAGAAGGTCTGAACCGATATGACGGAACCATGATCAAATCATATCCAATTTGTCCTAAAACAGCCGGCAAATATATATCATCTCTCTATGAGACGAAAAACAATATATGGATAGGTACAGACGAGGGAATCTATATATATTCTTATGCAACGGAAACTTTTGTCCATTTCAATCTTACAACTCCCAATAATATTCGCATAACCAATACAGTCAACCATATCCTGGAAGATAAAGACGGAAATTTATGGTTCTCAACCAATGGACAAGGTTTGTTCCGATATAATCCCCCGAAAAACTATCTGGAACAATACGAATTTAAAAGTGCATCCGAAATAATAGCAAGCACAATGATAGACAGTGACAACCAAATATGGGCTCTCACAAATCAAGGAGAATCAGGAGTTTACAAATTGAACAAAGCAGAAAATAAATTCGAACCTTTTGAACTTCTTTACAATACCGGAGAACACCGCTCACAAGCACTGGCCATGCTGGAAGATTCAGAACAGACCCTCTGGCTGGGAACATGGGAGTGCGGATTACAAAAAATAGATAAATATACGCGCAAGACCACTACCTATTTACATCCTACGGACAGAAAAGGCGTAACACACATTCATTCGTTAATGGAATATGCTCCTCACCAACTATTAATAGGGTCAGATGACGGATTATTATTATTCAATACCCTTACAGAAGAATATAAACTGTTTACTGAAAATGAAACAACTCCCAACTCTTTATCAAACCGCTTTGTATATCCTATCATAAAAGATCGTGAAGGAGGCATCTGGATTGGAACCTATTATGGAGGAATCAACTACATATCGCCTAATGCCGAACAGTTTGAAAGCTTTTCTCACTCACGGCTTCACAATTCTGTAAATGGAAATGTCATCGGACGATTCTGTGAAGATGCTCATGGACAAATATGGATAGCTTCGGACGACGGCGGGCTGAACCGCTACTCGCCTGAAGACCGGAAATTTGTCCATTATCTACCGGCTGATAATAAAAACAGCCTTTCCTATCATAATGTCCATGCATTATGTATGGATGAAGACAACCTATGGATTGGAACTTATACCGGCGGAGTGAATGTACTGAACCTACAAACAGGGATCTTTAAAGTCTATCATTCTTATACAGATGTCCCGACCTCTCTTGACGGAACCAGTTCCTATGCTATCTTTAAAGACAGATCGGATAGAATATGGGTAGCCTCCATGAATGGCATCAATCTGTATAACCGGGAAGAAGATAATTTTATCCGCATCAAAAACCTGGATGCGCTTACCATAGACATAGATCAGGATACCAAAGGAAATCTCTGGTTCTCCACCCAAGGCAAGGGACTATTTAAATACCATCCCGAAAAACAGATATGGAAGAACTATATACATGACCATAAAAATCCGAACTCACTGGCAAACAACCAGGTGAACTGCGTACTGATTGATACGAACGGAGAGATGTGGGTGGGAACCATGAACGGTCTCTGCAAATACAATGCGGAAGAAGACGCATTCGAAACTTTAACGCTTGAAATCCCCAGTCACAATATATGCAGCATCATCGAAGATCAACGCATATTGTGGCTCACCACCACCAAAGGACTAGTGCGCTACTCCCCTGGAGAAGGTTGCCGAGTATTTACGAAAAGCGACGGACTGCAAAGTGAACAATTCCTGCCCAATGCAGCCTTCAAAGCATCGGATGGAAAAATTTATATCGGCTCGGTAAACGGATTCAATGCTTTCTACCCCTATCAGATCAAGACAAACGTAGTGCTTCCTCCGGTAGTAATTACGGAATTGGAAATAGGCAATAAACAAATTCCGGTAGGAGACAAACTGCTTCCGAAATCTCTCAACCAGTTGAAGGAACTGGAACTGTCCTATAAAGAAAATGCATTCAGCCTGCTTTATGCCTCATTAAGCTATTGCACCCCCAATAAAAACAAATACGCCTATAAACTGGAAGGATTTGACAAAGACTGGAACTATGTAGGCTCCCAAAACAAGGCCACTTACACCAATCTGCCCGCAGGTACCTATCTTTTCAAAGTAAAGGCGACCAATAATGACGGAATATGGAATGAGAAAGGAACCAGTCTGAAAATCACCATCCACCCTCCCTTCTATTGGTGCACCGCTTCCAAACTGCTCTATTTTGTATTGGTTTGCATAGCCTTCGGTTTCGTCATCCGCTTCATCATCAAACGGACGGAGAAGAAACATACGGCTGAAATAAACAAACTGAACGCCAACAAGGAAAAAGAGGTGCACGAAGCCAAAATCAAGTTCTTCACCATGATAGCCCATGAAATACGCACACCGGTATCCCTCATCATAGGCCCGCTGGAGAAAATAATGAAATCACCCCTGCCCCTGCCGGCTACGGTACGCGACGATCTGAACATTATCGACCGTAACAGCCAGCGCCTGCTGTTCCTGGTAAACCAATTGCTGGATTTCCGGAAGGTGGAGCAGGAAGAAATGAAAATGAAGTTCGCTTCCCAAAATATCCACCAACTGCTCAAAGCGGTTTGTGAACGTTTCGAACCTTTCATCGCCCAACACGGAGCGCGGCTTACTGTGGAATATCCTGATGCCGGCTTCACGGCTATAGTAGACAGTGAGGCGGTGACCAAACTAGTCAGCAACCTGTTGACCAATGCCAGCAAATACACCAAAGATGAGGTTATCCTCGCCTGCATCACTCAGCCGGAACAGCATACCTTCACAATCCGGGTGACCGACAACGGCATAGGAATCAGCAAGGAAGAACAAAAGAAGATATTCCATCCGTTCTATCAGGCCATGGACAACAAGCCGGGAACAGGTATCGGCCTCAGCATTGTCAAAAGCATTGTAGAATCACACAACGGCTGCATTGAAGTGGAATCCGAAGTGAACAAAGGGTCATCTTTTATCGTAACGCTGCCTGTAGAACAAGCACAAGTCCTGCCACAGGATACAGGCACGTCCCTGTTGGACAACCCTGCCATTCCCGAAGACATCTTGCAGGAAAGCCTTCCCGGTTCTCCTGTCAAGCATAAGCCGGCCATGCTGATAGTGGATGATAATGAGGAAATGCTGAATTTCCTTTCGGGCAGTCTGGCCGATAGATACAGCATCCTCACCGCAGAAGACGGTGTGGAAGCATTGGAAAAGCTCAAAGAAAACGAAGTGACACTCATCGTAAGCGACTGGATGATGCCACGCATGGATGGAGTGGAATTCTGCAAAGCGGTAAGGGCCAGCCAGACTACCAGCCACATACCTTTCATTCTGCTGACGGCCAAGACAGATACCAACTCCAAGATAGAAGGTATGGATTGTGGTGCGGACGCCTACATAGAGAAACCTTTCTCCATGCAATACCTGGAAGCATGTATCAAGAATCTGGTGGACTTGCGTAATCTGCTGCGTCAGAAATTCTCGAAGATGCCGCTGGTTCCGCTGAACAGCATTGCCAACAATTCGATGGACGACAAGTTCCTTACCCGCATGAATGAAATCATAGAAGAGAATTTCTCCAATCCGGAATTATCCGTAGATTTCCTGGCCGAACAGTTGTGCATCAGCCGTTCGGGCCTGTTTGGCAAGATAAAGACATTGGCCAATATCACCCCAAACGAACTGATTCAGGTGGTACGCTTGAAAAAAGCGGCGGCCCTGCTGGCGGAAAACAAATACCGCATCAATGAAATCTGCTATATGGTAGGATTCAATAACCCTTCTTATTTCTCCAAATGCTTCCAGAAGCAGTTCGGCATGAAACCGGGAGAGTTCGTTAACGGGAAAAGGAACAGTCCGCCTGTGGCGGAAATGAATTAAAGCCGGTATAAAAAGTTATTTCCAACGAGTGCCGGATATGTGTCCGCCACTTGTCGGATATACGTCCGGTGCTTGTTGAATATGCGTCCAACAGGTGCTGGACGTTGGAAGGAAAAGGCTTTGTGAGGTATCTTTTCAAGTCATATCACCGATAAGTATACTATGTTCAGACTATTCAAACGGCAGATGATTCCGGCAAGGATGATTCAGACAAGTTTCTACCTCCTGCCGCCGGCTATGTGGCATCGCTAAACAATTCCATAATGCTCTTATCCGGAAAGTATAAAGAAGAGGGTGAATCCTAAATCCTCTCGTTATGAACGGGCAGTTCTATTCCAATCAATCAGATAAAGCTTTTCTTTTGAAGAACCAACTCCTTCATTATAAATAAAAGGTGGTAGCCGCCTTTTATAACAACTACCACCTTATAACACTATACCTGATTAGAGGTTAATCCTTTTCATTTACCAGCTTACGGAATCTCTCGACAAAAGGCATGTAAGCTTCCAACTCCCGGCTATCAACAGTCACTTCCGGCTCTATGCCGTACAGTTCCATGATTGCTCTATAATCTTCATCCATAGCAGGGCGCGAAGAAAGTTCTTTTATCACATTGTCTATATATTCAAGGGCCTGTTCCTTCCTGCCATATAAATAATAAAAAATAGGAATTAGAGTTCTGTATTTGTACATTTTTTCAATTAAGAAATCAACATCCAAAAGTTTCTGAAGATAAGGAAACCCGTATTGCACTACTAAATTCACCATTTCGTCAACATTCTGTTGAATCACGTCATCGTTATCACCCAAAGCAAACCGCCAAGACTTATATTCCTTTTGAGGCAATAGTTCTCCCAAAGTCTTACCTACCATAGCAGCATGAAGTTTCACATAATCATAATCATTGCATATTATTGTATACTTATTTACATTTTTATATGTCACACCAACCGACATACTTATATAAATAACATGTTTCTCTCCCCGAGAAGCAGTACCATAGTCGATAATTTGAAACACATTGTCATCAACTAATCGGGTATTGAACCAATCTTGTTTCGGTTGAAATCCGTACTCGGACAGTCTGTCGTTTAGCAGACCTTTAATTTTCTTCTTAAACTCTTTCATCATTAAATTAAAAATAATGTTTAAAAACAACTATATATGGCTCTGAATATGGTTGACCTACTGTAAAGTTTGGAAGTTTTATCTTCATCGCATTTTTACCTACTGGAATAAACGCTGGTTTATTCTGCATCAATTGAGGCAAATTGATTTTTTGATTAGGAGTCAGCCCAACATTAGGTCCGTTTTTTATCTCAAATAGATATGGAATATCATTCTTAACTCCAACAAAATCAAATCTGTTGCGCACTCCATTTAATTCAATTGTAACTTCTTCATGCAGAACAGTACCTCCTTCCTTTACAAAATCATCCATAGCTTGTTTAACACCGACTTGCCCTTTTGCATAAGGAGCCATAGCATTACCGGGTGTAGCTATGGAGCACTAGGGGTTGCAGATGCCATCTGCTTGGAAGGCTGGCTGGCATTCGGCATCACATCCGGCTCTGCCGCCACCTTAGGAGCTTTCACTCCACCTTCCACCGGCGTATTCTTGAAAGAAAACGGACTTCTGCCTACAACAACATCCGCTACAATCCAAATATTCTACTCCTTGAAACAAGGAACTGCTCTAACATGAAAGTATCCATGCTAGAGCAGTAAATAATTTGTTTATCTATAAAAAATGAGACCGGTTTTCGTCACTAAACATCATACATTCCTCATCTCATTCATTTTATCTGATAGAATATGGAAAATTCTCCTTTCATCTTGATGGGAAAAGACGAATGAAATACAATGTTCCAAGCCATCACTCCATGTATCAAGACAAATCAAAACACATCCCAAATATTTCTCCAGTTCTAAATCCGATAATCCAGATAAATTTTCATGGAAAATAACAATAGCTTTTTGTTCTATCCAAGTAAAATCTCGATAAAAATCTATTAATGCATCCCAGTTTTCCCCAAAGTAATTGGGAAAGTCTAAAGTTTCAGCAAGTTTCACATATAAATCCTGAACATCATCAACAGGAGAAACATAGGCTAGATATGTGTCTGGTGCTCTATATTCATTACTATTTTCTACAAAAAATATTCCCTTCATTTTTTTTCTATTTATTTAAAATTCGATCCTTATAATTGTCAAATAATGGTCAGGGGTAAACCATTTGCCATCATTCCCCACAATGACCCTCATGGGTCCCGGCCTAGTTGCCGACTGTGGATTAATAAGATGCACATATTCTTTATATACATTATCACCTGATAAAGATGGCAAAGAAGCGTCTTTATTATAATAAACAGCACCATCATTTCTAAAACTATATAATTCCCCAGTATTGATTCTATCTATTGTTGGTTTCATGTCATGTATAACCCCGTTAGGCTCTACAATAAAGCGCGTATAGTTAGACCCTGTTTGTTCTGTTACCGTTTTTAAGCTCATGCTCATCTCGGAAGCCTGTTCTACCGATGCCATCGGCTTGGAAGGCTGGCTAGCTTTCGGCATCACATCCGGCTCTACCGCCACCTTAGGAGCTTTCACTCCACCTGCCACCGGCGTATTCTTGAAAGAAAACTGACTCCTGCCTGCTGCAATATCCGCACCGGTCCAAACATTCTGACCTTTGAAATAAGAGACAGCACCACCGAAAGCACCACCCGTAACAGCACCGGAAAGAGCGCCGGAAGCTGCACCGGACAGGCCGCCACTCAATATATCACCAAAGTTTCCTCCAGCCATGGCAGCATTGCCTGCACCAAACACAGCGCCACTAGCAGCCCCACTACCCGCTCCGATGATAGCACCGCCAGTCACTCCGGAAAGTCCACCAACAGCACCGGCTATCGCGCCACCGGTTACTGCTCCCAAAGCGCCGGCAGCAGCACCTACGCCGAAATAACCGAAGAAAGAACCCACACTGTTTATCTGGTCGGAATGAATTGCAGCATTCACAACTCCACCAATTACGGCAGCCGCAACAATCCACCAAAACTCACCATTCTCATCCACATAGCAAAGCGGATTGCACATGCCATAACCGTAACGGTTCAACGAACGTAAGTTGTCAGGCAACTGCACAAAAGGATCAGGAGAAAGAAAACGACCAAGCACCGGATCGTACAGCCGCGCATTCATGTTAATCAAACCAAAGACCGACAAATGTTCATGTCCTGTATAGCCACGGCCCAACAAAAGATCAGGCTCGCTGCCGGGAAGGTAAACATTCTGATTGACCGGATTACGTATCCGCCCCCATGCATCATAACTATATTCGGCAAGCAACTTACCGGAATTATCAGTTATATGCGTAATGTTGCCAAGATAGTCGCGACAGATATAATTCAACCGCCAAACCCCGTTCTCCTTCACATATACCGCAGGAGAATGGTAATAACCGCCGCCAAGATAAAGCTTTTCTTTTGAAGAACCAACTCCTTCAATATAAATAAAAGGTGGTAGCCGTCTTTTATAACAACTACCACCTTATAACACTATACCTGATTGGGGGTTAACCCTTTTCATTTACCAACTTACGGAATCTTTCGACAAAAGGCATGTAAGCTTCCAATTCCCGATTGTCAACAGTCACTTCCGGCTCTATGCCGTGCAGTTCCATGATTGCTCTATAATCTTCATCCATAGCAGGGCGCGAAGAAAGTTCTTTTATCACATTGTCTATATATTCAAGGGCCTGTTCCTTTCTGCCATATAAATAATAAAGGATAGGCAAATAAAACCGACGATTTACTTTGAACATATTCTCAATAAAAAAATCTATTTCGGAAATCTTTTGAAGATAAGGGAGACCATATTGTACAATAATATCAACCATTTCTTCAATATTTCTCTCAATCTGTTCATCACTGTCGTTTAGAGTAAAACGCCATTCCATATACTCTATTTCAAGGAAGAGGTTACCTATAGGTGTAGCAACCATGGGAGAATAATATTTCAAACGACTCTGTTCACCAAGTTTTACAGCTATTTCATCTATATTTTTGTAAATGACACCCACTATTATTCCAATATAGATTGTATGTTTCTCATTATGGGAAGAAAGGCTAGGAGCTATAATTTGGACAATATTATTGTCTATAATTCGAATTATATCCCAATCTTTTTTACGCCGAAATCCGTATTTAGATAACTTCTCACTTAGAAGATCCCTAATTTTTCTTTTCAATTCTTTCATTGTCATTCATCTAATTAAAAAATAATGAGTATATAGCCGAGACCCTACTGATGCAAAAGACGGCAGGTATGTTTTAATACGTCTGCCGTCTTTTCACAATTAGAGAGTTCAGTAGGTTAATGACCTGCTTCTATAAACTTCTTAAAGTTTCTGGCAAAGGCGAGATAGTCATTCATACTGACCGATTGATTACCGATGATTACAATATCACCCATGGACAGCAATTTCTCCATCTCCTCCTTCGAAGGCCATTCACCCTCCTTCTGAATAGTTTTTTTTATGTAATCCATTGCTAAAGCATCTTCTCCGCGCAGATGATAAAGTACAGGAATAAGTTTGTCCACTCCAAAACAAAGATATCTATTTTGACTCGGATCCGACAGTAGTTTATCCAGCAGTACCTCTCCATCTAACAACTCATCGAAATAAGGAAATCCATATTGAACGATATCGGATATCATTTCATCTATAGTAGCATCCAATGAATCCGGCATATCTTCTTTTCTAAAATGCCATTCCTTATAACCTCTTGGCACTTCAGTTTCAGGCATAAGCATTCCCATAGTTCCGGTAACCATACCCTGATATGCTTTCATCAGGTCGTATTCTCCCAGTTTAACCATTATCTCATTTATATTTGGATATAAGACATTCATATCTGCCGTAACATTTCTACTTCCATTTGAAAATCCTAATCCTATAATTTGCACTGTATTGGCTTTGGTACGTACAAATCGAGCATACTTTCCTTTCGGAACAAATCCAAAAGGCAAAAGCCGTTTTGCCAAACAGTTCTTTATTTCTCGTCTCAAATTTTTCATCTTATAGATTTGTTAAAAATAATGTTTATAGACTACTATATATGGGCCTGTACAGGGTTTACCGAAAACTTCAAGCCTTCCCAATCTGCTTTTGTAACTCTGATAACCAATCCTGATTCACAATCCAACGAAAGATTAGATTATTTTGAGGAAATTGCTTGTCATAAACATCACCTTTCACTATTATTTTATCTCTCAACCTAATAAACCTTATAGACCAAAACTCACCTAAGGGAGATAAACTAATTTCCTTTGTTTTACCTTTAATTATCAAAGTGAGTTCTTCCTTAAAACAAAGCAACTCACTCATATCCATTTCGCAGTCTGTCAATAGATGAAAGAATGAATCTTTCAGTTCTACCTTAAAGCGAATATATTCTGAATATTCTATAACTTCAAAATTAAATAAACAGATTGAACAAAACTGATTGTGGTTATTCATAATAATTTCACTGGTAAGCTGAACAGAGTCCACTGTTTTTCCTATACTATCGGACAGCTCCGGCAAAAAGGTTTGATCAAAATGAGTTTCCAAAGTTAAGCCATTATGCATCGTTTGATCTTTCCAGATAGAAAAATGCTGTTTAATACGTCCTGTTCTTTCCAATTCTAATTCTATATGCAGAAGTTTATCCATCGAAATGAATGCCACTTTTTGAAGATGCCCAACATATAAAGAATCTAGTTGCTCTTTAAACTTCTGTAACTCAACAATACTTGCTTTATAAGGTCCTGACACATTAAATATCGAGGTTTGCGCCTGCAAATCAAATTGCAAGATATTATCTTCCATACGTCTTTCACAACGGAAATTATAACATTGTACTATTGATTCCCGTTCTGAATTATAAAATACAATTTGTTCCATCATTTTTTAATCTTAATAATATAACCAATTCGTTTTAAGATTCCGACATGAGATTATGTCAAAAGTTCAATAGCATTATCATATAGTTTGCCTCAAGAAGATTAAAACATGAAGTTATATTCAGATTCTACACAAATGTTCAGAAAGGCAAAATAATAACTTATTTTAGTTTTGACATACTCTCATGACTAAAATTTATTTAAGGTATAAAGGGAAATTTAAAGGTTTTCATAAAAGAATCCCAATCATAAAATGCCCTATGATATACAATTCCCGTATTCGAATTTATTCCTAATGTATAAACTCCTTCAACCCCATTAATAGTACCTGGAGCAACCATCATTTGACTATTTCCTCTAATACCAAAAATGTCACCATGTTCTAAAATCTGTTTATCAAAAGAACGTGGATAGGTATGATAAAGATCACCTTGCAAATCAAGTCTAGAATTATATCCCTCTATTTTCAACGGTCTAAGAGATAAACTTTTTTCACCCTCCATCACAGGAGTCGAAATTTTATCATTAGTAGTTATAGAGTATTCATTTGTTGCATTTCCAACAGGTTTAGACGGTTCCGTAGCTTTCGGCATCACATCCGGTTCTACCGCCACCTTAGGAGCTTTCACTCCACCTGCCACCGGCGTATTCTTGAAAGAAAACTGGCTTCTGCCTGCCGCAACATCCGCACCGGTCCAAACATTCTGACCTTTGAAGTAAGAAACAGCACCACCGAAAGCACCACCCGTAACAGCACCCGAAAGAGCGCCGGAAGCTGCACCGGACAAGCCGCCACTCATTATATCACCAAAGTTTCCTCCAGCCATGGCAGCATTGCCTGCACCAAACACAGCACCACTGACAGCACCACTACCCGCTCCGATGATAGCACCGCCAGCCACTCCGGAAAGTCCACCGACAGCACCGGCTATCGCGCCACCGGTTACTGCTCCCAAAGCACCGGCAGCAGCACCTACGCCGAAATAACCGAAGAAAGCACCAACGCTGTTTATCTGATCGGAATGGATTGCAACATTCACAGCACCACCAATTACGGCAGCGGCAACTATCCACCAGAACTCACCATTCTCATCCACATAGCAAAGCGGATTACACATGCCATAACCGTAACGGTTCAACGAACGTAAGTTGTCAGGCAACTGCACAAAAGGATCAGGAGAAAGAAAACGACCAAGCACCGGATCATACAGCCGCGCATTCATGTTAATCAAACCAAAGACCGACAAATGTTCATGTCCTGTATAGCCACGGCCCAACAAAAGGTCAGGCTCGCTGCCCGGAAGGTAAACATTCTGATTGACCGGGTTACGCATCCGCCCCCATGCATCATAACTATATTCGGCAAGCAGCTTACCGGAATTATCAGTTATATGCGTAATATTACCGAGATAGTCGCGACAGATATAATTCAACCGCCAAACCCCGTTCTCCTTCACATATACCGCGGGAGAATGGTAATAACCGCCGCCAAGATAAAGCTTTTCTTTTGAAGAACCAACTTTTTCGTCTATTTCATACACATTGCCCAAATAATGACGCGTCAAATAATTACTACCATTTTTAGTAATCTGCATTTTTACACGGTCATAATCTGCATTATACGAGAATGTAGCCTGATAACCATTTTCTGAAATTGTACCGGGACGCATGAATGAAGTGTAAGTCACACTCTGTGGTTTCGCCTGTGCCGTTGAAACCGAAGAGACAGGAGCGATGTTACTTATGCGATATTTATCATATTGCATGATCCCTGCATCAGTCTTATTAGTTATATTACTGATAGCATCATAACTGACCGTAGCGCCTTTATAGCCCGTCAACCGATTCACTGCATCATACGTAAAATTTTCTGTCAGATTACGTGTATTGTCCTTACGAGAACTCAAGTTGCCTTTGCCCAAATCAAAAGCATAAGTGCTGTTTTGAATCGTTCCTCCGGAAGAAGAAAGCGAACTTCGCCCTGTAGGCACGCCATATTGATTATAGGTATAATTCCGGGTAACAGTTCCTGTAACAATTTTGGTCGGATTCCCGAAATTATCAGCAGATTGCAAATCCCAAATAGTATTAGTACCCAGTTTTATCGTTTTCAGATGCCCATTAGCATAAGTATAATTCTCAGTTCCTATTACTTCGGCCTGCGATTGATAACCGGTCGCTGTCAAGATTCCGTTAACATAAGAGTAAGTCTTCTGCAACCATTTACCATCCATTCCTACTTGTTTATCAGTCAATACATTGCCATATTTATCGTAGGTATAGGTAGCAGAAGTTCCATTCGTATTAGAAACAGCAGTAATAACTGGATAATGTGGATCATAGCTATAGGTAACGCTAAACTCCGGTGTTGTTTCTGACAACAATTTACCATATTTGTCATAAACATAGCTCACCGTTTTATTATTTGCATCCGTCATTCTATTCACATTTCCATATTGATCATAACCGAATGTCTTAATACCAGCTGCCGGATCATTTATAGAAGTTTTACGTCCCCAATCATCATACGTAAAAGATGTAGATATATCATTGGAAACTTTAACAGACTCGACATTGCCATTTGCCAAATATGAATAAGTAATTGTACCGTTAGAGTCTGTAACAGTCAAAAGATTACCTTGCGGATCATAGTCACGAGTTGTTGATATTCCATCTTTGGTCTCCGTTACTGAAGTTCCGGAATATGAATAGGTCTGTTGGTTTCCTGAAGCAAACATTATTTGTGTGGGTCTGTCGAAGGAATCATAAGAATATGTATTCCACAAAGAAGCCGAACTGCCTGTAAATGGCATAGATTTCTTTTGCAACATATCTTTTGAGTCATAAACATGATCTTCATAAATCATTGTCCCGTTAAATTGTGTTTCTCCTTTTCTAACCACCTCACCAAAAGCATTATAATAGGATACTACAGTCGGAGCATTCGTTTGCGTGACCTGCACATAATACAGTGATTGAGGAACAGACTGATTCCAGCCCAAAGTAATGTTTCTAACAATATTATCCGGATAAATCACTTTAACTAGATTCCCCATATCATCATACTCATAAGTTGTGTTGTTATTTCTGATATCTGTTGATGAAGTCAATAAGCCACGAGTATATGAAAATCCTGACTTAAGACCGAATGGAGAAATTTCTTCTACCAAATGCTGACCATTGGATGAATAATTATAAGTTGTAGTAACAGCGTCTGATGAACTGTAAGATTTAACAGACTTACTTACCATGTGCCCAAAACTATCATAACCATAAATTTCCTCAGAAACTTTCTTCATACCGTCTTTGGTATATGATACCTTATTTGTCAAACGGTTATTATTATCGTATGTATTGACAACCTTTTCTATCCAATCAGATTCACCTGTTCTTTGCTTCTTAATCGTAACATTCAACGGGAGTCCTAACATACGTTGATTACCAAATACATTTTTATATTCAATCGTTTTTTCTTCTATGATATCATTTCCCCACATTATACCAATAAATTTGGGAGAACCATATTCATAATCCTTATAAACAGTATTTATAAATGTATTTTTAAGATGATCTTGCTCTATCTTCACAAATGGTTGTAGTTCATAACGTTTCCCAGTACCTGGCAGAATTTTATTTGCAAAAAACATAAGCGAAACTTCAGTTCTATCTGTTTTCTGTTTAATTTGTTGATACATATACGAAAAATAATAGTCTTCGTCTATGTTATAATCACTTATAACTTCAATATTTCTTGAATTATTGGTTACACTTATATTCTTAAAACATAAAATACCCTTACCTTGTCTATGCACACATAAGTCTTTATACTTATATGAAAAATTCTGATAATATCCATCAGCATTCAAGTTTTGGGAATAGACCACATACAGTGGAGCTTTCATCTTTACTACCGGGAAAGTGACAGCATCTGCCGTTTCCGTATAAGCTCCTTGCGTTATCGGCATATAGTCAAAAGAAACGCGGCTATTATAGCCATCCACTATCGACTTGACATGCAGATTCATCTTGTCATTGAACTGATACAACAGATTCATATCTGCGTATGCGCCCATAATGAATTCCGAACGACCGTCACCATCAAAATCGGCTACCGCTAGATTTGACTGTCCAGTCTGAGTATCGTCATTGATCAATCCATTTGTCATCAAAGACGTAGTATAATATTCATTATCAAAATTAGTTCCATTAAAAGTGCCAATCTTTATTTTAAGCTTATTGCCGGTAATTGGCTCTAGATGAAGAATATCATGCCTGCCATCCCGATTAAAATCACCTACAAGCACTTTTGCTTTGATGTCATGGTTTACTATCTGCTTTTTTATAAATGTTTTGCCCGTAGAAAGAAACAAAGTAACAGTGGAAAAATTACTAGAACTTTGGCATAACACATCAGTCTTTCCGTCACCGTTAAAATCACCGAAATAATTGAAATTCCAATTACGAAGTTCTGAATTGCTGAATGAAGTAAGTTTGGTAAATGTTCCTCCATTCAAAGTATAAACCCAGCAGGCACTACCACTCATTGTCAAGACATCTGTCTTTCCGTCACCATTAAAGTCTACCAGATAATTATTATTCGGATAACTAGAAACATAGTCTGTCCCCCAATTATCAATTCCTCCGGATGCAATCTCCGTTGCACTTTGGTTATAAACTTTAGCGTTCCTAGTCAGCACTTCCGTCTTTCCATCAGCGTTAAAATCACCTGTCAATATACGTGAATCACTATTATTAAAACCGCCTGATTCAACAAAAGAAGACCCATTGAATAAATAAAAATCAAAACGATAATTATTTTTACCAACCTTCTGAATACGTATGACATCCATCTTACCGTCACCGTTCAAATCAGCATAACGTAAAGCTTGAAAATCGCTACATAAGGGTAAAGTGCACTTTTTAGAGAAAGAAACATCTCCATACGGTGAATAGGCCTGATATAATACAGCATTGTCGGATGAGGAATAGGAACTTTTCGTCGGATAAGTCATCATATCCGCTTTGCCATCTCCGTCAAAATCAAGAAAATCTGGATAAATTCCTTCACGTGACACATCTACACCGGAAAAGTATTCTTGGGCATACTTGGAATTATTTCCATCATAATCACCCCAGTCAACAATAGTTGAATTATATCTAGCCCCATTTCGCCCATACTCTTCAACCTCACTTAATTTAGAGTAATATTGATCAAACAGGTATTTAAACTTATACTCCTTGATCACTACCCCATCAGACAGACATTTAATAGAAACAAGTAATTTCTTCTGAGTAATAACATTCCCAGCAACATAAGATTCCATGGTATCATTACGATCATCATAAGAAAACTCTACCTTATTATATGGGGATACATTTTCATTGGTGTTGCCTGTATATTCTATGCTGGAAAGATAAAACTCTCCTGTTGTAGCATTTACATTATAATGATACAACATATAATTACCATATCGATCTGTTACCTTTGACAAAAGCCAATACAAAGCACAGGAAGCATTTTGGGCGCGTATATTGGAATCCGTATTTATCCCATACTCATAAACCATTCCATCTTTTGTACGTACTCGAAAAGCATCTTTGGAATTGATCGTAACATACTCAACGATACTATAATCCTCTTTTTCACAAGCATAAACAGAGCCTACAACCATATTGGTGCCGGAAGTGCGTATCAACCGCTGTCCATCAAGCATCAAATTATCAGCGGTAGTCAGTTTTATCTCGTCAGCTGCTCCGTCATAATAATAATTCTTGCCTACACGCATTATATATGAGGAAGCGGACAACCCCCATCCATATCCCATAATACCATTACCGGACTGGCTATTATAACCGACTGATAATTGTGGCTGCATCCCGTTAGTACCATCCACAACTTTAATCGGAATCTGATAAATAGCAGCTCCTAAATCTGAAACACTAGCATTTCCCTCTGTTCTACCTACCTGTAAAGTGGTATTTAATGAACGGTAAGGATCAGGAGCGTCAGATTGGTAAGTAATGGGTAAAACACTTCTTGAAACTAAAGGACTGATGTCAGCTCTGCTCCAATCAAAAGTCAACGCTCCTCCTCTTTTAATACGGTTTCCAGCCGAATCATGGGTATAAGGAACATTCTGTCCATATATGAATATTATATACAGAAATGTTATAAGAAACAATAAAGCTCTTTTCATAAATTTCTTTTTTAATAATTAGTCGTTAAATCATATAAGAATAATATTATCCGGCAGATCCATAATCATTTTAATGAATCTGCCGAAAGGAAGATTAAATTCAATCTTCTACAAATTCATAGCATTCGCCCCCAGCGCCCCCGCAATGGCCGAAGCAACTGCAATGATCACTTTCAAAATAATGTCCCAAGTAGTTTTTTTAGTTGTCATAGTTTTATCCTCCTCTAGTTTAGTTAGAAATAAATAGTTTATAAATAATTGATAATCAAGTTATGAGAAACGGAGGACCGCGAGAATCCCCATTCATAAAATGTAAGGACAGCACTCTACTATACAATATAGTAAGCGGCAACAAATACGTTCCAATATTCCGGAAGTGAACGTACAATCCTCCCTCCGCAGCGAAACCATCCGCCACGAACCAATCAGTAGTTTGCATAAAAATAGATAGTTTAGTAAGTCCTTGTTTTAGATTTGTATAATCATTGTATCAAATAGTCTGAATTGCCTTTATTCAAACTCCTTAAATTCCCTTTCATGCTGTTTTTTCAATTTACGCGCCATACTTTCACGTACTTTTTGCAAAGCTTGAAGGATAAGCAGCATACGTAACTGCCCGTCATCTGTCCGAGTAATGACAGGATAATGACACGTATAGTTCACAATAGGTAAACACAACTTGTTTTCACGCTGCTTACGGCTGCTCAGTTTACGGCATTCCTTGCAATAATTGTCATAACACTGTTTTTTACTATTGAAATAAAAATCCGACACCGGAAGTTCCCGTTTACAATGGCTACAAATATGATTAGAGCCTACTGAAGCTTGTTTCATGGTTGTTTGAGTGTGTGTATTCATGACCGTTTGAATTATTAGTTATCTGTTATTTGAGTGATTCTTTTCTTTATCTTAACCACAATGCAAAGGTACAAGTATTTTTCATATTGAATACATATTTATCAAACATTGCGTTAATTTTTAGACAGATTGTTTTATTAACGAAAATCAATTTTCAGTCTAAAGATCTATTTCCACCTATTTTATCTATAAAATTAACTAATCATTCCTTATTCATTTCATTTAAAAAGAAAATTATTGCTCTATTGTTTTGAAATCTAAAACTTATCTTCTATATTTGCTACGGAAATACAAGTTTGTTTTTATAGAGGAAACATAATGATCATAAAATCCCCAATTAAAATATGGATAAGCTACTGAATGTATCTGACATAGTGAAACGTGCCAAAATAGCGATGGGATTCAAGACAGATACGGAACTGGCCGCATTTCTAGGCATATCACGCTCTACACTTTGTAATTGGAGTGTACGTAACAGCATTGACTTCCCGCTATTGTTGGAAAAATTAAAAGAGGTGGACTACAACTGGTTGTTAACGGGAAAAGGAACTCCGATGCGCCACGAAAAATACTGTGAGAACGACCCTGTAAAAGGAGAAGTGGAAATTCTTCACAATTCTAAAACAGTAGAAGCAACTGACGACCGCAGTGTGGACCTCTATGATATAGCGGCGGCAGCTAATTTAAAGACATTGCTCACCAACAAACAACAATATATAGTGGGAAAGATCATCATCCCCAGTATTCCCAGATGTGACGGCGCCGTATATGTCAGTGGTGACAGTATGTATCCTATCCTGAAATCGGGAGATATCATCGGGTTCAAGGAAATCAGCAGCATGGACTATCTTATCTATGGTGAGATGTACCTGGTTTCATTCCATATAGACGGAGACGACTATCTGGCAGTGAAATACATCAATAAATCGGAAAAGCCCGGTTTTATCAAACTGGTAAGCTATAATCCGCATCACGAACCGATGGACTTGCCTGTCACCAATATCCAGGCAATGGCAATCGTAAAATTCTCGGTTAGAAAAAATATGATACTCTGACCCTACAAGCATAAAAAAATCCGGTTTCTCCTTTTCTGAGAAACCGGATTCGTAATGAACGGACAGTTCTATTCCGATCAATAATTATTCTTCTTCACCTCGAAATAAGCTTGCGGATGCAGACATGCGGGACATACTTCGGGAGCTTCCGTACCTACATAAATGTAGCCGCAGTTACGGCACTGCCATACCGTTTCTTCCGCTTTCTTGAATACGGTGCCTTCTTCCACATTCTTCAATAAAGCCAAGTATCTCTCTTCATGACCTTTTTCAGCTTCAGCGATTCTGCGGTACATCGTAGCGATAGCAGGGAAACCTTCCTGATCGGCTACATCGGCGAAATGAGGATAATCAGTAGTCCATTCTTCATTTTCACCGGCAGCGGCAGCTTTCAGATTTTCCATAGTGGTGCCAATGATACCGGCAGGATAGCTGGCAGTAATTTCTACCATACCACCTTCCAACCATTTGAACATACGTTTGGCATGTTCCTTTTCCTGATCGGCTGTTTCTGTAAAAATAGCAGCTATTTGTTCATAACCTTCCTTCTTTGCTGTACTTGCAAAGTAAGTATAACGCATTCTAGCCTGTGATTCACCTGCAAATGAAGTCAGCAGATTTTTCTCTGTCTGTGTACCTTTTACGCTCTTAGCCATAATTGTTAGTTTTATTAGTTAGTATTATTTTGATCATCTGTTGATGATGCAAAGATATATATTTTATTTCAAAATTGTATTCGTTACAATTATATTTTTATATTTAATTAAACGTTCTCTTTATATAAAAGAAACAAGAACACCTACATTTGTGTTCATAACAACATTCACATTTTCCATTATGAAAATCATCATCAAACTATTCGCGCATTACAAAAGGAGACACCGTCAGTATCACAAATGATTCCACCGCCCAACGCACCATTACTATTAACAAAACACTCTATAAACAGCAAAAATAAGAATTTAAATACAACAATACCTTAATTTATACATTTATTTTATCTACTTTTGCAACTCGTTTAAAATCATAGCATAAAGTTGTTAATAAATGAAAGCATTTGAATTCAAACCGAAGCTCTTCACTACCTTACAGAATTATTCGAAAGAGAGCTTTATGGCCGACCTCATGGCCGGTATTATCGTAGGTATAGTCGCACTTCCACTAGCTATCGCATTCGGTATCGCTTCGGGAGTTTCTCCGGAAAAAGGTATCATCACCGCCATCGTGGCAGGATTTATCATCTCTTTATTAGGAGGTAGCAAGGTACAGATAGGCGGACCTACCGGAGCATTTATCGTGATTATTTATGGTATCATCCAGGAATACGGCATCAGCGGACTGACAGTGGCCACCCTGATGGCGGGTGTACTCCTTATTCTATTAGGAGTGTTTAAACTGGGAGCTGTCATCAAGTTCATTCCTTATCCCATCATTGTCGGCTTTACCAGTGGTATCGCCGTCACCATCTTTACGACACAGATTGCCGATATTTTCGGTCTGGACTTCGGAGGAGAAAAAGTGCCGGGAGACTTCATCGGCAAATGGATGATTTATTTCCGTCACTTTGATACGGTGAACTGGTGGAACGCCATTGTCAGCATAGTCAGTGTCCTGATCATCGCGCTGACTCCCCGATTCTCGAAAAAGATTCCCGGATCGCTCATTGCCATCATTGTAGTGACTATTGCCGTATACTTGATGAAGACATACGGCGGAATCACTTGTATCGACACCATCGGCGACCGTTTTACCATCCAGGCGCAACTGCCGGATGCAACAGTACCCGAGTTAAACTGGGAAGCTATCAAGAACCTGTTTCCGGTGGCTATCACTATTGCCGTATTGGGAGCGATAGAATCATTACTGTCTGCTGCCGTAGCCGATGGTGTGATTGGCGACCGACACGATTCCAATACCGAACTGATAGCACAGGGTGCGGCCAATATCCTGGCGCCCATCTTCGGAGGTATTCCCGCTACCGGAGCCATCGCACGTACCATGACTAATATCAACAATGGGGGAAAGACGCCTGTTGCGGGTATCATCCATGCCATTGTCCTATTACTGATTCTTTTGTTCCTGATGCCTCTGGCACAATACATCCCGATGGCCTGTCTGGCAGGTGTACTGGTCATTGTATCTTATAATATGAGCGGCTGGCGTACCTTCAAGGCACTGCTGAAGAATCCGAAATCGGATGTCACCGTGCTGCTGATCACTTTCTTCCTGACCGTTATCTTTGATTTGACGATAGCCATTGAGGTGGGTCTGGTCATTGCCTGCGTATTGTTTATGAAACGCGTTATGGAAACCACGGAAATATCGGTTATCAAGAATGAAATCGACCCCAATAATGAGTCCGACCTGGAAGTGCATGAAGAACATCTTACGGTTCCCGAAGGTGTGGAAGTCTATGAAATCAACGGACCTTACTTCTTTGGTATCGCCACCAAGTTTGAGGAAATCATGTCCGAACTGGGCGACCGCCCCAAAGTGCGGATCGTACGTATGCGTAAAGTGCCGTTCATTGACTCTACAGGTATCCACAACCTAACCAATCTCTGTGAAATGTCGAAGAAGGAGAATATCCGGATCGTGCTTTCGGGAGTGAATGAAAAGGTGCATCAAATCCTTGAAAAAGCAGGGTTTAATGAATTGCTGGGAAAAGAAAATATCTGTCCTAATATCAATGTGGCTTTGGAGAAAGCAAAGGCTATTATAGAAAAATAGAGCAGGGCACTTCTGTTCCGATATAGCATCTTCCCCCAAGTGTACGGCTGTTTTGAAGCGTAGGCTTGGGGGAAGTTTGTATCTGTACGGGAGTTATTCTATGACATACCAGGTATATCCTCTTGCCGGAATTCTGACGGTAAGGTTCACCGTATAGTCCCTGTTCAAGGTATAAGTTGCCGGCTTGCCTTCCTGTTCGCGGATGCGGGCTGTCTTTGCCAGTCCGGTATAGTAAAGCGGAAGTTGGATGTCACGTGTCATTTCCTTGTCGGTAGGGTTATAGAACATGGCCAGCCCTTTTTCTTTTCCGGCAGGAGCGACGTGCATGATACCATCCCAGTCGCGGGCATCCGGTTTGCGTAAGTGGATGATGTCACTGTTCAATATGTTCCGGTATTTCTTATACCAGCTGATGATTTCCACTACTGCTTTTTTTGTTTCGGGAGTATCATACAGACGCGGGCCGCGGTAGCAGGCTTGTACTCCTGCACCATAATTTTGGAACATCAGTGTTTTGTATTCGTATAAATGTTCACTCAGCGGTTCCAGTGTGGCCGCTGCTCCACCTCCCTGGTATTCCACCAATGGAACAAAGCTCCACAATGAGGAAGGAATACGTTCGAATGTACAGTCATAGTTCAGTTGCCGGGTATGGATAAGCTGGCGGTCGCGCGGCAATGACCAGTTGACTTCACGGTAGCCGATTCCTACTTTGGTAGAGCCGTTCAGGAAATAAAAGTCGGGGACATTGAGGTAGATTCCGTTTTCGCACATCCAATGATAAAGTTCCGTTACCTTATAGAATTGGTTCCATTGTGAGTCTTTCAGTCCTTTATGGTGGGGATGGACGGTTGAGGCACAGAAATCTCCCGGATAAGAGCCGTCATGTTCAAAGCAGCGCATTCCGGTCTTCTCGAAGAATGTCTTTATTTTATGGAAGTATTCATAACCCCAGTCACTGCACAGACAGGGAGAGCTGCCGAATGTCATGCCGCCACGTTTCCCGGTTTTCGGATTGATGACATCCACTTCGTCACTGATCCAGCGGCTGGCAAGCAGGGAGTAACATCCCATTTCGATGCCTTTGTTGCGGGCATAGTCCACGAATGCTTTGTATTTGGCGATGTTGGCATCCGAGATGTCCTCGGCATTCAGACCCGAACCGAAACTCAGGATAATCATCTCATAACCGGTTTCGGCACATTGGTCGATGGCACGGTACACTGTTTCCGGATTGATTGAGGTGAGATGCATGAAGATGGGATTTTCCGTAGTCCAAGGTGCAATGGTGCGGTACATTTTGCGGGTAAACAGTCCTTTACGTTCACGGTCGTAGCTGTCGAACGGCATTTCGTACACACTGAAAGAACGGAAAGTGCCTTGGGACGGTACGGCTTGATCGGGCCCCATTTTTGGGGAAACTTCCAGTATGCAAGGGGTTTGCATCAAATAGTTCCGTTGCGAGGTATAATCAGGATCGGTTACCCATTTTTCGGTAATGTCTGTTTCTTTTTCCGTGAAACTTCCGGCACAAGCATAATCGCTTTCTATATGGATGTTGGGCAAGAGGAACTTGGACGGGTCACCTCCTCCGGGAGATTCAGGTTCGGCAAAAGCAAGGTATTCCAATTGGAATGTGTCGATGTTGACAGGCAGACCGGATTGGTTTATCACTTCGAACCGTTTGCGGATGACGGGAATTTTATCGTATACCGATACATGGAGTTTCACAATGACATCTTTCAGTTCCTTGTCACCCCGCAAAGTAAAGGTGATTTCACTGCCCGTTGCAGCTTCCTTATTGAGTGCCCAACGGCTGCGTGCCCATTTTATATCTTCCTTGATAGGACTTATTTCAAAGTCCTCTACCAAAAAAGATTCGGGAATGGTAGTCATGTTTTCTATCCATTTGTCCTCAATGTAAGCCCGTTCCGGCTGTCCGGCCAATCCCCCGATCAAGTGCTTCTTGCCATCAATTTGTATGCTTCCTTCACTGCTGACAGCACGGAGCATACTTTCTCCAGTCATGCGGTTGATGATATTGGTTGTGGCCAGGTTCGGGAAAATCCGGAAGGTGCGGGATACCATCGGGTTGGCCACAATAATGCTTTTACCGTCTGCCGAAGCATAGATGCCTGCTTTGGCTTTTTCGGGTGTAATCAACCAATCAAAGTCGGTTTTCGTAGAAACGGGGACGGATAAGACAGGAAGTTTGCTGATTTTATCCGCCAGCTTGCAGGAAATGGCGGCCGCCATTTCCGGGCCTTTTCCTGCGTATCCCACATGGATGGTTTCGGGCTGAGCCGATTTATATTCAATGGTTGGGGTAATCCACAGTGCATTGTCACCACTGGCACCGTCATCGGTAGGTTCTACCGATAATTCCAGTATACGGATGCCTTTCAAGTCTATATCTATGGATAGAGGCGATTCATTGCTGCGCAAGATGCCGCTGTTGTATAGTTCTTTGCCGTCTCCTTTCACGATAAAGCAAACAGAACCTTTGTCTATTTTGCCACTGGTGCCGGCCAGTCCCAGGAATTGCTTGCCATTGCCTTCCTTGCGGAAATAAAGTTTTGTTCCGTTTACTAATGGAAGGACGGCCAGGCTCTTGTCCGAAATATCGACTTTACTGTCTGCAACGCCTATCTGGGAGCGCAAACGCGTAGCATCCCCATGAAGGTCTATTTTCAGTATACTTTTAGCATGGGTACCTATCACTTCATTGTACGTCTTTCCATTAATGGTTGCTTGTTCTCCGGTGACGGATTTTCCGTCCTGTACTTTTCCATACTCTTGCCATATATGAGATAAGTCTAGTTCTGATAGTTTTATCGTATGTTGGGCTTGCCCGCTTAAGCAGATGAAAAGGGCAGTGGTCAGTAATAAATTCTTTTTATTCATATAAATATATCTAAAGGTGTTTTTGTCCACTCTATTTCTGTTTATAGCAATAAACCTTTATTCATCTTCGTGCTTTTCCTTTCTTCAGACGGTTTCTGATTTAATTGTTTTTGCTATGGATGGTCAATTCGGAAGAGTACTTCAACTGTTTTCTTTTCATGTTTTTTAGTTGGATATTTTTATTTAGAATATCTCCTTTATAGATTATATTTTGAATTTTAACGTTATTGCAACCATTAAAATAGAATAAGTTCTTATTGCTTGTTGAAGGCTTTAATTGCGTTGTCCGTTCAATTGTATTATTAATAAAAGAAAGCCCTTCCGTACTTTTTGCATATAATACCGGATAATCAAAAATCTTAAAGGTATTATTTTCAATGCGAATATTTTTGTGTACCGGATTATTTGCATTAATGACTGAATTAGACGGATTGATTCCGATAACAGCGTTTCCGGGACCTCCGTTATAAGCACAGTCTATAAAGGTATTTGACCTGATTTGTACATCACAAACAGGACCGGACTCAAACCATCCTTCGGCATCACCCTCTATTAATATGGCGCTCATACCGGTTTTATAATAGATATTGTTCTCAATAACCACTTTCCTTGGTGTTGTAACTAATGTACCTCGTGTGCTGGTACGAGTAAAATAGTTGTTTCGAATTACTACACTAGGTGTACAAGTTAAATTCTCTACACAATCATGATTCAATTCCAGCCATTCAGGTGTCTTTTGGTCAAATTCGACCTGCCAGATGTAATTGGATATCGGCTTAACAGACCGGACGCAAGCAGTAGAGCCACGTTGCATGGTGGCAGATTTTATAAAAGCGACAGTATCACCGGGGAAATATGCTTGAAAGCCATAGCTTTGCCCGTGTGAAAATCGTAGATTTAATGTATTTGAATTGATTTTTTCTACTACCTTCAAATTGGTTCCATGTATGTTGATTCCATCATCTTGTGCACCGGAAAAATAACAGCCGTCAATTAATATTTTTCCTTTACATCCTGAAAAGTGCATCATATCAGCCGAAGCAGCCAACAATCTTCCCGATTCCGATCTGGGCATACATTTTACCTGATTCATCGTGATATTTTCAGAATATTGGCTGATAATTCCTAAGCCGTGCATATAATGCATTTGCATCCCATTTAAAGTCACATTTTTACTTTGATGAATAAACATTCCCACTTGATCGCGAACAACATCACGAATAGTCAATGTATTACCTTTCTTAGGGTGAAAATCAGCAGGAATAGTAAATCGAATTAAATTCGGAGATATTTCTTGTACCGGCGAATTGGATAAGATATCCCAGTCTTGGCTATAATAAAAGCTCTCTGTTTCCTGATTATATTCGATGCAATGATTTTTATTGGAACGCCATCCTTCACCGTAAAGATTTATCTTTCCATCGACAATTTCATAGTTGGTATCACGGTGTACGGCCACATCAACATAATTCTTGTTCACTGCTATGTATCGTAATTCAGAACCGGCTGGTCGTTCAAAATCGACATGCAGTTCTTCCAATTTGATATCCTGACAATGATCTAGTGCAATGGTGGTCATTTTTCCATGAAACATTAATAAAGCACCATTACCTTCCACTTTCAAGTTCTGTATATTCTCGAATAGTAGCCCCACCGTTTTAATCTTTGAAGGGCATTCACTTTCTGTAGATGTGTTTGAAATATAATATTCTTTTCGCATGGCGCTTTCCGGCCATATATCGTACCTTCCTTTTTCGAAAGACAACACTTTTGCACCTTTCTGTTTACATGCTTCAATAGCAGCTTGAATTTGAGTAACACTATTTTCATACGAATAGGGTTTCACTCCGAAATCTGTTATGAAGATGGTATCTGAGGATTGAGCTTTAGAGATTTGAACTAATAAAATAGCTAAAATATAGAGTAGTGTTTTTTTGTTCATATTTAATTTTAATCAGTGTCGGGTTTGTAATTACGAGCGTAAAGATAATAGTTTTTTTGTTGGGCATTATAAGAATGCCCAACAAAAAAAGAAGAGATTGTATTATTTTAAAAAAAAGGATTATTGTAAATTCACTTCGAATCTATATTCTTGCTTTATTTGAATATCAGATAGGGTAGAGACTACACATTCAGCTGGATTTACATTCTTTTCGAAATAGATAGGTGCATCTGCCGATTTTAATCCATCGATACGAATGATTAATGGATTGGTATCAGTTGTTTCTTTTAAACGGTTCAGACTGAGAATCCAATCTGTTCCGTCATAAAAAGATTTTGCAGGTGAGCCATTAAAACAGATTATAGATGTAAAGACAGGCATAGTAAAGAGAAAGTATTCTTTGCTTGATTCTTTGAGAATCCGCTTTATTACTGCAAGACAGAAAAGAGGTGTAAACTCTATCAAATCGTCAACTGTAGGGGCAGGATTTGCCTGCCCGAACCAATGGTCACGACCTTGGGAGTAATACACAAAGCAAACTATTTTCGGGCGAGTAAACCTCGCCCGAAAAATAGGAAAATAGCAGCATTGTCAACATTTAGACACAACTTCGAAAGAAGTCAATCTATCATGTCCGTATCTTTTCCGGGACACCACAATCGTATTATGAATCGATATATTGTTTGATTTGTTCCATAGGTATTCCTAATTGTTCGGATATCTCATTAATTGATGCTCCATTGTTACAGAGCATCTTAACCATGGAGCGAATCATCTGCTCTTTCTGCTCAATCATCTGCTCTTTCTGCTCAATCATCTGCTCTTTCTGCTCAATCACCTGTTCTTTTTCCTCTATCACCTTATTCTTGAGCATTATTGTCGTATCCCTGTCCTCTATTTCCGAAAGAATCTCGTCCTCTATCTCCATGGCACGGCGAACAGCGGGTGCGGCAGCGGCCTTCAGCAGGCGGTGCACCACATACTTCACTTCCTCGTCCATGTGCTCATCGTTTATTTCCAGATAATGCTCGCTGTCGGGCTGCCGGTATTCCTGGTCGAACACGCTCAGCAGACGTTCCAGGCGGTTGCGGGTACGTCCGGTGAGGAACGGGATCTGTACGATGATGCTGTCATGCGTCAGACTCTCGATGAAAGGGTCAGGAGCAGGGAGCGGATGGTCATCATAGTCCAGATAGCTGCGGCGCACATAAACCACCGGCTCGGTGAGGTCGCCCAGGGGATGCCCCAGGATGTAGATGGAGATGATGGGCAGCCCGTACGTACGTCTTTGTCCGTGCTCGTTCTTCTCTTCGACCATGTTCTCCTTGTTGAGGTACTGCGTACCCAGATACTGACGGAAACGCAAGGTCTCCGTAATCAGCCAGGTCTTTTGCAGTTCGATAAGGACAAGGTGTTCCGAACCGTCGCTCTCGCGAATCTTTGCAGAGAAGTCGATGCGGAAGAGCGAGATGCGTGTCTGCTCCATGGATGTATACTCGTGGCGGCGCATCTCCAGGTCTATGATCTCCTTTTTCAGCAGTGCGGAGAGCAGTATCTTGGCGACTTTCTTGTCTTCCATCAGGAATTTGAAAACGGCATCGTAAATAGGGTTGGCTATGATGGTCATAATGCTTATGGTTTGATGATGAAGCAAATGTACCTCTTTTTTTTGAATAGCAAGCGGATAAAAAGGTTAAATTCTTCTATCGGAAAGGAATTACGGAATTGATCCGAAAACTCTGTGGGCATGTTTATACTCTTCTTTTTTAAGGCTGTTCCGGATTAATATAAAGTAGGGCGTTTTTATCGCAAAAAAGAAGCATAAAGATTTTATGCTTCTACGGAGTATAACGGCTCACAAAGTTTCAGTAGCGGTAAAAAGAGGCTTTCCAGAGCTGGCAGAGAATGAAGAATAGCGTATTTCTCTCTACTTTCAAACTTTTAATCCGGTTTTGACTCTGCCTTCAGCTCTATATTGTGCAGTATGGCATAATCTATACATTCTTTGAGACTCCACTTTTTATTTTGTGCTTGCATATTTGCTATACATGCGATGGCTACAACAGCTACAACTATTAACTTTTTCATACTGTTCATGCTTTAACCTATTTCATCAAACTGTTCCTTCCACAAACGATGATACATTCCATCTGAATGGAACAATTCTTCATGAGTACCCGCCTCAACTACTTGTCCCTTATCGATCACCACAATTTTATCTGCATTCTTCACTGTACTCAACCGATGGGCAATCACGATAATCGTCTTCCCCTTCCGTGCCAATACATCAAGCATCTGCTTTACATAGTGTTCGGAAATAGAATCAAGCGAAGATGTCGCTTCATCAAAAATAAGTATCTCCGGTTCTTTATACAAGGCACGTGCTATGGCAAGCCGCTGCCGCTCGCCACCCGACAAGGATGCACCATGTTCACCGATATAAGTCCGGTACTCCTTAGGCAAATTATCTATAAAATCCTTTAAACCAAGCTGTTCCGTCAAATCTACAATTTTCTTCATGTCCGGATGCAAGTCGCCTACCGCTATATTCTCTGCAATGCTTCCGGCAAACAATTCAATCTGTTGAGGTACTGTTCCCACCCGGCGACGAAGGCTGCGGTTGTCTATTTGCGCAATATCATAATCGCCTATGCGAATGCGGCCCTCCTGTATAGGATAAATATGCTGTAACAACGAAATCAAAGTCGTCTTGCCCGACCCGCTTTCTCCCACTATGGCAGTGGTCTTCCCCTTTTCTATCTTCAAGCTCAATTCCTTGAACACATCCTTGCGCGAACCATAGCGGAAGGAAACATTCTCGAACGTAATATCGCCCACCATATCCGGTTCCAATATTATCTTTTGACTATTATCCTGTTCTCGTTCCAAATCCATAATCTGGAATAAGCGGTCGGCAGCAATCAGTGCATCCTGGATAGTCTGATTGGAAGAAATCAGCGAACCGATAGGAGATATTACATAACCCACCAAGGAATAAAACACCATCAGAGTGCCGGGTGTCAACTCCTGATCGACTACCAAAACACTTCCTAACCAAAGAATAGCAATCGTAATGCCTGTAGATACAAACTGAATGCCGCCTTGTGCCATAATGGAACCATAGATGCTGCGATACGTATTCTTTAATAAATGTACGAAACGAGTTTCCGTCTTCAAATTAGCATATTCTTCTATACCGAAACGCTTGATCGTAGAAATGGAATGAAGAGATTCCACCAACTGCGATTCCAATTCGGCACTGCTTTCCATGATACCGCGCTGATATTTCCGGTTCAATTTGTTGAAGCCCCAGAAAATAAGCAGGAATAAGGGAGCAGACACTAAAGTAATCAATGCCAGTTTCCAGGAATAAACAAACATAAGGCACACAGAGAAGACAAGAATCATGATGTTAACCACCAGATCCAACGAAACATTATTGATAAAATTACGGATTTTCACTGCATCATTGACGCGTGAAATAATCTCACCTACGCGCATCGTATCAAAGAACTGCTGGGGCAGAGTCAACAAATGTTTATAGTAGCCCAGAATCAATGCAGCATCAATCCGCTGCCCTGTTTTCAGTGCCAGAATACTTTTCATCGCTCCTATGAAAGTCCGCAATAGCAGGATGACCAGCATAATCACTCCCATCAGGTTGAGCAAGTTCACATTCTTATCTACCAGCACATAGTCTGTTATTTTACCTACATAAATGGAAGTGGACAATCCCAATATACTATAAATAAGCGCGCCAAACACAGCTTGCAGCATCACGCTTTTATGAGGAGCCAACAGGGAGAAGAATTTCTTCGTCATACTGGTCTTCATATTTCCGGTTTTGAAGCTCTCCTCAGGTTCCATCAATATCAGTATACCGGTCCATATTTTCTCAAATTCCTGATTGGTGACGCGATGCATCCGCCCGTCACCCGGATCCATATATTCTATGTATTCTTTCTTTTTCTCCACCTTATATATCACTACAAAATGCTGAAGTTGCTCGTGTACTATGACATGGGCAATAACAGGTTTTGGAACAATATATAATGCCTCAAACTTAGCCCGTACTCCTTTTGCTGACAAGCCCAACTTATTAGCAGCCTCTATCAATCCCAAAATATTCGTTCCTTTCTGGTCGGTAAATGCATACTGGCGGATACGTGCAATGGGAAATTGCAAACCATAATAGGCACATACGGAAGCCAAGCAGGCCGCACCGCAATCCGTAATATCAAACTGTTTTATTTTAACTCCTTTTTTCATCTTGTATTCGTGTTTAAAATTTAGCCATCATTGTTTTATTCTCATATTGTTTGGGATTCGCCCAATCGTCTATCTTCTGATAAAGTAAATCAAAAAGTGACCGCCGGGTTATCATAAAATGGGCATTGACCGTCATTCCTTTTTTCAATACACCTTTCTGTCCGCTTTTCAGCATCAGATAATTCCGTTCCGTCCGGCATTTCACTTTATAGAATGAATTCCCTTGGCTGTCCGTCAGGAAGTCCGATGAAATTTCATTTACTTCGCCGGGCAGTGTCCCCCATTCATTATAATTAAACGATTCCACCTGTACATGGACCGGCATCCCGATATTCATAAATCCTATATTCCGGGGCGTGACATATATCTCCATACACAGGGTAGAATCGGGACTGACCACTGCCAATGACTGCCCTGCCTGTATGCTGCTTCCCCTGTATATGCCCGAAAACTGGTCAATGGTTCCGCTCACCGGACTACGGACTATATAGAGTTCTTTATCTTTCAACTCCTGCTGCAAGGTGGTATTCATTTCACTACGAGAATTACGATAGGTATTCATATCTGCCTGCCATGTGCTTAATTGGCTTTGTATCAATGAGGCCAGTTCATTTTGCTGGCTCTGATACTGGAAATAAGATTTATCATATTCTTCTTCTGAGATTACTTTCTTATCAAAAAGGTTTTTATTTCGTTTATACTCTTTTTCCGCCTGCACCAAAGAGGTTTCGAGTTCCTTTTTCTTTTTAGTGAAATAGGTATATTCCTGTTGACGAACCGGAGAATGGAACGCAGCAGGGCATTCTCCTTTTGCCAGATAAGCCAAATCTGCCAAATGGGCTTCGTAGTCATTCAGACGATTGGTCTGATAATTGATTTTATAATCGGAGCTATTGGTACGGAAACGGAGAAGAATATCTCCTTTGTTTATTTGGTCGCCTTCGCGCACATAGACAGAATCTACCAGTTCTGTAATTGCTGATTTAATTTCTGTTTTTTCAGCCACCGGTCTCACTACTCCACTGCCTTGCACCGAAATATCTACATAGATAAAAGGCAATGCAATAATAGCGGCAGTAACGGCAGCCAATACTACCCAATAGATAATCTGGGACTTTGTGGTGTGTTGATAGATGTATGTTTCAATACTGTTCTCTATCCATTCGTTTGGTAATAACATAACATTTCTACTTTTACGGATTTATACAGCAAAAGTAGAAGGAAAGAAAAAGGGATTATGTTATCAGATTGTTATCTTTAGGTTAATGTCTATAAGTTTATACAGAAAAGATAATTATAAATGCTTGCACACTAGTTATCTCAAATACAAACTGTTTCGTTTTAAAATAAATTTTTATCATCCTTTTTTTATAGCTTGAAAGCATCATAATAAATAATTCAACCTTTTAATCCAGTCCCAACAATTATCTACTCCTTTCAAATAATCAGCGACAGAGGTGTTTATTAGTGTATCAGGCATTAAAGTTGTTTCTTCGTCCAACAATGAATCCGGTCTTCTGAAAAAGGAATGACTGACATAACCCTTTGTACCTGTAAAAGGTAGACTGATGGGGATAATATCACCATAACAGGTTGGTTTCTGAGAAGTGGGCATACCTATAATGGGAAAAAGGTGATTGTCTTTTACAGTAGTCAGCAAATAATTAGCACTACTGAATGTATTTTGTCCTTGAATGAAAACCACCTTTCCGATATATTTATGTTTTGACAAAGGAACTTCCGTATCCATCCTCCTGTCTTGATTTTGCTCTGCCAATGTCTTATCATTCATCTCTGCTGACTTATCCAACAGGAACGGATAAAATTCTTTTAAAAATGAAGAAGGCCGGATATATGTGCGATAACTTTCAATATCTGACAAATGGATATTCAATGCCTCCAACAACATATTTCCTAAAAGGCTGTTTCCTCCCCCGTTATACCGCATATCAACAACCAGCAAAGAAACTCCCTTTTGATTCATATCCTGAATCATGTGTTCCAAAAATTCCGTGAAGAACGGAAGACTATGGATTATATTCTCATCCGGTGTTTCACCGGATAACTGACAGCCCAATTGATAAGTATAACTATCAAACATTTCATTGAATTGAAAATAGCAGATGGAATCAATGATGCGATAATGATACGGCATCGGTTGTCTGGCGGTAACGGCATTCGGTTTAATAACTGTCATCTGATCAGGCTGATTATTTGTTCCGTTTTCCTTGTCTATATTTATTCTGTCTCCATCCGAAAAAACGATCTCAAGCACATCGCCATCTATCCCCAACCGCTTTATCAAACTAGGGTTATTCAGAAAATGACTCCCTGTAATACCGGCTTTTATCTTATTTTCAGCAGGCAACATCCCGGCCAATTTCTTATGAATATCAATTATATCCATTCCTCCCATGCTTGTAATGACTTTTCCTGTCACATTTTTGTAGCGAGAAGAAATGGAGTATAAATAGAAACTCCCGTTAAAATAGCGGACAGAAAATGGATATAGCGACAACGGCTCTATATTCACAAAAGTATGGGCATCCTGCAAAAAGACCAATAGTTCATTGATTCTCAGCTGGAAATCGGCTAAAGTGATGTTATTCATATCACAAAGTTCATCGCAAGCGGACAGGACGAACTGACGACATTGGGCTTTCAATGACTTGTCAAGAATAAAAGCCGGATGTACCTTGGTCAGAAAGATGAAAAAATTCATCAGTTCATTCTGATAAACATTATATCTTTTGTCATTATAATATATAGGGATAGAAGTATATTCCATTATCATTCAAATCTATTCAATTACAAGTATGTGAAACAACGTATCTTCAGTCTTTGTATATGACAAAGATACATTAACTCTTTGTCAGCTGCTTCTTATTTTTTTAGTTCATATCATCGTATCATGGGAAGTATATCCTTGGCCGACTGAACCAATTCAGGAGGATAACCGCACAATTCCAATATTTTGATAGCATTTCCTTCTTTGGCTATCCCCTTCTTCAGTTTATAATCAAACAAGAGTCTATCATCTGTTACTTTCTCACTGAAATGATACAATTCATACTGATCATTAAGCAATGTCGTTAATTCTAAATCATGTGTAGAAGCAAAAATCAAGTTATTCGCTTTAGCCAAATCTGAAAATACGGCAGAATTAATGGCTATCCTTTCCATCGTATTAGTTCCTTTAAACAACTCGTCAAAAATCAACAAATAATTTCCCTCTTTTCCTTTTTCAAGAGCAACCTTCACATTCTCTGCTTCTTTAAAAAAATAGCTTTTTCCTTCCACTAAATCATCTTCGGTATGGATAACCGAATAAAGACGCCTGTGAATATCAATACAAAATTCCTTTGCAAAACAAGTATTCAAAGCCTTTGCTGTCAACAAATTAATGGCAACAGTACGAATAAAACTGGTTTTCCCTGACATATTAGAACCTGTTATGAGCATGGACTTATAAGATAAAGAAACATCATTCGAAACACAGTCCTTTATCAACGGATGATAAATGCTATCTGCTTTTAATCGTTCTCCTTCCTTATCACTGGAAGGCTTACAATAATAGGGAAGTTTTTCACGTAAGAACGATATAGAACAAAGCATATCCAAGAAACCGACATAACAGAAAGCTTGTTCTATTTCTCCTTTTCTCTTTTGAATGGACTGGAATGATGTTACAATATTGATAGTCGAATATAACGTGAAAATGTTTATCAGTTCAGTCAAAAGATAAACAATCATGGCCGATTCACTCTCTAAAGCTATTCCATAACGAAATGAACCTAATTTCCTGCAAAGTTCTTTTAAGTGACGGGTAGTGCTTTCCATTTTATCATTTATAGACAAAAAAGAAGGAATGGTAGTTAGATAATTGACTGTTTTCAGTAGTTTATATAGCTGGGGCATAGAGAAAAAATAACATGAAAGAATATTCTTTTGCTTAAAATGTAAATATCCATTAAATATATAAGATACTAATAAGAGTATAAAAGGAATAGGTGAAGAAGAAAACCGGAACATCAAGATAAGGAAAAAGGCAGGCAGCCATCTACATACCTGAATTACCAATAAATAACCGCGGGAATAAGTATGTTCTTTTTCCGCCAAAATATCTACTATGGAATAAGCATCCGGTTTATTCAGTTTTTGAAGAGCATTCACTAATTGATTTCGAAGCGGATGATCTGTTTGCAGTTTCTCTATAAATTGTTCATGTTTGGCAACATCAGAAACTTTATCCATGCACAAAATATGATAAAGATATTGCCTCCCTATACAAGAAGAGGTATAATCTACTTGTTCACATAGATCATCCATATTCAAGTCTTCACGCACGGTCTCTGGTAGTACTTCTTCTGTATTACATAAGTTCAGATATAAATGGTATGCTTTTATTCCTTTTTCCATATGGTCGCAATTGAGATATTCCATAGATTACAATTAGAAACCACAAATAAAAATCTGTTCTAACTAAAAGAGTTAACTAAAAAAAGAAAAATCGTTTTCTATGATTTTAGTTCTTATTAGAAAATAACTTTTATCACACTAATATATTATATAATTGAATACCAATTGATACAACTACATAAATAATTAGGATAAAATTAATTCGTTTCAATTTTTTGTTTTCTTTTTGTAAATCTGTTTGTTCCATATCTCTTTTGTTTGTTTCAATGCGACAAAGATAAACTAACTTTTTCAAACTCTTTGTTATCGGATTGTTATCTTTAGGTTAATGCCTATAAGTTTAAAGATTCAGTGTTGACATGTTTTCAACACTGAATCTTTATTTAGAATGCAGTATAGATAATTATAAATGCTTGCACACTAGTTATCTCAAATACAAACTGTTTCGTTTTAAAATAAAACATTAGTTTCACAATTGCAACACCAAATTACTCTATTATAAGAAAAAGAGTGCATACATTCCATCATTGCACAGGCCAAAAAAAAGAAGTTATATTACTCCAATTTTGTTTTGCCGTACTTGAGTCCATATAATACTCCACCTAGAATTTCTTTCAATTCAGATGATGTCAATTTTGATGTCATTATATCATTTCCCATTTTTTCTTCGTATTATAAAATTAACTGCGACTATTAGTAAAGTAAGTTTACTCACTATATTTATAGAGTTAAATATACTTTCTTCTATATTCAAATTAGAATTTTGAAGGAGTAATACAAACAATACAAATACTACCAAAAATCCAAAAAGAAAAATAGTTTTTATCATTTTAACTATTCCACTATTGTCTCTACAGAATTTCTCTATTATTGATTTGTACCTCATCATTTATATTTTTTTATTCATTTCATAAATATACTGAGTAGTTTTAATAGATTTTCTCATAAACTATTTTGATTACTATTTTTTTACAAATTCAATATCATATAAAAAATATAGTAATATTGCAATTTCTAAACTATAGTCAAAATTATGTTTACATAAAAGCTACCAGCAGATAATATCTGACAACAATCCATATTTCTCACGGAGTTGTTCCATCTGTTCCGCAGTAGGAGGCGCATATCCTTCCGATAACTGTACATGTTCCTCACCACTGAGTGACTTCACCATGCAATAACCATTCCTTTTTCATACTTCATTTTGTGTGTTGTTGTTATATACTAAGAAAATAATTCTCTAAAACGGCTGGGTACTACAAATACACTAGTCAGACTAGTGCTGCCACTGTAAATGTAGCATCCACCATAAATATTCATACATTCTGCCAACGTCAGCGTTTCCATTTTATTAAATTCTTATCGTGTTTTATGTTTGTGTTACTTCCCTTATTCCAAGATCCGGACAATCTCTGATTCTTCGTTTGAACAAGCGGACAGTCGATCATGTTATTTACTTCTCTACCTTGTTCGTTTATACTCGTTTTTTCCATATCTCTCTTTTTGTTTGTTGTGATGTAACAAAGGTAAATTGCTTTTTTTTAATTATTTGTTATTGAATTGTTATCTTTATGTTAATTGTTCTTCCAATTAAAATTATATTTCTTCTTTATTTATCCACCTATAATTTTTCTTCTCTCCTCCATAAATGGAAATTTGTTCTTTACTACTTAACTCTAATACTAGTTTATACATAACAATATTACATTTTAAATTACAATAGTTCGTTAAGTTTTGAATTAACAGATAAAAAGTAAGTCAAGTCCTACCGATTCATTATATTAAGGGTTACGAGATCCTGAAAAAATGAATCTGAACGAACTTGACCAATATTTAGAGTAATAATAGTGTGCTGATGAAATCGGCGGTAAAGATAAACAAATGGCGTGAAAAGTTTATGCTTGAAGTACTACTTTTATATTTGATTATCCCGGGTCGGATTAATTTCCTTCAACTGGGTCGTTATGGTCACTTTGGTGAACAACGCTATCGTCAGCAGTTTGGTCGCAGGTTCGACTGGTTATCCTTTAATGCCAGCTTAGCGGCATCTCGGACAGGTAATCGTGTTGCGATTGCTTTCGATCCGAGCTATATCATCAAATCGGGCAAACGCACTCCGTACATGGGTCGTTTTTGGTCGGGTTGCGCCAAGATGGCTAAACGTGGTTTGGAAATCTCCGGCATCGGTCTCATTGATATGGACCTTCATACCTGCTTCCATTTGGAAACTGTTCAAACACCACCGACAAAAACACTGGAGCAAGTTAAATACACATTAATAGACTGGTATTTACATGTGCTACGTACACGCAAAGAAATACTCCAGCGATTGACAAACTATGTGATTGCGGATGCCTACTTCTCCAAATCCACATTTGTGGAGGGCGCGCTTGAAATGGGATTTCATGTAATCAGCCGATTTAGAGATGATGCCTATTTCCGGTATCTCACCACAGAACAGCCTACAGGTAAAAGGGAGAGACCCCAATTATATGATGGCAAAATCGAGATAGAACACCTGGAAGAGGACAGATTTGAAATAATCAATTTGGAGAATGGGAAAGGGCGTATTCTTTCAGCAGTAGCGCATTCACGTTCATTGAGCAGAGATATACTGTTGTGTATTTGGGAAAGTGAAGATAAGAAAGTACGGAAACTATATTTCTCAACTGATATGCAAATGAAGGCGAAAGATGTTTTGGATTTTTATAGGACACGCTTCCCATAAATTTTTTAGAGACAGTAAACAATTCACAGGACTGACAAATTGCCAAAGCCGGGATATTGATAAACTTCATTTTCATTTCAACGCTTCACTGACCACCGTAAATCTGGCTAAAGTCAAAGCACTGGAGAAAGGAACAGTCTCATTAATGGCTTCGGTGAAAGTGCTATGCCACAATATTTTCCTCATGCAACAATTTATTTCTGTGTTAGGTATTGAACCGAATCCCGATATAAATCGAAAGCTATGGGAAGAAGGTATTAAATTTGCGGCAATCGCTGCATAAGTGTTAAAGAAATGTTTAACGAACTATTGTTTCATTATTCAATAACTAATACTGAATAATTATTCTATTTATTACATAAGACAATAAAGCGCCGACAAAAGTAGCAATTATATCTTTATAATCACATAATCCTCCTTCCACTATCAATCCCAATAATTCATATATTATCAATCCACATGAAGAATATAAAAGCAACTTAATCGGCTTATACATTTCATTAGGAGAAAAAAGAGAAACAAGAATAAAAAAAACAACACATTCACCAAACAGATTAGTGTATATATCGGCAAGATAAAAATCAAATAAATGATTTGTATATATCCAAGGACGATAATATGTCCGGAATAACAACATTATTATAATAAAGAGACAACCTACTATCAAGTGAAGCAATCTATGTTTTTTTCTCATTTATTCAGTTTTTGAAGAGCATTCACTAATTGATTTCGAAGCGGATGATCTGTTTGCAGTTTCTCTATAAACTGTTCATGTTTGGCAACATCAGAAACTTTATCCATGCACAAAATATGATAAAGATATTGCCTCCCTATACAAGAAGAGGTATAATCTACTTGTTCACATAGATCATCCATATTTAAGTCTTCACGCACGGTCTCTGGTAGTACTTCTTCTATATTATATAAGTTCAGATATAAATGGTATGCTTTTATTCCTTTTTCCATATTGTCGCAATTGAGATATTCCATGGCTTACAATTAGAAACCACAAATAAAAATCTGTTCTAACTAAAAGAGTTAACTAAAAAAAGAAAAAATCGTTTTCTATGATTTTAGTTAACTCTTATTAGAAAATAACTTTTATCACACTAATATATTATATAATTGAATACCAATTGATACAACTACATAAATAATTAAGATAAAATTAATTCGCTTCAATTTTTTGTTTTCTTTTTGTAAATCTGTTTGTTCCATATATATTTTTTTTATCCATAAGTTGTTGGACTGTTTTGTGCAATTTGGCCAAAATATTCTAGAAAATTACAGATATTCCCTCCTATAGAACCTATACTATCTCCTAAACTTTTCATGGCTTTATCTCCACCACAAAAACATTTATATTCTTGTTCAGATAATTCTTCATAAATATATTTCATAATATAATATTTTAATTACTAATTTCGTGTTCTGTCCCATCCATCATTAACTCCTTCACAAAAATCATCCCAATTATTGTATACATAAATTGCAGCACCAGCCACAGCGAGAGTTAAGGCAACCCACCCTCCATTCACATTTTGCATTTCACCTACATTCATTTCCTGCATCAAAGCGTTTTCATTTAAATGTTTCATAATCGTAATTTTTTAATTAGTTAATAAATTGTGTTTGTATAAAAGTCTACCAGCAGATAATATCTGCTAATGGTCCATATTTCTCACGGAGTTGTTCCATCTGTTCCGCAGTAGGAGGCACATATCCTCCCGATACCTGTACATGTTCCTCACCACTGAGTGGCTTCACCATGCAATAATCATTCTTTTTCATACTTCATTTTGTGTGTTGTTGTTATATACTAAGAAAATAATTCTCTAAAACGGCTGGGTACTACAAATACACTAGTCAGACTAGTACTGCTACTGTAAATGTAGCATCCGCCATAAATATTCATACATTCTGCCAACGTCAGCGTTTCCATTTTATTAAATTCTTATCGTGTTTTGTGTTTGTGTTACTTCCCTTATTCCAAGATCCGGACAATCTCTGATTCTTCGTTTAAACAAGCGGACAGTAAAAAGTGGTATACCGATCATGTTATTTATTTCTCTACCTTATTCGTTTATACTCGTTTTTTCCATATCTCTTTTGTTTGTTTTGATGTGACAAAAATAAACCGACTTTTTCAAACTCTTTGTTATCGGATTGTTATCTTTATGTTAATTGTTTGTCCATTGAGTTTCCGGTTTTGGATTTTTATCTTCTCTTGGTTTCCAATCATAGGTTCTTTTTATTTCTCCTCCATAAATAGAAGTTTGTTCTTCATTACCCAATAGTGTTACTATTTTCTCCATAATATTACATTTTAAATTATATATAAGTGTTTTATTTTGATATTGCAAAAATAACAGGAGATATTTTAATAATATGTTATCTGAATGTTATCCACTATTAAAAATAAGTTATTATATTTGCCACCATGATAAAAACAAAATATATAAAGATAATCACTATCATTAGTTTGATTTCCATATTTACAATGCAATTAATGTGGTTGTGCAATACTTATATACTTATTAAAGACAATATATACGAAGAAACCAATCAAATTTTATATAAGTCAATAGAAGAAGAAGCTATTATAAGACTTAATAAAACGCCAAAGGGAACAAGCATAAAAGGAGAATCAGCAACCGACAGTATTCCCGAAATCACTTACTTGGAAGAAGGACTCTATAACCTAGGTTATTATATCTCTATAGAAGACGTGGATTCCATCGCTTCCACTCTCCTCTTAGAACACAAAATAAGCAGTGACTTCACATTGAATCTTATAAATCCCAAAAACAAGGAGGTGCTTCAACAAAGCAAAAAAGAAAGTTTCCTGTCGTGGAGTGCCATCCATTCCAAAGAAATTCCTATCCGCACAGACCGGTCACAAGCTGTACAAATGATATTGATGAATCCGCATTGGAGCATATTTGCACGCATGGGAATCTTATTGCTGACTACAGCAGTTATGGTGGTATTCGCTTTCATCGGATTGTTTTACCAAATAAAAATCATCATCACAGAAAGGAAAATAGCCCAGCTAAAAGAAGATTTCTCCTACGCCATGATTCATGATATGAAAACGCCCATCAGCTCTGCCATCATGTGCGCCAGCAGGCTGCATAGCGGAAAACTGGATGATAAACCGGAGATAAAGAACCATTATTTCACCATTGTAGAAAGTGAACTGGAACATTTGTCGGCTCTTTCCAACAAAGTACTGACACTGGCCAAACTGGAGCAGCACAAACTGGAGATGAATAAAAAAGATATTTCATTATCTCCCATGATAGAAGACTTGATTGAGAAATTTACTATAAAAACAGAAAAAACAATTCATTTTACTACACACTTAAAAACAGAAAAAGTATATGCCGATGAAGAGTTTCTGAAGGAAGCAATCAGTAATTTGATAGACAATGCCATAAAATATTCTAAAGAATCGGTAAAGATAAACATCAGTTCATCGAGCGATGCCAAACATGACATTATCAACATACACGACAATGGTATTGGAATTCCGCAAAAAGACCAAAAGAAGATTCTCGAGAAGTTCGAGCGTGCATCGGCCATCAAACGAACCCGGAAGGGAGGCCCCTCAGGATTCGGACTAGGACTTAACTATGTTTATCAAGTAATGGAAGCCCACGAGGGAAGAATATATATCAACAGTATAGAAGGAGAATTCAGTGAATTCAGCCTGTTAATACCTAAAATAATAGAAAACTATGATTAAATTATTATTAGTAGAGGATGATTCCACTTTCAGCTATATCATAAAAAATGAATTACAGGAAATTATTGGTGGCTATGAAGTGATAACCGCTGGTAACGGAGCGGAAGGATTGAAGGCTTGGGAAGAATATCATCCGGATATTATTATCTCGGATATTGACATGCCTGTAATGAACGGTTATCAAATGGTGGAACGCATCCGTGAAATGGACGGAGATATCCCTATCTTGTTTACTTCCACATTGACTTCTCCCAAAGATGTGAAAGAAGGATATAAACTAGGTGTTAATAATTATGTGAAAAAGCCCTTCGTGCCCGATGAACTCGATGCACATATACACGCCATTCTGAAAATGAAAGCAGGAATCAAATCACGAAATGAAAATGAGCATTATAAACTGGGACGTTTCACACTAGATGCCAAACATGCCGCACTGCACAATGAAGACACCGGAGAAAAAAAAGTATTGACTGTACGTGAAGCAAAGATACTTCAGTTGTTTTGTGAAAATATAAATGAAACAGTGGAAAGAAAAGCCATTCTAAGCCGTTTCTGGGATACGGAAGATGATTATTTTGCTTCACGCAGCCTGGATGTTTTTATCACGAAATTGCGGAAACTGTTGAAAGACGATCCGCTTATTGAATTAAAGAATATCCGGAGTATAGGTTATGTCCTGATAGTGACCTGAAAAAGTAAGATATGTTCATGGGCAAAGTAAGTTAACTTCGTTGGCAAAGTAAGTTAACTTACTTTTTTCACTTAATACGAGACCGATACCGGAATGCCGGAATCCTTTATCAATTTCCCTATTCTGTCCAATTCCTCATGAGTAGCCTTTTCCAAATCATGATCGGGTGTTTCGCGGTCGATGGTGTAAATCATCACCTGGCGGGGGGCGATCTCTTTCACCGTCTCCAGCCAGGGCAGCACATACCGGTCTGAAGTATTATCCACATCCTGCCCTTGATACTTGCCTTTCATGAACATGGTCTGAATAATCAGATTACCTTTGAAAGCTTTCATTCCTTCTATAATCTCCCGCACATCGTAGTGCCCGGTCGGGCGGTCTGTCAACCGGATATAATCCGTATCAATGGTATCCAGTTTCAATATATTATTATCTATCTTATTCAATGCATCGAATACCTCCGGTTTGTGAATAAAAGTAGAGTTGCTCAACACACTCACTTTCGCCTGAGGAAAATATGTATCACGCAGTGCCAAAGTATCTTCTATAATTCCTGCAAATTGAGGATGAGCCGTCGGTTCGCCATTACCGGCAAAAGTCAGCACATCCGGTTTGGGACCATTCTGCCGCATATCAATCAAACGGGCTTCCAAAGCTTCACGAACCTGCTCGCGGGAAAGCAGTTTCTTCTTCGGACGATGATCTTCATTGAAACCACATTCGCAATAGATGCAATCGAAGGTACAAAACTTGCCGTCTTCGGGAAGAAGATTGATTCCTAAAGACACTCCCAAACGACGGCTATGCACCGGACCGAAGATGGGAGAAGGATAAATGACTGTTGACATAGTTCTTTTTTCTGTTGATAACAGTGCAAAAATACGGAATGTTTTTCAGAATTTCAGCCTCAACTGCAAATAAAGGTCACTCTTTGTACTGCCGTCAATTTCCTCCAAGGCAGAACCTATCTTATCTCTGTTGAAATAATGGGTCGATCCATATTTTGCCTGCAAAATAATATGTTTATTCAGTTCATAACGCATATTCACTGCCAACCGCATACCTTTATCATAAAATGAAGGCATGGAAAAAGCATAGAGCACACTCTTTTCATAGATAGTAAGACGGGAGTTATAATCATCCGTATGGAACCATGTGCCACTCAAATCAAGCCGAAGAGGAAGCAAACGAAATGTATAAGCCGCACTTTGAGAAACCAGAAAACCATTGGAGGCAGATTGCCCCCGGAAGTTGACGCGTACATAATCCGCTATGGTTTTCAACGCCAGTTTATCTTTCAAGGTATAATTCAACTGGTACCGGCATTTCTGCTGAATAAATGGAATGGTCTGCTTGGTTTTATCCTCCGCAGTAAAGTCCTTTTCCTTCTTTTTATAACGATATCTTATAAACATTCCCAGTTCATAAGTAGGTGAATAACTTAATTGGAGTAATCCGTCCCATCCTTTGGTTCCTGCCTTACTTACCAAATACTTCTTCCAGGGAAAATAGAAAAAATCACCATAGCAAGTCATTTTGATATACTTTAAAATGTTGGTTTCCAATCCTATATAAAAGCCACTTTCATTTTGTACCATGCTTCCTTCTCCTATGGAACGAGCATAAATCGCTTGGTATTTCGCATTATAATACCTGTTCATAACTATCAGCTGTGTTCCTCCTTTCGGTGAATAACGCAACATATTCATGGTTGCCCAAGCTCCGCATTTGTCTATGGCCGTTTCACCCAATAAAGAGAAACGTTTCCAAAAGAATTTATAATCCCCTCCCACGTTATAAAAGTCCTTTCCACGCGGATAATAAATGTTATAATACTTCTTCTCAGGATTCAACGGCTTGTTGAAAACATTATAAACTGCTGTTAATCCCAGTTCACAATATTTCCCGTTATAATTTAAATTACTACCAATCAGCTGATTAGTTAATGTATTTTTCTTTTCAAACTCACGATACAGCCGATGGTATCCATCTTTTTTCAACGACCTTATAAACCGGTTATCAACCATGCCATCCATCTTCCGATACGAATAAAAACCATCTATAGTCCACCTTTTAGCTAGTTTATAGCTGGCTGCCACTCCTTGGAAATAGTTATATTCATCGGTAGAAGAATGCTTGCGTATTCCCCGAGTCTTGTTTCCCAAGGTAGAGAGTGTCGCTGTTTTCCCCATCCCGAAATCAGTGTTGATAACTAGTCCATAACCATAGCTGACACGATAGTTTCCCAAAGCTAAAGACTTGATACGCCCTATATTACGAATGAACAGGTACAGTGAATAAAAATCATAGCCTTTTTTGTTCTGTCCGGTAAAGAAAGGCTCTCCCGCATCCTTTTCGGCAGTAATGCCTGCATAAATCTGATTCCGATAATGAAAACTGTACCGCAGATTATGATAATATCCATATCCCAGATATTGCTTGTTCGGATTTTTTTTTAAAGTTTCAGCCGGGTACTGTTGATACCCGGCTTTTGTATAAAAAGGAATATCGACACGTGTTGATAACTCTTGTTTACCGTATTTCAATATCCGCTTTATATTCAGCTTATATTGCTCTTTTTCAGGAGTTTCAAAGTAAATAAAGGGTAGTAAATACTGAATGGTCTGCCTGTCAATATCTTCAATCATCCCCAACTCATTCCGGGTAAGCATAGGACCGTATTTATATAGATAATAAAGAATATTCTCCACCAGCTGGTCAGAGAGAAACGGAAAGCGTTCCAGTTGCTCTTTAGTAGCTGTATTGATATTGATGGGATGTTCACGCAATTCGGAAAGTTCTTCAAACTGGGTATCCCATTGAAACGAATTGTTTTCATCTTCATCCATCAATTGCTCTGCCAGTTCTTCCCACACTTCCTGCGCACACAGGTTATTCACCGATGAAAGTATTGTAATACAGATAATTAACATGACTTTCAACAACCTGTTCATTTTATAATCCATTGGCGTGTTTTAAGTTAAATAGTTTTATCCGCTATACAGAGTAATCATATTTCTTGCTACTTTTGCACCAAGATGAAAAGGAAACTCTTTATAGCATTGTTTTTTTCCTTTATAGCCGCTGCTGCCTATTCTCAGCAGCCAACGACTACTATAAACGGATATATGGTACCTGCATGTGTATATAAAGGAGATACCATTCCAGCTGTACGGTTGCCTAATGTGTATGTTTTCAGACCATTAAAATTCAAAAATGAAAAAGAGAGACGGGAATACTACCGCTTGGTAAGGAATGTAAAGAAAACCTTGCCACTAGCCCGTGAAATTAACCGTGCTGTGATAGAAACTTACGAATACATAGAAACATTGCCTGACAAGAAAGCCAGGGAAAAGCACTTGAAACTCGTAGAGAAGGGACTGAAAGAGCAATATACACCGATTATGAAGAAATTAACTTTCTCACAGGGAAAACTGTTGATAAAGTTAGTAAACCGCCAGACGGATTCTTCCTCTTATGAATTGGTAAAAGCTTTTATGGGTCCCTTTAAAGCCGGATTCTATCAAACTTTTGCGGCACTTTTCGGTGCCAGCCTGAAGAAAGAATATCATCCGGAGGGAGAGGATCAACTGACCGAACGGGTGGTATTGTTAGTTGAAAACGGACAGATCTAACTGATTCCTGTTGTTTGAATTTTACGCTTATTGTCTGAATCTCATTAACTTATTGGCAAACTCCCATAGAATGATTCCTGTGGTAACCGATACATTCAACGAATGTTTTGTGCCGTATTGAGGTATCTCAACACAGCCGTCGCAAGCATTGACCACTTCCTGCTGCACACCTTTCACTTCATTTCCCATGACGATGGCGTACTTTTTGTCTGCATCCAGTTCCAGCTGGTCCAACAAAGTGCTGCCTTCCACTTGTTCAATGGCTAACACGGTAAATCCTTGATCATGAAGTTCCTGAACAGCATCAAGCGTATTCTTTTTATATTTCCATTCCACTGTGTCTTCGGCTCCCAAGGCTGTCTTATGCATTTCGGGATGGGGAGGAGTGGCTGTAATACCACATAAATAAATGCAATCTACCAAAAAGGCATCCGATGTGCGGAATACCGAACCGATGTTATGCAAACTGCGTACTTCATCCAGCACCACTGCCAAGGGCAACTTATCGGCTTTCTTGAATTCATCCACTGTAAGCCGGTTCAGTTCTGTTATTTTGAGCTTCCTCATACTCTATATTCTACTTTATTATTAACGGTTGCAAAGATAATAACTAATTCACATACCCCTGTTGATAACGGTTGAAAACATGTAAAAAGGATGGGCATATTATTTCAAAAGTATTTCTTGCATATTTCAAATAATGGTATATGGTACACTCAAAATCAACAATCCAAAAATTAATCACAGAACTTAAACAACTAATATCAACACAATTTAATCACTATTTTAGGCGTTCATAAGCATAAAGTTTTTAACTTTGCATATTATCAACAGTTTGTTAATAGAACAAGTAAAGACAGTATAATCAGTACTTAAGCCGGTTGATTACTTATTCATATCTGACCATTACAAATGAATAACTTATCAGGCAAGGAAAAGGATACTCTTTTTACTAACAATATGAACAGACTATTATTAATACCATATTTCTTTTTTTGAAAGAAGGAGAAAAAATATAGATATAATGAATAAAGAAGAATGGTTGAAAACAGGGTATGTTGCTGAGCCGGTAGACAAGACTCTGGATTTGAAAGCGGAGATCAACAAGCTGCGTAAGGAAAAGAATGCGCTTATCTTGGGACATTACTACCAGTCGGGTGAAATACAAGATATCGCCGATTTTGTAGGCGATAGTCTGGCACTGGCACAATGGGCGGCGAAGACGGATGCTGATATCATTGTGATGTGCGGTGTTCATTTTATGGGTGAGACGGCAAAGATTCTTTGTCCGGACAAGAAAGTGCTGGTACCGGATTTGAATGCGGGCTGTTCGTTGGCCGACAGTTGTCCTGCCGATGAATTTGGCAAGTTTGTCAAAGAGCATCCGGGCCATACGGTGATTTCGTATGTCAACACTACGGCGGCAGTCAAAGCGGTGACTGATGTGGTGGTCACTTCTACCAATGCCAAGCAGATAGTGGAAAGTTTTCCGGCAGATGAGAAAATCATATTTGGTCCGGACCGTAACTTGGGGAACTATATAAATTCAATTACAGGGCGTAATATGCTGTTATGGGACGGTGCCTGCCATGTGCATGAACAGTTCTCTGTGGAAAAGATATTGGAACTGAAAAAACAGTATCCCGATGCGGCTATTCTGGTTCATCCCGAATGTAAAGGGGCTGTTTCCAAACTGGCTGACAAGGTTGCCTCTACAGCAGGACTGTTGAAATATGCCATTGCCAGCGACAAGAAAGACTTTATTGTGGCTACGGAAAGCGGCATTCTGCACGAGATGCGTAAGAAATGTCCTGAGAAGAACTTTATTCCTGCTCCTCCCGAAGACAGTACCTGTGCTTGCAATGAATGTAATTTCATGCGATTGAATACAATAGAGAAGCTGTATAATACACTGAAGTATGAATGGCCGGAAGTGACGGTGGATGAAACAATTGCAAAAGAAGCGGTAAAGCCAATTAAGAAGATGTTGGAAATCTCGGAAAAGCTGGGATTGTAACTTTCATAAAAGATCGGAAGATGTGGTTGGTAAAAGACTTTTTTGTTGTTCCTAAAAGTAAAGGGGACTTCTTCTGGAAAGGATTCATGATAGGATGTATCATCGGAATGGGAGTGACATTACTGGTTCTGCCTTATTAAAGATTTGTTTTGACGGGATAATGGTTTTCATGGAAATCATTATCCCGTCAAAATCATTTTTAAAGGAAAACAAAATACTTATTTTTATTTGGGTATAGAGCAGTAGACGAATGATATAACTGTAATTCGATGAGTTAACTTAAGGATATATGGAAAAATTATAAGTAAGTTTATTGTCCGGTATTCTATTAGTTCCTGTTTAAATTTTCTTCAAAAAGAATTCTTAAAAGAATACTGAAGAAAATTTAAAACAGGAACTTAGAATAATGTATATCTGAAATAACTTATTGAAAACTTGATTTATCTTTTATTTATAAGGTGCAGGATCCAATAAAGGAGCTTTCTGGAGTTCACTTCGAGGAATAGGACACCAATAATTTTGCGGAGCAATGAATTTGCGTTCCTGTACCGCTTTTTCACGATAGATATACTCTTTTTTGCCATCCTTATATTTCAGGATATCCATGCCGTATAAATTCTCATTCATTACCTTTTCGGATTGCAGCCAACGGCGCAGGTCAAACCATCGTTGCCCTTCAAAAACTAACTCGACCATACGTTCGTGCTCATACTTTTCCCGGATATTGTCAGCTGAGATTCTAGGCAGATTGACACGATTCCGGATTAAGTTTATGTATGTTATAGCTTCCGGTATATTTCCTAATTCTATCTGACATTCGGCGTAGTTTAGATAAAATTCGGCTAAACGCATAAAAAACCAAGGAGTTGTATCACCTTCTGTTCCGTAAGTATCATAATTGCGGTTCAAGAATTTACGCATATAATATCCGGTTTGGGTAGCGTTACGATAGTTAGGTCCTTCGCGTCCGTCTAGTCCGCCTACAACTCCCTCTTCTCCTGCGGTGTATATCTCTACCTCTCTTTCATATTCTCCATATCCCCAGGTGCATCCATCATAAATAAGTGAGGAGTAGAAACGCCATTCACGGTTTGAATAAGGATTGACAGACTTGTCTTTGCGTACATACGGAGTACCATCTTCCATTTCGAAAGCATCTGCTATTTTTTGTGAAGGCTGAATAGTTCCCCAACCTTGATAGCCGGAACCGGGCCCTGCCGGAGCCATGTATGTGAATGACCAATTGCGAGGACCGTCTTTTTTGGAATAAAGTTTCATGAAAATGGCTTCAGGATTATTGTAATCGGTAAACATTTGGGCATAATCATCAGCGTTGTTTACCGGAGTTAATAAATAAGCCGGTTCACCGGATTCTTTCTTTAGATCGATCACTGCTTTATTTGCCTCTGCCGCCGCAAGCCATTTCTCATTGGATGGAGTTCCGAATAGAGGGCTTGCTTTAAACAGAAGTGTACGTGCTTTTAATGCTAATGCTGCTCCTTTTGTGGCACGTCCTAAATCGCTGTTATCCTTATAAACCACAGGAAGAAGGGCAGCAGCACTATCACATTGTTCAACTATGTATGTTGCCACATCGTCTATGGGGGCTCTTTTTACATTCAAGAAGTCTTCTTCCAGTTCATAAGTCTTCTTAATCAAAGGTACGGATCCGTAATGTTTGTAAAGTTCGGAGTAGAACCAGGCCCGCAGAAAGAAACCTTGTCCTTTCAATTCATTTTTCCAAGTGGCATCTGCTTCGGAATTTGTTGAAACTTTCCCTATGTTTTCCATAAATCGGTTGACTCCATTGATGGCTTGGTAGTTTTTGTACCAAGTGTCTATTGTCCATCCCAAAGATGGTTTGTCCGGTGAAAGTTCTCCTCTGACGGTTGTTTCTGTACCGTAGCCATGCATGTGATAAGCTTCATCGGTAAAGTTGCAATACATGATGTAGGTACTTCTGCCGTTATCGGCTTCTATTTGCAAATATTGTTGGTTAAGATTTGCTTCTGCCAGAGCCAGGTCGTTCCAAACAGCACTATCTGTAAAAGAGTCTAGCGGATCTATGTCCAACAAATCGGAACAAGAAACCAATGTACCTGCCAAAAGGAATAAAGGGAGTATTTTTTTATAACTTGTATTCATAATCATAACTATTAAAATGAAAGATTAACACCGAATGAGAAGGTTCTTGAAAGTGGATAGAATTGGGTACCTCCAGTGTCATTGGGGCTTTCGGGATCACAGATCTTAATATCGTCTATTGTAAACAGGTTACTGCCGCTGACATATAATCTGCATGATTCCAACCCTACCGGATTCATCCATCTTTTAGGTAGAGTATATCCTAATTCTACATTTTTTAATCTTAAGAATGCCGCACTTCTTAGCCACCAGGTAGAATAGCTGCCGTTAAAACCATCGTCGTAGGCATTCTTGATCATGGCACGCGGCCATCTGGCTTTTAAGTTCTCTTCGGGGGTATTGGATTCGCTCCAGCGTCCTTCGTAGAATTCAGCGGCAAAGTTTGTTTTCTTTGGTTTGAGGATATATTTAGCTTTGGCTTGTCCTTGGAAGAATACACTGAGGTCGAATCCTTTCCATTCACCGCCTAAAGTAAATCCATAGAGAATTTGAGGTGTTTCGGTTTCATCGGTTCTGAATTGGTCGGCAGTAGTAATAGCACCGTCTCCATTTATATCACGGTAAATCAAGTCTCCGGGTTTGGCGCCTTTTAGATGCGGGGTACTTTCTACTTCTTCCGGTGTCTGATAAATTCCTATCGCATCATACAGTACGAACCCGTCGATAGGCATGCCTTCTCTTTTCTGCCATTCGGGTACGGAAGCCGCTTCGTCCATATAGTCCACTTTATTGCGTGCGTATGTAAAGTTAGCTGTAACATTCCACTTGAAATCACCTTTTTGATCGTGATAATTTGCAATCATTTCTACTCCTGAATTGTTTACTCTACCTAAATTTTCGGCAGGTAAGCTTAAACCGGTGTACCAAGGAACTGATGCAGAGCGTTGTATCAAGATGTCTGTTCTTTTAGAATGGAAATAATCAAAGTCGAATCCGAACTTTCCATTCAGGAATTGAGATGAGAAACCTAAGTTAAAGGTTTTGGCTGTTTCCCAGGTTACATTGGGATTGGCGGTACGGGTCATGTTCAGAGTTTTGTTCACATCCAAGTCGTTACCGAAAATCATTCCATCTGTAAACTTATATTGTGTGAGATATTGATAGGCGCTGATGTTATCATTACCCATGATACCGAATGATCCTTTCAGTTTTAAAAAGTTTATGATAGGAGTCAGATTTTTAAAGAAATTTTCTTCGGATACTACCCATCCTAATGAGGCACTTGGAAAGAATCCCCAGCGTTTACCTCCTGCAAAATTTACTGAACCGTCGTATCGGGCAGCTATTTCGGCCAAATAACGTTGTTGGTAATTATAGGTGATACGTCCGAAGTAGTTCTGACGTGCTGTTTTAGTAGATGAACCACCATTACTTGAATCTTCGGGATTGCTGCTTCCTGCAAATAGTTCGGGGATGGCAGTTGACAAGAAGTTCTGTCGGTAGGCATCCATTGAACTGTAGTTATAGACACTTTGTTCATAAGCCAGAAAAGCGTCAAAGTTGTGTTCGCCGAAAGACTTCTGATATCCGATACGTCCGTTTAGTGTGATGCGGTCGGAATGGTTGGAATTTTGGTTCAAGCTGATAACTCCGGTTGCCGCTTTCTGATTTTCATAGTTTCCATTTTGAGGATTGTACATATAGATATCATAAGGGTGCTTGAAGGTTTTGGTATGAGTGAATACATAATCCAATGCGGCATATCCGTCCAGATAGAGTCCCGGCAATACTTTAGCTAAATCTATTTTTAGATAAGGTTTGATGGTAATGAGGTTATATACATACTTTTTAGTACCGTTGTGTCCTTGTGTCTTTACTATGGGGTTGTCATCGGGGGCATTGTCACCTGCTTGTAGCATACCATTAGGATAAAACGGAGCGGCCATAGGGCTGGCAGCAAGGAAAGTGGCAAAAATGCTGTTGGTATCGTAAGCTGTTCTATTCCTTACTTCCTGACGGCCCAATATATCAAATGAAAATTTGATACTTTTGCTTATTTGAGCATCAATATTGCTTTTGAACTGATATTGATAGAAATTCTGCGGACTGTCTTTATAGATAGCATCCTGATAGAGGAATTGTGCGGATGTATAGAAGGACAATTTATCATTTCCACCGCTCACCGATAATGAATGTTGGGTTTGAGGCGCCCATTTGTTAGTAGCCGCATCCCACCAGTCGGTGTCCGCATAGCGTATCGGATCATCGCCTTTTTTGATATGGTCTATTACTTCCTGTGAGAAGGAAGGAGCGTTACCTTTACGGTCGTCAAATTCATTGATGTAAGTTGCATATTGTAAGGAGTTAGCCATTTCCGGAACTCGTGTGGGTTGTGAGATAGAGTAATCACCGGCATAATTTACTTTGATTTTTCCTTCTTTTCCTCGTTTGGTGGTGACTAAAATAACACCGTTGGCCGCACGTGCGCCATAGATAGCGGCAGAGGCATCTTTCAGAACTGATATGCTTTCAATATCTTCTGAATTTAAACGGCCAAAGCCACGGTCGGCTACTCCATCTACTACAATCAGCGGACTGTTGTTGCCCATTGTACCTTTACCGCGGATTAAGATGCTGGCACCATCTTCTCCAGGTTCTCCCGAACGGGTGTTGGCTATGACGCCTGCCGTCTTTCCGGCCAGAGAACTGGTTAGATTTACTTTATTGGCTTTTTTCATTTCTTCTCCGTCAATTTGGGAGACAGAGCCGGTAACTGTAGCCTTTTTTTGTGACCCGTATCCTACGACAATTACTTCATCAAGCAGTTCGGTGTCACTGGTTAGTTTGATGTTTAAAGAACTCATGTTTCTTACCTGTACCTCTTGTGTTTTGTAGCCGATATAAGATATCACCAGTACTTCTTTATTTCCATCTACTTGGATAGAGAAATTACCGTCAATATCAGATATGATACCGACAGTGCTTCCTTTTACCATGATGTTGGCGCCGATGATGCTGCTTCCGTCGGTTGCATCGGTAATTGTACCTGTTACTATACGCCCCTTTTTCTGTTGTTGGGTCATTGTCATTTCTCTGCCTTCGTTGTCGGCCGGACTGGCAAATGCAGGATTGATACTTCCTGATAATACCATGGTGGCTAAACAAAGCGAGAATAGTTTTTTAGAATGCTTTTTCATTCTGATTAAGTTTTTAATTAGATTTTACCGTTAACTATCTCTTGTTATTTCTGCTGGCAAATATCAAGGAAAGCATGTGATCTTGCTTTGCTCAACATGCCTAATTATGTTCAATTTGTCCCTTAGGAACAAATTGAACATATATATATCAGAAAAGAGGATGTCGGACTATTCTCGGCAGATATTTTTTTTGTATTCTGTAGGAGACATTTCGTATTTTAGCTTGAATGTTTTAGTGAAATGCGAGCTGTTGATAAAGCCTACTTCAAGCATGATCTCTTGAATATTCAGGTTAGAATTAGTAAGTAAATAAGCCGCTTTTTCCAGCCGGACGTTTCGTACATAGTCTGCTAATGACTGGCCGTCAATCCGCTTCAAGTCTCTGTATAATTTCGTCCGGCTCACTCCCATTGCACTGGCCAATTGATCGGGAGATAAGTTGGGGTCACTGAGGTTGTCGTTGATTACCTTTTTGAATTGTTCTGTCATTGCTTGGAGCTCTTCGGCGCTTAGAGCGGATTTCTGTGGCTCTTTTTTGGTCGTCTTTTTCTCTGTTACGGTTTCTATGATTGCTGTGTTCCGGATGTAATCGGGAGATGCCTGCATGGCGTTGTCCGGCCTGTTTCCTTTCAGCCATTGTTCTCTTTGTGTGAGTAACCTATGCAGATTTACTTCCAACAGTTTCATGGAGAAAGGTTTGGGAATATATAAGTCAGCTCCTGATTCATATCCTTCTATCTGGCTTTCCACATTGTCTTTGGCTGTCAGCAAGACCAAGGGGATATAGGCTACGGAGAGGTTGTTCTTAATTTGTCTGCACATTTCTATTCCATCCATTTCAGGCATCATGACATCACTCACGATGATGTCGGGAAAGATAGACATGCACATATCCAGTCCCATACGGCCGTTGTCGGCTGTGTGGATATTGTATGAGGAGGACAGTTGTTCTCTTAAGGCGGTCTGAAGCTCCTTGTTGTCTTCTACAATAAGTAGAGTGGGCAACTTGGGGTTGTCGTTCCGGGGACTTCCGGGTTCTTTGATATTGTTTGTCCCATCCGTGTCTAATTCGCAGTATTGATTATTCATGAATCCTTTGAAATCGAAATCGGTATTTTCGGTTTTTCTGGTGATGGGGCTGCTGCCCGATATGGGCAGTGCTACGATAAATTCTGTTCCCACCATGCGCTGGCTGCTTACGATGATCATTCCGTTGTGCTGCAATACAATACTTTTCACTATGGCTAAGCCGATTCCCGAACCTAAATGTGACTGTGAGGAGCCTTGCACTTGGAAGAAACGTTCGTAGATGAGGCGGATGGATTCTGTGGAAATGCCGACTCCTGTATCTCTGATGGTAAGTATGCAGACGGGTTGTTCGGGAGAAATGTTTCCTTCGGTGTGTAAGTTGCCGTAACAGGGGGCGACATCTTTCATTGTACCTTTTTTGAAATGGACATCCACTTTGCCGTTTTCATTGGTATATTTGATGGCATTGGAAAGCAGGTTGATGATCATTTTTCCCATTTTATCTTTGTCGGCGTCCAACTCGATATCTTCTGCATCTGCAGTGAAGGTGGCAGAAATATGTTTGTTGTTTGCCCAGGAACTGATTTCATCAAAAATCCCGCGCACTAACTGGGACATATTTAGATGTTCAATGTTTAATGTCCCTATTCCCAAATCCGCTTTCCTGATATCTACAAGTTCGGTGATCAGTGCCAGCATCTTTTTGGCATTGGTAAGGATTGTCTTGCACTCTTTCACAGGTTTGTTGTCATTGAACAATTTTTCGGCTGCCAGTAATATTAAAGTCAATGGGGTTTTTAATTCGTGTGAAGCGTTCATGAAGAATTGCATTTTGGCTTGATATTTTTCTTCATCTTGTACCATCAGAATTTTCTGTATCTCGTTTTCTTTCTTAAGATTCTGTTCTTTGCTATATTGTCTGAAGGCAATGTACAGTACCAGCAATACGATCAGTACATAGCTTACTTTTGCTTGGAAAGACAGCCACCAAGGTGGCTGTATATTGATTTCCAGTTTTTTCCCCGGTTCTTGCCAGGTATATCCTTTGTCGGCAGAGAACTGTACTTCCAGTTCATAGGAATCGTAAGGCAAGTTTGAGAAGTAAACTTCATTGTTGGTATATCGTAATGTATGCCATTCCTGTTGGAAACCTTTCAGACGATAGCGATACATTATCTGTTCGGACAGTTCGTAACCCAATGCGGCAAAAGAGATGGTGAAATTGTTCTGCAGATAATTGAGGGTAAGCTTGGACGTTTTGTCTAGGACCTTGTCTAATAGAATACGTCCGTTGTAGGCCGCTTTCGGGACGATTTTCTGATTGTTGACTGTCAGTTCGCAAAACATTAGCTCATTATTGCCGGTATTACAGCTCAAGTGGTCGGGGTGGAAATAGCTTAGGCCATACAACCCACCCATATAGAGGTAACCGTCGTTTCCTTTGTAAGAAGCGTTTATCTTGAAAGCATTGTTTTGCAATCCATCGCCAAGTCCGTAGGTATGGATGGTGTTTTTCTGAGGATTCAATTGGGTGATTCCCTTGCCGCCTGTCCAGACATTGCCTTTATGGTCAAGGAGCACTATCTCACAGTCGTTGTTGGGCAGCCCGTCTTGTATGGTATAGCAAGTAGCGGTATAGTCATTATTGCGTTCGGAATGCAATACTATTTTATTCAGACCGCCTCCTATAGTTCCTACCCAGCAAATGGAGTCGTTGCTGCAATCGATATCCGCCAGATAATTGGTGGACATCGGATATTTCATTGAAGAATCCGCCTGATAGGAAGATAGATTTTTTATTCTTCCATCATCGGTCAGCTGTAGGCGGTTCAGACCGTTGGTAGTACATAGAAAGGTTGAATGTCCTTTGACGAGAATGTGTGATATATGATTGGAAAGAAGGCATGGGTCTGTTTGGGTATTGAGATGCATCGTTATCTTCGGATCACTCAGCGGACTGCTTATGCGGAATATGCCGTTTCCCCAGGTACCTATCCATAAGTGTCCGGATGAGTCTTCTTTTAAGTGTGCGATGCTGGTATTGATTAGATTTGCGTCATCGGAGTTCTTGGGATCCAGCTTGCGGGATTTTTGTGTGTACGTGTCGTAGAGGAAGATTCCGTGACTTGTACCGATGTAGAGATGCCTTTGGTCGCGGCTCATTTCCAGTGTTTGATAGTATATGGTTTCGGCGTTTTTTGTCTTTTGTAACGGCATCAATGTAAGTTCACCCGTTTGTGGCGAATGACGGAACAGGCTGGCGTATTCTACAAGGATCCAATTGGTGCCGTTGTCCTGTCCGGTGATTGATACGACTTCGTTCTGTGAAAATCCCATTTCCCGAAAATCCGGTGCGGAAAGATTGCTGAAGATCGATTGGGAGAGGCTTCGGTAAAATATCCCCCAACTGTTGGATGCCACCCACAGATTATTGTATTTGTCTATGATCAAATCCTCTATTTTCAGTGACGAGTGTTCTTCGTCCGGTGTGTTCCGTAAATATTCCCGTATCACGGCTTGGGATGAGAATGGTTGTTTCATCTCGAATATGCCTGCGGAGTAGGTACACCATAGATCTCCCTCTTTGCTGACAATTAGTTTGCCGTTGGTTGTTGCTGGTATTTTCGGATTGACTTGGTGGAAACCGGTATAGACGGATGTAGAACAGTCCGGTTGTCCTCCGACAATGTTGAAACGATGGCATCCTTCTCCCGAACGCACGTATAAGTAATTCCCCATGAGGTGGATATTTCGTATTATATCATTCTTTTTCAACAGTTTGTCTGTTGCATAGCTGTTGAGTAGCACAATTTGCCCGTTGCGGATACCGAGTTTGACGAGATGGAATCCGGTGGAAGCCCATACAGTTTCTCCTTGGAATTGCAGGTCTGTGATACCTTTGCAAAAGATACGGTCGGCATCATTGTTCCATTCTACGGATTTGAGTGTGTCTTTATGAACTTGTGCAACGATTGTTTCTTTGGAGGTCTTTATCCATAAATGACAGTTGTCTGGATGGATGAATATTTTGTGGATAGTGGTTTGGAGATGTTGTGAAAGCTTATCTCCTTCTATATAATAAGGTGTATAATGATGGGTATTTAAATCAAAACAGGTTAGTCCGCTTTCTGTTCCCAACCATATCTTATCTGTGTTGCAAGCCATTGCTCTGATTCGATTGTGCGACTCGTAGATTTTGTGGCTTCTCGGATAATAGTCAAATGTCTGTAGACTGTAGCCGTCATAATTTTGCAGACCGGCAAGCGTACCTATCCAAATAAGGCCTGTACTGTCTTGTAAAATGCAACAGGCATCGGTGTGGGCCAAACCGTTGTTGATGCTTAGACGTTTGAATATTTCATTGGCATGTAGCAAGGTTGGTAAGAGTGATAAAATCAAACCAATTGCTGCCGATGTTAATAGCTTGTGTATGTTTTTCATGGTAAAATGATCATAAATGTATTGCAAAGATACGAAAAGTGAGCCAAATAGAACATTTTTTTGGCGGTAATTGGGGTAGAAAACAAAGTATGGTATCTTTGAAAAGTGTACATTTGGGTCAATGAATCCGGAAATGTACCAAGAAGAGGAGTTATTCCCAAGTTCTCAGACCTTGAAATATTTTCAGTTGCTTATAAATGTTAAATGCACGGTGAGCACAATTTGAGAAACAAAAAGCACAGAATTAGGAACGGATAGCAAAGTCCGGAAGCCTGTAGTGACGTAGTTTTGTGCAGAAATCGTACAAAAATAAAAAGATAAGCATGAGACAAAAAAATTATTTATGGCTGCTCGTTGTCCTGTTGTTTGCGGGAAATGCAGTACATGCCAAATCGGGCGGAAAGGAAATACACATCCCCGCTAAGCAAGTGAAGGAAAATGATTTTAGAAAAGGCGGGCGGTTCAGCCATGACTACAAGATGGAATCAGAAAATTTGGTGCTGTTCTGGGAAAGTTCCTTCGGCAAAGACCCGGCTGGTTATGTTGACAAGTCCCGCCGATTTTATCCGGAAGAATTGTTGCGTGAGGGTGAACGGTTCTTTACCTATTATGTGGATAAGCTGAAATTTGCAGACCCGGAGACGTCGCAATCCGCCCGGAAAAAGATGATTATATGGATGTTCAACGATGCCGAAACAACCGCTTACGGATGGGGCGACGAAGGAGTGGGGATGATGTGGATGCGTCCGTGCCGCGCCCAATCCTATCCTTACTGTCCGTTGGCCCATGAGATGGGACATTCTTTTCAATACATGGTAGAGGCAGACGGTTCGCGCGGATTCGGTGGACATCCATTGGTGGAATATACTTCGCAATGGATGTTGTGGCAGGTTTATTCGGACTGGACTACCATTGAAAAATATCACTTGGATGCCTACATGGAGCAGACTCATTACTCGCTGCTGAATGGAATTAACCAGTATCATGCACCGCAGTTCATGGAGTATTGGTCTAACAAGCACGGATTGAATATTATTGCGCGTATCTGGAAAGAAGCAGAGGGCAACGAAGATCCGGTTGCAGCCTACAAACGGTTGACGGGTATCAGTCAGGAAGAGTTTAATGACGAGATATATGAGGCGGCTGCCCGTTTCGCCACTTGGGATATGCCGCGTGTGAAGAATGTATGTAGTAGTTACGCCAACCAACACCGTTGCAAACTGGATAAGGTAGCTGACAACTGGTACCAGATAGCCGAAACCCGTTGTCCGCAGAACTACGGTTATAATATTATCCGTTTGAATGTACCCGAAGGAGGCGAGGAAATCACATTGGAATTTAAAGGTGTGGCCGGCAGTGAAGGTTTCCGCAGTGGCAATCTGAATGATGCCGGATGGAGATACGGTTTTGTAGCTGTGAATAAAGAGGGTCAATGTTACTACGGAAAGACTTATAAGGCCGGTAACGGAAACAATCGGCCTGTGAAATTCATGATACCCGAAGAAACTCAATTCCTTTGGCTCGTAGTGACTGCTGCTCCTGCGCAACATCGTGATTATCTGAAGAAATGGAATGAGATGGCAAAGGAAAAGGGAAAAGAAGCCCAATGGCCTTACCGGATACGTTTGGAGAATGTGGATCTTCATCCATCCGTATTGAAAGCGAAGAATTAACTCTTGATATAAGAACTGAATCATGAAAGCAAAACACTATTTACTGTTGGCGATAAGTATATTGTCTTCAGGAAGCCTTTGGGCGAAGGACTACTTGATTTCCACTCCCAACACCTCATTGCTCCTTACGGCTACTCCCGGTGAAAAATCAAAGTTTCAATATTATGGCAGCCGTATTACAGAAAAAGAAATCCAAGGTATTTATGATAGCGGGCTGGCGTTCGGTACGGAGAGCTATCCGGTATTCGGGTTGAACACTGCCGGTGAACGGGCCATGGCAGTCACTCATGCTGATGGCAACATGTCGCTCGATCTGGTTGTGGAAGAGGTAAATCAGTATCAGACCGATGAAGCCGAAACTACGGAGATACGCATGAAAGATCTGGTTTATCCGTTTGTACTGAAGCAATATTTCAAGGCCTATAAGGGAACCGACATCATTTCCACCTGGGTGGAAGTGAAGAATAACCATAGAAAGCCTATTACGCTTTATCGTTTTGCATCGGCCTTTTTGCCTGTACATCGGGGAGATAACTGGATGACGCATTTTCACGGATTCTGGGGAGCCGAGTGCACGATGGAGGAAGAGAAACTGACCAACGGCCAGAAAGTGATCAGTAACAAGGACGGATTGGTAAATACGGAATCCGACCATCCGTCGTTCATGCTTTCCATGGACGGTAAGCCACAGGAGGCTCATGGGCATGTGTTGGCAGGTACGTTGGCATGGACCAGCAATTATCTTATCAAAATGGATGTCCATAATACGCGGTTCAACTTTTCGGCAGGGATCAACGAAGAAAACTCTCATTATACATTGGAGCACAAGGAGGTGTTTACTACTCCTGAGTTTGCCATGACCTACAGCACTACAGGAAAAGGCGGTGTTAGCCGTGCTTTCCATCGCTGGGCGCGCTGGTATAAGTTGCATCAGGGCAATGTTCCCCACGATATATTGTTGAACAGTTGGGAAGGTGTCTATTTCAAGGTAAATCAGGAAGGTATGGACCGGATGATGGAAGCCTTTTCTGATATGGGAGGAGAGTTGTTTGTGATGGACGACGGATGGTTCGGCAACAAATATCCCCGCAACGGAGGCAACAGCAGCTTGGGCGACTGGGAAGTGTGCAAGGAGAAGTTGCCCCAAGGAATAGAAGGTCTGTTACAGTCGGCCAAGAAGCACAACATCAAATTCGGTATCTGGATAGAGCCGGAAATGTCGAATACAAAGAGCGAACTGTTTGAAAATCATCCCGATTGGATTATGCGTGTCAAAAACCGTCCTTTATCTACGGGTCGGGGAGGCACACAGGTAGTACTCGATCTTACTAACCCCGAAGTGCAGGATTTTGTATTCGGTGTAGTGGATAACCTGATGACTAAGCACCCGGAGATTGCCTATATGAAGTGGGATGACAACAGTTGCTTGATGGATTACGGCTCGCAATATCTTCCTAAAGAGAAGCAATCCCACCTTTATATAGATTATCAAAAGGGATTGATAAAGGTACTGAAACGCATTCGTGCCAAATATCCCAAGCTGGTACTGCAAGCTTGTGCCGGTGGCGGTGGTCGGGTGAACTACGGTCTTCTGCCTTATTTCAACGAATTCTGGACCAGCGATGATACGGATGCGCTGCAACGCATTTACATGCAGTGGGGGGTGTCTTCTTTCTATCCTGCCGTGGCAATGGCTGCTCACGTCAGTGCCGACCGGAACCATCAGACTGGACGTACCATCCCCTTGAAGTTCCGTTTTGATGTGGCAATGTCGGGGCGTTTGGGCATGGAAATTCAGCCCAAGGATATGAGCGATGCAGACAAGGCGTATGCCAAGCGTGCGATTGCAGCTTATAAGGACATCCGGAATGTGGTTCAGTTTGGCGATCTCTATCGTCTTGCCTCTCCCTATGACAACACAGGGGTGGCTTCGTTGATGTATGTTACCCCCGAGAAAGAACGGGCGGTGTTTTATGTCTATAAAACATCCCATTTCATCAATATGATTCTTCCCAAGGTGTGTATGGACGGGCTTGACCCTCAGAAAATGTACCGGTTGAAGGACCTTACTCCTTTGAAAGAAGATAAGCCTTGCGGGCTGCACGGTAAGGTAATCAGCGGAAAAATATTGATGGAGGAAGGTATTGTTTTGCAAAAACTTTTAAAGAATGAATATTCCAGCTTAGCTTTGGAACTGGAAGAAGTGAAATAGAAAATAATGATTATACCATGAAAAAAAGAACAATGATTGTTGCTGCCTCTTTGGCTTTGACTCTTCTTCAGTCTTGCGCTAAAGACACGTATAAACAGGATCAATTTGTAAACCTGCTGAATATTGAAACGGGCACCACGCATAGTCCCGAAGGATATTTCTTTGCCGACTTGGGATGTTGGCACGGGTATGGATTCAATAACTCTTCCGATATGTCTGAGGCCGGTGGCTTTCGCGGTCCTGCATTTGCGGGTGAACGCAGTTTGGGCTTGCAATGGCTTTCACCCTGTTTGGAAAAGCTGACGTTGATGGAAGAAGGGAACGTAGTGCCCTATACAAAGATAGTCTCTTATGAATATCTGCCCGGTATGTTGAGGCAGTATTTGCAGGCAGGTTCATTAAGTGTGGAAATGAAACAGATTGCGGTAACCGACCGTAGTACGATGATTCAGTACACGATTACCAATCAAGGGGCGGAGAACCGTAGCATTGCATCTGTATTGCAGGGCAGGGCAACTTATAAAGATGCCGGTTTTTCATTGGAATCCGGCAATGCAGTTACTGTGAATGTTGCAGGGGGCAAGCATTATTTCGTGCTATCTTTGCCCGATACCTGGACAGTGAAGGATGGCCCGGAAAAGAATATGTATGTGGCAGCCGGAAAAAGCACGGATTTGCGCCCCGGAAAATCATATACTTTCCAGACTTTTACTTCGTATTGTCCTGCCACCGGCAAGCAGGACGCATTGGCCGAACACGCTTCCTTGAAGGTGAAAGACGCTGAAAAATATTTGAGCCGGAATGCTGAGCGTTGGGAGGGGTACTTAAGCAGTATCCTTGATCGTGATACTGAATACCTGGAGAACGACCGTAACCGTAAGTGGGCGGTAAAAGCACTCATGACTTTACACACCAACTGGCGTAGTGCCGCAGGCGACTTGAAGCACGGCGGTGTACAGCCCAGCACCGGTCATTTCAACGCATTTTGGGCGTGGGATAGTTGGGAACATGCGGTAGGCCTGTCTATCTTTAATCCTGAATTGGCAAAGGAACAGATGCTTACCATGTTCGACTTTCAAACTCCTGAAGGTATGATTATCGACCTTATCGGGCTGGATGCAAAAGAGAACAATAAGGTTTGCTCCAAACCGCCCATTGCAGGATGGGCAACTTATATGGTGTACCAACGCTCCAAGGATAAAGCATTTGTCAAGGAGATGCTTCCAAAGCTGCTTAAATACCACGAATGGCGATACAAATACCGTGACCATGACCAAAACGGTTTGTGTGAATATGGTGGCATCGCTCCCCAGGTTTATCAGGGACAATGGGAGAGCGGTATGGACGTGGCAGTAAAGTTCGACGGTGTGAAGATGCTGAAGAATGCCGAAGGTGCCTATTCTTTCGACCAGGAATCCATTGAACTGAACAGTTACCTCTGTGCAGAGAAGTTCTATCTGGCTTATCTGTTGGAAGAGGTCGGGGATAAAGCACAGGCAGCTCGTTTTCGTGAAGAAGGGAAGAAACTGAAGAATATGATTCAGGAGAAGTTCTTCGATAAAGAAACCGGTTTCTTCTATGATCGTAAGATGGGTACGGGCGAGCTGGTGAAGGTAATCGACATCTCGGGTTGGATTCCTCTTTTTACCAGAGTGGCTACTCCCGAACAGGCTGCCGCAGTGAAGAAGAATATGCTTGATCCCGAACTTTTCGGTACTTACTTCCCTTTTTCCTCGCTCAACCACAAGCATCCGCTTTATCAGCCCGACAAGGGATATTTCCGTGGACAGACTTGGATGAATTACACTTATTTCGGTATTCGTGGCTGGAAAAACTACGGTTTCATGGAAGATGCCGCGAAATATACAAATCTTTTGCCCGATCGCCTGAAAGGACTGACCGAACCCGGTTATCCCATCCGTGAGAACTGGAATTCGGCTACGGGCGAAGCGATGACAGCCAAACACTTCGGATGGTCAAGCGCATTCTCTATTCTGCTGTTGGCTGAGGATACTGATACTTTCCCTTATGTACCGGGAATGTAGAAATGTCAAATTGTGTAGTTACAAATAAATAATAAGTATATGACAAATATTAAATCACTCTGTTTATGTTTACTGGTTGCTTTGGTGTGCCTGCCCTTAGGGGCGGCAGACCATTTGCTGAAATCTCCTGACGGGAAATTAGTTGTAGAAATAGATACGGAGGGGCAATTGAAATATGCCCTGAAACGTGAAGGGCAACTTCTGTTGGATAAAAGCTTGATCGGTCTGGTACTGGAGGATCGGGTTTTAGGAGAGAATGTGAAAGTGCGTCGGGTAAACCGGCGTTCCATGGTAGAGGAGACAATTGTGTCGCCGCACTATCGTTTTTCTTCTTTCAATGTGGTTTATAATGAGTTGGACATTCAATTGAAGGGGAACTTCGGAGTAATATTCAGAGCCTATAATGAAGGGATTGCCTATCGTTTATATACCACGGCAAAGGAAGGCTTGACGATAAGGGATGAGGTAGTACAGATGAATTTCCCCAAAGATTATACAACCTATATGGCGTACTCTACGGTAAAACCGGGAAAGGATCAATATGCAATGGCATTTCAGAACCTGTACACCAAGAGTAGCGTGACGGGAGTAAAGACGGACAATATTGCTTTCCTCCCTATAACGGTAGATTGTGGCAATGAAGTGAAATTGACGTTAATGGAGTCTGATTTGGAAGATTATCCGGGTATGTTTGTCAAAGGTGACGGGAAAAGTACCTCCTTGCAGGGTACGTTCGCCCGGTATCCTACGGAATTAAAGAGCTTCGCTCCCCGAGCCATGAAACGTGTCGTGGAGCGAGCCGATTACATAGCAAAGACGGAAGGCAAGCGTACTTATCCGTGGCGTATCTGGGCTGTGTCCGAAAGGGATACGGAAATGCCGGTTAATAAATTGGTGTATGCCCTGGCCTCGCCTAACCGTATCGGAGATTGCTCATGGATAAAGACTGGAAAAGTAGCTTGGGATTGGTGGAATGATTGGGGAATCTCTGGCGTAGATTTCAAGGCAGGCATCAATATGGAAACCTATAAATGCTATATTGATTTTGCCGCCGACAATCATATTGAGTTTGTGGTATTGGATGAGGGTTGGTATGATCCGGGGAAAGGTGACATGTTGACGGTCATTCCGGAACTTGATTTGCCGGAACTGGTACGGTATGGCAAAAGCAAGGGTGTTGATCTGATATTGTGGGCTGTCTTCAATGTACTCGATGATCAGCTGGAAGCCGCTTGCAAGAAATATTCCGAGATGGGAATCAGTGGTTTCAAAATAGATTTCTTGGATCGTGACGACCAGACTGCTGTAGAGATGACCTACCGTATTGCCGAGATGGCTGCCAAGTATAAACTGACTCTGGATTTGCACGGCTTTTATAAGCCAACGGGATTGAATCGTACTTATCCTAATATTATTAATTTTGAATCGGTATTCGGCATGGAGGAAATGAAATGGAGTTCTGTTCAGAAAGATATGATGGAGTATGATGTGACAATGCCTTATATCCGCATGATGGCGGGGCCGGTGGACTATACGCCCGGAGCTATGCGTAATGCTTCCAAGAAAGATTTCAAGGATATATACTATAATCCGATGAGTCAAGGCACGCGCTGCCACCAGTTGGCTGCATACGTGGTACATGATTCCCCTTTGACGATGCTCGCCGATAATCCTACGGCCTACAAGCACGAACAAGAATGTACCGATTTTATTGTCAGCATTCCCAATAAAAATATCGAGGAGACCCGTGTATTGCAAGGCAAGTTGGGAGAGTCGGTAGTTATAGCCCGCAAAATTGGCTCTTCTTGGTATGTGGGAGGAATGACCGATTGGACAGCACGGGAAATAACTCTTGACTTTGGTTTCTTGGGTGATGGTACTTATGAAGTGGTGCTGTTTAGGGATGGTGTCAATGCGGATAAGCAGGCGGAAGACTATAAGAAAGAGATTTTCACTGTCACCCCGGATTCAGAGAAGAAGATACGTATGGCTTCGGGAGGCGGTTTTGCAATGACGGTCGTTAAAAAATAAGTGAACATAGGTATATGAGAAAGTTAATATTGTCCTTGGTTGCCGTTATTTGCTTGCATACAGTCTATGCACAGCAGTATTGGCAGATAGATAAAGGTAATAATAGCATTACGTGGCGGGTGAAAAAAGGCGAAGCGCACCATGACCATATAGAGATGAGTGGAAAACAGGTGTCGGTGGTACTCAGATATGGCGTCAAGGAAGACGGAACTTTTGAGTTGAAAAAAAGTATGGTGTGGCCGATGTTGCGCACGATACCTAATAACACACATGGCAGTCTGATGCGCCGCCTTGACTGGAATCCATTGGAGGATGTCATGGTAGAGGGACGGGCTATGCGGGAACAGGTGAAATCCGTTACCTTGAATGGGACATTGGAAGTGGTAAGCGATATTCAGGCGGGGAAGAATCGTTCTTTATCTTTGAAGCGTACTTATTTGCCGTCGGTTGATTTGCCTTCCTTGGTGGAAATCTATGAGTTCACAAATACAGGTAGCGTGGCAGTAGATATTGAAATACCAAAAATAGACATCGTTTCCCCCACGAATCCGGAGAAGGGAGTAGAAGGCAGTTACTCCGTTCTATGTGTATCGGAGGATGGAGTTTCACAAACCATACTGCCAGGCAAAACTGTTACTTTCTCTGCTTCCGTTTCTGCCCATAAGGTTCTTCCGGAAAAAAGGATAGATGCCGCAAGGGAATTGGAGAAGCGCAGAGCTGTGGTTGCCGAATGGATGAATAACCTTGTCTTGGATACCCCCGATCCCGTAATCAATGAAATGTTCGCCTTTTCCAAGATACGTGCGCTCGAAAGCATTTATGATACGAAAGGCGGACCTATGCACGGACCGGGCGGCGAGTCTTATTATGCCGCTATCTGGGCGAATGACCAGGCTGAATATATCAATCCCTACTTTCCGTATGTGGGCTATCAGTATGGAAATGCCTCTGCTGTGAACTCGTTCAAACACTTCGCCCGCTATATGAATGATGAGTGGAAGCCTATCCCCAGTTCGATAGTTGCCGAAGGAGACAGTTATTGGAACGGGGCGGGTGACCGCGGAGATGCGGCAATGATTGCTTATGGTGCTGCGCGTTACGCACTGGCAAGTGGCAATAAAGAAGAAGCACTGGAGCTATGGACATTGATTGAGTGGTGCTTGGAATTCAGTCGTCGGAAAATTAATGAAGGGGGTGTAGTCGCTTCGGATTCGGATGAACTGGAAGGACGTTTCCCGGCAGGAAAAGCGAATCTGTGTACTTCTTCTTTGTACTATGATGCATTGCTTTCAGCCGCTTATCTGGCAGAAGACTTGGGAAAGGGAAATGCTGTTGCCGGCAAGTATCGCCGGCAGGCGGCTCAATTGGAGAAGGCTATAGACCGTTATTTTGCGGCTGATGTAGAAGGTTTTGATACCTATGCTTATTATAAAGGGAATGATGTGCTTCGTGCCTGGATTTGTATTCCTTTGACGGTAGGCATTAACAAGCGTGCTGCAGGAACTATTGACGCTCTTTTCTCGCCTCGTTTGTGGACAGAGAACGGGTTATTGACAGCCTCCGGTGACAAGACTTTTTGGGATCGTTCTACCTTGTACGCTTTACGTGGTGTCTTTATGGCAGGTGAAGTAGAGAAGGCGATGGAATATATGAAGCGTTATTCAGCCACTCGGTTGCTGGGAGCGCATGTTCCTTATGCCGTAGAGGCATGGCCGGAGGGCGGGCAACGTCATCTATCCGCTGAAAGCGCATTGTATGGACGTATTGTTACAGAAGGAATGTTCGGCATTCGTCCCACGGGGTTGAGCTCTTTTTCTATGAAACCGCAACTTCCTCAGGAATGGGATCACATGTCACTCCGTAAGGTTAGGGCATTCGGTACGGAATTTGATATCCAAGTAGTGCGCAAAAAGGGAGAAAGATTACAAGTAACCGTTATAAAAGAGGGCAAACCGATATTGAAACGGAATGTAAAGAACGGTACATCGTTAAATTGTAAATTTTGAATAGTATATGAATATAGTAAATAAAAAATGGGTGGCTATCTTATTGATAGCTGCTCCTTTGTGGGGGTACGCACAAAAAGTGGTGGAACTGAAAGACCCGTCAGGCAAAGTTTCAGTGAATGTAACGATAAGCAATGAAATTATTTATTCAGTGTCTCATGAAGGAGATATCATGGTAGGGGCTTCTCCCATATCCATGACTTTAGCTGATGGGACGGTATTCGGTAAAGAACCTCGTTTACGTAAGAAAAGAATCAAGACAATCAACCAAACGATCTATCCTCCTATCTATAAAAAGAAAAGTATCAAAGATCATTATAATGAACTGACCTTGGACTTTAAAGGTGGGTATAGTCTGATATTCAGAGCTTATGAAGACGGTGCCGCCTATCGTTTTGTCTCTAACTTGAAGAAACCGTTTTTGGTAGAGAGTGAGCAGGCGGTATTTAACTTACCGGATAATCCGAAGATATTTGCCGCTACACCTAAAGGACGTCAAGTTGACGGGAAAGAGAATCAGTATCATAGTTCATTCCAAAATACTTATCAACATGTGTCACTGGCCGAATGGGATAAAAGCCGTCTGGCATTCTTACCTGTATTGACCGAAGGAAAAGGAGGTAAGAAACTATGTATTACCGAGGCTGATTTGTTGAATTATCCGGGTATGTTTTTGAAAGTTTCTTCGGATGATAAAGGCTTATATGGTGATTTTGCCGCTTACCCGAAAGATGTTTCCGTAGAGGTGAGAGGACTGAAAGGAGTTGTTAAAACCCGTGAGCCGTACATTGCCAAGGTGGAGGGGAAGACTGCTTTCCCATGGCGTGTCATGGTAATAACTGAAGAAGATGCGGACTTGCTTTGCAATGACATGGTATATAAACTTGCCACTCCTGTGATAGAGGGTGATTTTTCATGGGTAAAACCCGGCAAGGTAGCCTGGGACTGGTGGAACGACTGGAACATCTACAATGTGGACTTTCGTGCCGGAGTCAATACGGAAACGTATAAGTATTATATTGATTTCGCTTCAAAATATGGCATTGAGTATGTGATATTGGATGAAGGGTGGGCTGTTGCCGGACCTGCCGATTTAATGCAGGTAGTTCCTGAGATAGATTTGAAAGAGTTGATACGCTATGCTGCCGACAAGAAAGTTGATTTGATATTATGGGCCGGTTACCGTGCTTTCGACCTGGATATGGATCGCGTTTGCAAGCATTATGCTGCAATGGGAATCAAAGGTTTTAAAATCGACTTCATGGATAGGGATGACCAATATATGATCGACTTCAACCGTCGTTGTGCGGAAACAGGCGCTAAATATAAATTACTCATTGACCTGCACGGAACTTCCAAGCCGACAGGGTTGCAGCGTACCTATCCGAATACAATTAACTTTGAAGGTGTTCATGGTTTGGAAGAACTGAAATGGGCGCAGCCGGGCACGGACCAGGTAACCTATGACGTGACGATGCCGTTTATCCGTATGGTTGCCGGTTCGGTGGATTACACACAAGGTGCTATGAACAATGTTAATAAAGAAAACTTTAAGGCCATTTACTCCGAACCGATGAGCCAGGGTACACGTTGTAGACAACTGGCCCACTACGTGGTTTTTGACTCTCCGCTGAATATGCTGTGCGATGCACCAACCAACTATATGAAAGAGGAAGAGTGTACAAAATTCATTGCAGCTATTCCTACTGTTTGGGATGAAACTAAAGTATTGAATGGAAAGATTGGAGAATATTTGGCTGTAGCCCGTCAGAAAGACGGTATCTGGTACATAGGGGCATTGACCAACTGGGATGCACGTGATATGGAGCTTGACCTGTCTTTCTTGGGACAGGATGTTAAGCGCATTGAAATCTTTGAAGATGGTATCAATGCCGATAGGGTAGGGAAAGATTATAAACGTAAAATTATGAGTTTGCCTGTTGATAAGAGATTAAAGATACACATGGCTCCGGGGGGAGGATTTGTTATAAAAACATTGAAATAGAAAAGATGGCTGAAAGTAAAGATTGGACAATGGTTTCAGATGGGAACTATGATATCTATTCCCAATGGGGAGGAAGTCTTTCTGCCTATCTGCAAAAGTAGTATGGGGAATGTACGGGCAAGTATTTTGCCTGTGTCAGAAAGTACCCATTCATACGTAAGAGTGTGTCAAAACTCTCTCTTTGAAGAAATCACCCCTGCTACAGCAATTGTCGCAGGGGTGAAACTTTCTGTTTGGGCATTATGACACACTCTTTACTTTTTCATGCTTTCAGAAACCGGCAAAGCTTTTCTACCGCCAGCGCGCGGTGACTGATTTTATTCTTCGTCTCATTTCCCAGTTCGGCAAACGTCTGGGTATATCCATCGGGTACGAATATAGGGTCATATCCGAAGCCTGTTCCGCCACGTTTCTCTTTGATAATCTCTCCTTTTACGATTCCTTCGAACAAATGCTTCTTTCCATCTATTATTAAACAAATGGCTGTGCGGAATTGTGCTTTTCTATTTTGTACACCTTGCATGTTCTGCAATAACTTCTGCATATTGGCTTCCGCATTATGCCCTTCACCTCTGGCATAGCGGGCGGAATAGATACCTGGTGCGCCATTCAGCGCCTCTACCTCCAGTCCGGTGTCATCGGCAAAGCAGTCCAAACCGTAGTTCTCATAAATATACGCTGCTTTCAGCATCGCGTTGCCCTCCAAGGTATCGGCTGTTTCAGGAATATCAACGGTGCAGTGGATATCTTTTAAGTTCAATAATTCAACTTTTTCTCCTAAAATAGAGGATATTTCCTCCAGTTTATGAGCATTGTTTGTAGCAAATACTAATTTTCGTTTCATCTTACAGTGTATTTATTGGTGGCAAAGATACTGAGAATGCACCAAACTAAAGTAATTCCTGAGCGAATAAATACAAATGAAAAGAACAATGAACTCAATATCAATATCAACATCATATCTAAATGAAAAGGCCATGATTACTGATAAAGTGATTATAGCCGCAGGCTTTCTTTCCTTGTATAAGTGGCGTAAATAGCGGTCACCGTAGCTTGTTTTATACTGTTCTTTTTTGATGATTGAAAGTTCAATATTCGTTAGCCACGGATGTGGTTAAGTCTATTCACCTAGGTGGTTAAGTCTAACCACGATAGTGATTAAAGTTAATCACCTAGGTGGCTAAGTAAAAATGAACATATAAAAAGTAAGAAAAGAAAGGGAGAAAACAACTAAGAGACAGGGAAAATATGCGCATATAGACTATTTTATATCCTGTGGTAAAGTTGGAATAATTTATTTTTAAGCATCCATTAGTGAGGGCAATGCCCTCACTAATAAAAATGTTACCACCACTAATAAGCAGTTCATTATAAATAAGTTAGAGCAAAAGTGAGGGCATGAGGGCATTTTCGCGTCCAACTTTCTATTGGTCAATTACATCCATACGCTACTGTCACTTGCGGAAGTATGAAATATCGTTTTGTCTTTTCTACAAAGGAATCATCTGGACTACACGTATGTACGCGAAGATATACACGTACATATCAATGTTGATGAAACGCTGACACCTGTATATTCCTCATACTTTTGCAGGGAATCCGGTAACAATTTTTTTGTGATAATTTTAATAGAATATATAATTAAAAAGGGGGTAAGTTCTGGTAGAACTGTATTTTCATTTTTGATTTAGATCAACATTGCAAATATATAATAATTCTAGATTAATTCGAAGCTTTTACAGAAAAAACAATCTGGTTCTTATTCTTTTTTTAATATTATGGTTTATATAATGTTGAAAACCTATTTTACGGGAAATACATAATAAAATTTTTGCTTAGTTCTTCTCTATAGGATTATTTGAATTTTGTTTTATACTTAATACCATTTCAAGCATAGTAGTAGAAAAGAGGTAGCATGGGTTGTTAGGAATAATAAAAAGCCATTCCAATGATTATTTTAATTTATTATGTTCTGTAAAAGTCTAACAGCCTGCAATAGAAATATAAGTAGAGATTAAGTAGAGATTGAGTAGAAACAATGAACCGAAACTTCGCTCATATTGAAATATAGAAATATATTATTGAATTTAATTATTTGATAAAAAGTTAATACTCAATGATTTGAATTTTTATACAGTTCTACCAGAACTTGATAAATCTGTATTTTTAATAAATTTTAAAAACCAATATTATGTTAAAACGATTCAAATCAGTTGGCATGCTGTTGTTCTTAGGAGCTTTTTCTACAGGAACCATTTCTGCTGTTACGGCTTTGGAAGTCAATTCCTCTGCTATCGTACAACAAAATGAGACATGCAAAGGTATTGTGAAAGATGCTATGGGGGAATCTATCATTGGCGCTTCTGTAGTAGTAAAAGGTACAACTAACGGTACAATTACCGATTTTGACGGTAACTTTAGCCTTGCAGGCGTAAAAAAAGGAGAGATTATCGTTGTTTCTTATGTAGGTTACCAAAAACAGGAAGTAAAATGGAACGGAGGTCCGCTCAATGTTATCTTAAAAGAAGATACTGAAGTCTTGAGCGAAGTGGTAGTGGTAGGTTATGGTGTGCAGAAGAAAGCCAACCTTTCCGGTTCCGTTGCTCAAGTCAATAGTGAGGAATTGACAAACCGACCCATTTCCAATGTATCAAGTGGTTTGCAGGGGTTAATGCCTGGTGTAACGGTTACAGCCGGCCAGGGGCGTCCGGGTGAAGATGGAAGCAACATCAGAATCCGAGGTGTTGGAACTTTGAACAATGCCTCTCCTTATATATTGATTGATGGCGTGGAAAGTGGCTCTATGAATGACTTGGATCCTAACGATATTGAAAGTATCTCTGTTTTGAAGGATGCATCTTCGGCTGCTATCTATGGTTCTAAAGCATCTAATGGTGTGATTTTGATTACTACCAAACGCGGTAAGGTCGGTGCTCCTCGCATTTCATACAATGGATATGTGGGTATTCAAAATGCTACGGCGACCATAGACCGTGTGAGTTCAGCTGATTATGCCAGATTGTACAACCGTATTGATGATGATAATAATCAGCCGCATCGTTATTCGGACGAAGATATCCGCTTGTTCGAAGACGGTTCGGATCCTTATGGTCACCCTAACACCAACTGGAATGATGCCGCGTTCAAGACAGGTGTTTTACACAAGCATAATGTCAGCATAAACGGTGGTACAGACAATGCAAAATACATGGCTTCAGTAGGTTACTTGGGTCAAACCGGTATTCTGCCTAACTCGGAACGCAGTCAGTTTAACGGTCGTATGAATTTGGATATAAATATCAGCAAGCAATGGCACGTTCGTATGAACTTGGCATATATTAAGAATGATTACAAAGATCCCAATTCCAATTACGGCGGAGGATCCTCAGACCAGATTATTCGTCAGCTCAATATCTTAAGTCCGATGATTCCTATTAAAAACGAGGATGGGACGTATGGTTCGACCAATGATGGTAATCCTATTGCATGGTTGGACTCTGGATCTACGGTAGATAAATACAATCAAAATTTCACCGGTATGCTTGCCGTAGATTATAAAATATTCGATTTTCTGACAGCGACAGTATCAGGAGCTTATGTTAATGACGATCAGCACTATAAAGCTTTCGTAAAGAAAATAAAGGAAGATCCGGTGCAGGCTGCACGCCCTAACAGTTTATCAGAGTCATTCAGAAACTGGGATCGTTATAACTTTGATGCATTGTTGAATTTCGACAAACAATTTGGTAATCACAGCGTCAAAGTAATGTTGGGATATCATGCGGAAGCGTATGATGTGCGTTACAATAGTATGTATCGTGAGAATTTTCCAAATAACGAGTTAACCGATATGAATGCCGGTGCCGCTGCTACCCAAACCAATAGCGGATTTACACGCGAACTGAATATGTTATCTTATTTTGGGCGTTTAAATTATGACTATAAAGGTAAATATTTGTTTGAAGCCAATTTCCGCTCCGATGCTTCTTCCCGTTTCGCTCCGGGCAATCGTTGGGGATATTTTCCTTCCTTCTCGGGTGCATGGCGCATCAGTGAAGAGTCGTTCATGGAAGGGGTACGAAATAGTTGGCTGTCGAATATGAAAATCCGTGCTTCTTGGGGACAATTGGGTAATCAAGATGCTTTGGGCGACGGAAGCCCGACAGGAGGGGATTTTTATCCTTGGATGAATACTTATAACCTAGGTGCAAACTACCCATTCGGTGGTTCATTGGTTACCGGTTACTATCAAGGTTCATACAAGATGGCTTCTCTCTCATGGGAAAAAGCAACTACCTGGGGGGTAGGTGTTGACTTTACTTTGTTCAATAAGTTCACCGGATCCGTGGACTATTATAACAGAAAAACGACAGACATTATTATGGATGTGGCAGTGCCTAAAGAATTTGCATTGGGCGCCTATAAAGACAATGTAGGCGCGATGAAAAATAGTGGTGTTGAAATTCAATTGGCATACAATGACAAATGGAATGACTGGACATTCGGTGCATCCGGAAATTTCTCTTATAATAAGAATGTCATTGAGAACTTGGGCGGAGTGAACCGTATGGCCGATGGCAGCTTTATGCGTGAGGTAGGCTCCCCTATTAATTCATGGTTTGTATACCGCACGGACGGATTTTTCCAGTCGGACGAGGAAGCTTCCGCATGGCAGGAAAAATACTCGAAAATGGATGGATATCCTTTTGGACAAGACTTTAAAGGGGGTGACTTGCGTTATGTCGATGCAAACGGTGACGGTAAGATTTCAGCCGATGACCGTGAATTGTACAGAACCAAAGACCCCAAATTCACCTTTGGTTTTAATCTGAACGTAGGTTATAAAAATATAGATTTATCAATGAACTTTACCGGAGCAGCGGGTGTTGGATATGCATTTACCAAAGAAGCGTTTGGTGAATTTTCCGGTAGTGCCGGCCACCCGTCAACCGCTTGGTTGGATAGCTGGACACCCGAAAATAAAAATGCAAGTATGCCACGTATTGCAGAATCCCGCAAATCTCCGAGTGAAGCCTCCAATGTACTTTCCGACTTTTGGATTATAGACACAAGCTATCTCCGCATGAAAACCATACAGTTAGGATACACTTTTCCGAAAACCTGGTTGGAAAAATGGGGCGTACAGAATGTACGTATATATTATTCGGCTGAAAACTTGTTGACATTTGATAATATGCCGATTAATGTAGATCCGGAAACGGTGAGTGAACGTTTGTCCAGTTATCCTTTGAATAAGACTCATTCATTTGGCGTGAACATTACATTCTAAACCTTTTATAATCATTAAATTAATACAGAATAATATGAAACGTTTATCAACATATTTACTGGCAGGTGTAGCAGTGTTTTCTGCTTCATGCGCAGACTTTTTGGATACGGCTCCGAAAGACGCTCTGTCTCCTGCAACCACATGGAAAACAGAAACAGATGCCGAAAGTTTTGTAGTGGGCTGCTACAATGGATTATTGAATCCTAGCTCCATCCTTTACTTGGATTGCGGATCTGATATCGGTTACAATAACTTCCCGTGGGAGGGATGGCGTGCTTGGGGAGACGGGTCTCTGGCAAGTGGAAATACGGGTAATTCTTTCTATGATTTTGCTATCATCCGACGTTGTAATACTGTATTGGATAACATTGACAATGTGGAATTTACTACTTCAGGAAAGAAAGAACAACTGATAGCGGAAGCCAAAGCGATCCGTGCTTATAAATACTTTCTGATGAACTGGTGGTATGGCGGTGTGCCCATTATCGGATCTTATACCACGGCAGAAGAAGCACAGGTTCCGCGTAACACGGAAGCAGAAGTGCGAGAGCAGATTGCAAAGGACTTGGATGACGCCCTTGTTTCCATCAATACAATTCCGGCTACACGGGGGCGTATCACCAAAGGTGCGGTGTTGGCTATGAAGATGCGCGAAGCACTTTATTATGGAGACTGGCAGAAGGCAAAAGATGCGGCTCAGGCCATCATCTCTTTGAATCAGTATGAGTTGGATCCCGATTATGAAAATTTATTCAGACTTTCGGGAGTAGATTCGAAAGAAATTATTTTGGCAGACCAGCGCATTGAAAATATTTTCGGATTCGGTGTCATCGGACAGATGTATAACAATAAGGATGCAGGATGGTCTTCTATTGTTCCTACTCAGAATTTGGTGGATATGTACGAAATGGATAATGGTTTGACAAAAGAAGAGGCAGGAGATTATTATGACCCGAAGCATCCTTTTGCCAACCGCGATCCACGTATGGATATGACTGTTCTTTTCCCGGGACAGGAATGGAGAGGGGAGATATTGAATACGCTGGATGAAATGATTGAAGGTAAGAAGAACTTGAATTATCCTACCTATACAGATAATGCTTCAAAATCAGCTTTAACCTGGGCTAAATATCTTGATCCGTACGATCAGTACGCAAATATTTGGAATACGGCTGCTTGTGTTATCATTTTCCGCTATGCGGAAGTGTTGCTAAGTTGGGCAGAAGCTGAAAATGAATTGAATGGTCCGTCGGCTCAGGTGTACGACTATATTGACCAGATTCGCCAGCGGGTAGGTATGGTGAAAGTAGATAGAGTCAAATATGCTACTAAAGACGCTTTGCGTGAGCTTATTCATCGCGAACGTTGTGTGGAATTTGCCGGTGAGGGGTTGCGTAGAGCGGATATTCTGCGCTGGAAAGACGGTAATGGAAAGATGTTGGCGGAAACGGTTTTAAATGGTGAGTTGCGTCGTATAACAGGTACTGTGAACTACAATGAGCCGGATAAGTACAAACGTGCGGAAATTACCGGAACAGCTCTGATTGAAACACGAAAATTCACTCCAAAGAATCGTTATTTACCTATATCTCAAACAGATGTTCTTGATAAGAATCCGAATATCACACAGAACCCCGGATATTAATAAAATAAGGTATTAGATGAGTATAAAAAAAGAGGTGGTGTCAAAACCTTGATAATGTTATCAAGGTCTGACACCGCTTTTTCTATTTACACAAAATGATGGACAGTGCCCCTCTTTTAGCGTTCTGTGCGACAATATTTATTTTTTTGTATTTAATTGCCATAAACTCCCACTACGTAATTTCGGGATATAAGCGCATTAGAATCAATATCTTTCTATTGGGTTCTATTACAGTCTGTCTATCTCTTCTAGCGGCAAGCCTGTCACCTGATGAATGATGTCGGCAGAAATATTTAGGGATTTCATTGTTCTGGCATTTTCTATTTTCTCTTCTTGCCTTCCTTCTTGCCTTCCTTCCTCTCTTCCTTCCATTGCTGCCGTGCTTAGTACATCATTTTGAATCATCAAGGCATTTACATGTTCGTCGTATGCCAGTTGTTCTGCTTTGTCCATATTATAATAGACAAGTTTCCGGCGCGCTTCTTCCAGTCCGGGTGCTTTGGTGTCGGGGCGGATAATACCCGATTTGAAATACTCTATCCATTCTTCGAGCGGGGTAACCGCCACCTTGTTGAATTCGTTCACCCGGATTAAGAAGTATTCGGGGAAAATTTCGGAAGGGAGTTTGTGTACGATGGCATCTTTCTCTTTGGTGGTGACTTCCAGAAAATCTCCTGTATGGACACCCACAAAAGTATTTTGACCGTGGTAAAGATAGTCGTTCCCTTTGCCGAGATCAAAATAGAGGATGCTGATGGAATAGATTTTCTTTACTTCGGAATAGAGATTGCCCAGTTCGATATGTTCCGTGATGGCTTTCGCCACACCGAAGAGTATACGTTCTAGGTAATAGATTTCCCTTGTGTTTTGTACTTCTACGATGATGATTTCGTCTTGGCTGTTTTTGGCCTTGATGTCCACACGGTTGAACTTTTCGTTTTCTCGTTGCTGGTTACCCTCGCTTTCCAGTATCTCGACAATATGGATTGGTTCGTTTAATAGTACGGTAAGAAGCCCTTCGAGTACGCCGAAGTTGGCCTTGTTGCGCAGAAGGCGTTTGATTGCCCAGTCGAATCGGATGTATTTGTCTTTCTGTTCCATGATTCCTCCTCCTTTTAAAGGGTTATGATAAGACAAAGATAATGATAATTCCCTCTTAGTGAGTAGCAATATGAAGAAATATATCGGAAAATCCTTTTTCAGCGGACTGACCTGTACCTTGCAGTCGCCTCAGAAACTGGTAGATTTCCGCTTCATCTTACATCGTATTTATGGGTGGAAAAGATACTGAGAATGAACCAGAATAAAGCGATTCCTGATAAAATAAAGATAGCCGGCAAGGCAGATAACAGTCTGTTTGTTAGGTTTACTTCGGGTTCTTTATAAACAGGATAGTCCGTTTCTGTCAGTGTGCGTTGGGTACTGCTGTAGCGTTCCTGGGGATTAAGCCAATGCGGGCTTTGGGGGTCTTTGGCATCTTCTTCTTTGAACCATTCCATGAAATGAGTGCAAAAATCATTTAAAGCTTTTTGGTTTTTGCGGAAGCGGACATAGCCGCTGTCCAGCCAATATTCATTCAGCCGGTTGAAAACGATGACGGGCGAACACATGGATAATTGATTCGTTCGCTCATATTGTTGCTGTCCCGCTTGATAATATTCATTGAGCTTATCCAGTTTGACCTTCAACATACGTCGCATTATATCGGCACGCATTTCGTGTGGCGGATAGAATGGCTCATCTTCCCGGTTTCCTAGCGCGGAAGCCGGAGCATGGTCTATAATCTGACGTTGCTGCTGTTGATAATCTTGTTGCACTTCCTCCATTGTAGTGGAAAGAGGGAATAGATAACGTGCCATAGACAATTGGCTGCTGGGTATGACAATAACACACAACAGCCAAAAAATAACACAGAGTAATAAACTGTTTCGAGGATGATTGCTGATGGTGGAAGCAAATAATCCGAAAGCGGCGAACAACGAAAGTAATAATAAGGAAGACAGGAAAAATCCACCGCATAGAATCATGAACTGTATGTTCATTTCAATACCTGACAGGAGCAGAATCAATATTCCTGTCCCGATGCCCGATAGCAATATAATGCCGCTCTGCATTACTATACATATATATTTTGATAGCAATAGCAGAAATCGTGGAACGGGATAGGTGAGCAGAAATCCCAGGGTATGAGTCTCTTTCTCTCCCGAAAACGCATTGAAAGAAAATAATAAAGTGATGAAAGTGAGTAGCGTGGTGACAACAAACGACCAACTGAAAGAAACATTGTGTTGCATCAATGGATTCTTTACAGAAAATGCGGTGCGGAAATTATGTATCCCAAATGCGTTATAAGTGAAGATAGAAGGTAACTGTTGTTCAGAACAAGGATCTATCAGTGAGGACAGTCTTGGCTGTAATAAATATTCTTGTGTGATAATGGCATAGGCGGTGACTGTCCATCCATGATATTCATCATCATTTTCTTTCCGATATTCTTCATATTCGGTTTCTGTATTGTGCCATTGGTGGACAAAGGCGATGGTTCCACAGATAAATACGCATAGCATCAACAGCCAGGATAAGCGGAATCGCAGGCTTCGCCGGTTCTTTTTCCATTCTTGCTTTAGCAAGATGTTCAGTATCATCAATTTATCGGATATCATAACGGATAGCCATTTTTATTGTTATATAAATGAATATTAAACTTGTCACAGTGAAAAACAAGAAGGTGCCCACACCGTTTTTTACCTGTTCTTGTATGCTTGCCGGTTGTTGTGCGAATCGTGGTAATTCGCGTGTGTCCAGTTTAGGGCGGTTCTCTATCTTTTGAAGGATACTTGTTTTCTCTTCTTCACTCAATGTTTCATATTTTCGGGAAACTTCATCCATTTTTTGTTCAGTCATAAAGTCTTCTTCATGTTGTGTGGTAAAATAGGAATAAGAATTGAACAGTTGATGGTCTATGAAATAATTCCATACTTCTTGTCTGTAACTTCGCACTTCATGCATGTAGGACAAATAGTTTTCGGGTGAGGTACGGCATATATGTTGTGCCGTTTCTTGAAAAACCTGTAAGGGGGAAAAGCAGGAAAACCAGTAACGTAGGCGGATTTGTCGTTTCAGTTTGTTCAGATAGCCTTTTTGTAATATCCATTTCCGGTCGGAATAGACTAGTCTTGTCAGTTCGCTTTCTGCATGGGTGCGGCGTATGGCACGGGCAAATGACATAGTGAGTCCCCATTTGTCCATAAAACCGTCTTCACCCATGTTGTTGAAAAGGGCCATCATGGTCTTCACTTTTTCTTCTTTTTCAAATTTTTCTCTTATTTCTTTTAATTCGTAATAGCGTTCGTCATCCAGCGACTTCATTTTTGCTTCTATATTCCGGTACAAAGGAATGGGGGCAATAGTTTCCGCCAAATAACCCGATACCGGTGGAAGAATAAATACCATACCAATCCAGAGCAGGAAACTGACGGTTAATGCTTGTTCGGAAGTAGAGGCGAGCAAAGAGATAAGTATTCCTATAAGTATGCATACAAAGATAAAGCTTAATGTCAGCATTGAAAGTAGTACAATTCCGCTCCAAACGGCTTCCGATAAAGGGATTCCGGCATAAATCAGATAAGCGGCACTTATCGTATAACATATTATGACCGGCGGAACCAAAACAAGGCATATTCCTCCTATTTTTCCAAAAAGAAAAGTCAACCGGTTTACAGGATGGCTGAATATCATCCGTAACATGCCTGTTTCTTTTTCATGTGAGAAAGCATCGTAAGAAAAAATGAGTGCCAGCAGGGAGAATACAAGTCCTATCATGCCGGTGAAGTCAGTGCACGGGAAGGTGTTTAGAAAAATATTCTCATTGTTTCCTGTATCTCCTTGCACTTCTGTTTGTTTATACCCTATTATGGAGCAGTCTTTATCACTGTAGGCATAGGGAAGCAATGGATAAGTGTTTAGTAAGATCTGATTATAGGTTCCCATATTGGAAGTTACTCCCTGGCAAAAGATGCTAAGGGGTTCGGTTTGTTTGATGACAAGCGGACGTACTTGCGACCATACATAAGTGTTATTTAAGGCACTGTCGGCCATGGCTTGTCTTTGCTCGCAAACTGTTTGGCGGGCACAATAGTCGTCTGTTCCTGTCAGTAGGGTAAAAGGTAGGAAAAGCAGGCAGAGCAGCAGAGTCAGAAAGAAACGCGACGAACGTAGATGCTGCTTGAAATCTTTCAGAGCGATGGAGCAAATCATGTTCATTGCGGAACCTCCTGCATATAATCCAGATAAATACGTTCAATATCCTCGTTCATGAATTCTTCACGGCGGCGCAACATTACCATACGTCCTTCTTTCATGATGCCGATACGGTCGGCTATCATGCGGGCACGGAACAGGTCGTGTGTGCATAGCAGAATGGATTTTCCTTTTTGTTTCAGTTGGAGCAATGTGTCCATCAGTTCGGCGGCGCTTTTAGGGTCGAGTCCGGTAGTGGGTTCATCCATCAGGATATTTGGTGTATCTTTTTGAAGCACACAAGCCAGTCCTACTTTTTGCCGCATTCCTTTTGAGAAGTATTTCACATGCTTTTCAAAGTCTGTTTCTTTCAGACCTACGGTTCTCATCAAGTTGTAATAGGTTTCCTTTGGGGGATTCTTTCTGTTGAGGCGGGCAAAGAATTCCAAATTTTCCCGTGCCGATAAATCTTCATAAAGCATTACGTTTTCGGAAATATAGGAGAGAAGCCGTTTCGCTTCTAATGATTGCTTTACACTGTCTCTTCCGTCTATCAAGGCTTGGCCCGAGGTGGGACGGATAAAGTTGAGAAACAGATTGAGTGTAGTTGTTTTTCCGGCACCGTTTGCTCCCAGCAGGAAGAAGATTTCTCCTTCTTCTATATGGAGGTTCAATGCATCGAGTGCCAGACTTCCGTCCTCATATCTTTTGGTTAAATCAATGGCTTGTAACATATTGTGTCTATTTTGAAAGACTCAAAGATAAGGAGGAATTGCTTGTTCTCCTACTTTTTCTCTTTTTTTGTTATCGTTTCGTTGTAGTAACTTGCCTTAGAATGCTTGTTGTGCTTTCTTTTATAGTTGTAGCAAGAGTGTTTTTACAGACGATTCAATTCCTCGTTGGCTGCTCCCGTTCCACGGTATTTACTGCGGGTGGAATTAAATTTGTAGCTCACCGTGAGCCGTACATTCCGTGTATCGCTGTAATTCCATTTGTCGAATTGCATACAGTCGCCATAGATGATGTAAGAACTGCGTTGCGAAGCGAAGATATCGTTTACACGCAGGTTTACGTTCATACGGTCGTTCATAAAGGTTTTATTCAAACTGATGTTTACTCCTTGGTTGGGTTTCATCAGCATGATGCTTCTATTGCCTTTACTTCTATAGAACAGGGTCAGGTTTCCTGTGCATGTTTTGCTGAATCGGAAATAGTTATCCAATCGGCCGTTGAAAATAGGACGGTTGAAATGTTTCAAGCTTCCCATGGTCATGTTCTTGAAAAACTGCTGCTGCATTTGCAGGCTGAGGGAAGGTTCCCACATACCGAATTGGGGAGAAAGCACCAATCCTGTGTTCAATGCTTCTATCTTGTCGAAATTCTTACGGGTAAATAGGGTGATGGCAGGGTTCTTGTCATAGGATTCGGCCACAAATTCTATGGCATCACGGCGTTGCTGGTAGCTGACAAAAAGCTGTATCCACTGGTAATTGCCCATGAATGTAAGGTCGTGGATGGTTTCGGGTTTTAAATTAGGATTACCCCCTTCGTAGGTAAAGCGGTCATCGTATTGCAGATTACTGCTTAATTCGTTATAAGACGGACGACGTGTTTTGGCTGTATAACTGAATGAGAGTTGGGTTTTTCCTACAGGCAGGGCAAAAGAAACATTGGGAAACAAGTTGTCATAGTCCCGGCTTTGTTCCTCTATTCGTTTCCCTTTGTCCAGATATTCGGAAGTGACATGTTCAAAGCGGAATCCTGCTGACGCTTGCAATTTGCCCAGGGCAATGGCAAATTCGGCGAAGCCCGCCAGCTTGTCTTCTTTAATTTCGTTGTCTGTCTCGGGCAGGTAATTCTGCGGGTTCTCATAGCGGTTCAGCCGACGTGTATGACTGTATTCAGCTCCGGCTTTCACTTCTCCTTTGCCGATGGGGTGTGTAAGGACAAGCTTGGCGGCATACAGACGGTTGTCATTCAGGTTACTGGCGGTGACGTGGCGGTCTTCATATTCTTCACTGCTTTCCAGTACATTCTGATATTGGCGTGTTTCTCCGCTGTAGTAATCGGCATTGAAGTCGATGCCCAGTTTTCCCAGGCTGCCTAGATAATAAGCATTGATGCGGTGAGAAAAATCATTGTTATTCCAGTCGTAATCATAATGTTGTTTATCATAGAATGAGCCGTCGGCTATGATTTCATAATCGGAAGTCATTTTCAGCTTGCTTTTAGGCGAACGGTTGAAAGTATATCTTGCTCCCAAGGAATGATCACTGTTTATCATATAGTTGAATCCGCCTTCTGTGTTGATATAGTGGCTCTTGGCATTCATGTCCATTTCCGAGCGATGCTGCCAAAGGGTGTCTACCTCTATATAATGTTTGTCTTTTTGTTCCTGATAATTACCCATGTGTGAGTAGTAGATGTTGGCAAACAAATCCAGTCCTCCGTGACGGTAATTCATGTTCAGTTGTTCAAAGTGGTTGAAGTTGTGGTCTTGGATGATACCGGCATGGATGTTCGTACTGAAGCCTTCGCCTTTGGGTTTCACTGTTTTAATTTTAATGACGGACTTTACAGTGACATCATATTCGGCTCCCGGGTTGGTGATAACTTCTACACTTTGTACATCTTTAGAACTCAAACGTTCCAGTTCGCTGAGGTCACGGAGTTGACGTCCGTTTAGATAAATCAACGGAGTACCTTTTCCAAAGACGGTGAATTGGCCATTGTCACCTTGCACGAAGGGAATGTGGGCCAGTACGTCATTCGCTGTTCCGGCGGTACTGAGCAGAGAATTGGAAACATGAGTGACCAGTGCGTTCCCTTTCATTTTATAGGTAGGACGGCGGGCGGTAACTACAGCTTCTTGCAACAGGATTGCATCGGATTTCAGAGTTAAGGTACCGATATTTCCCGATTGACAGTTCTTATAGATTGTTTTATACCCTACGGAGGAAGCTTTTAGAATATAAGCTTTTCCATTCACCTTGTCTAATATGAAATCTCCGTCAGTATTAGTGATAGTTCCCTGTACAAAGCTGGAATCAGTCGGGCTTAACAAGATAATGTTGGCATATTCCAACGGCACATGGTTTTCGTCTATTAATTTCCCGATAATGGTTTGTGCTTGCGCGGTGGTTATTCCTGTCAGCAGCAGAGCTAGAAGTAATTTTATCGTTTTCATATTTTATTGATATTGTTGGTTATTCATGTTGGGTGGGTAACAGATTACCCGATAATCCTTTCTTTCTTTTCTATTTGCTATATAAAATACAATTTCCATGCCAAAACAGAAAATGTACTGATAATCAAATGGTTACTATGGAAAGATAATGGAGGGTAGATTGAGTTTGAGAAAATGATTACCCAATTGTGAGTAAATAGTTACTCATTTATATCATTTTTTATTTTAAAACAATATCTTTGTGAGTATAAATAGAACCTATTATGTTTCATCTTTTTCCTACTACTCATTCTGTTGAACTAAAACAACTTTTGTCGGAGTTCAACCGTTCGCTCATGTTGATTGCTGATAAACAGTTATTAATCAGTAACTTTTTGTCGAAGGTTAATCAAATAACTCCTGTGCAGGGTATTTTTCTTTTTCTTCCTGATGAGAATACGGAGAAATATAAAATGCAGGGATTGGAAGACAAGAATGTATCCTATTTTATGGGGAGAGGAAAATTGGTGAATTGGTTGGCTGTGAATGAACGTCCATTGGTTGTTTCGGAAAGTTCTTCTCTCCTCTCCTATTTTTCTGAAGAGGAACGGAAATTGCTGTCCCGGCTGAATGCGGAATTAGTCTATCCATTGAATGTGATGAACCGAATTAGTGGTATTCTGGTAATGGGGAAAAAGGTGAATGGAAAAGAATTTGATAAGAAAGAGCTGGAATTACTTTCTTTATTATTGGGACAGGCTGCTTTTGCCATTGAACATGCCTCACTTTATGAAATTCAACGGGATCGTTTGAAACGGATGTACCGCACAGACCGTTTGGCTGTCTTGGGAGAACTGGCAGCCGGCGCAGCACACGAAATAAAAAATCCGCTTACTTCTATCCGCAGCACTATTCAATATTTGAGTAATGATTTTGATGTTGAGAGTGAAAAGGGGCAGATGATGCATGAGTTATTGAATGAAACGGAACGTATTAACAAGATTGTGCAAGGTTTGCTTTCTTTTGCCCGTCCGTCTGAGTTAAATTCGATGGAAGTCAATCTGGAACAGCTTATTAACCAGACTTTGTTACTTGTTAACAACACGTTGAAAAAGCAACGGATAGAAGTGGAATTTGAATATTTCACCGAACAGACTACCATTATGGGAGATGCGGAGCAACTGAAACAGGTCTGTCTGAATATTATTCTGAATGCGGTGGAAGCAATGAAGGAGAATGATGAGTCTCATCCCCGCACTTTATATATAAGTATGGAAGAAGGTACCCTGATTGATGTCCGCAGCCGTTATTTGTTGATTTCATTTGAGGATACGGGAAAAGGAATTGATGAGGAAGACATTGAGAATGTATTCAATCCTTTCTTCACTACCAAAGAAGAAGGAACAGGACTGGGGCTTGCTATCTGTTTCGGTATTATCAACCGTCATAAGGGAGAGCTGGAAGTCCGTAGTACTCTTGGAAAAGGAACTTGTTTTACGATTAAACTCCCCCAACATATATGAAAGGAAAGATATTGATAGCGGATGATGAACCGCGTATACGGAAGATAATGACTCTCTTATTATCGCAGGAAGGATATGAAGTCAAGTCGGTAGAGAACGGTAAAGCGGCTGTTGCCGAAGCTACTTTGTTTAATCCTGATGTAATTCTTCTGGACCAGCAAATGCCGATAATGAACGGAACGGAGGCCTTGGATAAAATACGCCTCATGCGTCCTAATCAGGTTATGATGTTGGTAACAGCTTTCGGCACTATTTCGTTGGCGGTGGATGCTGTAAAAAAAGGAGCGTATGATTTTATAGAAAAGCCTTTTGATAATGATGATTTGCTGTTGAAAGTGAAACGTGCCATGGAACACAGTCATCTGAAAGGAGAGCTTCATCAATTAAAGAAGCGTTTAGGAGAAGGAGAACGTCCGATTATCGGTAGCGAAGGCGGACTCCGAATGGTAATGGAACAAATGAACCGCGTGGCAAGGACTGAAGCTACCGTGTTTATTCATGGAGAAAGCGGAACCGGAAAAGAATTGATTGCCCGTGCGGTGCATGTACGCAGCAAACGGAGTGAAAAGCCTTTTATAGCAATCAACTGTGGCGCTATTCCTCTTTCTTTGATAGAGAATGAATTGTTCGGACACGAAAAAGGAGCTTTTACCGATGCTAAAGAAGCCCAGCCGGGTATCTTTGAACAAGCAGAAGAAGGAACACTTTTTCTAGATGAGATTGGTGAATTACCGATGGATGCGCAGGTGAAACTTCTTCGTGTGCTGGAAGAGAGGAAAGTGACTCGTATCGGAGGGACAAAACAGATTCCGGTTAATGTACGTATTGTAGCCGCTACCAATCGTAATTTGGAAGAAGAAGTGAAACAAGGTAATTTCCGTCTGGATTTATTGTATCGGCTGAATGTATTTACATTAGAACTTCCACCTCTGAGGGAACGTAAAGAAGATATTCCCTTGTTGACTGATTTTTTTATCCGCAAACACAATGAGGCATTAAATCTGTCAGTGAAAAGTATTACTCCGGCAGCGATGGATAAACTTTGTATTTATGACTGGCCGGGAAATATCCGTGATTTGGAAAATGCCATTCAGAGTGCCATGATTCTTAGTCTGGAGGGAACGATTGATGTGCAGCAGCTTCCTGTGCGTGTCAAAGGGTATGAGCAAAACGATATTCCTTTATCTTTAGGTGATAATAATGATATCCGTGAAGTGAATGCCCAGGTAGAAAAGGAGTTGATACAAGAGACATTAAGAAAGTTTGCCGGAAACCGTACACTTACGGCTGAGGCTCTGAATATCAGCCGGAAGACTTTGTTCAACAAAATGAAAAAATACGGATTATAATAGAAGTGATAATAAAACTCACTGCATATATCTTCATGATGGCCAGACCTGATCCGGTAGAGTTTTTCAAATAAGCTACCGGAAGCAACCGGCCATTAAAGGTATAAATATTTATACCTCTTCCATCCTTGCCAGCTCCCATCCGCAGAACTGCATCACAATACAATGCAGGCGGGTTTCCCTGCAAAGCTGCCGAACCTTCTCTCCTTCGGCATAACCGTGAATCTGCTGTACGGCGGCATCCCATTGTTCCTCGGCCTGTGCCTCGAATTTCTCTTTCGGAAGGTATTTTAATTCCAGGATGTAGCTGTGCTCCACTTCAGGATAGCGCTGCAGGTCCGGCATGAGGAACATGTCGCAGAAACCGTGGTTCAGCTCCACCTCGGGCATGGTCAGGTAGTAGGCATTGATGCTTAAGTAGGCTGTGAAGAAACCTTGAATGTTCCTTTCGCCCTCTATGCTGCTGCGCACCGAGGAATTGTCCTTATAGGCGCGGGCTATAAAATCCAGGGCCGGACGCCAGTCCCCATCAAAGGCCATGTCATTAAAAAGGATTTCCACATCTACCAGATTAATATGTTCATGCTTTTGATAATCCTCCAACAGGTATTCATAATACTGCTTGCGGACATTATTGTTGGGAATCCCCAAAACAATCAGGTTGCCTCGAGTTCCTATGATAGTCAGCATGCCGTAATAGAAGAGCAGGCTTGGGAAAATCTCAGGCTTGGTGAGTTCGTCGGCAGAGAACGAGGGGAACAGGTTTGTCAGTATCTTCCCCTCCTCGGTAATCTTCCGGAGCACCCCTTTTCGGTTTCCGTCCAGACGGTCCAGCTGAATCAGTTTCTTCATCTTGCTGTAGTCCGTCTTGGTATTGGGGTCAATCATTTGCTTGGGAGACTTCCCCAACTGGATGCGGTTACGAAGGTAGTAAAGCACCATATCGCAATTGAACATTTTCGGTTCACGGTCCAGGCTTTCTTCAGCAAAGCAATAATTGTCATACCATGGCTTCATCTCCTGAATCATCTCCTCCACATCGCCTTGCAGCTTTCCCTTTTCCTGATAATAGCGGAGCATGGCACGTACATCCTCTTCTGAAAATCCCAGCATTCCGTTGAAAAACGGACTGGTACTGATATTCCATCCGATATTGAATCCGCTGGTCAGGTCGTCCAGGGTGACGGGGCTGACTCCCGTCATGAAAATGCGGTCGAACATGCCTTTGTAGTTCTTGAAGGCATCCCGATAGAAACCGCTGGCGTGGGTGATGGCATGGTAAATCTCATTTCCCTGCTCATTGAGTACCACATTTGTAAAGTTGTCATATTCATCTATTATAAGGTAAAGGGGATAGCCCAGACGGCGGGCTCTGGCATCCAGCATGTGCAGTTTGTCCAGTCCTTTTTCAGCAGACAGGAAACGTGCAATAAACTCATCATCATAATATTCCCGATAACGATTTAAAAACTCATCCAGCTGGACGGCACTGTAAGCGTCAAATCTTTTGGAAAGCTCGTCTATGCTTCCCCCTATCTTTGAGAAGTCCAGATAAAGTATCTGGTATTTTCCCTGCAGGGGAGTGGGATGCTTCCCTATCCATAAATCACCGAACAGTTTTTGAAAGTCATCTTTTCGGGAAAGGTCATAATAGCTACGGAGCATATCCAGAAAAAGGCTCTTTCCGAAACGTCGGGGGCGGATAAAGATGAGATAGTTGGCTTGGTCTTCCAATAAGGGCAGATACATCGTCTTGTCCACATAATAGCGGTTTTGTTCTATCACATCCGTGAAATTTGACATTCCGTAAGGTATTTCTTTTATCGCTTCCATAATCTATTCTCCTTTTGAGTTTAAAACAACCGATAGACAAAGATAGTTTTTTCAACCGGATATTGCGCAGGAAAAAGCAAATATTCTTATGATTTACAGGCATGGAGGTATCTCACACTTCCATTTTTTTGATAATTTGTTGGTATGTGCTTATTTATGTAGATTATTTTAGGAAAATAATAGTCCGAAATGATTGCCAAGCAATAGATTTCACTAAATTTGCAATTGTGGCATATTTAAAACTGAAGGGCTTATGAAGTGGAAATCGGATTTATTTAACAACATAGTCCGCATAGGAATATATTTGTTGCTTTGGGGCATTTCATCAGACATGGCTGCTCAAGAGGATGTGAAACGCACGGTTCGTGACAGTGTGCGGACATCGTCCGAAATGCAGGAAGGGAACTCTTTGTCTGTTTCTTTTTTGCATGAAGACTTTGTTGCACCGGATGAAAAGACTTTGAGTTTTCCTCTGCCCCAACCTGCCCCAACCGATTCTTTACTTCGTCTTTCTTTAAAGAAGCCGCTTGTTCTTCCTTATCATACAAACCCTTCACCGATGTTCAGGGGAGATTACAACACCGGCGGGATAATAAAAGGATTTGAAAATGGTGTGTTTTATGGTTCGGGAGAGCAGACCACTTTGCCTGGTATCGGACTGATGAATAAAGCTTCGTTGGGATACATGTACAGATTCAATCCCCGATGGAGCGTACAGGTGGGTATCAATGCCATGAAAATGAATATGCCTTTCGCTGTTGGACAGTCTTTCGGCACTTCGGGCGCAGTGATGTATCGGGCTTCAGACCGTGTTGCCTTTAAAGTATTCGGTTCTTATTATAGAGGTCAGACGTATGGTATGGAATCGCACAGTTATGGTGCCAGCATGACGGTGGATATGAGCGAGCGGTTCAGTGTGGAAATGGGAGTGCAGCGTTATTACAATCCTTTGCGTGGAGGTTGGGAAACGGTTCCGGTAGTAGTTCCCTGTTATAAGTTCAATAAGTTTAATTTAGGGATAGATGTAGGCGGTTTGATTTACGAGATTCTTCACAAGGTGGTGATTGATAAGGACAGGGGCAAGATGGGTAATCCTACCCTTGGACCACCGTCCCGCTTTCAGATGCAGGGGCGGTGAAATAAGGGATAGAATTTATTTTATTTTCAATTTATCGAACCCTTCGCCATACACTCCCACTACATTGCTTTGTGAGATGAATGCATTGGGGTCAATATCTTTCACCAAACGGAATATATCCAGTGACTGGCTTTTTTTTGCCAATACCACAACGACCTTTATGTTTTGCTTGCTGTACCAACCGGTGCCGTCCAGCAATGTTACTCCGCGGTCGATTTGCTTGGTGATACCTTCGGCTATTTCATCATGCTTACGCGAAAAGATGAGGAATTGAACAGACTGACGTGTACTGTTGATTACATAATCAATCACGATACTCATGATGAACAAGACACAAAATCCGAATAATACTCGCTTCCAATCGTGAAAGATGAAATAGCAGGAAGAAATAATGACGATATCACAGTACATCATCATTCGGCCCAAGGTCACATCCTTATATTTATTGATAATCCAGGCTATGATATCTGTCCCTCCGGTACTTCCGTTGTTGCAGAATACAATGCCAATGCCGAAACCTAACAATCCTGCACCCACTACACAAGCCATGAACTCTTGTCCGGGGCCTAATAATTGGGGTAAGTTACCATCCGGTCCTTTTAATATTGCCTGAAAAAGCCAAAGCAGAAATGTCAGCATGAAGATGGCATAAACTGTTTTCAAACTAAACTTGGGGCCGAGTATCTTCAATGCGAATCCTAAAAAAAGTGCATTGATTATGAAGTAGGAAACTTGAATTTCCACACCTGTCACATAATAGATGATGGCCGAAATACCGGTTACTCCACCTGTAGTTATTTGATAGGGCAGCAAAAATGCTGCCCATCCCAATGCATAACATATCAGTCCGAAAGTAATGGACAAATAGTCCTTTACATCTCTACCAAGTCTGATTTTTAGAATTTTATCCATAGATGATTATAGTACGATATTTACAATCTTCTTCGGAACGATAATTACCTTCTTCGGAGTCTTACCTTCAATCCATTTCTGTGCCTGCTCGTCTGCCATAACGGTTGCCTGAATGGTATCATTGTCGGCATCAGCAGGGAATTCCAGGGTGAAACGTGCTTTACCGTTGAAAGAGATGGTGTACTTCACGCTATCTTCTTTCAGGTAGTCTTCATTGAATACAGGCCATTGTGCATCGCATACGCTGGTGGTGTTGCCCAGTGCTTCCCAAAGTTCTTCGGCGAAGTGAGGGGCGAAGGGGGCCAGTAGGATGATGAGATTGCTTAATACCTCTTTATTGCGGCATTTCAATGAAGTCAGTTCGTTCACGCATATCATGAAAGCACTGATAGAGGTGTTGTAAGAGAAGGTTTCAATGTCTCCGGTTACTTTCTTAATCAGTTTATGAATGGCTTTCAATTCTTCTTTGGTCGGTTCTCCTTCTACCGGCAGGAATTCATCTGTACGGCTATAGAAGAGGTTCCAGAGTTTTTTCAGGAAACGGTGTACACCGTCAATACCGTTAGTATCCCAAGGTTTGGACTGCTCTACCGGGCCGAGGAACATTTCATACATGCGCAGCGTGTCGGCGCCGTATCTTTCGACAATCATGTCCGGATTGACCACATTGTACATGGATTTACTCATCTTCTCTACTGCCCAGCCACAGATGTATTTTCCATCCTCGAGGATGAATTCGGCATTGTTGTATTCGGGGCGCCATGCCTTGAAAGCTTCTACATCCAAGATATCATTGGATACGATGTTCACATCCACGTGCAGCGGAGTAGTTTCGTACTGGTCTTTCAGGTTCAGTGACACAAAGGTGTTGGTGTCTTTGATGCGATAGACAAAGTTGCTCCGTCCCTGAATCATTCCTTGGTTCACCAACTTTTGGAACGGTTCTTCCTTGATGCTTACACCCATATCGTGCAGGAACTTGTTCCAGAAGCGGGAGTAAATCAAGTGACCCGTAGCATGTTCCGTACCACCTACATAGAGGTCTACATTCTGCCAGTAATGGTCTGCCTTTTCCGATACCAACGCTTGGTCGTTGTGTGGGTCCATATAACGCAGGTAATAGGCGGATGAACCGGCAAAGCCCGGCATGGTGTTCAGTTCCAGCGGGAATACATGGACGTTGTCAATCAAAGTGTTTTCTACCACTTCACCTTTTTCCACATCCCAAGCCCATTGGGTGGCATGTCCCAATGGAGGCTCGCCTGTTTCGGTCGGCAGGAACTTGGCCACTTCGGGAAGTTCCAGCGGTAATTTGGACGAGTCAATCATATAAGGCATACCGTCTTTGTAATATACCGGGAACGGTTCGCCCCAATAACGTTGGCGTGAGAAGATGGCGTCGCGAAGACGGTAGTTCACTTTCACACGTCCCAGGTTGTGGGCTTTTACATATTCTTTGGTAGCGGCGATAGCCTCTTTGATGGTCAAGCCGTTTAAAGAAAGGTCACAGTAAGGAGTAACGTCTTTGCGAGGGGAGTTGCATACGATTCCTTCCTTGGCATCGAAGCTTTCTTCGCTGACGTCGCAACCTTCTACCAACGGAACGATAGGCAGGTTGAAGTGTTTTGCAAAAGCATAGTCACGGCTGTCGTGGGCAGGAACCGCCATGATGGCACCTGTACCATAGCCTGCTAATACGTAGTCGCTGATCCATACGGGAACAGCGTCACCGGTAAACGGGTTGATGGCGTATGAACCGCTGAATACACCGGTCACGCGGCGGTCGGCGATACGTTCGCGTTCGGTACGTTTCTTGGTGCGGTCCAGATAGGCTTCCACTTCGGCTTTCTGTGCTTCGGTGGTCAGTTGGGCAACCAGCTCGCTCTCCGGAGCCAGCACCATGAAGGTTACACCGAACATGGTGTCTGCACGGGTGGTAAAGATAGTGAATTCGATATCGCTGTCTTTTACTTTGAATTGTACTTCCGTACCTTCCGAACGGCCGATCCAGTTGCGCTGTGTTTCTTTCAGTGAGTCTGTCCAGTCCACCGTGTCCAGTCCGTCCAGCAGTCGTTGTGCGTAAGCCGAAACGCGCAGGCACCATTGGCGCATTTTCTTCTGAACCACGGGGAAACCGCCACGTTCACTTACACCGTCCACTACTTCATCGTTGGCCAGTACGGTTCCCAGTTGCGGACACCAGTTCACCATCGTTTCGCCCAGGTAGGCAATGCGGTAGTTCATCAGGATTTCCTGCTGTTCCTTTTCGCTCTTGGCGTTCCATTCTTCGGCGGTAAAACTGAGTTCCTCGCTGCAAGCCGCATTCAGTCCTTCGTTGCCGTACTGGGCAAATGCTTCTGTCAGTTCGCTGATGGGGCGTGCTTGCTGTGTATCGTTACAATAATAGCTGTCGAACATTTGTTGGAAAGCCCATTGGGTCCAATGGTAGTAACCGGGTTCACAAGTACGCACCTCACGGTTCCAATCAAAAGAGAAACCGATTTTATCCAACTGTTCACGATAGCGGTTGATATTGTTCACAGTGGTGATGGCAGGGTGTTGTCCGGTTTGGATGGCGTATTGTTCGGCAGGAAGTCCGTAAGCGTCATACCCCATGGGGTTCAGCACGTTGAAGCCTTGCAAACGTTTGTAACGGGCATAAATATCACTGGCAATGTATCCCAGCGGGTGTCCTACATGCAGTCCGGCTCCCGATGGATAGGGGAACATGTTCAGTACGTAGAATTTCTTTTTGTTTTCGTTTTCGGTCACTTGATAGGTCTTATTTTCCACCCATCTTTGCTGCCATTTCTTCTCAATCTCTCTGAAATTGTATTCCATGATCTATTTTTGTTATTTAATATCTTTGTTATTAAGTGGTTGCAAAGATAATGAAAGTCGGGGAGATATACGGAAAGAACAGGAAATAAAAAAGCATCTTATTAGGTATATTGCTTTCTCTTTATTTACATTTTGGGGAAGAGTCATGTATATCACTCCCGGATTTATTGTATTTATTTATACAAATGAAAGCGCACATTTATACGTACGTACGCATGGGCCTTTACGTACGTATGTGTGGCTCTACACAGGCGTATGCGCAGGCTTACACGTACGTATGTGAATTCCAGCGTGACCTGATAGCCGTTTTTCAAGGCATGTCATCTATATATTCAGGCTTATATTGGGAACCTATAAATTATTAAGCCCGTAGCCATTTTTACAGATTTCAGCATGGCTACGGGCTTTCTTTTATCAGGTATGATTTTTTATTCTACTCCCAAATCCTTGTAAGTTCTCGGAGTCGGAACGGGAGGCAATGGTTTGCGGTCTTTCAATTCCTGTAGAATCACTTCAATGGCTTTGTTCAACTGCTGATCCTCTCCCATCTGCTCTTTTACCGGGTCATTGTCTATCAGAATATCAGGATCTACTCCGTGGTTTTCCACTATCCACTGACCGGTCTTGGCATCGTAGTTGGTAAAGAACGGAACGCGTACATCGGTGCCGTCCATGTAAGGTAATGAGCCGCTGATGCCGATAATTCCGCCCCAGGTACGGGTACCGATCACCTTACCGATCTTGTTGGCCTTGAAGCTCCATGGGAACAGGTCACCGTCCGAAGCCGAGTATTTATTGATGAGCAATACTTTCGGGCCCACCAGTGTCGCATCGGGAATGGTACCGATTTTGGTGGATGTGCGGCTCATGGTCAGGCGATAAGGCTGGCGAAGCAGGCGCTCGATAATCATCGGTGAGACATTGCCGCCCCCGTTGGCGCGGTCGTCAATGATCAGGGCTTCTTTGTCAAGCTGGGGATAGAAGTAACGGGCGAATTCGTTCAGTCCGTCGGGTCCCATATCAGGGATGTAGACGTAGCCTACACGCCCATTGGTCGCTTCTTCCACTTTCTTGATATTATTCTGTACCCAGTTATAGTGATACAACGGGTATTCATTGTCCAATGGTTTAATGACCACTTTACGTGCTCCGTTCCCTGAAGCGGTATGGTTGATGCTTAGTTCAGTCAATACGTTGGCTTTGCCTGCCAGCAGGCTGTAAATGTTGTCAACCGTGGCTGTTGAAATGCCGTCAATGGCTGTGATGTACTCTCCTTCTTTGACTCCGATGCCCGGTTCTGTAAGGGGGGAGCGTAGTTTCTGACTATAAACCGCACCCGGCAGAATTTTGTCAATACGGTAGAACCCACTTTTGTCACGGCTCAGTTCGGCGCCCAGCAATCCCATCGGGATACGTTCAGGACCTTTTATTTCACCCGGATTCACGTATGCGTGTCCGCAAGCCAGTTCGGCAATCATCTCACCGATGATATAGTTCAAATCCAGACGGGTCTTTGCATGGGGAACCAATACGGCATATTTCTCTTTGATTCCCTTCCAGTCTGCTCCATGCATGTTTTCCAGGTAGAATCCGTCACGGAAAGCCCGCCATGTCTCATCGAATATCTGAGCCCATTCCTGAGTGTAATCAATGGGGGCGATCATATCGTTCAGGTTAACACGCTTTTCCAATGAAGCTTTTGTGCATGGAAAATCACAGATATACAGATTATTTCCTTTAAAGAACAAGGCTTTCTTTTGGTTGGCAGCCACATCCATGTATGCTCCTTCGGCCACGGTTTCCTCTTTTTGCCCGGTCAAGTCAAATACTTTGGTGCTTCTGCCACTGGCGTACCATACTTTTTCCCCGTCTGAATGGAAATTACCGTAGTTGCCTGCCGGCAGGGGTAGTTTGATCAGTCTTCCGGGCAAGCCTTCCGGATCAATCTTAACTGCATTGCTTGTGGCTTCCGCTTTCTTGTTGGCTGCATTGGTTGCCTTTTGCTCTATGCTGACCATTTCGTCCGAAGGCAATAAAGGTGACGCGGTGTCATTGGCGAGCATGGCCATGTAGACTCCTCCCATTCGGTTATAGGCATGATTCCATTCCGTCTGGCTGTAGATGGGGTTGAAATCTCTTTCAGAACTGAATATGAGGTACTTCCCATCTGTACTGAAGACAGGTGAAGAAGAGCTGTACCATTTTTCGGTTACCGGATATTCCTTGCCCGAAGTCAGTTGGTATACATAAATGACACTCATGTTATTAGCTCCGGATTTAGTATAAGTGATCCACTGGCTGTCCGGTGAATAACTTACTTCATAGAACTCTCCTTCCGGATTCTGCATGACAGTCCGTTTTGTTTTAGAGGTGATATCCACTTCTACGATGCGGTTTTTACGGTCGGTATAAAGTATCTTCTTGCTGTCCGGACTCCACATCAGCTGGCGGATATACGTATCATTGTTTTGGGTCAGTTGGATAGGGTCTCCTCCTTCGGCAGGTTGCAGCCATACTTCGGTCTCGCCGGTGCGGTCACTGATGTAAGCGATATATTTCCCGTTCGGACTCCAAATTCCATCCCGTTCATTGGCTCCCGGTGTGCGGGTGATGTCACGGGTCACTCCTTTGTCGGCAGGAACATCGAATACTTCTCCACGGGCAGTTACTGCCAGGCGGTGTCCATCCGGTGAAAGGCTGGCGGCAGTCAGGTTGTCTGCTACCCGTTTCATTTCTTTGCGGGCATAGATATTGTCCGAGGTCAGCGTGATGGAGATCTTTTCCGATTTACGTGTTTGGGGATCTAGTTTGTAAAGGTATCCTGCGTGTTCGTAGACAATGATTTGTCCGTTGCTGCTGGGAAATTTCACATCATAATCCGTGTAGTCGGTTACCTTTTCGGTCTGTTTGGTCCGGGTGTTATAGACAAAGATATTCATGGTTCGGTCCCGGTCGGAAATGAAGTACACCTCCTCTCCTATCCACATAGGGATAATATCTTGTGCCACGTTATGGGTGATATTTTCTACTTTCTTAGCGGCCGGATCATAAATCCAGATATCATCCGCCATGCCGCCGCGATAATATTTCCAGTTACGGAACTCTCGCATAACCCGGTTGTAAGCCAGTTTTTTCCCATCGGGTGAATAGCTGCAAAAGCCTCCTTCGGGCAATGGAATCACTTCGGACATTCCTCCGTTTTTCGAGATGCTCCATAGCTTGCCATCGAAACCATCGCTGATGCGGTTCCGGTAGATGATGTTTTTCCCGTCCGGTGTCCAGGTCATTACGATGTTGTTAGGCCCCATCCGGTCTCCCAGGTCGTCCCGGCTGTTCGTTGCCGTGTAGGTAAGCCGTTGCGGCTCTCCCCCGTCGGTCGGAATCAAGTATACTTCTGTGTTCCCGTCATATTGACCGGTGAAAGCGATTGATTTTCCATCCGGAGAGAAACGTGCGAACATTTCGTAACCGATATGGGAAGTCAGTTTCTGTGCTTCTCCTCCGTTCAAGGGTGCTTTGTACAGGTCTCCGGCGTAGGAAAAGACAATGTCGGAGCCGTTGGTAGCGGGGAAACGGAGTAACCTAGCCTCATCGGCATGTCCGGTGAAAGCTGTCCCTGCCAGTAACAGGGAGAATAATAGCTTTTTGTTCATTTTATTTATAGTTTGATTTTCGTCGAAAACAAAGTTAAAGATTATTCTTCAGATTATGAGCTGGAACTTATTTCTTTTTTTATTGATTATTGCTAGAATTTTTTAATAAGAAATAGTTTTATTGGCATAGTTATTTTAAGAAACGCTATATTTGCAATATTATAGTCCTGCTGAAAATGAACACTAATATAATAGATAAAGATCTGATTGAAAGAATAAACAAAGGGGATGAGAAAGCTTTTGAAACTTTGTACAATAGCTATTTTGTCTATCTCTGTGCTTGCGCTAATTCTTATATCTTTAACCCTGTTGAAGCACAGGATATAGTAAATGAGGCTTTTGCTAAAATATGGTATAAACGTGCTGAATTATCTTTTCCTATTCATGCTTATTTGATACGCGTTGTTCAGAACGGGTGTTTGAACTACCTTCGTTCACTTTACAGTCGTGAGAGGATTATAGATGAATACCGTAAAGCATTGCTTGAGTATCAGGAAGAATATTGTGCTTCCGGATGTTCTCCTTTGCAAGAAATGGAATTGGCCGATTTAGAAAAACAAGTCCAAGATATAGTGTCTTCCTTACCGGATAAATGCAGGTTCATTTTTGAACAATATCTTTATTCCGATCTGACTCCTCAAGAGATTGCAGATAAAAATAATATTTCGGTCAATACAGTCAGGGTGCATGTAAAAAACGCCATGGATAAAATAAAAGAAAAAGTGGGATCTAGGATAGGGATTCTATTATTTTTTCTTTTCTAAAAAAAAGATGAAAAAAAACATGTTTTGGCTTAAATGTTTTGTCTGTTGCTTGTGTATTATTTATAGTAAGTAACTTTAAAGATATAAAATGAATAGCCAAATAGATGAATTTGAACGAATAATGCTGGATTATCTGAAAGGCGGGATCTCGTCTGAGGATATGCAGAAGTTAATTATATTGTTAAAAAAAGACAATGCTTGTCGCGAAAAATATCGTGAGATATCCCGTACCTATGCATTGGCTTCCTCTTCTTGGTTTGCACGCAGGAAAGAGCGGAATTTAGAACAATTGCGTGATACTTTAAATTTTCATTCTTCCCGTAAACATTCATTTTTCCGCAAAATAAGCGTTTGGGGAAGTGTGGCTGTATGGGCTTTGCTGATTGGTTGCAGCATAACGTGCTTTTATTTATATCATTCGTCTGGTCAAGAGGTTCTTGCTCCCTCCTATTGTCAGATTGAAATTCCCCAGGGAGCCAGTTCAAAATTACTATTACCCGATAGTACCATTGTTTTTCTGAATGGGGGAACGGTTTTAAAATATGATGCTTTGTTGCGGCATCAGGCTGACCGGGAAGTTTTTCTTTCGGGCGAGGCTTATTTCAAAGTTGCCAGGAATGTGCGCAAACCTTTTATCGTCCATACGGGGGAACTGAATATACAAGTGCTGGGTACGACATTTAATGTAGCTTCTTATCCTGATGATGCAGAAATAAAAGTGAGTCTTGTAGAGGGTAGTGTGAATGTTTATACTACTTCAGATGCTAAAAAGAATATACTGCTTTCCCCTGATGAACAGGCTGTTTTTAATAAGGATGATAAGGTTTTGTTTATGAGGAAGATAGATGCTTCTTCTCAAGCAGCTTGGACTACAGGAAGATTGGTATTTGTCAATGAAAAGTTATTTGATATTTTGAAATCAATCGAAAAAAAATATGACGTACAGATACTTGTGCAGTCCCGGAAAGTCTATACTGAATATTTTTCAGGAAGTATAGATGCGAATCTGACCTTGGATGAAATCCTTTCTTATCTGGATGTGGATAATAAGTTTATGTGGAGAAAGAAAGGAAAAACAATAGTCGTTACAGACCGTTGACGGATAAATAAGAAGTACATGCCTAAATAATTGTTAACTAAAAATTCTAAGTATGAAAAAAAACTTTTGTAAAGTTCGTAGGGAACATAGGTTCTCTCTTGTATGGGTCGTTTCATTTCTACTATGGGGGAACGTCGCTATGGCCGCATTGCCTATTCAGGAGGCAAGGTTTTCTATGCAACAGCATTCAGTAGCTTTGAGCCGGGTTTTTCATGAGATTGAAAAGCAGACCGGTTACTCTTTCCTTGTTCGCAATAATGATATCAATATGAATGAGAAAGTGTCTATTGATGTCAGAAATAAAAGTGTGGAAGAAGTGCTTGAGATGTTGTTTGCAGGGAGAAATATCTGCTATAAAGTGGAAGGGGAACATATTTCTGTTTATAAGCCTCAGCAAGCAAGACAGAATACAATTACCGGATTAGTAATGGATGTGGCAAAGGAACCGATTATCGGTGCTTCTGTTGTGGTAATGGGGACTACTAACGGGTGTATCACGGATTTTGATGGAAAATTTTCTTTAGAAGTTCCTGAATTTCCTGTGAAGTTACAAATAAGTTATATTGGTTATAAGTCTCAAGAAATAGCCGTGCATGATACAAAAACCATTCAGGTGGTATTGCGTGAGGATACTGAAACTTTAGACGAAGTGGTGGTAGTGGGCTACGGCTCACAGAAAAAGGCAAACCTGACAGGAGCTGTTGCCTCGGTCAAAATGGATGAAGTGATTGGTGACCGTCCGCTGGTTAATGCCGCTGAGGCGTTGCAAGGAACCGTGCCGGGATTACTTGTTTCAAGTAATGGTAATGATCCAGGACAAGGGAAGAAATTTCAGGTTCGCGGAGCTTATTCTGTCGGTATAAAGAACGATGATGGTTCGTATGGTAATACCATTGAACCGTTGGTACTGATTGATAATGTGGAAGGTGATATTGATATGATTAATCCTGAAGATATTGAGACGGTAACTGTTTTGAAAGATGCTGCTTCGGCAGCTATTTATGGTGCGCGTGCAGCAGGTGGTGTTATTCTGATTACTACCAAACGTCCTAAAGGTGGTACTAGCTTTCAATTGAATTATAATAATAATTTTGCCTTTTCGAATGCTATAAACCTTCCCAAACAAGCTCCGCTAATGGATTATCTGCAAGCTTACTCGGATGCTGCCGGTGATCAGTTTTGGACTCCCGGGGCTCCTAGTGTAAGTAGATGGATGGAGTTGTTGAAGCAATATCAACAAGATCCTTCTTCATTGCAGACTATGGGGGATGGTATTTATAAGGATACGGATGGGTCACTTTATTATATGAATGAAAAGGACTTGGTGAAGAATATGCTCGAAACCAGTTTTCAGATGACTCATAATATTTCTGCTACCGGCGGTACGGATAAATTGAGATATAGATTATCCGCTGGTTATTTATCGAATGATGGTATTCTAGTGACTAATAAAGATAAATATGACAGAATGAATGTAAGCAGTTTTGTTTCCGCAGATATTACATCTTGGTTCACACAAGAAGCTACACTAAGCTATGCACATAGTAAAAAGACTTTGCCGGCATCAGCTTTGGGTGGTATTTATTCCACTCGTCTGGCATCTTTCTATCCCGAAGGAGTGTGTCCGGAGGGAGCGGATGATTTAGGTGGAGAAGGACTACCCTATTTTACTCCGAGGAATCAGGTAGAATGGTCAAATCCTTCAAAAACGATTAATGACAATCCGCGTATTTTTTTAAAATCTATTTTGAAGCCTCTGAAAGGGTTGGAGATTGCATTTGAATATACATTTGATAAGAATATATATGATTATCATTGGTATACCGGAAGTGTGCCCTATACTACTATACAAGGAGGTAAAGATGTAACTCCGACCAATGATTATCTGCGTAAGTACAAGCAATATACAGACTATAATGCTTTCAACCTGTATGGGACGTATGATTTTTCTTTAGGCGATCATCGTTTTAAGGTTATGGCTGGTTTCAATCAGGAATCGAAATATAAAGAAACTTTAGATGCCTACTCTTATGGACAGGCTATTACAGATATTCCTGCTATGGGATCAGGAACTTCTACCATCAAGGTCAATGACTCTTATGATGAATTTGCCGTGCGTGGTGGTTTCTTTCGTGTGAATTATAATTATAGAGACAAATATCTTTTAGAAGTGAATGGACGTTATGACGGTTCTTCTAAATTTCCCAAAGAAAACCGGTTTGGTTTCTTCCCTTCTGTTTCTGTGGGCTGGCAGATTGCACAGGAAAAATTCATGGAAGCTACACGCGATTGGCTGGGAGGATTGAAAATACGTGCATCTTATGGTGAGATTGGTAATCAGAATGTTCCCTCTTATTCCTATACTCCGACTATGGAATTGAATAATAAGTATAACGGATGGTTATCAGGTAGTGATTTTGTAACCGCCATTAGTTCATTACCAGCGTTGGTCAGCAACAGCTTTACATGGGAAAAAGTGGGAACACTGGATTTCGGATTGGATATATCTTTGCTGAACAATCGTTTGAATGGTACATTTGATTGGTATCAACGGGATACTAAAGGTATGCTTGCTCCAGGTATGCAGTTACCGGGGGTGGTAGGTGCGAGCGCCCCATATCAGAATACGGCCGACATGCGTACTACTGGCTGGGAACTAAATTTGAACTGGAGAGATCAGATTGGTAAAGTAAGTTATCGTGTTGGTTTCAACTTGTCAGACAGTAAATCTAAAATAATGAAATATAATTCCAATGAGTCAAAAATACTAACGAGCACATTGAGCAACGGAAATACTTTTTGGAATTATTATGAAGGAAAGGAAATTGGAGAAATCTGGGGTTATGAAGCTAATGGATTTTATACAGTTGATGATTTTGAAAGCACCTCGTCTTGGATATTAAAGGATGGAATTACCGCTTTGGAGGGATATTCACCGCGGCCGGGTGATTTGAAGTTTAAAAACTTGAGAGATGAAGAAGGGAAAGAAAATATCATTACTTCCGGTAATAACACAGTGGACAATCCGGGAGACCGTAAAGTTATCGGGAACAATATGCCTCGTTATCTATATGGTATCAATTTGGGGGCTAGTTATGGAGGTTTTGATTTGAATATCTTCTTGCAGGGAACAGGTAAACGTGACGCTTGGATTGCCAATACATTGAATATGCCTTTATACGCGGATTTTAAATTTGTACCTTTGTATGATGATTTGAGCAATTATTGGAAACCGGCCGATTTAGCAGCAGGTGATTATACTTGCAGCAATCCGAATGCTGAATTTCCACGTGTTTATGGAAATTATGGAAACCAAGGCTCTAACTATCGTCAATCGGACAAATTTCTGTCAGATGCTTCTTATTTACGTATTAAAAATGTAACTCTGTCCTATACAGTTCCTAAGGCATGGGTGTCGAAGCTGACATTGAAGCAGTTGAAAGCATTTGTCAGCATTGAAAATTTGGCTACGTTTTCATCATTACCGAAGGGAATTGATCCGGAGACTTTGAATTGGAACTATCCTGCATCGCGCACAGTTTCATTTGGTATAAACCTTACATTATAAATCACCTTTTAATCGAGTAAGCAATATGAAAAAGATATTTATAAGTTTTGCCATCTTGGCAGGCGTTACGCTCTCGGGATGTAACGATAGTTTTTTGGATAAACTTCCGGTAACTGATCCGACGGAAGAAACCGTTTTTAAGTCATACGATAATTTTTTGGCATTTATGTGGCCTTGTTATGAGATGTTTTCAAACACGGATATCGCTACCTCTGTAAATGGCATAGGGCAAAATTCTCACTATCAAGGAGATATAAATGCAGGTTTTATGGATTCTAAGTATGAGTCCAGCTCTAATAATTATGCTTACCAGAAGATAACAAGCACAGCTACGGGAAATGGCTGGAGCTTTGGATACTTGCGTCGTATCAATATGATGCTGACGCACATTGATGGTTCCAATCTGACGGATGTTGAGAAAAACCATTGGAAGGCAGTAGGTTATTTTTTCCATTCTTACTGGTATATGGAACTGATAAATCGTTTTGGTGATATTCCTTGGATAGAAACCGTTCTGAATGATGAATCTCCCGAGGCGTATGGTCCTCGGGTGGCTCGTAAAGAAGTGGCGGATAAAGTTCTGGACCGTTTGAAATGGGCGGAAGAAAATATAGGCGATTTCCAAAGCAGGGATGGTGATAACACCATTAATCGTGACTGTATTCGTGCGGCTATTTCACGTTTTACATTACGTGAGGGAACGTGGCGCAAATATCATGAACTTGGAGATTATGATAAGTATTTCACGGAATGTATTCGTGTGTCCAAGTTATTGATGGATGATTATCCTACTTTATATTATGGCACGGACGGACAGCCTGCTGCGGGTTATGGCGAGATGTGGACAACGGAAAGTTTAAAGGGGATTCCGGGAGTGATTCTATATAAGGAATATGTCGATGATATCAATAACTGTAACTATAGTTATATGGAGCATACCTCTTCGCATTATGTGGAGATGAATCAAAAGACCGTTGATCTATATTTGATGAAAAACGGTAAACCTATTTTAAATCATGCTTCCAGTTATCATGGTGACAAGGATATGTATGCCACATTCCGTGATAGAGACCCCCGCTTGTATCATACCGTAATCCCTCCTTACAAAGTAAAAGCGGGTAAAGGAGACTATCCTACTTGGTCATATACAGATGATCCTGCCGATCGTGAATATATTGATATTATGAAACCTAATGAATCATGTTCTAATCCGGGTACAGGTATGAAACGTTTGCCCGGTCAGAACTGGAGTGCTTCGTTGGTTCCTGAAATTCCTCGATTGGGAACAGGGGCGTTTGTTACATGCCGATCGGGCTATTATGTCTGGAAGAATTGGAGCCAGTGGGAAAAGAGTTTTAATAACGGTGCACAAAACACAGCCGACAAGCCTATTTTTAAGATAGAAGAGGTTTTATTGAATTATGCCGAAGCCATGTTTGAAGCAGGACAATTCAATCAACCGGTTGCTGATATTACTATTAATAAATTGCGTGACCGTGCTGGAGTTGCTCAAATGGTTGTTGCTGATATTAATGATAGTTTTGATCCTAATCGTGGCAAATACTACCCTAAAGGCAATGATAATGGCATTTTGGTGGATCCTGTATTATGGGAGATACGTCGTGAAAGAATTATTGAGCTGATGGGAGAAGGTTTTGGTTTCTATGATATCAGACGTTGGAGAATGGCACCTTGGTTCTTGAATAAGACTGCAACAGGATTATGGCTTTCAAAAGAAAAGGCGGCAGCGGCGGGATATACTTTGTATAACACGGAGACAGGCTATTCGGATGGAGCAACAGGGACAATGAAAGAGGGATATCTGTATTTGTTCAATGACCCATTGAAAGAGGGCAAAGGATGGTTGGAGAAATATTATTTATATCAGGTTCCGACAACTGAAATATTGTTGAATCCTGCTTTGGAACAGAATCCAGGTTGGTAAATAGGTAAATGTTAATATAAAGTCGTCTTTATATAATTTTTATTTGAGGCGACTTTATTATTTCATCAATTGGAATATTTTCCATATCTTGCTCAAAGAAAAACTAATTCAATAAACTGTATAATGAAAAATCGAAACCTCTTTCTTTTAACCAGTGGGCTGGCATTTCCTTTATTAGGTGCTTATGCCCAGAAAACCCCTAAACCGAATATCATTTATATAATGTGTGATGATATGGGGTATGGTGATTTAGGGTGTTATGGTCAGCCCTACATCAGTACGCCGAATATTGATAATATGGCTAAGGAAGGTATGCGTTTTACACAGGCGTATGCCGGTAGTCCGGTAAGTGCTCCATCTCGTGCTTCATTTATGACCGGGCAACACTCCGGACACTGTGAAGTACGTGGAAATAAAGAATACTGGCGTGATGTCCCCATGGTGAAATATGGCGTAAATGAGGATTACTCCGTGGTGGGGCAGCATCCATACGATCCCGGCCATGTGATTATACCTGAAATAATGAAAGATAACGGTTATACCACCGGTATGTTTGGCAAATGGGCAGGGGGCTATGAAGGTTCTGTTTCTACTCCGGACAAGCGGGGGATTGATGAATATTATGGTTATATCTGTCAGTTTCAGGCTCATTTATATTATCCTAACTTCTTGAACCGATATAGCAAGTCGGCAGGCGATACGGCAGTGGTCCGTGTGGTGATGGATGAGAACATCAACTATCCCATGTTTGGCAAGGATTATTTCAAGCGTTCCCAGTATTCGGCGGATATGATTCATGAAGAGGCGATGAAGTGGCTGGACAAACAAGACGGCAGGCAGCCGTTCTTCGGTATCTTTACCTATACCCTGCCCCATGCCGAGCTGGCACAACCCGAGGATTCCATTCTGGAAAGATATCAGAAGAAGTTTTTCAATGACAAGACATGGGGTGGCTCGGAAGGTTCGCGATATAATCCATCGGTACATACTCATGCACAGTTTGCCGGTATGATTACCCGTCTGGACTATTATGTGGGGGAAGTCTTGAAAAAGTTGAAGGAAAAAGGACTGGATGATAATACGATTGTGATTTTCACCAGTGACAATGGCCCTCATGAAGAAGGAGGAGCTGATCCTACCTTTTTTGGTCGTGACGGCAAACTTCGTGGATTGAAACGTCAATGTTATGAGGGAGGTATCCGTATTCCGTTCATTGTACGTTGGCCGGGCAAAGTACCCGAAGGAACGGTCAATGATCATCAGTTGGCTTTCTATGATTTGATGCCTACTTTCTGTGATTTGGCAGGTGTGAAGAATTATGTGAAAAAGTATACCAATAAGAAAAAGAAAGTGGATTATTTTGATGGTATTTCCTTTGCTCCGACTTTGCTAGGACAGGAAGGACAGAAAGAGCATGATTTCTTGTATTGGGAATTTGACGAAACCGATCAGATTGGTGTACGTATGGGAGACTGGAAGATGGTTGTGAAAAAAGGAAAGCCGTTTCTTTACAATCTTGCCACAGATATTCATGAAGACCATGATATCGCTGCCGGACATCCGGATATTGTAAAGCAAATGAAAGAGATTATCAAGTCACAGCATACGCCGAATTCTAATTTCTTCGTTACTTTGCCTTCATTTGAATAAATAGATTTTTTATTCTGATATTTTATTAAGTGCGGCATTTTTGTTTTAAACTCTATATTTGAAACAAAAATGCCGCAGATTATTTATTCGGAGTAATTATTGTAGTGTCAGCGTCTTTACTTGTAATTCAGCATCTTTAGAATTACCCCCTACCATTATATCAAAGTTTCCGGCCAAGGTGCGCATCGTATTGGTCTGCGTGTCCCACCATTCCAGTTGTTTGGGGGTTAGTTCCAGTTCTACATTGACTGTTTTTCCGGCAGGGATTTGTACACGTTTGAAGGCGCGCAATGTTTTAGCCGGTCCTTCCGTATCTCCTTGTTTTTTCAGATATACTTGTACTGTTTCTTCTCCGTCACGTTCGCCGGTATTGGTTACAGGAACAACAATTCTGGCGGTTTCCCCTACTTTAACAGTTTGATCCAGTTTGATGTCACCATAGTTAAAAGTGGTATAACTCAAACCATAACCGAACGGGAAAAGAGGATCACCTTTAAAATAACGGTAAGTACGTCCTGTCATATTGTAATCTTCAAAATCGGGTAATTGTGCCGTATTCCGGTAGAAAGTTACCGGCAGACGTCCGGCAGGATTGTAATCGCCGAACAAGACTTCGGCAGCAGCCTTACCTCCGGATTGTCCCGGATACCATGCCTGTAAAATGGCCTGGCAATAGTGGGTTTCGGGTTCCATGGCAATGGGCGATCCGGAGAAATTGACAAAAACCACTTTCTTTCCGGCATCACATAGTGCCTTTATCAATTCGCGTTGAACAGCCGGTAGCTCGATGTCAGTGCGGTCTCCTCTGCGGAATCCCGGTAAATTAACCCCCATCTCCTCTCCTTCCAGGCTTGGAGAAATACCACCTGCAAATACTACGATATCCGCGTCTTTCACTTTTGCCACAGTGTTCTTTATGTTCACTTCCTCTTTAAATCCAAGATCGAAATTCAGTTGTGCGTCTCCACTGAAATATTGGAACCGGATTTCTATATCGTATGGTTTGCCTGCTTCTGCGTGCATGATATGGGTCTGTCCCCTACCCCCGTGTTTGTTAGTGAATTTCTTGACCTCTTCACCGTTTACCAGCAGTTGTGTGGCACCGCAGCTATAAAAGTTGAAAATAACCTCACCTGTTTCTTGGGGAGTAAATACACTTTGATAGATGGCCGAGAAATCAGTCAGGTTCACACCGGGAGCAAATACAGTGGCTCCGGACGTGCAGAGACGGAACGGTGTGGTGAGTTGTGCGGTGGCCGCCGCATTTCCTTCATATTCCTTGTTGTTCCAATAGCGGGCGGAGAATCCGGGACCTTCTTTAGAACTGCACTGGTTGAAAACGCTTCTGATTAGTGAGCGCTCTACCCAGCTGCAACCTTGTTCATAGATCAGCTTGTCATTCTCTCCCATGACCGAGCGGATACCTTCCAATAAGGTGATCGTATGTTTGGGAGTACCGTTATAATTACCCCATTGCATTACAGAGTCATTTGCGTTAGGTCCCATGACAGCGATGGTTTGTCCACCGCGTTTCAGTGGCAGGATATTATTTTTGTTCAGTAACAGCGTCATTGATTTGCGTGCTATATCTAGTGCCAGAGAGTCGTGTTCTGCCGAGCAAACCACCGAATAAGGGATTTTGGTCCATTCCACTTTGTCAGGATCATCCATTTCCCCCAATTCAAAGCGTGCCTTTAGCAGTCGTTTTACAGATACATCAATATCTTTTTCGCTGATCAAGCCTTTTTTAGCGCTTTCTACCAAGGCTTTATAACTGGAGCCACATTCCAGATCCGTACCGCTCAATACAGCAGCGGCAGAAGCCGATTCAGCGTCCGGATGTGTCTTGTGTCCTTTTTCCCGATAGAAATCGTCAATGGCGCCACAGTCTGAAAGTACAATGCCGTCATATCCCCAGTCCTGACGGAGGATTTGTATCAGCAGCCGGTCGCTTCCGCAACAAGGATCGCCTTCCAGCCGGTTGTAGGCGCACATTACCTCTTTTACTTTCGCTTCTTTCACCAATGCTTCAAAAGGCACAAGGTAAGTTTCATGCAAGTCACGCGGTTTGATATTTTCCGCATTGAACTCATGACGGTTCCATTCCGGTCCTGAATGGACGGCAAAGTGTTTGGCGCAGGCGTGTATTTTATCGTATTTTTGATCAGCATCCGTGCCTTGCAATCCTTTCACCACGTTCACCCCCATGACACTTGTCAGGTAAGGGTCTTCTCCATACGTTTCAATACCTCTCCCCCATCTGGGATCACGATAAATATTGACGGTGGGTGTCCACATGGTCAGGCCTTGATACCGTTCGTAGCTTCCCGCTGCCGAGTATGCGGCGTTTTTGGCACGGGCTTCGTCCGATACTGCGGTATAGATGGTATGTATGGCGTCGGGATCAAAAGAAGCAGCCATGCCTATAGGCTGCGGAAAAACAGTAGCCAGTCCGCTTCGTGCCACTCCGTGCAAGGCTTCGTTCCACCAGTTATAAGGTTTGATGCCCAATCTTTCGACAGGTTTGGAGTTGTCCATCATTAAGGCCACTTTTTCTTCTAAGGTAAGTTGCTGCAATAAATCTTCTGCCCGTTCTTCAGGAGATAAATTGCTGTTTTTATAAGCCGGCTGACTGTTGCAACCACTCAGCATCACAAGGGAGGCGAATAAATATAGAATCTTGTTTCTCATAGTAAAATATAAAAATGATTAGTTATACGGCAAAAATAGAATAATTATGAAAATAGTCCGTGTATTTTTTGATTAAAAAGGTGGAAGATATTGTTTTTTATACAAAAAGGTAGAGCCTATATAAAAAGTTTCCGGCCGGATACATCGTATCGACCGGAAACGTATGAGATACAGTAAGTAATGACTATTTATATTCTGCCCAGTCTATCAGGCGCATATCCCCTTTCTTGGCCAGCGTATCGTGCATGGCCAGTGCAGCCGGAATACAATGAGGAGTCTGTCCTTTGGAAGACATTTTCACATAATCCCAAAGGATGTTCTTATAATCCGGATGTGCGCAATTTTCGATGATAGCCTTGGCTCGTTCTACCGGACTCTTGCCGCGTAAGTCAGCAACACCTTGTTCGGTGATAATGATGTTGACATCGTGTTCGCTGTGGTCTTCATGGGAAACCATGGGAACAATGGCACTGATTCTTCCTTCTTTTGCCACGGACGGACAAGTAAAGATGGAAATATAGGCATTGCGGGTGAAGTCACCGGAACCACCGATGCCGTTCATCATTTTGGTGCCGCTGATGTGGGTAGAGTTCACATTGCCGTAAATATCTGCCTCGATGGCTGTATTGATGGATATAACACCGAGACGGCGGATAATCTCCGGACTGTTTGAGATTTCAGACGGACGCATGACCAGTTTGTCGCGGAAGAAGTCGATATCATCATAAATACTTTGCAGACATTCGTTTGTGACAGTCAATGAGCAGGTACTTCCAAATTTTACACGTCCCTGGCGGATCAGGTCCACCACTGCATCCTGCAATACTTCCGTGTACATCTCAAAAGCGGGGATTGTCTTGTCCCGTCCCAGGGCACCCAATACGGCATTGGCAATGTTGCCCACTCCGCTTTGCAACGGCAGGAAGCCGGCAGGGATAATACCTCGTTTCATATCGGCTGCCAGGAAATCGGCTACATTCTGTCCAATCTGGTCGGTGATAGGATCCGGTGCGGTAAACGAGCGGGCTTGGTCGGGGGTGTTCACTTCCACTACACCGATTATTTTCTTCGGATCTACCTGCACGTAGGGCAAGCCGATGCGGTCACTGGGTTTGAAGATGGGAATTTCACGGCGGTAAGGCGGGTCAAGCGGTTCATAAACATCATGCAGGCCCATACCGTTTTTACTGTGGGCGGCATTCAGTTCGATAATTATTTTGTCTGCCAGACGGGCAATGGTAGGAGCGATACCTCCGGCGGCTGTCAGATATACTTTGCCGTCGGGTGTGATTTCGCATGCTTCCAGAATAGCGACATTTACTTTACCCATGAAGCCATAACGTACTTCCTGTGCCATTTGTGACAAGTGGATGTCATTGTATGCTATTTCACCGTTGTTTACAGCTTTGCGGAAATCAGGGTTGGTTGTGTAAGGGGCACGGTAACGGATTGCTTTTACCCTGGCCAAGATGCCATCTGTAGCATCTCCTGTAGAGGCGCCGGTGAGAATACCAATTTGGAACGGATTACCTTTGGCATGTTCTTCTTCTGCTATTTTTGCAATTTCGGGTGTTACGGCTTTCGGTGTTCCTGCCGGAGTGAAGCCACTAAGTCCGATGTTGTAGCCATGCTTGATACAGCTGGCTGCTTCGGCTGCGGAAATAATATTAAATCCCATGATATTCAATGTGTTATTCTTATTAGTATAGTTGTTATTAATATTTGCGATTAAAAATCTCTGAATAAATGAAAGCGCGCCGCGCCTCTTCTTTGGTGCTCAGTTTGATGGGAGTCCGTTTTTCCTTTTTGGCTTCTTCCCGGGGGGAGGCTGGCGTTTGCTTTACCACCGGCTGATGCTGCATACGGTGAGTCTGAGGTTTGCGGACTTTCCGGGTGGGAGAAACAGGAAGCTCCTCTCTTATGTTCTCCTCTCCTATTTCAGGAAACATATCTGTAAGCACTTCCTTGGGGGAAGGTGTTTTCTTCTCTTTGCCGGCTTTTGAGATTTGTTGCACGATGGCCACAACAATGATTACTATAAATATGATAACCTGAATGATATCCATACTTTCCTTTTTTTATATAATGAATGCTCAAAGTTAGGAAATAATTTCTTAACTAGCTCTATAAAAGGACATAAAAAAAGGAAGAGAACTTCACAGTTGTCTTCCCCTATTTTTTTAACCTAAACCTTAACTATGAAAAAATCTAATGTTTTTCGAAAGCAAATATGCGAATTATAATCATACGTTGGTAACGTTAACGGTCTTTTTTGTTCACCGGTTATGATTATTTAACGGTTTAATGCATAAATCTCTTATAATATTCAATTTCCAGCCCTTTTATTCGTTTAATTTGTCGGTAACTCTGTATCTTTGCCTGCGAAACCATAAAACAGAGAAAATATGAAAGAAACAACAGGAGCAGACTTTAAATCTGCAACTGATTCCGAAAACAAAAAATTGTTTATCGAGACGTACGGATGCCAGATGAATGTAGCTGATAGCGAAGTGATTGCTTCTATCATGCAGATGGCAGGATACCATGTGTGCGAGACGCTGGATGAGGCGGACGCTGTGTTCATGAACACTTGTTCCATCCGCGACAATGCGGAGCAAAAGATTCTGAACCGTCTGGAGTTTTTCCACTCCATGAGGAAGAATAAACGTAGGAATCTGATTGTCGGCGTGTTGGGCTGTATGGCAGAGCGTGTGAAAGATGATTTAATTGAGAACCATCATGTAGATCTTGTTGTGGGACCGGATGCCTATCTCACCTTGCCCGACTTGATCGCTTCGGTGGAAGCAGGGGAGAAAGCTATCAATGTGGAGCTTTCTACTACAGAAACCTATCGGGAGGTGATTCCGTCGCGTATTTGCGGCAATCATATTTCCGGCTTTGTATCCATTATGCGTGGTTGCAATAATTTCTGTCATTATTGCATTGTGCCTTATACCCGCGGACGCGAGCGTAGCCGTGATGTGGAGAGTATTCTGAATGAAGTGCGCGACTTGGCGGCCAAAGGCTATAAAGAAGTGACGTTGCTGGGACAGAATGTCAATTCCTATCGTTTTGAGAAAGAGGGTGAGGTGATTACTTTCCCGATGCTGCTCCGCACGGTGGCCGGGGCGGTTCCGGACATGCGTGTCCGTTTTACCACTTCGCATCCCAAGGATATGAGTGACGAAACCCTGCAGGTCATTGCGGAAGTGCCCAATGTGTGCAAGCATATTCATTTACCGGTGCAAAGCGGCAGCTCGCGCATCTTGAAGCTGATGAACCGCAAATATACCCGTGAGTGGTATTTGGAAAGGGTAGCGGCTATCCGCCGTATCATTCCCGATTGTGGTCTGAGTACTGATATTTTCTCGGGCTATCATTCGGAAACGGAAGAAGACCATCAGGAATCCTTATCCTTGATGCGTGAATGTGCGTATGATTCCGCCTTTATGTTTAAATACTCCGAACGCCCCGGAACGTATGCTTCCAAGCATCTGCCGGATGACGTGCCCGAAGAGATCAAGATACGCCGGCTGAATGAAATCATTGAATTGCAGAACCGTCTTTCTGCCGAGAGCAACGCCCGTGATGTGGGCAAGACCTTCGAAGTGATGGTGGAAGGTGTTTCCAAGCGTTCCAGAGAACAACTTTTTGGCCGTACACAGCAAAATAAGGTGGTGGTCTTTGATCGTGGCAATCATCGTATCGGTGATTTTGTCCATGTACGCATCACCGAGGCCAGCTCGGCTACATTGAAGGGAGAAGAGGTGTTCTGATGGGGAAGAAAGAAGAATATAAGGAAAAGAACTTGCAGTATTTGCAAGTTCTTTCTACACAGGAAGGCATTTGCCCTTTGCCTTGTAATATGTTTTACAAAGTATTGCAGACAGGTACGGGTACAGTTTCACCTACGATCCGCAGTATTGTCACCGTTCATTATCGGGGGAGTCTGATAAACGGGAAAGAGTTTGATAATTCATATAACCGTAACTGTCCCGAAGCTTTCCGGCTGTGTGATGTCATAGAGGGATGGCAGCTGGCGCTTCAACGTATGCATGTAGGAGATAAATGGGTGGTTTATATTCCTTATACCATGGGATACGGCAGCCGTACAAGCGGGCCGATTCCCGCTTTCTCTACATTAATATTCGAAGTGGAACTGCTGGGCATTGCCTGAAAACGAATTCTTAACTTATACTCTTAAAAGTACTTAAAGGATAGCCCTTCTCATTCAATTTATTTGTTATTTTGCAGCAAATTAGGGCGAAAAGTGGATATACTCAAAATAAATACTTGTCCGTTGTGCGGCGGAAAACATTTGGGACATGCAATCACTTGTACGGATCACTATGCTTCGGGCGAACAATTCAGTTTGGTTCGCTGCGATGACTGTGGCTTTATCTTTACACAAGGCGTACCCGTGGAAGCCGAGATAGGTCGGTATTATGAGACTCCCGATTACATTTCACACACCGATACCCGCAAGGGGCTGATGAACCGTGTATATCACGAGGTGCGCAAGTATATGTTGTCGCGCAAAGCCAAGCTGATAAAACGCACCTCCGGCCTGAGCAAGGGTACGTTGCTGGACATCGGTACAGGTACCGGATATTTCAGCAATGCCATGAAAGAACGTGGCTGGCGGGTGAAAGCCATTGAGAAAAGCCCGCAGGCGCGTGCGTTTGCCAAAGAACATTTTGAACTGGATGTAGATGCCGAGGACGCGTTGGCTGGGTATGCCGATGAGTCTTTTGACGCCATTACTCTATGGCATGTGATGGAGCATCTGGAACATCTGAATGAAACGTGGGAGAGACTGGCCGGACTGTTAAAGGAGAGGGGAGTGCTGGTAGTGGCTGTGCCCAATGCCAGTTCGTATGACGCGGAAAAGTATAAGGAATGGTGGGCGGCATACGATGTGCCCCGTCATTTATGGCATTTTACCCCTTCCGTCATGCAACAATTCGGGGTCAAGCATGGTTTTAAATTAGCGGAACAGCATCCGATGCCTTTTGATGCTTTTTATGTATCCATGCTGACGGAAAAATATAAAGGCAGCCGTTTGTCCTTTTTGAAGGGAATGTGGACAGGTATGTTGGCCTGGTTCAGTTCACTGGCGAAAAAAGAACGCAGTAGTTCAATGATTTATGTATTCAGAAAGAAGTGATTATGGGAAAAAAGTCAGGGTCCTTTTTCGATATGCAGTTCATTACTTCCAGCATCAGTACGATGCTGGTGTTGCTCTTGTTGGGGATGGTGGTATTCTTCGTGCTGTCTGCCAACAACTTGTCCAGGTATGTACGCGAGAACATCAGTTTTTCCGTACTCATCAGTGATGACATGAAAGAGACGGATGCTTTGAAATTCCAGAAAAAATTGAATGAAGAGCCTTTTGTGAAAGAAACTTCCTATATATCGAAAGATCAGGCCTTGAAAGAACAGACCGAAGCGATGGGCACAGACCCGGCTGAATTTCTGGGATATAACCCTTTCACAGCCTCTATTGAAATAAAACTGAATGCCGACTATGCCCATTCGGACAGCATCTCCTGGATAGAGCAAAAAATAATGCAGAACAAGAAGGTGATGGAGATCAATTATCCTCAGGATCTATTGGATGCGGTGAACAGCAACATTCGGAAAATCAGCTTTTTGCTGCTGGGACTGGCTGCGCTGCTTACCCTTATCTCTTTTGCGCTGATCAATAACACCATCCGTCTGGCCATTTACTCCAAGCGTTTTCTGATTCATACCATGAAACTGGTAGGGGCAAGCTGGGGATTTATCCGCCGTCCTTTTCTGGTGCGGAATATATGGATCGGTGTATTGGCTGCCGCCATGGCGGATGCGGCATTGATAGGAATGGCGTACGGGCTGGTAAGATATGAACCCGAATTGATTGAGATTATTACTCCTATGACCATGCTTATGGTAATGGGTTCTGTTTTTGTGTTTGGTGTGGTTATTACCTTTATGTGTGCATATATATCGATCAACAAATACTTGCGCATGAAAGCTAGTGCGTTGTATTACATTTAATAATAAAAGAATATGGACAGACAGAAATTCGCCTTTGATAAAATTAATTTTATATTGCTAGCCATAGGCATGGCAGTGATTATTGTCGGTTTCCTGCTGATGACAGGACCCAGTTCGACAGAAGGATATTTTGAGCCGGACATCTTTAGTGTACGCCGCATCAAGGTGGCTCCTGCCGTATGCTTCTTTGGTTTTATATTTATGATTTACGGCATTGTCCGCAAACCGAAGGACAAGGAAGAAGTGATTAATTCTTAATTTTTTAATTCTTAATTTTTTAATTCTTAATTTTATTTAAAGGATGGAATGGTTTGAGGCATTGATCCTTGGTTTGCTCCAGGGATTGACAGAATATCTGCCGGTCAGCAGTAGTGGTCATCTGGCCATCGGTTCGGCATTGTTTGGCATACAAGGGGAAGACAATCTGACTTTTACCATAGCAGTGCATGTGGCTACGGTACTCAGTACGTTGGTTGTCTTGTGGAAAGAAATAGACTGGATATTCCGCGGCTTGTTCAAGTTCGAAATGAATGCGGAGACAAAATATGTGATCAATATTTTGATATCCATGATTCCTATCGGCATTGTGGGCGTGTTTTTTAAAGATTATGTGGAAGAGATTTTCGGTTCCGGCTTGCTCATTGTGGGTTGCATGCTGTTGCTGACAGCTCTGCTGCTTACTTTCTCTTATTATGCAAAACCTCGTGTAAAAGAGAACATTAGCATGAAGGATGCGTTTATTATAGGTCTGGCACAAGCTTGTGCCGTGATACCAGGATTATCCCGTTCGGGCACTACCATTGCTACGGGGCTGCTGTTGGGAGACAACAAGGCGAAACTGGCCCAGTTCTCTTTCCTGATGGTGATTCCTCCCATATTAGGTGAGGCGTTGCTGGATGGCATGAAGATTGTGAAAGGGGCTGCGTCCGGAACGTCGGATATATCTGTATTGTCACTGGTTGTAGGTTTTTTGGCAGCTTTCATATCAGGCTGTGTAGCTTGCAAGTGGATGATTAATATTGTGAAGAAGGGCAAGTTGATTTATTTTGCTATCTATTGTGCCATTGCCGGTGCTGTTACGATAGCGTGTACATTGATATAATTGAATGAATTTTAAAGAAGGAGAAGTTTTATACTTTGACAAGCCGCTGAAATGGACTTCGTTTGCAGTGGTGAACAAGATCAGATACCATATTTGCCGCAAACTGGGGGTGAAGAAGATAAAGGTGGGACATGCCGGGACATTGGATCCGCTGGCCACCGGAGTGATGATTATTTGTACGGGTAAGGCGACGAAACGCATTGAGGAGTTCCAGTACCACACCAAGGAGTACGTTGCCACCTTGCAGCTGGGGGCTACCACTCCCTCGTTCGATCTGGAGAAGGAGATAGACGCCACCTATCCTACGGAGCATATCACCCGCGAGCTGGTAGAGGAGACTTTGCAGCGCTTCATCGGCAGAATAGAACAGGTACCGCCTGTTTTTTCGGCTTGCAAGGTAGACGGCAAGCGCGCTTACGATCTGGCCCGCAAGGGTGAGGAAGTGGAGTTGAAAGCCAAAACGCTGATTATAGACGAGATAGAGTTGCTGGAATGTAATCTGCCCGAGATTAAAATCAGGGTCGTGTGCAGCAAAGGCACTTATATCCGTGCATTGGCCCGTGATATTGGCGAAGCTCTGAATAGTGGCGCCCATCTGACGGGGCTGGTACGTACCCGGGTGGGAGAGGTGAAACTGGAGCACTGCCTGTCGGTGGAAAGTTTCCCGGAATGGCTTGACCAACAAGAGATTGAAGAAGTTATAAACGAATAAGGAGAGATAAGATGAAACTGTCGCAATTTAAATTTAAACTGCCGGAAGATAAAATAGCTTTGTATCCGGCGAAGTACAGAGACGAGTCGCGTCTGATGGTTGTTCACAAATCAACAGGCAAGATTGAACACAAGGTCTTCAAGGATATCCTGGACTATTTTGATGATAAAGATGTGTTTATCTTTAATGATACGAAAGTTTTCCCTGCACGTTTGTATGGAAATAAGGAAAAGACCGGAGCCCGTATCGAGGTATTCCTGCTGCGCGAGCTGAACGAGGAGTTTCACTTGTGGGATGTGCTGGTCGATCCTGCCCGTAAGATCCGCATCGGTAACAAGCTTTATTTTGGTGAGGACGATTCCATGGTGGCCGAGGTGATTGATAACACCACTTCCCGTGGACGTACGCTGCGTTTCCTCTATGAAGGTTCTCACGACGAGTTCAAGAAGGCACTGTATGCGTTGGGAGAGGCTCCGCTGCCCAGTTTCATCCGTCGTCCGGTAGAAGAGGAAGATGCCGAGCGTTTCCAGACTATCTTTGCCAAGAACGAAGGGGCTGTGACAGCTCCCACTGCCGGACTTCATTTCAGCCGCGAGCTGATGAAGCGTATGGAAATCAAAGGTATAGACTTTGCCTTTGTGACGATGCATGCCGGGCTGGGTAACTTCCGCGAGATAGATGTGGAGGATCTTACCAAGCATAAGATGGACTCGGAGCAGATGTATGTCAATGCGGATGCGTGCCGTATTGTGAATAATGCCAAGGACGAAGGAAAGAACATTTGTGCGGTAGGAACGACAGTGATGCGCACGATAGAGACTGCGGTAGGTACGGACGGTCATCTGAAGGAGTTTGACGGCTGGACCAATAAGTTCATTTTCCCTCCCTACGATTTCTCGGTAGCCAACAGTATGGTTACCAACTTCCACCTGCCTCTTTCCACTTTGCTGATGCTGGTGGCTGCCTACGGTGGTTATGATCTGGTGATGGAGGCTTATCACACAGCGTTGAAGGAAGATTACCGTTTCGGTACATACGGCGACGCCATGTTGATTTTGGATAAGTAATACCGGTTGGGGAGCGGCGTATGAAGGTTTATTTAGGACTTGGAACCAATCTGGGTGATAAAGAGTCGAATCTGCATGTTGCTGTCCGGAAGATAAATGAGCGGATAGGGGAGGTTACTGCCCTTTCCGCTTTTTATGTAACCGCCCCTTGGGGGTTTTCTTCTGAAAATTCATTTCTGAATGCCGCCTGCTGTGTGGAGAGTGAGCTTCCTCCTTTGGATCTATTGCGGGAAACACAGGCGATAGAGCGTGAATTGGGCCGGATGAAGAAGTCGGTGGGGGGTAATTATAGTGACCGCCTGATTGATATAGATATTCTGTTGTACGGCGATTTAATACTGCATACGCCGGAGTTGGAAATCCCTCACCCCCTGATGACGGAACGGAGGTTTGTCATGGATCCGCTGGCGGAGATTGCACCGGGTGTGGTGCATCCGGTGCTGGGGAAAAGGCTGGGGGAGCTTTAATTCATTTTACTTCTTTGTTTTCTTTCCTAAAAAGAAACTTTTGCTTATATTTGTCTTTCACTGAAAGAAAGATTAGATAAATATTGTCTTTATGAAAAGGAAAGAATTACTAAAAGAGTTGATAGTGACATTTCAGGAATCATTGCCTGTGCCGGTATATTCCCGTGAGTTGAAACTCCCGGTGGACAGCCGGAAGATAATAACTGTTCCGGGTGTAAGGCGGTGTGGAAAATCATCTCTTTTCTTGCTGGTTATTAATGACTTGTTATCCTCCGGCATCAAGAAAGAACAGATTCTTTTTTTGAATTTTGATGATGAGCGTTTGCAGTTCAATGTAGAGAATCTGGACGAGATCCTTCAGGCTTATCAGGAATTATATCCTGATATATCTTTGAAGAATGCTTATTTGTTCTTTGATGAGATACAGGTTGCAGATGGCTGGCAACCTTTTGTACGTCGTATTTATGAACATACCTGCAAAAATATTTTTATAACGGGAAGTAATTCAAAGATGTTATCTTCCGAACTCTCTACTTCGCTCAGAGGGAGGACTTTGCAATATGAAGAATTTCCATTGTCTTTCAAGGAGTATTGCAGTTTCTTAAATATAAATACAAATTACTATACTCTTCCTAACAGGGCGAAATTACTTGCGGCTTTTCGGGATTATCTGGCGATGGGTGGGTTTCCGGAAGTGGTGCTGGCCGGAACAATTTATAAGGAAAGAATTTTGCAGGAGTATTTTTTTGTCATGCTTTATAAAGATTTGGTGGAAAGATACGAGATCAAGAATCCGGAACCTGTACGTTACTTCATTAAACGGGTGATGGCCAATTTGACGAAGCCTACCTCTATCAATCGTATTTATAATGAAATGAAATCGCAAGGTGTCAGTATAGGTAAAAATACGCTTTATGATCTTATCGTGCAAACCGAGTCTGTTTATCTTTTCTTTCCGCTTACCAAGTATGATCCGTCTTTGGTGAAAGAAAGCAGTGGTGATAAAAAGTATTATTGCATAGACAATGGATTGCGCTCTATATTGCTGAACCCGATGAGTGATGATCATGGAAAGCTGTTGGAAAATATCGTCTATCTTCATTTGCGGCGTCATTTATCTTTATCGGATAGCCTGCATTATTATAAAAACAAGAAGGAATGTGATTTTTTGGTGATAGAACAACAACAGATTTCCCAATTGATACAAGTATCGTATGACATTCATGATCTGGAAACTCGCCGGCGGGAAATAGAAGGGTTATTGGAAGCTGCTTTGGCAACGGGATGCCGTAAGCTTCTTATTTTGACGATGGAGGAGGAGGAGGAATTTGTGGAACAGGGGCATACTATTCAGGTTCTTCCGGTTTGGAAATGGATGTTGCAAGTACCAGAGTAGGGGGAATCTGCGTCAGGCAGATATAGGCTTGTCATGATGCCGTTAGTGGAAAATAGCACCGGGTGTGGTGCATCCGTGTTGGGGAAAAGGCTGGGGGAGCTTAGCCTGTAAGACCGGAATTAAAAAGGGACGGAAAATCCTTCAAATCCGTCATGGGGGTGTAAATGGCTGATTGGTAGAGCGTTGTTATGAAGGATTCCATTACGAATCCTTCATATATGTTTCAGAAGCATCTTATATGTAACCGGGCTGAAAGATGCTTACAGTAAAATTCTTATTCTAAGATTTCCTCCGGTATAGTTTCATGTTTTGACAAGGTGGTTTCTATCTCATAATTGGAATCTACCCCTATCCAGTAACGACCGATAGACAGGGGCGGGAAGGAGATGCACGAAAGGCAAATGTGGGACAATCTTGTTTTCAGTTCAAAATACCAATATAACAATTATCGCCGTCAATGGGGATGATTATATTTCGTTGACCGATTTGGCACGACATAAAAGTGATGAACCTAACGCCGTGATTGCAAATTGGTTGCGCAATCGCAACACAATAGAGTATTTAGGCATTTGGGAACAGCTTTACAATCCGAATTTTAAACCCACCGAATTCGAGGGGTTTAGACGGCAGGCCGGGCTGAATGCATTTACGCTCTCGCCAAAGAAATGGTTGGAAGCGACAAATGCTGTTGGTATAATCGCTAAATCAGGACGTTATGGTGGAACGTATGCGCATAAAGATATTGCGTTGAAGTTCGCAAGCTGGATTTCTGTTGAGTTTGAACTCTACATCGTCAAGGAATTTCAGCGACTCAAGACGGAGGAACAGCAGTTGTTGGGTTGGTCGGCGAAACGTGAGCTGTCGAAAATCAACTACCGCATACATACCGATGCCATAAAGCAGAATCTTATCCCTGCGGAAGTAACTCCAGCACAGGCGGGCATCATCTACGCTAATGAAGCCGATGTGCTGAATGTGGCGATGTTCGGTGTAACGGCAAAGCAATGGCACGAAGCCAATCCCGACCTCAAAGGGAACATACGCGACTACGCTACAATCAACGAACTTATCTGCCTGTCAAATATGGAAAATCTCAATGCGGTTTTCATCGAGCAGGGCATTACGCAGGGTGAACGGCTTGTGAAGCTGAACCAGATAGCCATTCATCAGATGGGCGTATTGGAAAGCAGTAACAATGATAGAAAATTGCTGAAATAAAATGAAGCAGTGGCAGAAAATAATAGGTATAGCTGGAATAGTCTTGTTGGCTTACGCGTATATCGAGGTTTTGTGAAACTATTTGCAGGTAATGAATTTTTCCGGAGCCTGGCACACGAATATAGAGCAGAAGTGGTTTGTTTATTATATCGACAAGAATATAAAATTATTTTAGGCTTACCATATACTATCATTTATTGATTTGATGATAATCACATGCTTGTTCGTTTGCCTTTGGCGGAAAGGGGGTAAAAAATGGAGCTGAACGATAAGAGATTTTGGGTGATGTTAGAGAATACATGGCTCTCCCTCCCTTCTTTCGTAATTGTGCAACATTTTAATAATACCGCCGGGAGTGGCACGTTTGACCGAAATGGTGGTACTGCTATTGAAGGTGATAATGAGAAGTTCTTCATGAGGTTATTCTAGTCAGGTAAAAGCAAGCCGTTGAGAAAAAGTTGCGGATATATCGCAAATGCGCCAGCCACAAGGGAAGCACCTGTGGTTGTAATCCAAACTTCTGCTTGTAATGTGGATTGATGAGCCATAATTTCCGATTGACAATCTGGTGCTGATTCGCTTTCATCATTTTTTCAAAAGATTCTATGGTAACTTTGCATTGTTTAATCTCAAGTAATTCCCGGCTTGGTATGCCACAAACATCCAGTAACGACCGATAGACAGGGGCGGGAAGGAGATGCACGAAAGGCAAATGTGAGACAATCTTGTTTTTACAAATTTGCTGGTGTCCTCCAAATGGCATTTGCCAAGCGGGAAATCCCCAAAAGATGAGTGTGTCTTTGTCGGCAAACGCTTTGATATGTTTTATGAACTGTTCTTTAGGCTCGATATGCTCTATTACATCATGAATCAAGATCAGCCGGAATGTGCCATAATCCTCTGCCCGGGCCTTTAGAAAGTCTGTGGCAATGAAAGTTCCTTCATAGTTTGCCGCTTTGAAAAACTGTTTGGCTTGTTCTATCCGGCTTGGAGTGATGTCTATTCCGGTTATTTTACATCCTAGTTGGGCGAAAGGGAGAAGGTTTCCGCCTTCTCCGCATCCTATTTCCAATACTTTGATTCCTTTCTGTAAAAGAACATACTTCTTTATATAGTCCATGTAGAATTCCTGTGCGGTATTTACTTGTTCCTTGAAGTAGGTTTCTCTGTTCAAATGTCTTTGTTGCATATTCTTATTCTGATATGATGGTTTGTTTGCACATAGTAGTAACGAAGCCATTAGAGCTATCAAAATTCAAACTCGTTTAATCATATTACGTTTTTGGTTTTGTGCAAATGTACTTCGTATAGGACTAAGAACAATAGAAAATGCTGATTCTAGCATATACGCCTTGCATTGATTTTCAGAGAGTTACAAATAAGATTATATACAGTATTATGTACGGGTAGATGTGTAATATATTGATTATTAACGGTATATATGCCTGATGTTACTTTAGGAGATTCTTAATAAGAAAATCCCGTAGAGAAGTTTCTTTTCTTGATGCTTCGGGACGTTTTTGATTGATTCGGCTACGTTTCATCCGGACTGTATCCGGATTAACGCCTAATAGTTTGGCTTCATCATTGCCGTCAAATCCGAAAACATGAAGGTAACAGTACAGGAATTCCTGTTCTGTAAGGGTTGGATGGAATGTGTCTTTTAACAGGGAATAGAATCTGGGGTATATTTTATCAATTTCCGAGGTGATGGGATGCCATGCCTTGTCATTGGAAATGGTTTGATGGTCCTCCAGTTTGTTCTTTTTAGCAAGGGTGGCAATTCTTTTACCTATGATCGATGATTCCAATCTTTGTTGTTGTAATTGTTGGTATCTAGTAGAAATGATGTCTATTTCCGCTTGCAGTTCTTCGGCTTTGTGGTTTTGTTCTGCCATGGCAGTCTGCAATACTTGTTTTTTTTCTTCCAGTTCCATAGACAAGTGGAGATGCTCTATTCTCATCTTGTCTATTTCTGCTTGTTTCCGGTAGAGGGTTGTTTTGTTTCTTTGCCAGTAAATGATATATCCTGCCGCACACAGTAAAAGTAGGGAGATGGTAATAATGATTATAATCATATCCCTTTGCTGTGCAATCTTTAACAGTTCGTTCTCTTCCCGTATCTTGGCATTGTTGTACTTTTTTTCTATTTCCAATACTTTGGTTTCGTTTTGAGCTAATGTCAGTGAATCGAGTATGTCGGAGCAGATTTCTTTGTAATGCAGTGCTTCTTTGTATTTTCCCTCTGCCTTGTAGAGTAGATAGTAGGCTTCGTTAATGTTATAGCAAATGTCTTTCTTTTTTGTTGTTGATTCTATAATTTCATGTGCCTTTGCTAATTGGTCGTCTTGTATGTATATATATAATAAAGCCATAGAATCCTTATAACTTTCTTCGCTGCCTGTTTCAATAGCTTTTAAATGATATTTTTCAGCATCCTTATATTTCTCTTGCATTTCATAAACAAGGCCGAATGCATTGGCTATGGCAGCTGCCAAATCCTTATTTAATATCAGTTGGGAAATAGAGTCGGCTTTTTGCAACAAAGGCATAGTGCAAGCAAAAGAGTCGAGCAATGCCCATTGACATGCCAGACCTTTTAAAGCGTATGCATAGCTTTTGTAGTTCTCTGCTTTTTTGAAGAACTCACAGGCTTCTTCCCTTTTCTCCAGACGTTCACTGATTATATCTCTAAAGCCATACAAATCTGCCATATAAGCACAAATATACCCTGCCACATTGTATGCTTGATGCTCTTTTGCCAGTTGCAACGCTTCTGCATAGATTTTCATTGCTTTGTCATATTCTCCATCTTCCACGTATGCCCGTCCCAGATACAAAGCGATTTGTGCCTGTTCTTCGGCTGTGCCGTGTTTCATAAACCATTTTTGTGCCCGTTGCCATTGGTAGATGGGGAGTAATCCGGTGGCTGTTTCGTCCGTCGCTTTACCACGCAGCATACACCAGTGGGCAAAGTCCTTGTTTCCCAGTTCATCGGGGGCTTTTATGCTGTCCAGTAGCGTAGAAGCGCTGTCGGCATACATGGGAATCAGTTCCTCTACAGATTGCAGTAGTGGAAGTGTTGCGCTCTCTTTTTTGCATCCGGAGAGGATGAGAATGAATAGTAGTCCTGTCAATAATAAAGCTTTCATAAGGGTGTGTTCAGATTTTGCAAAGATAGTGAAAGTGTTGCAGTATCAGAGCCTTTTTTACCAGAAAATTTTCATCGGCAGGTCAGCTTTTTTCTTTTCATCGGTGAAGGTTGGATAGAGTGCATCGGTGTCCCAATCCGCATTCCATTCGGATAACGAAAACAGAGTAATTTCATGAAAACTCTTTGTTCTGTCAGTGAAATCTGCCTGTTGTGTTCTGTTGTTCTGCCTTTTCCATAAGCTTCATCACTAAAGTGATGAATTCATATCACCTATGTGATGAAACTTGATTATTCTAGTGATGAAACTTCATCACTAAGGTGAAACGATTGAATGAAAAGGCAGGGAATAAGAGAATGTATCAATGGAATCACTCAAATTACAGGAGCGGAATTCATTTTGTTTGTACCATTTATAATAGCGGTAATGCATCGTTTGTTAAAAATATTAAAATGAAGGAATTATGAAGGTTTTACTCCTAAATCATTCATAATAAAACATTGATTATCAACGTTTAATAGGCTGATGAAGGATTTGAAGGAAAATAATAGAATATATACATCTTCTCTGTAGTCTGACGACGGTAGGCTCTTTTGATTGAATTGTCTCTATCTTTCTCTCCATTCGGAAACAGTCCGTGTCTGCGAAGAGAACACCACGCCTATGCGGACTATTTTTCGTTTGTCCGTCAGGTAAGGTTTGTCGTACCCTTTTTCTTCTATCTGCTGCAAGGCCTCATCGGCGCTTCCGTCTAGTTTGAATTCAAAGATATAGACGTATTGAGGAGTTTCGAGGATGCAGTCCACCCGTCCGTGGCTTTGTGTCTGCTCGATGCGGAGGCAGTACACTCCAATGAGGCGCAGGATGAGATAGAAGGTGTACTGGAAGTGCTTCTCGGTCAGTTCCGGGCTCTTGGTGCTGTCGTGCGAGTCGTAGGGGATGCTGGAGAGGAAGGCGGTGAAAGAGTCACGTAGCTCTGTGGTATTTCCATCTTCCAGCATAATGGCGGCATCGGCAACCCAGGAGGTAATTTCATGATGTCTGGGTTTCAGATAGTTGGAGGCTATGACAGACAAGAATCCTTTCCGTACTTCATTATTGGGGAAATCCAGCAAGTAGCGGTTACGGCGTTTGTCATAACCTTTGATGGTGAGGTAGCCGCTTTGGTAAATCATAGGCAACGGCTGTTCCACATCGGCTTTGTAATCGGCAAAGAGGGAAGCATCATAGTATTTCCCCGCAAGTTCATTAATCTGTTCGTTGCTATGTTGCAACAGCCGCACCAGATAGGTAGGCGTGCCCGAAGCAAACCAGTAGTCACGGATTTGTAGTTTGTTGAAAGCGTTCAGAATACTGAAAGGGTTATAAATGTCGAGCATATTCTCGCTGAAATGATACCCGTCATATTGTGCCCTCAGACGTTCCTTCATTTCTTGATAAGTATTCTCCTCTTTTTCGGCCAGTTCGGAAATGGGTTCATGGAAATAGTGTTCCACTTCCTCTTTGGTGATTCCGCAAAGGGCTTCATAACGTGGGTCCATACTGATATCATCGGGCTGGTTGAAACCGCTGAACACACTGACTTGCGAGAATTTGGTAACTCCCGTCAGCATTACAAACTGTAAGTATTTATCTGCTCCTTTGAAGGTGGAGTAGAAAGCTTTCAGCGTATCCCGGTTTTTCTCTTCCATAGGGGTGTCCAGCACATCGAGGATGGGCTTGTCGTATTCGTCCACCAGCACCACAGCACGCCGTCCTGTTTTTTCACTGGCATGTTTCAATACCGCTTCAAAGCGGTCTCCCATGGTGAGCAAATCCGGATCTTTGCCGTAGCGTCTTTCCCCCTGGGCGATGAATCCTTCTATTTTGTCTTCCAGCACTCCTTCTTTAGCAAAGTTGTCACCGTTAAAATCGATATGGAATACCGGGTATTGCAACCAGTCTTTTTCCAGTCCGGCTATGGCAAGTCCCTCAAACAGCTCTTTCCGCCCTTCGTAATAGGCTTCCAGTGTGCTGAGCATCAGACTTTTGCCAAACCGTCTCGGGCGGCTGAAAAAGTAGATTTTTCCTCTGCTCACTAACTGATGGATAAGGTCGGTTTTATCTACATAAACATAACCGTCTTCACGGATTTGACTGAAAGTCTGTATGCCGATAGGGTATTTCATATTTTATATGTCTTTGGTACACAATATCACAAAGATAAATCTTTCTCCTGAGATGAACAAACGGTGACAGGCAAAAGTTTCCTGCTCCGGAGAAGCCACTATCCATCGTTTTTACGCCACAAATCTCCTGGTCCATTTACATGCATACATGCCTCGGACTACCAGATAACTGATGAGAAAGGTTGTTACGGCCATGCAAATAACGTGTATTACGGCAGGAGTCCCTTGGGGCAACAGCGAGGCGAACAAGTCATACCCCATTTGCACGAAGACGAAATGACACAGATAAATGCCAAAGGTCATGGATGCCACTTTTGAAAGAGCTGGCGAGGAAGGGACGTTGAGCTTCTGTATGCAGACAAAAACAGGAAATGTCATCATAAATACATTGATGCCGCCGAAAAGCCATACTATTTCCAGATAGGCGTAGTTTCCCGGAAAATATTCCTGCATAAGGAGGTAGCCGCCGAAAGTGATGGCATATCCCGTCACAAACATAGGGATGCCGATAGCCAGGGTTTTTCTCCAACTCCATTGCAGCGGGTATTTTACCAGGTAATAGGCCAGTATCAGATAGCCGATGAATCCGGAAACATAATAAAATGAACCGAATGCATTCCAGTCACATACTCCCAGAATATCCATATTGCCCCAGTTGCCGATATACCCCAGTGCGGGAGCGGCCATCTTTATATAGGGAAGAAACAGGGAGATGCCCCAGATGGAAAGAAATAGCTTGATATCTTTCCGATCGGCACGCTCCAGCCATGCGTGGAAGATGGGGATGATGAAGTAGAGCCCCACCAGCATATACAGGTACCACAGGGGGGTGGTGTCATAGTTGAAATTGAAGATGAACGTCCAGATCTTCGTGACAGTCTTTTCTAAAGTGAAAGTGGACATGTCGATGGTAGGATTATCTGTCGTGGCGATGTAATTCAGGTAGATGAAATACAGTACAGGCAGCATGACCGACCAGAAGATGAGCGGAACGACAATGCGGCCGATCCGTTTTTTATAAAACTCCCTCATGCCGCTGCGTACGGGAAACAGCAGCACCCCTGTCATCATCACAAACAAGGGCACGCAACAGCGTACGGCGCTTCCCAGGGCGCACCCTTGCAAAAAGGTAGGACGGTCTGTGTCAAAACGTGCTACAAAGGGGTCGCAACAATGGGCGAATACCACTAAAAAACAGGCGGTGACACGTAGCAAGTCTATCCATCCCAGGTTTTCTCTTTTCTTTAATTCCATTTCTAATGTGTTTTTATTCAAGTATTATTTTGTCGGAGAAGCGTGTGCCATGCGGATGCTGCTTACCACCCCTGCTGCAATGGCGAAGAACAGGGCCAGCAACAAACAGGCCTGTGCCCGGTGTCCTTCGGCGAACAGGCGGAACAGTAAAGCGACCAGCGTGGTTCCCAACGTCTGGCCTAACAGACGTGCCGTGCCCAGCATGCCGCTTGCCCCGCCGCTTCTGTGGGCGGGCGCGGAAGAAACAATGGTCACATTGTTGGGAGTCTGGAACAGCCCGAAGCCCATGCCGCAGAGTGCCATCCGCCAGATGATATTCCATTCTGCCGGATGGGCGGGAAGCAGATAAAGTGTGAACAAGCCCGTGGCAAAGACAGCCATGCCGATGCCTCCCAGCAATCCGGGATGTACTTTCTCTACCAGTCTGCCTGCCAGCGGCGCGGTCAGGATGGTGGCCAACGGCCAGGGAGTAAGTAACAGACCTATCTGTACTGCATTATACTCCAGCACGTTCTGCATGAAAAACGGCAGGGAGACCATGGCCAGCATCTGGGCGGTGAACGAAGTGATGGAGGTACCGATGGAAAGAGCGAAAATAGGAATCTTCAGCAAGTCCACAGGCAGGATAGGGGTTGTTTCTTTCAGTTGGCGGCGGATGAAATAAGTGCCGATAATAACGAGCAATATCGCCTGGACGGCTATGAATTTCCGGCTCTCGGCATGGGCAAAGCCATCTAACGTGTAAATCAGCAGTCCGAAAGTCAATGCGTTGGCGATAGCACTGATCTTGTCAAACTTATGTCTCACGGCTGAAACCGGATTGTGCGGCAATAACCGGTGCCCGATGGCCAGCGCCGCCAGTCCCAGCGGTATATTGATGGCAAAAAGCCAGTGCCAGCTGCCCAATGCCAGAATACTGCCTGCAATGGACGGCCCTGCGGCGGCCGAGACAGCCACCACCATGGCATTCACACCCATTCCGCGTCCTAGTATCTGCGGCGGGTAGATTAAACGGATAAGGGCGGTGTTGACACTCATGATGCAAGCGGCTCCGAAACCTTGAATGATACGGGAAACGGTCAGAGTCCAGAAAGAATTGGATAGGATGCAGGCCACGGATGCGCCGACAAAGACGGAAATGCCGATGAGGAATATTCGCCTGTAGCCATAGATATCTCCTAAAGAAGCAAAGGAGAGCAGCGTCATGGTGATGACAATCTGATAGGCGTTCACAATCCAGATGGCTGTGGCGGGGGTGACATCGAAGTCGTGGGCCAGCGTGGGCAATGCGATATTCATAATGGTTCCGTCCAGCACGGACATCATGATAGCCAGCAATACGGCTACCGCAGCAAAATATTGCTTGGGTATAAATGCGATCTTCTCTTTTTTCATGGCGCAAAAATACGGTAAATAGATCAAGGCTAAGTTTAATTTCTTCTAAATAATGAGGTTCCCAATGTTAAAGAACGGGTAATCTGTAGAATGGTTGGGGAATAATGCTTATCTTTGCAACCGTTAAAAACAGTGGAGAGATTTGAGTAGCTTGCAACCACAGAAAAAAATGCTAAAAAATACATTGACTTTCTTATTTACATCTATCTACTCTGATAACTTCCCAAGGTGGTTAACGAATTAACTTTTAATTTTTAATTCTTAATTTTCAATTTAGAATGGGATATTTATTCACATCCGAATCGGTGTCTGAAGGACACCCCGACAAAGTGGCCGATCAGATATCGGACGCTGTGCTTGACAAACTGTTGGCGTTTGACCCCAGTTCGAAAGTAGCTTGCGAAACCCTGGTGACTACCGGGCAGGTGGTGCTGGCTGGAGAAGTGAAAACCAAGGCGTATGTAGACTTGCAGCGCATTGCACGTGAAGTGATCAACCGTATCGGCTATACCAAAAGCGAATATATGTTTGAAGGAAACTCGTGCGGCGTGTTCTCGGCCATTCACGAACAAAGTGCGGACATCAACCGTGGCGTGGAACGCGAGGACCCGATGAACCAGGGAGCGGGCGACCAGGGAATGATGTTTGGTTATGCTACCAATGAAACAGAAAACTATATGCCCCTGTCACTGGACCTGGCACATAAGCTGTTGATGGTACTGGCCGAAATCCGCCGTGAAGGAAAGGTGATGACCTACCTCCGTCCCGATGCCAAGAGCCAGGTCACTATTGAATACGATGACAACGGCAAGCCGGTACGTATTGATACCATTGTGGTTTCTACCCAGCATGACGAGTTCATTGCTCCGGCCGACGACTCCAAAGAGGCGCAGCTGAAGGCCGACGAAGAGATGCTGGCCAAGATCCGTCAGGATGTGATTGAAATCCTGATGCCGCGCGTCATTGCCGAAATTCACAATGAAGAGGTGCTGGCCCTGTTCAATGACCGGATTGTCTATCATGTGAACCCTACCGGCAAGTTCGTTATCGGTGGTCCTCACGGTGATACCGGTTTGACCGGTCGTAAGATCATTGTGGACACATACGGCGGAAAAGGTGCTCATGGCGGTGGTGCTTTCTCGGGAAAAGACCCCAGCAAGGTAGACCGTAGCGCTGCATACGCGGCCCGTCATATTGCCAAGAACCTGGTTGCCGCCGGTGTGGCCGATGAAATGCTGGTGCAGGTATCCTACGCTATCGGGGTGGCCCGTCCCATCAATATCTATGTAAATACGTACGGCCGCAGCAAGGTGAAAATGAGCGATGGTGAGATTGCTAAGAAAATAGACGAACTGTTCGACCTTCGCCCGAAAGCCATTGAAGAGCGCCTGAAACTGCGTAATCCTATTTATGAGGAAACGGCTTCTTACGGCCACATGGGACGTGAGCCGAAGATGGTGACCAAGACATACGAGTCCATGTATCATGAAACGAAGACAGTGGAAGTGGAACTGTTCACTTGGGAGAAACTGGATTATGTGGATAAGATAAAGGAAGCGTTCGGTTTGTAAAAACCGGTTGGGATCATAAGTGTATACGGGCGAATTTCATTCGCCTCTGCCGTAATGGGTATCATTGACCGGTAGGGGCGGGCGGAATCCGCCCGAAAACATAAAGGTTTATAGGATGAACGATATAAAAAACGTATGTGTATATAGTGCGTCCAGCACAAAGATTGCGAAAGCCTATTTTGATGTGGCGGGAGAATTAGGGCGTCTTCTGGCCGAAAAGAAAATCAATTTGATCAATGGAGCAGGCTGCATCGGTCTGATGGCTGCCACTTCGGATGCCGCACTGGCTGCAGGTGGCACGGTGACAGGCGTAATCCCTCATTTTATGGTGGAGCAGGGCTGGCACCATACAGGGCTGACCCGACTGGTTGAAACGGAAACCATGCACGAGCGCAAGCGCTTGATGGCCGATTTGTCCGATGGCGTGATTGCATTGCCCGGAGGATGCGGCACGTTGGAGGAATTGCTTGAAATCATTACCTGGAAGCAGCTGGGGCTCTATCTTAATCCCGTCATCATACTGAATACCAACGGGTTTTATGATTCTTTACTCGACATGCTGCAAAGGGCGGTAGACGAAAACTTTATGCGTAAAGAGCATGGTGCTATCTGGAAAGTAGCCTCTACTGCCGAAGAAGCGATAAATTTACTCTATACAACGCCTGTTTGGAACAAAGAAATCCGTAAATTTGCAGCGATATGAGTGAAACCTGCCATCCCGGAATAGCGTATGTTCTCCAGCTTTATGCGGAGGAGCAGAGTCGTGTTGATGCGGCTTTGACACACAGCGTGTGCCATACATCCAAGGAAGACGGGATGAGAGGAATGACCCTGCCCTATCAGCTGCGTTCGGACTGGATGGTGACCAGTGTGCTGTTTCTTTGCTTTATTCTGGTGTCATACGTGCTGGCACATGGCAAGAAACACCTTGAACAGCAATTTAAGAATTTTGCTTTGTCTAAAGAGCGTGCCAGTTTGTTTGATGATACTACCGCATCCGATGTGCGTTATACATTGGTCTTGATCTTGCAAACCTGTATATTATCCGGTTTTTGTGTGTACGATTATTTCTCAGATCATGACCTGATTCTTTTCCGCACGGTGCCTCATTATTTGCTGTTGAGCATTTACATTGCTTATGTGGTCTTTTTCTTTGTCATCAAGTGGCTTCTTTACAGCTTTATAAATTGGATTTTCTTTAACAAGACGCGCAATATTATCTGGCTGGAATCTTACTTTAATGTTGTAATCGGGGCCGGTTTTTTACTTTTTCCGATTGTACTTTTGATTGTGTATTTTGATCTGTCACCGCAAATTGCTCCTTATTCTATCGGTTTTGTTATAATAATTGCTAAAATTCTGCTATTTTATAAGTGCTTTAGTAACTTTTTCAACAAACTTTATGGTGCTTTCCATTTAATTCTGTACTTTTGTGCCCTTGAAATACTCCCTGATATTGTTCTGTGGAAAGGGATTATCTTAGCGAACAACATTTTGGTTTTAAATTTTTAGTACATTGAAAATAAAAAAAGTCCTCGTATCTCAGCCTAAGCCGACTTCTGAAAAGTCGCCATATTATGATATTGCTGAGAAGTACGGTGTGAAAATTGATTTTCGCCCGTTCATCAAAGTTGAGAGCTTGTCGGCCAAAGAGTTCAGACAGCAAAAAGTCTCTATTCTTGATCATACAGCTGTGATTTTCACATCGCGCCACGCTATCGACCATTTCTTCAGTCTGTGTGCTGAATTGCGTGTTACTGTACCCGAAACAATGAAATATTTCTGTACATCCGAGACCATTGCTTTGTACATTCAGAAATATGTCCAGTATCGTAAGCGTAAAGTGTTCTTCGGTGCGACCGGTAAATTTGCAGATCTGGTGCCTTCTATCGTAAAGCATAATGCTGAGAAGTATCTGGTGCCGATGTCGGATGTGCACAATGATGAGATCAAGACTTTATTGGATAAAAATAAAATTCAGCATACGGAGGTGGTGATGTATCGTACGGTAAGCAATGACTTCACTCCCGAAGAAGAGTTCGATTACGATATGCTGTTGTTCTTCAGCCCTGCAGGAATCAATTCTTTGATGAAGAACTTCCCGGAGTTTGATCAAAAGGAAATTGCGATAGGATGTTTCGGGCCTGCTACCGCTAAAGCGGTGAAGGATGCCGGATTGCGTTTGGATCTGGAAGCTCCTACTATGGAGGCTCCGTCCATGACTGCGGCGTTGGATATGTTTATCCGTGAGCGCAATAAGGATTAATTTTTTTTAGTTTATATCCCAAAACCGGGGGTTTTGTATCAATAAAGTTGTAACTTTGTGATTCGAAACCCTCGGTTTCTTTATTTTAATAAAAGGAAGAAGATTATGGCAGAATATACACTCGGTAAAAAAGAGCGTCTGAACAGTAAGACATTGATTGAGCGCCTCTTTTCAGGTGGAAGCAAGTCTTTCCCGGCTTTTCCGCTGCGTGTGGTGTATATGCCGGTTGAACCTGCGGAAGAAGATGCGGCGGCGGTCTCTATGCTGATCAGTGTGCCCAAGAAACGGTTCAAGCGTGCCGTGAAGCGTAATTTGGTGAAACGACAGGTACGCGAGGCTTATCGGAAGAACAAGCATCTGTTGCTGGATGCGCTGGCCTCCCGGAACAAAAGACTGGTGATCGCCTTTATTTGGCTGGACAACCAGGTCCACTCTTCTGCCGAGGTGGAGGAGAAGGTGAAGAAGTTACTGTTTCATATAACGGAAAGACTGGAATGAAAAAGCTACTCTCCTGTTTGTTGCTGCTGCCCGTTTATTTTTATCGGGGATATATCTCTCCGATGACTCCTCCTTCCTGCCGCTTTGTACCTACTTGTTCGGAATATGCCATCGAGGCTATCAAAAAACACGGCCCTTTCAAGGGATTGTATCTGGCTGTCCGCCGGATATTGCGCTGCCATCCGTGGGGCGGGTCGGGTTATGATCCGGTTCCGTAAAATCCGTTGTCCTTATGTTGCTGGATATCCATACACATCGCCGGACTGCTGTGCCGGGAGAGTACATTCTCAATATAGAGCCTGCACGGTTTGATCCTGCGGAAGGGGGCTATTATTCTGTGGGCATTCACCCGTGGAAAGTTCCGGAAGCCGCTCCGGAAGATTGGGAAAAGTTGGAAAGGGCGGCTGGCCATCCCTCTGTTTTGGCAATAGGGGAGGCGGGGCTGGACAAATTGGCTTCGGCTGATATCCTGTTGCAGAAAGAGGTGTTTGTCCGGCAGGTTTTATTGAGCGAGTCGGTAGGAAAACCGTTGGTGATTCATTGTGTGAAGGCGTTTAATGAATTGATAGAACTGAAAAAGAAGTATCGTCCGCGGATGCCCTGGGTGGTACACGGTTTCCGTAATAATCTGCATATTGCCTGCCGGCTGATGCAGGAAGATATTTATTTTTCGTTGGGAGGAAAGTATCAGCCTGATGTGTTGCGGTACGTGCCTTTAGAGCGTTTGCTGGCTGAAACGGATGAGAGCGCGCAGGATATCCGTACGATAATCGGAGGAATGGCGGAGACGAAAGGTGTGGAAGTTTCCTTTCTGTGCGATAGGATAGATGAAAATGCACGGAAAATCTTTTTTCAGCGATAAGAGTTGTTTCTTCAGATAAAGAGTCGTACTTTTGTGGCATTCAAAGTATAAATCAAACATTTAAATAGATAATCATTCGATGAATTTTGTAGAAGAATTAACATGGCGTGGAATGGTGCATACAATGATGCCGGGCACCGAGGAGTTATTGGCGAAAGAACAAGTGACAGCTTATCTGGGTATTGACCCTACGGCTGATTCTCTGCATATCGGCCACTTGTGTGGTGTGATGATGTTGCGTCATTTCCAGCGTTGCGGCCACAAGCCATTGGCATTGGTGGGTGGCGCGACCGGTATGATCGGTGACCCCTCCGGCAAATCGCAGGAACGTAACCTGTTGACAGAGGAGACATTGCGTCACAATGTGGCTTGCATCAAGAAGCAACTGGCTAAATTTCTTGACTTTGAGAGCGATGCTCCCAACAAAGCCGAACTGGTGAACAATTATGACTGGATGAAGGAATTTACTTTCCTTGATTTCGCCCGTGAGATAGGCAAGCACATCACTGTGAACTATATGATGGCTAAGGATTCTGTACAGAAACGTCTGAACGGTGAGGCACGTGACGGTTTGTCATTCACAGAATTTACTTACCAGTTGTTGCAGGGATACGATTTCTTGCACCTTTATGAAACGAAGGGCTGCAAACTTCAGATGGGAGGTTCAGACCAATGGGGTAATATTACCACCGGTGCCGAGTTGATCCGCCGTACCAATGGCGGTGAAGTGTTTGCACTGACTTGTCCGTTGATCACAAAGGCCGATGGTGGTAAGTTCGGCAAGACTGAATCAGGCAATATCTGGTTGGATCCCCGTTATACTTCTCCTTACAAGTTCTATCAGTTCTGGCTGAATGTAAGCGACGAGGATGCCGCACGCTATATCAAGATTTTCACTTCACTGAGTCAGGAAGAAGTGGAAGCGTTGACCGCAGAACATGCCGAGGCTCCGCACTTGCGTGTATTGCAGAAGCGTCTGGCTAAGGAAGTGACCGTTATGGTTCATTCGGAAGAAGATTACAATGCTGCTGTAGAGGCATCGGGCATCCTGTTTGGTAACGCCACTTCCGAAGCGTTGAAAAAGCTGGACGAAGATACGTTGCTGGCAGTGTTCGAAGGTGTTCCTCAGTTTGAGGTGTCACGCGATGCATTGGCCGAAGGTGTGAAGGCTGTAGATCTGTTTGTTGATAACGCCGCAGTTTTCGCTTCTAAAGGCGAAATGCGCAAGCTGGTACAGGGTGGTGGCGTTTCGTTGAACAAGGAGAAATTAAGTGCCTTTGACCAGGTGATTACCACTGCCGACCTGCTGGACGAGAAATACCTGCTGGTTCAGCGCGGAAAGAAGAATTATTATCTGGTGATTGCCAAATAAGCGGATAATCATCACGAAATAAAAGAGGGAAAAAGCCCGGAGAGGAGTGGAGATGCTCTTTTCCGGGCTTTTTCTGTTGAAATATAGCGGGATTTGGAAGAATATTTCGGAAAATATAATTATCTTTGCTCTTATAACGGACACAAGAAACAAACAACATGAAAACATTTGTTCATATCGTGGTCTACACCCTTCTCTTATCGGGGTTTTATAGTTGTAACGGGGATGTATTTGTCGATGACATCCGTCCGTCGGTCTCTGAGCTGGCTTTGGATGGAAACGGAGATTCTGCAGTTGTTCATTTCGCATCTTCCAGTTGGGACAGGCTGACATTGAGGACAGGCTTGGATTTGCCATACACCTATAAAGTGTATGATGCGGATGGAAATCTGATGCAGGAAGTGCAATATCCGGAACTGGTGGGAATGGGCAGGATTGAGTGCGAGGATTGGGTTGACTTTACCGTGGAACGCATCACCCCGCAGGATGTGAAAATAACAGCGAGAGAGAATGTGCTGGACTTTCCGCTCCATCTTGTGGTGGAAGCAAGCAATGAATACGAATACCAGACTGTGAATGTTGATATCCACCCATCCGAAAGGTATGTGCTGGAGCGGATCACTTATTCGCTGGATGTCTTTTCTTATGAAGAGCAGATGAGGGAAAAAAGTCGTTCTGTGACCTATAATGCAGGAAGCGGTGTATTGTCCTATACGATTTTTCCTTATTTGAATGAATATTATAAGGTGGAGTTTGTCAGTGACAATCCGTTAGCTTTCAAATTATTAGGGCAGGAGAATTTACTTGTGGAGGTGCCGGTGATAAAGGACGGTTGTCTGGTGATGGATGGTTTACAGGCAGTGTATGCCACCAGCCAGCAGGATTTGCCGTTGCCTTCTTCGCTTTCCGATACGATTTCTGTCAAGGTGGTTGTCCCGCCTTATACATCCATGCGGAATACTTTGCTGCTGGAGTATGATTGGTTTGAGACGGAATATACCCTTCATGTTGTCCAGCCCCGGAATGGGAAACGGCGGTCTGTCAATGGACTGCTGCAAGGCAGGATGCCCAAAGGGTATTTTATAAAACGTGAAATAATCCATGAATAAGAGTCTGGAAATGAATGGAGTTGTGCGCATTATCTGTCTGCTGGTATTTTTGACGGTATCCGGCGGAGCGGCAGCCCAGACCGTTTTCCGGTCTGCCGGACAGGAGAATGACAGTATCCGTCATGGACTGGTTCATAAAATAGGTTTCGAGATCCGTCCGGGTTGTGTCGCTCCCACAAACAGCTTTCTTGAAGGCGATAATGAAAGGCGGAAGAGGATAGACAGATCGCTTTCCGTGCATCTGAAATATGCGTTCCAGTTTGGTGAGGATTCTTATCTGAGGCGTCTGTATCCGCATGCTTATCAGGGTATCGGCGTTTCGTACAGTACTTTCTTCGCTTCCTCTGAACTGGGGGATCCGGTGACGGTCTATGCTTTCCAGGGTTCACGCCTGGCGGCGCTTTCCTCTCGTTTGTCGTTGGACTATGAATGGAACTTCGGCGCTTCTTTCGGCTGGCAGAAATACAATTCGTACTCCAATCCTCAGAATGAGGTGATAGGGTCTGAAATCAATGCTTACATCAACTTGGGTTTCATGCTTAACTGGCAGTTCCACCCGCAATGGAACTTGACGGGCGGGGTGGATTTCACTCATTATTCTAACGGTAACACGCATTATCCGAATGGGGGGCTCAATCCCGTAGGAGCAAGAGTCGGCGTGGTGCATACTTTCGGAACGGAGCCGGCCGTGGCTGCATCTATCCGGCCGCTTGCCATCAAGCCCCATGTCAGTTATGATCTGGTGATATATGGAGCTACGCGAAAGAAAGGCTTTGCTACGGAGTATGAAACCTGTCTGGTGCCCGGTTCCTTCGGAGTGCTTGGTCTGAACTTTGCTCCGATGTATAATTTCAACAAGTATTTCAGGGCAGGTGTCTCTGTGGATGCACAGTATGACGAGAGTGCGAACATCAAGGAGTATAAAGTCTATGAAAGTAACGGTGGGGATATGAAATTCCATCGTCCTCCTTTCAGTGAACAGTTTGCCGTGGGGATGTCTGCACGTGCAGAACTGGTTCTTCCCATTTTTTCCATCAATGTGGGCATTGGCCGGAATGTCATCTGTAAGGGCGATGATACGACGGGGTTTTATCAGGTGCTGGCACTCAAGACTTCTGTTACGCGTAATTTGTTCCTGCATGTAGGTTATCAGTTGAGCAAATTTAAAGACCCCAACAATTTGATGCTGGGCTTTGGTTACAGGTTTCACAATAAACGCTAGGGGGATTTCTATTGTTTCTACAAGGTGCGTTTTAAGCGATACTTACAGTCAAGCCACTTGGCTCGGAGACTGGTTGCTTTTTGGAGGTTCATCAGCCTGTATCGTATGCTTATGGTTGGATATTGAAATTGTATTTCAATGAGAATAGCATATATCCGGGTATTTGCTGAATGTGATATTCATAAAAACTGTCTGTGGTCACATTTCGCATATAATCTTTTCTTTGTTTTAGTATGTCCGCCCAATAAAAAGACAATTCGGCAGACTTGTTCTTGAATAATAGAAGTGTAACTCCAAAATTCCATAATATTTCGGAATTGTAGTTTTGGTCAATAACTGTACCATTACGGTATGTATAGCTGAAGTCGCTGTTTATCTGGAAATTCTTGAATAAATCGGCATGACCGGTTATTCCTACTTTATAATCGCGTGAGAAAACATTTGTTTGTTGCAATGAATTTTGTGATTGCTTGAAGAAATATTCTCCTGTCAGTTCAATGCTTCCCCAATCGGGGCGGTAAGCGGTCTGGAATTTGTTCACTATGCCAAATTCCCGCGTTTTGCTGCGGTCTGCTCCCGTCTTATCCTTGCTTCCGATAAGTGATATCCGATTATTGTAGCTGATATTTTCATTTATATTGAAACTGAAATCACCGGTTGTCTTATTCCATTGTAGGGTAGAGGTCAAGCTGTTGTTTCCGTTTATGTTAATGGGATATGTTTCTCGATATCCAGTTTGAGGATTGTATGTAATTTTTTGTGTTATATCATTTGAGATGAATTTATAATCAGTATAAAGGGACAGGCCGGTTATTCTCATACTAATTGCTATGGAATGTATGAATTTTCTTTTCAGATTCGGATTCCCTTGTATTACATAAAGCGGATTGTTTGTATTTCTAACTGGTAATAGAATGGATAAAGGGGGTTGGGCTGTATTTCCGTCATAAAAAACGGTGAAGGCAAAATCCTTTTTTGAACGCCATCCGACAGATAAGGATGATTTTATATCTGATGAATAGATGGTGGTGTCTGTTCTCGTCTCACCTGTTTTTTGCTTTATATTGCGTTGTAGGGGTGAGTAAGTTAATTGGGCATACATTCTCCATCGTTGGGTCTGATATGACAAATTGAATTCTATCTTGTGCGTATTGGTTTTGCTATGACTGTTATTGCTTAAACTGTCCACATATCCTTTTTGATAATCGGCGGGCAGCTTGTTTATATCGAATGATGGATCATCAAAATACATCAAGTCATATATATTTCGCATTGTTTGTTCTTTCTTGAAATGGTAGTCATAAGCGTACTTTAAGATAAAGTCCTTCTTGACGGTTTGGATAAGGTTGATGCTTGCGTTCATTTCGGTATTGTCACCGGGTGATAAAGTATATTGATTGCTATCAGACAGAGAGTCGTTGGCGTTCTGATAATAATGGATGGCAGATTGTGACAGATTCTTGTTTTTGTTTTGTCTTTGAATATACTGGATAGAAGCATTTGCTTTCCATCTTTTATCTATATCTTGTTTCCATATACCTAACCATTGGTATTCTTTATTCCAACTTTTATTTCTGGATTCGTAGCGGTTAGAATTTACTTTGTATCTGTCAGGAATAGTATTCCAATCCGTTTGGATGGAGTCTGTAAAGTGGTTCAGTATTAAGTTCTCATCTTCACTGTTGTTGTCTGTCCGATTATTGGTATATCCAAAATCTATAACTAAAGATGTTTTTGTATTAGGTTTCCATCCTACATAGAAGCTGGAATTTAAGGCTTGGTTGTTGTTCTCGTTGAAAGTGGTGGAGAAGGAATATAAATTTCCTTTCGGTAAATATTCTTCTCTGTATATGTTTGATAAAGAGTTGTTTGTATTCTTTGTGTAGTGTATGTTTCCTGACATATCAAACTTTCCGCCCATGTTCTTGTAGAAATTTAAACCTAAAGAGTTTGCCATATTCTTGCCGTACAAGGTATTCAGTTCCTTGTTCGATCTGTTTAGGATGAGAGATATATTGTCTCCGTCTTTTTCAAAATAGTTGCTTTGTCCCTCCAGACTTTGTTTTTTCCGTGTTCCGTAGCCTGCCATGACAGAATTTAGGAATGAACCGTTAAATTCTTCTTTTGTCTGTAAATCCAAAATGTAATATGGGGTGTTTTGATTCAGTTTCTTGCTATCTTCTTTATTGTATATTCTTATTTTACTTATAAATTTTGCTGGTAAGTTGTCTAGGGCCACTTTTGTGTCTCTGTTAAAAAAAGGTTTTCCGTTCAGTTCTATTGCTTGGATTGCTTTACCATTGTATGATAATTTTCCACTTCTCTCATCATAGTTTATGCCGGGAATTCTTTTTATCAGTTCATGTAAGTAAGCGTTTTGTGGTGTTTTAAAGGCTGTTGCATTGATAATTGTGGTATCTTGTTTTTCTTGAATATCAGGTTGTTTTGCGGTGATTACGATTTCATTTAATATGATTCCATTATTATCAAGAAAAATGGTGTCTATTGCACTGCTTTTTATTTGTTCTGTGGTATGATATTGAGAGGGCATGCCTGTATAGGATGCCTTTAAGAGGTATAAAGAGTTTTTTAATCGGGTATATGTTATTTTGAAAGCTCCTTGTTCATTGGTTGCCGTTCCTGCTATGAAGAGTGAGTCCGGCAGTTGTAATATGGATATGGTGGAATAGGGTAAAGGTAATTTCCCGCCATCCTTTTCGATGGTGAAAATATGTCCTGAAATGGTGCTTCTGCTATTTTGGGCATATATGGGGACATTGGCTAAATAGATGATGAGTATTACTATTAGGATACGCATGTTTTGACCCTTGTATAAATATAAGTTACGAAGAAGAATCATTTAACAGGAGACTAATGGTATTTTATGTCTTTTTTATATACTGATTGAAATATATACTTGCTGCTATATCAATTGCTCAGCTATATATTCTTGAAAGGATATTCTAGTAGGGATTATTATACCAAGTTTCTGTCTAAGCCTATGACGTTTAGTTCTAACTGAAGCTAGATTGATGTTTAGTAGCTTGGCTTCTGCATTTGTATCAAAACCAAACATACAAAAGCAACAATACTGCCATTCTTGTTCAGATAGCGTATCACATAAATCTAATATATACGAATGTAAGTTCGGATATATGCCAGTTATTTCTTTTATAATTTGTCCCCACTGTTTTTCTGTGATAAGAGTTTTATTAACTCTTGGTATATGTTGGTTGGCTAGGTGTACTAGCTCTTTATATAAAGCTGAATCTGCAATCATCTTATTTTGCAGATTTTTGTAATTGGATATAATATGGGTGATTTCATTCTTCATTTGGTTATAGTTCTCATTTTTTTCTTTTAAGCTAGATAGTTTTATCTTTTTTTTCTCTAAATCAAGGGACAGATGTAATAATTGATTCCTGACTTCACTTAGTTCATCTTGTTGCTTTTGTATTTTATCTTTAACTTGTTTTCGATATAGCATGTTTGCTATTACTATGGATAAAATGCCTGCAATGCAAATTGATAGTATTATAATGTACTTCTGTTGATTAATTGTTAACTCATTAATCTTTTCTCGTTTTTTAAGATCGTTATATTTTTCTTCAATATTAAGTATTCGGGATTGATTTTTTGCATTTACTATAGAATCGATAAGGAAAACGTATTCTTCAAGGTTGTCAAGTGCTTTCTCATACTGTTTTTCTTTTCTGTAGATAAAGCTATGGAATCGTTTGATGCCGTAAATATATTTAGGGTTATTTTCTGGTATATTTTTTAATAACTCTTTTGCTTTGTCTAAAGAATCAGTTTCTATATATATGTTAATTAATCCCATGTAGTTAGGTATCTTGTTGGTTCCTAGGGCTATAGCTTTATAGTAATAACTTTTAGCTTTTTCATATTCTTGTTGTAATCTATAGATGCCACCTATGGTATTGATAATAGATGCTTGAGCATTTTTATGATTTACATTAATGGCTATGGAATCGGCAGTATGTAAAATGGCTAATGCTTGGGTTAGTGAATCAGTTCGGGCATATTCACGTCCAATATCTCTTAGTGCACATGCATAACTTTTATTGTTATTTGCAGTCTTGAAATATATTGCGGCGATTTTAAATTTCTTAATAGCTTGTTCCCGCATCCCTTTTTCTTCATATAATGTACCCATATAGCTACTGATATATCCAGCAGCATTATCTAAATGATTGTTTGATGCTATTTCCAAAGCTTCGGTATAGGTTGACATGGCACTATCGTAATCGCCATCTTCTGCATAAGCTCTTCCAAGATAAAGTTGCATTTGGACTTGATCTTCTATTGTACCATGTGATGAATACCATTTGTATGCATGTTCGAATAGGTAGGTAGGCGGCAACGAAGTGTATATTTTGTCTGTGACTTTTCCAGATAGCATACACCAATGGGCAAGATCTTTTGTACTCAGTTCGTCTGGTGATGAAATTTTAGTTAAAATGGCTAATGCACTGTCAGCGTTAATATTGACCATTTTTTCAGCTTTATGTAGAAGTTTATGGTTGATTGGTTGTCGTTTACTACATCCTATTAATAAGAATATTATAATAAGAACGATAATATTTTTCATGAAAGTTATTTTAAATTCCGACTATTTGTTAAGCGATACAAAAGTACAACAGTTAGAGATGATATGCGAGTCTATACAATAAATAGTTTCTTTTAATTCTCTAATTTTTTAGATTGTCTAATGTTACAATGGAAAGACCTCACATACTATATTCATTCGTTTTTTTATAAAATGAGAGAATTGAAAAGAATGCTTATTTTCACATTGCAGGAATTTTTATATTGATAACCTATTTGATAACCGGTATAGTGCATCCCGACAGTTAGCCATTCATTCAGTTGGTAGTCGTATCCGATTGTAGCTGATATAGCATAGCTGGTAGATGTTTTTTTTGTCATTTCTGTTGTGTCTGAATCTATGTTGGCAAGGTGGGTCTTTTTCTCTTCCGAATTGCCTAGTCCTATTGTACTTTGTATATATGCTTTATGCTTCTCTTTTTGTATAAGGTCGCCTCCTAAGCCAAATCCTATCATATAATCTTTTGCTGTATTTTTTAGATTATGGTTATATAGTCTGTCATTTTTCATGTATCGTAAAAGTTTCTTTCCATTGTTTATACCTGCATGGAAATTGGCAATGATAAATATTCGTTTGTGTGTGTAATACTTAAATTCTGTTCCTATATTATAACCGCTTTCTTTTATTAAATTGGGGAAATTTTCGTATCCACCCAATATTGCAAATTGACTGTTCCCTTTTTGTGCGAATATTAGTGAGGTGTATAAAAGCGTAAATACTATTAGAATTAATTTTTTCATGTCTCTTGCTAGTTTATATGTTGTGTTATAATAAATATTTTCTTTTTGACTTTGCAAAGTTACGACTATAATTGTATAGTATCTTTTGAAATCCTTCTTTTGGTGTATACAAAGGGTAATTGATAATCAGCGTGTTATGCCTTTAGATATATACACTAGGAAATATTTGCCTTGATTATGACCTATTGGGGGGGAGGGATTAAAATAAAAATGTTTCTGTAATGCCCGGCATTTACCTGCATTACAGAAACATGATATATTATTTAATGGTTTAAAATTTATTTTCCGTCTATCTCTCTCAGCAATTCATCCACTGCCGCTTTCAGCTGTGTGTCTTCCCCTTTCACCACTGTTTCCGGTGCATTGGCAACCTTGATATCCGGTTCCAATTGTGAGTTTTCCAAGTAACTTCCATCCGGCAGGCGATAGCCGATAACGGGGATACCGAATACCAGTGTCGGATCCTGCAATGTTTCCCAAGATACGCTGGTCATGGTTCCCGGTACAGGCATACCTACCAGTTTGCCCAGTTTCTGATGGCTATACACCCACGGAGTGCCGTGTGCATTGCTATAGTTGGCCTCGCATTGTACCATGATACTCGGTTTGTTCCAACGGCGGCTGGGCATATCGCAAGCCTCGCGTCCGCGAACTACCTGTGTGAAGTATTTCTTTCCGCTGAACAGGATTTCGATATCTTCGTGCAGGCGTCCGCCGCCATTAAAGCGGGTGTCGATGACAATACCTTCACGGTTGTTGTACTTACCCAGAATATCCGAATAAACGGAACGGAAGCTGTCATCTCCCATGGATTCAATGTGCACATATCCCAAACGGCCGTTCGACCATTTATCCACATCGGCAGCCCGTTGCTTTACCCAGCGTGCATAGAGCAGACCGCTCATCACACCATTGCTGACAGGAACAACCACTTCCTCCCAACGTTCTTTGGTTTGCGGGTTATAAAGTGAAACCAATGTTTTCTTTCCGGCTTTGCCGTTCAGCAGAACAGAGTAGTCATTTTCGGAAGTGATTTCCTGACCGTCGATTTTTTCAATGATGTCTCCGGCTTTTACTTTGGAGCGGGCATGGCCGAAGGGGCCTTTTTCCACTACTTCAGAAACCAGCAGACCTTTGCCGGTATAGTTCCAGTCGTACAACAAGCCTAAGGTGGCGGTGGCGTCTCCTTTCAGGCGCGGACGGAAACGTCCTCCCGTATGCGACACATTCAGTTCGCCCAGATATTCGCTCAGTAATTCCGCAAAGTCATAGTTGTTGTCTATGTGCGGCAGGAATTTGCGGTAAGCTGCGGTCATGGCATCCCAGTCCACTCCGTGCATGTTCAGATTATAGAAGCGTTTCTGCTCTTGTTTATAGACGTGGTTGAACATATAGTCGCGTTCGGCTGCTAGGTCCATCTTTACGTTGGCTTGATAGCTGACGGGCTTTAAACTTTCAGAGTCGGTACTCATTTTCTGCATGCTGCTGCCACCTAACAGGAACAGGTTCTTTCCGTCCTTGTCCATCTCCATGTTGGCCCATCCGGCATCCATCTTATGGAGTAGCTTCGTGTCTTTCTTGCGCAGGTTCATTTTCCACAAGTCATATCCGCCTTCGAAGGCAGAGAGATAATATAAGGTCTCGCCGTTCTTTGTGATAATGGCGCTTCCCAAATCGGAAGAGTTAGGGGTGAGGCGGACGATGCGGTCTTCTATGTTGTCCAACTCCACTACGATATCCTTTGTTTTTTCCTCTTTCTTCTCTTCGGACTTGTCTTTGTTATCCCCTTTCTTTTTATCGTTTTTCTTGGTTTCGGTGATACTCTTTTGTTCCTTTTCCAGTTCCTTCTGCAATTCGTAATCTTCTTTGCTCAGGCGGAATTTATCATACGCGTCCTGATTCATAAATACCAGCATCACATCGTTCAGTGAGCCCCATGAGGCGTGGGCGCGCATACCATAACGCTCGGTGATGAACAAAATGGCATTACCGTCTAGTACCCAGCGGGGAGAGCCGCTGGTATAGCCGCTGTTGGTCAGATTAATCACCTTTCCTCCCTGTGCGCTTACCATACCTATATCGGAATAAGGATCATGCCGGTTCCCGATAAACTCCAAGGTAAACCACTTCCCGTCGGGCGACCATGAATAGTCAAATCCGCCGCCAGTGCTGAACCAGGTGGAACCGTCAGTGACCTGACGCACTTTTTGGGTTTCCAGGTTGAGAACCATTAACCGGTTGCGGTCTTCTATAAAGGCAAGTTCCTTGCCATCCGGTGAGAATTGCGGATAGGTACGTTCTATTTTGTCCGAAGGCAGGAGCACTTCTTCTTCAATCGTGGTGGCATTGGGAAAGTTGGCCTCTTCCTTGCGCGCTATCTTGGCCATGCAGAGTTCCCAGTTTCCATTGCGCTCACTGGCGTATGCCAAGGTGCGGTTGTCTGGTGAGAAGGTAACTCCCGCTTCACGGGCAGGGGTATGGGTGATTTGTTTGGTGGTGCTATAGTCGGTGGAAGTGACGAATACCTCACCTCGTACAATGAAAGCGACTTGTTTGCCGTCCGGTGATACGGTGGCCGAGGTCGCTCCGCTGCTGAAGCTCAGATCCGCTATGGTATGCTGGTCGTCACGGGTGATATCAATTTTGACTTTCTGTGGTTTGCTTCCTTGTTTTTGGGTGTATATTTCTCCATCATACGTATAGCAAAGGGTGCCGTTGCTGCCCATTGACAGGAAGCGGACCGGATGGGTCTTGAAACCGGTGACTGCTTTTAATGATTGGGGAGCGTCTAGCGGGAAGGAATAGACGTTGAATGTACTGCCATTCCGTTCGCTCAGAAAGTAAACGGTTTGTCCGTCGGGGGCAAATACAGGGTTACGGTCTTCTCCCGCATGGTTGGTCAGGTTGGTATGTTTGCCATTCTCTGAATTGTATAACCATACGTCACGGGTGATGGACGAGGTGTGATGCTTGCGCCATTCGTCTTCAAAACCTTTGCGGTCTTGGTATAAGAATGTTTTTCCGGACGGGTCGAAGCAGACCATTTCTGCGGGAGTGCCTAGTACCTGTTCGGTGCGTCCTCCGTTTACAGGGACTTTGTATAGTTCTGTCATGGCCGAGGTTGGGAACAAGGCGCTTCCGGCAGGGTCTTGGATGGAAGCGGAGAACAGGATGTAGTTGCCGTCGGTAGTGAAAGCTGAGGGTATCTCGGATGCCGAATGGGTGGTGAGACGCCGGGCTGCTCCACCGCCGGCAGGCATGACGAACAAGTCGAAATTGCCGTTGCGGTCACTGGCAAAGGCAATTTGTTTGCTGTCCGGTGACCAGACGGGGCTGCATTCGTATGAGGTTTGTGTGGTGAGCTGGGTGGCAGTTCCTCCGTTGGCGGGTACTTTATAGATATCTCCTTTATAACAAAATGCGATTTCTGTTCCGTCGGGAGAGATTTGCACATCACGCAACCATAAAGGGGTGGCTGCATAACTACTTGCTGTAACAAAGCTTAAAGCAAGGCAAGTTAGAAGTTTTTTCATGTCTTTATGTCTTTTAGTTTGTACGCAAAGTTAAGCATTTGCACTTTATTGCAAAAAAAAGTGCGAAAATATTTGGACTATATTGCTGGAAAAACGTATCTTTGCACCGCTTTCCAAGGAAAGCATGTAATGATTGGACTATGGTGTAATGGTAGCACAACAGGTTTTGGTTCTGTTTGTCCAAGTTCGAATCTTGGTAGTCCAACAATTTCCAATCTGAATGAAACAAAAGCCCGTCAAACATGCAGTTGACGGGCTTTTTACTATTCTGGAAAAGACCTCCACGAAAAGAACCGGCATTAATTCGGGGGGTAATCGGAGAACTAGTCCTGTATAAGAGTACTTTAACAAAAGTATAAGTGCTCAAAAGATCGTTTTCATGAAGATTAGAACCCGCTTTTCTTATATCTCCTGTCTCTATCGTTTGATTCATATTCGTTTATTTCTTCCCTATTTAAAGAATGCGGTGTCTGTTTATATTGAAGTGAAAATAAGCATGAACAAGGTGCTGGATACCGGGGGAAGAGAATAGGTAAAAATGGTTACAAAATTTGTATATCTCTTACCAAGAGATCTACAAAAGGTGTTGCAAAAATACGTAAATTGCTGGTAATAAGCAATAAAAAACAACAGTAATTCCATATTAAAGAAATAAAAAATTGTGATAATCAAAGTTTATATATGTAGCTGGTGAGGGGAATGAGTTTTCTAATTATCTATCTTTCAATATGTTATTTATATTAAGTATATCTCTTGGTAAGAGATCTATCGCAACATAGCATGAATTGATATAAACTATAGATAGCATGAAGTTGAAAAATTATGCAATTTTGCTTTCCTTCCTCCTTTGTGGAAGTGCATTTGTGAAGGCGCAGAATATGGCGTTAAAAAGCAATATTCTTTATGACGCCTCCGGCACTGTCAATCTGGGTATTGAGGCTGGTTTTGCCCCCAGATGGACGCTTGATGTGTCTGGCAACTATAATGGGTGGGTTCGTTCGCATGGTCGTACGTGGAAACACTGGATGTTGCAACCTGAGGCACGCTACTGGTTCTGTGATCGTTTTGCCGGTCACTTTGTTGGCATTCATGCCCACGGTGGACAATACAATGTGGGTAATCTGAAGAATGATATTTCGTTTTTGGGCAGTGATTTGTCCAAACTTTCCGACCGTCGTTATCAAGGATGGTTTGTAGGCGCCGGTGTGGCCTACGGTTATTCGTGGATTCTTTCCCGCCACTGGAACGTGGAGGCCGAGATTGGCTTGGGGTATGCCTATACCCGTTTCGACGCCTATCCTTGTGCCGATTGCGGCACCAAGCTGATAGATGGCAAATCCCATCACTATGTAGGCCCTACAAAGGCTGCGCTGAACCTGATATACGTATTTTAAAAGATACCGCTCATGAAGAAATTACTATGTGTACTTCTCCTGCTATTTTGTATGGCAGGTGTAAACAGCCAGACTATTCTGACGCTGGGCCGTGTGAAAGTGGACGGTCTGAATGTTGCTCGCAGCGGTGAGAACCTGCTTGTGTCTATGGATATTGACGTGGCGGGTATTGATATGCCGTCATCCCGTGAAGTGTCTTTTGCACCTGTACTTCGTGCGGAGAACAATGAGTTGTCTCTTTCTCCTGTAGTGCTGGCAGGCCGCAACCGTTATTATCTCCATTTACGCAATGATGCTGTTCCCGGTGTGGGTACTTCGTTGTTTCGTGCCGGTCATGACCGTGTGATTCATTATACTGCCACGGTGCCATACGCTGAATGGATGGCCGATGCCACCCTTGAGCTCGGCGATGAGGTGTGTGGCTGTTTGTGCGAGGTGCTTTTGTCCGACCGTTCGCCGTTGACTACGCTGGATTTCAGTCCGAAGGTTTTCTCTCCGGTCTTTGTCTATCGCGCTCCGAAAGCCGAGGAGGTGAAGACGCGTGAATTGAAAGGTTCCGCTTATATTGATTTTCCGGTGAACCGCACGGAGATTTATGAGGATTACCGCCGTAATCCGGTGGAACTGGCCAAGATACGTGCCACGATAGATACAGTGCGTAATGATGCTGATACCCGCATCACTTCTATCCGTATCAAGGGGTATGCTTCTCCCGAGGGAAGTTATGCTAACAACACCCGCCTTGCCCAAGGACGTACGGAGACCCTGAAGAACTATGTACAGCGTCTGTATAATTTTCCGTTTGGCATCATGGCCACGGACTACGAACCCGAAGACTGGGCAGGACTGGAACGTTATCTGGAAACCTGTACGCTTCCGGGCCGTTATGGCATGCTGGAACTGGCGCGCAGCGGTGGCGATCCGGACGCACGCGAACAGAAAATCAAGGCGCGTTATCCTCAGGACTACCAGTTCCTGCTTCGTGAGGTCTATCCCGGCCTTCGTCACTCGGATTATACGGTGGAATATGTAGTCCGTGCTTATACCGATGTGGAGGAGGCACGCCGCATCTGGCGTACGGCTCCGGGTAAGTTGAGTCTGAACGAATTCTACCGTGTGGCGGAGAGCTATCCGGCAGGCAGTGACGAGTATAATGAGGTGTTCGAAACCATGGTCCGTCTCTATCCTGACGATGCTACGGCCAATTTGAACGCTTCCAATGTGGCAATGTCACGCGGTGATCTTGTTTCGGCACGCAAGTATGTGGCGAAATCGGGAAATACAGCTGAAGCGGTATATGCACGTGGTGTGCTTGCTGGGCTGGAAAAGGACTATGCACAGGCTCGCAGATTGCTGGCACAGGCACAGGATATGGGCGTAAAGGAAGCTGCCGGTGCATTGGAGCAGATTAACAGAATAGATAAGAAGTAATAATAAAGAAATAAGGAATCAATATGAAAAAGTTTAGTAAGATTTTGATGTCCGGGCTTGCAGCATTGTGTTTGTGGGCATGCTCAGATGAGGCAAATGTGTCTCGGCCGACTGATACTGAGAATGATGTATATGTGGAATTCGGAGTGCAGCTGATGCAAGGAAGCGGTTCAAGAAGCACGACAACAGATGGCGAGAATGGAGGAAGCAATTCTACTGGCGGTGCTGAAGTGGGCAAGAACTATGAGAACAGTGTCAAGGAGATATTGTTGGTGCTGACAAAGGCTGATGGTTCTCCCATTGTCAGTCAGCATCTGGATGTGGAACCTAAGGAAGATGGAAAATATCCCAAACTTGTGACAACCTTGGACAGAAGTGCGTTGGAGGCATACAAAAAAGGAGAAATTTATGTCTATGCTTTCTGCAATCCCACTTCTACTATCGATATCAATGATCTGACTCATAGTGTTCATGAACTGTCGGGTGAACCTAAATTATTAACAGACAACGATGAAATCTGGAAAAAAGACGCTTTTCTGATGTCTAACCACAATTTGGTGAAAGTGGCAAATTCCACCCCGAATACGGTTTGGAACTGGGAACAATATACTGAGACCAATCGTCTTTCTCTGGGTATTATCTCGGTGGAACGTGCTTGTGCACGTTTTGACTTCAAGGAAAACTGTTATCCTGCTGGAGAAGCTTCCAATACCTATGTGCTGGAGAGTGACAAGGGCGTCAAAGTGCAGTTGACTGATATGGTGATGGTCAATATCAGCAAGAGCTTCTACTACCTGCGCCGGGTATCTAAAAACGGACTTGCGGATAATATAGAATTGTGCGGACAGGAAACTCCCAACAACTATGTGGTGGACACGGATGCGGATAAAAAGAACGGCAATGTCGGAGAAACTTATAAAAAGGACTATTTCTTCAATAACTTCCTTTCTAATTCGACAGACGAGTGGAAAGGAAAATTCACATCCATTTCTTCTCTGACTGAAGAGGATAATGACGATTCCTGGAATGCGGGACATAATCGCAACGGATACAAGATCTGGCGTTATGCAACTGAGAATACCATTCCTGCTCCTAACAGCAATCAGAAAAACGGCATCTCTACCGGTGTGATTTTCAAGGGAAAACTACAATTTGACAAGTCAACTTATGGCGTAACCAACAATCAGCCCATTTATGTATATAACAATGTGTTGTATGGCACTTGGGAGAAAGTGGAAGATGCGGCTAATGCTCCCAATGCAGACGAAAGCCTGAAAGCCGCTTTTGACCAAATAGGGGCTACACCCGCTAATGGAGCTGATTTCGGCAGGGCTGGATTCACGGTCTTGAGCTCGAACGGAAGCGGTGATTATGAAATGTATTACTGCTACTGGAACCGTCATAATGACAATAGTGATCCTAACCTGATGGGACCGATGGAGTTTGCTGTGGTGCGCAACAATGTGTACAAGCTGACGGTGAACAAAATCAACGGCTATGGTCATCCTACATCATCGGATCCTAAAGACGATCCCGATCCGCTGGATCCGAACAATCCGGATGAGCGAAACGATCTCTACATCGAAGTAACCGTTGAGGTACGTCCTTGGGTGGTCCGCATAAATGACATCGAGTTCTAAACAAGTGCTTATTATACCCTATTAAACAATGAATAAGACAACAAGATTCATACATACATTGAGACTGCCGGGCATGGTGCTTTGCGCCATGCTGGCGGTAGCCGCATTGTTGTCCTCCTGCCATAGCATATATAATGATCTGGAACCTTGCGCGCGGGGTGTCCGTCTGCGTTTTGTCTATGATTATAATATGGAGTATGCCAATGCATTCCATTCGCAGGTGGACTGTCTGGCTCTGTTGGTCTATGACGAACAGGGCAATTACCTGGCTACCTATACCGGTACAGGTGATGAGCTGAAGGATGAGAATTACCGCATGACTCTCGATTTGGAGAAAGGTAGTTATCATTTTATAGCATACGGAGGGCTGACTTGTCCGAAAACCTCTTTTTCATTCAAGGTGATTCCTGGTACCGGTTCAGTCATGCAGGATCTGCGTGTGGAGATGCACAATGCCGGACGTGTTTCGGAAACCGATCTGCATCCCCTGTTCCACGGCTCGCTGGACATGAGTGTGGACAATGACACCTACGAGGAAGCGACCGTGTATCTGATGAAGAACACCAACAATATCCGTGTGGTACTCCAGCAGATGAACGGCGGCGAGGTGGACGACAAGGATTTTACTTTCCGCATTACGGACGACAACACCTTGTTTGCCCCCGACAACAGCCTGATAAGCAATGGCGGGCAAGTCTATGCTCCTTGGGCACAAGGACAACGCACGGTGGGAGTGACAGAGGAAGGTGACGAGAAAGTGACAGTGGCATACGCCGAGTTTTCTACCTCACGGCTGGTTGCCGGCAATCATCCGCGCCTGACCATTACTCGCAACAGTGACGGTGCACAGGTGTTAAGTATTCCGCTGAATGAATATCTGCTGTTGCTGAAGAGTGACCATTTCGACGAGATGGGTGACCAAGAGTTTCTAGACCGTGAAAGTAACTGGTCATTGATATTCTTCTTGGATAATAACCATAATTGGATACGCACCCATATTGTGGTCAATGACTGGATAGTAAGAATTAATGATGCAGAATTATGAGAATTAAGGATTGGGGACATATCGTGTCCGTGCTGGGCGTCTGCCTCCTCCTGATATGCGGATGTGACGGCAGAAGTGACGAGGGGCTGTCATCGGACGGGCCCGATGCGGTCTATCTGGATATCAATGTCGCCCTGAGAGATGCTCCCGTGTCCGGACGTTCTGTCTCCGGACGCGCGGATGAGGATCCTTCGTATGATCAAGTGACGGACGCTGAGAAGATGCACACGCTGCGTGTTATTCTAGTCCGTCCGGATGGCAGGGTGGAACATAATGTCTATCTTGATTTGAAGAATGCTCCTGTGAGCGACCGGTATGGAAAAATTCGCCTGAAGGTGCAGGGCAATGAGGAAAAGACCATTTACCTGCTGGGCAACGAGACGAGTGTTTCGGTGGAACTTCCTGCTGTGGAGGGGGAGACGTCTCGGGTATTCCAATCTTGGGGCGACTTTAAGCCCGGAGACAAATTCCTGACCAGGGAGCAGATGGCAGGGCTTGTGTTGTCGTTTGACAATGTGGGGACTTTCAATGATACTCACCCGCTGCCAATGAGCGAATGTCATACGGTGATGCTGACAGATGAAGGTCTGGAGCCTGACGATGAGGGTCAGGGACAGGCTGGCGAAGAGGGTGAGAAAGTGGTACCGAAAAAGAAGGAGATCACATTGAAAATCACTCGTGCTGCCGCAAAGTTCACGTATGAGATAACGAATAAGAGCAGCCGGGATTACTGGTTGAGTGGAATCAGGATAGAGAAGTCGGCTTCCCATGAATACCTTCTGCCGAATGGCATGAAGTATGATGATGCGGAAAATGAAGTGACGGATTTCCAAGTACCGGCATCGGCCGGATATGCTTCATTCAATCAGTCATACGGGGTGAAGAATGTGAAGCTGGAAGCAAAATCAACGGCGCCGGTCGAACTGTCTTCGTTCTACTTGCTGGAAGGAAAGTATGAGAATGCCGATGATGTGTATTCAGCCAACATGGACGGTAAAAACTATAAGACTTCCTACAAGACCGCTATTACGCTGGATACGAAGGACAATAGTGGTATAGACTTGGGCGGCAATACCGGAAGCATTCCATCCGGATCGTTCACTTTGGAGGACTTCTTCCCGAACTTGTCCACTTTGCCCCGTAACACCCATGTGGTGGTGAAAATTACAATCGGGGATGCGGATGACATATCATGGCAGGTGGATCTGCGTCCATACAGTGAAGTGATACTTGAACCCGGATTCGGACTGGATATTTAAAAGATGATACGAAAAAGAAGGAGAAGAAAACAATGAAGAAAACGATAAGTTATTTCTTATTTATATGCGGTTTGCTGATGGCTGCCGTCACTTCGTGCAAGGACGATCTGCTTTATACGGACGGGGGGCTTATTCCCGAAGGTGAGAGCATAGTGACGGCACAGGTGGACTTCAAACCGTTGGTAGAAAGTCTTACGGATAAGTCGCGTACGGCAGGCGATGCTATCAAGTCCATTAATGACTTGTGTGTGTTGTTGTACAACGTAGATGGGATTTTGGTAGAAGCACGTTCTTTGACTTGTGTACAAGGCAGTCCGGCAGATGGAGAGTATTCTATAGATGAGATTACACGTAAAAAAGAAGATGCGGCTGATCCGAATGAAAATATCGCTGAAAATAAAACACCTCGTGCTAATTTAAGCTTGAAAATTCCATATGGACGTTATTATATCTATGCAGTGGCCAATATGGGGAAGGATTTTAATGAGGCAGTTGAGAAGTATGGGAAGGAAGATGATACCGATAATACGTCAGAGGAGGTTGAAAAGTATAAGACGGCTATTGGTACAGTGAAAAAGTTAAAAAACATTTCTTTTACTTGGCAGACTAATGATGTGACAAAGAATAGTCAGATGTTCGGGCATTTTACTGTTATTGATCAAGAGGATAAAGGTGAATTATTGACTGTCAATAAAAAAGCTATGAAATTGCACGCCTGGATACGTCGTGCAGCTTCCAAAGTGACGATTGCATACGATGGTAGTGGATTGAAAGAAGGCGTTTTTATCTATTTAAAATCAGTGACTATAAAGGACATTCCGAAGAGTTGTTATTTGGGACAGGATAATCCTGCAGCTCCGGAAAATTATCAACCGACAGATGGGGATGGAGGGGTAAAGCTTGATTTGATACCGGAAGGTGAAACTATAAAATATTATGAAGGTGACACCGAGCCGGATCTTGTTGATTTTAAAGATACATACGAAGCTCGTGTTACTAAGGGAATGCCTTTTTTGGGGAGTGGATATAACACTCTTACCTCTCCTTCCGAGACTAAAACATATTATCATCCTGAAAAATTGGAGGATGTGCATACCGAATTTACCAATGCTCTTTATTTTTATGAAAATATGCAGGGTAAGGGTGAAGAAGGTACTCCTAGTGATAAACGTCAAGTTGTAGCGGGCGCTAATGATAAAACCAAGCCGACTTATCCTGAAGGGGGTATGAAAGATGATAAAGCATGGAAAGATGCCAAGCCATACGGAACTTATATAGAAGTGGACGCTTTTTATGTTTCTATCAACAAAGAGAAAGTAGGTAGAGGCCCTATCAAGTATCGGTTTATGTTAGGGAAAGATGTTGTAACTGATTACAATGCGGAACGTAACCATCATTACAAACTGACTTTGAAGTTCAAAGGATATGCCAATGATGCCGACTGGCATATAGAGTATGAAGAACCTGAGCCGGGTATCGAGATTCCGAATCCTTATTATATCTCTTATCTTTATAACCGTACTATGAATCTTCCGGTAAAAATTAATACGGGAGGAGGTACACTTGAATCTTTGAGTGCCAGGATTATTTATAATAACTGGGCTCCGTATGGAACTCTTCCGGTGAATGCTGGTGGTTTAGCTTATGCTAGAGAATATGATTATGCTGAAACTCCTGATAAGAGCAATGATCAACCATGGCATGGATTTCTTTCACTTCGTAAGACTAGTAAACGTATTTTACTGGGAGAGCATGATGACGTACTGGGGGAGAAGGATATGACAGATAATAAAGATTATTATGAAAGTACTCAAAGGGGAGAACGAGTGTATATACCTGCAGAATCTGGGGTTACTCAATCAGACGGAACTTATGAAAGTCAGAAAGATGGACATTATGAAATAAGCAAAATTAATGATAATCAATTGCTTGCTTCTATCCCTCTTTATACTCGCGCTAAGCAGATGTATATAAAATCAGGATATACAGGAAATAATCCTTATGTAGCTTACCAACGGCATGCGCGAGTAGAGATTATGGCTAAGATAAACCTTGGTGCGGGAAACATTTTTTCAAAAAAAGACACTGTTGACATTTTTCAGGTACGAAGGATTGTAAATCCTAAAGGAATTTATAGGAGTAATGGTAATAATAAAACCTTTCATGTCACTTTATTGCGTTTACCTAGAGAAAATGCGGAGACATTTGAATCTTTTTCTTCCGAAGGCCCTTGGAAAGCGTATGTGGTAAATGAGAAAACAGAACTTAGGGAAGGTGATCCTGTGTTCACGGATCCTAATCCCGGTTTTATTACGCTTGGAATTGCTAGTAAGAATACAAAACTGGATGCTGATGGTGTGATATATGGAGAGACCGGTTCGGATATTAAATTTGATATTCTGTTTCATGGATCGGGTGACTCAAATAAAAATGCTGTAATCCGTGTGGAATATCACAATTATACTTGTGAGCATCTTATTTTTGTGCATCAGGGAGATAAACCGCAGGAGCTTTTATCCGGACAACCGAAATGGCATATATCTAATCTCATTAGTAAAGGTCAAGAAGCTTCCAATCCATTGGATGAAGGTTCTTTGTTTAAATTTGGCAATCTTGACCAAGTTATTGCGGCAAAGAACCAGTACAATGCGAAGCGTCCTATGATAAATGTGGAACCAGGGGATTTTCCTGATCCTATAACAAGAGAGGGTTTAGGTTTTGAGTTGGTTGGTTCTACTGACAAGGCTGTATGGAGGGATATAAAGAATAAACCTGCAAATACAGTGGAACCATGGAATGGCTTTGAAGTTCTCAATGCCCGTATTGCTACACTGGATGATTATCAGGCTTTATTTGATAGTCCTGATATCGCACAAGGCTATGGGGTACTTTATGGAGATGAAGCGGATAAACCTGCGATAAACTTGCTGCAAGCGTATGGATACCAGGAAAACAATAAGTATGGAAAACCTGCGGATCCGAAAGATAAGCTAGGTTGTGGCATGCGTGGATGTTTTGTTTATAACCGGACAAATGGAAGATCCGTATTTTTTCCGATAGGTGCTTCAGGATATGGTCATAGAAAAGAAAAAGAACAGGGATGTTTACGTTATTCAAGTGGACAGAAAGAGATTTTTGGAGTTTCCATTTCCTCAAGTGATAAGTTTTATGGAAGCAATCCAATATCAAAAGCCCCGTTATTTTATGATCTTTATATGCGTCCGGGGGCTGTTTATTGGATAAAGGAAGCTGTCGGTTCAGGAGGAGTTTGGGGAACGAATGTAGGCTGGGATATCAATTATTTTACTTTTGATTTTAATAAAATAACTCAGGCTAATGTGTTTAATGGAAATAACAGTGACGCCTGCTTCATCCGTTGCGTAGAAGATCCAAATTAGTTCCTTTTATCCTATCAGGCAAGTATAAACAGGGCAATCGCATCCAAAGTTGCTGGGACTTGGGTTCGGTTGCCCTGTATATTGTCCATGTACGAGCGTGAATGTTTGCAAATATTTCTGGTGACCTCCACTCACCATCTACAACAAAGTTTTGCAAAACTGCTGCCACTACTACCACCCTTCCCACTGAAACCACGATGGACAGGGCGTCTTGGTGGGTGGTGGTAGCACATCTTTTTATGTGGTAAAAAGGGCTGCTGCCACCACTTTTAACTCTTTTTTTGCCCCAAAACAACCGGAGGAAGGAGAAGATACAAGAGGCGGAGGATGACCACACGCCGGGAAAGGGAGGAGGATACGGACACGCATAACCCGGGAATTGGACCGATAGGACCGAGCCCACTGAAGGGCAAAACACCAGCTGCAACCTGACAGGACTCCGGTTGCGGCCCGTCAAGACCAGAGTTACAAACAGGTAGAACTTCAGTTTCAGCCCGACGGAACCAAAGTTACAACTCTGACGAAACTGTAGTTTCAACCCGACAGAACTGTAGTTCCAACCTGACGAAACCGATTGAAACTCCTTGTTCGTGTGCGCGTTCATGCGGACGAATAAGGCAGATCGTACGCATCAGCAGATGGCATCATCAGCTTTGACAGGACTGCACAGAAGCTTTGCGCTGTTGGAAAGAACAGACAAAAGTGGTGGCAGCACACCTTTTTACCACATGAAAAAAGGTGCTGCCACCACCCGTCAAAACGCCCTGTCCATCGTGGTCTCAGTGGAAAGGGTGGTAGCAGTGGCAGCAGTTTTGCAAAACTCTGTTGTAGAAAAAGAACAGACCCGAAAGCTGACCGGATTAACCACGCAGCACATTCACAATCTCCACCACATACATTTTATGAAAATCACCGTGCGATTCCCCGTACCATCTGTCTGTAATGCTCTTGTCGATAAAGTTTTCGGGCTTGATCAGATCGGCATACAGTTTCTTGCATTCAAAAGTCAGCCGCGCCTGCTCAAAAGTGATGCTTCCGTTCTCGGTGAACAAGGGCGATAATCCTGTCGCTTTTACTTTGTCCATGTCACGCCCCGACTTAGAACCGCATATTTTATGCACTTCTTTATGCTCCTCGCCTAGAAAAGAGAGGGTGAGATAATCGTTCTGCTCTATAAAGTCGAAGGTATAACGTTCGGGGCGGATAAAGATAAAAGCTACCGGACGGTTCCACAGAAACCCTGTGCCTCCCCAGTTTGCCGTCATGGTGTTGAACTTCTCTTTGGTGCCGGCTGTTACCAACATCCATTCCTTGCTGATGGCTTCAAACAGATTGTCTGTCAGTTCGTTTACTCTTATTTCTTTCATTGTTTCCGTATTTTTAGCTAGTACAAATATATAATTTTTTTCTTTTACTGTTTCGTATTAAACCTGCTAATTATTATCTTTGCGAGAAATATTAATTAAAAAAGAAAGGACGAAACACAGTGGCAAATGAGGTAGTTTTAACCCCGATGATGAAGCAGTTTTTTGAGTTGAAGGCGAAGCATCCCGATGCGATTATGCTATTCCGGTGCGGGGATTTTTATGAAACTTATTCAGAAGACGCTATTGTCGCCTCGGAAATTCTGGGCATTACGCTGACCAAGCGTGCCAACGGGCAGGCAAAGAGCGTGGAGATGGCTGGCTTTCCTTTCCATGCGCTGGATACGTATCTGCCCAAATTGGTACGGGCAGGCAAGCGGGTGGCCATTTGTGACCAATTGGAAGATCCCAAGATGACCAAGAAACTGGTAAAGCGTGGCATCACCGAACTGGTGACTCCGGGGGTAGCCATCAATGACAATGTCCTTTCCTATAAAGAAAACAACTTTCTGGCTGCCGTCCATTTCGGGAAAGCCAGTTGCGGTGTGGCCTTCCTCGATATCTCCACCGGTGAGTTCCTTACCGCCGAGGGACCTTTCGACTATATAGACAAGTTATTGAATAATTTCGCCCCCAAAGAGGTGCTTTTCGAGCGTGGCAAACGGGGGATGTTCGAAGGGAACTTCGGAAGCAAGTTCTTTACTTTCGAACTGGACGACTGGGTGTTTAATGAGAGTACCTCACGCGAGAAGCTGTTGAAGCACTTTGAGACCAAGAACTTGAAAGGCTTCGGGGTGGAGCATCTTAAGAACGGCATTGTAGCTTCGGGCGCCATTCTGCAATACCTTAATATGACGCAACATTATCAGATCGGTCATATCACTTCCCTTTCCCGTATAGAGGAAGACCGCTATGTGCGGCTGGATAAGTTTACGGTGCGCAGTCTGGAACTGACGGGCAGCATGAATGAGGGCGGAACTAGTCTGCTGGACGTGATTGACCGTACCATCAGCCCTATGGGGGCCCGTCTGCTGAAACGCTGGCTGCTCTTTCCGCTGAAAGACGAGAAGCCTGTCAATGAGCGGCTGGATGTGGTGGAATACTTCTTCCGCGAGCCGGACTTCAAAGACTTCGTAGAAGAGAAACTGCACCTGATAGGAGATTTGGAGCGTATTGTCTCGAAAGCTGCCGTAGGAAGAATCTCTCCACGCGAGGTGGTGCAGCTTAAAGTAGCTTTGCAGGCTGTCGAGCCGATTAAGAATGCCTGTCTGAATGCGGATAACGAGAGCCTCCGCCGCATTGGGGAGCAGCTGAACCTATGCCTGTCTATCCGTGAAAAGATAGCGAAAGAGGTAAAGAACGACCCTCCTTTGCTGGTGAACAAGGGCGGTGTGATAGCCGACGGGGTGAGCGCGGAACTGGATGAACTACGCCAGATCGCTTTCTCCGGCAAGGATTATCTGCTCAAAGTGCAGCAGCGTGAAAGTGAGTTGACCGGCATTCCCAGCCTGAAGATTGCCTATAACAATGTGTTCGGCTACTACATTGAGGTGCGCAACACGCATAAGGATAAGGTGCCTGCCGACTGGATCCGTAAACAGACACTGGTCAATGCGGAACGCTATATCACTCAGGAACTGAAAGAATATGAAGAAAAGATCTTGGGTGCCGAAGATAAGATCCTGGTACTTGAGACAAAACTCTATAATGATCTGGTGATCGCTTTAGCGGAGTTTATCCCCGCCATCCAGATCAATGCCAATCAGATTGCCCGTCTGGACTGTCTGCTGGCTTTTGCCAATGTGGCGGGAGAGAACAACTATATCCGCCCTGTTGTGGAGGACAGTGACGTGATTGACATCCGGCAGGGTCGCCATCCCGTTATCGAGAAGCAGCTTCCGGTGGGGGAGAAGTACATTGCCAATGATGTATTCCTGGATTCGGAGAAACAGCAGATCATTATCATTACCGGTCCCAACATGGCGGGTAAGTCGGCTTTGCTGCGCCAGACCGCACTGATCACCCTGTTGGCACAGATCGGCAGTTTTGTGCCTGCCGAAAGTGCTCGGATCGGTATGGTGGACAAGATATTCACCCGTGTGGGGGCCAGCGATAACATTTCTGTGGGCGAATCTACCTTTATGGTCGAGATGAACGAGGCGGCGAATATTCTGAACAACCTGTCTGCCCGTAGCCTGGTGTTGTTTGATGAGTTGGGACGTGGAACATCCACTTACGACGGTATTTCCATCGCCTGGGCCATCGTGGAGCATATTCACGAGCATCCCAAAGCCAAGGCGCGTACGCTGTTCGCCACTCATTATCATGAATTGAACGAGATGGAGAAATCTTTCAAGCGCATCAAGAATTACAATGTATCTGTGAAGGAGATAGATAATAAAGTGATTTTCCTGCGCAAGCTGGAGCGTGGCGGCAGCGAGCATTCTTTCGGTATTCATGTGGCGAAGATGGCGGGTATGCCGAAAAGCATTGTGAAGCGTGCCAATGATATTCTGCATCAGCTGGAGGCGGACAACCGCCAGCAGGGCATTGCCAAACCTACGGCTGAGATAGCATCCGGCCGCAGCGGGATGCAGCTCAGCTTCTTCCAGTTGGATGACCCGGTACTGAGCCAGATACGGGACGAGATTCTGAATCTGGATGTCAATAACCTGACTCCTCTTGAGGCGTTGAACAAACTGAATGATATCAAGAAGATAGTAAAAGGCAAGTAAATGCCTTTATTTTTCATTAATTACTAATTACTAACCATTAACCATTATCATGAAACACCTACTAACCTTGTGCATGTTAGCCTTGTGCCTGTGCGCCTCGGCCAAGGAAACGTGTCCGAAAGTAATCCCCGCCCTGCAAGAATGGAAAGGGGGAAGTGGAAAACTTGCCCTGCCTGCTGAAGGCAGCATTGTCATTGCTTCTGCTGACGAAGCGGCGCTGAAAAGTGTGGCGGACGTGCTGGCACAGGATTTGAAAGACCTGCTGGGCTGGAACTATACTGTTAAGACCGGAAAACCGGAGAAGAATGCGATTTATCTTTCATTGACGAAGCCCGACAAACAATTGGGAGAGGAAGGATATGTGCTGGCTGCGGGACGCTATGCGGGTATCACAGCACCGGCCCGTCAGGGAGTGTTCTGGGGCACCCGAAGCCTGTTGCAGATACTTTATAACGAAAAGGGGCAGTTGCCCAAGGGCGTTGCCCGTGACTGGCCGCAGTATCCCAACCGCGGTTTTATGCTGGATGTGGGCCGCAAGTTTTTCACGATGGACTTCCTGCGCCAATATGTCAAGATCCTCTCGTTCTACAAACTGAATGAGTTCCAGATCCACCTCAATGACAATGGTTTCGTACAGTTCTTTGATAACGACTGGAACAAGACCTACGCCGCTTTCCGTCTGGAGAGTGAGCGTTTTCCCGGATTGACTGCCAAGGACGGCTCTTACACCAAGAAGGAATTTACCGACCTGCAACGTCTGGGTATGGAATATGGTGTGAATGTGATTCCGGAGATTGATATTCCGGCTCATTCATTGGCCTTTACACACTATAAGCCCGAAATAGGCAGTGATAAATATGGTATGGATCACTTGGATTTATACAAGGAGGAAACTTATCGTTTTGTAGATTCTTTGCTGGATGAATATCTTTCGGGAGAGGAGCCTGTCTTTATGGGTCCTGACGTGCATATCGGTACGGATGAATACAATGCGAAGGAAGCCGAGAAATTCCGTTATTTTACAGACCGGTATCTGAAGTATGTGGAGAAATACGGGAAGAATGTCCGTATGTGGGGAGCGTTGCGCTGGCTGAAAGGAAAAACACCGGTGAAAGCAGACAATGTGACTATCAATGCCTGGTCATACGACTGGATTGACCCTAATGCTTCTCTGAAAGATGGATATAAGATTATCAATACGTGTGATACTTATCTTTATATTGTTCCGGCTGCCGGTTATTATCGTGATTTTCTGGATATCCGATGGCTTTATGAAACTTGGCGCGTAGGTAAAGTGAACAGCAGGGAGGAATTGCCCGAAGGTACTCCGGGTCTGTTGGGAGGTATGTTTGCCGTATGGAACGACCATTGTGGGAATGGGATATCCCAACAGGATGTGCATTTCCGTACTTTCCCTGCTGCACAGGTACTTGCCGAGAAAATGTGGAGAGGAAAGAACGAAGCTGTTTCGTTTGAAGAGTTTGAGGCATTGTGCAAACAGATGCCCGAAGCTCCCGGCATCAATCTGCTGGGACGTGTGCAGGGGGAAGTTGTCCTTCCGGGACAAAAGGAAGAGCTGTCTTTGAACGGTACGGACAGCGTGGCTACCTCTCTGCCTGAAATAGGCTATCCTTACGCTGTAGAGTTTGAGGTGAATCCGGATCAGGAACAAAATATCAGCGGTATCCTGTTCAAAGGCCCTCATTCCACCGTGTATGCCAATTGGGAAAATAAAGGAAATCTGGCGTTCAGCCGTGACGGATATACATTTGTGTTTCATGCTGCCATCTTGCCTGCCGGTGAGTGGACAAAGGTGCGTATAGAAGGGGATTATAAAGGAACTACCCTTTACATAAACGGGGAAAAGGTGGAACGCTTGGAAGGACGTATCAAGCAGTTCTACAACTATACCCATCACCGCAAGGACAGGATGTATGTGCAGGAAACTTTGGTTTTCCCCATGCAGCAGATAGGCGATGTACGGAATGGATTCAAAGGAAAGCTTCGGAATATAAATTGCGTGCGGCATCCTTCTTTCTAAATGTGATTCCCTCTTGAGACTACTCTTTCTACCCATCGCGTTACCATTTGCCGTAGGGGCAGGGTTATTGGAAATGTTAACGAAGATGTGTAGAATGAGAAGTTTTCTAAGGGAAAACCCTGCACATGTTATCTTTAATTGTGTTACATTTCTAATTGTCAGTGATTTATATCAGGCAGGTGTTATCTGTTTTATTTTCATAAGAAGGTCTTTATACCTTACTTTGCACCATTAAACTTAAGCAACAAACCCAATGAAAATAAAACAAATCCTGCTTTGCATGCTTTTAGCCTGCTTTGTTGTTCCCGCTTCTGCACAGAACCGTTGGGGCATTGTGGGAGGAGGACTTTTTTCCAAGTCCATGTCCAAAGATGCCCGTTTCAGTTTGGGCGGCTATGCCGGAGGAACCTATGACATTCACATTGAAAATTCGTGGTATGTACAGCCACAACTGCTCTTTGCTTATGAAGAATTCAGAACCAAGTCAGAGCTCGGTACTGATTTCTTCTTTAGCAAATTCAATTTGGAACTTCCCGTACTCGCTTCCTACCAGATTGCCATAAACAACAAGTGGAACCTGCGCATCAATGCAGGCCCCTATCTGTCCTATGCTATGTTTGGCAGAGATAAATCCATTGATTATGCCTATGGCGGCGAGATGCATTCCAGTTTGGGATGGTGGCATCAGGACTTCCCGGATCATTTTACTTACGGTGGAAAGGCCGGTATTTCATTAGAATCCGATCATTTCATTTACACCATCGGCGGCAAGTGTTCCCTCCGCAAGAAGCCTTTCGGACGAAGTGTCAGTTTATCAGCCGGCGTAGGATATAAGTTCTGAGTTTTCTTTATCTTTGCCACCTGAGAATTAAAATTGAGTTACATGCATGTTTATATAAAACAGACGGTCACTGTCTGCCTTTTCATCTGTCTATGTCTTTCCTGCACTTCACGGCGCATGGAACATGTTGCTTTGCAGCAAGCCGGATACCTGATGGAAGAACATCCCGACAGTGCCTTTTCATTGTTGAAATCCCTTTCTTCCCTGGTCGGAATGACATCGGAAGACAAAGCGGAATATGCTTTGTTGCTGGCCGAGGCTGCCGATAAAAACGGCTATTCCCTGCTTCCTTGTGACTCCTTGTTGAACTTTGCCCTCCATCTATACGATGAAAACGCCAAAGAACATGCCATAGCCCTTCTGTACAAGGGAAAAGTACAGCAGGAAATGGAGAACTATGCCGATGCTTTGAAAAGCTACCGTATGGCGCTGGAAATACTTTCCTATTATCCCCGTGAGTTTTATTGGAAAGGATTCGTCTATAATATGCTGGGAGGGCTGTATGGTAAACAGAACTTGTATGTACAGGCAAAAGATATGTATGTCAAAGCCTGTTATAATGACTCGCTGGCGCGGCATAACCATCATCTCATCAGTTCGCTCAGTAATCTGGGGGTGGCTTTCATCGGTTATGGGAACATAGACTCCGCTTTTATTTGTCAGCAACGCGCATTGCAACTTTCTCTCTCCACCGATAGCTTTCTGCTGCATTCCCTTTATGGAAATATAGGGGATCTGTGCGGACGTACCGGACAGAACAGCATAGCCGTCACTTGTCTGAAAAGAGCATACGATGCCTGTCGCCGGAAGGAAGACAGTTTGCAATGTCTCTGGAATCTGGGAGAATTCTATTATAACAACCGGCAGCCCGATTCGGCCCTTTATTACCTGAACCGGAGCAAGGAATCTGCCAATATTCATATCCGGTATCTTTCTTTCTTCGACCTGTATGCCATAGCCAAGCAGCAGGGGGATGTGGCAAAAGCCTTGGAATATCTGGAAATCAGCACCCAACTGGAAGATTCCATCTATTCTACCAACGTGGCCACGGAACTGGAGAAGAAGACTTACCGCTGGAATGCCGATGCGCAAGTAAGGAAAGAGCATTTCAAGGCAAAACGAAGGATTTATATCATTGCGATGGTGGCTCTGGTGTTATTGCTGGTCATTGTGATTGTCTATCAGCAGATATTGAAAAACAAGAAAATACAGCAATCCAACTACGAATACCTGTTGCAGAAACTGAAACAGAACCTGAGGGATATGCAGCAAAACATTGTCCGGCATGAAGAGGTCATAGCCGAACTGAAACAGAAACAGGAAAGTCGTGCCGGAGAAATAGAGGAGAAGGAGCGGGCTATACAGGCTATGAAAATGGAGAAAGAGAAACTGCGCAATTGGCTGTTCAGGCAAAGTGCTCTTTATGCAAAGATAGACAAACTGGCAAACCAGCAAAAGCATCATAAAGAACGCATTGATGTGCTTACCAATGCCGAGCAGCGCCAACTCAGGGTGATTATAGGGCAGATTTATGCCGACTACATAGAGCAACTGCATGTCCAATACCCCAAATTGAATGAAGACGATGTTCTTTTACTATGCCTGCAACTGGCGGATTTGTCTCCTTTTGCCATTGCTTTATGCTTTGGTAATAATGATGCACAGATTGTGGCGCAGCGCAAATATCGTATGAAAAGCAAGATAGAATGACGGGGTGTTATCTTTAATAGTGTTACATCTTTGTTTATCAGCATGTTATAGCAGTAGACTGTTATTGGTTTTAGTCGTTTCGGAGGTGTTTGCTCCCTATCTTTGCGGAGTAAAATCATAAAAATAGAAACGATATGAAAACTAACAAACTAATTCTGGCGTGCCTGGTCATTCTGTGCTCATTGCCCGCTATGGCACAAGTAAAACTGGGCGTAGAAGCAGGAGCCAATCTTTCTCATTATCTTACCAACAGTCATTCGAACCCTTCGGGCAGTAAAGACATGAAGGTAGGTTTCCAGGCAGGTGTGACAGCCGATTATGAGTTTCAGAATCATCTGATGCTGATGTCCGGACTTTATTTTATCCGTAAGGGTGGAAACTTGAAGCTGGGAGAGAACTATGGAAAAAATTCCTATTACCGCTATCCCAATGTGGAGGTAAAGATGAACTATCTGCAAATACCGGTAAAACTAGGTTATAACTTTCATATAAATGATAAGCTAAGTCTTATTCCTTATATTGGACTTTATGCTGCATATGGTTTTAATGCCGGTAAAAGCGATTTGCAGATGGTGGATAACGGCAAGCTGCTGGATACAAACTGGAAGCCGACAGAGGGTTATGGTTATAGTGCCGGTCAGTCCATCCGGGGATTCAAGCATTGGGATGTCGGCGCCATAGCCGGTGTCAAGGCAGTGATAGGCAAGCATTACACCATTTCCTTTGATTATAACATCGGTCTGAACAAAGCACAAAGTACATACGGATTACGAAACTCAACATTCCAACTTTCAGTTGGTTACCGTTTTTAAATTTTCATCACTACTTGGAGAAAACTAAAGGCTAAACTTTATTTTTTAAGAGAAGAAATGCCCTTGCATGTGAGTGTAGGGGCATTTTATTTGATATTACTGATCTAAATACAGAGTGATGGGTGATTGTTACAATGAATTTTCTTCATCAGTTCTCTTACTATACCGGTATTTGTCTGTGCCAACAGCCTTTCATGCTTGATAAATAAATTGTCCATACTTAGCTCTATTTTTCTACAAATATATTAATTTGTTTAGAACAGAAAGCAAATACAAGTATTTTTAAGTCTTCAGACTGCAACATCCTCTCCTCACTAAAGTGAAAAGATAACTGCATTTATTTTTTTCACACCCGCATCTTTGCTATCTTTGTCCGTGGAAAACTAAAGACAAAATTGCTATGCGCTCATTTATTTGGAACTTAAATATCATAGGTTTACTGGCTGTTTGCTTGTTTGGCTGTAACCGTCATTCTTCCAATCCACTGTTGCATCAGGTGCATTCATTGTTAGAAGTGAGGCCGGATAGTGCATTGACTGTTTTAAAGAATCTATCTGCTGTAGAGGAAATGCCGGAAGTAGACAGGGCGTATTATGCCTTGCTGCTGGCTGAGTCTACGGATAAAAATGAATTACCCTTACTGCCTTGTGATTCATTATTGGATTTTGCGTTAGATTATTATGAAGATGGTGATAAAGAAATGGCCGCGGCTTTGCTTTATAAAGGGCGGTTACTGGCGCAGATGAACGATAAAAAGGCGGCGATAGAGAATAGTTTGAAGGCGTTGGAAGTGTTACAAAATTATCCCGAAGATACAAAAAGCAGAAGGTTGATCTATAGCTCGTTGGGACTATGGTATGGGGATTGTGGATTATATGACAAAGCGTTGGAAATGCAGAATCAGGCTCTCCACTATTCATGTAGTGCTAAAGATACTGCTATTGCTTATCATAACATCGGATATGTATATTCCATGAGAGACTTGCAGGATTCTTCCATTACTTATCAGCGTAAGGCTGTGGAGTATGCCGTGCGTTCTAAAGATACGAATATGATGGTTGCTTCCTGGCACAGCTTAAGTCTATTTTATGGACGATTTGATAAAACAGATTCTGCTGTAGTTTATGCACGTAAAGTTTTTCAATATGTATCTGATGAGCATAAGATGGTTAATGCTTATTATAATATGGGTGATTTGTATATTGATTTGGAACAATATGATTCAGCCAGATATTATTTAGAGAAGAGTCTGCTTCTTTCTTCCTCTTGGTCTATGCCCTATTGGTCGCTTGCTGTTATGGAATCGGAACTGGGAAATTTTCAGTCTGCCTATCATTATCTGGATACTTTTGTGATGGTTCAGGACTCATTGGATGTCAGTGAAAAATTGTCTGAAGTGCAGCATCTGGTTTATAAGCATCAAACTGAATTGGAGGTAAAGGATGAGCAGATTAAATCGAGAAGAATAATAGGATGGATTGTTTGTATGGCTATAATAGTTTGCTTTGTACTCATCTTGATTTACCAACATCGGATTGATCGAAAAAATAGTCAGCAGGCACTCTATGAGCAGTCGCTGCAACATGCCAATGAAAAACTAAGTATCATGCAGCAGCGTATAAAAGAAAATGAATCCAGCCTTGTATTATTACAAGATAGGGAGAATCAAAATCTCGATGAAATCGCTAAAAAAGAGCAATTAATAGCTCAATTGAGGCAAGAAAAGTTGACACTCCGCGCATGGCTGTTCCAGCAGACTTCCATATATAAAAAGGTTTATTCATTGTACGAACAGCAGGAAGTGGATAAAAAGGCGCGGAAAGTAATGACAAACTCTGACTGTGAAAAACTAAAGAAAACGGTGTTTGAGATATATGCTGACTATATTTCCCCTTTGCAAATACAATATTCGCAATTGACGGAGGATGACTTATTATGTCTTTGCTTGCTAGAAGCCGGTATCCCTCCGCTGGTTATTGCTTTATGCCTCGGACATACTGATACTGTGGCATTCAACAAACGAAAATCGCGCTTAAAAGTGAAGATGTCAGAGTCGTGATTTGCAATTGTTTGTTTATCAGCTGTTTGTGAAATTTGAATGTCCCAGCAAATAGTTGTGTGCCCTGTCTTTTCCCTATAACTTTGCGGCATCATTTAAAAACAAAAAAGTTATGAAAGCAAAGTTATTATTGATGCTATTTTTAGTTTTCTTGAGTTTGGGAGTCTTTGCTTCGGAGCGTCATAGGAAGAAACCTCACGCACAATGTAAAGCTTATAAAATGGCTGTTGAAACTAGAAGTCCTTTTGATCCTTCTATACAAGCTGAAGATATAAACGATTGTTTGTATCTCACATTTCAATTCTCATTGGATGATGCTGACATTACTATATTAGATAAGGATGGTAATGAAGTGATAAAAGAGCAACAAACTATTATTTATGAAGGGCGCACTATTTCTATTCCAATGGCAGATGCGTATCCTTATTCCGTTGAAATAAAATCTTCATCTGTAGAAATACAAGGTGGGATTATCTTAGAATAATAATTATAATCTTTAAATTTTGAGTAACAATGAAAGTAAAACATTTATTGGTAGCACTTATTGTGCCTTTAGCTTGCGCATGCAGCAATGACAGTTTGGATGAGGTAGCTGATCAGTCTAATAAGCCTCAGGTAGTATCCCGTTCAGAAGAAAATATGCTTAGTTTTGATTCTGAAGCATCGTTCCAACAGGCTGTTGGTTTGTTATCTGATATGGATGAAAATGAACAGAAATCATGGATTTCATCTCATTTGGGAACAATCACATCATTGAAAGATGTATATGATGAGGCAATGGAAGATGCAGCCGATTTGGATGAATCTCGTGAAGCTTATTTGGCTTACAAAGACAAGTATGAAAATACATTATATTTTTCATCTTATAAAGATGATTGTGGTGCTTATTTGCCTGTTAGTAATCAAACTGTAGCCATGATGATAAATACTGATGGCAATATAAAAATAGGCAATGAAGTTCGTAATTTGAAAGATATATCAAACTATACTCAATTACAAGAGGCGGGTGTAGCAATGTATGATGCTGAGAAAGACCGGAATTATGTTGAAAGTAGAGCTGTTGTTGAACATCCAATTATAGCTGTTCAAAAGGTTGGTGAACCTATAGGTAATAATGATGAATATGAATTTGATTCAGGTTGGCGACATGAAAACAAAAGAAAGATAAGATTGAAATGTGGACGACAAGTAGGTAGTATTGATAAAAATAAAAGAGTCATTACTCCTAGATTACATATTGAAGTTTCTTTCAGAAAGAAAACTTGGTTGGGATGGAGTAATTATTCTAGTAAGACGACAACTACGGGGAAATTTACAGGTGGTTATGTAGGTACTATTAATTTTCATAAAAGCGCTAATTCTTCTCATGATTGGTATCAGGGTTTTAATGGAACTTTTGTGGAAAATATTGGTAGTAAAAATGAAAAGATCCATTATTGTTCATATCCTATTGTTGCGGATTTATCTGTGGAATTTCGTGGGATGGGAACAGTCCAAAAATATAATTTTACATTAAAGGAAGTACATTACGCTGGTGCTTAAACGTTTTAATTATGAAAATATATATATCTGTATTTTTTTTCTTTCTGATATCAGTGTTCCATATTTCGGCTCAGAACCGTTGGGGGATCATAGGTGGTGCTAATTTATCTACCTCTTCTGCAAAGGATTTTGGTTGGAGAACTGGTGGTTATATTGGTGGTTTGTATGATATCAGGTTGAGTGAATCTTGGTATATTCAACCTCAATTATTATACTCTTACGAGGAGAATTCAACAAAAGATAATTCACATATTGATATTTTTTATAGCCAGCATGCGCTGACATTACCTGTATTGGCTTCCTTTAAAGTACCTTTAAGTGATGCTTTCTCTTTAAGAATAAATGTAGGACCTTATATTCAATATGCTTTGTTCGGGCGTAATGGCAGATCTTCTATTGATATGAACGGAGAAGTAATTCCTAAAAAACTAGGTTGGTGGCATGCTGATTTTGGTGACCATTTTACTTATGGACTGAAAGGTGGATTAGCGTTGGAACATCGGCATTTATTCCTTTCTATGGATTGCAAATATTCATTAAAGAAAAGCTTCTTAAATTACGATGGACATGGAACAACCCTCTCTGTTGGTATAGGATATAAATTCTAATAATAGATTTCCATTCTTAGAGAAGAGATACTAAGGTATTTATTATATTATAGTGTCTCTTTTCATTTACAGCATTGATGGTAGTTGAATGATAAAATAAGTTATACGGCTGATTTTTAGGCGGTTTATTTACCTGTGTGTTATTGCAGATATGATTTCATTTTATTTTTCGAATTTTGTTCTGTTAAAACTAAAAACATTTATGAGAACTAAATTAATATTGATGTCATTCTTGGCATTCTGTTTAATGACAACGGTTGCCGTTGCCCAGAACTGTTGGGGCATCATGGCCGGTGTCAATCTATCAACTTCTACGGCACATTCTTCAAGTTTATGGTCTGTTGATTCTAAATGGAAAGTGGGCGGCTATATGGGCGGCTTATACGATATCCAACTCAATAGTTCATGGTATATCCAGCCACAGTTGATATTTTCTTATGAAGTAGATAGAGCCAAATATTTGAGTGGTAAAAAGGTGTCCGATGATTTGGATGTTTCTACCAGCATGTATTCTTTGACACTGCCGGTTTTGGCTTCTTTTAAGGTGAGCCTAAATGATGTCTGGGCTTTACGCATCAATGCTGGACCATATGTACAGTGTGCTATGTTCGGGCGTGACCGCACATTGTTTACAGCTGATTCAAAAGAACAGTCCTATTCTTCTTCATGGGATAGGAGTTTTTTGAAACACTTTATCTTTGGTCTGAAGGGTGGAATGTCCTTGGAGCGTAACCACTGGATGTTCTCGCTGGATTGCAAATATTCGTTGATGAAACATTCTTTAAATCACGATGGTCACGGTCTGACCCTTTCTACCGGTATTGGTTATAAATTTTAATGTGACAATAACTGATTAATAAAAACTAAACTAGCAATCTGTCAAAATGATAATGCCGACGTGCGAGAACCGCTTATTCTGCACAAGAATACTGCTACCCATTTTCATCACATTCTCGTGTGTCGGCATTTTGACTGATTGTTTTTCTTTTCCGGTCATTTCTTCTCCTATAGGTATAATTCCTCTCTTTTGGCTCACCCGACAAACTATGGGGGAAGGCTATCCGGAAATTCATCTTCCGCTTGCATGATGCAATGATTCATCCTTTCACCACAATATGTAGCTTCTTACAACCCACCGGATAGTTGGTGGAATGTATATTCCTTTCATCCGCCCTGTACCGTAAGCGTCTCCGCGATTCTATATTGCTGTCCGTTTTTAGCTCTCATATCTTTGCGAGGTATAAAAATGCAGCATTATGGATTTAGAAAATAGATTTAGAAGAACTTGGAAACGTTTCCAAGAAGTCTTAAAAGTAGACTACACTTGTTCTTTAGCGGATGTTTGCCGCGAGCAGCATACCACTTTTGGAGGTATGAGTTCCTGGATGTCCCGACGGGGCTATAGCGTTAAACAAGCTAAGGCAGATGTGGTCCGTGATTATTATGGCGGCGTTGAGCCGTCCCCACTGACCACTACCTCTCCTGCGTTCACTCAAATAGCCCCCGCCATGTCGTCGGAAGAAGAGTTCAGTCTTTCCGGGATCACAATCACGTTTAACAGTGGAACGACCATTTCAGTCAAACGGGCCACTCCCGGGGGTATTATTAAAATGTTACGCGATTACGAAAGAAAGGAGGGGGATCCATGTATTCTCTAACATCAGCCAACCGATACTATCTGTACCAGGGCTTTGTTCGTATGAACCTTGGCATTGACGGTCTATTCAAAATCATACGCTCTCAAATGAAGGAGTTGTCCCCCATTTCCGGAGATATATTTTTATTCTTTGGCAAAAACCGGCAAAGTGTAAAAATACTGCGTTGGGATGGTGACGGCTTTCTTTTGTACTACAAGCGTCTGGAAGGTGGAAGTTTTGAGTTGCCGACATTTAACCCCCATACAGGTAATTATGAGATCTCTTATCAGGTTTTGTCTTTTATCTTAAATGGAGTGTCATTGAAGTCTGTACGGTTGCGAAAACGTTTCAGAATCTAATGTAATATACTGTATATTAGATATTTGATTTTAAATTACCACCCGGATGTTTTGGTCAGTTCATTGATTTTTCGTATTTTTATGCCATGAAAAAGGATGAGATCATAGAGTTATTGAAGGAGCAAATCAAGGAATTACGGGATGACAACAACAGACTCCTGGACCAGATAGATAATTTGATAAAGGAGGTCTCTTCCCTTAAAGAGGCACTCCTTCAAAAAGGCGAATCTCTTAGCAAACAACAGCGCCTTGCCAAGGGGCTCGCCAAACTTGTATCCAACACATCCGAACAGCAACACGCTCCCCAACCTGCCATGTCCGAAGAAGAGCGGCAGAAGAGAGAAGCTGAAAAAGCAGATAAGCGTAAAGCCGGAAAGAACAATGGTGCCAGACGTGACATGCATTATGAGATGGAGGAAGAAGAACATGTCGTTTATCCTGATGATCCCGATTTTGACATCAATAAAGCCCGGTTGTTTACTACCACTCCCAGAATATGCGTCCGCTATGAATGTGTACCCATGCGCTTCATCAAGCACGTCTACAAGATACACACCTATGCGCAAGACGGTCGTCTCTTTGAGGGAAAGACCCCGGTCTCGGCTTTCTTGAATTCCAGCTATGACGGCTCATTCATTGCCGGGCTGATGGAATTGCGTTATATACAATCGCTGCCAGTTGAAAGAATCATCAACTACTTCGAAAGTCATGGCTTTATGCTGAAGAAACCTACGGCTCATAAGTTGATAGAAAAAGCCTCAGGCCTCTTTGAAAATCTCTATAAGTGTATCCGGCAGACGGCTTTGAGTGATCCTTATAAGGCAGCCGACGAAACCTATTACAAAATACTCGTCCCGGAAAAGAACAGCAAGGGAAAAGGAGTCCGCAAGGGATACCTCTGGGTGGTTGTGGGCATAAACACCAGGATGATATACCTGCTCTATGATGACGGCTCCCGATCTGAAAGAGTTATTCTTAACGAATTGGGCGGTTGCAAAGGTATCATACAAAGCGACGGCTACTCACCTTACCGGAAGCTCGAAAGCGATGCTTATCCCCATATCACACGCATCCCGTGCCTGCAACATATAAAACGGAAATTTATAGATTGCGGTGAGAATGACCCGGATGCAAAAAGAATCGTGGAGCTGATAAACACACTTTATCAAAATGAACATAAGCATAAAATCGGGGTTGACGGATGGACGGTAGAACAGAATCTTGTCCATCGGAAAAAGTATGCGCCGAACATACTCGGAGAAATAAAAGATGTGCTTGATGATATAGAAGAGCAGAGGGATTTGTTGCCTAAGAGCGAACTACAAGAAGCTGTCACCTATCTTCGCAATGAGTGGAATGCCGTGGTGGACATCTTTAATTATGGTGACACTTACCTGGACAACAATATAGTTGAACGGATGAACCGGTACATATCCTTATCAAGAAAAAACTCATTGTTCTTCGGCAGCCATAAGGGAGCCGAACGGGGCGCCACACTCTACACGATAGCACTCACCTGTAGGATGCATAAAGTGAATCTGTTTGAGTATCTCACGGATGTGATAAACAGAACAGCTGAATGGCAACCAAACACAACACTTGAAAAATACAGGGAACTGCTTCCTGACAGATGGAAAAAGGCTAATGGATAAAAAGGGAGCATTAGCCTTTTTATTTTAGCAAACTATATAGAATCGCGGAGACGCTTACGTACAAGTCTGCCTTGTGCAGCAAACATGCTAGGCTTGTGCAACATACATGCTAAGCTCGTCCAGCCCCGAAAAGATGCAGCTTTTCCTACCGGAGTATTCAGAATCCTGATACAAGTTCTGCCGGATCATGCACCATCTTTCCCTTTCAGAGGGGAAGGTTGAAAGGGCGGCCGAAAGGACTTGGACCGGCAGTTGAAAAGAGTTTTACAACAACTCCCTTCAGCCATTTTTCTTGATGGAGATTGAATGTGCAGCCTCACACATTACTATTGCATAGACCGAAAGATATAGTCCTTTCAAGTGAGACGTCTTGTTCTTTTTTAAAACGTTCTTGTCTTTTCAGGAAAGAATTAAGGCTTTTCGAAAAAGACAAGGAATCAGTGACTGGGGGCAAGTGCCTGCACATACGCATGTATAAAGCTACACGTATGTATGTATAAGGCTACGTATACGTATGTGTAGTCTCGCACGTGAGTACGTGTAAAAAAGCATTCTGACTTATACTGAAAATGGTTGTTACTTTTCGAGGCTGGTTACTAAATACGTTGTTATTTTTAGTTACTCCTTACTAAACAGGTTGTCTATTTTCGCTTTTTCCAACTAACGAAGTTGTTATACACGAAAACAATGGACAATCCTAATTGTTTTCAGTTCTCGGTAAAAGTCAATAGGGTTCGATACCCTATTGACTTTTGTGGGACAATGGCATAAACCGTCATGTCTCCAGTTCTCGGTGTTACAAATATACCATTTATTTGTCATCTGCCCTCTTTTTCCCTTCTTTTTTCCACATGCACTTTCCCGGCACCTCTCCATAGTATACATCCATCGGTTTCTTCATTCCGATACTCATATGCGGTCGTCCGTTGTTATAGAAGTCTATCATCTGGGCAATCTGCTGTCTTGCGTCATCCTCATCCTTGAACAGGGACATGCCATATATCCATTCACATTTCAATATCCCGTTCATCCGTTCGGCTACCGCATTGTCGGTCGGTTTGTAGCTTTCAGTCATGCTTATGCGTATGTGATGTCCGGTTAGGACATTGACATACGCATCACAGGCGTACTGGGAACCACGGTCAGAGTGGTGGATTGTACCGCAGAGGTTGCCGCCGCCGCTTTCCGATATTGCCTGTTCAAGTGCCTGTATCGTATAATCGGCCTGGAGTCCGGGGGCGAGCACCCATCCCAGGACGGCATGCGAATATGTGTCCGTAATGAGATGTAGGTAACATACCCCTCCTTCAATCCAGATATAAGTGATATCGCTCACCCAAATATGGTTCGGGTATTGTGCCGTTATGCCTTTGGTCAGATTCGGATATTTCTTGTACAGATGGTTGGAATCCGTCGTATGCCGCGGCTTTTTGGGAGGCAGCATGAGATGACGGGAACGAAGCAGGTTGAGAAAGGTATCCCGACCGCCAATCAACCCACTGCCATAAACAGAACGGAGTTCGTTATAGAGCTTCAGACCACCGATTCCGGGGGCCTTGGAACGGTAATATTGGACAAAGGAAAGCATGGTGTCTTGTATCTGTCTGCGTGAAACAAGCGTCTTCTTTTTTTTGTAATAGGCCTGGGGAGTCATGCCAAACAGTCCGCAAAGAGTTTTCACGCTAATGCGGGGAAACTCTTTGCGAAGCCCTGTCACTGCCTGGCACCATCTTTTTTTAAGATGGAAATACCCTCTTCTTTTTCTGTCAGCTCAATCAATTTCTGAAAGGCGCGGGAACGCAATTTCTCCGTTTCCAAAGCCTTCTTAAGACGCAAATTCTCTTCCTCCAGAATTTGTTCTCTTGATTTAGAATCATTCTTCATTTGACCTTGTGATATTGGTTCGGAAGACAAAGATAGTAATTCCGAATCAATTGGATAGCACTTCTGCCAACGGCTAATATAAGTATTACTCGTTAGCCCCCATTTTTTCGCAGTAGAATTCTTTGACAAACCACTTGCATAATAATCTCTGAGAACTTCTAATTTGAAACTCTCAGAATAATTCTTACGATGAAATTTAGACATAATATTTCTTTTTTTATGCCTCTTTTTAAGTGTCAACCTATACCAGTGTAAGACATTCTGCCGCCCGGCTTTTTCTAAAACGTAACTATATACTTTAAGCATCTATCGGTCCATTTTTATTGGATTGATTCATTTCGCGTTCATTATATCTTCACAGTCCATAAAAGCTATCTTTGTTTTCGTGTGCCTTGATACCAATGTTTGCTTTATAAATATTGCAGAGAGAATTATATTTCCTCGCACACCCTCATTTCCATTCCTTTATACACCACAACAATCTTGTGTAGCTGTGTGCTGCCCACGGTATTCTGCACCGTATCGGTATCTGCATACCGATTAGCTTGGGCGATACCCTCTTTCCGAAGTTCCTCCACACGGTCTTCGGGATCTTTGTACTTGGCATACTTCAATTCGATGATGTAGCTGTGTTGCATATCAGGATAGATATCCAGCAACGGGCACAGGAAAATGTCAGCATATCCGGCTTGAGTGTCGGCTTCGGAGATGGGACGGTAGAAGCGGTTCTGAGCCGTCATGGCAAGAGTGAAACCATGTACGAAAAACTCGCCTTTCTGCTTGTCGCGTTGCGAGGCATAACGCTTCAGACAGTCCGCTATATAGCCGAAGTAAGATTGCCATGTCCCGTCGTAGGCTAAAGCCGAAGCAAGCTCGTCTTTCTCATGGTTGCTGAAACTGAGGTCGGCTTCATTGTACGTGTTCAGCAGATAGGTGTAGAGCTGCTCCTGCACCACCTGGTTGGGAATAGTAAGTTTGGTGTTTCCCTTATACATTCCGCTGATAGTAAGCATACCGAAATAATAGAGCAGGCTCACGAAATTGTCGGAATCCACAATGTTGGCAGCCGGAAAGCTTTCTTTTAACTCGCCGGTAATGTAGCCTTGGCTTACTAAGGTCTGTATGGCGGAGGCATCGTGCGCAAACTCCTTATCCTTGCGGATAAGCATACGCAATTTTTCGTAATCGATGCGAATATTGCTTTCTATCATATTTCTCGGTACTCTTCCATTATTGTCTATGTAGTTTTTGACAAAATAAAGCACCATATTGGAATTGTATAGCGTAGTTTCTCCATAGCACTCCTGTGCAAAGCAGTAGTTGTCATACCATGGTTTCATCAGCCCTATCAACTCATCGATGGTATGATTGAAAGAGATTTTGGTAGAATAATAAGCCAGCATTTCGCGTACCTCGGCTTCGGTGAACCCCATCATTTCGTTAAATTTCGATGAGAGAGAGTAGTTGGTGCCGATGTTGAAGCCACTGGTCAGGTCGTCCATCGTCACGGGGCTTACACCGGTGATAAAGCAACGCTTGATGCTGGAATAAGTTCCGGCTTTCACCTTGTTAAAAAAGGCGCGCAGGTAACCTTCCTTGTGCGTCTCTTCGGTATATCGGTGCAGGCTGTTGGCATCGGAGAGGATGGCATTCGTGAAGTGGTCATATTCATCAATGAAGAGATATATCTTCTGGCCTGCACGGGCACATACCTGATAGAGAAAGTCCAATTGCTCCACTGCTCCATTTGCCGCACACAATCCTTCTAATGTATCTTGCGGCAGATATTCAGCATATATCTTGCAGAAGTTTTCAAAAGTAATGCCACAATGCGCATCCAGTCCGCTGCGGTAATTGTGCAATTCGCCGTTAATGCCGGAAAAGTTGAGATATAGCACCAAGTAACTATTGCGGTCATCTGTGGGATGCTTCCCTATGTAGAGGTCGCCAAACAGGGCATCAAACTTGTCACGGGTACGCACATCATAATAGTGTTGCAGCATATTCAGTGTCAGACTCTTGCCGAAACGGCGTGGACGGATAAAGAAGAAATACCGGTCCGAACGTTCTATTAAAGGGATAAACGAAGTCTTATCCACGTAATAATAATTGTCAAGACGAATGTCTTCGAAATTCATCATGCCGTATGGCAACAATTTCATGTCTGATGATACATATTCCATAATTCAGTTTATTTATGAGTCTGCTTTGAACTAGTGTAAACAAAGATACGTTCTTTCCGCTGCTTTTACAAATAAACGTTCGTACTTTTTAGCCTCTATTCATTGAGCCAGCTCCTTCAGTATCATTTCTATTTTCTGAAAGAGTTGTCCTATGTGCGCTCCGTCTACAAAAGCATGGCTTACGGTGAAGGCGATGGGCATAACCAATCTTCCTTCGCGTGTCACTACTTTGCCGGCATTCATCAGCGGATAGTCCAGTGGACGGTCGGGAGCCATCTGCGTGTAGGTGAGCGAAGTGAAATAAAGCTGAGGCGTGGCGCTCAGTTGGATGATGTCAAAATCACCTTGCTCTGTAATCGCTTTTTCGGCTCCATACGGGTCGCCGTCTTCGGGAATATGATGGACGATGTGGTATGCCTCGGCATAAAAACGCTCAAAATCCTCGTGGTAAGGGATGCGGACGGTGTAGAAAGTCTTGCCGGGGACGGCGATGGGTGAGATGATGTCTACTTGGTCATGATAGACCACCTGTCCGTTTTTGTCCGTGCGGAAACGGAATTCTTTCACCTCATTGGCGGCACGTAGCACGGCGTACAGATAATACAGGAAAAAAGAACGTTTAGCGGCTTTTGCGGCGGGAAATGCTTCGGTGCAATCTACTTCACTGGTGATGGATATCCATGAATTATGGAAGTTGCGGAAGAAATTGTAATTGTCCCGGCGTTCCCAGGTTTCAATGTCTACTATATGTTTCATATTTTGAATTTTTGTGCTACTTTGCGGTAAGTGGGCATGTCTACACCCATCTTTTCACCCAGTGCGATCATATCAAACAACAATCCTTGTATTTCGGACTCATGTCCTTTGGCGATATCCTTCTGCATGGAGGCGGTACTGTCCGGGTCCAGTTTGTCTATCACTTTCAAATTATATTCTATCGGGTCTTCTACATAGGTAATTCCCATCTTGCGACCTATTTCCGAACTTTCTTTGGATAGACCGGTAAAGGTGTCGCGTTCTGCTCCGGGATGTTGCAGCGGGCCCATCGGTACCTCATGATAGGCTCCTGTGCAAGCCATGGCCGAGATGAATGACCATTTGATGAAGGTGTCGCGATTGATATCATCCGAGATCTCGACTTTGATCCCTGCATTTCTCAGTACGCCGGCAACGGCTTCCAGGCGTTCCAGAGCTACACCTTGGTGGGGACGTGCGCCAAAAACCAGCCGGAATATCTTGCCCATTTGTGTGATTTCGCCCGGTCCGGAGACGAAGCCTACAATGTAGATGCATCCGTCCAGTACCGTTACACGTGGCACAAGTTGCCCGATGCGGGGGCCTGTACCGTAAACATTCAGAATGGGGATAATCAGGGTGTCTTTGTCCGAGGCTTTCTCCAACAGGTCTTTGACGGAGTCCAGGGAGTATCCCTTTACGCATACAAAGATTACGTTGGCCTTCTCGTTGTATTCCTCGGCTGTACAGGCTTGTACAGGCAGAAAATGATTGCCTTTCAAGTCCGATTTCAAGTGAAGTCCTTTTTCACGAATGGCTTCCAGATGTTTGCCGCGGGCAATACATGTTACATCTTTTCCTGCTAAAGCAAGAAAACCGGCGATGCTTCCTCCAACGCCGCCGGTTCCTACGATTAGATATTTTTCCATATTAGTTGTATTTCGCTGTAGAGCAACAGGAGTGAGGGTAGTCTGTCAGACGAACAGCTACTTTGGTGTCCTGCAGCCCTACTGTTTTCGTTTATACATTAAAGCGGAAGTGCATGATGTCGCCGTCCTGCACCACGTATTCTTTTCCTTCCACGCCCATTTTTCCGGCTTCTTTTACGGCAGCTTCCGAGCCATATTTAATGTAGTCCTCGTACTTGATCACCTCGGCGCGGATAAATCCTTTTTCGAAATCGGTGTGGATGACTCCTGCGCATTGGGGTGCTTTCCATCCCTTGCGGTAAGTCCAGGCTTTCACTTCCATTTCTCCGGCGGTGATGAAAGTTTCCAGTTCCAGCAGGTGGTAAGCCGATTTGATCAGACGGTTTACACCTGATTCTTCCAGACCGACTTCCTGAAGGAACATCTGACGGTCTTCGTAGGTTTCAAGTTCTGCGATATCGGCTTCGGTCTTGGCGGCCACAACCAGAATTTCTGCATTCTCTTCTTTTACGGCCTCGCGTACTTGTTCCACATATTTATTGCCGGTAGCAGCGCTTGCTTCGTCCACGTTACATACGTACATCACCGGTTTGCTGGTCAGCAGGAACAGTTCTTTTGCGATCTTCTGTTCGTCTTTGGTGTCAAATTGTACGGTACGAGCAGATTTGCCTTGTTCCAGTGCGTCTTTGTATTTAACAAGTATATCATACGTTTGTTTAGCTTGTTTGTCACCGCCCGTCTGTGCCTGTTTTTGTACTTTTTGGATGCGGCTTTCAATGGTTTCCAAGTCTTTCAGCTGAAGCTCGGTGTCAATGATTTCTTTGTCACGGACCGGATCTACGCTACCGTCCACGTGGGTCACATTCTCATCGTCAAAACAACGGAGTACGTGCAGTATGGCGTCTGTTTCACGGATATTTGCCAGAAACTTGTTTCCTAGTCCTTCACCTTTGCTGGCTCCTTTTACGAGTCCGGCAATGTCTACTATTTCTACAGTAGTGGGAACGATACGTCCCGGATGAACCAGTTCGGCAAGTTTGGTCAGGCGTTCGTCGGGAACGGTGATGACACCTACATTCGGTTCGATAGTACAGAAAGGAAAGTTGGCTGCTTGAGCCTTTGCATTCGATAAACAATTAAAAAGGGTCGATTTTCCTACGTTCGGAAGACCGACAATGCCACATTGTAAAGCCATTATCTATTTGTTTTTTTGATTATTATCTATGTATTTGCCTGCAAAGATAACCATTCTTTTTATATCAGACTTCATATTAAAGTCAGAATTGGCTTTTTATATACAAAAAGGGCAACCGTCGCGGTTGCCCTTTCGTAGAGTTTTTATGAAAAGTGTTAGATTGTTAGAATAGATTTATCTGTCCATAGTTACGGTCATTTCAGGTACTAATATATATTCTTTCTTTTTAGAGTTCCATTTGTAATATTCAGTAGTCATACTTTTGTTACCGTATGTATAACGGATGCAGAGGTCGTTTTCCCAGCGGTTCTTGTTGCTGTTCCACTTTTGTGCCTCGTCTTCAGTGCGTTGGTTGTTGGCGTCATACTTGTAATTGTGCTTCATGTAATTAGTGAGCATGTTGCCGTCCATTTTAAAAATCGTTTCCGAAACAACTACTCCATTTACTTCTTCTGCATTGTAAATCAGGTTGTCACCCGGATTTCCTGCAAAAACTGTAAGGTTAGCAATAAATAAAATTGCTACAACGAGCATTCCTTTCAAAAAATTGATCTTCTTCATGATATTGATATATTAGATTGTTACTTTCATATTGTTCTCAAAAGCGGTGCAAATGTACGAAAGAAAATTGAATCTCCTAACATTTATGCTAGAAAATGATGATATTTTTGCAAAATGTCACTAATTAAACAAATATTAAGAGTTGACTAAGGGTTGGATATTGCATTTGTCTTGTTTCCTCTTTTCCGCTCCCGTCCGGAATAACAAATGAAAAGCTCAGCGGACTTTCTCCAATCCATTGAGCTTTGATGGTATAAATACTTTATATCTAGTGAGGCTTGTCTTGCAGATGGCCTGTGCCTGTATACCTTAATGTGCTTCAAGCCAGTTGCTTCCCCAACCACAGTCTGCGCGTAAAGGCACTTGCATGCGGTAGGCGTTTTCCATCTCTTCAATCACAATCTTTTGTACTTTGTCCTTCTCTTCGGGCACAACGCTGAAGTTTAACTCATCATGCACCTGAAGTATCATTTTGGACTTTATACTTTCAGATTGAAAGCGCTGGTATATGCGTACCATAGCTACCTTGATTATATCGGCCGCACTTCCCTGGATAGGAGCGTTGATGGCATTCCGTTCGGCATATCCGCGCACGACCGAATTTCTGGAATTGATATCCGGAAGATAGCGCTTGCGGCCGAATATGGTTTCAATATATCCTTGTCCGCGGGCAATATCGATGCTTTTGTCCATATATTCTTTTATTTGGGGATAAGTTTCAAAATAGCCGTCTATCAGTTCTTTTGCCTCTTTGCGGTCTACATTCATACGTTCTGCCAGTCCGAATACGCTGATGCCGTAGATGATGCCGAAATTCGCTGTCTTCGCTTTACTGCGTTGTTCGCGGGTAACCTTGTCTATACTTATTTTATAGACTTTGGCTGCGGTGGCGGCATGAATGTCGTCTCCTTCCTTGAAGGCCTCTATCATATTGGTGTCTCCGCTAAGGTGCGCCATGATGCGTAGCTCAATCTGTGAATAGTCGGCGGAGAAGAATTCGCAACCATCATCGGGAATGAAGGCCTTGCGGATTTCCTTGCCGTCTTCGTTGCGGATGGGGATGTTCTGCAGATTCGGGTTGCTGGAACTCAGCCGGCCGGTAGCTGTGACCGTTTGATTGAACGAGGTATGAATTTTACCTGTTTCCTTATTGATCAATAGGGGCAGAGCATCGATGTAAGTACCGAGAAGTTTCTTTAGGCCGCGGTGTTCCAATATCTTGCCTACTATCTCGTGTCTTCCTCGCAGACTTTCCAATACTTCTTCACTGGTGACATACTGTCCGGTTTTGGTTTTCTTGGCCTTCTCTACGATACGCAGCTTGTCAAACAGCACTTCGCCTACCTGTTTGGGTGAGGCGATGTTGAAATCTGTACCCGCCAGTTGGTGCACTTCTTCTTCTATTTGGTTCATGCGGGCGGTGAAATGTTCCGAACTCTGTTTCAAGGCTTCGGTATCTACACGCACGCCGTTGCGCTCCATATATGCAAGTACGGGTACCAGGGGCATTTCTATTTCGTAGAAAAGTTTTTCGGCATCGTTGGTTTTCAATTCCTGTTCCAGGATGTTTTTCAATTTCAAGGTGACATCGGCGTCCTCGCACGCGTACTTATAAATAGCTTCGGGGGAGAGGTCGCGCATGTTCTTCTGACCTTTGCCTTTGGGGCCAATCAGTTCTTCGATGTGGATCGTCTGATAATGCAGGTAGATTTCGGCAAGGTAGTCCATGTTGTGACGCAATTCCGGTTGTAGTACATAATGTGCCACCATGGTATCGAACAGAGGCCCGCGCACTTCAGCCCCATAGTTGCCCAGTACCAGCATATCGTATTTTATATTTTGCCCTACTTTCAGTATGCCTTCCTTTTCGAAGGCCGGGCGGAACTCATTAACTATTTTTTGCGCTTCAGCCCGATCGGCAGGTACAGGGACATAAAATGCTTGGTTTTCGGCATAGCTGAAGCTCATTCCCACAAGTTCTGCGGTAATGGGATCGGTTCCTGTAGTTTCCGTATCTAGACTGAAAATTTCTTTTGTAAGTAAGTTTTGTAATAATACGCTTCTTTTCTCTTCTGTATCAATGAGTTGATAGTCGTATTTTAAATTATCTAAACATGCGAGACTTGAATATTTCTCGCTTTCCGTCCCTCCGTCAGTAAATTCTGCAAAGAGATCGCCTTGTGCGGAGGGCTGTGAGGCAGATCGTCCGGTGGTGGTGTCCGGTTGGTCAAAAAGAGTGGGGCCGTCACCGAATAATGAACCTTGTGCGTTTCCTTTCGTTTTTGGAGCGGCATTTGCAAAAGCCGTTTTCTTGTCTTTGTTGAAAATGCGGTCGATGAGGGTACGGAATTCCATCTCTTCAAAAATCTTCCGTAGTTCCTCTTCATCCGGTTCTTCCCTTTTCAGTTCGTCCATGTTCAATGTGATGGGGACATCAATCTTGATGGTTGCCAGGAATTTGGAGAATTCAATCATTTCCCGGTTGGTTTCCACTTTGGTCTTCAAGGCTCCCTTCAGCTCGTCGGAGTGGGAGAGGAGGTTTTCGATGCTGCCATATTGTGCGATTAATTTTTGTGCCGTTTTCTCTCCCACGCCCGGACAGCCGGGAATGTTGTCGGAACTATCGCCCATCAGTCCCAGCATATCAATGACTTGTGCGGGCGACTGGATATCGAATTTTGCCTTTACTTCTTCTATGCCCATCACCTCAAAGCCGCCTGTATGCTTGGGGCGGTACATGAAGACATTTCCGCCTACCAGCTGACCGTAGTCTTTGTCCGGGGTCATCATATAAGTAGTGATGCCCTGTTTGCCGGCTTCGGTGGCCAGGGTGCCGATCACGTCGTCGGCCTCGTATCCCGCTACTTCCAGAACAGGAATGCGGTAGGCCCGGATAATTTCCTTTATAATGGGTACGGACAAACGGATTACCTCGGGCGTTTCTTCGCGTTGCGCCTTGTATTGTTCATACGCCTCGTGCCGGAAGGTGGGGCCGGCGGGGTCGAATGCCACACCGATGTGCGTAGGATTTTCTTTCTTCAACACCTCTTCCAGCGTATTGACAAATCCCAGCACGGCTGAAGTGTTGAAACCCTTGGAGTTAATGCGCGGGCTTTTGATGAAAGCGTAATACGCACGGTATATTAATGCGTATGCATCTAATAGAAAAAGTTTGTCCATTCTTAAAAATCTTTAGTTTTTTCATTGTAAAAGTACAAAAAAATACCGTATTCCGTCTTTTATTACTATTTTTGTGCACAAATAAACCTGCATGGACAAATTACAGCAAATCAAATTGCCTATTGACAAGGAGTTTGAAGAATTTAGAAGGTTGTTTGACTCTTCGCTCCAAAGTTCCAATTCTTTACTTAGTGAGGTATTATCCTATATTAAGCGGAGAAATGGCAAGATGATGCGTCCCATACTGGCGTTGCTGATTGCTAAATTATTCGGTGAAATCAATGATTCTACGCTTCATGCGGCTCTTTCATTGGAGTTGCTTCATACGGCCAGCCTGGTGCACGATGATGTGGTGGACGAGAGTGACAAGCGCCGTGGGCAGTCTTCGGTAAATGCGATCTATAATAATAAGGTGTCGGTTCTGGTAGGCGACTATATGCTGGCAACCAGTCTGAAGCATTCTGCCATGACCCGCCAGATTAGGATTGTAGATTTGGTGGCTTGTTTGGGACAGAACTTATCTGAAGGCGAGATTATTCAATTGGCGAATATTAATGCTTCCGAGTTCTCGGAAGAAGTGTATTATGATGTCATCCGTAAAAAGACGGCTGCATTGTTTACTGCCAGTGCGGAAGCGGGGGCCATTTCGGTTCATGCATCCGATGAAATGATGAAAAATGCGCGTCGGTTTGGTGAAATGATTGGTATTGCTTTCCAGATAAAGGATGATATCTTCGATTATTATTCTTCTGATGAGATAGGTAAACCTACCGGAAACGATATGCGTGAAGGAAAGCTGACACTGCCGGCTTTGTATGTATTGAATACATTTGATGATGGGGAGATGCGGAAACTGGCGCTGCGCATCCGGTCATTGGATGCTTCGGATGAGGAAATTGCCCGTTTCATCGAGTATATCAAAGTGAAGGGAGGGATAGAGTATGCCAGACAGGCAATGGCGGATTATCGTAATAAGGCATTGGCTTTACTTCCACCATCAGCCGACCGGACTGTAAAAGATGCCTTGACCGCTTATATTGATTATGTGATCGAAAGAGATAAGTAGTACGATTGTTTGAAGATGCGTACTTCAAAAAAAATCAGGCGTGGTTCTTAATGCAATAAGAGCCGCGCCTGAACTTTTGGGGGATACGCCTTTCCTTGGTGGAAGGTCTGCGTTTAAAATAACCGGAATAGATAAGGCTCATTCCGGTCACTTTAAGTGTGGTTGTTATTTAAATAGTAAACCGGTTCTTTGTTTAGAAGAACTTGGTTTCCTGGCCTACAATTTCTGAGAGAAGCAGGTTGGCCAGCCGGCTTGTTCCCAGGCGGAATAATTCGTTTGTCAGCCATTCTTCACCTAACACTTCTTTTACAATGGTATAGTAAACCAAGGCGTCGTGTACGGTGTTGATTCCTCCGGCAGGTTTGAAGCCTACTTTGCGGCCTGTTACCTTATAATATTCTTTGATGGCCTCGCACATCACCAAGGCAGCTTCGGGAGTGGCGGCGGGATTTTCCTTTCCGGTAGAGGTTTTGATGAAATCGGCTCCGGAATACATCGATAAAATGGACGCTTTTTTGATGTTGGATGCGCTTCCCAGTGCTCCGGTTTCCAAGATCACTTTCAGGTGATGCTCGCCACATACCGCCTTTAATTCTTCTATCTCATCGCACATTCCTTCATAGTCTTCACTCAGGAACTTGCCTACCGGAATGACGATATCTATCTCGTCGGCTCCGGTATGGAGAGCCATGGCTGTTTCGGCTACCTTTACTTCGATAAAGGTTTGCGAGGAGGGGAAACCACCCGATACACAGGCTATGTTTACATGGTCTGCTTCCAAGGTGTCGTTCACTACTTCCGCCATATTGGGATATACGCAGATTGCGGCCACATTGTCCAGATCAGGGTACTTGTCAACAAATTCGTTTACCTTTCCGGTGAATTTCATCACGCTTTCATCCGAGTCGGTGCACTTCAGAGTAGTCAGGTCAATGCAATGGAACAGGAATTTCTTCACGTCCGGTGTATTGTTTTCTGCTACATGTTTCTCGATGAGCAGGGCGGCTTTCGCCTTCACATCCTCATCGCGCAAATGGGTGTTATACTTGGCAAGCGCTTCTTCGTACTTGCTGTGGTTGGCTTCGTGATTATGTTCCATAATTCTTTATAATTTGGGGTTGTTTTTATGTCTGTCTTTGTCTCTATTTGTTTTCTTCTCCAGGTTTTGACGGAAGGCTTCGGTCAGGTTTACTCCGGTCTGGTTGGCCAGACAGATAAGGACCCACAGCACATCTGCCATTTCATCGGCAAGGTTGTCTTTCTCTCCTTGCTTGAAAGACTGATCTCCGTATTTGCGCGCCATCACACGTGCCAGTTCTCCTACTTCCTCGGTCAGAACGGCCATATTGGTCAGCTCGCTGAAATAACGTACACCGTACGTTTTAATCCAGCGGTCCACTTCTTTTTGTGCTTCTTCCAGTGTCATTATTCCTTGTTTTTGGTATCCATACATATAGTAACAGGGCCGTTGTTCAGAAGTTCGACTTTCATGTCTGCTCCGAATTCTCCGGTGCCAACTTCTTTGCCCAGACCGAGGCTCAGTTCCCGGCAGAAATAATTGTAGAGGGGGATGGCTACATCGTGCTTTGCAGCACGGATGTAGGAGGGACGGTTGCCTTTCTTGGTAGATGCGTGCAGGGTGAATTGGCTGATAACCAATATGTTGCCATCTACTTCCAGGATAGATTTATTCATGACTCCATTTTCATCGTCAAAGACCCTCAATCCTATTATCTTTTTGCATAACCAGTCGGCATCTTCTTGTGTATCAGCTTCTTCAATGCCTACCAGTATCATGAATCCTTCTTTTATCGCCGATTTGCATACGCCTTCTATGGTAACAGAGGCGTGACTTACTCGTTGAATAACTACTCTCATATTTATGTTCTTTAATTCCTTGTTAGAAAAATTCTAGTTGTTTATCGGTAATGTCTCCGCTTCTACAATGGACAAAATGTTGCCGGCTTTTTGGTGTGACCGATATGAGGCAGAGCATGTCCCTGTAGCAGATGTATGCAAAGGTAGGAAATCCCTTTTATTCTGTGAGATTTTCTTTGATATTTTTAGCGGCTGCTTCACCTACCACAGCTGCAATCTCTTCCAATGAAGCCTGCTTGAGGCGGCTGACACTCTTGAAGGTTTTCAGCAGGGCGGTCTTTCTTTTTTCACCCACTCCCTTGATGTTGTCCAAGGCGGACGCCACCTGACTCTTGCTTCGCTTGTCCCGATGGAAGGTGATGGCGAAACGGTGTACCTCGTTCTGTATGTTTTCCAACAGATGGAACAAGGGAGTGCTTTGCTTCACACCGATGGTCAGCGGGGGGAACCCGTATAGTAATTCCGATGTGCGGTGCTTGCGGTCTTTGGCCAGTCCGGCTATGGGGATATCCAGTTGAAGTTCGTCCTCTATCACTTCTCTCACCACTTCCATTTGTCCCTTTCCACCGTCGGTAATGATGAGGTCGGGCAGGGGGGAACCTTCTTCTATGGCACGACTGTAACGGCGGCGTACCACCTCTTTCATTGAGGCATAATCATCGGGTCCGGTCACCGTCTTGATGATGTATTTCCGATAGTCCTTCTTGCTTGGTTTCGCTTTTTTGAAAACGACACAAGCGGCCACTGCGTCCGATCCTTGAATATTGGAATTATCGAAACATTCGATGTGGTTCGGTAGCTTTTTCATGTGTAGCTGCTCTTGGATTTCTTTCATCAGACGGACGCTTCTTTGTTCGGGATTCAACTTCTCCGCCTGCTTCAAGCGGTCCACTTTATACTGTTTCACGTTCATGACGGAAAGATCCAGCAAATGCTTCTTTTCTCCTCGCTGGGGGACGGTGAAGGAGACGTTGTTCATCTCCATATCCAGTTCAAAAGGTACGATGATTTCGCGGGAAGTGCTTTTATATCGTTCACGCATCTCAATAATGCCCAATTGCAGGAGTTCTTCTTTCGTTTCGTTCAGACGTTTCTTGTATTCGAAGGTGAAGGCTTGGTTGATGCATCCGTTTGTGATATGCAGATAGTTGATATAGGCTGAATTTTCTTCCATTTCAATGGAAAACACATCCACATTATGAATGATGGAATTAACGACTTCGCTCTTGGAACGATAGTTTTCTATCAAGTCATATTTCTCTTTTATCTTTTGCGCTTCTTCAAATTTCATATCGGTGGCAAGTGCCTGCATCTCTTCCATCAGCAGGTCGCTTACAATCTGGGTGTCTCCTTTCAGAATATTCTTGATTTCACCGATATTCTTCATGTATTCCTCGTGCGACTGCTGCCCGATGCAGGGCCCTTTGCAGTTCTTTATATGATATTCCAGGCATACGTTGAACTTGCCGGCGCGAATGTTTTCGGGGCTTAGATTGAGCTTGCAGGTGCGGATGGGATAGAGCTTTTTGATCAAGTCCATCACGGCAAGCATGGAGGGTATGTGACTGTACGGGCCATAATAGGAGGATCCGTTGCGGATGATCTGCCGGGTTTTGAAGATGCGTGGAAAATATTCGTTGCTTACACAAATAGAGGGATAGGTCTTGTCATCTTTCAGTAATACATTGTAGCGTGGCTTGTATTTCTTTATCAGGTTATTTTCGAGTAGAAGGGCGTCTTCCTCTGTTTTTACCACGATATAACGGATGTCTGCAATCTTGCTGACCAGCAATCGTGTCTTGCCGTTGGGATGCTCTCTGTTGAAATAAGAAGAGACTCTGCGCTTCAGGTTTTTCGCCTTTCCAACGTAGATAATGGTTCCTTCGGAGTTCAAGTATTGGTAAATGCCGGGACTGTCGGGCAGGTTTAGTACAATTCCTTTCAGATAGTCATTGGTTGTAATCTCTTCTTTTTCCATACATGCTTATTGAATATTCCTGTTGAAAGAACTGCTTCTTGGGTTGAACTTGCGGTTGGATATGCTATATCTTTCGGGTGCAACATCCTATATCTTCAAGTTGTAACATTATATATCTTACAGGCTGAAGATATATAATGTTACGGTCTTATGGTCTATGTTATTTTATGATGCTTCTATCGTTGTCTATTTATAAAGTAAGCAACGTATCCACCGTGATATCTTCGGGGAATGCCTTTCTGCCGTTCAGACCTCCCAGCTCGATAATGAAATTGATGAAAATCTTTTTAGCGCCACATCTTTGTACCAGGCGATGGGTGGCTGCCATGGTTCCGCCGGTAGCCAATAAATCATCGTGCAGCAGAACCACGTCGTTCTCATCGATGGCGTCTTTATGTATCTGAATGGTGTCGGTGCCATACTCTTTTGCGTATGTTTCCTCTACTACTTCTGCGGGAAGTTTGCCCGGCTTGCGTGCCATCACGAATCCGGCGCCTAGCCGTGCCGCCAGCGCACCACCCATAATGAAGCCGCGCGATTCAATACCTACTACTTTGGTGATGCCTTTGTCCTTGTACATCTCGTATAACGAATCCAGCATTTCCTGCAAGCACTCGGGATTTTTGAACAGGGTTGTCACATCATAAAACAGAATTCCCGGAATGGGGAAATCTGGGATCTCTCTTAAGTTTGCTTTAAGCGTTTCTTTGCTCATAACCAGTGTTTTATTGTTAGTCTATTAAATTACTTGTTTCACGTGAAACATATTTTGTTTCACCGTCCCAGCAGGACTAGTAAGACATTGATGTCGCTAGGAGAGATGCCCGGTATGCGGCTGGCTTGCGCCAAAGTCTCGGGATCTATCTTCATCAGTTTCTGCCGGGCTTCGGTAGAGAGCGAGTTCAATGAGTTGTAGTCGAACTTGCCTTTGATGCGGATGGCTTCCAGGCGATGTATCTTGTCGGCGATCATTCGTTCGCGGTCAATGTATCCTTGGTATTTGATCAGCACTTCGGCGGCTTCAATCACTTCTTCTTTACGGTCGGTGATTTGGTCCAGCAGGGCTTTGAAAGCCGGAATGTGCCCGGCTATATTTTCGATAGTAATCTGCGGACGGTTCAGCAGGTCGATTAGTTTGCAGCCGTGTGTCAGACGGGCAGTACCCAAACTTTCCAAAGCATCATTGATTAATGCGGCTTTGATGGAGAAGGTTTTGGCAAAGTCGATGATTCGGCTCACGGTTTCACGTTTGCTGCATAGATGTTCGTAACGGTCTTGTTTCACCAGTCCCAGCTTGTAGGCGCGTTCGGTAAGGCGCATATCTGCATCGTCTTGTCGGAGCAGGATGCGGTATTCGGCGCGGGAGGTGAACATCCGATAAGGTTCATCCACACCTTTGGTAACCAGATCGTCAATCAAGACACCGATGTAGGCCTCGTCCCGTCCCAGTGTGAACGGTTCGCCACCGTGGCAGTTGATGTGTGCGTTGATGCCGGCAATGATTCCCTGTCCGCCTGCTTCTTCGTAACCGGTGGTTCCGTTTACTTGTCCGGCAAGGAACAGGTTTTTGATTATTTTCGATTCCAACGTATGTTTCAGTTGGGTGGGGTCGAAGTAATCATATTCGATGGCGTATCCCGGGCGATAAACTACCAGATCTTTGAATGCGGGTACTTTCTTCAATGCGGCCAATTGTATGTCCATAGGCAGTGAAGAAGAGAATCCGTTCAGGTAAAGTTCCTGTGTGGTTTCTCCTTCGGGTTCCAGGAAAAGCTGGTGTTGCGGCTTGTCGGGGAAGGTCACGATTTTGGTTTCTATGCTGGGGCAATAACGTGGTCCGATGCTTTGGATTTGTCCGTTGAAAAGGGGAGAGTCGGGCAGACCTTTCCGTAGTATCTCGTGTACCTCTTCGTTGGTAAAGCAGGTCCAGCATTGCAGTTGTTTCAGCTTGCGCGGTTCGCTCATGAACGAAAAGCGGTGGAAGTCGTTTTCTCCGTCCTGTGTTTCCATCAGGTCGTAGTGCACGCTGCGTCCGTCTATGCGGACAGGTGTACCGGTCTTCATGCGTCCGGCGGTGATTCCGTGGCGGGTGATTGATTCGGTCAGATGGTAGGAGGCAGGTTCGGCCATGCGTCCTCCTGCCAGTTGTTTATGCCCGATGTGCATCAGCCCGTTCAGGAAAGTTCCTGCGGTGAGCACGATACATTTTGCGTGGAAGGTCACTCCCCAGCAAGTCGTGACTCCGGTGGCTTCGCCGTTTTCCACGATTAACTCCTCTACGGTGTCCTGCCAGATGTGCAGATTGGGAGTGTTCTCCAGAATCTCGCGCCATGCCCAGATAAACTTGCCGCGGTCACATTGGGCGCGGGGGCTCCACATGGCGGGACCTTTAGAGCGGTTGAGCATACGGAACTGTATGGCTGTACGGTCTGTAACCAGTCCCATGTAGCCACCTAATGCATCTATCTCTCTTACGATTTGTCCCTTGGCGATACCACCTACGGCAGGGTTGCAACTCATTTGCCCGATTTTGTTCATATCCATGGTAATCAGGCAGGTCTTCGAACCCATGTTGGCTGCGGCCGCGGCTGCTTCACAACCTGCGTGTCCGGCGCCTATTACAATAACGTCGTACTTAAAATCCATTGATTTATTTCTTTTTACCGATTGCAAAAATACGAATTTTACTCTGTAAAGCGGTGATAATACGGTTAAAAAGAATAGGTGGCGGCAGAAATCTGTTTCTGCCGCCACATCCTATAAACGTTATTCTTAAAGTAAACTGTTACCGGTTCTGCCTTGTATATCCTGTTATAGGGAAATCAATGCCAGTGCTTTGTTCTCGGCGTCTTCCATTATCTCCCGTTCACCGGGGCCTTTGTCGTTGATGCCGCACAGGTGCAGGATTCCGTGAATAATCACCCGGTGAAGTTCGCGGTCATAGGGCTGCTCGAATTGTTCGGCATTGGTGCGGACGGTATCCAGGCTGATAAATAAATCACCGGAGATACGGTCGCCCTCGCAATAGTCGAAAGTGATGATATCCGTGTAATAATCGTGTTGCAGATACTGTCGGTTCACTTCCAGTATTTTATCGTCCGAACAGAAGATATAAGCGATTTCTCCCACTCTTTTTCCATAACAGGCGGCTACTTCTTTAATCCATCCGGTGGTTTCTTTCTTTTTGATATCGGGCATCTTTACCCCCTCGGTTTGATAACTTATCATAGGCTGATTCTTTTTTAATAATGCACAAAGATACGCAAAGTATTTCAGCCGAAGAAAAGATAGCAGATAAGAATGGCTGCAATGACTCCTGCCGCATCGGCCAGCAGTCCGCAAGGAACGGCGTGGCGTGTCCTCACCACTCCCACGCTGCCGAAATATACTGCCAGAATATAAAAGGTGGTGTCGGTGGAGCCTTGGAAGATACAGGACAGTCGGCCTACAAAGGAATCGGGGCCGTATGTGGTCATGGCATCCACCATCAGTCCGCGTGCCCCGCTTCCGCTCAAGGGCTTCATCAGTGCCGTAGGGAGTGCTCCGACGAAATCACTGTTGATGCCGCATAACTTTACGGCGCTGCCAATGCCGCCGATCAAATAATCCATCGCTCCCGATGCACGGAAGACTCCGATGCCTACCAGTATGGCTACCAGGTAAGGAATGATGCGCACGGCGGTACTGAATCCTTCTTTGGCCCCTTCGACAAAGGAGTCGTAAACATTGATTCTTTTTCTGATTCCTGCCACAATAAATCCGATGATGATCAGGAATAGGAAGACATTGGCAAAGGTGGTGGAGTAGATGTCTATCTGGTCTCGTGACAAGGTGTGGAAGAAATAAATAATTCCTGCCACCAGTACACTCATCCCTCCCAGAAAGAGGAGGATGGTACGGTTGAACAGATTGATTCTCTGATAAATGCTTACAGCCACAATACCTGCCAGAGTAGAGAAGAAAGTTGCCAGCAGGATGGGTATAAATATGTCTGTAGGTTGGGCTGCTCCCAGTTGCGCACGATATACCATGATGCTGATAGGAATCAGTGTAAGCCCTGATGTATTCAGTACCAGGAACATGATCATGGGGTTGCTGGCAGTATCTTTCTTGGGGTTCAGCTCTTGCAGCCCCTCCATCGCTTTCAGCCCCAGGGGGGTGGCGGCATTATCCAGCCCCAGCATATTGGCCGCCAGGTTCATAAAGATGCTGCCTGTTACCGGATGCCCTTTAGGGATATCGGGAAAAAGTTTGCTGAACAGAGGTCCCAGTAACCGGGAAAACAGGGCAATGACCCCGCCTTGTTCACCTATTCTCATAATGCCCAGCCAGAGGGACAGTACACCGGTCAGGCCCAATGAAATCTCAAAAGCGGTTTTAGAGGAATTGAACGTGGAATTGATAATTTCGGGGAATACTTGCGTATCGCCTAAAAAGACGAGACGTATCAACGCTACCACAAAGGCTGTCAGAAAAAAGGCTATCCAAATGTAGTTCAGAACCATAAAACTTAATGTGTTTTTTATTTGCACACAAAAGTACGAATAAATCCTGTATTTCGGACAAAGATAGGGGTTGTTTCTTTTTAAGCGATTCTCGGTGGTTGATAGAATGGATGGAAGTTCGCTTTTCAGCATAAAGGCTGTCTTTTTGCTTGGATATATTGCTTTTGTTGATCGTGAAATGCGTTTGATGCCTTCGTTTTATAAATAAATGCTTGGGATAAGTTCTTGTTTCTTTCTTCCATCTGGAAAGCGGATGCTGGAAAGTAGTTATCTTCCTTGCCAAGAAATGATTTTTAACTTATATCTTTGTTTGTTTCTTGTCTTAAACTGCTATTTTTATATCAATGGTTGACTAAAAAGATATACTATGAACTATTCAATGTTATTTATCGGTCTGTTTTTGGTGGCTCTGGGTTTTCTGGTACGGCGTTATCCCATACTCATCTCCGGATATAACACCATGTCGGCAAAGGAAAAAGAGAATGTGGATATTAAGGGGCTTTCGGCTTTCATGTGCCGATGCCTGGTAGTGATGGGGGTGGCGCTCAGTGGTAGTTATTATTTTTGCGTCTGGATGCAGTGGTGGACGATAGTTGCATACGTACCGGTGTTCGTTCCGCTGATTTTTGTTGTATATGCGCTGGTGAAGGCGCAGAAGTATGATCACAATCGGAAAAATAATAATCAAAAACAAAGGGGAACATAGAATGAAAACCAAGGAAAAGAAGATTCATTCTTAAGATCAGAAGAAAAGAAAATAACCAAGAAAGTGATGAAAGAACCGTTGGGGGCGGAGAACTATAAATGAGTTGAAACGGGCTGTTCACTATCTCGGACTTCAGTCAGTAATTCCTGTGATTGCTGGTTAGGCAAAATAGAGCTTTTAGCCATATACTCTTTATTATTGGCATAGATAAAGAGTACACTTCCTCCTTTTATTGTATTGATAATAGGCCTGGTCAGTGCCTGCGGCAAAGCCGGACAACCGAAACTTCGGCCCAGCCTGCCTGACCGGCAGACGGAGGGATTGGCGTATGCGGCGCCATGAACTACGATGGCACGCTCGCGGGCCCGGTCATTGATTCCTTTTTCCAGCCCGTCCAATAAAAGGGAGTATCCGTTTCTACCTTGATAAGTATTTCCGGTAAGATAGAAGCCGAGGGAACTTTTGTAAGAGCCGACTTCGTTGGAGAAAGAGGTAGCATAGTTCTCACCGCTGTTTTTCCCATGCGAGACCACTGATGAGTATAGCATCTTTTTCTGTTCCATATCAAAGACAAACAAACGCTTTTCGGTGGATGGCTTGGTGAAATCAATCAATGTCAGTATCGGTTTGCTTTTCTGTTCTATCCGGTTGTATCCTGCCACAGCCTGCCGGAATGCCAGGAAGTTGACCACTCCTCCCAATTGCATGTCTTCGAATAACTGTTCACCGTCTGTTTTTTGAGATGCAGGGACAGATGTGGCAACCTTCTTTTCGGGTGTAGCCGTCCGCGTCGATACATTGCTCGCCGGAAAGAGAAAAAGGAACAGGAATAAAAAAACTTTTTGCATACGTATGGAAAAACTGGATAACGGGCGCAAAGTTACGCACATTTCTATTCCAAAACAAATATAATCGTCTCATTAACAGGTGCCCAATCGAAAATAAACTTGGCGTGAGAGGTGGCGTTTCTTACACACATGTGCGAGCGGGGGATGGTGCCCAGCGTATAACTGTACTCTATGATTCCTGTTGCCGGCGCATTGGTGGGCACTCCGTGAATATAACCGCCATTGTTGAAACGGCTGGCGTAGGGTGCGAAACCACCGGTGGCGGCAGAACCGTCTTTCAGAAAAATCATCCTGGCCTTCTTCTCTTGCAGGACGAACATACCCAATGGAGTTTCCTGAGCGTATGGAGGACGATGTTGTCCTGTTGTAGCAGGATTCATGCTGCGTATCAGCCAGTGTCCCTCTTCTTTCCGTTCCAAGGTGGCTATATTCTGGTTATGGCGGTCTACAAAAACGGCTCTGTTGAACACCACGCTGTCGGGAATCAGTTTTATGTATTGGGTGGGAGCATACCATTCGCCGCCTATAAAGATAGGTTCTACTTTGGTAAACTTTCCCTGCTTACCCAGGTGGCGGGTGAGCAGTCCGTCCAGTCCGTAGCGTTCGGCGGTAAGGGTGTCGTCTGTCAGGAAGAGAGGAATTCCCTGATAGCGTTCCACTCCCAATGTGTCGGCTATCCGTTTGTATGCGTCCCTTTTGAAGTTTTTCACCAACGGTGCTTCTCCGTTCCGGTTTTTATAATTCTGTAAGATGCACCATTGTGCCGGCTTTCTCCGGATATTCTCCAGCAACGCCAGCCGTTCCTTTATTTTCTCCCATTGGAAATGGCGGGTAGTATCTTTATAAGGATAGGTGTCCTCCAACGTATGTTTATCATACAGCAGCTCCTTGTCAAGCCGGATGTCTCCGGGCTTGATCTCTTTTTCTGCCACTTCGTCTATGGCTTCCGTCACAGTATTGTGTACCTCCGCTATCACTTCCTGTATTTCACGATTTGTCTTCGGGGTACACGAGCAAATTGTACAAAAACTGGTCAATAAATATATGAATCCTATTTTTTTCATCATAGATACCGGTTTGTGGCTTTCTTCTACAAATATACTTCTTTAAAAGGAATAAACATCCATTTTTGTTTTCAAAAAGCAGTGAAAAATTCCTGTTTCTTTGAACAATCTCCCCCATTGTAAACCTTATAAAGGACCGCTGGGAATAATCGCTTATCTTGGCTTGAGGTTTTTACAGAAAAAAAGAATTAACTTAAAAACAAGTGTAATGATGGAATCAACTAGAGTAAGAAGTAAAAGATTATCCTTCTCAGGTAAGAAGACTTTGTCTTCCTTTATGCAAGTGAATATTGCCAGTATGAAACAGTCTGGGAAATTGCGTACAAGCGAGACGTACCGCTCGGCGCTGAACAGTTTCATGAAATTCATGGATGGCAAAGATATACTGTTGAGCAGTATGGACTCCGAGCTGATGATGGGGTATGAGACTTATTTAAAAGCACAGGGGGCAAGCATGAATACGGTTTCTTTTTATATGCGTATTTTACGTGCAACGTACAATCGTGCGGTGGATAAAGGAGTGATTAGACAACGTTTTCCTTTTAAACGTGTCTATACGGGAGTGGAGAAAACAGTGAAACGGGCTGTTTCCTTCAAGGTGATCAAGCAAGTGAAGGATATGGATTTAAGCCATTCTCCCTCCATGGATTTTGCACGTGATATGTTTATGTTCAGCTTCTACACCCGGGGGATGTCATTTGTGGATATGGCTTTTCTTAAAAAAACGGATTTAAGCAATGGCATGCTGACTTATAGAAGAAAGAAGACAGGTCAGTTACTTTCCATCCGGTGGGAAAAGTGTATGCAGGATATTGTCGATAAATATCCCGGAAACTTCTCGGTTTACCTTCTCCCCATTATAACCCATATCAAGAAAGATGAAAGATTACAGTATAAGAATTCCATCTGTTTGGTAAACAGGAGATTAAAAGAAATAGGGAGGACGTTGGGGCTTGTCCATCCTCTGACCATGTATGTGGCGCGCCATTCATGGGCCAGTGTTGCCAGAGGCAAGCACATTCCTCTTTCAGTGATTAGTGAGGGGATGGGGCATGATTCTGAAAAGACGACATTGATTTATTTGGCGGCATTGGATACGACCGTTATTGATAAGGCTAATATGGTGGTATTGAGAGAGTTTTTGTGATAACAGGATAAAGAATAGCTTCTTGGCAAAAAGAGGATGTCTTGTCACAGGATGTCCTTCATTTCACGGAAGCCAGCATAAGCCTGTATGTACGTATGTATGGACCTGCGCATACGTACGTATATCCTCCTGCTTATGTAGGTGTATGAGCATGTGTTTTCACACGCGGAATAAAACGCTGACTTAATAAAAGGAAAGGTAAGATTTACTTGGATTTTATTCTTTAAATTAGGAGGTAATCCTCTTATAGCAAGATGATTAGACAAGAAATGCAAAGTTGAAATATTGTATATCTCTTATTAAGAGATCTATATTTTGTCGCAAATTTAAGCAAAGTTTTGAGAATTAGAACAATTTAGCAAGGAAATTTAATAATTGATTCAAAAAAAACGTTTTCTGAATACATGATTTACTCTTCCAAAACCTTCTTATTTAAATGTAGTACACTGATTTATAAGGAATTATATCTTTTCGGTATATCTCTTAATAAGAGATCTATCGTATAACTACTAACATGCTATATAATAATGTATAGATGTGAAAATGGTGGAGCGAAGATTAAAAGTAAATAAAATATGGACTATCTATTCTTGAGACGACACAGACGTACTGCTACTTCAATGAGGCAGAAAAGCCTGCTTTTTAAGGCTGCCGAACGTCAGTGGGAGCTACAGTTCGCCGACAAGGGGACTGAAGGGAGAAAGGTGGATTGTACCCTATATAAATGTATATTGTATAACCTTGAAATAAAGCAAGTCTTTTTGGATCCGGAGCTTTCTTTGAAAAAATTTAGCGCAATGATTGACACCAACCAGACTTATCTGTCGAATGTGGTAAACAAGTATTTCAATTGCAATTTGAAGGAGTTGTTGAATACTTACCGCGTGGAATATGCCAAAGAGTTGCTCCATGCCGGAAAATGTTCATTAGATGAACTCCCGCAGCGATGTGGCTTTGCCTCCAGAAGTGCTTTCTATGCCGCTTTTAGTAAAATAGTCGGAATGTCTCCTTTGCGCTTTCAGGCTCGTGAACAGAATGCTTTACTTTCAGAATCAATGATTTATGTATAATCAATTTTAGTTTTTTAAATTTATAAATTTAAAGTTTTTCTATTATGAACAAAAAGTTTTTAAGTGCAATCCTGTTTGGTGCCTTGATGGTTACCTCGACAGGAACATTTGTATCTTGTAAGGACTATGATGATGACATCGACAGCTTGAACGAAAAGTTAGACAAGCTGGCTAAAGATTTGTCAGACTTACAGACTCAAGCTGGAACTTATGTGACAGCTGTTAAGTATGATGCCGCAACTGGTAAGTTGACTGTTACTGGTGGTAACGGTGAAACTTTCCAACTCCCGATGCCTGCTGAACTTCCTACTTATACATTGAAGGTTCAAGATGGCAAAGTACAGTTGTGGAACGGTAATACTCTTGTTTCTGAAGCAAGCTTGCCTGCTGCAGCAACTTCATTCGATCCTGCTCTGCTGAAGTGGAAGGATGGTTATTTGTATTACGGAGATGAGAAAATAGCAGGTGTAGAAAAACCGCAGAGCGTTGGTTCTATTTCAGAAGTGAAAGATGAATCTGGTGAAGTCATTGCTTATGTCATTGAATTAGATGGCAAATCCGCTAGATTCTCTTTGGTCGCTGATTTGAAAGCTTTGGTATTTGAACCGGAATTGTATTATGAAGGTATTGAAGCTATTGCGGTTAAATCATTCGTTTATAATGCTTTGACTGCTAAAGAAGTTAGTGCAGATGCTGATAATAAGGATGATGCTCCTACAGCAGCAACTACAACAACTGAGGTTACTCCTGAATTATCTGCTACATATCACATGAATCCATCTACAGCCGATGTTCGTAATCTGACTAAAGAAGATTTGACTTTCTTGGCTTACGATAAAGAATATGCTCGTGCTGCTGACGGAGTAGTAGTTCCTGAGATATCTAAGATTGAACCTAAAGATGGCAAGTTGACTGTTTGGGCTAAATTAACAGAAGGAACTATTAAAGATATTGCAGCCGATAAAAAAGTAACAGTCTTGGCTTTACAGGCTGATTATTTGAACGGCGATAACAAACGTTCGGTTATTACTTCTGATTACGCTGCGGTTAAGGCTATTAAGATTACAGATTTAGTGCTGAGTAATGCTAAAGTTGCTGGTGAAAGTCATTTGGTTACTACAGCTGCCGCTGCTATTGATAAGGATCATGCTCCTGAAGTAAAAGTTGCTTGGAATGAAACTGTCGATTTGGCCGAATATGTTCAAACTCATTATGGTAAAGCCGGTGATACTCATAAAGTATGGGATGAAAATGCAGCATCTGGCACAGTAGAAAAAGCCGGATTCAGTTATTCTTATGAATTGGTAGGTTATATTGATGGTAATAATAAGACTTCTCAAAGTGCACATGCCGCATTGAATGGCTCTGTTTTGAGACCTCAGTTGCCGACAGATGGTAAAGCTGCTGAATGGGGAGCTACAGAACAAAATCAAGCTACTGTAGGGCGTATGCCGTTGGTTCGTGTATTCTTGAATGATAATAACTCTAAGAAGAAAGTAGCTGTAGGTTACTTGAAGGTGGAAATTACAGGTGCTCCTGCTGAAGACCGTATCACTGCGACAACAGAATATACATTCAATGAAGAATTTACATTGAGCTGTAGAACTGAGGATTGGGTTCAGAATGTAACTTGGTTCCAGATTGAAGAACAAATTCTTGCTCAGTTGAATATCTCTAAAGAAGATTTCGAAAGAAGCTATATCTATGACGGACCGATGATTCAATATAGTGAAGCAACTTTGGCTGCTATGCCTTTGACTAAGTTGTCTACTAAAGTTGAACAAACTAAAACAGATATCAACGGTACAATGACCGAAGTATTGAAATGGACTATTCCTGCAAACTATGCTTATGAATATTTCAGTGCAAATGCTTCCATGAAGGCTATCGTTCGTTATACGAAAGAAAACAAGGACGCTAACAATGCGGTTATTTCTAACGATTATGTATATGTAACATTGACTTGGACGCCTAATCCTCGTAATGTGAACCCGACAGGTGTACTTGCTGATGCAAACAAGATTCAGAAATATTGGTTTGCTGCCAACTCTAATGAGGCAGGTTCTGGTTATAACGAAATTCACGTGAATGCTGAAGTTCCGGCTGAATCAGGCCATGATATTATGAATTTCAACAAGGTGATTTTGGAAACATTCAATAATGATAAGGTGGTTATTTCAGAGATAAACGCTGTATACAAGGACTTTGCTGATGCCAAACTGACTAAGAATTTCCGCTTTGTAGATCCGAAGGGTGCTGAAATGACAGGTGTATCTGGAGAGGTTTATACATTGACTGTTAATACAGACCGTACTCAGTTGATCGCTATTTCTAGAGCAAAAGCTAACTTTGTAATCGCTACTATTACTGCCAATGCTGATGGTAAGGAAGTTATTGCATTGGAAGAAAACGATGCTGCTAAAGACTTGCTGAATGTTGCCGGTCGTGACGAATTGGCTAAGAACCTGACTGCAAGAGTGGTTGTTGAAACTGTAAACGGATGCGATAAGTCATTGCATGCTGTAGAAAACGATCAGTTTGATGTGAAGTTCTTGCGTCCTATTACAGTAAAAGCTGCTGATATGGATAGCTTTAAAGATGGTGTAGATGTAGGCGCTGAAGGTTCTGAAATTGCTGTGAAGTTGGCATTTACAGACTGGAGAAATTATGAATTTAAGACTACTCCTATCAACTACTATACATACTATGATGTAAAATCAATTTCAATTGATACAGACAAAGCTCAGACCACCGTTAATGGTCAATATGAGGCAATGCCTACTGGTATGAAGGTTGAATATTCAGGAACAACTACAGAAGAAATTGCTAAGGGTAACTTTGGTACATTGACTTACATCAATAACAAGGCAGAAGTAGGTGAGTTCGATATCAAACTTCCTGTAATAGTAGAATATGCTTGGGGTACAGTAGAATTCGACATTGTATGCCACGTAGCTAAGACCGTAAAATAAACTGAGTGAGTAACTCTATTTATAATAAACTTGAAGAAAAAGAGTGCTTTCGGGCACTCTTTTTTTCTATTTATAATATTGAGAATGTATGAGAAAAATTAATTTGTTGATAGCCGGACTGATTTCAGTATTCATTGTTTCGTGCAATCAATCTGGTAAAAAACCGGAAACCGATTCCCGGACAACCGTAAAACATCTCATGGTTTTGAGTCAGAAAGATACGGTACAGGTGCTAGACCTCACTAATCAGTTTATGACCGCTGTAAAGGAACAACGATATGCTGATGCAGCCATGATGTTACACGAAATGAAAGCGGATGATCCTTTTGCTCAGCCGGAATTATTGGATAACGAACAATTAAAAAGCGTATTACAAAGGCTGAAAGCCTTTCCGGTATATGATTATACTATAAGCAATTGTATTTTTAAGGAAGCGTTTGATAATGAAGTGCGTTGTAAGGTTGTTCTATTCCCAAAAACAGACAAGGAGGATAGACGGCCCAATACTACAACTTGGTATTTTAAACCGGTCCGCTATTTGGGAGAATGGAAGCTTTGTTTCCGGAATAGTGCACAGGGAGACCGCACATTTCACTCTTCCGTGCAATAATATTGAAGAGTTATCAGCTAAAAACAGCCAGTAAATATCGTTGGCAGCGGAATGCTTCATCATCTTTGTTGCTAAGGGAATTCTTGCTGTTATTTCACTCTTTTCTTGCAATGGATTACTACGTCCTGTTACGGCAGGGCGTAGAGCCAGACCGAAGAAATACTTTAATCTGCTGTTTTGTAATCCTTTCCATATTTTGCGCATTCATCTTACACCGGCACCTTGTAGCAGGAATGAAATCCTTTTGTCACGAAACCTTTAATAAAGTGTAACTCTCACGAAACCTGGCTCATCTACCTTTGCATCAGATTAAAAAATACTAAAAGACTGATATGAAAAAGGTAATTAGAGCAGTTTCTTTGTTATTATTGATGGCAGGCATGACTGGAAATGCATTTGCCGAGGAAAATGAAAACATTGTCCGGCAAGGTGCTATCCGCGGACGTGTGATAGACAATGGAAAACAAATTCTGCCGGGTGCTTCCATCTTTATTGAAAATCTGAAAACCGGAGTGATCAGTGATGTGAACGGTTTTTATACGTTGCCCAATCTGAAACCCGGAACTTACACTGTCAAAGTGACTTATGTGGGCTATAGCCCCATTGAAATGAAAATCACCGTCCCCGAAGGCAAGACTTTGGAGAAAGATATAGTGATGAATGAAGGGGTGGAGCTGCAGGAAGTGCAGGTAAAAGGAGCTTTTCATGGTCAGAAGAAAGCGATCAATACACAAAAGAATAATCTGGGTATCACGAATGTGGTATCTGCCGACCAGGTAGGGAAATTCCCAGATTCAAACATAGGCGATGCCTTGAAACGTATCAGTGGCATCAATGTGCAATACGATCAAGGCGAGGCTCGCTTTGGACAAGTCCGCGGTACTAGTGCCGATTTAAGCTCCGTCACCATTAACGGCAATCGTGTCCCGTCTGCTGAAGGAGATACCCGTAACGTGCAGTTGGACTTGATTCCTGCCGATATGATTCAGACCATCGAAGTGAGCAAAGTCGTTACGTCCGATATGGACGGTGACGCTATCGGCGGTTCCATCAACCTGATAACCAAGAATTCTCCTTATAAACGTACGATCAACGCCACGGCGGGAACCGGTTACAACTGGATCAGCGAGAAAGCCCAACTGAACTTAGGCTTCACATACGGCGACCGTTTCTTCCATGACAAGTTGGGTATGTTGCTTTCGGCTTCCTATCAGAATGCTCCTTCCGGCTCTTATGATACCGAATTCATGTGGGAACAGACGGAGGACGGAAAAGTGTATGTCAGCGATTATCAGATGCGTCAGTACTTTGTCACCCGTGAACGTCAAAGTTATTCGGCGGCTTTTGATTTTGAATTCAATGAAAACCATAAATTGACATTCAAAGGCATCTTCAATAACCGCAACGACTGGGAAAACCGTTACCGTACCAATATCAAGGATTTGGACGAGAACGGAAAAGGAACTGTCCGCATCCAGACCAAGGCAGGTACTCCCGATAACCGCAATGCCCGTCTGGAGCGTCAGCGTACCATGGATTTCGCTTTGGGCGGCGAGCACTTGTGGGGGGCGATTGGTATGGACTGGAATGCCAGTTATGCAAAAGCTACAGAAGAACGTCCTAATGAACGTTATCTTGACTTCCAATTGAAGAAGCAGGAGTTTGATTTGGATTTGAGCAATGAGCGCCAGCCGTTGGCAACTCCCAGAGCGGGTTCCACCTTGACACTGGGCGATAAGTTCAGTTTGAAAGAGCTGACGGAACAGCAGGAAGACATCAAAGAAGAGGATCTGAAATTCTCGGCCAACTTCAAAGCCAGTTTAAATAATGGGGCCAAACTGAAGTTCGGTGCGAAAGTAGTACGTAAGACGAAAGAAAAAGAAATAGATTTCTACGAATACACTCCGAAAGACGAGGATGCCTTTCTGACCAGGAGCCTGAAGAATACGGTAGACCAGAGCACGGACAAGTTTATGCCGGGTGATAAATATCAGGTGGGGACATTTGCCGGTAAAGAGTATGTGGGCGGATTGAACTTGAGTGATGCTTCCCGATTCGATAAAGAACAGGTACAAGCCGAACTGGCTGAAAACTTCGAAGCCCGTGAAACCGTAAGTTCCGGATATGTACGGTTTGACCATCAGTTCACGCGTGACATAAACCTGATGGCAGGGCTCCGCATGGAACATACTTCCCTTCGTTACACCGGCCGTAACTATGACGATGAAACGGACAAGACCACCCGGACTGACCGTGTGACCAACAGTTATGTGAATTTCCTTCCCTCTATCCTGGTGAAATGGGATGTGAATGATGATTTCAAGATACGCGGTTCTTACACACAGACCCTGAGTCGTCCTAAGTATTCGGCTTTGGTACCCAGTGTGAATATCAACCGTGGCGATAACGAAATAAAGATCGGTAATTCGGACTTGAAGCCGACTCTCTCTTACAACTTCGACCTGAGCGCCGACTATTATTTCAAGAGTATCGGACTGGTGAGTGCAGGTTTCTTCTATAAGAAAATAGACGGTTTCATCGTAGATCAGGTGCTGACCAACTATAACTATCAAGGAACAGAATATACTCGTTTTACCCAGCCCAAGAATGCCGGAAATGCGAATCTGTGGGGATTGGAATTCTCTTATCAGCGTGATTTCGGCTTCATTGCGCCGGCCTTGAAATGTGTAGGTTTCTACGGAACATACACCTATACTCATTCGCGCGTGGAAGACTTTAATTTCGAAGGACGTGAAAACGAAAGCGGCCTGAGCCTGCCTGGGTCTCCCGAACATACGGCAAATGCCTCTCTCTACTTTGAAAAAGGAGGCTTGAATGTGCGTCTGAGCTACAACTATGCTTCCAGTTTTATCGATGAAATGGGGCCAAACACTTTTTATGACCGATATTATGATGCTGTGAACTATATGGATGTAAACGCCAGCTATACCTTTGGCAAGAAAGTGAAGATGACCTTCTATGCTGAGGCAAACAACCTGCTGAACCAGCCGCTCCGTTATTATCAGGGGAGCAAGGACCGCACCATGCAGGCAGAATATTATGGCGTGAGAATGAATGCAGGTTTAAAAATAAATTTCTAAAGATAAGTATATGAAAACGTTGATGATGATTAGAAGAATGAAAGAAGTATTGACATGGGTGTGGATTACCGTCATTGGTGCGGCCATCTGTCTGAATGTATGTGCCCAGACTCCGCAGGACTGGAAGGGACTGGAGAAACAACTGAATTTCTATATGGCTAACGATTTGGGACGCAACGGTTACTATGACCAGAAGCCCATAGCCGGATTGATGGGGGAGATGGCGGATGTTATTGGCCCCGAGTGTGTGTTTGCTGCCGGAGACGTGCATCACTTTGAAGGCGTGCGTAGTGTCAATGATCCGCTTTGGATGACCAACTACGAATTGATTTACACTCATCCCGAACTGATGATAGACTGGTTTCCGGTCTTGGGAAACCATGAATACCGGGGTGACACGCAGGCTGTGCTGGATTATACCAATGTGAGCCGTCGCTGGTCGATGCCCGACCGTTATTATACCAACGTTTTTGAGAAGAAAGGAACTACCATCCGTTTCGTGATGATAGACACCGCCCCTCTGATTGATAAATACCGTAACGAGAGCGGGACTTATCCGGATGCCTGCAAACAAGACATGGACCGCCAGCTGGCATGGATAGACTCTGTGCTGACTGCCGCCAAAGAAGACTGGCTGGTCGTGATCGGTCATCATCCCATTTATGCCGAGACTCCGAAAGACGATAGCGAACGCGGCGATATGCAGAAACGGCTGGATCCCATACTCCGCAAACACAAGGTGGATATTTATGCCTGCGGACACATTCATAACTTCCAGCACCTTCGTGTGCCGGGCAGCGATATAGACTATGTGGTCAATTCGTCTGGTTCGTTGAGCCGTCAGGTGAAACCTGTGGAAGGCACTCTGTTCTGCAGTCCTGAACCGGGTTTCTCTATCTTTGCGGCAGATAAGAAAGAGCTGGATATGCACATGATTGATAAGAAAGGAAAAGTAATCTATACTGTAAAACGCACCCGATAGGGATCGTTATTTTAGGAAAAAGAGTACATTTGCAGTGTAAAACTGTAAATGTACTCTTTGTTATGTTAAATGCACTCCTTTTGATTGGTGGGCTGGCTCTCATTTTAGCCGGTGCGAATGGTTTGACAGATGGTTCCGCAGCGGTAGCCAAACGTTTCCGTATTTCCGATTTAGTCATCGGACTCACCATTGTGGCTTTCGGAACTTCGGCTCCCGAACTGGTTATCAGTGTGCTTTCCGCATTGAATGGCAGTGCCGGGATGGCTATTGGCAATGTGGTGGGTAGTAATATTTTCAATGTCCTGATGATTATAGGCTGTACCGCCCTGGTACTTCCCATCAAGGTAGGTGAGGGAACGATGAGTAAGGAGATTCCGCTGGTCATTCTTTCTTCGCTGGTTCTTTTTGTCTGTGCCAATGACACGATGCTGAACGGGGAAGCGGTCAATGTCATCGGCCGTTCCGACGGGCTTGTCCTGCTGGCTTTCTTCCTCATATTTATGCGCTATACCTTTGCCATCGCCCGTAATGGGGTCGATGAGGCGGGAGAGGAGCAGAAGATAAAGGGAATGCCTGTATGGAAATCAGTGCTGTACATTGCGGGTGGTCTGGCCGGACTCATATTCGGCGGACAGTTTTTTGTTGAGGGAGCAAGCGGGCTGGCCCGTTCATGGGGAGTCAGCGAGTCGGTCATCGGACTGACGTTGGTAGCCGGAGGTACTTCCCTGCCGGAGCTTGCCACCTCTATAACGGCGGCTTTGAAGAAGAATCCGGGGATTGCCATCGGCAATGTCATCGGTAGCAACCTGTTCAATATATTCTTTGTGCTGGGATGCAGTGCTACGGTATCACCGCTTCCGATGGGAAACATCAACAATCTTGATTTAGGTGTATTGGTCGCTTCTTCCTTGCTGTTATGGCTGGTAGGCTGGTTTTTCCGTAAACGCACCATAACCCGTCTTGAAGGCGCGTTGATGGTTGTCTGTTACGTCATTTATACCGCCTATCTTATTGCCCAACAGTAAAAAAGCTGTAAAAAGAATGAGTTATCTGCAAAAAAACTTCTATCTTTACACCCTGAATTTTATAAAAATACAGCATGGCTATTACCATTAAAAAAGTCAGTTCGAAGAAAGAACTTAAGACGTTCATACGGTTCAACTACGAGTTATATAAAGAGAATCCTTATTCCGTACCCGATTTGTACGATGATATGCTGAATACGTTCAGCCCGAAGAAGAACGCCGCTTTCGAGTTTTGTGAGGCGGAGTATTTTCTGGCCTATAAGGATAACAAAGTAGTAGGACGTATTGCAGGAATTATCAATAAACGCGCAAACGAGACTTGGAATAAAAAAGAAGTACGTTTCGGGTGGATCGATTTCCTGGATGATATCGAAATATCACGTGCCTTGTTGGATGCGGTGGCCCAATGGGGTAAATCGAAGGGAATGGATACCATTCAGGGGCCTTTGGGCTTTACCGACTTTGATGCGGAAGGCATGCTGGTAGAAGGATTCGACCAACTGAGCACCATGTCTACCATCTATAACCATCCTTACTATCCGCAACACATGGACCGGCTGGGGTTTGAGAAAGACGCCGACTGGGTGGAGTATAAGATTTACATTCCCGAAGCTATTCCGGACAAGCATAAGCGGATCAGCGACCTGATTCAACGCAAGTTCAACCTGACCATCAAGAAATATACCTCCCGCAAGAAACTGGCGGCCGAGTACGGACAGGCCATCTTTGAGCTGATGAACGAGGCGTACGCACCGTTGTATGGTTTCTCGGCGCTCTCTCAGGGGCAGATTAACCAATACATAAAGATGTATCTCCCCATTGTGGATCTGAACATGCTGACTTTGGTGACCGATGCGGACGGAAAGCTGGTGGCCGTGGGCATCTCCATGCCTTCCATGTCCGAAGCGTTGCGCAAGTCAAAAGGCCGGTTGCTCCCGTTGGGATGGTATTACCTGGGCAAACTGTTGTTCCTGAGGAAATACCCCAAAGTGCTGGATTTGCTGCTGGTGGCGGTAAAACCCGAATACCAGAACAAAGGTGTCAATGCTTTGTTATTCTCTGATCTTATTCCGGCTTATCAGCAGCTGGGATTCCACTATGCCGAAAGCAATCCGGAACTGGAACTGAACGGAAAAGTGCAGGCCCAGTGGGAATATTTCAAGACCGAGCAGCATAAACGCCGCCGTGCCTATAAGAAAAGTATTCTGTAACAACGATATATATAAATGTGATAAGTCAAGATGGAAGAGAACAACGAACTGATAAACAATCCCGCCGTAGAATATACCGACGATAACATCCGCCACCTCAGTGACATGGAGCATGTGCGTACCCGTCCCGGTATGTATATTGGAAAGTTGGGTGACGGATCACATGCCGAGGACGGAATTTACGTCCTTCTGAAAGAAGTGCTCGATAACAGCATCGATGAATTTAAAATGCAGGCGGGTAAAAAGATTGAGATTGTAATGGAAGAAAACCTCCGTGTCAGCGTGCGTGACTATGGCCGCGGCATTCCGCAGGGAAAGCTCATTGAAGCCGTGAGCGTGCTGAATACGGGAGGTAAATATGACAGCAAGGCGTTCAAGAAGAGCGTAGGGCTGAACGGCGTCGGCGTGAAAGCCGTCAATGCGTTGAGCTCGCGTTTCGAGGTGCGCAGTTATCGGGACGGAAAGGTGCGTATCGCCACCTTTGCCAAGGGCAACTTGCTGACGGACACCACACAGGACACCACCGAGGAGAACGGTACGTTTATTTTCTTTGAACCGGACCGCCTCTTGTTCGAGAATTATAGTTTCCGTCCGGAGTTTGTGGAAACCATGCTCCGCAACTATACCTATCTGAATACAGGACTGGCCATTATCTACAACGGCCAGCGCATCCTGTCGCGCAACGGATTGGTGGACTTGCTTAACGACAACATGACAGCGGTGGGGTTATACCCCATCATCCACTTGAAAGGCGAGGATATCGAGATAGCCTTTACGCATACCGGCCAGTATGGTGAGGAGTATTATTCTTTTGTGAACGGGCAGCACACCACGCAGGGAGGTACGCATCAAAGTGCTTTCAAAGAGCATATCGCCCGTACCATCAAGGAATATTTCAACAAGAACATGGATTATGCCGATATCCGTAACGGACTGGTAGCCGCCATTGCCGTCAATGTGGAGGAACCGTTGTTCGAAAGCCAGACCAAGATCAAGCTGGGCTCTACCAACATGGCTCCCGGCGGTCCTACCGTCAATAAGTTTGTAGGCGATTTTGTCAAGACTGAGGTGGACAACTATCTGCACAAGCATACGGACATAGCCGATGTGATGTTGCAGAAGATTCAGGAATCGGAGAAAGAGCGTAAAGCCATAGCCGGAGTGACCAAACTGGCCCGCGAACGTGCCAAGAAGGCAAATCTTCATAACCGCAAGTTGCGCGACTGCCGCTTCCACCTGAACGACACCAAAGGAGACAAGAAGGAGGAAAGCTGCATTTTCATTACCGAGGGCGATTCGGCCAGCGGCTCCATCACCAAAAGCCGTGATGTAAATACCCAGGCCGTATTCAGCCTGCGTGGCAAGCCGTTGAATTCGTATGGGCTGACCAAGAAAATTGTGTATGAGAATGAAGAGTTCAACCTGCTTCAGGCTGCCTTGAATATAGAGGACGGCATGGAAGGTTTGCGATATAACAAGGTGATTGTGGCTACGGATGCCGATGTGGACGGCATGCACATCCGTTTATTGCTGATCACTTTCTTCCTGCAATTCTTCCCCGATCTGATAAAGAAAGGCCATGTATATATTCTTCAGACCCCTTTGTTCCGCGTCCGCAACCGTAAGAAAGGGGTTTACGAGACCGTATATTGTTATTCGGAAGAGGAGCGGGTTGCCGCCATCGAACGGTTAAGCCCCAATCCCGAAATCACCCGGTTTAAAGGTCTGGGGGAAATCTCACCCGATGAGTTCAAGCACTTTATCGGCAAAGACATGCGTCTGGAGCAAGTTTCCCTCCGCAAGACCGACCTGGTAAAGGAACTGCTGGAGTTCTACATGGGCAAGAACACCATGGAGCGTCAGAATTTTATTATAGATAACCTTGTGATAGAAGAAGATATTGCGTGATTAGTGATTAAAAATATGAGAAGAGCGATATTTCCGGGCACCTTTGATCCCTTTACCATCGGCCATTATTCGGTGGTGAAGAGGGCGTTGACCTTTATGGATGAGGTGGTGATCGGCATTGGTATCAATGAGAATAAGAAGACCTGGTTTCCTACCGGGAAACGGGTGGAGATGATTGAACAGTTGTTTGCTGACGAGCCTCGGGTAAAGGTCGATGCTTACGCCTGCCTCACCATCGACTTTGCCCGCGACAAGGAGGCGCAGTTCATTATCCGCGGTATCCGTACGGTGCGCGACTTTGAGTATGAGGAAACCATAGCCGACATCAACCGGAAGCTGGCCGGAATAGAAACGATCCTGCTGTTTACCGAGCCGGAGCTAACCTCTGTCAGCTCCACCATCGTAAGAGAATTGTTACAGTTTGGCAAAGACGTGACCCCGTTCTTGCCCGAAGGAATGAAAATAGACTGATCATGAAATATACCATGTACCTTGCAGGCTTGATTGCCTGCTTTTTTTCTATCGTGGCCGCACAGGCTCAGGAGAATAAGTTTATGGAGTCTCCGGCACGCAAGTTGCAATTGGCGGAGTTTGCCATTGCCAACCTCTATGTCGATAAAGTGAATGAGGGAAAGCTGGTGGAGGAAGCCATCGTGAAGATGCTGGAACAGCTCGATCCGCACTCCACCTATTCCGATCCGGAGGAAGTGAAGAAGATGAACGAGCCGTTGCAGGGAAACTTCGAAGGCATCGGCATACAGTTCAACATGGCGGAGGATACGTTGATGGTGGTACAGCCCGTATCGGGCGGGCCGTCCGAAAAGGCGGGCATCCTGGCAGGCGACCGTATCGTGATGGTGGAAGATACGCTGATAGCCGGTGTGAAAATGAGTACCGAGGATATCATGCGCCGCCTCCGCGGACCGAAAGACTCGAAAGTGAACTTGAAAATACTTCGTCGCGGAGTGAAGGAACTGCTTACGTTTACGGTGAAAAGGGACAAAATACCTGTTTACAGCCTGGATGCTTCCTATCTGATCAAGAATAAGGTGGGCTATATCCGTATCAGCCGTTTTGCCGCCACTACCCATGAGGAGTTCAAGAAAGCGCTGGCCGAGTTGCAGAAGAAAGGGATGAAGGACTTGATTCTGGACTTGCAAGGCAACGGCGGCGGCTATCTGAATGCAGCCATCGATATCGCCAATGAGTTCTTGGGCAAAAAGGAACTGATAGTCTATACGGAGGGACGCCGTAATCCCCGTAGTGAGTTTTTCGCCAAAGGTACGGGCGAGTTTCAGCATGGTCGTCTGATCGTATTGGTCGATGAGTTCTCAGCTTCTGCCAGTGAGATTGTGACCGGTGCCGTTCAGGATTGGGACAGAGGAGTCGTGGTGGGCCGCCGCAGTTTTGGTAAAGGCCTGGTGCAGCGTCCCATTGATTTGCCGGACGGTTCGATGATCCGTCTGACGGTGGCGCGTTATTATACACCTGCCGGACGTTGTATACAGAAACCCTACGAGAGTATCGAGAAGTATAACGAAGATTTGATAGACCGTTACAATAAAGGGGAGATGATGAGCGAAGACAGTATTCATTTTCCGGATTCTTTGAAGTTCAAGACTCATAAGCTGGCGCGTACGGTATATGGTGGCGGTGGGATCATGCCCGATTATTTTGTGCCGATTGATACGACTCTTTATACTAAATATCACCGTCAGTTGCGTGATAAAGGCGCGTTGATGAAAGCTCACTTCCATTTCATGGATGCCCATCGCAAGGAATGGCTGGGGAAATACAAGACTTTCAATGAGTTCTACAAACGTTTTGAGGTTACTCCTGATATGTTGGCGCAACTGGTTGCCACCGGTAAGGAGATGGGAGTGGAATATCATGAAGATGAATACCAAAAGGCCCTGCCTCTGTTGAAATTGCAGATGAAGGCATTGATAGCCCGTGATTTGTGGGACATGAACGAATATTATCACGTCATCAATGACGCCAATGAAAGTATCAAAAAAGCCTTGGAACTGCTGGAACAGCCGGACTTTGAGGGTTTGCTGCTGAAACGGCAGTGAGTGGATGCGGAGAAGTGGCTTGCGTCATGGGGCATACGGAGTTAGGTTGCTTGGAATGAGCAGGCGATATCCTTTCCCGTGCTCTGTTTCTATTTGGTATTCCGGGAAATTCAGAAGAGCTTTGCGTAGGGTATTGATATGTTTGTTTATTCTGTTATTTAATATGTTTTTGTCGGTACTGTTTATTTCTACGGGCCACAGTTCTCGGACGATTTCTTCTTTGGATACGAAATGTTTAGGGTTGCCAATTAGTAGTCGCATAATTTTGAATCCCGAATCCATAGTGATGCATTCTTGGTCGTTTATGTATATTTTCCGTTCCTTTTCATCTACCTTTATGCCTTTTTGCAAGAAGACATTGGTGGGGACTGTAGGGGAATTTGTGGCTACATTTTCAGTATTTATTTGTTTCGCTTGGGAATGGGAGAATACAAAGGTAGCAATTATAAGGTAAAACACCGCTAACCATGTTATTCTTTTATCTCCGTTTTTCCATATTGTTGCTCGGTCACAATCCGCCCACGCCTGTACGGTGACTGTTTTTTTAGCGTCCAAAATTACGGCTTGTGTGGCAATGGATTTTTGATAAGAAATAGAGTCTTTGTCGCTATATTGTATATCCCCTTTGTGACGATAGATAATGCCTGTACGGCATATTATGTTTTTCTTGCTTATTTCTTCATTGAATAGTGTATTAAATTTATCGGGGTTCACAGGACGTATTTGAGCCAAGATGTATTGTGTAGCCCATTGATAAGCTAAATACTCTTCTACGCTATCTTCGAATATAATATATTCCGGTCCTTCATTACTTGTTATTTTTATTCTATCTACTTTTTTGTTTAGTGATTTGCCGGTATATCGCATTTCTTTAAGTTCTCTCCTGTGAAAATCTACGATAATAGTTTTGTTCAAGGCTTCATTCAGGTGTTCTTGTATGTTTTCCTTTCCGGAGTTAAAAAATGAGACGCATAAACTCACTAGTCCTATTATCAGAAAAAGACCTATTGTTATTTTTCTTTTTATTCTCTTCATCTTTCTTCTTTTCTGCAAAGGTATGAAATGGAAATAAAGTAGAGAAATAAAACTTCTAAAAAAGGGAAGGATTATGCTGGTGCCAACATGATAAGGAGAAAAGTAGAGAAAAAGTAAGAGAAGCCGTGAAAAGTAAGAGAAAAGTAAGGATAAAAAGGAATAGCTTTTAGTTTTTCCTTTTTATTTTTGTCGCAATAGTAAAACAGATAAAAAATGAAAAAAGTAGGAATGTTATTTATGGTTGCACTAGTTATTGCAGCGAATGTGTTGAATGTCTTGGAACAGTCCAAAGGTGCTATAGATGAATTGATGTTAAGCAATATAGAAGCTTTAGCCAATTTTGAATATGTACCTGGTAGATGTTTCGGAGACGGTAATGTGGATTGTCCCGATGGTAGTAAGGTTGCTTATGTGTTAGAACCTTTAGCTTTGGAGTAGTTATTGCTTATTAATTGGAGAATAAAAAGAAAGAGTGGAAAGATAATCTTTTTGGGTTAGCGAATGTCTTTTCCATATTTGTTGGCTCTCCTTAAAAGGAAAGGAGGATTGATCGATGTAAAAGTAAGAATAGAGAAAAAGCAATGAAGAGTTCTGTTTTTTCCCACGGTGTATCTCTTTCCGATAAAAAGAGAATTAGAAAATAAAGTAACAACTATAAAAAAATAATAGAGATGAAAAAGAGTATTTGGAAAGTAACTTTGGTTATTGTATTTGCTTTAATGGTAGGTTTGAATGTGTATAATGTCCAAAAGACGGATATGGAAATGTCCGAATTGGCTTTGGCTAATGTGGAAGCATTGGCTGGCAATGAAGGAGGAAGTGGAGGTTTTAATTGTTGGTGGGATAGTGTGGATTATATGATTTGTTATTCGGGTGGTGATTGGACTGGATGTCCTTGTGGAAGTCATGAATGGTAATTTTACCGTTGTTTCAGGTTTGTAAAACTGTTGATGTTAAAATCATTAGCTTAGCTATAACTTCTTTTTATTTATTGGAATTTATATAGAAAGAGGAATAGAATGTTTGATTGTCAGTATTTTGAAGCTTTATTCGATATATAGTTTATTGATAAACAGGGAAGTATTGTGGCTTATAATATTGGGGTTTATCATATGGTTTTACAAACTATTGAAATATGATACATATATTTATAACATATATTCCTTGAGGATTATAAATTGATCCTCAAGGAGATAGCTAATTTAACCGTTTAATCCTATTGTATGATAAGAATTCTATGTTGTTTTTGGGTTGCTATCACCTTGTTTTGTTCTTGTAGCCATAATGGGAGGAATTATTCTTTTTTGCTGCATCCTGTCGATTCGTTTCTGACTTATGCGTTGGATTCAGATGTGAAAATGCCTTTGTTTATTCGTACTTGTACGAGCAGTGACGGCAAGGAATATTTATATTTTCAAAATAGCTATTTGCCGGAGTTGTTGATTTATGATGTCCATAATGGTAGTTTGGTGAACAAGAATGTTTTTGAGGTGGAAGGAAGCAATGCGGTAAAAGGTGGATTTTTGAATGGATTTATGATGTCTGACTGCGAGCATATTTATATTGCGGGATTGGCAGATTGCAATCTTTATGAAACGGATACGACGGGGTATATCAAGAAGCGGATGAATTATGCAGTTACGTCAGATGGGTATAAGCCGGTTGGTTGTTTTAAAGAAAACGGCACTTTCCAGTTCTTGAATGGAAAACTTTATCTGACTCAAAGCCTTAATTGGCAACTGGGTGAGGAGGTGATGGAGAAAAGCTCGTTGTTGTGCTGCATAGATACATTATCAGGAAACACAACTTCCTTGCCAATCGCTTTTCCTGCAATAGACGAACATTTGGTTAGAGGTGCAGCTTCTTCTTTGGCTTTTGAATACAAATGTTGTTTTGATGGGCATCGTTTTGTTTATTCATTCGCTTATATGGATGATTTGTTGGTGGTAGATCCTATTGCTTGCAGTGTTGAGTATAAACAAGGTAAAAGTCAGTATGTCGATAACATACAATGTCCTTCTTATCAAGGAGGCGACGATCAAGTCATGCAAAGACAGATATGTGAAAGTCCTTCTTATGGAAACATACTTTATGATTCGGACAATGAAATCTATTACCGCATTGTATATATTCCACAAGAAGTAGAGGCTGGTGTTGAGGCGCTTACCTTGCTTCGGAGCGGAAGAAAACAATTCTCTATACAAATTTTCGATAAACAGCTTACTATGATTGGGGAGCATGTGTTTCCTCCCTATACTTATAATTCCAGACTTTGTTTTGTGACAAAGGGTAAATTATATATCAGCACTAATCATGTGATGAACCCTGATTATAGCGATGATGTGCTGTCTTTTCAAATGTTTGAACTGGTTGATAAAGCCGGAGGAATCAGATGAAATGCCGGAAACAACTAGATGTAATATCGGAAACAACTAGATGTAATATCGGAAACGACTATATGTAATACCGGTGGCAACAGCCTCTGTTGACCGTCCGGCGCCTGCTGGACGCATATCCATCAGGCACTGAACGCATGTCCATCAAGGGGCGGACGCATATCCATCAGCTGCCGGATATGCGTTTTTTGTTCCCCGCAGGCTGTTGAGGCAATCTATTCCCCGAACAATACCTTGTTCAGCCAACGGTTTACATACACATTGGCAAACGCACAACCGATACCGATAGCCGCTCCCGCCACCACATCGCTGGGATAGTGCACCCCTTGGTTCATCCGGGCAAAGCCTACCCCGCAAGCCCATACGGCCGAGGGGGCGATAACATACCACTTGGGATACGTGATGGAGAGCGAGGTGGCCAGAGAAAAAGCGGCTGCCGTGTGCCCCGAAGGAAACGACGGACTGTCTGCATCCGGTGCTCCGTAAGCATGAATCTTATCCGGATACTTTACAAAAGGCCGCTCGCGCCCTATGATATGCTTGGCGGCGTATGTAATACCTACCGCCTCAATCACACTGGTTCCCAGGTAAACGGCATCCTTCAGCATCGGCCGGTCTTTCTTGATCAATGCATAGATCCCCATGGCAGTAGGAATGCCGACCGGCAAGATGATGCCGCTTTCGGACAGCCCCCGGCTGAGGCCGTGTACATGCCAGCTGTTGATTGTTTTTAAAGTGTTGATGTCTGCATTCTGTGCCGGAAGGGCAAGTGTAAAGCTTACTGTCAGAAAGAGGAGAATAATTTTTCGTATATCCATGTCCGTTTGGTTTTTGTCCGGTACAAAGATAGGAAAATAATGTAATCCGCATTTACCCTTCCCCGGATTAAAGAATAATTTCCATAATTCCTTGTATTATCGCTAGAATTCCTTTACTTTTGCATCGTGAAGACACAGCTTTTAACAGAATTTTTAGTTCTAACAATTAAATAATTTAAATTCAATCATTTATGTGGTTAAGTAATTCATCTATTGGAAGGAAAGTGGTGATGAGTGTCACAGGTATCGCCCTTGTCCTGTTTCTGACGTTTCACATGGCGATGAACCTTGTTGCGCTCTTCTCGGAAGATGCTTACAACATGATTTGTGAATTCCTGGGAGCTAACTGGTACGCGTTGGTTGCAACAGCCGGACTGGGCGCTCTGTTCGTAATCCACATCATCTACGCTTTCTGGTTGACCATGCAGAACCGTGCGGCTCGTGGTAGCGAACGCTATGCAGTGAATGTCAAACCTAAAACTGTGGAATGGGCATCTCAGAACATGCTTGTTCTGGGTATTGTTGTCATTGCCGGATTGGCTCTTCACTTTGCCAATTTCTGGTACAAAATGCAGTTTGCCGAAATCATCGGTGTGCATGATTTAGGCGCTTTCGGCCCTACAGACGGTGCCGCTTACATCCGTGAAACATTCGGATGCCCTGTATTTACAGTGCTTTACCTCATTTGGTTAGCAGCTTTGTGGTTCCACCTGACTCACGGATTCTGGAGTGCTTTGCAGACACTGGGCTGGAGCAACAAGGTTTGGTTCGAGCGTTGGAAGACTATCGGTAACATCTACTCTACTGTAGTCGTTCTTGGCTTTGCGGCTGTAGTCGTTATCTTCTTCGTGAAATCACTGGCTTGTGGTGCTTGCTAATCGTAAATTGTAAATGATAAAATTGTAAATGAATATGGCTACTATAGATTCTAAAATTCCTGAAGGCGCTTTAGCCGAGAAATGGACCAATTATAAAGCTCATCAAAAATTGGTAAACCCTGCCAACAAACGTCGTCTGGACATCATTGTGGTAGGTACCGGTCTGGCAGGCGCTTCGGCTGCCGCTTCACTGGGTGCTCTGGGTTTCAAGGTGTTAAACTTCTGTATCCAGGACTCTCCTCGTCGTGCACACTCTATTGCTGCACAGGGAGGTATCAATGCTGCTAAGAATTATCAAAACGATGGTGACTCTGTTTACCGTCTTTTCTACGATACAATCAAAGGGGGTGACTACCGTGCACGCGAAGCCAACGTTTACCGTCTGGCCGAAGTGTCCAACGCTATCATCGACCAGTGCGTGGCTCAAGGTGTTCCTTTCGCCCGCGAATACGGTGGCTTGCTGGACAACCGTTCATTCGGTGGCGCTCAGGTATCACGTACATTCTATGCCCGCGGTCAAACCGGACAGCAGTTGCTGCTGGGTGCTTATTCTGCATTGAGCCGCGAAGTGCAGCGTGGTAACGTGAAATTGTACACTCGTTATGAAATGCTGGACGTTGTGCTGATCAAGGATAACGAAGGTGTGGAACGCGCCCGTGGTATCATCGCCCGTAACTTGGTAACCGGTAAGATTGAACGTTTTGCCGCTCATGCGGTAGTGATCGGTACCGGTGGTTATGGTAACACTTACTTCTTGTCTACCAACGCGATGGCGTCAAATGGTTCGGCTGCCATGCAGATCTACCGCAAAGGTGCATACTTTGCTAATCCCTGCTTCGCACAGATCCACCCCACATGTATTCCTGTACACGGTGACAAGCAGTCCAAATTGACTTTGATGTCCGAGTCATTGCGTAATGACGGACGTATCTGGGTTCCCAAGAAGCTGGAAGATGCCAAGGCATTGCAGGCCGGAACCAAGAAGCCGACCGATATTCCTGACGCCGACCGCGACTTCTACTTGGAACGCCGCTATCCGGCATTCGGTAACCTGGTTCCCCGTGACGTTGCTTCACGTGCTGCCAAAGAACGTTGCGACGCCGGTTTCGGTGTGAACAACACTGGTCTGGCCGTATTCCTTGACTTTAAATACGCTATCGACCGTCTGGGTGAGGACGTGGTTCGTGCCCGTTACGGTAACTTGTTCGATATGTACGAAGAAATCACTGACGAGAACCCGTACAAGACTCCGATGATGATCTTCCCGGCTATCCACTACACCATGGGTGGTATCTGGGTTGACTACGAATTGATGACTTCTATCAAGGGTCTGTATGCTATCGGTGAAGCCAACTTCTCCGACCATGGTGCCAACCGTCTGGGTGCGTCTGCATTGATGCAGGGATTGGCCGACGGTTACTTCGTATTGCCTTATACCATCCAGAACTATCTGGCCGACCAGATCCAGGTTCCGCGTTTCTCAACAGACCTGCCTGAATTTGCTGCTGCTGAAAAGGCTGTGAATGATAAGATTCAGAAGTTGATGAACATTAAGGGTCATCGTTCTGTAGATTCTATCCACAAGGAATTAGGTCACATCATGTGGGACTTCGTAGGTATGGGACGTACCAAGGAATCCTTGACCAAGGCACTGGCTCAGCTGAAAGAAGTAAGAAAGACCTTCTGGAGCGACCTTCGCATTCCGGGTGAAGCGAATGAATTGAATGTAGAACTTGAAAAAGCAATCCGTTTGGCCGACTTCATTGAAATCGGTGAATTGATGGCTTACGATGCTTTGAACCGTGAAGAATCTTGTGGTGGTCACTTCCGTGAAGAACATCAGACACCGGAAGGTGAAGCGCTTCGTCACGATGACAAGTTCTCGTATGTAGCTTGTTGGAAGTACACCGGCGAAGGAAAAGAACCTGAGTTGATTAAAGAAGATCTGAACTATGAGTTCACCAAGGTTCAAACCCGTAACTATAAGTCTTAATTATTAATTGTATAGAAATCATGGATAAAAATATAAGTTTCACACTGAAAGTTTGGCGTCAGAAAGGTCCTAAGGACAAAGGACATTTTGATACCTTCCAAATGAAAGATATTCCGGGTGATACCTCATTCCTGGAAATGATGGATATCTTGAACGAGCAGCTTATCAATGAAGGTAAAGAACCTATCGTATTCGATCACGACTGTCGCGAGGGTATCTGCGGTATGTGCTCTATGTACATCAACGGTCATCCTCACGGACCTGCTACAGGTGCTACTACCTGCCAGATTTATATGCGTCGTTTCAAAGATGGTGATACCATTACTGTTGAGCCTTGGCGTTCGGCCGGTTTCCCGGTCATCCGCGACCTGATGGTAGACCGTGGCGCTTACGACAAGATTATGCAGGCCGGTGGTTATGTGTCAATCAATACCGGTGGTATTCCTGACGCGAACGCAATTCCTATTCCCAAACCTGTTGCCGATGAGGCTATGGATGCGGCTGCATGTATCGGTTGTGGTGCTTGTGTGGCTGCATGTAAGAATGGTTCTGCCATGTTGTTCGTTTCTGCAAAGGTCAGCCAGCTGGCACTGTTGCCTCAAGGCAAGGTGGAAGCTGCCCGCCGTGCGAAAGCCATGTTGAGCAAGATGGACGAACTGGGCTTTGGTAACTGTACAAACACTCGTGCTTGTGAGGCGGAATGTCCGAAGTTGGTTTCTATCAGCAACATCGCTCGTTTGAACCGTGAATTTATTGCTGCGAAGCTGAAAGACTAATCACGGTTAGTTTTACTTGATATTTGAGAGTGCCCTGCCTGCTGGCGGGGCACTCTTTTTATTGACATGTCCTGGGTAAAGAGTCATTTCTTTTTGCTCTTATTTTCCAACGGGAAAGAAATGAGCGGCTCTATTATATTGGCAGGGTCATGTTTCATATTCCTTTTTTAATCCTGCTTTTTCAATCTAATTGTAATCTTGTGTGCGAAAACGGACGTGTTTGTGAAATAATACTAAATAAAAAGCGAAATTGAATCAAATAGTTGGAGAGAATGGGTGTAAGTTGTACATTTGTCATGTGATTTTTTTCATAGTATTAGATTTAAGGTTAACAAAGGTTGGAGCAAGGCGTTGCTCCTTTTCTTTTTTAAGCCCCTTGTTTTTCTTGTTCTTGTGCTCCCCTTCAGGCTGCCGCTCTTTTTAAATATGCTATATCTTGTTTCTATTCATTGATTTTTTCCTATCTTTGCGATGATATAACTAACTTATAACCTAATGAAAAGACACACTAACCTTTTATGTTTGGGAGCTGCCGTGGCATTGCTGAATGCTTGCGCTCCGTCAGTGAATGCTCCGGAACCGGTTTTCCCTGTTCCAGAAAAGAAACAAGTGGAATGGCAGAAGATGGAGACATACGCTTTCGTACATTTCGGACTGAACACTTTTAATGACCGTGAGTGGGGTTACGGTGATTCTGATCCCGCAACTTTTAATCCTGCCAAGCTGGACTGCGAGCAATGGGTGAAAACTTTTGTGGCGGCGGGCATGAAGGGGGTTATTCTGACGGCAAAGCACCATGACGGCTTCTGCCTGTGGCCTACGGGACTGACTGAATATTGTATCCGAAACACACCTTACAAAGATGGAAAAGGAGATATCGTACGTGATCTTTCCGAAGCATGCAAGAAGTATGGTATAAAGTTCGCTGTTTATCTTTCGCCTTGGGACCGGCATCAGGCCAACTATGGATCGCCGGAATACGTGGAATACTTCCATAAGCAACTGCACGAACTGATGACCAATTACGGTGAGGTCTTTGAGGTGTGGTTTGACGGCGCCAACGGAGGCGACGGCTGGTACGGAGGAGCGAAAGAGAGCCGTACGATTGACCGTAAAACGTATTACGATTATCCCCGTATTTATGAGATGCTGGCCGAACTCCAGCCACAGGCCGTTATCTTTTCGGATGGAGGCCCGGGATGCCGCTGGGTAGGCAATGAAAGCGGCTTTGCCGGAGCCACGAACTGGTCGTTCCTGCGTGCCGGAGAAGTGTATCCGGGTTATCCTAAATACAGGGAACTGCAATACGGACATGCCGACGGAAATCAGTGGACGGCTGCCGAGTGTGATGTTTCCATGCGTCCGGGCTGGTTCTATCATCCCGAGGAGGACGACAAGGTGAAGACTGTAGAGCAGCTGACCGACCTTTACTATCGCAGTGTGGGGCATAACGCGACTTTGCTGCTCAATTTCCCCGTAGACCGGTATGGATTGATTCATCCGGTGGATTCGGCGAATGCGGTCAATTTTTATAAGAATGTGCAGAAGCAGCTGGCGGACAATTTGCTGAAGGGTGTTCTTCCGAAAGTTTCCAACGAACGGGGTGGAAAGTACACGGCAAAGGCTGTGACGGACGGAGACTATGATACTTATTGGGCTACGGAGGACAGCGTTACATCGGCTGTCATCGAGTTTGAATGGCCGGCTCCGCAAAAGGTGAACCGTATGTTGTTGCAAGAATACATTCCGTTGGGACAGCGTGTGCAATCCTTTGTGGTGGAATACAATAAGGATGGGGAGTGGCTGCCCGTAAAACTGAACGAAGAGACCACCACCATCGGTTATAAACGTTTGCTTCGTTTTGAGACAGTGACCACAGATAAGCTCCGCATCAACTTTACAGAGTCGCGCGGATGCTTGTGCATCAATAACATAGAGGCTTATTATGCTGGAGAGACCCATGACGTGTTCACTGCCAAGGCGGAGGAACTGAGAACGTATCCGTTCACCTTGCCGCAGGTAGATGAGGCTGAGGCCGGAAAATGTGCGGACAAGGATGCCGCCACCACTTGCTTTGTAGATGGCAATACGCTTTTGATTGATTTGGGTAAGGAGCAGACTGTTTCCTCATTCCATTACCTGCCCGACCAGAGCGAGTATAACAAGGGGCTGATAGCTGCCTATGAGATTTCGGTCGGCACGGAAGCCGGTGCGGTGAATCAGGTGGTGAGCAGCGGAGAATTCTCGAATATCAAGAACAATCCGATTCTTCAATCGGTTTATTTCACTCCGGTAACAGCCCGGTATGTGTTGTTGAAAGCTGTGAGAATGGTGGAAAACGACGGGCCGATGGGCTTTGCCGAATTAGGAATACAATAATCTGGCGATAAAGAGAGAATGTAGAAACTAAGATGAGCACGCTGGATACTTGCAGTTTGTGACTGGTAAATAAAAATAAAAGAGCCGTATCATTACTCAACGTTGATGCGGCTCTTTTTAGCTTCTTAAAGGATGTCAAGTCTCGGATTAAAAGTCCTTTTTCTCTGTAGCAGAGTCTTGACATCCTCTTTTTTTATGCTCTTTCTTTATTTAATGACTACTTTAAAAAGCATCATTCCGAAATTACCACTGATGGTATAACCCGATGGAACGCTTTTTATAATTACCGGTAAGGCGTATGTACCTTGTTTTAATCCGGTGGTATTGATCACTAATTCTGTTTCTGCCAGCTGGGTTTGCTTAAGGATTGTCATCGTTGTGGGAAGAGTATAGCATGAAGAGGGCAATAAGGTGCTTGTTCCTACTTTGCTTTCATCAATGTCCAGTCCCACCACAATGTCTTCATGCTGGTTTCTCCAATCGGCGATGGTGTAATTGACATACAGTTTGAACCGTACTTCCTTGCCGGCTGTGACGGTGCTGCTTGTCGTATGCTTGGTATAGGGCAGCTCAATAACGGGCTTGGCGTCTTCCCAGTCAACCAGATAATCATCCTTTAGACACGAGCTCATGGTCAGTGCTATGAACATAACTAGTAATAAATATGCTTTTGTTCTCATAATGTCCTTCTGTTTTTGTTTATTATAAATAGTCACTTACTGTTTCTCTTTCTTCATTCTTCTGATCCCAGAATATCAATGACTCATAAATATCTATTTCTTTGAAATTATTAGGATTCAGATTCCTTTCTGTATTTGGGTATGGAAAGCGTATAATCAGTTTCTGACCTTTAGCCTGGCTATGAGAAACCTTTAATACCGGATAGTCTGTTCTTCTTTGTTCAGACCAGGCTTCCAACGGGTCAATCATGAACAGACTGATCCATTTCTGTGTCTGGATGGCGCATAACTTTTCTTCTGTAGTAGCCATCAAATCCCAGTTGACAGCTTTATTCTCTTGTGTCAGGAACTGCATGGCAGCTTCTTCTACAGAACCGCTGATCGGAGCTCTGACACCTGCCAGCGGATAGCCGTCATCTTTCAAGGCGCGTTCATACATCTTCATGGCAGCGGTCACAGCTTTCTCATAGTAATCCTTGGCTTTGGCGTCTCCACCGTCAATCATACCCCGTAAGGCAGCTTCTGCCAGGTAGAAACCTGCCAGTGAGCCCGACATGATATAAATGTCTTCTTGCGGGCCATCCACTTTGGAAGATGACTTGGCCAATATTCCAAGTCCGATTTTGGATGCGTTCGGACCGTCGGCGGGGAACAGTTGTCCATAAGGAACGCCAATGTAATATTCTTTATCCAAACCGTGTTTCTTGTAATCGGTTCTTCCGTTTTTGTCATCGGCCAAAGAGGTGCGCGGATCTATATAGACACGCAGACGCGGATCATTATTGTCGCGTAGCGCATCCACCAGTTGCGAGGTGGGTACTACTTGTTTGTGATAAGTAGATTCATAATCAAGGTAAGTCCATCCCCAGTATTCGTAAACATGGTTCATTTTGTCGTCCGCTTTGTAATAGCCCGGATTGCCTTTGATGATTTCATTCAAATCGAGCCCTTTGTCCTGGATGGAAGCTACTTGTGCCGATACGTCTTGAACATTGGATATTCTCATCAACAAACTTAGTTTGATGGAATAAGCGTACCGCCTCCATTGCTTCAAGTCGCCTTTACAGAAAATATCAGCTTTCTTTAATGTACCGACGCTGTAGGTGGGGTTGGCTATGGCTTCGTCCAGTTTGGCGATGGCTTTATCGATATCCTGTATCAAGTTGGCATAGATGTCTTCTCCTTTATCATATTTAGGAGCCAGATAATCATTGCCCAGGGCTGCCTCTGTATAGGGGACATCTCCGAATATGTCTACCAGCTCCCGGAAATTGATGACGGTCAGTACGCCGGCAATGCCTTCATATCCGGCATCTTCTTCTTCTACCGCTTTGGCGGTAATACTCCTCAGGTTCATGATACGGGCATAGCGCGAACTCCAGTAGGAGTCTGAGTTCTGGGGAGCCAGCAAGCCTGTAAGGAAAACGTAAGTACCGGAAACTGTGCCCGACTTGGTAAGGTGCTGGCACATGTTCTGCAGACCATGATAGGTGGTTCTGTCCGCATTCATGTCATTTTCTACAAAAGAAAGCAACAAGTCCTTGGTGACGGTCTCTTCCAATGCATAGTTGGGATTATGGTTCACGTCCAACCAGTCTGTACAGCTACAGCATAATAATCCACCTATTATCAAGGTATATAATGATTTTCTTCTCATAGTTTTCTGTATTTAGAATGAAAGTAATAAATTGAATCCATAGCTTCGGGTACCGGCTGCTCTTGTGCCTGACATACCACTGATGTTACCGCTGCCTGCGGCTGTATAATCAGGGTCTCCCCAAATATTGGTCGATGGAGTCCACATAAAGAGATTCCGTCCTACTATGCTGACGGATGCTCTTTGCAGGAATCCGGTCTTTTTAATCAGTTTGTCCGGAATGTCATATCCTAATGAGAGCTCACGCAGTCTCCATGATGCGGCGCTGACAACCTGGTTGGCGCGTCCTTGTTTATAAACTCCGTTCCAGAAGCCTTTGCTCGCGTCATAGACGGTCACATCGGTGTTGTCTTGATAAATAGGATTTCCTGCAGCGTCGGAACCTACTTGTATGGCCGAATTGGGGAATACGAAGCGTTGGCGTCCGGTGATTCCCGAGATGTAGGAAGCTCCTGTGAATAACATGTCATACTCTATCCCAAAACGGGTGTAATGACCGCCACGATAGTCGAAAGTAGCGCCCAGAGTGAATCCTTTCCATTTCATGGTTGAGGTCAGCCCTAAACGGACTGTCGCATCCGAAGTGCCGCATGGAACGATATCACCTGCCGATGGAAGACCGGTAACCGGATCTACAATAACTTTTCCGTCAGGAGTGCGTTTCCAGTCTGTAGCTTTGATCATCGGATATCTCTCGCCTACGATGGCATAGCCTGCATAGTCGGAATCCAATACTAATTCAGTGGCATCTCCTGCCAGTTCTATCACACGGGTGTCAATAAAGGTGGCATTTGCATTTACATTCCAATAAAAGTCACCGAACTGCAGGAGAGGGGTCAGGTGTAAATCCAGCTCAAGACCTTTTCCCCGCATGGTGCCGGCATTGATGTAACGGGATGAGAATCCGGTGGAAGTGGGGATGCTGATATTGGTAGTCTGGTTGTTGGTAGTCTGTACATAAGCAGCCACTTCAAAGGTGATTCTGTTTCTGAAGAGTCCGATTTCCGCACCTACTTCATATTCGGTCGTAAATTCCGGCTCGATGTCACGTGTACGCAGATTGGGACTGATGGAGTAGGCGGCCAGGGTTCCATAAGGGAAATAATCGGCTGTGTTGGCGATGTTGTCCAAATTGTAGATTCCTACATTTACCGTACCTACTTTAGCTGCCGAAGCACGTACTTTCAGATGATTGACCACATCACTTTTGATGGAGGGGATAGCATCTGTCAGTACAACGGAAAGGTTGGCGCTGGGGTAGAAGAATGACCAATGTTCCGGGTCCAGCAAGGAAGTCCAGTCGTTTCTTCCGGTCAGCTGCAAGAAAGCCCAGTTCCGGAAGTTCAGGTCAACGCTGCCGAATAATCCGAGCCGGCGGTAACGTTCCCATGAATTGGAACCGCCCAGTTCGCCCACCTTGTTTCTTACATTGAAGAAGTCGTCCAGGGCCAGCGCGTCGGCTGCTACCTCTTTATATTCGTAATAATTGTCCTGCAAAGAATATCCTATCATGCCTTTCAGTGTGAAATCATCATTGAACTTATGTTCGGCGAAGGCCATGAAGTCCAGGTTGAATTTGCTGCTTAAGTTCGAGTCGGTGGTGTAACTGGACAAGAGGTCTGAAGAAGCATAATAAATATGTTCCTTCGCCCAGTCGGTGTAGTGATAGGAGTTCGTTGTGTAATTGCGGTTGTTGATGCTTAGATTCAATCCGGCCCGGGCTGTAAAACGTAACCACTTGGTGGCCTGGAAGTTTAAGTCGATTGATCCGGCCACACGGTCCTGACGTATTTTTCTCCGGTAGGTTTCTGTTTGCCACCAAGGGTTGGTGTAATAGTCATTTATCCATTCGTCCGGTGATGCGCCGATGCCTGTTCTGTGCCAGTCTTTGAAATCGGCCAGATCAATGTTTCCGGGGATATTGATAAGGTTATAAATACCGGATGAGGTGACATTGTTCAAATCATAAGTCGTATTGGTATATGCCAGTTTGGCGCCGGCCTTGAAGTTTTTATAATTCCGGCTGGCATTAAAACGTATTGTCTGTCGCACCTTGTCATCATTGGCGATGATTCCGCTTTGGTCCAAACGCTGGTAAGACAGGTACATGCTGCCTCTGTCGTCGCTGGAAGCGTATGAAATATCATTCTGTATGCCATATCCTTTCTCATAAAAGTTCTTGCGTCCGTCTTTCACGTAACTGTAGGGGAGCTGTAAATAAAAGCCATCCTCCGTGCCATCGGCCATCGGGCTGCCTACATTTACCAGTTCTCCGTTAAATTCGGGTCCGTATTGTTGGTTCTCGTCTTCTATATAACCATTCATTAAAGGTAATCCTGTCAGGGGGTCGGGTTCGCCTCCGCCAAACCGGGTCTGGAATTTAGGAAGGTAGGCGGCTTCGTCCATGGTGGCGGTCAGTGAGTAAGTGATATTGGGTTTTCCTTTTGAACCGCTTTTGGTGGTTACGATAAGGACTCCGTTGGCTGCTTCCGAACCGTAAAGGGCGGCTGCGGACGCTCCTTTCAGAACCGAGATGTTTTCAATATCATTAGGATTCAGAGACTGAAGGAAGTTGATAGGGGTCTGTACACCGTCGAGTACCAGCAGGGCTGAGTTATCCCCTTTGAAAGAACGTGCTCCACGCAGCGTGATACGGGTCTCCTGGTCCAGCCGGGGAGAAGTGATGTTGATTTGTAAACCGGATACTTTTCCACTAAGGGCGGCTGTCGCGTCCGAACCTTTTGCCATAGTCAGCTGGTCGGCATCTACTTTGGCGGTAGAATAGCCTATCGCTTTGGCCTGGCGCTGGATACCTAATGCGGTCACTACAACCTCATCTATGACTTGGGTGTCCGACTTCAGGATAATTGTCAGCTTGTGGGCGGCTTTAACCGTTTGTGTCAACATACCCACATACGAAACTTTTAGCTGGGCATTGGCGGCGATTTCATTTAATGTAAAATGACCGTCAATGTCGGTGATCGTTCCTTTTGTGGTACCTAAAACCAGTATGGAGGCACCAATGACGGGTTCGCCATTATCTTCCGACACAACTGTACCATTAACAGTGATTGTTTGCTGGGCAAATGCAGCATAAACTCCGATAAGGAGCATCGTAATCAATGTGAATAATCTCTTTTTCATAAATTCTGTTACTTGGTTTTCACTATATATTTGTCTCTCGGTATTTATTGGCAATATCGTTTGGCGATCGTATTTTACATAGCTTGGAGGCAGGTCTTTTTAGCGTGCTTTATTCTTTAAAACGAAAGATAGATTAACATACCATTCCTTTATTTTGGCTTAGTAAACCAACGTTAACGAATTAGACGCGCCGTAAATATACATATATTTTTTATATTTTAAAGATAATAAGCAAAAAAAAGAGAGATTATGTGAAAAAAGACTGTGATTTTACATATAAATGCAAAATTGTTGAGTTTTAACTGTTGTAAAAAACTGTAAAGGATTAAATGATGCGGTAGATTCCTCCTGCCAATGCGCGAACGACTCCTTTCATCTCCAGTTCGAACAGCAGGGCACTCATTTTATGAACAGGGATATTTGTTTCTACTACTAATGTATTTATTTGCAATCCGTCTGGTATTTTCTGCAATAAGGTGACGATGGCTGTCTCTTCCGCGCTTAAATCAGGGAACAATTCCCGTTGCACCGTTTTCCCGGTTCCGGATTTGCCTTCCCATCCCATCGCTTTCACCAAGTCCTCGGCCGATGTGATGAGCATGGCTTGGTTTTTCCTGATCAGATTGTTGCAACCGATGGAATATTCATCGTTGCATCGTCCCGGGAAGGCGAAACAGTCCCGATGATAGCTTTCTGCCAGTTCGGCCGTAATGAGTGCCCCTCCTTTGGCGGCGGACTCGATGACGATGGTGGCGTCGCTCATGCCCGCCACAATGCGGTTGCGTTTCACGAAGTTCTGCCGGTCGGGGTTGGTTCCGCTGGCGAATTCGGTCAGCAAGCCTCCTTGTTCCAACATGCTGACGGCTGTCTTCCGGTGTTCGGCGGGATAAATGCGGTCCAGTCCGTGGGCCAGTACGCCTATGGTCTTGAACCGGTTCTGCAGGGCGGCGCGATGCGCGTGGATGTCAATGCCGTAAGCCAGTCCGCTTACTACCAGGGCGTCCGGACACAGTGCCGACAGGTCGGCAAGGAAACGGGCGCAGATATCCTGTCCGTAGGGTGTGGCGTGGCGGGTCCCCACCATGTTGATGACATGTCGTGCGTTCAGGTCGGCATTTCCCCGGTAGAACAGGGCCAGCGGAGCATCGTCACATTCGCGCAGACGGGCGGGATAACCTTCGTCATTTAAGGTGAGGCAGCGGATGTGGTTTCTCTCGCAGAAGATTAATTCCTGCTCGGCGCGCCGGAAGGCCTCCGGGTTATTCAAAGCAGTGACGACCTTGGTACTCACTCCGGGAACCAGTTGCGACAGTTCCTTGCGGTGCTCGAAGACGCGGGTGGCGCTTCCCAGGCTGCTGACTAATCTGAACGCGCCTGTCAGCCCCAGCCCCGGTATCCGGGTCAGTGCCAGGCTGCAAAGTTGTTCGTCTTGTGTCATTCGCTCAGGTAGGGTGCGAAAGTCTCGTCAAACAGCGCGCTGTCTCCCAGTCTGCCGTTTACCACGCATACGGATTCCACAGTGGCTTTGATAGCGACTTTCATATCGGGCAGCCGGAAGATATCCTGATAGAACACATATTTGATTCCTTCCTTTTTCAAATAAAGCTTGGATACAAACTCGTCACCGCTGCGCAGCGGAGTCTTGAACGCCATGGTGAGCCGCGCCACTACCGGATCGATCCCTTCTTCGTGCAGCCGCGCGAAGCTGACGCCTGCCGAGGTGAGAAACTCATGGCGCGTATGTTCCAGATAATGCTGATAGTTGGCGTTGTTCACAATGCCTTGAAGGTCGCATTCATAGTCGCGCACCTTCATCTTCAGTTCATAAATATACTTTTCCATAAGGCAAAGGTATAAGAAAAATGTGTTACTTTGCAGCTAAACTTAAAAAAGAAACGAATGAAATTGTATGCCGCCCCTTTGCAAGGCTTTACGGAAGCCCCTTGGCGAAACCTTCATCAGGAGGTTTTCGGTGGGATAGATGCCTATTATACTCCTTTTGTGCGGATAGAAAGAGGAGAGTTCCGTAACAAGGATGTCCGGGAGATTGCTTCCGGCAACAATACCGTGTCCCGGCTGATCCCCCAGCTGATTGCTTCCACACCTGCCGAACTGGAACGGCTGGCGGGCCTGTTCATCGAGAACGGTTACAAGGAAGCGGATGTCAACATGGGCTGTCCTTTTCCGTTGATTGCGGGAAAGCACAAGGGAGCGGGCATATTGCCCTATCCTGCTGAGGTGGAGGCTTTGCTGAGAGAACTGGTGCATTATCCCGAGCTGAGCTTTTCCGTAAAGATGAGACTGGGCTGGGAGCGTGCGGACGAGTGGCGCGTGCTGCTGCCTTTGCTGAATGCTGCCCCCTTGCGGCAGATTACGCTTCATCCGCGCATCGGGAAGCAGCAGTACAAAGGAGAAGTGGATAGGGAGTCGTTTGCCGCTTTCTATTCGGAATGCGCTCATCCGTTGGTGTATAACGGTGACTTGCTGACGGTGGATGATATCCGGAAGGTGGAAGAGGCATATCCTCGTCTGGAGGGCGTCATGCTGGGGCGAGGCTTGTTGGCCAATCCTGCCTTGGCCCGGGCGTTTGCTGACGGAACCCCCCTTTCTTCCCGGGAACTACTGGATAAGGTAAGGGTGTTTCACACGCGTCTTCTTCACTATTATGAAGCTCACTTGCAGGGAGAGGTGCAACTGCTGGGCAAGATGAAGCCTTATTGGGAATACCTGTTGCCCGATGCGGACAAGAAGATAAAGAAAGCGATCAAGAAGGCTACGACGATGGAGAAGTATCTGGCTGCGGTGAGCCGGCTGTAAGGATGGAACAGGGTCTCTGTACCTGGAAATCGGGCTTCCCTTCAGTCCGTTCGGCTCATCCAACCGTCTGTAAACTAGAGGTGTATTCTGACAGGAAACTGAAGGAAGATACGTGAAATGCGGCAGGGAGTGACATTTTGGGATTTCTGTCGTCTGTGTCAAGGGAATATGGTTACTTTTAGTCCTGACATTTGGTAAAACCGATTTTATTTCCGTTATTTACAGTTCTAATCAAAACGATAAATACATGAACACGTCAAAGACCAAAACAGGATTGAGAGTAGGAATTGGTGGAATTGCCGTCATCGGCATTCTCGTATTGTTTATCATGATGTTTGCCGTAGAGCGCATTGACTCCGGACAGACGGGGATCATTGTGAACCTGGCAGGCAGCGAGCGCGGTGTGGATGACGCCAAAGTGGAGACCGGATGGGTGATGTACAACCGTTTCACCAAGCAACTCTTCGAATATCCCGCCTTCGCACAGATTGTGGACTATGAGCCTTTTGATATTCAGGACAAGAAAGGAACGATCTTCCAGACTGATCCCACGATTGAATATTATATTGAACGCGAGAACGCCAAGGTAGTTTTCCTCCGTTATCGTAAAACGACAGAGGAACTGGAACAGTCCGTCATCTTGACCGAGGTGAAGAATGCCTACAAGGATGTGGCGGGTATGTACGAGACGGACTCGCTGATCAATAACCGTCCCGCTTTCGAAAAGGAAGTGGAAGTGTTGTTGAAAGAACGTTTGAGCCAGCGTGGTTTTACATTTACCAACATCCAGTCGTCTGTGAAGCCGAATGAGGTGCTTCAGGCGGCCATCGACGCTAAAAACACCGCTGTCCAGAACGCCCTGAAGGTGGAGAACGAGAAAAAGGCCGCTATAGCGGAGGCCGAGAAAGTGGTGGCTGCGGCCAAAGGAAAAGCGGACGCCAACCGCATTCTGCAACAATCCATCACTCCGGAACTGATCCAGCTCAAGGCAGTGGAGAAGTGGGACGGGAAATTGCCGCTTTCCACCAGCGGGAATACGTTGCCGTTCTTGCAATTGAAATAAAGCGCGGAATGCCAAAAAACATACGATAAGGATCTTTTTAAAGAGCCGTTTTCTCAGGAATTTGTGCTAAGTTTGCAGCAAAACCATATAATTGAAATAAAACCATGATTAACAGATTTGTATTGAACGAAGTATCTTACTTCGGCCCGGGTGCGCGTGAAGTGCTCCCACAAGAGATCAAACGCTTGGGTTTGCACAAGGCGTTTGTTGCCACAGACAAGGATTTGATTAAATTCGGTGTGGCCGATAAAGTGTTGAAAGTATTGGAGAATGCAGGTATTCCCTACGAAATATTCAGTGAAATCAAACCGAACCCTACTGTAAGCAATGTAAAGGCAGGTGTTGAGGCCTTTGCAAAATCGGGAGCGGACTTTATCCTGGCTATCGGTGGCGGTTCGTCTATCGATACTTCGAAAGCGATTGGCATCATCACCAATAATCCTGACTTCAGTGATGTGGTGTCATTGGAAGGGGTGGCTCCCACAAAGAAAAAATCAGTGCCTATCATCGCATTGCCCACTACCGCCGGTACTGCCGCCGAGGTGACCATCAACTATGTAATCACAGATGAAGAGAACCACAAGAAGATGGTTTGTGTAGACCCGAATGACATACCGGCCATTGCCATCGTGGATGCGGAACTGATGTACACCTTGCCAAAGGGCTTGACCGCTTCGACAGGTTTGGACGCACTGACCCACGCCATCGAAGGGCTGATTACCAAAGGTGCTTGGGAAATGAGCGATATGTTCGAGATTAAGGCTATCGAGATGATTGCCCGTTATCTGGAAACCGCTGTTTTCGAACCGACTAATGCGGAAGCGCGTAACGGTATGGCCGTGGCACAGTATATTGCAGGTATGGCCTTCTCTAATGTAGGTCTGGGCGTGGTTCACGGTATGGCTCATCCGCTGGGAGCTATCTTCGATGTTCCTCACGGTGTGGCCAATGCCTTGCTGTTGCCTGTCATCATGGAATTTAATGCTCCGGCTGCTTTGGCCAAGTATGTGGATATAGCCAAGGCGATGAATGTGTACAAGGACGGTATGAGCCAGGAAGAGGCTGCGAAGGCGGCTGTCGAGGCGGTGAAAGCCTTGTCTGTCAAGGTGGGTATCCCCCAGCATTTGTCCGAACTGGGCATAAAGGAAGAGGATTTGCCTCGTCTGGCCGCTTCGGCTATCGCCGATGTCTGTACGCCGGGCAACCCTCGTGAGGTGACGGAAGAAATTATTCTGGAACTTTACAAGAAGGCGTTCTAAGCGTCATTCTTTTGTAATAAAGACACAGGCGGTGTGTGGATGTGCGGGGCATATCCACACACTTTTTTTATCTCTTTGCCGTTGAAACAGCATTGTCATTTGCAGGCAATCTGTTCGTAACCCGTTCAGTATTCTTTTGCACTTGCAAATTAAATTTAATGAAAAGCAGGTATGATTGTAAAACTGTTATCAACCATTTGAACATGAAAACTCTTATGAAGGCAAAAAGATTGTTGTTGTTATTATGCTTATCGCTATTTGTGGCAGGATATGTATCCGCACAGGATTATCGGGCGATTGTAAAAGGTATTGTGACCGATGAAACCGGAGAGGGGGTTATCGGGGCCACGGTGATGGTGAAGAACGAATCTACCGGTTTCAGTGCCGGATCAATAACCAATGAAACGGGGGAATACATTGTGAAGCAGCTTCCGCTGGGTTCTCCTTACTCTGTCACCGTCAGCTATATAGGCTATGGCGACCAGAAAAAGACAGGATATACGCTGAACCAGGGTGATGTGCTCCGTCTGGATTTCCGGTTGAAGGAAGAAAGTGTGGTGATGGAGGCCGTACAGGTGGTGGCTAATTCATTGAAGAATTCTATCGCCACTACGGGGGCCGCTACTTCGGTGACGGCCAATGACCTGAACAAACTGCCGGTGAACGGGCGTAACTTTACTTCGCTCATTGACCTGTCACCGCTGAGTACAGGCTCCAGCCTGTCCGGCCAGCTGGCTTCTTCTACCAATTACACCATTGATGGCATGAGTGCCAAGGGGCCTACTTCGGGGGGAAGTACAACCAGCCGCAACGGGGTGCCATACGCCATTTCGATGGAGGCTATCCGTGAGTTCAAAGTCGTGACAAATGAATATGATGTGACTAACGGCCGTGCCGGAGGAGGTACGATCAGTACGGTGACCAAGTCGGGAACCAACCAGCTGCATGGCAGCGCTTTCACTTTCCTGCGCTCCGACTGGTTGTCCAGCGGGTATGATATCCGCGGCAACAAGCGGACCAATGATTTCTCCACTTATCAGTATGGAGCTTCCCTGGGTGGTGCATTGGTGAAAGACCGCGCCCACTTCTTTATTTCTTGGGACCATCAGGCCGATTCACGTCCGCTGTATATAGCCGATATTCATAATGCTGCCGATGAAAAGCGTTATAATCTGACTATGGAGACCAGAGACCGTTTTCTGGAAATAGCCCGCGATAAATACGGTGTGTCGGACCATCCTCAGTTTGGCTCTTTTGATAAAAAGCAGAATACCGATGCGGTATTTGCCCGTCTGGACTGGCAGATTAACGCCACGAACCTGTTGTCGTTTACTGATAATTTTGTAAGTGACAATAACAAGATGGGGCTGGGCGATAATAGTGCTGTCAATTTATATGAGGTGTATGGTGATGTGAAGTCGCTGAACAACAGTGCCACCGCTACCTTGCGTTCTGTATTGGGTCCGCGGAGTACCAACGAACTGAAACTGCAACATCTCTATACTTCCGAAAAGGCGATGCCGGGCGGAGAACTGCCTTCGGCCAATATTCCACGTGCCATTGTGGAACGCGTGGCTTCGGATATAGAGGGAAAGACCGCGACTACCACCATCCAGCTGGGCGGCCAGCGTTACAGTCCCGAGAATTTCTACAACCACGTACTTCAGTTGGTGGATAACTATTATTATAATACCAATAAAGTGAACTACACTTACGGTTTCGACTTGATGTACACTCACTTGAACTCCCGTTACGGCAGCGAAGCCAACGGCCGTTTCTATTTCACGGGCTTGGATAACTTTGAGGCATTGCAGCCCTATCGTTATGTACGTGAGGTGTATTTAGATAACAACGAAGACAATCAGCGTGTGCGCCAGAACATTTTGAATGCAGGGGTGTATGCACAGTTGCAGACTAAACTGTTTCCCGGATTTGAACTGATGGCAGGTTTGCGTCTGGACAATGCCACTTATTTCAATAAAGGCAATTTCAGCCAGCTGGTTTATGATGAACTGGGATTGCGTACAGACAACGGACTGGCTACTTTCCAAGTACAGCCCCGTGTACAGATAACCTGGGACTTCAATGACAAACATACGGATATCCTTCGTGTGGGGGGTGGCATCTTCGCATCGGATATCAACAACTATGCCATGATTAATAATATGGTATTTGATGGTACCAAGGTGATGTCCGTTGATATGACGAATACGGACGAAAATCCGAACATTGTGCCTGTTCCTGATTTTGAGAGTTATCGTAAAGACCCGTCCACCGCACCGGGTATTGACTTGCTGAAAGATCCTAAATACGCTTCCTATGCCGTGCCTACCATCAATATGAATGGCAAAGATGCCAAGGTGCCGGTGGTCTATAAGGCGAATATCTCGTACACCCACTTTTTCAGTGACCGTTTGAAGATGAGCATCGGCGGATATATGACTTTGGGACGTAACAACTATATGTATATAGACCGCAACATGGTGGACGATCCTTATTTCCGTCTGACAGCGGAAGGAAACCGTGGCGTATATGTCCCGGTTGCCAATATCTCGGAAAAAGGTGTTTCAACCTGGATGGACGGACGTAAGAGCGGGAAAGTAGGCCGTGTGCTCGAATTGGTCAGCGAAGGAAAAGTAAATCAGTTCGCTTTCACCGTAGATGGAACATGGCGTTACTATAAAGACGGTGAGCTGTCCTTCAGCTATACTTGGAACGATACGAAGGACAATACTTCCTATAATGGTAATGTAGCCAATTCTGCTACTCTTTCCCAAATGGTGGTTGACGATCCCCGTGATTTAAGCAAAATGACTTACTCCAACAATCAGTTCCGTCATAAACTGGTGGTTTATGGTTCGGCGCCTACTTTCTGGGGCATTACCGTGGGTGCCCGCTTTTCCGGCATCGGAGGAACACGCTATTCAATGATTGTGAATGGAAATGTGAACGGTGACTTTGTGAATAGCAATGACCTGGCTTATGTATATGATCCGAATAACAGCGCTACTCCCGATTATATTCGTGAAGGTATGAATGCGATATTGAACAATCCGGATGCGGAAAAGAGTGTGAAAGATTATATCCGCAAGAGTTTTGGTAAAGTGGCCGAACGGAACGGTGGCGTGAACGGTTTCTATGGCACTTTAGATCTTCGTCTGGCCAAGAAGTTCAAGACTTTCAAGAACCAGAATCTGGAAGTGTCTGTCGATATCTTCAATGTGGCCAATATGCTGAACAAGGATTGGGGGTCCGGTCATAACCTGGGGACACAGAGGATTTATAGTATCAAAGGATTTGATAAAGACGCCAAACAATATACTTATAATGTAAATGCCAATACAGGCGTATCCAGTCTGAACGGTACTCCTTTCCAGGTTCAGATAGGTTTGAGATATGGATTCTAATAGATAATGATTCAATAAGAAATAAAAATGAGACTAAGTAAATTAATGATGGCTTGCGCCATGTGTGTGGTTGCTTTGGCCGGGAGTGCCCAGACCAAAGTGATTGCCCACCGCGGATACTGGAAATGTGAAGGTTCTGCTCAAAACTCTATCGCCTCTCTGACTAAAGCGGCGGAGGCAAAGGTGTATGGTTCGGAATTTGATGTACAAATGACGAAGGACAGGGAAATTGTAGTCAATCATGACGACAGTATTCAGGGAATTTGTATTTTTGACACTCCTTTTGCCGGGTTGAAGGCATTGAAACTGAGTAATGGCGAGACGCTGCCCACCTTGGATGATTATCTGGAAACGGGCAAAAAGCTGGCCGATATCCAACTGATATTGGAAATAAAGCCCCACAGAACGAAGGAAGCGGAAAATGAAGCGGTGAAAATCATTGTAGATAAAGTAAAGAAGAGGCAGATGGAGAAGCAGGTGGAATACATTTCATTCAGCATGAACATTTGTGAACAGTTGGTGAGACTGACTCCGGATTCGGAAATAGCTTATCTGAAAAGTGATGTGGTTCCTGAAGACCTGAAGGCGAAGGGGATTAATGGCATTGATTATTATGTCAAGGTGTTGGCTGAAAAACCGGAATGGATTGCCGAAGCACAGCGGGCGGGCATGAAGGTGAATGTGTGGACTGTCAATGATATGGAGATGGTCCGGGAAATGATTGACCGGAAAGTGGATTATATTACCACCGATTATCCATTGGAAACCGGGAAACTGATTCAGGGGAACTGACAGGGGATTCTTAATGGAAATGTAATTCCTTTCAAATAAAGATGTAATGGATATACGATACTTTTGCACTGTAATAAAAAAAGGATAGTATGAAAGCTGGTTTATTAAAGAAAATCTCATGGATTTGGGGATTGGCATTATGTGTGACAGGTCCTGTGTCTGCATCGTCTGTTGATGATGAGGGTGCGGACAAGGCAAACAACAGTCTGGTGAAGGTGCTTGTCATAGGGCTTCACGACAATGTGGAATCCAATTATTTCCCCGGCAGTATGATTACTGAGGAGACAGGGATACCGACTGATAGTATAGATTATACATATAATCAGGTTATTGCGAGGAATATTATCGCATCTAATAAGAATAAGAAATATCAGTTCGTGACTGCAGAAAAGGCGGCGGCCATCAGCAGTTTGCTGGATAAGATCAGACTGGAAGGTGAAGAAGAGGAGAAATATGCAGACCTTAGCCAGGTGGATGACAGCCGGTATGAACAACTGATAAAGGATACGGATTCGGATTATGTGTTATTCTTGAACCAGCATTACCTGAAATGGCAGGAAAAGCCTTTGCGTACTTTGTTTCATATCACCAGTTATTCTTTGTTTGATAAGAATCAGCAAGAAGTTACCCGAGGTAATCATTACTTTACCAGCATGAATTTGGAAAGTAAAGATAAACTGAGTAAGGATAGCCGGAAAAGTTCTTCAAAAATCGTTTCCACCATAGTGAAGAACTTGTCGAAGTGATGCCGTTATTCAGGTAGACAATCTTAATGATAGAAAAGGGAGGATGAAGCTCGGGACTTCATCCTCCCTTTTCTATTTTCTTTTCAGATATGCATACCCTATCCGGCAATACAGGCATTTTTTCTTGTCGCAATATTCTTTCTTTAACTGTATTAAGGCCTGGCTGTCGGCGGCATTGGAGGCCTTCATGCCGCATTGTTCCCACATGCGGGTGATGTAATTGTTCTCCGCTTTCAGCTCTTCTAGGAAACTGCCGGCACGTGCGCAAAGCGTTTCATTTCCTTTATGCAGTCCGTAAGCATAGAGAAAAGTCACTACCGTGTTGATAATGAGCAAATCCAGTGAGGAGTTGCTTAGAGTCTTCGGACGGGAAGGGGAGGAACCGCCAAATGTGTAATGAGTGAGCCAGTACTCCGAAGTCCCTCCCTTCAGAACCTCTCTGACTCCTTGCAGTGTCTCCGTTTCCATGATGCGCGAGAGAAGCCCGTAGGCGCGATGATAAAGACAAGCCAACTGTGCAATCCGTATATGCGGAAAATTGGCGGGACGCAACCGGAGAAAGCGCCATTGGGAGACGTCCATCGGAACAAGCTCGAATTTATGTTGCAGATAAGCATACTCTTTTTTCAGCCGGAGATAATATCCGTCTCCGTCAGGGTCTTCCAGAATGCCGGCTTGCCCGAAGAAGATGGCTTCTATCTGGAACAGGTTGTCGCGATGCTTGTCTACCGCCCGCAAGGGAAGCTGGCGAGCCCAGGCTTCGAAAGCGTCTCCGTTCAGTCCGAAGCCGAAATTACGTGCCAGTGTGATAAAAAAGGCATCTTCCCAATTGCCTTGGCAGCGTTTTAACCGTTCATTCAGCAAGATTGCTTTCTGTTCGAACCTTTCTATCTGCAAGGCAGACATCCACGAATGGACGCTGAAAGAGGAGAGGGAGGGAATGATGCGGTAACAAGGAGGGTAACTGTCTGTTTCCAGCAGCTCTTTGTAGTTGGCGCGGACAGACTCCGGACAGGCAAGTCGCATTTGGGGAATCTTTTCCCCGTTACTTCCGTTGATTTCGGTATCTATATCGGAGGCTATATGTAGAATGACGGAGTTGTAACCGGCATCTGTATGATGTCCGTGCTTGAACCAATCCGAGGATTTCTCGTGTATCTCGATATTTCCCACCCAAAGTACACCGTCCAGCTTGAGCTTGGCGTTAAAAAAATCGGGACCGGCGTCGGTGTTCGCCAGTCCCGTATCTATAACTTCCACTTGTTGGCCGGTTGTCGTTTTCAGTTCTTTAAGAGGAAATATTTTATGTTTCCACACATAGTGTAATAGTTGTTCCATGTTAATGAGGTGTAAATGTTTGGCAAATGTAATGGTTTACAACGAAAAACGCTATCTTTGTGGCTAAAATAACATTCGTAATTATGAAAATAGCATTAATAGGATACGGAAAGATGGGCAAGGAGATTGAAAAGGTTGCAGTTGCCCGCGGACATGAGATTGTAAGTATTATAGATGTTGATAATCAAGATGATTTCAACTCGGAAGCATTTAAATCGGCCGATGTGGCCATTGAGTTTACCAATCCGATGGTGGCATACGATAATTATATGAAGACCTTTGCAGCCGGTGTCAAACTGGTATCGGGCAGTACCGGATGGATGGACAAACATGGCGATGAGGTGAAGGAATTATGCACGAAAGGCGGAAAAACCCTGTTCTGGTCGTCTAACTTCAGTCTGGGTGTTGCTATTTTCTCGGCTGTAAATAAATACTTGGCTAAAATCATGAATAACTTTCCCGCTTACGAAGTTTCTATGACCGAAACTCATCATATTCATAAGCTGGATGCACCGAGCGGAACAGCCATTACGCTGGCCGAAGGGATTCTGGAAAATATGAACAGTAAGAGTAAATGGGTGAAAGGAACTTTGACTGCACCGGACGGAACTGTTTCCGGAAGTACGGAATGCGCAGAGAATGAATTTCCTGTCAGCTCTATTCGTGAAGGGGAGGTGTTTGGTATCCATACCATCCGTTACGACTCCGAGGCGGACAGCATCTCGATAACCCATGACGCCAAGAACCGGAAAGGTTTTGCCTTGGGGGCTGTCCTGGCAGCGGAATATACATCCAGACATGAGGGGTTATTAGGAATGAGTGATTTATTTCAGTTTTAGGATATGATAAAAGCAACACGTACACAGTGGATCAAGTTTGCCGTTGTCCTGGCGCTTTACCTGATATTTCTTGTTTGGTTGAGAAGCTGGCTGGGACTGGTGGTTGTACCGTTTATCTTTGATGCGTATATCACAAAGAAGATTCCATGGACTTGGTGGAGAAAGTCCAAGAACCGTCATGTAGTGACCGTCATGGGATGGGTGGATGCTATTGTATTCGCACTGGTGGCAGTCTATTTTGTCAATCTCTATTTTTTCCAGAACTATGTGATCCCTTCTTCCTCACTGGAAAAGTCATTGCTGACGGGGGATTATCTGTTTGTGAGCAAAATGAGTTACGGCCCCCGTGTGCCTCAGACTCCGCTGCACATGCCGTTGGCGCAACATACACTGCCGGTCTTTAACTGTAAATCGTACCTTGAGCATCCGCAATGGGACTATAAGCGGGTGAAAGGTTTGGGAGAGGTGCAGTTGAATGATATCGTTGTCTTTAACTTTCCGGCCGGAGATACAGTTGCTACCGGTGTACCCAATGATGATATTTACCGTCTGAGCTATGGCGCAGGCAAGGAACTGGCGAAACCGATGGATCTGGCTTCCATGACTTCGGAGCAGCAACGGGTGGTTTATGATTATTATTATCAGTTGGGACGGGAGTATCTGAAAGAGAACCCACAGAATTTCGGTGAGATAATCAGCCGTCCGGTCGACCGTCGCGAGAACTATGTAAAACGGTGTGTGGGCTTGCCCGGACAGACGTTGGAGATAAAGAACCGTATCATTTATCTGGACGGAAAAGCTAATAAAGAACCTGATAATGTGCAGTATCGTTATCTGGTGAAGACCAAGCGTCCTATTCCCGATGACTTGGCGCATGAGTTAGGCATCAGCAAGGAGGATATGATGATGTATTATACGGATGCTTCTGTTTATAATATGCCGCTGACAGAAAAGGCGAAAGCAGGTCTGCTTGCCCGTAAGGATGTGGTGGTCGGTATTGAAAACACACCGGCTGATGATGCGGGAGGCTTGTATCCGCTGAATATGTATAAGAACTGGACGACGGATAATTATGGGCCGGTATGGATTCCGAAAAAAGGGGAAACGGTGAAACTCACGTTGGAGAATCTGCCTGTTTACGAGCGCCCTATCCATGCCTACGAGGGCAATGAACTGGCTGTGAAAGATGGAAAGATCTATATCAACGGCAAGGAGACCGATGAATATACTTTCAAGATGGATTATTACTGGATGATGGGGGATAACCGCCATAACTCGGCCGATTCCCGTTTCTGGGGATTCGTGCCCGAAGACCATGTGGTAGGAAAGCCCATCTTTATCTGGCTGTCACTGGATAATGACCGTGGCTGGCTGGATGGAAAGATACGTTGGAACCGATTGTTTACCTTTGTGGATAACATTAAATAAGTTGGGATAAAAAAATTGAGCATGCCCCGTATTCCTGTATGGATCAAAGCAATGCTTACTGCTGTCATTCTGGTACTGCTGGTAAAGACATTTGCTTTCACCTCCTGCACCATTCCCTCTACCGGTATGGAGAATAGCCTTTATCAAGGGGAAAGGGTTTTGGTGAATAAGTGGAGTTATGGGTTTCGTGTGCCTTTTTCTACTTGGCGGTGGCTGGGAAAAACTGCCGGAAAGGGGGATATTGTATTGTTCAATAACCCTAATCCCCGGTCTCCGCAGATTTCGGTGGGCAATCGGGAGGTATTTATAAGCCGTGTGGTAGGAGTGCCCGGAGATACGTTGATGCTGAATGATGAACTGTGGGTGACTGACGAGCAGGTACTGAGTCCGGATAGTAAATCTTTGTATGTTTATCCTTATACGGAAGAAGAAACGATGCAGGCCGTCATGCGGCAATTGAACATTCAGGGGAACAGCCTGGTAGGGTATGCCGGAGGGAAGTACATACGTACTTTCAGTCATTATGAATATTATCTGTTGAAACAGAAACTGGCAGATAAAGTGGATTTGGTTCCTCTTTATCAAAAGGATATAAGCAAGAGCCATCCCTTTGTGATTCCGGAAAAAGGGAAACCTGTCAAGGTATATCCTTGGAATGTGACCTTGTTGTGCAACACTATTGTCCGTCACGAAGGGAAAATGGCTTCTGTCAGGGGAGATACCCTGTATGTGGGGGGGAAACCTGTAGAGGCTTATATGTTTAATAAAAATTATTACTGGATGGCATCCAATAATCCGGTGAATCTGTGCGATTCACGTTTGTTCGGGTTGGTGCCCGATGATCATTTGATCGGTAAAACTTGGCGCATTTGGTTTTCATCCGGAAAAGGACGCATTTTTCAACGAGTGCAATAATGGAGAATACGATATATGTAAGTTCGGCCTATCTGGCCCCGGTGGAATATTATACAAAGCTGTTCGCCTGTGAGAAAATCTATGTGGAACAGTATGACAATTATGTGAAACAGACTTATCGCAACCGTTGTGTCATAGCGGCAGCCGATGGTCCGTTGGCGCTGACTATCCCTACCGAAAAGAGCGAGACACCCAAATGTCTGATGAAGGATGTCCGCATCTCGGATCATGGCAATTGGCGTCATATACATTGGAATGCTTTGGTGGCCGCATATAGAAACAGTCCATTCTTTGAGTACTATGCTGATGATTTCCACGTCTTTTATGAAAAGAAATATGTCTTCTTGTGGGATTATAATCAAGAGATTTGTTCCTTGATATGCGATTTGATTGATATCCATCCCTGTATGGAAGGTACAACGGAATATCGCACGGAATTTGTTCCGGGCGAGGTTGATTTTCGTGAGATTATTCATCCGAAGCGCGACTGGCGTGAGGCGGATGCTGACTTTTGTCCTAAACCTTACTATCAAGTTTTTGATGCCAAATATGGTTTTCTACCGAATTTGAGCATCGTCGATCTTTTGTTTAATATGGGGCCGGAGAGCCTGATTGTTTTGCGAGATAGTGTTAAAGGTATAAACCATAAAAAGTAATATCATGAATAATTTGTTTAGTGTAAAAGACCAGGTGGTGGTAATCACCGGTGGAACAGGGGTTTTGGGAAAGGCTATTGCCGCCCATTTGGCGGAAGAAGGCGCCAAGGTTGTTATATTAGGCCGTAAGGAGGAAGTAGGGAATGCCATTGTAAGCGAGATCAAGGCTAAAGGTGGTGAAGCCATGTTTCTTGTAACCAATGTGTTGGATGAGGCTGTATTGGAGCAGAACCTGAAGGATATTCTGGCAGCATACGGTCGTGTGGACGCATTGTTGAATGCGGCTGGAGGCAATATGCCGGGTGCTACGATTGCTCCGACAGGCAATTTCTTTGATTTGAAGGTTGATGAGTTTCAGAAAGTGCTTAACTTGAATCTTACCGGAACAGTTCTGCCTACACAGGTTTTTTTGAAGCCGATGGTGGAACAGAAGAAAGGGGCTATCGTGAACTTCTCTTCCATGGCGGCGTTCCGTCCGATGACCCGTGTATGCGGTTATGCGGCTGCGAAGGCGGGAATCTCTAATTTTACTGCGTTCATGGCCAATGAAGTGGCTACGAAATTTGGTGAAGGCATCCGCGTGAATGCCATTGCTCCGGGATTCTTTCTGACCGAGCAGAACCGTACCTTGTTGACCAACGAAGACGGTACATATACACAGCGTGGTAATGATGTGATCCGCCAGACTCCGTTCAAGCGTTTCGGTAAAGCGGAGGAACTGTGTGGAACCATCCAGTATCTCATCAGCGATGCCAGCAGCTTTGTAACCGGCACAGTAGCCGTAGTGGATGGTGGCTTCAATGCATTTGCCATGTAACAAGTCTTTATTTTTTAATTCTCAATTTTTAGATTAGATATGATTTTATGTGAGCAAACATGGCGCTGGTACGGACCGAATGATCCCGTATCATTGTGGGACATCAAACAAGCCGGAGCAACCGGTATTGTCAATGCCTTACATCATATTCCCAACGGTGAGGTATGGACGGTAGAGGAAATAATGAAGCGCAAGAAATTGATTGAAGAAGCAGGGTTAACTTGGAGTGTTGTAGAGTCCGTGCCCGTACACGAACATATCAAGACACAGACAGGAGACTATCTGAGGTATATCGAGAACTATAAACAGAGCTTGCGCAATCTGGCTGCATGCGGTATTTATATTGTAACTTATAACTTCATGCCTGTATTGGATTGGACTCGTACGGATCTGGCATATACATTGCCCGATGGTTCCAAGGCATTGCGTTTTGAGCGGGCTGCTTTTGTAGCGTTCGATCTGTTCATCTTGAAACGTCCGGGAGCTGAAAAGGAATACTCGGCCGAAGAGATAGAAAAGGCAAAAGCTCGTCTGGCGCAAATGGATGAGGAAGAGATTCATCGTCTGACACGGAATATGATTGCAGGACTGCCCGGTTCGGAGGAAAGTTTTACATTGGAGCAATTTCAGAAAGAACTGGACCGTTACAAGGATATTGATGCGGACCAACTTCGTAGTAACTTGATTTTCTTCTTGAAAGAAATCTGTCCGGTAGCCGATGAGGTGGGAGTCAAGCTGGTTATTCATCCGGACGATCCGCCTATGGCTATCCTGGGGTTGCCACGCATTATGAGTACGGAGGCAGATTTCAAGCAGTTGGTGGAAGCTGTACCTAATCCGTCAAACGGTCTTTGTCTGTGCTGCGGTTCGTTTGGCGTATCTGCTCAGAATGATTTGCCGGGTATCATGGAACGTTGGGGAGACCGTATCAACTTTGTCCATTTGCGCAGTACCCAACGGGATGCGGAAGGCAACTTCTATGAAGCGAATCATTTGGAAGGTGATGTGGACATGTATCATGTAGTTAAGAATCTGTTGAAAGTGCAGCAACGTCGTGGAGTATCTATTCCGATGCGTCCGGATCATGGTCATCAGATGATAGATGATTTGAACAAGAAAACAAATCCGGGTTATTCGTGTCTGGGACGTATGCGCGGATTGGCCGAACTTCGTGGTTTGGAAAGAGGAATAGCGATGAGTATGGAAGCAGAGTAATCTCTTTTTTAGCCTATAGAAAGAAGACCTGAATGTCTTCCGGTGATAAGACCATATCCGGAAGCTTTCAGGTCTTCTTTTATTTAAATAAATGTGAAGGTTAATATTTTCAAGTCTTAGACTAAGCTCTTTACCTAAAGGTAGAAAACGCTTGGGCAGGCTGGTCTTGCCTCCCCTAAATGAGCGTTTTCCTTTTCCGGTGAGGAACGGGCTTTATTGTTTCTTCAGCTTTCCGTTCTCGGTTGTTATTCTATAGGTCTTTCCTTTGCCCGTTTTGAAAGTCAGGGTCTCGCCTTTATGTCTTACCTGGCAAGTTGCTCCGGCCTTGGAAAAGATGACAGCTTCTTCCAGTGCACCGTTTTTCCAGGTAATGTCAACTTCGAAATTACCTTTGGCGCAAAGTCCCTTTACAGCACCTTCTTTCCATGCGTCCGGCAGGGCGGGAAGCAATTGGATGAATCCCATGTGACTTTGCAACAGCATTTCCGTGATACCGGCGGTTCCGCCAAAGTTACCGTCAATCTGGAAAGGTGGATGAGTATCCCATAAATTGTCCAAAGTCCCGTTTTTCAATAAGTTGCCGAATAGTTTGTAGGCGTGGTTACCGTCTTGCAGGCGTGCCCATTGGTTTAGTTTCCATCCCATGCTCCATCCGGTAGCTCCGTCTCCACGGTGTTCCAATACGACTTTTGCGGCAGTCGCCAGTTGGGGGGTGGTGATAGGTGAGACCGTATGCCCCGGATGCAAGCCAAACAGATGGTTTACATGGCGGTGCTCGTCTTTAGGGTCATCTATATCCTCCGACCATTCCATCAGCTGGCCATAACGTCCTATCTGGTAAGGGACAAGATGATCTAAGACATGCTGCCATTGCTTGCGTTCTTTGGCGTCTACTCCCAAGACTTTGCTTGCGTCGATGGCGTCCAGCAGTATCTCGCGTGCCACGGCATGTGAGAAAGTCGCCCCTTGGTCTATGGGACCGTGTTCGGGGGAAGTGGAAGGAGCGGCAGTGTAGGTTCCGTCCGGTTTGTGCCACAGATAGTCCACTGTGAAATTCGCGCTGCTCTTTATCAGTTCATAAGCGGTCTCCTTCAAGAACTTCTTGTCGCGGGTATAGTCATAGTACTCCCACAGGTGGGTTGCCAGCCAGGGACCTGCCACTGGACTAAAGTTCCACGACATGTCTTCGCTGGAAAGCGGAGCGGTGAACCCGAATATATTGCCCGAGATGGAGGCTGTCCAGCCGCGTGCTCCAAAATAGGCCTGAGCGGTCTTTTCGCCCGGCTTTTCCAAAGTACGGATAAAGTCAACCAAAGGTAACACACATTCATCCAAGTTGGTGGAGCATGCGGGCCAATAGTTCATTTGCAGGTTGATGTTATTGTGATAATCCACGCGCCACGGGCCGTCCAGGTTGTTGTGCCACAAGCCTTGCAGGTTTGCGGGCAGATTTCCGGGGCGGGAACTGGCTATGAGCAGATAACGTCCGAATTGGTAATACAGTTCCTCCAACTGATAGTCGGGTTGTCCTTTGCGGTAACGTGCCAGACGCTGATAGGTGGGCAGGTCTTTCACGGCAGGATATTGCAAGGTCATGGGAGCGTGCGGGTTCAAGTGCAGCTGTACCCTGCCGAACAGGTTGGTATAGTCTGCCAGATGGTTCCGATAGAGTTCCTCATAACTTTTGGCGGCCGCTTGTTTCATCATGGCCAAAGTCGTTTCTGCAGGGTCTGTGCCTACATAGGTTTTAGGGTTTGTAAAGTCCGGGTTGAAATTGATTTTATAATCAGTGTCTCCGGTGATGAGAAATACTACCTCATCGGCTCCGTTGACAATGATTTTCCCGTCTTTTACAGTCATTTCTCCTCCTTTGTGGGTGGCATGGATGCGGAGGGCGAATCTCATTTGGTTGTTGTTCAGCTTTCCGGTGTACAGCAGACCGTTGTTTCCATCGGCTTGAATTTTCCCCGTAGCTTCTGAGTTGGGACAGTAGCTGAAAGCGATGTTCTGCATTTCCGGGCGGTTGGCAGTAAATTTCATCACCATCACACTGTCCGGATAGGAGATGAAATAGTTGCGCTGGTAATCCACTCCGTCTTTATGGAAAGAGACTGTGGCTAGTGCGGAATCCAGTGATAAGGCGCGTCGGTAGTCGTTCATGCCTATTTCGCTCAGTCCGGTTTCTACATATATCTCTCCCATAGTGGTAAAAGCTCCGAAGCGAAACGGATTTTCGGCATTCTCCTCGTATTCGGCCAGTCCGTTGAAGTTTTTGCGGGTCAGTTCTGCCGCTTTTTTCTGGTCTCCTTCTGTGAAAGCCTGCCGTATGTCTTTCAATACATGAGCTGATTGTTTGTTCACGTTCCAGTAGTAGTCGGCTCCTCCTGCGGTGTTGGGGCCTCCTTTCCATAAGGTCTTTTCGTTCAATGTGATTCGTTCGGCACAGATGGAGCCCATGATGTTGGCCCCCAGGCTGCCGTTTCCCAGTGGAAGCGAGGTGCTTTCCCATTCTTTGTCGGGATTGTAGCCGCTTCCGCTAGCCTTTAACCAGATTGCGCGGTTTTCCAATGTATTGGGTTGGTCAAACCAAATGGTATAGCCGGAGTTTTGTGCCTGTGTATTGGCGGTCAGTAGGGTTCCGGCGAGAATAAGTAGCAGTTTTTTCATGATATTCATATTGGTTTTTGATATATAATAGTGAAATGGCTTGAACGGTTTTATTTTGCAAAGATACAATTAGATTTGAGAATCTAAGGATTACAGGGTGGTAAATGTCTTTTTATTATAGGTATATCAAGGTCGAAAGATAATTTTCATCGAACATTTCATTGGCGATATCCCATAGGCTCTCTGCCGTCAGCATTTCTATCCGTTTGAATACTTCTTTCGGCTCTTCAAATTTGCCATAGTGCAAGAACGTCTTTCCCATATCCAATGCGTTGTTTTCAAAATTGTCTCCGGCAACTCCTATTTGTCCGATGATTTGTTTTTTTGCGGCACTCAGTTGCGAGGAACTTAGCTTGCTGTCACGCAGCTTTTTCAATTCTTTATGAACCAGTCCGATGCAGCGCTCCACATCTTCCGGATCTGTTCCGAAATAAATGCAGAACACCCCTGTGTCTGTGTATGAGGTCAGATTGGCTTCTACGTTATAGACCAGTCCCCGACGTTCGCGCAGAGAGACGTTCAGCCGGCTGTTCATGCCCGGTCCGCCCAGCAGGTTGTTGAGCAGGTAAAGTCCGGTCCGCTTTTCATTATACGCATTATATCCCCGACTGCCTATCATTACATGCGCCTGATGTGTTTCTTTGTTCAGTGTCAACGTTTTGGGAATATAGAGAAAAGGTTCTGCCCGTTGGCGTTCGGTCATGGAAAAAGGAATATCGGCTGTTATTTTCTCTATGGTGCGTATCACTTTTTTAAAATCTATATTTCCTTGAATGAAAAAGATCATATTGGTAGGTTTGTAAAAACGTGAAGTGAAATTCAAGGCATGTTCACTCTTGAATCTACGCAATAAGTCTGGTTTCCCCAAAATGTTTCTTCCCAAAGGATGATCGGGAAAAATCAATTCTTCAAAATCATCGAAAATCAGTTCTGACGGACTGTCTTCATAACTTTGTATCTCGTCAATTATTACTTCCACTTCTTTGTCAATCTCATGCTGGGGGAAGATGCTGTGAAATACAATATCTGCCAGCAGCTCTGCAGCTCTTGAAAAATGTTCTGCCAAGAAAGCGCTGTATATCACAGTCTCTTCCTTATTTGTATATGCATTTAAATCTCCGCCTACATTTTCCATGCGGTTCAGGATGTGCCATGCATGTCTTTTTTGTGTTCCTTTAAAGATAAGGTGTTCCACGAAATGGGCCATTCCCTGTTCCTGTTCGTTTTCATCACGGGTTCCGGCATCGACGGCAAATCCGCAATAGGCTACATTAGACTGGTTGGGAGCGTGAATGATGCGCAACCCGTTGGGTAAGGTGAAAGTGTTATATGACATTGTTTTTTGCTTCAAATAAGTTTTGATTGGCAAAAATACAACAAAAGTTATTGCCGTTCTTCAAAAAATGCAGATATTTGTATTTACTAACAGAAAACAAGATGATGGATAAAATTGCTATTTTCTGTTCCGCATCCGAGAATATAGAGCCTGTGTTCTTTGAAAAAGCGCGCGAGTTGGGCATCTGGATGGGACAAAACAAGAAGACGTTGGTATATGGAGGTGCCAATATCGGGCTGATGGAGTGTATCGCCAAGGTAGCTAAAGACAACGGCTCAATGATAATAGGGGTTATTCCGACCAAATTGGAAGAGCGTGGACGAACCAGTGACTTGGTGGATGTGACTTTCCGGACGGATAATTTGAGTGACCGTAAAGATGTGATGCTGAACGAATCGGATGTGGCGGTAGCCTTGCCGGGAGGAGTGGGCACACTGGATGAGATTTTTCATGTGATGGCGGCAGCTACATTGGATTATCATCAGAAGAAAGTGATTTTTTATAATATAAATGGCTTTTGGAATGGCATTCTCGACTTTTTGAACGGATTGGAGGAGAAACGTTTTGCTCACCATCCGCTAAATAGCTATTTTGCTGTGGCCAATAACTTGAGAGAACTAATCGAACTACTTAAATAATATTCATGTAAACCTATTATGATGACATCTATACACGAATTGTTGCAAAAAGAGGCTCAGGCCGTTCTGAATATTCCTATAACTGACGCTTATGAAAAAGCAGTGGAACTGATTGTGGAGCAAATACACCGTAAAAAAGGGAAATTGGTAACTACCGGTATGGGTAAAGCCGGACAAATAGCTATGAATATAGCTACGACTTTTTGTTCTACGGGCATTCCGGCTGTGTTTTTACATCCCAGTGAAGCACAGCATGGAGATTTGGGGATTTTGCAGGAGAATGATTTATTGCTTCTGATTTCTAATTCAGGAAAGACCCGGGAGATTGTGGAGTTGACGCAACTTGCACATAGTTTGAACCCGAACTTGAAATATATTGTTATTACTGGAAATGCGGATAGTCCATTAGCTAGAGAATCTGATATCTGTTTATGTACGGGACATCCTGATGAAGTATGTGTGTTAGGTATGACTCCTACGACTTCAACAACGGTTATGACTGTGATAGGTGATATTCTGGTGGTGGAAACCATGAAAAAGACTGGTTTTACCATTGAAGAGTACAGCAAGCGGCATCACGGAGGGTACTTGGGTGAACGTTCGCGCGAGTTGAGTAAGTAAGATAAATGAGATAGAACCGGAACGCAAAGGACGCAAATAGAATTTCATGAAAGAATTGGTTTTATTCGCGTTCGGGTTTTATGTATCTATTAAATCGTAAATACAAAGATGAGAAAAGTAATTGGTATAGGTGAAACCATTCTGGATATTCTTTTTAAAGAGAATCAGCCTACAGCGGCAGTTCCTGGTGGCTCTGTTTTCAATGGAATTATTTCATTGGGACGTTTGGGGGTCAATGTAAGTTTTATCAGTGAGACGGGAAATGATAAAGTGGGTGATATCATTCTGAAGTTTATGAGAGAAAACGGAGTAAGCACAGACCATGTGAATGTGTTTCCTGAAGGAAAATCACCTGTATCTTTAGCTTTTCTGAACGAACATAATGATGCTGAGTATCTTTTTTATAAGGATTATCCCCGGTTGAGGCTGGATGTGACAATGCCCGAAATCCATCGGGATGATATTGTGATGATTGGTTCTTATTATGCTGTTACTCCTCAGTTGCGTGACAAGGTGAAAGAGCTGTTGGATTATGCTCGCGGGCAAGGGGCTATCATTTATTATGATGTGAATTTCCGCAGTACTCACAGAAATGAGGCGATAAAGTTGCTGCCCACTATTCTTGAGAATTTTGAATATGCTGATATTATTCGTGGCTCCATTGAGGATTTTGAGAACATGTTCGGATTGACGGATGCGGATAAGATTTATAAAAGTAAGATTGAATTTTATTGTCCTCATTTTATTTGTACTCATGGTGGAAAAGAAATCCGTCTTTGTACAAAGGGGATAAAGAAATATTATGAGGTAGAGCCGTTGCAGACTGTCAGTACAGTGGGGGCGGGAGATAATTTTAATGCCGGAGTAGTTTTCGGACTATTGAAATACCGTATCCGCAGGGATGATCTGGATGAATTGTCGGAAGAGGACTGGGATCATGTAATCCGTTGTGGCAAGGATTTCAGTGCTAATGTGTGCATGAGTCTGAATAATTCGATCTCAAAAGAGTACGCTGCCGGTTACCAATAAATCGAATGGTTTTGATTGTTTTATAATCCCTCTTATTTATGTATGAGAATCTTTAAACTGATTGCAGGTCTTTTCTTTTTGTTGCTGGCGGTGGCCTGTCAGGACAAAAAGCGGTCTTCGCAGATTAAGACAGCGGAGAATGAGTCGGAATATGTGGTTCTGGCATACGTCACATCATGGGGGGAAAGTACGCCCGATCCGGCGTGTCTGACTCACATTAATTATGCCTTCGGACATGTTACAGATGACTTCAAGGGGATACGTATAGATAATGAATCGCGCTTGCAAATGGTAGTGGGGCTGCGCGGGAAGAAACCGTCCTTGAAAGTCTTGCTTTCTGTAGGCGGATGGGGAAGCAGCCGGTTCAGTGAAATGGCGCATACGGACAGTACCCGCATGGCATTTGCGGCAGATTGTAAACGGGTGATAGACCATTTCAACTTGGATGGAATTGATATAGACTGGGAATATCCGGGAATAGGAGCTGCCGGGATCTCTTTCTCACCGGAGGATACTGATAACTTTTCTTTGCTGATGAGGGATGTGCGTCATGCCATCGGTAAAGACAAATTGCTGACCATCGCTACACAGGCAGGTGCCAGATATTACAATTTAAAGGCTGTTGAACCTTATGTGGATTACATCAATATCATGACATACGATATGGAAGAATCCCCCAATCACCACTCTGCATTGTACCACTCGGAAATGACTGAGGAATGGTCTTGTGATGATGCGGTTGCTGCCCATGTAGCCGCAGGTTTTCCTGTCGGACGCCTGGTACTGGGCATTCCGTTCTATGGGCATGGGACGAATGAAGCTCCGGAGTTGTTGGATTACCGCCATATTATCTCTTTGGACTCTTTACAGAGCTGCTGGGATAGTGTGGCACAGGTGCCTTATATGATAAACTCGCAGGGACGTGTGGTTGTTAATTATGAAAATGCTCGGTCCATCGCATTCAAATGCCAGTTCCTGCATCAGAAAGGGATGTTGGGAGCTATGTACTGGGACTATGACAGTGATGACGAAAAGGGTACATTACGCCATGCCGTTTATCAAGGCGTAATGAACCCCTGACTTTCTCAATTCATTTTCTCTTTATCTGCATATTTCCTATAAAGAGGATAGGCGGCTTGCAGAATTTTGTTCTTTAACAAGGGGGGATAGTCAGGATGAGTTGACAGAAAAGTTTCCACTTCCCGGTATGCCGCCTCGCTGCTGTGGTTTCTTAATAAGGCTCCTACCCAGTTGCGGGGGAAAAAGATATCTCCGGTGCGTTGAACCTCCACTAGTTCTTCTAATGCCGGACGGATATATTTCACCGCATAATCTTTTCTTGCAGAATGATTCAGATAGCTTAACGTTGTAGCCGCCCAAGGCTCTATTCTTCTGTTTTCTGCTTGCAGCAAAGACTGGAACAGGCTGTCTAATTTCAATGTGTCGGCAGTCATGGCACGTGAGATGAAGTCGAACTGGCGTAAACGGTCCGGATTATTGATACGTTGACGCTGTATCTCGAGTATTCTTTTTCCTTGTCCGGACATGCGTAAGGACAATTCATAGGCCAGGGCGGTATAGTCTCTTTCATTCAATTGTCTGGAATTTTGAGTCTCCCATAAAGTATAAAGATGCTGGAGCAGGGCAGGACTTGTTGCTTCTGCAATAAGAAGCCGTAACAACTGGATGCGGCAAGAAGGGATTGGGTGAGAATGGCTGAGTGCATAAAGCTCATTTTCTACCTTGTCGCGTTCTTCCTGGGATATCTCCTGCAGAGGAGCGGACAGATAATTGGTTAATGTTGAGGCTGTCAGCGGATTCTTCTCTCGATGTATTCCGTTGAGTAATGCGTTTATCCATGCAGTATCCGGAATGTTTTTTGCCTGATAGTTTTCATGCATCATCATTAAAACGGCCTGTCGGGTCGTTTCATTCTCTATTTCTTGCCAGTGCTCCAGCAGCCAATGGAGACTGTTGCTGCAGGAACAAGCAAACCATATCCTCTGCCATCCGTATTGGGCAGGATATGGGTAGGGGTAAAGGGCAGTGTGAGGTGGTATTGACTGTTTGTCAGATTGGCTTCTATTGTTGTGTCCCTCTCTCCGCAAAGAGTGATGTTAAACTTCTGAGGCCAGTTTAGCCCCCTTTGATAAGGGTCTTGCTGACGTATGGTCAGTTGGTTGCCGGATCTTTCAAAATTGATGACCGGCATACCTTTCTGGTTTACCCATGCATCGCTGAAAGCAGATAAATCTTGCTCAGTCTTACTGTCCAGAATTTGTATCAAGTCATCCCAGGTGGCGTTGGCGTAAGCGTAAGTTTTTAAATATTCTTGAATTCCTTCCCGAAATGCTTCTTTTCCCATTAATTCCACCAGCTTTACCATCATGACAGGAGCTTTGTTATAAATGATCTGTCCATAAATTAATCCTGCATTTTGAAGGTTGTCCAGCGGTTGCCGGATAGCAGTGGTTCCGGGGGTACGATCTTCTGACAAGGATGCGGCTGTATAAGTCTTCATCCAATTCAGTTGGTGATTGATTTGTGGGAATAATGGTTCGGTAATCAGGGCGGCAAAATAATTGGCAAAAACCTCTTTTGTCCAGACATCATCAAACCAGTTCATCGTTACTAAATCACCGAACCACATGTGAGCGGTCTCGTGGGCGATTAATTGGGTCCGACGAAGCTCTTCGTCAGGGGTCGGGTTATTGCTTAGGAACATTTGCGTGTCATTATATAAGGTGGCGCCGGTGTGTTCCATCCCTCCATATTGGAACCCCGGCAAGATGATGAAATCATATTTGGCAAAGGGATAGGGGACATCGGTGTATTCTTCCAGCCAGTTCAGCGAAGCAGCCACTTGTTTGAAGATGGTATCTAGCTGGGCCACTTTGTCGGGATCTGTTTCACGGTAATATGCTGAAATTTTCCGGTCTCCTTCTGTATATTCCTTCTGTTCCAGTTTGCCGGCAACAAAAGAAAAGAGATAGGTGCTTAATGGTTCGGTTGGGGCAAAAGTCACTGTCTTGCCGGTGGATTTTATCTCCTCTTTAGTAATATAGGTATTAGAAACGGCCTTCCATTCCGTTGGTACATCCAGTTGCAAGGTAAATGTGGCTTTCAGGTTGGGCTGTTCAAAACAAGGGAATAAGGTGCGGGCACGGTCGGGCACTAATAACGTATATAGAAACTCATCGTTTCTGTTTAGTGACTGGTTTCCGGCAATAAATTGAATGGTGATATCGTTCTTACCTTTTATAATATTGTTTTTAGGCAGAATGATATGTTCGTTACGGAAATCATAATGGGATGTTTGTCCATTAACGGATACCGATTTGATTTTTTCGGACTCTTCTCTGAAGTCGAGAATGATCTCTTGTGGCATATCCAGATTAAATTCAATGGTAATCTTTCCATTTACCGGAACTGATTTTTGTTCAGGGATGGCGAAGTATAGTTTATACTTCAACTCTTTAATTTCCTGTTTGCGTAGTGCTGCCAGTTCCTGGGAAACACCCTTGTCATAAAGGTGAGGATTGTTTGTTGGCTGATGACAGCTGCATAATAAGCAGCACATAAGAATAAGATTTCCGATATATGTTTTCATCATCTAAAGTTTATCTTGATTATCGGCGGCCATTTTTCGGATGCCGCGCTGTGAAGCTATGAATGCACCTCCCAGTACTCGTTTCCCCTCATAAAAGACAGCTGACTGTCCGGGTGCGATGGCAGATGCTTCGGAAAGAAAACGAATCAATAATTGCTTTTCATTCAATACAAGAACATGGCATGGAATAGGTTTGCTACGATAGCGGATGCGTACAGCCAAATCCTTACAGTCCAATAATTCCTGCATATCTGTTATGTGGTAGTCTTCCACCAGCATGTATTCTGTTTTAAGTTCTTCGGCATCCCCCAGCATAACTGTATTTTTTTCAGCATTGATGCGTAATACGTATGCCGGATGCCCTAAGGCTATTTCCAGACCTTTGCGTTGGCCTATCGTATAATAAGGAAACCCTTTATGCTGGCCTATTTTGACCCCTTTACTGTTTACAAACCATCCCGGACCTACTTGTGCGTCAATATCCGGACATTGTGCGCGCAGAAAGTCCCGATAATCTCCTTCTATAAAGCAGATTTCCATGCTTTCACCTCCACGGGCCTTTGCCTCAAATCCCTTCTGACGGAGATATTCCCGTACCTCTTGCTTGGTATAAGTTCCCAATGGAAAGAGAAAGCGTTGAAGTATCTCCTGAGGAAGTTTCCATAAAAAGTAGGATTGATCCTTTGTCTGGTCATCTCCCGCTACGATATACAGTTTCCCCTTACGTTCTTCCAATCTGCAATAATGTCCGGTAGCGATATGTGCACAATTCGTCTGGTCGGCCCATTCACAGAGAATCCGTTCTTTGAATAGCGGGTTGCAAAGCACACAAGGGTTGGGGGTTCTTCCCTGCATATATTCATCAATAAAGTGTTTTACGATAATCTGTTTGAACTCTTTCCGCACATCCGCTACATGGTGCTCTATCCCCAGCCGTTCTGCCAAAGCTCTTGCCTCCAATACATCATCAGGTTCATTTTGGCCAGGAGTGGAAAAGCGGGAAGGGACATCCCACGTCCTCATGGTTACTCCTACCACTTCATATCCTTGTTCTTGCAGCATGATACAGGTGGCGGAGCTGTCTATTCCGCCACTCATCCCTACCAGGACTCTTTTATCTCTGTTACTCATTATATAAATAATTCAGGTTCACGACGTGCCGCACATTTTTCGTGTAGCATGGGGGTGTAAGGAGTGTTAAAAACCCGTGCGCCATTGGGGCATTCTTTTACGCAAGCACAGCATTTGATACATTGGGCAATCTCTGTCTCTATTTTGCCTTCATCGCTTAATGCAATGGCATGAGTAGGGCATACTTCGATGCATTCGCCACAGGCGAAACATTCTTCCGTGCAGACTGGGGCGGCAGGAGTAGAGGGGCCTACAAAGCGATAAGGCACATTTCCTCTCATGTAGAAATCGGACAATGTTTCGTCTTTCTCCAGTTTTGCCAAACAGTCTTTCCCAAATTGTTCTGCAATCTGTAAATCGGTGGCGTCCGGACGGCCTTCTGCGATGGGCATATCCGGACGGCTATAGCTGTGCTCACCAATAAAGGCACCGGCTGCCAACGGGATAAATCCCAATTGAATTGTTTCATCTCTTAATTCGACCAATGCATCTTCGTAATCGCGGTTGCCATATACTGTGACTAAAATAACCGGAGCGTTACTCCCTTTTAATCTTCGTAACCGTTGTAATGCTATTGGGGCTACCCTTCCTGCATATACGGGAACTGCAATGATAGTGATAGAATCTTTGATTTCTATCGGGCTACTATTCTCATCTGTAGTGAGGTCTATTTCTATTCTTCTCCCCATACCTATACTCTCTCCGATGGCACGGGCTATTTTCGCGGACGTATGTGTAGGCGAAAAAAAGACGATGTGATTGCTTGTATATGTTTTCATAGACGCAAATATAGTGACTTTTGTCCAAAGGTAACCAATATATAGATAAGATGTACAAGTATATCGAGGATTATTATAATGTGAATGTAAAATATGATTGTCGGAATGATATCCTATGGCTTCTGTTAATAGAAGTGACACAGTAGTAGATGTAGGTTAAATTATGCTTATCGGTGAACAATAAAAAGCCTGTGTTTATGGAGGTTAAATAATTTTTAACCGGAAAATAGATGACATGATATTATGTAGCAATTGCTGGCCTTTACTGGTCAAAATTGTTGTATAAAAGGAGAATATCAGACTTCCGGTTTTCTTTTTGTCGAGAAAAAAGTGCGTTTTGTCTGTTGTAAGCCTTGCTTTGCCAATGTGTTTATACTATATATATTAAGGTATATAGTGAAAGTAATTACTGACTTTAATGTACTTTTAAGGCTTTCTATAGTTGTTTGTGAGGTAAAGAATATATAGATATTCCTATTTCTTAAAATATTCCTGTATTTTATAAAGATTTTTAGTGGAAACTCTTGCAGAATAGAGTAAAATGGGTACTTTTGTCCGATGAAATTATGGCTATTATAGAAACAGATTAAAATATGGATGCTCTATTTCAAACGCAAAGCAATGAGCTTTCTACTACAACGCAGAAAGAAAAGCTGTTTAAAGATGCAGAACGGCAGTGGAATATACTGTCCTCTGAGAAAGGAGCGTCCGGAAGAAAAGTTGATTTTGAAATCTATAAAAGCATTTTGTATAACCTAGAAATCAGAAAAGTATATTTGGATTCAAAGCTCTCTTTAGAAAAGTTTAGTTCAATAGTCGGCACGAATACGACCTACCTGAGTAATACGGTGAACAACTACTTCGGCTGCAACTTCAAGCGGTTGATAAACTCCTACAGGGTTGCCCGCGCCAAGGAGCTGCTGGAGGGTGATGAGTGCCCTGTGAGCGAGCTTTTCAGCCGTTGCGGGTTCGCCTCGAAGAGCGTGTTCTATGTGGCGTTCGGGAAGATGGTCGGCATGACTCCCCTGCAATATATATCGCAGAGCCGGAATCCTTTTGTTGTCCAACGCAATTAAGTCCTTTTATAACAATAAACATTTTGAGTTTTTAAATTTATAAATTTAAAGTTTTTCTATTATGAACAAAAAATTTTTAAGTGCAATCCTGTTCGGTGCCTTGATGGTGACCTCGACAGGAACATTTGTATCTTGTAAAGACTATGATGACGACATCGACCGCTTGGATCAAGAAATATCCAATGTGAAAGATGCAATCAAGGCCCTTGAAGACAAAGTAGGCTCAGGCAAATATGTCGAAAGCTGTACTCCGTTCACTGATGGTAATGGTGGTTATGAAATCAAATTCAGTGATGGAGAGACCATTAAATTATACAATGGTGCAAAAGGAGAACAAGGTGAACCGGGCAAACCAGGTACTCCGGGTACTCCAGGTACTTCTGCTGATGATTATGTAGTATCAGTAGAAGAAGGTGAATCAGCTTATGAATTAGTTATTACTTATGCTGATGGCACTAAAAAGACTATCAGTATGCCTAAAGCTACTTCTGTAGTTAGCGGAGTTAAGTTTATCCCTACTTTCCTTTCTGAAGGTGAAGCTGCCAGAATCCATTTCCCTACCATCGTTACTGATAGTGTGTCAGGTAAAACAGAGATTGCAGGTGCAGATTGGAGTGCAAATAACTTTAGTACATTTAAAATCGTTTACTCAGGTAAGGCAGACGTGAAGTATCAGGTAAATCCTAACAGCGTATCATTCAAGGATATGGAAGTGGTAGGATTTGTTCGTGATACTGCTGAAATATGGAACTACAATACGAATAACAAGAATTGGGAATTGTTCAATGCTGGACAAAAACTGTACACTGATGGAAAAATCACCGTTGATTCTTATAAAGAAGGACATGGTATGTTGAACTTCCGTGTAAAGGACTGGGCTTTTGCTGAACAATCTAATCTGGACGAAAGAACAGTATATTCATTGAGAATTAAGAACAATGACCAAATCGTTCATTCTGATTTTATTCCCGCCAAGCATGAAGTAATTTTGCAGAAAAACGTACATTTGGTTAAAGTAGCTGATGCATTTGACCAAACTAACGCTCCTGCTCAGATTAAAAATGCAATTGCTCCTAACAAGGTAAATTATAGAGAATTCATCAAAGATGAACATTATCTTAACACCTTGAATCCGACCGGTACTGAAGAGGCTAAATTGAAAGCTTATCAAGCAGATAAAGCTAAGTTCGAAGGTAATGCTGAAAACCAGTTATATAAAGGAGATGCTGAATCTAAAGATGATGCAAACCGTATTGTTGTAGAACTGAATTACACAGGTGATGGACATTCAAAAAATTTGAAAGACATCGTAACTTCATTCTTTGACAAACGTATGGGTAGAGCCCAAGACGCTCAGTATCCTTTGATGGATAATGGTTTTGATGACTATTCATTGGTGTTTGAACCGGTTGACTTCTATTATGATGGCGTTAACCAGACAAAACGCTATTTGGACGTTACCAAAGATGGTGTTGCTACAGTAAAACAAACTCCGGACCCGATTTGGGGCGCAGAAACAGATGCCAACCACACAGCTGCTATAGACAGAACTCCTATTGTTCGTGTGAAACTAGTAGCACCGGGTGAAGACAATGGTAATGTAGTTAAAACAGCAATCATCAAGATTCACATTGTACGCAATGCAGTTGTTGCTCCTGAAATTAATATTACAGAAACAAAAGATGTCACTCTGAAACATATCAATCAAGTTCTTGATATGGATATGGATAAGATATTCAACCATAAAGATGTACAGTTGAGTAAAGACGAATTCCGTAAAACTTATGATTTCGTTCCTGAATTTGCAACGGCAGATGAGGCTAAACAACACGCTGTATATGCATGGGATGGAAAGAATAATGCAGACTATTCATTAGATCCGAACTTTAAACCTGAAGAATACAATCAGCTGTTCGTTACAGTGAAGAATACAGCATTCTCTCGTCATGACGATCACGACGTTTACACTGTTAAGGGTACATACAAGCCAAATGCTGATCATAAGGGATTATCTGACATCCATGTTACTTATACTATTAATGTGAAGTATCCGGATGTAGTTGCTCCTGAAAAGACTAAGTTGAACTGGGTAGATGATTCTTACTTCATTGCTCACGGTAGATACGATAACTTTGATGCTCCTACGACTTATGAAATGGTTGCAGCATTGAATGACGAATTCGATTTGATCAACTATAATCCTTATAAGGGTCAGACTCATGATAAGGATTGGGCTAGAGCTACCTTGTCATTCGAATTGGTTGACCAGCATAATAACGCATCTAAGATAGATGACGGTCACGATTCCGGTATCCGTTTGTATCAAGGTAAAGACAACAAGTGGTATATCGCTTTGGAGGCAACAGACGAAGGACGTGCTTGGATCAATGCTGCTGACGCTGAAGATTTGAAGAAGATCAAAATGCGTGCTGTAGTAAGCTTCAACGAAGATGTTGACGGATTGTATGGTACTTGCAACAAGGAAGCCAATGCTCATAACAAGTATGCTAAAGAAGCTTACAATAACTTCTCTTGCAATACTATCAATATGATAAACAATACTCCTTGGGCTGAAGATAACCATACTACTAATTATACTGGTGCTCCTGCTCCTGAAAATGGACGTTCTACAGTGGTTATCGATGAATTTGAAGTTGCATTTGTAACTCCGATGGTATTCCACGCTTACGAAGCAGGTCCTTTGTTTGACAAGTACCAAGAAGCTGAAAATACAGTATCATTGAAGGATGCATTCTTCTTGTCAGATTATCTGTGGTCTGAAGGTGCTCAGGCACAATTCAATAACAACCATGTTATCTATGACCACAAAGATATGGCTGAGAATAATACTTTGGTTCAGACAGGTGATCAAGCTGGTTGGTCAAATAAACTGGTAGTTGACAATAATGTATTCGATGTTAATACAACTGTTAACTTCAAGGTTTCTAAGGCATACTTTGCTGACGGAAGTGAACTGGATGCTGAAAACATGAATAAGATCAAACTTGATAATACTAAGCAGACTATCACATGGATCAACAATGGTGAAGATATTGCTCAACCATTTACTATTGAAGTAGAAGTTTGTGTAAATCACAAGTGGGGCGGTATCTGCGACCATACTTGGAAGAATAGTCTTGGACATTCTGTTGGAACTATCCAAATCCAAGTTAAGAAGCACAATGACAAGTAATTAATACGCTCATTGTTTATTTAAAAAGAGGGGGGCAAAATGTTCCCCTCTTTTAGTTTTTACAATCGTTTATTCAATTATATTGTGTATGAAGTATATATATGCTGTCTGTTTTCTGTTATTAGTATGTGGCTGTCATAAAGAAAATGACACTCCCGCTGTTTTACCTGCACGGACACTATTGGTTTATCTGGGAGGAGATAATAATCTTGATGCGGAAACCTATGACAAACTTGTTCAAATTAAAAATGGATGGGAAGACGAGACAGATGGAAAAATAATAGTGTATCAGGATACACCATTTAAGGACTCTCCACGATTGATGGAAATTGATGGAAAAAGTGAGAAAGGCTATATTACCATACATACCTATGACCAAGAAAACTCAGCCTCCCCTCAAGTGCTTAAACGAGTTATAAACGACGTAACTCGGCTTTATCCTGCTAAAAGCTACGGTTTAATCGTGTTTTCCCATGGCAGTGGCTGGCTTCCTCCACATACATTGGTTAATGGCTCGCGGTCTATCATCATCGATAATGATAATGAAATGGAAATAACAGATTTTGCTATGGCCCTCCCGGACCATTTATTTGAATTCATAATCTTTGAAGCATGTAATATGGCAGGTATTGAGGTGGCTTATGAATTAAGAAATAAAGCAGCATATATCATGGCTTCCTCTGCCCCAGTAGTATCTCCGGGATTCACTCCTATCTATGCCGGCAGTATTTCCTGTCTGCTTGAAGAAACTGCTGATTTGCAAAGATTTGCAGAAAATTATTTTCATTATTGGAATTTGATGGAAGGCGATAAACGTTCTGCTACCATTAGCATAATAAAAACTGCCGGATTATCAAATTTAGCGAATTTGATACGACAGATCAATACAGAAATATCTGGTTCTTTCCTCCCGGTCGGTAACCTTCAAAATTATGATGGAGTTTTAAAAGCCCCATTCTATTTTTTTGATTTTGCTCAATATTATCAATCATTATCAGATGAAGATACATACAATGCACTTCAAGAATATATCAGCCAATGTGTGGTTTACAAAAGGAATACTCCTTTTTATGCTACGGAAGAAGGAATATTCCCTATCACAGCATTTTCAGGTATGACCACTTTTATTATGCAGAGAGAACTTAATGACTTAAATGAGGAATATACAAAACTACAATGGTATAAAGATACTAATACACATTAGAGAATATGTAGGATAACTTTCTATGGAATGACATTTGGGGAAAATCTTTTATCAGTTCAAAGAGATAAGACATATATAAAGATCTACTACTTTTTTACATCAATAGAATACAATTTAATTATTATAATATACAGAAATTATCAGCTCAAAGGAATAGAATTAACAGAAGAAATTATTACTAAACATTGATGTTACTATTCAAAGAAATAAAGAACTAAGATAGTTATTCTATAAGTTAAAAGGGGCTGTCCCTAAAAAACAGCCCCTTTATATTATATACCAATTTTAATATTATTCGAATGCAATTGTAGCGGTTGTCACAATGCCTGCGAAGTCAGTGAATGTTAGAACTAAAGTACCCTTATCACCGATTTGGGCATTTACCAATTTAATACCTTCGCTAACAGAAGTGGCAGTAACATTATTCAAGCCGTCTACGCCATAAGCTACCTTAACTTTGTCTGCAGCAGTAGAATTAGATTCTTGAACAGTTACACCTTCGATTACAGGAATGCTATTACATACAGCAGATTCTCCCTTACCATACTGTAATGCCAAACCATTCTTCTTATTATTAGCAATAGTAAGTTTAGCGATAGTAAAGTCCGCACCAACCTTAGCAGTTGCACCAGCTACATTATCAGTATAGTAAACCAACTTAGCACCTTCAAAGATAGACATGATCTTAGTAGTGAACTTAGAAGACTTAACAGTCAAGTCATTTACACCTCCAAATGTATAAGAAGCTACAACACCCAATTCATTAACTTTCAAAGTCTTATTAGTATTTTGGATATTCTTTAGAGTTACAGAAGCACTTGATTGGTCTTCTATAACATCCTTATTATCCACTTTGTCAATTGTCAACTTGATATCATTTACAGCAGCCTTTGTATTGGGAAGGAATGCTCTTGTGAAGTTTACCACAGGTTTATTAGCAACTGAAGCTGCCAAACGGGCAACAAACTTACCATCTTCCCAAGCAGTTGTGTTCTTGAACAGTTTATTCCAAGTAGGCAGAGCAACTGTTACAGGAATTGTAACTGTCTTGATTGTGCTAACGGCAGTACCTGATTTTTGATCCTTGATTGTCAAAGTCAAATTATAGTTACCTGGCTTAGCCTTACCATTAACATTACCATTTACGGCAATCTTCATCCAACGGATATTGCGAGCATCTGAGCTAGCTAATACTACTTCACCATCATTTGCTGATCCATCTACAAATTTATCAGCAGGTTTACCATCCTTATCAGTATAGAATGTTACATTAGTAGAAGTCAAGTCATTTGCCAAGAAATTAACTTGATCTTTAACATTTTCAACAGTAATCTGAGTTAAGTTATCAATTTCTTCAGCATTAGCAGCAGACAAGCTAGAGAAAGCATCCTTCAAATCTACAACAATAGCATTTAAAACTCCGCTGTCATCCAAACCTAATTCATAAGTAGTAGCAGCGATAGTTTGAGTATCATCAGATTTAACACCACCAATCTTCAATGTTATGTTTTTGGTTGTTTCCTTTCCGTCAACACTCATGATATGGACAGTAGCAATCACTTCTTCTGCTTTTGCAGATTCTTTAATAGACAGATTCATACCATTAGCAGAAACGCCTAACTTTTCAGCTTTTGCTGTCTGAGTACCTTCAAAAGCAATGTAACCATCATAGAACTTAGAATCTGAGCAAACTAATGATGAAGAGCCAACAGGTACTTCAATATTACTGTTGTTGTCCAGTGGTTTGTCATGATTGTTTCCTATTGATTTCAGGTTAGTTGTACTCAAAGTAATACCATTTCCAACTGTTGTAGCATTATTTGTAATGGCATTATTTTCAGCCACTTTTACAGCAATTGAATAACCGGTATAAACTTTACCATTAATACGTAAAGCGTACAATTTTGCATTATAGCTGGAATTATCCCATGCACCAAATACTTTTGTAATATTATCTTTAGTAACATCACTCTTCAAAGTGATAGCCAAATTCCATTTGCCATTAGTTGCAGCAGCTCTAGGAGCGGTTGCAGCACCATCAGTACTATTCGGAGTGGCAACGATATTAACGGGAGCGATATCACCTTTTGTGTCAATTAATTCAAGTGTCATGCCTGATAAATCCACACTAGCGGGAGTAACAGATAATAATCCTTCAGCAGGTGCTATTTGTCCAATCATCAACTGATTCGCTGCAATATTTCCTTTGGGTCCTTTCCAATCAATCTTTCCATTGCTCTTATAGCCCCAATCAAGCCCAGTTACAGAAGTAGTGCTGGTAGTAGCTCCGAATGTTAGATCGCCAATCATAATTTCTGTAATTGTAGAAGAGGCAGTCGGTAATTTGATAACCTTTTCACCATCAGCACTATATACAGTCAATGTATAGCCTGTAGCTTCAGTTCCAGTAACAATAATACCAGATACAGGGATATTTGTATTTTCATATTCACCCTTTTCATTCAAAGTGTACCAATATCCACCTTCTGCTTTAACAGGAGCTTTTGCTGCATCTTTGGCAGGAAAAATACCTGTACCTTTACCATCAATCTTCAATTCACCAGTCTTTTCATCAACAGTAACTTGCTGAGCATCTTTACCCGGAGTTCCAGGAGCACCAGCTTCACCATCTTTTACATCCAAAGTAACGGTTACAGTACTTCCTTTAGAGAAAGTAAAAGTCATTCCTTTACCATCAGCGGTCTTAGTGATACCTGTTACATAATCACCATTCTCTACTTTTGTCTGCAAAGCTGCCAGCTGAGATTTCAAATCGGTCAACGTAGCGTTGATCTCATCGATCTCGTCATCATAGTCTTTACAAGATACAAACGTTCCTGTCGAGGTCACCATCAAGGCACCGAACAGGATTGCACTTAAAAATTTTTTGTTCATAATAGAAAAACTTTAAATTTATAAATTTAAAAACTCAAAATGTTTATTGTTATAAAAGGACTTAATTGCGTTGGACAACAAAAGGATTCCGGCTCTGCGATATATATTGCAGGGGAGTCATGCCGACCATCTTCCCGAACGCCACATAGAACACGCTCTTCGAGGCGAACCCGCAACGGCTGAAAAGCTCGCTCACAGGGCACTCATCACCCTCCAGCAGCTCCTTGGCGCGGGCAACCCTGTAGGAGTTTATCAGCCGCTTGAAGTTGCAGCCGAAGTAGTTGTTCACCGTATTACTCAGGTAGGTCGTATTCGTGCCGGAAACAAAAGAAGACTTATATCGTTATAAATCAGCGATGTAACCACCAAATAAAAAGCCATTCCGTCTATTGGTTATCTATAGAAGATCTAAATAGATTTTTATATGTTATCAACGGAGGACAGTTTGTACGAATAATTACATTTATTGAGGACATGGAAGGTCTTCAATTAGCTTAAAATGCACTTTGATAGCGTAAAATAGACAAATAGATGCACCGCCAGAGTGCAGGCCATATTTGCATGTTAAATTCAATATAGCATGAAAAAGTCACAAGAGCATTTCGAAAAATTATTAAAAGAAACAAATACGAGTTTCTATCGTTATCTGTATTCCAAGATAAATTGGAACAGCCGTATGATAGGTATTACCGGTCCTAGAGGAGTAGGCAAAACCACTTTGATGCTTCAACATATAAAAGAAGAACTGTATAGAAAAACCAATGTAATGAAAGACGATATTGAAGCCGGATATATGAATGTCGTATCCTTATGGCAATTGGGTGCTGAAAGTCGTATCATAAAATATAAAATACGCCAGAAGTGTGAATACCTTTATTCCATGCCTTACATATCCTCCAATGAATAGCTTGTATATTCTATCTGATATCTTTTTAACTCGCCTATAAGTTTTTGGGATTTTTCTTTCAAGACCGGCATAGATATTTTATTCCGGTTAATCTTTACCTCTGCTATCCGGGCTGTACGGTCAATACGGTTTACAGCTACGATATCAATTTCATTTTCTCCTTTTGAGTCCCACCAGTTTCCTATTATCGTGAAACGCTCCTCTTCCCATAGCTTTTGTTGGAAATATCGCTCCAATACCAGACCAGAATAAACATCATACCCTTTCTTTACAATATCCAATAATAAATCCGACCGGTGATTCTCCACCAAATCAAGGTTAGGATAGATAAAGCGAAACCAGAACTGTAGAAAATTGTCATTCAGCTTGTACTTGACTCCCTTGCTCCGTTCAGATGCAAAGATGGGACGCATCTTCTTCAAAAGGGTATAATTGATTTCAAGGTTACGCAGATAGGCACTTGTGGTGATACCTAAAACTGAATCAATCTCACCGGATGTGTTTTTTCCGTCAGCTATCAGGCTCAAGATAGAATAGTAAACGGCCCCCTCTTTTCTAAATTCCATATTAATCAAGTCATTCCCTTCTGTAAGAAAAGGCATGTATTCATTGGTAAAGCAAGTGAGCATCCGTTCTTTCTTGAAAGCCCCTTCGTCCATTAATGTTTCTATATATTTTGCCACCCCACCGGTCAGCATATAAAGACAAAGTAGATCTGCCGGAGTATAAGCCGGATAATAATGCCTTAGAATTTGTTTCTGTGTTGCTATGCTGAACGGCTGCAAGTCCAGACGCTTGGTCATCCGTCCATACATGGCTGATTTTTTATCCTCAAACAGTTCTTTCATCAGTGAATAAATGGAGCCGCAAGTAATGAAGTTTATTTTCATATCCGGCTTGTATTTATCCCATAATTCTTGCATGTCAGCAAAAATACTCTTGCGTACATAAAAGAACTCCTGTACTTCATCTATTACCAGGTTCAACTGGTTCTGAGTGGCATACGAAAACAGAATATCAAAAATATCACGCATAGAACGTACCGATCCATAGACAGATATACCAAGTTCCCTCTGTATCTGTCTTTGTATAGAACTGCAGAAGGTGGCTTCCGCCTCATTTTTCGCCAATATATAAAGGCATTGCCTACCTTGAAAATTCCGTCTTATCAGACTGGTCTTGCCGATTCGGCGTCTGCCCATGACTATGGTGAACCGTGCCGATGATGCGGACAATTCTTCCTCCCTTCTGAGTATCTCTAATTCTTTCTCTCTGCCAAAGAAATCCATATATTATTAATATTTAGTCGCTTATAAAAATAATAACGATTATAATAACCATGGTTATTTTTGCAAATATACCTTTGTTTATTTGGAGCAGCAAGAATTGTGATATAATTTATCTGAAAAAGTACCGAAAAAAATAATCGAATTTGATAGACTGAAGGAAAAGGCTATCCGGGATCTCATTTTCCGGCTGCATGACGCAATAATTTATCTTGAGTATAGAAATGCCGGGAGGATTATTGTTACATAGCCTGAAAGATATAAATCTTTCGTGCCGATAATAAATCAGGTTCAAAACATGGATGGTGATCTGTTCATTCGCAGGTGGGAATGCTGAGATTATCTTCATATTAAATGCCTCAGCGATAAAACCCGATTGTTCCTTTTCTCCTTTCATCTACCGCTGAAACTCCCTGCCCATAGGCGTTCCGGCTATGAAGGGGCTCCTGTCATTGCCCTGTCAGCCTCCTTTCAGCCTGCTCTTTCACATTTTTTGTGAAGGGACAAAACGATACGGGCTGAAATGGACGTGAGGGGAAGTGGTTTCAGCTTTAACCGGCTGATTTTCTGTGCATATTACATAAGATGACAGGATGAGGGGAAAAGGGAGCGTATCGGATTAGTGGGGGAGTAATACACGGAACAGACCAGGTCTGTAAGCTGGACAGGCTAAGTCTGTACGTTGAACAGGCTAAGTCTGTGCACTGAACAAGCTGGCGTGTTTTAAAAACGTATAGTTGTTTTTTAAAAGCCTGAAGATGTTTTCTTAAAAGTTGAAGGCGTATTTTTTAAAGCTCAAGGTGTATTTTAAAAACATAAAGGCGTATTCAACAATAACATTAGTAACGTATAAGCCCCGACATTAGTAACGTGTCAGCCCGCATGTTAGTAACGTGTAAGCCCACACGTACATAAGCATCGGGGCACACATACGCAAGCATCGGCCTACACATACGTATGTATTGCGCCCTGTATCCATTGAATTTTGCCCCAAGTTCCATTAAATCCTGCACCAAGTCCCATCGGATCTTGCCCCAAGTTTCATCGAATCCTGCACCAAGTTCCATACCCTATTACCCGCCCCTCTTGACAAACGCCTTTTTATGTTGTATATTTGTAGTTTGCCAAACTAAAAAAGGTAACCTATGAATGTATTCGCCACTCTCAAAACAGTCTTCTTCGGAAGCAAATTCCTGTCAAGCCCTGTTTCCACCGAGGGAACATTGCGCCGTGATCTCGTATCCGCCCTCAACGGAGTGATGCCGCTTTGCCGCACTATCCCCGGTGTGCGTCTGGCACTGGATATCCGCGAGGGGCAGCTGGCTCTGGTACTGAACTGGACTCCGCGCACCGACGGGAAGGCACCCACGGGCAGTTACCACTACATCGTGTCAGTCGAAGACGGAGTGAGAGAAGTGGCCGGATCACAGGTGCTCCTCGCTGAAAACGGCAAGGACAACTTGCCGGAAAATGTGGACGTTTCCCACAAACGCCCGGCAGCCTCAACCGAAAAAGCAAAGGAACATTCCGCCCATACGAAAGACGTTCAAAAGAAAACGGAACAAGCACCCTCGGAAAACACCGGCAGGAAGGCAAAATCACGTACCCTGATGCAGGAAGTGACCGCTTTCCTCACCTCCCGCTACCGTTTCCGCTTCAATGTCCTTACCGAGGAAACCGAGGTGGCGGACGTAGCAGACAACATTCCCGACACCCACCTGCGCTACACCAAGGTGGACGAGCGATGGATGAACTCGCTCAGTATGGAAGCCATCGAAACAGGCATAGACTGCTGGGACAGGGACATCCAACGCTTTGTGCGCTCGCGCCGCATCAGCGAATACCATCCCTTCACCGCCTACTTTGAGCACCTCCCCGAATGGGACGGAACGGACCGGGTATCCGCACTCGCCCGCCGGGTGTCCGAAGACCCGGTATGGGTGAACGGTTTCCACCGCTGGATGCTGGGGCTCTCCGCCCAATGGATGCAGCTTAATCCGGATAATAACCGCGCCAACAGTGTGGCCCCCCTGCTGGTGAGCAGCCGTCAGGGACTGGGGAAAAGTACGTTCTGCCGCCTGCTGATGCCCGATACGCTGAAAGCCTACTACACGGAAAGTTACGACCTCAGCTCCCCGGCATCCGCCGAAGCCAGACTGGCCGCCTACGGCCTGATCAACCTGGATGAGTTTGACAAACTAGGCGCATCCAAAATGCCCTTGCTGAAGAACCTGATGCAGGCCTCCGCACTGAACATCCGCAAGGCCTACAAACGCAGTGCATCGGCACTTCCCCGCATCGCCTCGTTCATCGGCACCAGCAACCGGGAGGACCTGCTGGTGGACCGTACCGGCTCACGACGCTTCCTCTGTGTCAGCCTGGAACACGCCATAGACTGCGCCACGCCCGTAGAGCACAAGCAGCTGTACGCCCAGCTCAAGGCGGAGCTTCTGTCCGGTGAGCGAAGCTGGTTCAACAAGGAAGAGGAACAAGCCATGCAGCAGCACAACGCCCTGTTCTACAAGCACATACCCGAAGAGGAAGTATTCCGCCTCTGCTTCCGTTTTGCCACCGAAGAGGACCATCCGCAGGAAGTGCTGACCCTTTCCGCCACCCAGTTGTTCGAGCGCATGAAAGCCGCCCATCCTTCGGTCATGAGGGGCATGACCGCCTACAGTCTGAGCCGTATCCTGCCCCAGCTGGGCGAACGGGTGCATACCGCCAAGGGGAATGTGTACCGCGTGGTGGCATGCTAAACATTCAAGCCATATACACAGTCTGCTCATTGGAGAATATGCAAACATACATTCACACTTCCGGACAATAAAGTTTGGAAGCGTGAATGCCATTCTTTCTATTTTTCAGCCTGCTGCCGAGTCAGCCGGCATTATAATGAACGCTGCGTACCAAACGTATTTTGTATTTTACCGTACTTCCCGCCTGTAAGAATTTGGATGAGGTTTTAAATCCGAATGCATAGATAACTCCGTTAAAGTCATATACATATCGTTTCTCGATATCCAACAGCGGGTCTCCGTTTTGCAATCCCTCTATCGTTTCATTCAGCTCATCCAGTGATACGCCACAGAACGTATCATGCAACACCTTCGCCTCCTCCTCAGACGGGAGATACCATCCGTTTGCTTCCTCCTCCTTTATGATATTCCGCACATCGGAAGCCAGACCACCCCACTCATCCAGACTCATCAACAAAACATCCGCTCCCGTGGGACTTGCATTCTCTATACCGGCAACAATTCCTCCATTCCAGATATTGCCAATCTCGGGCAGCCCGGAAAGATCCGGATTGGCAGGAGGATTCTCATCACCGCTGTTATCTTCCCCTGCACCGCCAAAATCAAATTTAACATCTACCGGATCCTTCCATTCACCTGATATCAAACTGCCCCCCACCGTGACATCGCCCGAATAGCTGCCCCCGATATTTAATGGCACATTGGCTTCCGGCTTTCCATTGAAAGTGTATCCAAACGTCTTTGTCTGGCTGTCATCTTCCAGGGTTATGGAGAAAACCGTCTGAGAGCCGCTCCCCGGAAAAATATAAAAGGGAGGGGCGCTCCAAGTACCATCCGATTCCAACTCACAAGCAATTTCCGTGCTCTTGTCTTTGCCGGAGTATTCCCTTGTGAACGACAGGGAAGAATATAGAGGTGAAATCTGCAAACTGACTTTCTTGACATTTGACGGTATGTCCGCCAAACTGACATTAACTAAAGACACAGCATAATAGAGGGTGACGGAAACAGAAATGTTCTTTTTATTGGTTATGGTAACCGTTGAGGTTCCCAGCATCAGCGCACGTGAGCTGCTGTTGTTTTCTTTCATAACAATCACATCGTCAAGGCAAGGATTTTCCGGAACGGTATATTCCTCTCCCAGACCGGCTATTGCAACAATGGTGTATCGGGCAGGAGGCAGCTTCATTTCGATCGGGCCGTTGTCTGTCATTTTCAGGCTGGCAGAACAGCTGCCATTTTCTGCAAAGGCATAGATATAAGCCGGATAATTAATCTGGGATTCTCCGCTGGACCGGGCTGATATCTTCAGAGGAAGATTTGTTTGCGATACTCCATCCTCCTCGTCTTCTTCATCGTACATCGGGCGTTGGCAAGAAACGGCAGACAGCAGTAATAAAAACAGCAGTACCTTTAATTCAGTTAATCTATAATTCATAGCACATTATTTATTTGTGGATTTATTTCTTCCCCGTCTATAATTATATCCTCCTCCTCATTTCCCGGAGTCCAGCCCGAAATACTTCCTCCCGTGATAATTACATTTCCGTCTTTCACAACGATATTGTATTTGTGGATACATCCGGACAATAAGCCCGTGGACAGGTCTTCGCGCCGTGCTATGTATTGTTTGTTGTTACGGGTATATTCAATGACGAGACTGACAGGATGGCTTGTCACAGTCTTCGGGGCTATGTTTTCATCCCGCCCGCCTCCGTTCAGGATAAAATAGAAGGAAGCATCCTGATTGTTCATGGTATGCGACGGAGTGATCTGGAAGGTTTCCTTGGCAGTTCCGCTGATGGTGACGCTGTTCGTTCCAAAGGAATAGTACCCTTGAGTCATCAGTTCATTCCCCTCCAGTCTGATTTTATCAATAACGGCTTGTGCCATATCCCCTTCACCTTTTATGTTTATCTTCAATAGTGACAAAATGTGCTTGAACGCATACTCGCCCGAAAAGGCAACATTTCCAAGGTCGGTATTATAGGAAAGTTTCCTGGACGCTACCAGAAAGTCATATTGGTCTATATTTTCCCAAGTTCCGTCCTGAGTGTCGAGGGAAGGCATTTTTATATTTTCCTTGCTTTCGGTTTCGGAAGCGGAGTAGGGATAATACGCGCAAAAAGTATGTTCCCCGTTTTTATCTTTCCAGAAAACACTCTTTTCTGTTGTCCAGGAAGTTCCGTCGAACCCCCAGCGGACAGCACTGTCATCGTCCATAAAGACACCTATTTTGTCGTTCTTGCCAAAGTTGGCGGCAGTGTTTTCATTGTCTTGCAGGTAGCGTGCTCCGGAGGCTGTCTTTCCAATCCTTGCCATAATAGATACCGTGTACTCTTTTTCTTGTAGCTGTTCTGCCTCTTCACTGTTTTGACAGGCAGAGAGGCATAGGATCGTCAGTAACGATGCATACAGTAATTTTTTCATTCTTTTATTTTATAATAGTGAGGGGCAAGGAATCAGCTTGTCCGTTAAAATTAAAATGAGGACAAGTTGAATTGGTCAAGGATTAAAGCGTATCCGCTTGTTGTCGGTAAGAAATAGAACCTGTATCCGGCTGCGAAAGTAATTCATTATTTGCAAAAAGAAAAACAAATAGGTGAAAATATGAAAAAATAAATAAGCAAAAACATAAGCGGCCCAACTGTTTGATTGATATACGCCAACAGGAAAAATGTCTGGAATGATTGCTAATTATATAAATGTCAAATACTTGGCAATACGTCTTGTTTAGTGACCAACAACTATTATCCAACGAATGATATCTCCAATAATATTCAGTAAACAGACATCATATATTCATAAATCATTCAGTATATTGAAAGATAATTCGTGTTTTCGTTGCTGTAAGCAAACAGAATATGGAGAAAAGAGTTATTGAAAGTTTGGAGCGGGTCTTATTCAATTGACAGGGTTACAACCCCAAAAGGGAAAGATTTCCGACTGATAAATCTTCCTTTTTATTATGTGAATTGCTTGCCGCTTATTCTTCAGTCGATAGCTTTATGTTCCTTTGAACAAAAAAATGCAACGCTGACGTTGTAATCTATTTTTTCTATCCCTATAATTTCATATCAGTAACGAACTCTAGTAGAATCCATCTAAATAGAGTTCGTTTTGCTTTTTGTCATACTAAGAGATAAATACTTAATTATCAATACAGTATATACGATTTGTTTCCGGCACGAATACGACCTACTTGAGTAATACGGTGAACAACTATTTCGGCTGCAACTTCAAGCGGTTGATAAACTCCTACAGGGTTGCCCGCGCCAAGGAGCTGCTGGAGGGTGATGAGTGCCCTGTGAGCGAGCTTTTCAGCCGTTGCGGGTTCGCCTCGAAGAGCGTGTTCTATGTGGCGTTCGGGAAGATGGTCGGCATGACTCCCCTGCAATATATATCGCAGAGCCGGAATCCTTTTGTTGTCCAACGCAATTAAGTCCTTTTATAACAATAAACATTTTGAGTTTTTAAATTTATAAATTTAAAGTTTTTCTATTATGAATAAAAAATTTTTAAGTGCAATCCTGTTCGGTGCCTTGATGGTGACCTCGACAGGAACATTTGTATCTTGTAAAGATTACGATGATGATGTCACTGAACTTTGGGATGCCATCAACGGTCAAAAGACCGATTGGACAGCTAAAGTTACTGCTGTAGAGACATCTATCTCCAACTTGCAATCTGCTCAGACTGCATTGGAAGGTAAAATAGCGGAAACAAAAGATGCTGCTGAAAAAGCCGCTTTAGAGGCTCAGAAAGCCGCTATTGCTGCAGCTTCTGCTGAGTTGGCTACCGTGAAGGCTGAATTGGAAGCTTCCATCGCAAAATTGCAGGATGCCAATGAAGAAGAAATGACTAAAATCAAAGCAGAAGTCGAAAAGACTGTTGCCGCTATCGCTGAGGCTAATGGTAAGATAGCAGCCCTTCAGGCTTTCCAGTCAACTACTGAGGAAACTTTAAAAGCTTTGGCGGATGCTGATGCCACCTTGGCCGGAACTTTGAATACCTTGGATGCTGAGGTTAAAGCTAATGCTGTTGAAATAGGTAAGAATAAAGTGGCTATCGAAGCTCAACAAACAGCCTTGGCAGAATACATCCAATCCAATGATGCTGCCGTAGATGCTAGTAAAGCTGAGATCGAAAAGATTCAAACAGAGTTGAAAAAGCATCAGGAAGTGTTAGATAAATTGAATGCTTTCGATGTAAAAGAAACACAAGATGCAATTGCTCAATTGCAAAAAGATGTACAGAAGAACGCTGAAGAAATTACTACTATCAACAACAAGTTGGAAGTGTTATCTGCCGCTATTTATAAAGGTGTGACTCATGTTTCATTGATAGCAGGTCATTCTACCACTGAGGGAGCTTTCAATTGGAAATTGGAACTTCTTTCTGCCGAAGCTGTAAGAACATGGACTTTCGGTGACAAGCTGACAGGTGCTATTTCTTTTGAAAAAGGCGCTCGTTCTACTTTCACACAAAACTTCCTGATTCGTGTGTCTCCTACAGACGCTGTAATTTCAGCTGAAAACATCAAGCTGATTAATTCACAGGGTGCTGATATGGAAGGAATGGTTTCTGTCAGCGACGTGAAACCTTATACAGGATTGCTGACTCGTGGTATTTCTGCTAACGGTCTTTGGGAAGTTTCTGTTGAAATGAACAAAGAATACGATGCGGAAGCATTCAAAGCTGCTACTCAGGCAAAAGATGACAATGGAAACTATCCTGAAAAGCCTAATTACATTCTTTATGCAGTTAGCTTGAACACTACCTTGGATGCGGAAAAGGGTGCTTATTCTAGAAATGTAGTTTCTGAATACAGTCTTACCTTCGTTACTGATAATAAAAAGCCCGCTGACGAACTGATATTTGCAGTCGATAAGAAAAACGTTGAGAATATTGCTAACCGTTATGACGTAAAAACTGATTATAAATGAAGTAAGGGTGCACAAGCAGAACCTATCTTCAAAACTGATGGTGATAAAACAATTAATGTAACAGCAGATGCTAGCGACGACCGTGATGGAACAACTGAGAAGGCTTATGCTGTGACTTTGAACAAACCATTCACTGTAGCTCTTGGAAAGTTTGAACAGAGTGAATTTAAAGCAAGCGAGAATATCAGAGGCTTCTATGTAACGATTGATTATGATCGTGCCGGTGATTCAGACAGTAGCGAAAAAGTAGCATGGAAGAAGTATGCAGAAACAATCAAGGGATTGGATACAGTTACCGAAACCGGTTCTATTGATTTGACTATCACTGATGCAGATGCTTTGACAGACTATATTTGCTTCCGTGTATATGCTGTAAACCACGATGGTTCTTTGGTTGACCCTGATGGAAAAGCATTTGAAGTCGTGGTAGGCGAAGCTGCTGAAGAACTTGCTTCTTACAACTGTACTTGGACTTGGAAAAGCGCTCTTGAGAATGAAATTACTTTGGCACCTGTTGCAGAAGATGTATTTGGTGATTGGGTTGAGAATGTAGCAAAAGCCAATCAACCCCTTGAAGCTCCAGCTGATACGATCATATTGGGTGAAGAAAAAGCTAAACCTGCAATTAAGGGATTGCAATATTATGATGAAAATAAAGACGAAATCGTAATATCTTCGGCTTCTGACTTTAGAAGCAAAGCTAAGAATATTAAATATGTAAGTGCTGTATCTAATAGTGCCGCAAATGCAACTTGGTATGATAATGGCAAGAAATATACTCAAGCATTCGGATTCTACAACGACAGAGGTCAATTGCTGAAAACATTAACAATCAGTTTGACTAAAGTTATGCCTTCATTCCCTGCTTCCATCAAGCCATATACAGGAATCCTTCAAGATGGTACTTTGTTGAAGATCTATCCGAAATTGGACGGTGATGATGACGTAGTTTATGATCTGGATAATGTATGGCATGGTATATCCAAGGAAACTACATTTGCACAAATATTGGCTGATGATGAAGAAGCAACAGTTACCTATGTAGGCAGAGGAGATAATGGTGAGGATGACTTCAGTGACAATAAACCTGCATTAAAAGCTCCGAAGTCTATCTTGGATCCAGAATCGGAAACCTTTGAAACTAAGTTCCCGATGATTGTTACTTACAACTATGGTGAAATCAGTGAATGGGTAAAAGACTTGAAATATAGTTGGATTGTGGAAGGTACTAACTTTGATGTAGTATTTGGTAACTATGTTCACGATTGTACATTCGCTTGGGGAACTAAACCGGTATTGACCTATCCG